>CAWAOQ010000019.1:0-94686 GCA_963783785.1 uncultured beta proteobacterium | reverse complement strand
GGCCGCGGCGAAGGGCGACACGGCCTACGGCATCACCAGGTTCTCCATCTCGTTCCTCAACGAGTACTGGCTGCACTTCGAACTCACCTCGGTGCTGCTGGTGGCCGCGGTGGTGGCGGCACTGGCCGTGATCAAGGTCAGCCGCAGGAAGGCCAGCCATGGATAGAACGCAACTGCTGCTCGGCCTGGCCATCGCGCTGTTCTCGCTCGGCCTGCTCGGCGTGATCGTGCGCCGCAACGTGCTGGTGATGCTGATGTGCATGGAGCTGATGCTCAACGGCGTGATCCTCAGCCTGGTCACCTTCGCCCAGCAGACCGCGACCACGGTCGGCGCGGTGCTGGTGTTCCTGATCTTCGTCGTCGCCACCGCCGAGATCGCGCTGGCCATCCCGATCGTGCTGCTGCTCGTCCGCGACAAGCACACGCTGGACCTCGGCGCCTACAACGATCTCAAGGGATAACCGTGCTCACGCTGATCGTCCTGCTCCCGCTGCTCGGCTTCGTGCTGAACGGCGTGCTGGCCACGCAACTCGGCGGCAACCGCGTCGGCAAGAACTTCGTCACCGTGGTCGGCTGCGGCCTGCCGATCCTGTCGTTCCTGCTCGCCGTGAAGGCCCTGCTCGATCTCAAGGCCGGCGGCTACGTGCCGCTCGTCGAGACGGCCTACCGCTGGGCGCTGATCGGCCGCCTCCCGTTCGAGATCGCCTTCTACTTCGACCGCCTGAGTGCGGTGATGACGCTGGTCGTCACCGGCGTCGGCTCGGTGATCCACATCTACTCGGTCGGCTACATGGCGCACGACAAGAGCTTCGGCCGCTTCTTCGCCTACCTGAACCTGTTCCTGTTCTTCATGCTGCTGCTGGTGCTCGGCCGCTCGATGCTGGTGCTGTTCGTCGGCTGGGAAGGCGTCGGCCTGGCCTCGTACCTGCTGATCGGCTTCTGGTTCGACGACCTGGCCAATGCGCGCGCCGGCAAGAAGGCCTTCATCACCAACCGCATCGGCGACGCGGGTTTCCTGCTCGGCATGTTCGTGCTGTACCAGGCCTTCGGCACGCTGAACATGGACCAGCATCAACGCCGCGTTCGGCATCGGCGCCGCCGCGGTGGTGCCGGCCAGCCTGGTCGGCATCCTGCTGTTCATCGGCGCCACCGGCAAGTCGGCGCAGATCCCGCTGCACGTGTGGTTGCCCGACGCGATGGCCGGCCCGACGCCGGTGTCGGCGCTGATCCATGCGGCGACGATGGTCACGGCCGGCGTGTACCTGGTGGCCCGCATGTCGGGCGTCTACCTGCAGGCGCCCGAGGCCTCGGCGGTGATCGCCATCGTCGGCACGGCCACCGCGTTCTTCGCCGCCACGATCGCGATCGTGCAGACCGACATCAAGAAGGTGCTGGCCTACTCGACCGTGTCGCAGCTCGGCTTCATGTTCCTGGCGCTCGGCGTCGGCGCCTACGGCGTGGCGATCTTCCACGTCGTCACGCACGCCTTCTTCAAGGCCTGCCTGTTCCTCGGCGCCGGCAGCGTGATCCACGCGTTGGGCGGCGAGCAGGACGTGCGCAAGATGGGCGGGCTGTGGAAGAAGATTCCGCTGACGTTCTGGACCTTCCTGATCGCCACCGCCGCGATCGCCGGCTTCTGGCCGCTGGCCGGCTTCTGGTCGAAGGACGAGATCATCTGGTTCGCACTCGCCAGCGAGCGCGGCGGCTCGCCGCTGCTGTGGGCCGTGGCCACGCTGACCGCGCTGATGACGGCGTTCTACATGTTCCGCCTGGTCTGGCTGACGTTCTTCGGTGCCTCGCGGATGGATCCGGAGGTCGAGCACCACGTGCACGAGTCGCCGCTCTCGATGACCGGCGTGCTGGTGGTGCTGGCAGCGCTGTCGGCGATCGGCGGCTTCATCTCGATCCCGCACTTCCTCGAGCCGATGCTGCCTCTGCCTGCCACCCATGAATCTCTGCACCACCTCGAGACGCCGCTCAAGTACCTCGCGATGGCCATCGCCGTGACCGGCGTGCTCGGCGCCTGGGTACTTCTTCGGCGACGGTGCGAAGCGCGCCGCGCGGGTGGCGCAGGCATTCGCCGGGCTGCACCGCTGGTTGTCGAACAAGTACTACATCGACGAGCTCTACGAGCGCGTGATCGGCCAGCCTCTGGTGTGGCTGTCGGACGCGGTGTTCCTGCGCTTCAGCGACCGCCGCGTGATCGACGGCGCCTTGAACGGGCTGGCCGCGCTGGGGCAACGCAGCGCCGGGGTGCTGGGCCGCGTGCAGACCGGCAGCCTGCACCTGTACGCGTGGCTGGTGCTGATCGGCATCGTCGGCGCACTGCTGTGGAGTTGGCGCCATGTTTGACGCCGGCCTGCTCAACCTCGTGCTGTTCCTGCCGCTGTTCGGCGCCGGCCTGCTGCTGGTGTCGCCGGCCGCGCACGATGACTTCACGCGCCGCCTGACGCTGGGCGTGATGACGCTGCAATTCGTGCTCACCGCGTGGCTGTACATGCGCTTCGACAGCCGCGTCGCCGGGCTGCAGTTCGAGACCCGCCTGCCGTGGATCGCCGACTGGGGCGTGTACTACCAGATCGGCCTGGACGGCTACAACATCCTGCTGGTGCTGCTGACGGCCTTCCTGGCGCCGCTGGTGGTGGCCAGCGCCTTCACCGCGATCACGAAGGACGTGAAGCTGTTCTACGCGATGGTGTTCCTGATCCAGTTCGCGATGATGGGCACCTTCGTCGCGCAGGACCTGTTCCTGTTCTACGTGTTCTGGGAAACGATGCTGATCCCGATGTTCCTGCTGATCGGCATCTGGGGCGGCGAGCGGCGCATCTACGCGACGCTGAAGTTCGTGCTGTACACGGCCTTCGGCAGCATCCTGATGCTGGCCGCGGTGATCTACCTCGTCTACTCGCTGCAGCAGGCGACCGGCATCACCTCGTTCGCCTTCGCCGACCTGGTCAAGGCCCGGCTGCCGCTGGACGTGCAGGCCTGGCTGCTGGCCGCCTTCGCGCTCAGCTTCGCGATCAAGGTGCCGATGGTGCCGCTGCACACCTGGTTGCCCGACGCGCACGTCGAGGCGCCGACGGCGGGCTCGGTGATCCTGGCCGGCGTGCTGCTGAAGATGGGCACCTACGGCTTCATGAAGCTCGGCTTCCCGCTGTTCCCCGACGCCACCCATCTGTTCACCCCGGTGCTGATGACCCTGGCGGTGATCAGCATCGTCTACGGCGCCTGCCTGGCGCTGGTGCAGGACGACATCAAGAAGATCATTGCCTACTCGTCGATCAGCCACCTCGGCTACGTGATGCTCGGGCTGCTGAGCCTGGAACTCGCCGGCATCCAGGGCGCGGTGATCCAGATGGTCAGCCATGGCCTGGTCGCGGCCGGCCTGTTCCTGATGGTCGGCATGATCTACGAGCGCTGCCACACGCGCGAACTCGCCGCCTACGGCGGGCTGGCCAGGCTGCTGCCGGTGTACTCGGTGTTCTTCATGATCCTGACGCTGGCCTCGGTGGGCCTGCCCACCACCAGCGGCTTCACCGGTGAATTCCTGGTCCTGCTGGGCGCGTTCAAGTCGGCCTGGATCCAGTACCGGCTGGGCACCACCAACCTGCCGCTGGTGCTGGTGGTGGTGGCCGTGACCGGTGTCGTGCTCGGCGCGCTGTACATGCTGCGCTTCGCGCTCGGCTTCCTGTACGGCGCGGCCAAGGCGCCGCACCACAGCGACCAGCATCCGCTGGCCGATCTGAACGGGCGCGAGAAGACCATCCTCGGCCTGATCGTCGTGGCGATCTTCTGGCTCGGCTTGTTCCCGAATGAGCCGATGCGCAAGACCGAGCTGGCGGCCAAGGCCTACCAGCAACTGGTCAGCACGCCGCGACTGATGGAGAAGAAACCATGATCAGCCACGACGTGCTGATGGCGATGCTGCCCGAGCACCTGCTGCTGGCAGGCATCGTGCTGCTGGTGGGCCTGGAGATCGCTGGCCGCTGGCAGCGCGCGTCGCTGGCGGTTGCGCTGCTCGGCGTCGCGGCCGCTGCGGTGGCCGCGGCCAGCCTGTCGTTCGATGGCTATGCCGCGGCACCGTTCGCAGGGCAGTTCTCGGTCGATCCGGCCACGCTGCTGGCCAAGGCGGTGGTGCTGGCACTGGCGCTGCCGGTGCTGCTGATGGCGCGCGACGAGTTCGAAGGCGGCGAGTTCGCGGTGCTGCTGCTGTCGTCGCTGTACGGCGTGTGCCTGCTGCAGTCGGCCGACAGCGTGCTGACGCTGTTCCTCGGCCTGGAGTTGATGTCGATACCGGTCTACACGCTGGTGCTGCTGGCCTACCGGCGGCCGCAGAGCGCCGAGGCCGCACTGAAGTACCTGGTGCTCGGCGGCACCGCGACGGCGATGTTCCTGATGGGCGCGTCGCTGCTCTACGGCACCAGCGGATCGATGGCGATCGAGACCTTCTCCCGCTCGCTCGGTGCCACCGACACGCTGGCCCGCGCGGCTGTCGTGCTGGTGATCCTGGCGTTCTTCCTGAAGGCCGCGATCGTGCCGTTCCACACCTGGGCGCCCGACGCCTACGAAGGCGCGAGCGTGCCGGTGACGGCATACATGGCCGTGCTGGTCAAGGCCGGCGTGCTGCTCGCGGTGGTGCGGCTGTTCGGCAACGCCAAGCTGGCGTCGCCGATGCTCGAATTGGTGGCGGTGCTGCCGCTGGTCTCGATCGTCTGGGGCAACCTGGCCGCAATGCGCCAACCCAGCCTGCGCCGCATGATCGCCTACAGCTCGATCGCGCACGCCGGCTACCTGTTCTACGCCTTGCTCGGCGAGCCCGCCGGCCGGCTGCAGGCGGTGGCCTTCTACGTGCTCGCCTACGGGCTGCTGAACCTGCTGGCCTTCGCCGCGCTGCCGGCGGCCGACGACGACCGCGAACGCGACCGCCTCGACAACCTGAAGGGCCTGTTCCAGCGCTCGCCGTTCGCGGCCCTGATGATCGGCATCGCGATGCTGTCGCTGGCCGGCATCCCGCCCTTCCCCGGCTTCGTCGCCAAGTTCCTGATCTTCAAGAACGTCATCGCCGCCGGTCACATCACCTACGCGGTGCTCGGCCTGGTCGGCAGCTACCTCGGCATCTACTTCTACCTGCGCGTGATCCAGCTGATGTTCATGAGCCCGGACGCGCCGGTCGCCGTCGAAGCCACGCCGATGCGCAAGCTGGCGCTGGGCGCGAGCCTGGCCTGCCTGGCTGCAACCATGCTGGTGGCCGTGTTCCCGGGTTCGGTGCTGCTACATTTTTGAGCAACGATCGCCATCGCGCCCGGGGTGATGGCCACCCGAGGCGCGAGGCGTGCAGAGGCCCGGCGCGTCTGCGCTCAGCCCAGCTTGCTCAGCGTTCCCGTGGCCTCCGCCAGCAGGTAGTAGAAGGTCACGCGGCTCTTGTGCCCCGTCGCCTTCATCTTTTCGGCGGCAGCCTTGATGCCGGCGTCCGCCGCCTCGGCGGTCAACCCCAGTTTCTTGGCGGCGAAGCCTTCGCGAATGGTTGCCAGTTCCTTCGAGTCCGAGGCGGACACCAGCGATGAATCCGCCCGTTGCAGCGCGATGCCGCAATACTTCACGATCGCAGCGACGGCGGTCTCATTGACGTTCGAGGTGTACTTCCTGACGTCGGTCACATAGTCGGTCATCGCAATCTCCTGACTGAAGCTCGGTGAACCCACACTCTGCAACGCGTTCGCGTCCCGGCAGTTGCGCAGCGTCAATCGAGCGGTCCGATCGCGGTCGGATCGGGGCCGCCCATCGGTCGGCGCCGTCGTTGCCGTGCGGCGCCGCGGATCGTTGAGCGCGCTCAATGCACCCGGTCGGCGCATCGGGTAGTTTGCTGCCATCGGGTTCCAGCACTGGCGTCTGCATGGCGGCGAGTCCCCCATCGGACCGATGCGCATACAGGAGGCGGGCATGAAGCGAAGAGTGGCAATCGTGTTCGGCGCCTCTTGCGCCTGCATGGCCGCGGCGCAAGTGCCGAAGCTCGACGACATCATGAAGGGGGTCGGGAAGTTGCCCAAGGCGCCGGCTACCGGATCGGAGACAGGCGCGCCCGACGAGAAGACCAACGCGGCGGGAATCAAGGAAGCGCTCGCCGTCGGCACCGAAAGAGCCGTGCAGAGCCTTTCGCGAGAGAACGGCTACTTCGGAAACGCGGCGGTGAAGATCCTGATGCCGTCGAGCATCCAGAAGGTGGCGGACGTGGCGCGAATGGCCGGTTACCAGAAGCAGGTCGACGAGTTCGTTCTCAGCATGAATCGTGCGGCCGAGGCGGCGGCACCGCTGGCGTCGCGCTACTTCGGCGACGCGATCCGCGACATGACGCTGGAGGACGTGCGCGGCATCCTCACGGGCGGCAATACCGCCGCCACCGACTTCTTCCGCCGCAAGACGCACGACAAGCTGTACGCGGCCTTCAAGCCGATCGTGTCGCAGAAGGTCAGCGAGGTCGGCACGACGCGCGCCTACAAGAACATGATGGGACGCTACGAGAGCGTGCCGCTCGTCGGCAAGCAGTCGCTCGACCTCGACGACTACGTGACCAACAAGTCGCTCGACGGCCTGTTCCACATGGTCGGTGAGGAGGAGAAGAAGATCCGCACCGACCCCGTCGCGCGCACGACCGACCTGCTGAAAGTGGTATTCGGCAAGTAGGCAGGGCTGTTCTCGCGCTGGCGCTGCGCGCGCCTTTCCACCAACCTTTCCAGGAGGACACCATGGGATTCTTCAGCAAGATCCTCGACAAGCTGGGTTTCGGCAGCGCGGCCGCCGCGGCCCCGCCCGTCACGTCGCCCGCTGCCGCGAGCCCGACCACGACCACCGCCCCGGCCGCGCCGCCGGCGCCCAAACCGGTCGCGCTCGTCGACGTCGTCGCGCAGCTGGAGCAGCGCGCCGCGGCGAACCCGCAGAAACTGAACTGGCGGACCTCGATCGTCGATCTGCTCAAACTGCTCGAGATCGACAGCAGCCTCGCGGCGCGCAAGGAACTGGCCACCGAACTCGGCTGCCCGGCGGAGTTGATGGGCGACTCGGCGAAGATGAACATGTGGCTGCACAAGACCGTGCTCGCGCGCATCGCCGCCAACGGTGGCAATGTCCCCAAGGACCTGCTGGACTGAGAGCCGGTGCCGAGGCCACCGGGACCAAGGCGAAGATCCCGTTCGGATGCAGACCCTGCGCGGCGGCCGCGACGCGTGCGGTCGCCGTTTGCATGGCATCGTGGTGGTCATCGCGCAGCGTGGCAGCATCGCCAGGGCCGTATCGCAGCACGCGGAGGAAGTCGATGGCAACCAACGTACTCGTTCTCGGCGACGGCACCGGCGGCCTGGTCGCCGCCAATCTGCTGGCCAAGCAGGCCCGTCGCAAGAACCTGCAGGTCAACGTGCGGCTGATCGGCAATTCGCCGCTGCATACCTACCAGCCCGGGATGCTGTTCCTGCCGTTTCGCAAGCCGGGCTACCGCACGCTCGCCGACATCCAGCGCAAGAACTCGGACTTCATCGGCCCCGGCGTCGAGTACCTGTGCGAGAAGATCACCGCGATCGATCCTCGAGCGCGCACGGTGACCACCGACCAGGGCAGCCACGGCTACGACTGGCTGGTGCTGGCGCTCGGTTGCCGCACCGTCGTCGACGCGATCGACGGCCTGCCCGAGCGCTGGGGCACGCGCGCGCACGGCTTCTACACGCCCGACAGCGCCTTGAAGCTGGCCGACGCGCTGGAGCGGTTCGAAGGCGGCGACCTGCTGGTCGACATCGCCGAGATGCCGATCAAGTGCCCGGTGGCGCCGCTGGAATTCGTCTGCCTGGTCGACGAGTACCTGACGCAGCGCGGCATCCGCTCGCGCACCAAGCTGACCTTGATGACGCCGTTGAGCGGCGCCTTCACCAAGCCGATCTGCAACGACATGCTGACCGACATGCTGGTCGCCAAGGGCGTCGAGGTCGTGCCGAACGCACCGCTGGCCACCGTCACCGACAAGGATGTCGCCTGCCCCGACGGCAAGACCGTGCCCTACGACCTGCTGGTCACGATCCCGCCGCACGAAGGTTCGGAACTGATCGACGACGCCGGCCTGGGCGACGGCCTCGGCTTCGGGCTGACCGAGAAGCACACGCTGAAGGCGAAGAAGGCCGAGCGCGTGTTCCTGCTCGGCGACAACACCAACGTGCCGACCTCCAAGGCCGGCTCGGTGGCGCACTTCCAGGCCGAGGTGGTGGTGCACAACCTGCTGCGCGAGATCGCCGGCGAGGCCGCCGAACCGCTGGCCGACGGCCACGCCAACTGCTTCATCGAGACCGGCTTCGGCAAGGCGATCCTGGTGGACTTCAACTACGACATCCAGCCGGTCCCCGGCAAGTTCCCGCTGCCGCTGATCGGCCCGATGACGCTGCTGGAGGAAACGCGGCTGAACCACCTCGGCAAGCTCGCCTTCAAACCGATCTACTGGCACATGCTGCTGCCCGGCCGCGCCATCCCGCTGGTGGGTTCGCAGATGAGCACGCGCGGCAAGCACATGGCGGTGCTGGCCGCGCGCGGTCACGCGTAGGGGCGCGCCAGGAAGGCGGTCCGCTGATCCGCCGTCCGCCGTGCCGCGCGGCGCCTGGTCAGACCAGGCTCAGGTGCCTGCGCGCCGGGCTTCCGTGGAATAGAGGTCGACCAGTTGCACGCGCGTGGCACGCAGCCGCTCCGACACCACGCCCATCAGGCGCAGCATCAGGGCCAGGCCGAAGGTCGGATCGGCCTTGAAGCTGGCCAGCAACTGCTCGCCCTCGAAGGCCAGCGCCGAGACCGGTGTCAGCGCGCGCGCCTGGAAGCGCATGCCGGAGTGCGGCAGCACCGCCGACCAGCCGAGTTCGTCGCCGGCAAACAGCGTCTGCACGCGCAGCAACTGGTCAGGCACCTGCAGTTCGAGCGCGACGGTGCCCTCGGTCAGAAGGTAGAAGGTCGAGTAGTCGTCGCCCTCGTGGAAGATGATGTGGCCGGCGTCGAAATGCACTTCCTTCGCGAGTTCGGCAAGCCGTTCCTTGTGCTCCGCGGGGAGTTCTGCAACGAACGGGTGCTTCTGTAGAACCGGCAACAAGGTCTCTGTCATCGCGTCGCTCCTGGTGGGGTCGGCTCACGCCGTGTAGGGTGGTGTGGCCGTGGCGTCAGCCGCCGACCATCCCCTTCTTGAGATCGGCGTCGACCGGCTTGTCGCCGATCCAGACGCGCAACACCGCGGTGAAGAAGTCCTCGCCGGGGATCGCGCTGCCACGCGGCTGGCCATTGACCAGCACGCGCGTGCCTGCATCGGGCACGAACTCGAAGTGGATCGCATCGCCCTTCTTGGCCTCGCCCACGGCCTTGAGGTTGGCGTTCAAGGCGTCGATCTGGGCCTTGAAAGCGGCGATCTGCGCCTCGGTGTGGTTGTTGCGCAGGCCATCGTTCAGCGCGCCGGCGAAGGAGTCCGCATCGACGTTGCGCAGCATCGTGATGGCGACGCGCCGGGCACCCTTCTGGGCCAGCAGCGCGGCCGCGTTGCCGGCCTTCTGCGGCACGTAGAGCCCGGCCACATAGACCTTGAAGAAGGCCCGGGTGCGCAGCCCGGCGCCATTGAGCTGCAGCGTCGTACCGCCGACCTGGGCCGTCGGTTCGAGCTTCACGCCTTCGATCTCGACCGCCTGGGCGGCCGCACCCGCCGCCGCCAGCGCCATGGCCATCGCGGCAAGCCAACGCATCACGACACCGTTCATCATTATCTCCTTGGGTGTGAAAGCCCGGCGCATGGCCCCGAGCGATCGTTGCAGTTTGCCAGATCATCCGGCTGTCGCGCAGCGCGGGTTCACGGCTTGAGCGTCAGCAGCCAGCTCAGCACATCGGCCTTTTCGGCCGCGGTGCACTCGCGCCCGACGACGTCCTTGCAGTTGAGGCGGAACTGATGCTCGGTCTTGGCGCGGTCGGTGAAGCGGGCGGCATTGAATGCGGGCGCCAGAGGGCCGATCACCTTCTTCGTCAGTTCGTCGGCACCGGCCTTGGTCGGCACGGCGCCGTGACACGACGCGCAACTCCAGCCAAACTCGCGGCCGAAACCGGTGTTGAAGAAGCGCTGGCCCCGCTCGGGCTGGGCCGGCGCGCCCGCCTTGGCGGTGTACTCGGCAAGCAACTCGGCCGGCGTGATGGCGTGAGCCACTGCAACCAGGCCGGCGGCGGCGACAATCGCCACCGACCAGCGACGCAAGATGTTCACACGGCTCACGGCAACTCCAACAACATCAACGACAACCAACGTCCCACTCAACCCGCCCGATGGTCGTGCCGTGTTGCTTCACAAACCTTGACCCCGCGCAAACACTGTAGCGGCATCGCGCCTGAACACTGTCACGCATGTTGCGCATGCCGCGCAGGGCGCATGTCGATGCCTGATCCCCACCACCGGACAGCCGCCGCACCGCGGCTGTGCAGGCCCCTCGTCGCGGCCGGTCTGGTGCTGGGCTTGTGTGCCTGCGCGTCGGTCGTGCAGCAGCCCGCCGCCCTCCCCGCGATCGCCGTGCCGGCGGCGTGGGCGGTCGCCGAAGCCGCTGCGCCAGCCGGCTCATCGTCGCTGGCACAGTGGTGGACGCGATTCGACGACCCGCTGCTCGCGAGCCTCGTGACGCAAGCCCTGCAGACCAACACCAGCGTGGCGAACGCCCAGGCCGCACTGCGCCAGGCCCGCGCGCTGCGTGACGTGTCGGCCGCCGGCTTATTGCCGGCGGTCGGTGGTTCGGCTTCGGCGCAGCGCAGCCGGTCCGGCGGCAATCCCGCCGGCAACAGCGTCAGGGCCGCCCTCGACGCGGGTTGGGAACTCGACGTCTTCGGTGCCAACCAGAGCGCGCTCGACGCCAGCGAGGCCGCTGTGCTCGCCAGTGCGGCCACGCTGGGCGATGTGCAGGTGGCGGTCACCGCCGAGGTCGCCCTGGCCTACATCACGCTGCGCTCGGCCCAGACGCTGCTGACGATCGCCAGCGACAACCTGGCCCTCCAGCAGGAAACGCTGCAGCTCACGCAGTGGCGCATGCAGGCCGGCCTGGTGACCTCGCTCGAGACCGAGCAGGCGCGCGGTGCCGTCGAGCAGACGCGGGCCCAGCTGCCGCTGCTGCAGACCAGCATCCAGCAATCCGGTCACGCGCTGTCGGTGTTGACCGGCCAGCCGCCCGCGGCGTTGTCATCGGTGCTCGCCGAACCGCGGCCGGTGCCGCAGCCGGCCGGCGATCTCGCACTCGCGCATTCCCGCCGAGACCTTGCGCCAGCGGGCCGACGTGCGCGCTGCCGAGCAGCAGGTGGCGGCGGCGCTGGCCCGCGTGGCGCAGGCCGACGCCGCGCGCCTGCCGAATTTCAGGTTGAGCGGTTCGATCGGCCTCGCCGCCCTCACCCTCGGCGCACTGACGAACGGCACGTCGGTCCTCAGCGCGCTGGCGGCCAGCGTCACGATGCCGGTGTTCGATGCTGGCGCAGGCGCTCGCCCAGGTGCGCGCGCAGCAGGCGGCCCTCGACCAGGCCGGCCTGGCCTACCAGGCCACGGTGCTGGCGGCGCTGAAGGAGGTGGAAGACGCCCTGGTCGCGCTGCGCGGCGACCGTGAGCGCGTCGCGCGGCTGCAGCAGGCTGCCGAGGCCGCCACCAACGCCGCGTTGCTGGCGCGCCAGCGCTATGCCGGTGGCATGGTGGATTTCCAGACCGTCGTCGACACCCAGCGCTCGCAGCTCACCGCCCAGGAAAGCGTCGCCGCCGCCAGCGCCAACCTGAGCGCCGACCATGTCCGTCTCTACAAGGCGCTCGGCGGTGGCTGGCGGCCCGAGGGCAGCGATGCCATCGGCGCAGCCCCGGCAGCGTCCATCGGCACTTCGCACCAATGACCCAGCCATCGCCTTCCCGCACCCCGCCGTCGCCCCCGGGGCCCGAACAGGCCACCGATCTCGCGACGCTGCTCGCCGACCCGGCAGCACGCGCCTGGTATCGCCGCCCGGCGTTGTGGCTGGCGCTGGTCGCGCTGGCGCTGGCCGCCGGCGGGCTGTGGTTCTGGCAAGAGCGCAAGACCGCGAGCGCGGCGCCGAGCTACGTCACGCAGACGGTGGCGCGCGGCGACCTGACGCTGACCGTCACCGCCAACGGCACGTTGCAGCCGACGCGCTCGGTCAGCATCGGCAGCGAGCTGTCGGGCACCGTGGCCAAGGTCCATGTCGACGTCAACGACCGCATCCGCAAGGGCCAGGTGCTGGTCGAACTCGACACCGCCAAGCTGCGTGACCAGATCGTTCGCTCACGCGCCGCGCTGGCGGGTGCGCAGGCGCGGGTGCAGCAGACCGTCGCGACGGTGAAGGAGACCCGCGCCAGCGTGGCACGGCTCGAGGAGGTGTCGCGCCTTTCGGGCGGCAAGGTGCCGTCGAAGGCCGAACTCGACGCTGGCCATGCCGCGCTCGATCGCGCGGTGGCCGAAGAGGCCAGCGCCCGTGCCGGGGTCGCCGAGGCGCAGGCCGCGCTGTCGACCGACGAGATCAACCTCGGCAAGGCCTCGATCCGGGCGCCGTCCGACGGCGTGGTGCTGACGCGCAACGTCGATCCCGGCAACGCGGTGGCGGCGTCGCTGCAGGCGGTGACGCTGTTCACCGTGGCCGAGGACCTGACGCAACTGCGCCTGCAGGTCTACGTCGACGAAGCCGACGTCGGCTCGGTGAAGGTCGGCCAGCAAGCCACCTTCACCGTCAGCGCCCATCCCGGCCGCAAGTTCCCGGCCCGGATCAGCCGCGTGGCCTACGGCTCGACGATCACCGACAACGTCGTCACCTACCTGACCTACCTCGAGGTCGACAACAGCGACCTCAGCCTGCGCCCCGGCATGACGGCCACCGCGACGATCACCGCGTCGCAGCGCAACGACGTGCTGCTGGTGCCCAACAGTGCGCTGCGCTTCTCGCCCACCGCCGGCACCGCGCCACAGACTGCCGCCAGCGGCGGCATCGTGTCGAGCCTGTTGCCGCGATTTCCGCGCAGCACGACGCGGCGGTCGGCGGCGGCGGGCGCCAACACCGCCGCGGCGCGCCAGGTCTACGTGCTTCGCGACGGTGGCGCCGTACCGGTGTCGGTGATGCCGGGCATCAGCGACGGTCGCATGACCGAGGTCGCCGGTGGCGATCTGCAGGCCGGCATGCAGGTGATCACCGATCAGAAGTTCACGACAGCCAAATGACCAGCCCGCTGATCCAACTGCGCGGCGTGACCAAGGTCTACGGCAGCGGACAGGCCCAACTGGTGGCGCTCAAGGGCATCGATCTGGACATCGGGGCCGGCGAGTTCGTCGCGATCATGGGGCCCAGCGGCTCGGGCAAGTCGACCGCGATGAACATCGTCGGCTGCCTGGACACGCCGAGCGCCGGGCAGTACCTGTTTCGCGGTGCCCATGTCGAAGCCCTGTCGCGTGACCAGCGCGCCCGCTTGCGCCGTCGCTATCTCGGCTTCGTGTTCCAGGGCTTCAACCTGCTGGCACGCACGTCGGCCCAGGAGAACGTCGAACTGCCGCTGCTCTACCGTGGCGAGGGCGCTGGCGCGCGGCGTGCGGCGGCAGCCAGGGCGCTGCAGTCGGTCGGCCTGGCGGGCTGGGAGCACCACACGCCCGCCGAGCTGTCGGGCGGACAGCAGCAGCGCGTGGCGATCGCGCGGGCCCTCGTCACCGAGCCGGCGGTGCTGCTGGCCGACGAACCGACCGGCAACCTCGACACCCAGCGCAGCCGCGAGATCATGGAATTGCTGCGCGCGTTGAACGTGGACCATGGCATCACCGTGCTGATGGTCACGCACGAAGCCGACATGGCGGCCTACGCGAAGCGCTGGGTGCGTTTCATCGACGGCCGCATCGAGGGCGACGGGCCGAATCCGCTGCCGCCGCCGGCTGCGCCTGCCGCCGCAGCACTCGCGGCGCGGGAGGCCTGATGCTGCTGAACACGCTGCTGCTGGCGCTGC
This sequence comes from uncultured beta proteobacterium, assembly GCA_963783785.1. Lineage (GTDB taxonomy): Bacteria > Pseudomonadota > Gammaproteobacteria > Burkholderiales > Burkholderiaceae_C > CADEEN01. Next base: position 80,684 of record CAWAOQ010000019.1, on the reverse strand, counting down.
GCTCGATCCGTCGCAACCTGCTGCGCTCGTTCCTGACGATCCTGGGCATCGTGATCGGCGTCAGCGCCGTGATCACGATGGTCACGCTGGGCCGCGGCGCGACGCAGGCGGTGCAGAGGCAGATCTCGAGCCTCGGCAGCAACCTGCTGATGGTGCGGCCGGGCCAGCGCCTGGGGCCGGGCGGCGGCAGTGGCGGGGCCCCGTCATTCAAGGAGGCCGACGCCGATGCCGTGCTGGCCCAGATCGGCGGCGTCGCCGCCGTGGCACCCGAAGCCCGCACCGGCGTCACGGTGGTGGCCAACAACCGCAACTGGGCCACCACGGTCATCGGCAGCAGCAACGCCTGGTTCACGACCGGCAACTGGAAGCTCAGCAGCGGGCGAACCTTCGAGGACGACGAGCAGCGCGCCGGCGCTGCCGTGTGCATCATCGGCGAGACGGTGCGGCGCGAGATCTTCGGCGGCCAGGTCGGCAGCGCGGGGCTGGGCGAGCAACTGCGCATCAAGCAGTTCTCCTGCGCCGTGATCGGCGTGCTGGCGTCCAAGGGCCAGGCCGGCATGGGCGGCGACCAGGACGACACGGTGCTGGTGCCGCTGCGCACGCTGCAGCGGCGCGTCACCGGCCACCAGCGCATCAACACGCTGCTGGTGTCGATGCAGGACGGCAGCGACGCCACCCGGCTGAAGGCCGGCCTGCGCCAGTTGCTGCGCGAGCGCCGCAAGCTGGCCGAGGGCGACGACGACAACTTCAACATCCTCGACACCCAGCAGATCGCCGAGACGCTGTCGGGCACGACCCAGGTGATGACCACGCTGCTCGGCGCGGTGGCCGCGGTCAGCCTGCTGGTGGGTGGCATCGGGATCATGAACATCATGCTGGTCAGCGTCACCGAGCGCACCCGCGAGATCGGCTTGCGGCTGGCCATCGGCGCCCTCGAGCGCGAAGTGCTGTTGCAGTTCCTGATCGAGGCGGTGGTGCTGGCCGCGCTGGGCGGGCTGATCGGCATCGTGCTGGCCACGGCGGCATCGATCACGCTGGCCGGCCTGATGAGCGTGCCGTACCGCTTCGACCCGGCGATCAACCTGCTTTCGTTCGTGTTCTCGGCCGGCATCGGCGTCGTTTTCGGCTACTTCCCGGCCCGCCGCGCCGCGCAGCTCGATCCGATCGAAGCGCTGCGCCACGAGTGAAACCGGTCAACCGCCCCCAGAGCGCGGCCGTTACGAAATGGTTCGAGTTCAAGCCGTGAACCGGGCAAGACCGGCATACGCTGCGACCTGCCCGATCAAGTGCCTGATGCCGCGACTGAACCCCACCCGCTCGACCCCGTGCAAGCCATCGTCAACCCAGAAACCCAGCGTGCATCGCGCATGAGCACAGCATCGGTGTCGCGAGCAACGGCTTGTCTGGCCGCCGCCTTGCTGGCGATGGCGCTGTGCCCGCCCAAGGCAATGGCCATGGCAAGAGGCCGGTGCCGAGTTCGATCGCACGGCAGCCTGTGTCGCTGTCATGAAGCCGAGATTGGCCACGCTGGCCGACCGCTATCGCGCGGGCGACGACGCGGTCAAGGACGAACTGACCAGCCTGGCAGAGCGCAGCTTCGCGCTCGTCGGTGCGGCGTATGAAGCCGGCCTGCGCAAGGCCGAAGCGGAGCAGCGCCTGGCGGCCGCCGAGGCCGCGCAGAAGACCGCTCCCGCCGCCACGCTCGACAGGTTGATGACGACCTGTCGCGCCGAGGGTGCCACCGTGCTGGCCAACGCCAATCCGGTCGAGCGCGCGCTGGTCAAGAGCGCGGCCAGGGCGCGCATCATGCGGCTGAGGCAACGCTAGCCTGCCAGCCCCCTTGCCAGCAAGCGCCCAGGCATTCGCGGCCACGCTGCGCCTGTCGCAACGGACGCGAAAGCAGCCAGCGATCGCAGGCTGCTTGATCCATAGCAAGTCGTACCCATCCCGCGCCGCTACGCTCGCCGCTGCACAATGTCAGTCAATCAATCACGCGGCCTTTGCCCAGGCGTGACCTCCCGCGCAATGTCGAGCGGCCGCGAGGAAGCAATGCCGCGATGTAAGGGAATGTCATGTCCGATTTCGAGATCGTCAGGCGCGAGGATTTCTCCGACGTCACCTACCTGCTGGAAATCCGCCACCCGCAGATGGCCAAGGCGGCGCGGCCCGGGCAGTTCGTGATCGTGATGGAGCACGAGCACGGTGAGCGCATTCCGCTGACGATCGCCGACTTCGACCGCGACAAGGGCACCATCACGCTGGTGATCCAGGCGGTCGGCAAGACCACCAAGGAGATGCAGCAGAACTGCAGCGTCGGCACCCGGCTGCACGCGATGGTGGGCCCGATGGGCATCCCGAGCCACATCGGCCAGGCCAAGAAAGTGGTCTGCGTCGGCGGTGGCCTGGGCGTCGCGCCGGTCTACCCGCAGGCACGCGCCTACAAGGACAGCGGCGCGTATGTGATCGGTGTGCTCGGTTTCCGCAACAAGGGCCTGATGTTCTGGGAAGACAAGTTCCGCGCCTGCTGCGATGAGCTGATCGTCTGCACCGACGACGGTTCGGCCGGCATCAAGGGCCTGGTGACCGAGGGCATCAAGAAGGCGATCGCCACGCATGCCGACATCGACGAGGTGGTGGCGATCGGCCCACCGATCATGATGAAGGGGTGCGCCGAAGCCACGCGCCCGCACGCCATCAAGACCATGGTCAGCCTGAACCCGGTGATGGTCGACGGTACCGGCATGTGCGGTGGCTGTCGCGTGAAGATCGGCGAACAGGTCAAGTTCGCTTGCGTCGACGGACCCGACTTCGACGGCCACCAGGTCGACTTCGACGACCTGATGGCGCGCCTGGGCCGCTACAAGCCGACCGAGAAGAACGCGCTCGAGGCTTGGAAGGAAAGCTGCCGCATCCGCGGCGGCGAAGGCCACAGCCACTGAATCCGGGAGCCCACTGGATGAGATCCCTCTCGATCCGGGCGACGGCTTGCGGCCCTTGCGGCTGTCTGCGTATGTCCGCCTGTGCTCGTGCCGGCATCGGCGCGAGCAAGGCGGCGGGTGCGGCGCACGGCGCGGGGCTCAGACGGCTGGCCCTTCGCTGCGCTGCGGGCTGCCCTGCGGTGCTCGGCCTCCTGGCCCGTCGCATAACTCGCTGCGTTCGCTGCGCTCACTGCGCTCGACAGATGCGCCGAGTCGGATGACGAAGCGCGCTAAGGCGCGCGGCCAGAACCCTGTGCTCCTCGGCGGCGCCGATTCGCGCCGCCCAGGCCCGCCTGCCGCCTTGCCGGCAACAGTGGCGGTGTTCGAGGTCGCGCACGCCACCTCTGGTCCTGCAACGGGGCAGCCGGGCAGCGCACGGCGCGCATGTGAGGCGCCGAGCAGCACAGGGTTCGGGGCCCGCGCCGCAGCGCGCTTCGTGATCTGACTCGTCGCGCCTGTCCGAGCGCAGCGAACGCAGTGAGCGCAGCGAGTTGCGCGACGGGGCCACGGACCCGAGCAGCGCAGGGCAGTCGCAGCGCAGCGAAGACCGCCTCGGCTGAGCGCCGTGCGCTGCCCGGCTGCCCCGTTGCCGCGCCACTGCCGGCAAAGCGGAAGTTCAATGACGGCAAAGCGGCCGCAAGCTGCCGCCCGTGCATCGACAGGTTTCTTGCGTCGCGGGTCGCGCGACGCATGGTGGAGTCACTGACATGGCCAAGAAGAAGACGATCCGCACGATCCCGCAGGCGCGCACGCCGATGCCAGAGCAGGCGCCCGAGGCGCGCGTGAAGAACTTCGACGAGGTGGCCTGCGGCTACCGGCTCGAAGATGCGCTGGTCGAGGCCTCGCGCTGCCTCGACTGCGCCGATCAGCCCTGCGTCAAGGGTTGCCCGGTCGGTATCGACATCCCCGGCTTCATCATGAAGATGGCGGCGAAGAACTTCCACGGCGCCTACGACGTGATCACCGACACCAACCTGCTGCCGTCGGTCTGCGGCCGCGTCTGCCCGCAGGAAAACCAGTGCGAAGGCGTGTGCACGGTGGGCGAGTCGCTGGAGCCGGTGGCCATCGGGCGGCTGGAGCGCTTCGTCGGCGACATGGCGATCGCCGAAGGCTGGGCCAACATCCCCTACATCGAGCCGAACCGCTTCAAGGTCGGCATCGTCGGCTCCGGTCCGGCCGGCATGGCCTGCGCGGCGGACATGGCCAAGGCCGGCTGCGAGGTGATCGTCTACGAGGCGTTCCACGAACCCGGTGGCGTGCTCAAGTACGGCATCCCGGACTTCCGGCTGCCCAACCGCGTGGTCGATGTCGAGATCGAGAAACTCACGCGACTGGGCATCAAGTTCGAGTGCAACACCCTCGTCGGCCGCCTGTTCACGATCGAGCAGATGCTCGGCGAGATGGGCTTTCACGCCGTGTTCGTCGGCACCGGTGCGGGCTACCCGAGCTTCATGGGCATCCCCGGCGAGTCGCTCGGCGGCGTGCTGTCGGCCAACGAATGGCTGACGCGCTGCAACCTGATGCGCGGCCGCGACTTCCCGAATTTCGACACCCCGCTGCAACCGGGCAAGCGCGTGGCCGTCATCGGCGCGGGCAACACGGCGATGGACGCGATGCGCGTCTCGCTGCGCGTCGGTGCCGAGAAGGTCACCTGCATCTACCGGCGCAGCGCGGCCGAAGCGCCAGCGCGGGCCGAGGAGATCCACCACGCGCAGCAGGAGGGTGTCGATTTCCAGTGGCTGACCAGCCCGCTCGAACTGATCGGCGACGCCAACAACAACGTGCGCGCCATGCGTTGCGAGCGGATGGAGCTCGGCGAACCCGACGCCTCGGGTCAGGCGCCGCCCGGTGCCGGTGGCGGACAGCGCGTTCGAGATCGAGTGCGACATGGTGGTGTTTGCGATCGGCACCAATGCCAACCCGATCCTCGGCCAGACCTCGGGCCTGAAGCTCGACAAGCGTGGCTACATCGCCACCGACGCGAACCTGGCCACTTCGATTGCCGGCGTCTATGCCGGCGGCGACATCGTCACCGGCGCCGCGACGGTGATCGAGGCCATGGGTGCCGGGCGCAAGGCCGCGCGGGGCATGAAGGCCTACCTGGGCCTGCGCGACACCGAAGTCGTCTACCAACCAGAGAGCAGCGACCCGGCAGCACGGCTGTTCGGCATACCCCGCGCCGAACGCAACTTCGCCCGAGTGCACACCGCCTGACACCGTCCGCACGGAACCACGTCCACCATGAACGACACCGCCACCCTCTCCCCGCCCGCAGCCAGGTCCGTGCGCCCGGCCACGCCGATCGCCGAAGCCATCGTCGAAGTCATCAGCGACTCCGGCGAAGGCGCGCAGCGCTGCGGCCAGTCGCTCGGCGCCATCGCCGCGCGCATGGGCAACGGCATCTGGACGACGGAGATCATCCCGGCCGAAATCCAGCCGCCGGCGCGCAGCGTGGCCGGCGCCAGCGGCATCCGCATCCGCATCGGCTCCGAACGCGTGACCAACGGCGGCGACCAGACCGACCTGGTGGTGGCCTTCAACGAGCAGGTGCTGATCGGCCGGGTGCAGGCGAACGAGCTGAAGCCGGGCGCCACGATCCTGCTCGAGAGCATGTGGCGCACGCACCGCGACCCGACGGTCGTGGCGTCGTACGTCAAGACGGTCGAGACCTTGCGCAAGGACGGCTTCAAGGTGATCGAGGTGCCGCTGGAAGAGCGCTGCAAGGAACTCGTGAACGACCCGCGCAAGGGCAAGAACATGTTCGTGCTCGGGCTGTTGTGCAACCTGTACGGGCTCGACCCGGCCCTCGCGCGTGAGCAGATCGCGCGCATCTTCGGCAAGAAGGCCGACACGGTGATCAAGAGCAACGTCGCGCTGTACGAGGCCGGTGCGGCCTGGGGCGAAGCCAATCTCGATTTCAAGTACCGCATTCCGGCACAGCGCTCGAGCCAGGCGCAGATCGTCATCAACGGCAACACCGCGATCGCGCTGGGCGTGATGGCCTCGGGCATGGACATCTGCGCGATGTACCCGATCACGCCGGCCACCTCGGCCTCGCATTACCTCAGCGAGGTGTTCGAGAAGGTCGGCGGCCTGGTGCACCAGGCCGAGGACGAGATCGCGGCCTGCGCCTTTGCCATCGGCGCCAGCTACGCCGGCAAGTGCGCCGTGACGATCACCTCGGGCCCGGGCTATTCGCTCAAGCAGGAGGCGATCGGCCTGGCGGTGATGGCCGAGATCCCGCTGGTGGTCGTCAACGTGCAGCGCGGCGGCCCGAGCACCGGCCAGCCGACCAAGGTCGAGCAAGGCGACGCGCTGGCCGCCATCTTCGGCAGCCACGGCGATGCGCCCAAGGTGGTGATGGCGCCATGCAGCATCGAGGACTGCTTCTACTCGGTGATCACCGCGCGCAAGATCGCCGAGACCTTCGGCATGGTGGTGGTGGTGCTGTCGGATGCCAGCCTGTCGACCGCCCAGCAACCGTTCCCGCGGCCGCAGTTCAGCGAAGACTGGCTGGCGCCGCCGGTCGACCAGACGCCCGTGCCGCCGGGGGCCAAGCCTTACGACTGGGACCCGGTCACCGGCCTGTCGCGCCGCTTCCAGCCGGGCCAGCCGGGCGGCATGCACACGCTCACCGGCCTGGCGCATGACCGCGCCAGCAAGGTCGCCTACGACCCGGCGATCAACGAAGAAGGCCTGCGCATGCGCAGCCTGAAACTGGCGGCGCTGCAGAAGACGCTGAAGGCGCCACCGGTGGTCGGCGGCGACGACGGCGACCTGCTGCTCGTCGGCTGGGGCAGCACGATGGGCGCGATCGAGGAGGCGGTGGCGCGGCTGCGTGCCGAGGGCCTGGCGGTGTCGTCGATGCACCTGCGCTTCCTGCAGCCGATGCCGTCGGGCATCCGCGAGATCCTCAAGCGCTTCAAGCGGGTGATGACGATCGAAGGCAACTGGTCCGACAAGCTCGAGGACGAGTTGATCGACGAAGACAACCGGCGCTACTCGGCGCTGGCGATGATGTTGCGTTCGCGCTTCCTGGTCGACATCGACTGCTGGAGCGAGGCACGCGGCCAGCCGATCAAGCCCGGCGATATCTGCCGCGTCGCCAAGGACGCCCTGCAACGTAAAGGTCAAGCATCATGAGCCGATCCCTCAGCCAGTGCGTCATCAAGCTGCACGAGGAGCACCACGACCCTCGAGGACTACCAGGGCGGCGTGCCGCGCTGGTGCAACGGCTGCGGCGACAACGCGATCCTGGCCGCGATGCAGCGCCTGTGCAGCGAAGAGAACCTGGCGCCCGAGAACACCATGTTCGTCTCCGGCATCGGTTGTTCGAGCCGGCTGCCGCACTACATGAAGACCTACGGTTTTCACGGCATCCACGGCCGCGCGTTCCCGGTCGCCGAAGGCATCAAGATGGCCCGGCCCGACCTCAACGTCTTCGTCAGCACCGGCGACGGCGACTGCTGCAGCATCGGCGCGGCGCACTGGATTCACGCGCTGCGCTACAACATGAACATCACCGTCATCCTGCATGACAACCACGTCTATGGCCTGACCAAGAAGCAGGCCTCGCCGACCAGCCCCAAGGGGCTGAAGAGCAACACCACGCCGTATGGCGCGACGCTCGAGCCGATGAACCCGCTGACGGTGTCGCTGGGCGTTCAGGGTGCGTCGTTCATCGCGCAGGGCGTCGACTGGGTGCCCGAAGTGCTGTACGACATCGTGCGCGCGGCGTTCAAGCACCGCGGCTTCTCGTTCGTGCGCATCATCCAGCGCTGCCCGGAGTTCATGCCCAAGGCCTTCGACCCGTGGCTGCACGACCCGCAGCGGACGATGCTGCTGACCCACAAGGACGGCCTGCAGTTGAGCCCGAGCCTGTCGAGCGCCTACCGCAACCAGCGCGAGCACGACCCGATCGACATCGACCGTGCACGCGAGATCGCGTCGCTCGACGACCCGATCCCGGTCGGCATCCTGTACCGCAACCCCGATGCCCCCTGCTACGAAGACCTGCGTCATGCCGGCCAGATGCGCTCGCCCGAGTACATCCGGGCCGGGCTGAACCGCGAACTCGACAAGTACACCGTGTGGCCGGATGAAGCGGCGCAGACCCAGCGGGCGGCATGAAAGAGACGATGTGATGGACATGCAAGCCAAGCAGCAGGATCAGCTGATCTTTCACCTCACTGGCAGGCGCCAGGGAGACGGCCTGAAGGCCATCGACGGTCTGGACTTGCGCCCCGCCCTGCTCGCGCCGTACCGCGATCTCGCCGCGTTGCGCCATGACTTCCCGCTGGTGCTGGACCAGCGCATTGGCGGGCACGAGTTCGTGCGCTCGCTGTCGGGCGTGGTCGATGGCGTGCTGAAGGATGTGGCGCCGCGCGGCATCGAGGGCGAACGCCTGCGCCGGCACGCACTGCAGCTCGAACGCGAGATCCGCCGGGCGGTCGACGATGGCGCCAGCGGCACGCTGGACGACCTGTGGGCGATGGCGGCTGCCAAGCTCGGCGCCAGCGAGGGCGAAACGTTCGAGCAGGTGCTCAGCCACACCGGCGGCGCCCTGCGAACCGAGGGCGAGGTGGTCGGCTGCTCACACGACATGCCGGCGCGGCTGATCACGCACGCCTGGCACGCCGCGCATCACGCCAAGGCGCGCCATTTCCACGCCGATCTGAGCCGGCTGGTGCTGAAACTCTCGGACATCCTGCGCGCGGCGTTCGCCCACTCGCAGGCCAGTCGCCAGCCGCATCACCTGAAGGAATCGGTTGGCGGCCCGCACCAGGATCAGTTCGACTTTGCCGCGCTGTCGCGGATCGTCGGCAAGGGTGTGCCCCGTGACGAGCTGCCACCGGCGCGCCACGGGCGGCTGGTGCACGTGCTGGGGGTGCTCGAGTCGCAGCGTTTCTTCGCTCCCGCCGACGCGGTGGACGACAGCGAGTGTTTCGATTTCGTGTTCGACAACTGCGCGGCGGCCGCGAAGGCCTACCGCGACCGGCTGGCCGAAGTGGCCGAGTTGGTCAAGGCGATGTCGATCGCCGAACTGGAGGTGCAAGGCCGCTACATCGAGGCCGAACACGATCTGTTCTTCGAAGCCTTCGACGAGAACGCACTCACCGCTGCCGATCTGGCGCGCTTCCCCGACTACCTGGTCTGCATTCCGCCCGACTGCAACGACGCGCCCGAGAACGCCAACCTGATGGAGATGCTGTCGTCGGGGCTGCCGGTGAAGGTGCTGGTGCAGACCTCCGACCTGCTCGAGGAAGCCTCGATCGGCACCGGGCGCTTCGCGTTCGGCGTGCGCAGTGCACGCCTGGCGACCGCGGCAATGGGCCTGGGCGGCATGTTCGTGCTGCAGTCGCCGAGCGCCAACTTGTACGCGCTGCGCTCGCAGATCGGCCGCGGCCTGGCCCGACCCGGGCCCGGCACTGTTCAGTGTTTTCGCCGGCTCGCCGCGCTCGGCCAGCCTGCTGCCGCCCTACCTGACCGCTGCGGCTGCGATGCAGTCGCGCGCCTTCCCGGCCTTCACCTACGACGCCGCCGCCGGTGGCAACTGGGCGGCCCGCTTCTCACTCGAGAACAACCCGCAGCCCGACGACGATTGGTCGGTCGAGACGATGGCCTACTTCGACGCGGCGTTGCAGCGCGCCGAGCAGCGCTCGGCCTTCACCTTTGCCGACTTCGTGCTCTGCGACACCCGCTATGCCGCTCACTTCGCACTGGTGCCGCCCGAGCGCTGGAATGCGGCGATGGTGCCGGTGGCCGACTGGCTCGCGCTCGACGAAGCCGACGCGGCGAGATGCGTGCCGTACCTGCTGGCGGTCGACAGCCAGGACACGCTGCAACGTGTCATCGTCGATGCCCGCCTGATGCAGGCCACGCGTCGCTGCCTGTTGCTGTGGCGCCGCCTGCAGGAGCATGGCGGCGTGCACGACTCGCACGCCGAGCGCCTGCTGGCGCGCGAGAAGGCGGCCTGGGCGGCCGAGAAGCCGGCCGAGGCGGTCGCGGCGCCGGCTGCGGCCGCGCAACCGGTCGTGGCGGCCGCCGCAGCGGGGGCCGAGCCCTCGGCGCCGGCGCACTCGCGCGACGAGGCCTGGATCGAAACGGCACGCTGCCCGAGCTGCAACGAATGCCAGCTCATCAATGACCGCATGTTCGGCTACGACGAGCGCAAGCAGGCTTTCATCAAGGACCTCGCCGCCGGCACCTACCGCCAACTGGTCGAGGCCGCCGAAAGCTGCCAGGTCGCGATCATCCACCCCGGCAAGCCGCGCGATCCGAACGAGCCCGGGCTGGAGGAACTGCTGGTTCGTGCCGAGCCGTTCCGCTGACCGGCCGGTCGCGGCCAGCAAGCCGTGACGCGATGGCCGTCATCCAGCTGACCCTCGTGCTGCTGCTGATCACCGCCGTCGGCGGTGCATTGGTGCGCTGGACACGCATCGGCCTGCCGATCTTCCTGGTCATCGTCGGCGCGGCCGCGTCGTGGCTGCCCGGGCTCGACCGCATCGATGTCGATCCGGACGTGTTCCTGCTGCTCTTCATTCCGCCACTGCTGTTCGCCGATGCAAGGCTGCTGCCCCGACGCGACCTGCTGCACGTGCTGCGCCCCGTGCTGCTGCTGGCGCTGGGGCTGGTGGTGCTCACGGTGGTGGTGGTCGGCTACTTCATCCACTGGCTGGTGCCGGCGATGCCGCTGGCGGTGGCGTTCATGCTCGGCGCCATCGTCACGCCGACCGACGCGGTGGCCACCGTGGCCACCACCGCCGGGTTGCCATTGCCGCACCGTGTCTCGCACATCATCAATGCCGAGAGCCTGCTCAACGACGCCACCGGGCTGGTGAGCTTCAAGCTCGCGGTCGCCGCCGCGGCCGCGGCCGCACACATCTCGACCACCGAGGTGGTCACACAATTCGTCCTGCTGTCGGGAGGCGGTGTGGTCGTGGGCGTCATCGTCGAGTGGCTCGGGCGGCGGCTGCGCGAGCACCTGATCGTCGTCGGTGTCGACGATCCGGTGTTGCAGACACTGCTGACGATCCTCGTTCCCTATGCCGCCTATCTGGCCGCCGAGGCGCTGCATGTGTCCGGCATCCTGGCCGTCGTGATCGCAGGGCTGTGGGCCGGCGGCAAGGAAGTCGCGGGCCTGTCGGTGGACGGGCGGCGCCACGCCCGCGAGGTGTGGCGGATGATCTCCTACCTCTTCAACGGCCTGGTGTTCGTGCTGCTGGGCCTGCAGCTGCGCCACATGCTGGAGGCGGTCGGCCACTACGACCCGGCGTGGCTCGCGATGCTGGCCGCGTCGCTGTGGCTGTTGCTGATGGCGCTCAGGATCGGCTGGGTGTGGGCCTCGGCCCATGTGCGGTTCAGGCTGCAGTGGGGCTGGGCAGGGCCGCGGACCGGACCCGACAGGCGCCGCAATTTCCTCATCGCGTGGGCAGCGGTGCGCGGATCCGTCACGCTCGCGACGGCACTGTCGGTGCCCCTGATGACGCAGACGGGCACCGCGATCCCCGAGCGCGAGTTGGTGGTGTTCCTCGCGGCGGCGACGATCGTGCTGACGCTGATCCTCAATGGCATCCCGCTGCCGTGGCTGATCCGCACCCTGCGGCCCCTCAGCGAAGCGGCCGATTTGCCGGAGGAGAACGCCGCGCGTGTGGCGATTGCGCGAGCGGGCATCGCCGCGGTGCAGCCGGTGCTGCCCACACTCACCGACCCCGACGAGTACGCGTTCGCGCTGCAGCTGATCCATCGCTACGAGGACAAGATTGCGTTGCGCGAAGGCGGCCCGAGCGTCGCCGCTGCACGCGCCGAGCACATCTCGACCGCCCGGCGCCTGCGACTGGTGGCCATCGGCGCCGAACGCGAATGCCTGTATCGGCTGCATGCGCAGAACGCGATCAACGACGAAACGCTGCGCCTCATCGAAGAAGAGCTCGACGAACGCGAGATGCTGTCGTCGGCGAGCCCGCTGCGCGGATAAGCCCCTAGCGGATCGCCTCGCGGCGCCGGGCCTCGGCGACGAACTCCTCGAGCTCAGGATCCAGCGCGTCACGCGCGGTCACGATGCCCACCGGCTTGCCGTCCGCGACCACCGGCATGTGGCGCACGCCGTGGGCGTGCATCTGCTGCAGCGCATGACCGAAGGTGCGTTCGGGATCGACCGTCACCGGGTCGCGCGTCATCACGTCGCACAGGTGGGTGGTCAGCGGGTCGCGCCCCAGCGCGATGACCCGGAACACGGCATCCCGTTCGGTGAAGATGCCGGCCAGCACGCCGTCGTCGACCACCACGACGGCACTGACTCGCTGACCGGCCATCAGGCGCGCAGCCTCGCTCACCGTCGCCTTCGACGAGGCCGTGAGCAGCCGCTCGCGCTTCATCACATCTCCGGTACGCTGACCGTACACCGCACTCCCCCGGTTGGAGTTCGAGCGGGCCACACTACACCGCGGGCCTGCAATAAATTTGACCTCGCACAAAAGGGCAGCGAAATCGATCCTGCGGCGGCATGGAACGGGCAACTTCATCAACTCTGCTGCGTGACCGCGATGGTGTCGCGCCCTTGACCCAGCGCACCACCGCTGCCGGCAAGTTGGCATACGGTTGCGGCAAACGCCTCACCGAGTGTCTGCACATGCGATGGCCAGCCCGCTTGCTCTGTGTGCTGCTGGTGGCCTGGACATCGGCTACGGCGGCCGCCGACCGGCCAGCATCCGCCGACGCGCAAGACAGCCCGCTGCAGGAGATCGCGAGCGCCGAAAAGGCATTCGTTCGCGCAGCGGCGGTGCCCGCCTGGGCCGATTTGCAGGCGCCGCCACCGGCACCGCCCCAGGCAAGCCGCAGGCCGATCGTCGTGCGCATGGTCGATACCCACCTCCAGCCCGGCTCGCCGCCGATCCGGCTGACGAACCGGGTGGTGCAGGTCAACGACGCCAGTGCGCTGGCCGAGATCGGCCAGTTGGCGCTGGAATTCAATCCGCAATTCGAGCGGCTGCTGCTGCACAAGGTGCTGATCCTGCGCGGCAAGCAGACCATCGACCACACGCGTACGGCGCCGGTGCGCTTCCTGCAGCGCGAAGCCAAGCTCGAGGAGGGTCTCTACAGCGGCGTGATCACCGCGTCGATCGTGCTGCCCGGCGTGCGCGCCGGCGACACGTTGCAGGTGGTGCACTCGATCGTCGGTGAGAACCCGACCCTCAGTGCGCGCTACTCGCAGCGAGTGTCCTGGGAGCAGCCCTATCCGATCTTGCTGCGCCGCGTCACATTGGTGGTGCCGACGGAGCGACGGATTCTCTGGCGCTGGTACGGTGGCGCGGGCGGCGACGGACCGGCCCCGACCGAGACGGTCGCATCCGGGCTCCGGCGCCTGCGCTTCGAGGCGCGCGATCTGGCTGCCGCTGGCGTCGAGCCGATGACGCCGCCGGACATCGAGCCGATGCGGAGCCTGCAGTTCAGCGAGTACGCGGACTGGAACGAGGTCGCACGGTGGGCGCTGAAGCTGTTCCCGACCGACGCACCCCTGCCCGACGAGATGGCCCCGGTGATGGCCGGTCTGCGCGCGCTGTCGGACCCGGAAGAACAGGCATCGCAGGCCCTGCAGTGGGTGCAGACCGAGATTCGGCATTGGTCGGTGGCCGTGGGCCCATGCGCGATGCGCCCGCAGCTGCCGGCGGTGGTGCTGCAGCGCGGCTACGGCGACTGCAAGGACAAGGCCCTGCTGCTGGCGCGCATGCTGCGCGAGCTGGGGATCGAGGCGCGGCCGGTGCTGGCATCGCTGTCGACCCGCAGCGGCCCGGCGTCGATGCTGCCGGCGCCCGAGGTCTTCGACCACGTGATCGTGCAGGCCAGGCTGGCCGGGCGCGAGTACTACCTCGACCCGACGCGCCACGGACAGGCCGGCATGCTGTCGCGGATGGGCCAGCGCCTCGAAGAGGCCGCGGTGCTGCCGGTCGATGCCGCGCACGCAGGATCTGGTGATCGTGCGTTCGCCGAACCGGGCGGAGATCTTTCGCAACCAGTTGCACGAGCGCCTGAGCCTCGCGCGCTTCGGTGACGAAGGTCAGCTCGAGGTCGAGATCCGGTGGTTCGGTCTCAACGCCGAGACACTGCGCATGTCGCTGCAGCGCATGGATCCGGCCGAATTGCGCCGCTTCGTTTCCGCGGGCTACCTGCAGCAGTACGCCGGCAGCCGCCTGGTCGGCGAGCCGCGGCTGAGCGACGATCGCCGCCTCAACCAATTGACGCTGAACGCCAGCTTCGCGGTGCCGAGGCTGGCCCGCGCGGCCGGCGAACAGTGGGGAGTCCCGTTCGCGCCGAGCCTGGGCGACGCCATCGTGCTGCCGCAGCGGCTGGCGCGCCGCTTTCCGCTGGCCGTGCCGTCATTTCCCGCCACCTTCCACTACCGCGTCGACATGGCCTGGCCCGACGGCACGGCGCTCAGCGAAGAGCCCGAATCGCAGCGCCTGGAGACGCCGCACTTCCGTCTGTTGACGACGCGCAGCGTTCTCGGCAGCAGGGAGAGCCGCACGATCGAATTCACCGCCAAGGTCAACCAGGTGCCGCCGGTCGAGATACCGAGCCTGGTCGAGGACCTGGGCCGGCTGGCGCGCCAGGTCGGCGGCGTGATGGTGGCAGCGGGAAGCGGCGCGCGCGAACCTGCACCAACGCCTGCGGTGCCCGATGGGCGCCAGGACGACAGCCAGCCGGGCACCGAACGGCGTTGAACCGGCCTTGCGGCCTGCCCAGCGCCGCAAACGCCACCGAACCGACCGCTAGCGGGCGGTGCTGCGGCCCTGGCCCCCGCGCGCCGGGTCGGTGTCGCCTTGCGCGCCGGCACCTTGGCCGCTGCCGGCCTCTTGCGCGACGGCACGCCGGCATGTGGCCGGCTTCGGCAGGACGGCCCGCAACAGTGCCTCGCATTCCGCTTGCGACATCGTGCGCGGCACCGGGTAGTTGGTGTCGGCCTCCCAGCACGCGGCCTTGGCCAGCGCCGCAATGTCCTTCTCGCGCAGCGCCTCCAGCACTTGCGGAATCGCCATCGACCGGTTCATCGCCTCGATGGAATCGATGAACTTCTCGTGCCCGCCGCGCCTCGGGCTCGCTCGCCCGGGCGACGCGGGCATGCACCGCAAGCAGCGCCAGCTTGGCCTGGATCGTCGGGCCATAGAAACGCAGCACGGGCGCCAGCATGATCGCGTTGGCCAGGCCATGCGGGGTGTGGTACAGGCCGCCCAACTGGTGCGCGATGGCGTGCACGTTGCCGACGTTGGCGCGCGTGAAGGCCAGCCCGGCGTAGGTCGACGCCAGCGCCATGTTCTCGCGCGCCGCCAGGTCCTGGCCGTCGGCGAAGGCGAGCGGCAGGTTCTTGTAGATCATGCCCACCGCGGAAAGCGCCATGCGGTCGCTGAAGGCGGTGCCCCAGTGGCCGATGTAGGCCTCGACCGCGTGGGTCAGCGCATCCATGCCGGTGGCCGCCGTGATGGCGGGCGGCAGACCGGTCATCAGGCACGGGTCGAGCGCGGCCATCCGCGGCACGATGCGGGTGTCGGCGATGACGAGCTTGCGGTGGTGTTCAGGGTCTGAGATCACCGCCGCGACGGTCACTTCGGAACCCGTCCCGGCGGTGGTCGGCACCGCGTAGATCGGCGGCGGCGCGTGGCGGCCGCTGAAATAGCCGACCAGTTCGCGCGGATGCTTGCGGTTGGCGGCGGCCAGCCCGATCGTCTTGGCTGCGTCCATCACCGAGCCCCCGCCGAAGGCGACGATCGCATCGCAGCCCGCGGTTCGGTACCGCTCGATGCCCCGCTCGATGACCGGAATCGGTGCGTCGGGCGTGACATCGTCGAAGACCACCCACTCGGTGCCGCTGGCCTTCAGCTCATCGGTCAGCCCCGCCGTCAGGCCCAGCTTCGCCGATCACCGCATCGGTGACGAGCAGAACCTTGTGGTGGCCGAAGCTGCCGATCGCCTGGCCCAGGCGGGCGCTGGCACCCGGGCCGACCAGCATGGTCGGCTGCGGTATCGGCAGCAGCCGCGTCACCAAGCCAGCGGCGCGCTTCACTCCGGGCAGCGCATATGCACGCGCCATGTCGCTGATCAAGTTCGCGATCACGTTCATCCTCCATCATCAATGCACCCCACTCTGCCGCAAGTTCAGCATGAAGACCGTGATCAGCATCAGCCTGGGATCGAAGAGCCAGGATTTCGAGTTCACCACGCCCTTCCTGGGCCAGAAGTTGCACGTGCAACGCCTGGGCACGGACGGCAGCATCTCCCGCGCCGCCAAGCTGCTCAAGCACTGGGACCAGCACGCCGATGCGATCGGGCTGGGCGTCGTCAAGGACAGCTACCGCATCGGCGCGCAGCGACTGATCGAAGCCGACAGCGCCCGCCTGCGCAAGATCGCCACGCGCGTCCCGGTGACCACCGGGGCGCGGCTGGCGGACATCTTCCTCGAGTGGGCGGTGCGCCACACCCAGACCGAGCTGGGCCACTACTTCGACAACGCCAATGTGCTGTTCTTCTCCGGCATGTCGAACTACAAGCTGGCGATGTCGATGTCGGAGTACACCGAGAACCTGCTGTTCGCCGACCCGCTGCTGCAGCTCGGCGTACCCAAGCTGCTGACCTCGCTGGACGCGCTGGGCCTGTATGCCAGCGGCGCGCACTACGTGTCCGACTGGACGCCGCCGCGGGCGATCCCGGCCGCACTGCTCAAGCGCTGGACGCGCTTCGTTCTCGGCAAGGCGATGCAGAAGGCCACCATGGTGGTGGCACCGGTGCACGAACTCGACGATTTCGACCTCGAGGCCCTGGCCGGCAAGACGATCATCACCAGCAACGTCAACGACGAGCGCCTCGCGCGCTTCAAGGACAACGGCGTCAACATGGTGATCGACGCCTCGCCGGTGCTTGCCGGCCATGTGCTCGGCCCCGACATGCTCGACGCGATGATCCTCGCGGCCACCGGCAAGGCGCCGGACGACATCCTCGAGGACGACATCCTCGAGATCATCACCGAGTTGCAGATGGCGCCGCGCATCCTCTACCCGAACGGCTTCAGGCGCGTCAACCGCTTCGCCTTCGTGATCCACCCGCTGTCGCAGGAGTACTTCAAGATCATCAAGCCGATCGAGATGCTGTCGCGCGTGTCGCCGCCGCTGCTGATGGATTCGATCGAAAAGGTCATGGCCTATGCGCCGCCGTTCGTCTACTGCAAGGTCGAAGGCATCAAGTCGCCGACTGGCGTCGAGGCCGAAGGCTGGCTGATCTCGGTCGGTGGCACGCCCAAGGAGATCATGAACCACGGCCCGGAGTTCACTTACCGCCGGCTGCTCGCCGCGGCCGACATGGCCAAGCGCCTGGGCGCGCAGATCATGGGCCTGGGCGCCTTCACCAAGGTGGTCGGCGATGCCGGGGCCACGGTGGCCAAGCGAGCCTCGCTGCCGATCACGACCGGCAACAGCTACAGCGCCTCGGGCGCGTTGTGGGCGGCGCATGACGCGCTGCTGCGCATGAAGCTGCTGCCACCGCCCAAAGGCAAGGAGCGCGTGAAGTTCAAGGCCATGGTGGTCGGAGCCACCGGCTCGATCGGCGCCGCCTGTTCGCGGCTTGCTGGTGCGCGCCGCCGAGGAGGTGACCCTGGTGTCGCCAGAAACCGCCAAGCTGCTGGCACTGAAGGAGTCGATCCTGCAGCAGACGCCCGACGCGAAAGTGGTGCTGTCGGCGCGGGCCGACACGCACATCGCCGACATGGACATGATCGTCACCGCCACCTCCGGTGCGGGCAAGAAGGTGCTCGACATCATGAAGGTCAAGCCCGGCTGCGTGATCACCGACGTGGCCCGGCCGCTCGACCTGCCGCCCGAGGAGGTGGCCAAGCGGCCCGACGTGCTGGTGATCGAATCCGGCGAGATCCAGTTGCCCAGCGACGTGTCGATGAAGAACATCGGCCTGCCCAAGAACGTGGTCTACGCCTGCCTGGCCGAGACCATCGTGCTGGCGCTCGAAGGCCGCTTCGAGACCTTCACCGTCGGCCGCGCGATCGAGTGGGAAAAGGTGCGCGAGATCTACAAGCTCGGCCTCAAGCACGGCATGAAGCTGGCCGCGATCTCGGGCGTCAACGGCGTGTTCAGCGACGAGGACATCGAGCGCGTGCGCGAACTGGCGCTCGCGGCGCGCGCCAAGCGGACCTCGTCGCGGCGCAAGGTGCGAAGCGCGCCGGTCAAGGCGGTCGCGGCGAAGAAGGCACGGCCGGCGACGCGGGCGAGCGCAGGCTGAAGTCGGCCCGACGCACGCGATCCTTCGGCAGGACGCGCCGCCCCTGGATCCGGCCCGTCGCGTGCGTGGGCAGTGGCTCTCTTCGAGCCGAGTGATGGTTTGCGTTGCTTGCCGGGTCCCGGCCCGGCAGGCGGGTGGCTTTCATTTGCGGCCCCAAATGAAAGTCACCAAAGCAAAGGGGCTGAATGCAAAACCTCTCAGCTCGTTCTTCGCGCCTCGCACACCCGGCCCGGCGGGCCACCTGGAAGCCACCGCCGCACATCGAACCGGCGGCTCGCTCGACGCGGCCTCGCTGCGCTTTGGCCGGGGATCCAGCGAATCTGCGCGGGCGAGGCTTTGCGAGGCCCGCGCCGCCGAGTGCGCGGCGGGTTCGATGTGCCGCGCGGGTTCAAAGTGGCCCGCTGGGCCGGGTTTCCGCAGCGTGCAGAACGCATGAAAGGTGTTGCATTGAGGGCCTTTGCTTTGGTGACTTTCATTTGGCCCACGCAAATGAAAGTTACCCGCCCGCCGGGCCGGGACCCGGCAAGCAACGCGAACCTCAATCCTTCGAACAAGCCACGCCAGGCAAGCGTCCACAACGGACCAAGCCCAGTCCGCTGCGCGCCCTCGCACACCGACCGCGGGAACGGCAACCCGGATCAAGACCCACCCGCCCCCATCAGCGCCAGCAGCACGCCGCCCGCGACCACGCTGGCCACCTGCCCGGCGGCGTTGGCGCCCATCGCGTGCATCAGCAGGAAGTTCTCGAAATCCTCTTCCTGCGCGACCTTCTGCACCACGCGCGCAGCCATCGGGAAGGCGCTGATGCCGGCCGCACCGACCAGCGGGTTGACCTTGCCGCCGCTCGCGACGTTGAGCAGCTTGGCGAACAGCACGCCGGCGATGCCGTCGACGGTGAACGCGACGATGCCCAGCACCAGGATCGCCAGCGTGCTCGGCTTGAGGAACTCGGCGCCGACCATCGTCGAGCCGATCGCCAGGCCGAGGAACAGTGTCACGGTGTTGGCGATCTCCTGCGCCGAGGCCTGCGTCAGGCGTTCGACGACGCCCGATTCCTTCATCAGGTTGCCGAGCATCAGCATGCCGATCAAGGGCGTGGCAAACGGCACCAGCGTGCCCACCAGCAGCGTCACGACGATCGGGAACAGGATCCGCGTGCGGCGGCTGATCGTGCGCTGGCTGTACGGCATGCGGATGCGCCGCTCCTTTTGCGTGGTCAGCAACCGCATGATCGGCGGCAGCAGGATCGGCACCAGCGACATGTAGCTGTACGCGGCCACCGTGATCGGCCCCAGCAGGTGTGGCGCGAGCAGGCCGCTGACGTAGATCGAGGTCGGCCCGTCGATCGCACCGATGATGCCGATCGATGCCGCTTCGGGCCGCGTGAAGCCGAGCGCCAGCGCCAGCAGCAGCGTCAGGAAGATGCCGAACTGGCCGGCCGCACCCAGCAGCACCAGGCGCGGGTTCTCCAGCAGCGGCCCGAAGTCGGTGAGCGCACCGATGCCGATGAAGATCAGCAACGGGAAGAGTTCGTTGCGGATGCCCATGTCGTAGAGCACGCGCAGCATGCCGTCGTCGGCGATCAGCGGCGACAGCGGCAGGTTGGCGAGCAGGCAGCCGGCGCCGATCGGCAACAGCAGCAGGGGTTCGTAGCGCCTGACGATGCCCAGGTACAGCAGCACGCACGCCACCCCGATCATCACCACCGACTGCGGCGTGACGTTCGCGACGCCCTGCAGCAGCAGGCCGAGCGTGTCCGGACCCGCCATCTCAGCTTTCGGCGTAACGCACGAGGGCGTCGCCGTGACCCACCGCCTGGCCCGGCGCCACGCAGACCTCGGCGATGGTGCCGGCGCGCGGGGCGCCGATCAGGTTGTGCATCTTCATCGCCTCGAGCACCGCGATCTGCTGGCCGCGATCGACGTGGTCGCCGGCCTTGACATGAACCTCGAGGATCACGCCAGGCATCGGCGCACTGACGGTCGACGTTCCCGCAGCAACGGCGCGCGGCGGCCGGGGCGCCGCCAGCGGAGCCGGTCGCACCGGGGCGCCCGTCGCGCGGGCGGGCTGGTAGCCGGGCGTGATCGATGCGTCAGGCAGATCCTCGTCGCCCGACAGCGTGACGTCGAAGGTCTCGCCTTCGACGACGACCTCGAAGCGGTCGGCGGCCTGCTCCTGCACGTCGATCACGAACTCGCGGCCACGCACGCCGACGGTGTAGCGTCGCATCATCGGCCCCTGCGTTGCCAGCTCTGGCTCTGCCGGGTCCGTCCCGCGGCGATCCAGCGCGAGGCGTAGAGCAGGCTGCCGGGCCAGTAGCTGCGCATCACCGGTGCAGCCTCGCGTCGAAGCAGCGCCCGGTGCGCGAGCGTGGCGACCACGATCGCGGCCACCAGGTCCTTGTCCAGGCCCGCCGCGGCGGCCGGCTCGTGTGCGGCGACGGCGGCGCCTGCCGTGGGTTCAGCGGGCGCCCGGTCCAGGCGCTGGACCAGGGCGAGCAAGCCCCACAGCGTGGCCAGCAATGCAAACACCAGCCCCATGCCGAGCCCGGTCATCTGCAAGCCCCAGATCAGATCGCTCATCGCTTCGCTCGCTAGGTGGGTGACAGGCCGTGCTTCTTCGGCGGGTTCTGCTGCACCTTGGTGCGCAGGACCTCGAACGCTCGCGCCAGGCGCGGGCGGGTCTCGCGCGGCTCGATCACTTCGTCGATCTGGCCGACGTCGGCGGCGCGGTACGGATTGAAGAACCTCTCGCGGTACTCGGCCACCAGCTCGCGCTCACGCGCTGCCGGATCGCTGGCCTTCTGCACTTCGTCGCGATAGAGCACGCTGACTGCCGGCTCGGCCCCCATCACCGCGATCTGCGCGGTGGGCCAGGCGAACGCGAGGTCGGTGCGCATCTGCTTCGAACCCATCGCGACGTAAGCACCACCCATCGCCTTGCGCGTGACGATCGAGATCTTCGGCACCGTGGCCTCGCAGTAGGCGTAGATGATCTTCGCACCGTGACGGATGACACCGCCGTATTCCTGATCGGTGCCGGGCAGGAAGCCGGGGCAGTCGACGAAGGTCACCAGCGGGATGTTGAACGCATCGCAGGTGCGGATGAAACGCGCGATCTTGTCGCTGGCATCGATGTTCAACGCGCCCGACATGAAGGCCGGCTGGTTGGCCACGATGCCGACGCTGTAGCCGTCCAGGCGCGCGAAGCCGACCACGGCGTTGGCCGCGAAGAGTGGCTGGATCTCGAGGAAGCTGCCGCGGTCGAAGATCGCCGTGATGGCGTCGCGCATGTCGTAGGGCTGGTTCTCGTCGTTCGGGATCAACGAGTTGAGTGCCTCGTCCATGCGGTAGGGTGGGTCGTCGGGCCTGACCTGGGGCGGATCTTCGTGGTTGTTCTGCGGCAGGTAGCTCAGCAGCAGCTTGGTCAGCGCCAGCGTGTTGGCCTCGGTGTCGGCCGAGAGATGGGCCACGCCGCTGCGGCCGGTGTGCACGTCGGCGCCGCCGAGCGTCTGCGCGGTGACCTGCTCGCCGGTCACGGCCTTGATCACGTCGGGGCCGGTGAGGAACATGAAACTGCCCTCCGCCATGATCACGAAATCGGTCAGCGCGGGCGAATACACCGCGCCGCCGGCGCAGGGTCCGAGGACCACCGAGATCTGCGGGATCACGCCGGAGGCCATCACGTTGCGCACGAACACCTCGCCGTAGGCGGCCAGGCTGCGCACGCCTTCCTGGATGCGCGCGCCGCCGGAATCGTTGAGCCCGATCAGCGGAATGCCGCTTTCGAGCGCCAGGTCCTGGATGCGGCTGATCTTCTGCGCCTGCACCGCGGAGAACGAGCCGCCGAGCACGGTGAAGTCCTGCGCGAAGACCGCCACGCGGCGGCCGCTGATCTTGCCGAAACCGGTGACGATGCCGTCGCCCGGAAAACGCTGCTGGTCGAGGCCGAAGGCGCTCACCTGGTGCGTGGCGAGGGCACCGAACTCCTGGAACGATCCGTCGTCGAGCAACAGCGCCAGTCGCTCGCGGGCGGTGAGCTTGCCCCGCGCGTGCTGCTGTTCGATGCGCTTGACGCCGCCGCCGAGCACGGCGCGGCTGCGCATCTCGCGCAAGACCTCCAGGTGATCGTTTGTCTTGCCCGCCATCGCGGTGTGAGCGCCTCGGGGCGGCGCGTCAGGTCCAGCCCATCGCGACCATCTTGCGGCGCACGAACGCGATCTGGGTCTGCAGCGGCAGATCCTTCGGGCAGACATCGTGGCAACCGAGCAGCGACATGCAGCCAAAGACCCCGCTGTCGTCACCGATCACGTCGTAGAAGTCGGCGTCGCTGCGCGTGTCACGCGGATCGAGACGAAAGCGCGCGATCTTGTTGATGCCCACCGCGCCGATGAAGTCCTCTCGCATGCGCGCGGTACCGCAGGCGGACACGCAGCAGCCGCACTCGATGCAGCGGTCGAGCTCGTAGATCTTCTCGGCCAGATCCGGATCCATCCGCTCCTCGATCCGCGACAGGTCGACCTCCTGCTGCTTCAGGTGGACCCAGGTCTGCAGCCGTTCGCTCATCGAACGCATCCACTTGCCGGTATTGACCGACAGGTCGCCGATCAACTCGAACACCGGCAGCGGCGCCAGCGTGATCTCGGGCCCGACGTCATTGGCCAGCGTGCGGCAGGCCAGTCCGGGACGGCCGTTGATGACCATCGCGCAGCTGCCGCAGATGCCCGCGCGGCAGACGAAATCGAACTGCAGCGACGGGTCGAGCTTCTCGCGAATCTCGTTGAGCGCGATGAACAGCGTCATGCCGGCGGTCTGCTCGAGCTCGTAGGTCTGCATGTGCGGCACGCTTTGCGGATCGGCCGGGTTGAACCGCATCACATGGAACTTCAGCATCTGCCCGTTGGCGACCTTGCCGCCGCCGTTGCCGCTGCCCGTCGCGCCTGCGCGCGGCACGATGTTGATCTTCTGTTCCTGCGTCATGCTGTCCTCCGCGCCGGTTCGCGCGCGAGCGGTTCGTCGATGCGTTCGTTGCGACCGCGCAGCCGCTCCGGCAACAGGTGCTCGTACGGCAACAGCGCCTTCTGCAACTCGAAGCGGTCACCGATCCGCTGCTTGGTGGCCTCGACTTCGGCCTGCCGGGCCGGCGTCTCCGGGTGGTCGACATAGTCCTTGGCGCCGTAGCCGCGCCATCCTGGCGGCAGTTCCATGCGTTTCACGTCCAGTGGCTCGTACTTGAGCGTGGGCAGCAAGTCGGACTCGTTGTTCCAGGTCGCCAGCGTGCGCTTGAGCCACTCGGCGTCGTTGCGGCGCGGGTGGTCCTGGCGGAAATGCGCACCGCGGCTTTCGGTGCGCACCAGCGCGCCGTAGGCCACCGTCAGCGCCAGCTTCAGCATCATCTTCGTGCGATATGCGGTCACCAGTTCCGGGTTCACACCCGGCGCACGCGAGCGCAGGCCGATGTTGCGGCTGCGAACGAGCAGCTTCTGCAGTTCATCGACCGCAGCCTCGAGATCCTCACCGCGGCGGAAGATGCCGACCTTCGCGGTCATGATCTCCTGCATCCGGGCCCTGATCGCGCTCGGATCCTCGGTGCCACTGCCCAGCAGGATGCCGCTCAACTTGGCCTGCTCGCGCTGCATGAACTCGCGCACCACGCCGGTGGGGATGTTGACGTCGTTGTCGGACCTGTCGCAGAAGTCGGCGATGAACTCGCCGACGATCATGCCGGCGACCACGGTCTCGGCGACCGAGTTGCCGCCGAGCCGGTTGAAGCCGTGCATGTCCCAGCAGGCGGCTTCGCCGGCCGAGAACAGGCCCTTGAGCGCCGAACTCTCGCCGGTGTGATCGGTGCGCACGCCACCCATCGTGTAGTGCTGCGCCGGCCGCACCGGGATCATCTCCTTCGACGGATCGACGCCGAGGAAGTAGTGGCAGATGTCGAAGACCTCGCGCAGGTTGCGATGGATGTGGGCTTCGCCCAGCAGCGTGATGTCGAGCCAGAGATGTTCGCCGAAGCGCGACTTCGCGCCCTTGCCCTTGCCGATGTGCTCTTCCATCCGACGGCTCACCACGTCGCGCGAGGCGAGCTCCTTCTTCTCCGGCTCGTAGTCGGGCATGAAGCGGTGGCCGTCGACGTCCTTCAGCAGGCCGCCATCGCCGCGGCAGCCCTCGGTCACCAGGATGCCGGCCGGGAAGATGCCGGTCGGATGGAACTGCACCGCCTCCATGTTGCCGAGCGCGGCCACGCCCGTTTCCAGCGCGATCGCATGGCCGATGCCCTCGCAGATCACGGCATTGGTCGTCACGCGGTACAGCCTGCCGGCGCCGCCGGTGGCGATCGCGGTGGCCTTGGCCACGTAGGCGGTCAGTTCGCCGGTGATCAGATCGCGCACGACGGCGCCATAGCAGCGTCCGGCATCATGGATCAGCGCCAGCGCCTCGGTGCGCTCGTGCACCGGGATCGACGCCGCGATCGCCTGGTCGCCCACGGCCTGCAGCATCGCGTGGCCGGTGCCGTCGGCGACGTAGCAGGTGCGCCACTTCTTGGTGCCGCCGAAGTCGCGCTGCGCCACCGTGCCATGCGCCTCGGCGCGCTCGGTGATCGTGACGTTCTGGCCGTTGATCACGACCGTGCGATCGCCCTGCCGCACGCGGCTCCACGGCACGCCCCACGCCGCCAGTTCGCGCACCGCCTTCGGCGCGGTGTTGACGAACATGCGCACCACGTCCTGGTCGGCGCCCCAGTCGCTGCCGCGCACCGTGTCCTCGAAGTGCACGTCCTCGTTGTCGCCCTGCCCCTTGATCACGTTGCCCAGGCTGGCCTGCATGCCGCCCTGTGCCGCCTTGCTGTGCGAGCGCTTGACGGGTACCAGCGACAGGATCACCGCGTCATGGCCGCGCCGCTTGGCGGCGATCGCCATGCGCAGCCCGGCCAGCCCGCCGCCGATCACCAGCACATCGGTGTAGATGACGTTCATGTCAGCGCCCCTCCTTCAGCCACGACGGCCACCACGAGGGCGGCGTCGCCTGCGGTGGGTTCTGCAGCCAGGCCGGCACATAGTGTGCGCCGGGGGCGTAGCGGTTGTCGAAGCCGATCTTCACGTAGGCCGCCAGCGTGGCCAGGCCCAGCACGATGAAGAACGCCGACAGTGCCCACTTGAGCTTCTTCAGGTTGCTGCGCGTGGCCTTCGGATCCTTGCCTTCGAACCAGCCCCACTTGACGGCGAGCCGATACAGCCCGATGCCGCCATGCAGCTCGACCGCGAACAGCAGGATCAGGTACAGCGGCCACCAGCGGCCGCTCCACATGCGCTCGCCCGACTCGAACGGCCCGATCAACCCCGGGTGCATCAGCATCTGGTAGAGGTGCACCGAGGCCAGGAAGAACATCGCAAAGCCGGTGACGACCTGCCACCACCACAGGGTGGTGTCCTCGTGATGCATCATCGCCATGTGGTCGCGGTAGACGCGGTACTGGCCGTAGTTGATCGGGAACTTGCGCAACGCGAGCGCGGCGTGCCCGATGAACAGCGCGAACACGATCGCGACCACGCCAGAGACGATCACCGGGTAGGCCTTGCCGAACACGAAGTAGCCCTCGAACATCTTCGTGATCGTCCACATCGCGTCGTTGCCGAGCAGGATCGACGAGACGAAGAACATGTGGCCCCACATGAACAGCGCGAGGATCAGGCCGCTGACGCTTTGCAGCCAATCGAGCCGCGCAGGCCAGCGGCTGTTGCGCACCGCGCGGGGAGCCGCCGCGGCGGCAATGAGTAGATTCTGGTTCAAGGGGATGTCTCCTCCTGTGACCGCTGTCGTTGCAGGTTGACTCGGACTGCGGCGATGGTGCTCGCACGTCGCGTTTTCAATTTGCGCCAAGTCAAGACTAGGCACGGCCGGGCAGGCGCACGATTCCATCCAGCATCCGCAGATGGAGAGGCTTGATGGACCACCGACTCGACCCAACGCGGCGGCAGCACGTGCCCGCGTGGTTTCCCCGCGGCGTGGCGCTGTTGCACGACCCCACGCTGAACAAGGGTACTGCCTTCACGGACGTCGAGCGCGACGCGCTCGGATTGCACGGCCTGTTGCCGCCGCACGTGTGCAGCCAGGGTGAGCAGGTGGCGCGCGTGCTCGAGAACTTCCACCGCCTGCCCAGCCCGCTGGAGAAGTACATCTTCATGAGCTCGCTGCACGACCGCAACGAGACACTGTTCTTCCGCATCGTGACCGACTATCCGGACGAGATGATGCCGATCATCTACACGCCGACGGTCGGGCTGGCATGCCAGAAGTTCGGCCACATCTTCCAGCGGCCGCGCGGCCTCTTCGTCACCGCCAGGGACCGTGGCCACGTGCGCAACATCCTGCGCAACTGGCCGTACCGCGACGTGGCCATGATCGTCGTGACCGATGGCGAACGCATCCTCGGGCTGGGCGACCTGGGCTCCAGCGGCATGGGCATTCCGGTGGGCAAGCTGTCGCTGTACACGGCCTGTGCCGGCGTGCCGCCGACGCAGTGCCTGCCGGTGATGCTGGACGTCGGCACCAACAACCCGGCCCTGCGCGATGACCCGCTCTACCTGGGCCTGGCGCAGCCCAGGCTCACCGGGCCGGCCTACGATGACCTGGTCGACGAATTCATCACTGCCGCGCGCGAGGTGTTCCCGGGGGTCGTGATCCAGTTCGAGGATTTCGCCAACCACAACGCATTCCGGTTGCTGCACAAGTACCGCGACCGCATCTGTACCTTCAATGACGACATCCAAGGCACGGCCGCGGTGGCACTGGCGGGCCTGCTCTCGGCGTTGCGCATCACCGGCGGCACGCTCGACAGCCAGCGCCTGCTGTTCCTGGGCGCCGGTGAAGCCGCCACCGGCATTGCCGACCTGGCGGTGGCAGCGATGGTCGAAGGCGGCGCCGACCCGGCGCTGGCGCGGCGCCGCTGCTGGCTGTTCGACTCCAAGGGCCTGGTGGTGGCCGGCCGCTCCGACCTGGCCGAGCACAAGCGCCCGTATGCGCACGAGCATGCCCCTCAGGCAGACTTCCTGGCGGCGATCCGCAGCCTCGAACCGACGGCGCTGATCGGCGTCGCGGCGACAGCCGGCACGTTCACGCAGGCCGTCGTCGGCGAGATGAGCCGCCTGAACGCGCGGCCGATCGTCTTCGCGCTGTCCAACCCGACATCGAAGTCGGAATGCACCGCGGCGCAGGCCTATGCCTGGAGCGACGGCCGCGCGCTGTTCGCGTGCGGCAGTCCGTTCGATCCGGTGACGCTGGACGGGCATACCCACGTGCCGCGCCAGGGCAACAACTCCTACATCTTTCCGGGCGTCGGCCTGGGTGCGATCGCGGTGCGGGCGCAGCGCATCACCGATGCGACGTTCCTGGCCGCAGCGCGCGCGCTGGCGCAGCAGGTGACGCCACAGGACCTGGCCCAGGGCAGCCTGTATCCGCCGCTGCCACAGGTGCGCGAAGTCTCGGCCCACATCGCCGCGGCGGTCGCGGCAGTCGCCTTCGACGAAGGCCACGCCGGCATCGCCCGGCCTGCGGACCTGCTGGCGCATGTGAAGTCCTGCATGTACGAGCCGAGCTACCCGACCTACGTCTGAGGCGACTGCGCGTTCGATCGCCAGGCATGCTGCATCGCGCGTCTTGAGGCGGACTCGGCTCGCTGCTTCACGGGTCGATTGTTGTTTGTCTCTTCGAAGGTTTGCTGCTTGCGATGCCTGCCGGGTCCCGGCCCGGCGGCCGGGTGTCTTTCATTTGCGGCCCCAAATGAAAGTCACCAAAGCAAAGGGGCTGAATGCAAAACCTCTCAGCTCGTTCTCCTCGCCTCGCACACCCGGCCCGGCGGGCCACCTGGACGCACCGCCGCCGATCGAAACGACAACTCGCTCGACGCGGCCTCGCTGCGCTTTGGCCCGGGATCCAGCGAATCTGCGCGGGCGAGGCTTTGCGAGGCCCGCGCCGTCGAGTGCGCGGCGGGTTCGATGTGCCGCACTGCTTCCAAGTGGCCCGCCGGGTCGGGGTTCCGCAGCGTGCAGAACGCATGAAAGGTGTTGCGTTGAGGGCCTTTGCTTTGGTGACTTTCATTTGGCCCACGCAAATGAAAGTCACCCGGCCGCCGGGCCGGGACCCGGCAAGCAACGCAGTCAACCAGACAGCAATCAAGGCCTCCCGATCGCCGCCGCCAGCCGCGGCCACAGCGGCGCCGGCAGGTCGTGGCCCATGCCCTCGATGATCTCGAGCGTGGCGCCGGCGATCTTGGCCTTCAGGTCGTGCGCGGCGGCCACCGGCATCAGCGGGTCTTCGGCACCGTGCACGATGTGGGTGGGCGCGGTGATGCGCGACAGCAGCGGCGAGCGGTCGCCGTCAGCGACCACGGCAGCCACCTGACGCGCCACGCCACTCGGTCGCCAGGCCCGGCGCACCGATGCGACCATCCGCGCATGAAAAGCCTCGCGTTCGGGGCGGTAGGCGGGGCTGCCGATCAGTGTGAACAGGCGCTCGAGGCGTTCGACCTCGGCGTCGACATCGGGCGGCCCGTGTCGACGCCGATCGAGCAATGCGACGCGTACCCGTGCGCTCGGTTGCGGCAGGCTGCGGGCACCCGAGGTGGTCATCAGCAGCGTCAGCCGCGTGACCCGCTCGGGGTGCCGGGCCGCCATGTGCTGGGCGATCATGCCGCCCATCGAAGCGCCGCAAACGTGCGCCTTGTCGATGCCCAGGGCATCGAGCACGCCGAAGGCATCGTCGGCCATGTCGGCCAAGGTGTACGGCGCGTGCACCGGCAGGTGCAGAAAGTAGCGCAGCGCGGCCCAGGCCAGGTTGGGCGCGCCGGCGGCTTCGAAACCCTGCGACAGGCCGGCGTCGCGGTTGTCCATGCGAATGACACGGTTGCCGCGAGCCACCAGCATCTGCACCAGCTCCTCGGGCCAGGCGGTCAATTGCATGCCCAGCCCCATCAGCATCAGCAAGGCCGGGGCGCCTGGCGGACCCTGGTCATCGACCTCGATGGCCAGACCATTGGCAGGCAATTGCATCTGTGTGCGGGCCGAGCGCGATCACCGCTTGCGCGTGGCGGCCTTGCTGACACTGGCGACAGCGCTGTCGAACGCGCGGCCAATGGCCCTCTTCGTCACCGCCGGCACGACCTGCGACACCATGTTCTCCGCCAGCTGGCTGGCGCGCCGGTTGACATTGCGCGCCGCGCGGGTCACGGGTCGCGGCAGCAGGTCGGTGGCGCTGTCGATCGCTGCGCCCGCGGCGCGCCCGAGCGCCTTGCCGGCCTGGCGCGCGGCGCCCTGCGCCACCTGGGCCGCAGTGGCCGGGATCACGTCGGCGTCGGCCTCGTCGACCGGCAGTGCGCGAATGTCGTCGAGTGCGACACGGATCGCGTCGGCCAGTTCACGCAACTCCGGCATCGCCTGCGCGTCGGCCATCAGCCCGAAATCGAGCGACTGGTCATAGCTCTGCACCGTGATGTTCAGCGCCACGCCATGCACGACGATCGAGCACGGGTAGTTGGTCAGCATCCGCGCACCGGCCAGGTACAGCGGCACCGCCGGGCCGGGCACGTTCGAGATGACGACATTGGCCACCGGCGGCAACTTGTCGGCGACCTTGGCGCGCTGGTAGAGCGCGGTGGCCGCCTCCATCAGCCACGGCACGCCCAGCGAAGGAAAGTCGGTTGGCAGGATGTTCTTGACGCCCGCCAGCGTGGCCTTCATCGACTTCGTTGCGGCCTTGATATGGGCCAGCCGCCGCACCGGGTCGGCCACGTTGGTGCCCAGGCTGATCAGCGTCATCGAAGCCTGGTTGTCGGAGCGGGTGTCGCCCGTTGCGCGCAGCGACACCGGCACCGCGGCGACCATCGACTTGCGCGGCAGCGGCCCGTGTTTGCCGAAATGCCGGCGCAGCGCCGTGCTGCACAGCATCAGCACCATGTCATTGAGCGTGGCGCCATGCAGCTGACCCAGTGCCCGCAGTTCGTGCAGCGGCAGCGTCACCGTGGCAAAGACGCGGCCATCGGTCACCGAGGCGTTGAGCCGCGTGCGCGGTGCCAGGCCGAGGCTGCCGGCGCGCTTCTTGCCGGTCACGAGTTCGCTGCGGGCCGCCACCTGCGTCAGCGCCGACGACAAGCCGCTGACGGTGCCTGGCAGTGCACGGATCATCTGCGTGATCTGCTGCACCTCGCTGCCGATGGCGCCGGAGATCATCTCCACCAGGCCGAGCTCGAAGCGCCTGGTGCGGCGGGACGCGCGAGCCTCGATCGCGCGCGGCGTCGGGCTGACGTCGAGCAGCGCGTTGGCCAGCGCCACCGCACCCTGGCCATCGACGGCGGCATGATGCAACTGGGTGTAGAGCGCCACCCGCTTGCGGCCGCCCTCGCCGGGCGCCAGCCCTTCGATGACATGGAATTTCCACAGCGGTCTGTCGCGATCGAGCCGCTGCATGTGCAACCGGGCCACCAGCGCCTCGAGTTGCGCCATCTCGCCGTTCTGGCGACCGCGGCCGGCCGCCGCGAGCTTGACCTCGACGATGTGCCGCTTCAGATCGGGCACCGCATCGACCCACACCGGATTGGCCAGGTTCAGCGGCATCATCCACAGCTTGCGGCGCAAGGCCGGCATGATCGGCAGCCGCGCGGCGACGTGCTTGCGCAGCGCGTGGACGAAGCGGCCGCGCCTGCCGGCTGGAAGCTCGAACAAGTGCAGCGCGCCGACATGCATCGGCATTTCGGGCGATTCGAGGTACAGGAAGGTGGCGTCGAGGCCGGAAAGTCGTGTCATGCGGCGGATGCTAGGCGGCCGGCGGTCGGCACCGACCCGGTGATCACCCTAGGAAGCCACGCGCCCGCGCATCGCCAGCCACTCGTTGGCGACCAGCGCCGCGATGACCAGCGCGCCGCCCGCCAGCGCGTCGGCACTGGGCACCTCGCCGGCACCGACCCATGCCAGCAGCACCCCGAAGATGACCTCGAGCAGGCCCAGCAGCGATATTTCCGGCGCCGCCAGCACCTTGGACAGGCGCACCACCAGCAGGCACGGGATCGCCAGCTGAAAGACACCCAGCAGCGCCAGCCATGAAAGGTCGTGCGCCGTGGCAGACAACGGCAGCGCCAGCGGCAACGTGACCGCGGCCGAGAGCAAGGCACCGAGCAGCACGGCGGGGAGCATCTGAGGCTCCTCGATGCGCGCATCCGCGGCATGGCGCTGGTGCAGGTGCTGCAGCAGCGTCCAGTTGGCTGCGGCGGCCAGTGGCACGCCGAGGGCGACCAGCGCGCCGGTCATCGAGGCGCCGCCGGTGTCATGGCCGGCCATCGCCTGACGCCCGAACATCCAGGCGATGCCCAAGCCGGCGACGCCGATCGCGGCCCAGGTGCGCACCGGCAGCCGGTGGTGCAGGAACAGGCGCGCGAACAGCGCCGTCACCAGCGGCGCGACGGCCATCGTGACCAGCACCGTGGCCACCGTGGTCAGCGTGATCGCGACCATGAAGTTGGTGTACATCACGGCCCAGCACGCCGCCGAGAACCACAGCGCGCGGCCACCGCGCCCGATGTCGGACCACAGCCTCGCACCGCGCAGCGCCAGCAGCGCGACCAGCAAGGCCGTCGCGTTGAACAGGCTGCGCCAGAACGTGACCTCGAAGCTGCGCGCCGCGTCGAGTTGCCGCGCGACGACGCCGGCGATGCTCCACAGCAGCGTGCAGACGATCATCAGGGCCACCGCCCTGCGATGCGTCATGCCGCTTCGCGACTTGCCCGCTTGCGGTCGTGTTCCTTCAGGAAACGCTTCCTGAGGCGGATCGACTTCGGGGTGATCTCGACCAGTTCGTCGTCCTCGATGAACTCGACCGCGTACTCGAGCGTCAGGTCGATCGCCGGCGTGATCTTGATCGCGTCTTCCTTGCCGCTGACGCGGAAGTTGGTGAGCTGCTTCTGGCGCACCGCGTTGACCACCAGGTCGTTGTCGCGGCTGTGGATGCCGACGATCATGCCTTCGTAGACCGGGTCGCCGGCACGCACGAACATGCGGCCGCGGTCGTCGAGCTTGCCCAGCGCATAGGTCACGATCTCGCCGTCGTCCATGCTGATCAGCACGCCGTTCTTGCGTCCGCCGATCTCGCCCTTGTAGGGTTCGTAGCCGTCGAAGATGTTGCTGATCAGGCCGGTGCCGCGCGTCAGGTTCATGAACTCGTTGGAGAACCCGATCAGGCCGCGCGCCGGGATGCGGTACTCGAGCCGCACGCGGCCCATGCCGTCGGACTCCATGTTGACCAGCTCGGCCTTGCGTTCGCCCAGCGCCTGCATCACGCCACCCTGGTGGCTGTCCTCGACGTCGACCGTCACCAGCTCGATCGGCTCGTGGCGCTGGCCGTCGACCTCGTGCAACACGACGCGCGGCTTGCTGACCGCCAGCTCGAAGCCTTCGCGGCGCATGTTCTCGAGCAGGATCGTCAGGTGCAGCTCGCCGCGGCCCGAGACCTCGTAGATGCCGTCCTCGTCGGTGTCCTTCACGCGCAACGCGACGTTGCTCTGCAGCTCGCGGTCGAGGCGGTCACGCAGCTGCCGGCTGGTCACGTACTTGCCTTCGCGGCCGGCCAGCGGCGAGGTGTTGACGCAGAAGTTCATCGTCAGCGTCGGCTCGTCGATCACGAGCATCGGCAGCGGCAGCGGGTTCTCCAGGTCGGTCAGCGTGACGCCGATGCCAATGCCCTCGATGCCGCTGATCAGCACGATGTCGCCGGGACCGGCACTGTCGGCCGGCTTGCGCTCGAGGCCCTCGAACTTCAGCACCTGGTTGACGCGGGCCTTGACGGGTACGCTGTCCGGGCCACTGTAGACGGCCACGTCCTGCATCGGCCGCAAGGTGCCCTGGTTGACGCGGCCGATGCCGATGCGCCCGACGTAGGTCGAGTAGTCGAGCGAGCAGATCTGCAGTTGCAGCGGCGCATCGGCCTCGCCTTCGTGCGCCGGCACATGCTGCAGCATGGCGTCGAACAGGGGGCCGAGATCGGTGCCGACCGTGCCCTGCTCGAGCGTGGCCCAGCCGTTCAGGCCGGAAGCGAAGATCACCGGGAAATCGAGTTGCGCCTCGGTCGCATGCAGCTTGTCGAACAGATCGAAGGTGGCGTTGATGACGTAGTCGGGCCGCGCGCCGGGACGGTCGACCTTGTTGACGACGACGATCGGCTTCAGGCCCAGCGCCAGCGCCTTCTTGGTGACGAAGCGCGTCTGCGGCATCGGCCCTTCGACGGCATCGACCAGCAGCAACACGCTGTCGACCATCGACAGCACGCGCTCGACCTCGCCACCGAAATCGGCGTGGCCCGGCGTGTCCACGATATTGATGTGGGTGCCCTTCCACTTGACCGCGCAGTTCTTGGCCAGGATCGTGATGCCACGCTCGCGCTCGAGGTCGTTGCTGTCCATCACGCGCTCGGCGACCTTCTCGTTCTCACGGAAGGTGCCGCTCTGGCGCAGCAGCTGGTCGACCAGCGTGGTCTTGCCATGATCGACGTGGGCGATGATGGCGATGTTGCGGATCGGTTGGTTCATTTGAGGATGCACTTTCAGGATGCGAGCAGGCCCTGCAGTTCAACAGGGCTCAACAGCCGGTCGGGAATCAGCTCGCCGGCTTGGATGTGGGCGGCGCCGAGTAGCGCCTTGGGTTCGGGGCCGTAGACGCGGACGCGGTCGTTGTCGGGCGCGTCGACGCGGCGACGCAGGCCGGTCAGGAAGCGACCGGCCTCATCGGCGGGCAGGCGCAAGGCCGTCCAGTCGGCCAGCAGCGCGTCGGGCGGCAGCAGCCTGGCGTCGCGCTGGGGTTCGTCGAGCGCCGCCAGTTCGTCGAGCGTGATCGCATCCTCGATGGCCAGCGGGCCGCTGCCCGTGCGGCGCAATGCGACGAGGTGTGCGCCGCAACCCAGCGCCTCGCCGATCGATTCGGCCAGCGTGCGGACATAGGTGCCCTTGCTGCACGCGATCTCGATCACGAGGCTGGCGGCCTGCCAGTCCAGGATGTCGATGCGGTGGATGACCACGCGGCGCACTGCACGATCGACTTCGATGCCCTGTCGTGCGTATTCGTAGAGTGCACGGCCCTCGTGCTTCAGTGCCGAATGCATTGGCGGGCGCTGGTCGATCGCGCCGGCAAAACGCAGGCAGGCGGCATCGAGGTCGGCGCGCGTGATGTCCACCGGCCGTTCGAGGACCGGCGAGCCTTCGAGATCGCCGGTGGTCGTCGTGACGCCCAGCCGCAGCGTCGCGAGGTAGCGCTTGTCGGCGTCCAGGCTGACCTGCGAGAACTTGGTGGCCGCGCCGAACGTCAGCGGCAGCAGCCCCGAGGCCAGCGGATCGAGCGTGCCGGTGTGGCCCGCCTTCTCGGCGCGCAGCCATCGCTTGGCCTGCTGCAGTGCATCGTTGCTGGACAGGCCGACAGGCTTGTCCAGCAGCAGCACGCCATGCACGGCGCGGCGGGCGATTCGCTGGCGCGGTCCGTTCATCAATCGTCCAGGGCCCGTGTGGCGTTGGCGCGCTGGATCAGCGCCGACAGCTCAGCGGCGCGCTCGATGGTGCGATCGAACTGGAAGTGCAGCGTCGGCACGGTGTGGATCTGCAGGCGCTTGAACAGGCCATTGCGCACGAAACCGGCCGCCTCGTTGAGCGCGGCCTCGCACTCGGCGGTGTCGCCGACCAGCAGCGAAAAGCGCACCGTGGCATGGGCGTAGTCGGGCGTGACGTCGACGCCGGTGATCGTGACCATGCCGATGCGCGGGTCCTTCAACTCGCGGATCAGGTCGGCCACATCGCGCTGGATCTGGTCGGCAACGCGGAAGCTGCGATTGGGAATGGCTTTCTTGTGTCGTGTCATGGTTGTGGGCCCCGGAAAAGACAAACCCCGCCGACTTTGCAGTGGGCGGGGTTGGCTCGGGTGAGACGAACTCCGCACTACAAAGTGCGAGCGACTTCCTTGACTTCGAAGAACTCGAGCTGGTCGCCGGCGACGATGTCGTTGAAGTTCTTCAGCTTGATGCCGCACTCGAAGCCTTCCTTGACGTCGCGCACGTCGTCCTTCAGGCGCTTGAGCGACTCCAGCTCGCCGGTGTAGACCACCACGTTGTCGCGCAGCAGGCGGAAACGCGCGTTGCGCGTGACGTGGCCCGCGGTGACCATGCAACCGGCCACGGTGCCGATCTTGCTGGCGACGAAGACGGTGCGGATCTCGGCCATGCCGATGATCTCTTCCTTCTGCTCGGGCGCCAGCATGCCGGTCATCGCGGCCTTCATCTCGTCGACCGCGTCGTAGATGATGTTGTAGTAGCGGATGTCGACGCCGTTGTTCTCGGCCAGCTTGCGGGCGTTGGCATCGGCGCGCACGTTGAAGCCGATGATCACCGCCTTGGAAGCGATCGCCAGGTTGATGTCGCTCTCGCTGATGCCACCGACCGCGGCATGGACCACCTGGACCTTGACCTCGTCGGTGGACAGCTTGACCAGCGACTGTGCCAGCGCTTCCTGCGAGCCCTGCACGTCGGCCTTGATGATCAGCGCCAGCGTCTGCGCCTGGCCCTCGCCCATGGTCTCGAACATGTTCTCGAGCTTGGCGGCCTGCTGCTTGGCCAGCTTGACGTCGCGGTACTTGCCCTGGCGGAACGTGGCGATCTCGCGCGCACGGCGCTCGTCGGACAGCACCATGAATTCATCGCCGGCCTGCGGCACTTCGGTCAGGCCCTGGATCTCGACCGGGATCGACGGACCCGCCTCGGTGATCGCCTTGCCGTCTTCGTCGAGCATCGCGCGCACGCGACCGTAGCTCGACCCCGCCAGCACCACGTCGCCGCGCTTCAAGGTGCCCGACTGGATCAGCACCGTGGCCACCGGACCGCGGCCCTTGTCGAGCTGGGCTTCGATCACCAGGCCCTTGGCCATCGCTTCCTGCGGCGCCTTCAGCTCCAGCACCTCGGCCTGCAGCAGCACCTGTTCGAGCAGCGTGTCGATGCCCTGGCCGGTCTTGGCCGACACCGGCACGAACGGCGACTCGCCGCCGAAGTCTTCCGGCACCACCTGTTCGGCCACCAGCTCGCTCTTCAGGCGCTCGATGTTGGCGTCGGGCTTGTCGATCTTGTTCATCGCCACGACGATCGGCACCCCGGCCGCCTTGGCGTGGCTGATGGCTTCCTTGGTCTGCGGCATCACACCGTCGTCGGCCGCCACCACCAGGATCACGATGTCGGTGGCCTTGGCACCGCGAGCGCGCATCGCGGTGAACGCGGCGTGCCCCGGGGTGTCGAGGAAGGTGATCATGCCGCGCGGCGTATCGACGTGGTAGGCGCCGATGTGCTGGGTGATGCCGCCGGCCTCGCCTGCCGCCACGCGGGCGCGGCGGATGTAGTCGAGCAACGAGGTCTTGCCATGATCGACGTGGCCCATCACGGTGACCACCGGTGCACGAGGCACGGCCACCGCAGTCGAGGCGGCTTCTTCTTCCTCGGTGAATGCCTCGGGATCGTCGAGCTTGGCGGCGAACGCCTTGTGGCCCATCTCCTCGACCAGGATCATCGCCGTCTCTTGATCGAGCGACTGGTTGATGGTCACCATCTGGCCCAGCTTCATCAGCTGCTTGACCACCTCGGAGGCCTTGACGCTCATCTTGTGCGCCAGATCGGCCACGGTGATCGTTTCCGGCACGTGCACTTCCTGCACCACCGCCTCGGTCGGCGCGACGAAGGTCGATCCATTGGCGTCGCCACGATCGCCCCGGCCGCGGCCACCCTTGGGCGCGCGCCAGCCGGCACGGCCACCACCGGTGTCGCCGCGCGTCTTCAGCGCACGCTTCTTGGCCGCGTCGTCAGCCCAGCTCGACGACAACTTCTCCGACTTGACCGACTTCTTGTCGCCGGGCTTGGCTGCGCCCGCTGCCGCTGCAGGGGCGCCGGGCCGCGCAGCCGGCTTGTGAATCGTGCCCTTGATGGCGGCCGCAGCTTCGGGCTTGACCTCCTCGGGCTTCTTGGCCACCAGCACCTTCTTCGGCGCACTCATCATCGCGCGGATCGCGGCGGCCTCGGTCTCGGCGGCCTTGCGGCGCCTTTCGAGATCGACCAGGCGCTGCTTCTCGGCGGCCTCGGTGTCGACGGCCTTGACCACACGCAAGGCCGGCTTCGGCGCCTCGGCGGCGGGCGCCGCCGGTGCCGCCGGCGCGGCAGGCTGCGGCTGCGCCGACGGTGTCCCGGCGGCGAGTTCGCTGGCGGCCTTCTCGACCGCGGCTTGCGCACGCGCCTCGGCCGCTTCGCGCTCGCGCTGTTCCTGCTCTTCACGCTGACGGCGCTTGTCGGCCAGTTCTTCCTCCTGGCGGCGCAGCAACTCGGCCTGACGGCGCGCCTCGTCGGCGCGACGCGCCAACTCGGCTTCGTCGACCGCCGGCGCTGGCGGCGCCACCGGCTCCTCGACCGCCGGGGTTTCGTCACGCTTGACGAACGTACGCTTCTTGCGGACCTCGACCTGGATCGTGCGCGCCTTGCCCGACGCATCGGCCTGCTTGATCTCGCTGGTGCTCTTGCGCGTGATGCTGATCTTCTTGCGCTCGGCGCTGGGGACGCTGCCGTGACTGATGCGCAGGTGTTCGAGCAACCGCGCCTTGTCGGCATCGGTCAATGCGTCGTCGGCCGATTGCTTGGCAACGCCGGCCGACCGCAACTGGTCGAGCAGCGCGGTGGCCGGGCGGTTCAGCTCGGCGGCAAGTTGTGCGACGGTGGTCACAGCCATTGTGGGAATCCTTGGTGGGCGTGCGGCTTGCTGTGCGTGAGGGTGCGTTGTTGTCAATGGGGTCAGTCGTTGAACCAGTGCGCACGCGCCTGCATGATGAGTGTCTTGGCCTGGGCATCGTCGATGCCGCTGATCTCGGTCAATTCGTCGACGGCCAGGTCGGCCAGGTCGTCGCGCGTGTGGATGCCGCCGTCGGCCAGCTTGGCGATCAGGTCGGGCGTCAGGCCATCGAGGTCGCGCAGATCCTGCGAGACCTCTTCGACCTTCTCCTCCTTGGCGATCTCCATCGTCAACAGCGCATCCTTGGCACGGGTGCGCAATTCATTGACCGTGTCCTCGTCGAAGCTCTCGATCTCGAGCATCTCCTGCATCGGCACGTAGGCCACTTCCTCGAGACTGGTGAAGCCCTCGGCGATCAGGATCTCGGCCACCTCCTCGTCGACGTCGAGCTTGTCGACGAACAGGCGACGGATCGAATCGGACTCCTGCGTCTGCTTGGCGCTCGATTCCTCGGCAGTCATGATGTTGATGCGCCAGCCCGTCAGGTCGGAGGCCAGACGCACGTTCTGGCCGCCGCGACCGATCGCGATCGCGAGGTTCTCCTCGTCGACGACCACGTCCATCGCATGGCGCTCCTCGTCGACGACGATCGACTGCACGTTGGCCGGTGCCAGCGCGCCGATCACGAATTGCGCCGGGTCTTCGGACCACAGCACGATGTCCACACGCTCGCCGGCCAGCTCGTTGGTGACGGCGGTGACGCGCGAACCGCGCACGCCGACGCAGGTGCCGATCGGATCGACCCGTTTGTCGTAGGAAACGACGGCGATCTTGGCGCGCGAACCCGGGTCGCGCGCGCAGCTCTTGATCTCGAGCAGGCCCTGCTCGATCTCGGGGACTTCCTGCGCGAACAGCTCCATCATGAAACCCGGCGCCGAACGCGACAGCATGATCTGCGGCCCGCGGATCGTGTCGTCGATGCCGCTGATGTAGGCACGGACACGGTCGCCCGAGCGCAGGTTCTCCTTCGGGATCATCTCGCTGCGCTTCAAGCGTCCTTCGACGCGGCCGCTCTCGACGATGATGTCGCCCTTGTCGAGGCGCTTGACGGTGCCGACCATGATCTTCTCGCCCCGCGACATGAAGTCGTTGAGCAGTTGCTCGCGTTCGGCGTCGCGGATCTTCTGCAGGATCACCTGCTTGGCCGCCTGGGCACCGATGCGGCCGATGGTCAGCGACTCGATCGGCTCTTCGATATGGTCATCGACCTCGATGTCGGGGATCTGCTCCTGGGCCTCGAACAGGAGGATCTCGGCGTCCGGGATCTGCAGGCCGGCTTCGTTGGCCACCACGTGCCAGCGGCGGAAGGTCTCGTAGTCACCGGTCTCGCGATCGACCGCGACGCGGATATCGACCTCGCCGCCGTGCAACTTCTTGGTCGCCGAAGCCAGCGCGGCCTCGACGGCGCCGAAGACGACCTCGCGCTCCACGCTCTTCTCGCGGGAGATCGCATCGACCAGCATCAACATTTCGCGGTTCATTCTTGTCTCACTCTCCGTCGTGCGCAGACACGGCCTGCGCCGGCACCGCCTCGGCAGCTCCGGCCTTGGCCTTGCCCTTGAAATCCACCACCGGGACCAGATGCGCCTCGCGCACCTCGTCCAGGACGAAATCGAGCACCTGCGCCTGCTGCGGCTGGGCCCTGGCGCTCTTGGCCACCTTGCCCGCCGGCGCCAGTTCCAGGCGCCAGCCGCCCTCGCGCGCCGCCAGCACACCTTCGAACTTCTTGCGGCCAGCCAGCGGCAGCTTGAGCGTCAGCGCCACCACCGAGCCGGCGAACCGCGCATAGTCGGCCTCGCGCTTGAGCGGCCGATCCAGGCCCGGCGACGACACTTCGAGCCGCGCATAGTCGCACTGCTCGACCTCGAGGACATGCTGCAACTGCCGCGTCACCGCTTCGCAATCGTCGACCGTCACGAACGCCGCACTGCCGGTCGGGTAGGCCTGGCCAGGCACCCGATCGATGAACACGCGCAGCAGGCCACCCCCCGAGCGTTCGAGGTCGACCAACTCATAGCCCAGGCCGGTGACGGTGCGTTCGACGGCTTGCTGCCAGTTCATGCGCGGCGAAAGTGAATCAAGCAAAAAAAATGGGCTGGATGAATCCGCCCATAGGGGTTTTCAGCGAAACGTGGATTGTACTCTGCAAGACGCGTACCGGCAACAGATTGCACTGCGGCCGTGCCAGAATCGTCGCCTTGTTTTGTCATCCGCTCGGAGAGTTTCATGGGCTTTCTTGCCGGCAAAAGGCTGCTGATCACCGGGATTCTGAATAACCGCTCGATCGCCTACGGCATCGCCCGTGCCTGCCACCGCGAAGGGGCCGAACTGGCGTTCAGCTACCAGGGCGAGCGCTTCAGGGACCGCATCACCGAGTTCGCGGCCGAGTTCGGCTCGAACCAGGTCCATGAGTGCGATGTCGCCGACGACGCCCAGATCGACCGCCTGTTCGCCCAGCTCGGCGAGACGTGGGACCAGTTCGACGGCTTCGTCCATGCCATCGCCTATGCGCCGCGCGAGGCGATTGCCGGTGACTTCCTCGACGGCATGACCCGGGAGAACTTCCGCATTGCCCACGACATCTCGGCCTACAGCTTCCCGGCGATGGCGAAGGCGGCCCTGCCGCGCCTGCGCCCGGGCGCAGCACTGCTGACGCTGAGCTACCTGGGCGCCGTGCGCTACGTGCCCAACTACAACCTGATGGGCCTGGCCAAGGCGTCGCTGGAGTCGAGCGTGCGCTTCCTGGCCCAAAGCCTGGGCGCACGTGGCGTGCGCGTCAACGGCATCTCGGCCGGCCCGATCAAGACGCTGGCTGCCTCCGGCATCAAGGACTTCGGCAAGCTGCAGGCCGAATTTGCCGCCAACGCACCGATCCGCCGCACCGTGACGATCGATGACGTCGGCAACGCCGCCGCGTTCCTGCTGTCGGACCTGGCGGCCGGCATCAGCGCCGAGATCACCTATGTCGACGGCGGCTTCAGCCACGTCATGGCGACGCCGGCCGAGGCTGGCTGAGCCACTGAGCAGCCAGCGCCTCCGCCACCTCGATGCCATCCACGCCGGCCGACATGATGCCGCCGGCATAACCCGCGCCCTCCCCGGCCGGGTACAGGCCCTTGACGTTGAGGCTCTGGAAATCCTTGCCGCGGGTGATGCGCAGCGGTGACGAGGTGCGCGTCTCGACGCCGGTCAGCACCGCGTCGGCCATCGAGAAGCCCTTGATCTGGCGCTCGAACGCCGGCAGCGCCTCGCGGATCGCGGCGATCGCGTACCCGGGCAGGCTGGGCTGACCGGGCTCGGCCAGGTCGGTCGGGCGGACGCCGGGCTGGTAGGAGGGCAGCACCTTGCCCCAACCGCTGCTGCGCTGGCCCTTCGTGAAATCGCCGACCAGCTGGCCCGGCGCCACGTAACCGCCGCCGCCGAGCACGATAGGCCCGCGACTCCCAGAACCGTTGGAAGGCCATGCCGTCCAGCGGGTTGACCGGCCCGTCGGCCTGGCCGTCCTGCCGGTAGTCCTGGGGCGCGATACCGACCACGATGCCGGCATTGGCGTTGCGCTCGTTGCGCGAATACTGGCTCATGCCGTTGGTCACCACCCGCTCGGGCTCGGAGGTCGCAGCCACCACCGTGCCGCCCGGGCACATGCAGAAGCTGTAGACCGAGCGGCCGTTCTTCGCGTGATGGACCAGTCTGTAGTCGGCCGCGCCGAGGATCGGGTGGCCGGCGCTGGGTCCGAAGCGCGCACGGTCGATCAGGCTCTGCGGATGCTCGATGCGGTAGCCGATCGAGAACGGCTTGGCCTCCATGAAGACGCCGCGCCGATGCAGCATCTCGAAGGTGTCGCGCGCACTGTGGCCGAGCGCCAGCACGACATGGTCGGCGCGCAGTTGCTCGCCCGATGCCAGCGTCACCCCGCGGATGGCGCCGCCTTCGATCAGCACGTCGGCGACACGTTGCTGGAAGCGAATCTCGCCACCGAGCGCCTCGATGTCGCCACGCATCTTCTCGACCATGCTGACCAGCCGAAAGGTGCCGATGTGCGGCTTGCTGACGAAGAGGATTTCCTCGGGCGCGCCGGCCTTCACGAACTCGGTGAGCACCTTGCGCGTCAGGTGCCTCGGGTCGCTGATCTGGCTCCACAGCTTGCCGTCCGAAAACGTGCCCGCCCCGCCCTCGCCGAACTGCACGTTCGACTCCGGATTCAGCACGCCGCGGCGCCACAGGCCCCAGGTGTCCTTGGTGCGTTCGCGAACCGATTTGCCGCGCTCGAGAACGATCGGCCGCAGTCCCATCTGCGCCAGGATCAGCGCCGCGAAGATGCCGCAGGGTCCGAAGCCGATGACCAACGGGCGCGATCGCTGCTCGGCATGGAAGTCGGCCGGCGCATGGCCGACGAAGCGGTACGTCGTGTCCGGTGCCGGCCGCACATGCGGGTCGGATGCCAGTCGACGCAGCACCGCCGCGTCGTCAGCGACTTCGCAGTCGACGGTATAGATCAGCTGGATCGCCGTCTTCTTGCGTGCGTCGTAGGCACGCCTGGCGATGGTGCAGGCCACCAGATCGGCATCGCGGATCCCGAGCCGCGACAAGACGGCAGCGCGCAATGCACCGTCGGCATGGTCCAGCGGCAGCCGCAGCTCGGTCAGTCGAAGCATGGCCGTCAGAGGCGGCGGCGCAACCGGCGCCGCTGGCGGATCAACCGCCCTTCTTGGCCCGCTTGCCGGGGTTCTTCTTGCTGCGGGTGTGCGAACCGCGCTCCAGGCTCACCTTCTGACCGTGGCCCGCGGTGAACGCCACGCCGGGGGGCGCTGCGGGACGCGGGGTGGCCTTGCGGTCGGCTTCGGTCTTGATCTTGTTGCCCATGGCGGTCTCGATGCTCTGTGAAT
Source organism: uncultured beta proteobacterium (assembly GCA_963783785.1). Lineage (GTDB taxonomy): Bacteria > Pseudomonadota > Gammaproteobacteria > Burkholderiales > Burkholderiaceae_C > CADEEN01. The sequence goes on along the minus strand of CAWAOQ010000019.1, from coordinate 37,711 downwards.
ATTGAACCAGCGCGGATTAGGCCACAACCGCGGCGACGGCCTCAGGCCCTGACGCAGTCGACGTAGTAGCGCTTGCGGCCATCGGGCCCCGGCGCTTCGTCCTCGACCAGGCCGTGCACGTCGGTGTCGAAGCCCGGGAAGCGCAGATTGAATTCGCGCGTGAAGCGAAGGTAATCGACGATCTTGCGATTGAACCGCTCACCGGGGATCAGCAGCGGAATGCCCGGCGGGTACGGCGTCAGCAGGGACGTCGTGATGCGACCTTCGAGCGCGTCGATGTCCACCCGCTCGGTGTCTCGGTGCGCGATGCGGGCGTAGGCATCGGCCGGTTTCATCGCCGGATGCAGGTCGGACAGGTACATCTCGGTGACCAGCCGCGCGATGTCGCCCTTGGCGTACATCTCGTGGATTTCCTGACACAGGTCGCGCAGGCCCTTGCGCTCGTACATCGGATGCGCGGCGCAGAACTCGGGCAGGATGCGCCACATCGGCTGGTTGCGGTCGTAGTCGTCCTTGAACTGCTGCAGCGCGGTGAGCATCGTGTTCCAGCGGCCCTTGGTGATGCCGATCGTGAACATGATGAACAGCGAGTACAGGCCGGTCTTCTCGACCACCACCCCGTGCTCGGCGAGGAACTTGGTGACGATCGACGCCGGGATGCCGCTCTTGGCGAACTTGCCGCTGACATCCAGGCCCGGCGTGATGATCGTGCTCTTGATCGGGTCGAGCATGTTGAAGCCCGCCGCCAGGTCGCCGAAGCCATGCCACTTCTCGTTGGCATTGAGCACCCAGTCGTCGCGGTTGCCGATGCCCTCGCCGGCCAGCTTCTCCGGGCCCCAGACCTTGAACCACCAATCCTTGCCGAATTCCTTGTCGACCTTGCGCATCGCACGGCGGAAGTCGAGCGCCTCGCGGATGCTCTCCTCGACCAGCGCGGTGCCGCCCGGCGGCTCCATCATCGCCGCCGCCACGTCGCACGAGGCGATGATCGCGTACTGCGGCGACGTCGACGTGTGCATCAGGTAGGCCTCGTTGAACAGGTGCCGGTCGAGCTTGTTGCGCTGCGAATCCTGCACCAGCACCTGCGACGCCTGGGAGAGGCCGGCCAGCAGCTTGTGCGTGCTCTGGGTGGCGTACACCACCGCATCCTTGGGCCGCGGGCCGTGCTTGCCCATCGCGTGGTACTGGGCATAGAACTTGTGGAATGCGGCGTGCGGCAGCCAGGCCTCGTCGAAATGCAGCGTGTCGATCCAGCCGTCGAGCTTGGCCTTGATGGTCTCGGTGTTGTAGAGCACGCCGTCGTAGGTGCTCTGCGTCACGGTCAGGATGCGCGGCTTGACCGTGCTCGCGTCGACGCCCGCCAGCAAGGGGTTGGCGGCTATCTTGCGGCGGATGGCTTCCGGGGAGAACTCGCTCTCGGGGATCGGCCCGATGATGCCGTAGTGGTTGCGCGTTGGCGTCAGGAACACCGGCACTGCGCCGGTCATGATGATCGAATGCAGGATCGACTTGTGGCAATTGCGGTCGACCACCACCACATCGCCAGGCGCCACCGTGTGGTGCCAGACCATCTTGTTGGAGGTGCTGGTGCCGTTGGTGACGAAGAAACAGTGGTCGGCATTGAAGATGCGCGCCGCATTGCGTTCGCTCTCGGCCACCGGGCCGGTGTGGTCGAGCAGCTGGCCGAGTTCTTCGACCGAGTTGCAGACATCCGCGCGCAGCATGTTCTCGCCGAAGAACTGGTGGAACATCTGGCCGACCGGGCTCTTCAGGAACGCCACGCCGCCCGAGTGGCCGGGGCAATGCCAGGAGTACGAACCGTCCTGCGCGTAGCCCATCAAGGCCTTGAAGAACGGCGGCGCCAGCCCGTCGAGGTAGCTCTTGGCTTCGCGGATGATGTGTCGGGCGACGAACTCCGGCGTGTCCTCGAACATGTGGATGAAGCCGTGCAGCTCGCGCAGGATGTCGTTCGGGATGTGCTGCGAGGTGCGCGTCTCGCCGTACAGGTAGATCGGGATGTCGGCGTTCTTGAAGCGGATTTCCTGGATGAACTTGCGCAGGTGCAGCACCGCGGGGTCGAGCTCGGGTCCGGGCGTGAACTCCTCGTCGTCGATCGACAGGATGAAGGCCGAAGCGCGGCTCTGCTGCTGCGCGAACGAGGTCAGGTCGCCGTAGCTGGTGGTGCCGATGACCTCGAAGCCTTCCTTCTCGATCGCCTGCGCCAGCGCGCGAATGCCCAGGCCCGACGTATTCTCGGAGCGGTAGTCCTCGTCGATGATGACGATCGGAAAGTGGAAGCGCTGCATCGTCGAGACCCTGTCAGGTGGCGCGGAAGAGCGCGCAGTGTAGGGCCAGCCCGCGCCGGGCCGCCCCTCGCGGGCAACCCCCTCGGAGGGCGGCGCCGCAGGCGTCAATGGGGGCAAGCATCCAACTCGATACACTGCGGCCGGACAAAGGGAGCCCGCGATGGATTGGAGCGCAGCGACAAGCTGGTGGATCGTGGCCGGCGTGCTGGTGGCCGCCGAGCTGGCGACAGGCACGTTCTACCTGCTGATGCTGGCACTCGGCGCCGCCGCGGCGGCGCTCGCAGCGCACCTGGGCGTGGCCTTCAACGGGCAGTTGCTGGCGGCAGCGCTGGTTGGCGGCGGCGCTGTCGCGGCCTGGCATGTCAGGCGCAGCCGGCGCCCCGCTGCGGCCCCTGCCAGCGAGAACCGCGACGTCAACCTCGACATCGGCGAGACGGTTCATGTGGCCGAATGGTCTGCCGACGGCACCGCGAAAGTCGATTACCGCGGCGCGAGCTGGTCGGTTCGCTACGCCGGCAGCGGCACGCCGGCGCCCGGCGCATTCGTGATCCACGCCGTCGATGGCAACCGCCTGCTGTTGCTCCGTGCCCCGCGCACCCACTGAAATCAACCTGAAAGCATCCCATGGAAGCCGTCTTCATCGTCATCCTGGTCATCGCCGCGATCTTCGTCATGCGCTCGCTCAAGGTCGTGCCGCAACAGCACGCCTGGGTCGTCGAGCGGCTGGGCAAGTACCACGCCACGCTGACGCCCGGGCTCAACATCCTGGTGCCGTTCATCGACCGCGTGAGCTACCGCCATTCCCTCAAGGAGATCCCGCTCGACGTGCCGAGCCAGGTCTGCATCACCAAGGACAACACCCAGCTCACCGTCGATGGCATCCTGTATTTCCAGGTCACCGACCCGATGCGCGCCAGCTATGGCGCGTCCAACTACATCATCGCCATCACCCAACTGGCCCAGACCACGCTGCGCAGCGTGATCGGCAAGATGGAACTCGACCGCACCTTCGAGGAGCGCACCGCGATCAACACCGCGGTGGTCAACGCGCTGGACGAAGCGGCGCTGAACTGGGGCGTGAAGGTGCTGCGTTACGAGATCAAGGACCTGACGCCTCCGGCCGCGATCCTGCATGCGATGCAGGCGCAGATCACCGCCGAGCGCGAGAAGCGCGCGCTGATCGCCGCTTCCGAAGGCCGGCGCCAGGAACAGATCAACATCGCCACCGGCGAACGGGAGGCCTTCATCGCCCGCTCCGAGGGCGAGAAGCAGGCCGAGATCAACAATGCGCAGGGTCAGGCCGCGGCAATCGTCGCCGTGGCCGAAGCCACCGCCGACGCGATCCGCAAGGTGGCGCTGGCCATCCGCGAGCCCGGTGGCGAGCAGGCAGTGCAGCTGAAGGTGGCCGAGAAGGCGGTCGAGGCGTACAGCCAACTGGCGCAGAAGAACAACACGATGATCGTGCCCGGCAACATGAGCGAGGTGTCGGGACTGATCGCCACCGCGATGGCGATCATCAACAAGAGTCAGGCGCCCGCACCCCGATGAGCCGCGCCCGCAATGTGCTGGGCACCGCGCTCGTGCCCTGCTCGTTCGACCCGTTGACCGGCTTCTACCGCGACGGCTGCTGCCACACCGACGAGCACGACGCCGGCAGCCACGTGATCTGCGCCAAGGTCACGGTGGGCTTTCTGAACCAGCAGATGGAGCGCGGCAACGACCTGATCACGCCGCGCCCCGAGGCCCGCTTTCGCGGCCTGCAGCCCGGCGACCGTTGGTGCGTCTGCGCGCTGCGCTGGCGCGAGGCGCTGGCCGACGGGCACGCACCGCCGGTGGTGCTGGAATCAACCCACGAACGCGCTCTCGAGTTCGTTGCGCTCGAGGTGCTGAAGGCGCATGCGCTGAGCACCGTCAGCTAAACTTCGCGCCTTGCCATCCGCGGAGGGATGGATGAGCGGTTTAAGTCGCACGCCTGGAAAGCGTGTGGGGGTTAATAGCCCCCCGCGGGTTCGAATCCCGCTCCCTCCGCCAGTCCTTGGCCATCAGTTCCCAGCCATGAGCCGCTCCAGTGCCTGGAGGACTTCGCTGCGCATCGCCGGCGTTTCCTGGTGGCCTGTCGCGAACACGCACTGCCGCCAGCCCGCAGGGCGGCCCAGCGCTGCGTAGGTCTCGTGCAGCACGCGATCGATGCTCGCCACGCCCGCTGGGGGCGTCAACGGGTCGTCATGGCCGACCAGCGACAGGTGGGGTCGCGGGGCGATCAGCGCCGCGATTTCAGCCGCGCTGAACGCGCACCGCAGACCGGGCACGAAGAAGTACTCACCGTGCAGGTCGTGGCCGCCCGTTTCGATCAACGCGTCGTACTCGGCGAGGCCGCAGAGCTCGATGCAGGCATCGATCCCTGGATCGAGCGCTGCCGTCCAGAGCGCCATTGCGCTGCCCATCGACAGACCGAGTGCCGCCGTCGGAGCGGCGCTGAAGCGCGACTGCCCGCGCAGCCATTGCAGTGCCGCCAGCGAGTCGTGGATGCGGTGGCCCCAGAGCGTGCAGCCCTCCCACGTCAATTGCTTGACCAGTGCCCTTTCGCTGTGGTGCGCCCGCTCGCCGAAACACCAATGGTCAATGGCCAGCACCGCGACGCCGATCGCCGGCAACACCTCGCCGTACGGGGGCGGTTGCAGCGCGGGGCGGCCAACGCAGCAACTCGTCCTTGCCGATGGCGAAGTTGTTGCCATGGGCATGGCAGTACAGCACCAGGCCGCGCGGCTCCCGGTCGGGTGGCAACAACAGCAACGCCGGCACCGGCTCTTTGCTGTTGAGGTGCAGGCGCCAGTGTTCGATGCGGGCGAAGTCGCGCTCTTGGGCGTCGAGCAACTCTCCGGTCGGGGGGCCGTCGAGGGCCGGCAAAGGACCGAGCAACTGGCGCAAGGCATCACGCCGGTCGGCGGTGGCCTGCGCGTTGCCAAGCCAGGGCCACTGGTTCATCGCACCAGCGCGATGCCGTCCGATACCAGTTCCAGTCGACGTTGTTCGCCGGCAGGCAAGACGACGCGAATCTGCCTGTAAGGCAGTGGCCAGTGACCGGACTGCACGGTCCTGACGCGAAGGGTAATTGCGTCGGCACTGGCCCAGAACCGATGCACCACATGGCCGTCGGCGGCATCCCCGGTCTGCATTCCGTTGTCCTCGAAAAGCTCGACGGTCGAAGGCAATCCCTCGATGCCGGCCGGCGGCGGGAAATAGCGAAGCGCACGCGAAGGCTCTTCCGTGAGTGCCTTGTCGTCCCAGGTATCGGTGGTGGCGAGCAACGCGCCGGCACGCACGAACAGCGGCAGCCGATCCATCCCGGCGGGCACGGTGACCGTCGCCCCACCGGGCCAGTAGCGGCCGCTCCAGAAGTCGTACCAGCCGGCGGCGTGCGATCCCTTCGGCAGGTAGAGGCTTCGTTCGCGCTGGCCGGGCTCGAACACCGGCGCCACGAGCAGTTCGGAGCCGACCATCATCTCGTCGTTGTCGTGCCAGCAGCGCGGGTCGTCGGCGAAATGGAAGAACGTCGGCCGCAGCACGGGGCGGTGCTGCTGCCTTGCCTGCCACATCAGCGTGTAGAGGTAGGGCATCAGATGCAGACGCAGCCGCACCGCCTCGCGAATCGTGTCGGTCGCCTGCGGATGCAGCCACGGCGTGTTGACGCTGCCATCGGCCTTCCAGGAATTCATGATCATTCGCGGCACGAGGCAGCAGGCCTGCGTCCAGCGGATCAGCAGTTCGGCGTCGGGCACCGGCCCGAAGAAGCCGCCGATGTCGTGGCCGATGTTGAACATGCCCGACAGGCTCATCGTCAGCGCCATGCGCTGGTTCCAGCGCAGCGTGTGCCAGCTGGTGGTGTTGTCGCCCGACCAGGTCTGCGCCGTGCGCTGGATGCCCGGCGGGCCCGCGCGCGTGACCGTGTAGGTGCGCTCGCCGGGCTTCAGCGCGCGTTGCCGTTCGGCCGTGGCCTCGGTCATCAACAGCGGGTGCAGTGGCCGCGAGCGGTGGATCGGCAGCGGATGGCCGCCGGCATGCGTGACGCCGGCCTCGTTCCAGATCGGGTACTCGTTGTTGTCGTTCCAGCCGGCATCGAAGCCGACCTCGAGCACCTGCCGCTGCAGGTTGTCCTGCCACCAATGGCGGTCGCTGTCGCGCGTGAAGTCGAGGTGGGCGCCCCAGCCGTCCCAGAACGGGTCGAGGCAGACCGCACCGCCCTCCTCGCGGATGAAGCCCCCCGCGGCGGCCACCGACTCGAACGCCGGGTGATCGTCGAGCAGGCAGGGCTTGAGGTTGGCCACGGTGCGCACGCCGGCATCGCGGAAGGCCTGCAGCAGGCGTTGCGGGTCGGGGAACTTGTCGCGGTTCCAGGTGAACACGTAGCGCCGCTTGCCGCGGCTGGTGTAGCCCGAGCCGAAGTGGAAACTCGAGAGCGGGAACTGCAGCCGCTTCGCGGTGGCCAGGAACTCGCGCGATGCGAGCCTGCGCATCCGGTACGTCGGCCAGCGCCATCGCAGTATTGGCGTAGCCCAGGCTCCAGCGCGGCGGCATCGCCGTGCCGCCGATCAGCTCGACGAAGCGCGCCAATGCGGCGCCGATGTCCGGCCCGGCGAAGACGTAGCAGTCGAGGTCGCCGTCGGCGATCTCGGTCGCCCGGTAGAAGCCGTGGTAGTTGTCGAACTCCTGCCCGAAATCGAAAGTGCACTCGGCCAGGGTGTCGTAGTAGACGCCGTAGCAGCTGCCGGTGTCGGCGCGGCGGCCGATGAAGAAGGGCCAGTGCTTGTAGAGCGGGTCGGAGCTTTCGCCGTTGTAGCCGAGTGCATCGAGTGCCCTGGTGCGAAAGCGGCGCCCCGCCTTGTTCAGCGGGCCGGTCTTGTCGCCGAGGCCGAAGTACTGGTCGTGCTCGTCGCGCTGCTGCCAGTGGCCCGTCAGACCGCTGCGTCGTGCGCTGCCATAGCCGAAGGTCGGGCGGTCGGTGCAACAGCGCTGCCAGGTGCTGCCGTCCCACTGCTCCCAGGTCAGAACGAAGGGGTCCGTCGCGATGTGCACGCGCAGCTGGTCGTCGGCGAGCGTCAGGCCCGCCGGATCGCGTGTCAAGGTGGCCTCGGGCGCGGCGGGAAACAAGGCCGATCGCTCGGCACCGCGCCACGGGTCACGTGGCTGACCATCGATCACCGCCCAGGTGCGCGGTTCGCGAAGGCCGGCCGGTGGCAGCAGCAGGACGCGACCGACGCCAGGGGCGACGAGCGCCACGCGTGCGCGCCAGCCGTCGTCGAGGGCGAGCACCGCGCCGTGGCCGTCGGCGCTCTCCAGCGAGGCGCTGCGGAAGGGGGTCATGTCGCCGACTCCACGCGCAGACCGTTGGCATCGAAGTAATGGCAGGCCGCTCGCGGCGCATACAGGGCAACGACGTCATCGGGCCTGGCGGCATGCTGCCCTGCCACCTGTGCGGTCACGCTGGCGCTGCCACCCTGCAGCGTGCCGTACAGCAGCGCGTGGCCGCCGAGTTGCTCGACCTGCGAGACCTTCATCGACAGGCCGAAGGCATCGGGGGCCGGCGTCAGCGTCAGATGCTCGGGCCGGATGCCGATCTCCTGCGCGCCCGCCGGTGCGCGGTCCAGCGAAGCGGGTACGAAGTTCATGCGCGGCGAGCCGATGAAGCCGGCCACGAAACGGTTGGCGGGCCGGTTGTAGAGGTCGAGCGGCGAACCCACCTGCTCGATCTTGCCGGCGCGCAGCACGACGATCTTGTCGGCCATCGTCATCGCCTCGACCTGGTCGTGGGTGACGTAGATCATCGTCGCGCCCAGGCGCCGATGCAGCGCGGTGATCTCGCCGCGCATCGACACGCGCAGTTCGGCGTCGAGGTTGGACAGCGGTTCGTCGAACAGGAAGATCTTCGGCTCGCGCACGATGGCGCGGCCGATCGCGACGCGCTGGCGCTGGCCCCCCGAAAGCTGGGTGGGCTTGCGCTGCAGCAGCGCGTCGAGCTGCAGCAGCTTTGCCGCGCCATCGACCTTGGCCTGCACTTCCTCGCGTGAGGTACCGATGTTCTGCAGCCCGAAGGCCATGTTCTGGAACACCGTCATGTGCGGGTACAACGCATACGACTGGAACACCATCGCCAGGCCGCGGTCGGCCGCGCGCACATCGTTGACGCGCTGCCCGTCGAGCAGGATGTCGCCGGACGTCGCCTCTTCGAGGCCGCAGATCAGGCGCAGCAGCGTCGACTTGCCGCAACCCGACGGGCCGACGAAGACGACGAACTCGCCATCGTCGACCTGAAGGTCGACGCCGTGGATGACCTTCGTCTCGCCGAAGCTCTTGACCAGTTGTTTGAGTTGCAGCGAGGCCATGATTCACTTCACTCCGGCCGAGGCGATGCCCTGGGCGATGTACTTCTGCAGGAAGGCAAAGACGAGCGTGATCGGCAGCAGCGTGATCACGGTCATGGCGAGCAGGTAGTTCCACTGCGTGACGAGGTCGCCCTGGAAGGCGTTCAGCGCGAGCTGCAGCGTGAACTTCTCCGACTTGCTCAGCACGATCAGCGGCCACAGGAAATCGTTCCAGCGCCACATCGTCGAAAAGATCGCCAGCACGGCCAGTGCCGGCGCCGACAGCGGCAGCACGATGCGCCAGTAGATGCGCCACTCGCTGGCGTGGTCCATGCGCGCCGCTTCGAGCAGTTCATCGGGGATCGTCAGCATGTACTGGCGCAGCAGGAACACGCCGGTCGGCGTGGCCACGGCCGGCCAGATCACGCCCCACAGGCTGTTCAGCAGGCCGAGCTCGGCCACGACCAGGAAATTGGGCACCAGCACGATCGCCGGCGGCACCATCAGCGTGCCCAGGATCAGCAGGAACACGCCGCCGCGGCCGCGGAACTGGTACTTGGACAGCGCGAACGCCGCCATCGAATTGAAGAGCAGCGTCAGGATCGTCGCGACAACCGTGATGAACACCGAATTCCACAGGTACAGGCCGAAGTTGAACTTGCCGCCGAGGTCGCTGTAGTTCTCCGTCGCCAGGCGGAATTCGCGCACCGGCTCGCGGTCGTTGATGTTGACGCGGATGGGTTCGTCGGGTCTGGCGGGATCGACGTGCGTGGCCATCAGGCCGATGCGGCGCAGCTCGGGCAGCTCGCGCACCGAACCGTCTGGCAGCTTGACGCGGTAGACGGGCCTGGGCTTGTCCTCGCCCGGCACCATCACCTGCTTCTGGCCGTAGGGCAGAAAGCTCGGCGGAAATTCGGTCAGCGCCGATTCGGTCTTGAACGACGACATCACCAGCCACAGCACCGGGCCGAACATCAGGAACAGGCCGAGTGCCAGGTACACGTACGACAGCCAGTCGGTCCAGTCGAGCGCGCGCCGGCCGCGCGTGCGCGTGAGGAAGGTGACGGCGCTCATCGCGGCCCCCTTCGCGCTGCGCGCGGCCCCCCGACGGGGCGCGTTCGCACTTGGGGCAGCCAGGCGTGTTCACCGTGCCCGCTCCCCGGCCTTGTCGGCCCGTGTCGCGCGAAGCTGGATCAGCGTCAGCACGACGAGCGCGAGCGCCAGCAGCAACGATCCTGCGGCTGCCAGGCCATACAGCCGCACCTGTTCCTGGAAGCCGGTCTGGTAGATGAACTGCACGACGAAGGTGGTCGCCGAGCCCGGGCCGCCGCCGGTGAGCACGAAGACCTCGTCGAATATCTGCACCGCGCGGATCGCGGCCAGCACCAGCACCACCAGCAGATTGGGCAGCAGCAGCGGCAGCGTGATGCGGTAGAGCGTGCGCCAGGGCGACGCGCGGTCCATCTGCGCCGCCTCGTAGAGATCGGCCGGTATCGCCTGCAGCCCGGCCAGCAGGATCAGCGTGTAGAAGCCCATGTGGGCCCAGATGCTGACGAAGATGACCCAGAAGAAGGCCCAACCCGGTTCGGCCAGCCACAACACCGGGTTGGCCCCGGCGGCGACCATGCCGGCGTTGAGCAGGCCCTCGCGCTGCAGGACCCACTTCCAGATCAGCGCCACCACCACCGGCGACAACAGCACCGGATAGAAGTACACGCCGCGCCAGAAGCCACGGCCGATGATCTTGCGGTTGAGCACCAGCGCGGTGCCCAGGCTGAACAGCACCATCAGCGAGACCTGGAAGACCGAGAAGCGAGCGGTGTTCCAGACCGCGCGCCAGAAGATGTCCTTGCGGCAGCTCGACGGGTCGAAGTAGCTGCCGCAATCCAGCAGCGTCGCCAGATTCTCGAAGCCGACGTAGGGCCGATCGCGCGGGTACAGCTGCACGCCGCCGGTGAAGGCGTAGTACAGGTTGATCACGATCGGCAGAAACGTGAAGACGCCGAAGATGACGAGGTTGGGCCCCAGGAAGAACCAGGGCGTGCGTGCGTCTTGGCGCATGGCGCAAGACCGTCGTGGCCCGGCACCCCGAGGCGCCGGGTCGCGAGGCGGCCTACTTGCTCGCCGCCTTCACCTGCTCATCCACATCGGCAGCAAGACGCTTCAAGGCGTCGTCGGCCGACATCTCGCCGGCTACCGCCTGGCCCAGCCGCTGCGCCGTCGGCAGGAACACCGCGCGATTGAAGCGGTAGCCCTGCAGGTCGTAGTTGGCCTTGGCGATCTTGGGCACGTCAGCGACGAACGAGTTCAAGGCCGCCTTGGCGTTGGCGGAGACGTTGTAGGTCACACCGGCCTTGGCCACCGACAGGCTGGCCGGGATGTTCTCGGTACGCGCCATCAACTCCTTGTAGTTGTCGTCGCGGGACAGGAAGTCGAGGAACTTCGCCGCCTCGGCCGGCACCTTGGTGTGCTTGAAGGCCACGAACGCGGCACCGCCGGGCATCGCCGTGCAGCCGCTCGGTCCGCACGGAGCAGGTGCGACGGCCCAGTCGAAACGCCTTGGTCACCTGCGTGTCCATGCGCTTGATCTGCCACGATCCCGAGTAGTAGACGACGACGCGGCCGTTGGCGAACTCCTCGAACGCATCGCGATACTGCGAGCCGCCGACGCCCCCCCACACTTCCTTGGGCATCAGGCCGGCCTTGTGCCAGTCGACGAACTTGCGTGCTGCGGTCTGGTAGCCCGCATCGATGACCGGCACACCGTTGGCGTCGAAGATCTTGGCGCCGTAAGCAACGGCCAGCGGCGCGAAACGGTGCCCGCTGCGATCCATGGCCATCGCAAACGGCGTCTTGGTCGCCACGGCCACCTTGCGCGCCGCTTCCATCCAGTCGTCCCAGGTCGCGGTCGGGCCCGGCATCGCCACCTTGGCCTGCTCGAACAGCGTCTTGTTGACAAATGCGCCAGTCACCGTCAGTTGCGACATCAGGCCATAGATGCCGCGGTCGGCGGCACCGCTCCTGAACCAGGCCAGGCTCGACGCGAAGTTGTCCTGCCAGGCCTTCGTGCGAGCGGCTGGCAGCAGCGGCGCGAGGTCGAGGTAGTACTTGCTCAGGCCCCCGAGATCGGTGACACGAGCGATGTCGGGGCCCTCCCCGGCAGCCAGCTGCACCGGCAGCTGTTCGACCACCGCCTTGTAAGGCACCTTGTCGATGATGACCTTGGTGCCCGGATTCTCGGCCTCGAAGCGTTTGGCGAGGTCGCCGGTGACCTCGCATTCGTTGCCATCCGAATAGCACTGCACCCGCAGGTCCGCAGCCTGCGCTGCACTGGCCAGCACGATGAATGTCAAGCCGGCGATCGACCGGGCTGTGGTGGTTCTCATGGACGGGTCTCCTGACGACGGCGCAAGCGCGCGATCGGTCAGGATATCGCAGCGAGCGCGAGATCAGGAGTGTCCCGACCTCGGGCAAAACACCTAGCGATCGGCGCCTCAGGCGTGTGCGACGCCGGCGCGCGCAGTGCGCAGCATCAACGATTGGACCCACAGTGCCGATTGCGTGATCGGCCCGAAGTGTCGCGTGGGCTGATGGCGCAGGCCGATGGCCACGCGGCCGGTCCACCACACCATGCGGCCCGTGCCCGGCAACACCACGGGGCCGACATGGCCGGGCGGAATCTGCACCGGCGGCGCGGCGTCATGGGGGCGGATCAGCGAGACGCCATCGGTGGCGCAAGGGGTCGATTAGGTCGGTACTCGTCGGCATGGCTGGCTCCCGAAGAAGTGACAGGCCAATGATTGCGGCCTTCGCCGGCGCCGGCATCGCCCCGATTGAGGGCGCGCAGCTGGGTGTGTTCCGGATGCATCACCGTTACCGCAAAGGCCGGCAGACCATGAAAAACGCCCGCTTTCGCGGGCGTTTTCGAGGTCGTTGGCGACCCTGAGCGTCAGCGCACGACGGCGATTTGCTCGCGGTTGCCGCCCTTGTAAGTGAAAAGTGTCAGCGCGCCGTTCTTGATGTCGCCCTTGTTGTCGAAGGCGATCGTGCCGGTTACACCCTTGTACCCTTCGGTCTTGGCCAGCACCGGCAGGTACTTGGCCGGGTCGGCAGAGCCGGCCTTGACCATCGCAGCCACCATCACGTTGATGGCGTCGTACACGTACGGGGCGTAGATCTGGACGTCGGCGTTGAACTTGGTCTTGAAGTCGGCCCTGAACTTGTCCATGCCGACCTTCGCCGTGCCCTCGACGCCACCAGCCTCGGCGCACACCACCTGGCCGTCGCCCATGGTGCCAGCGGCCAGCTTGGGCAATTCGCCCGAGCAGATGCCATCGCCGCCCATGAACTTGGCGTTGATGCCGAGCTGCTTCATCTGGCGCAGCATCGGGCCGGCCACCGCGTCCATGCCGCCGAAGAAGACCACGTCGGGCTTCTTGGCCTTGATGGAGGTCAGGATGGCGGTGAAGTCGGTCGCCTTGTCGTTGGTGAACTCGCGCGCGACGGTCTTGCCGCCGGCACCCTTGACGCCCTTCTCGAACTCGTCAGCCACGCCCTGTCCGTAGGCGGTGCGGTCGTCGATGACGGCGATGTTCTTGCCCTTGAGCTCCTTGACGGCGTACTTGCCGAGCGTGCCGCCCAGGTGCACGTCGTCGGCCACCACGCGGAACGTGGTCTTGTAGCCGTTGCGGGTGTACTTGGGATTGGTCGCCGACGGGCTGATCTGCGGGATGCCGGCATCGCTGTAGATCTTCGAGGCCGGGATCGACGTGCCCGAATTCAGGTGGCCGACCACGCCGTTGACCTTGGCGTCGACCAGCTTCTGCGCCGCTGCCGTGCCTTGCTTGGGATCGCCGGCGTCGTCTTCGGCCAGCAGTTCGAACTTGGCCTTCTTGCCGCCGATGGTCACGCCCTTGGCGTTGAGCTCCTCGATGGCCATCCGCGCGCCGTTTTCATTGTCCTTGCCCAGGTGCGCGATCGCGCCACTGGTGGGTGCGACGTGGCCGATCTTGACCACCATGTCCTGTGCATTTGCTGCGCCGGCCGCAAGAGCGGCAACGGCAACGACGATCGGGAGCATCTTGATTTGCATGGAATTAACCTCCGGTTGGGGTGTTGAGAGGCGATTGGAGAGGGATTTTTCTCAACGGCCGAGACGATACTCCAAAAGCACGGGGTCACCGCATCGGGTATCTGCGGAGCACCAATGCCAACCCGGCCGCAGCGATAGCCCTGCGTCCCATCGACCTTGCCGCAACGCGCCGCGGCACCCGCCAGATGACAGGTTGCGCTCAGGGCTTGCGGCGTTGCGCCAGCGCGTCGTCGATGGCCTGCGCCAGCAAGGCGTGCAGGGAAGCAGCCATTTCGCCGCGAACCTGTCCGATGGCCTCCCGCACCAGGCGCTGCAATTGGGGCGCCAGCGCGCGAGTTCAGGTGCGCCTCCAGCAACGAGTCGATGCGGGGCTCCAGGCCATCGAGCACCGCGGCCGCGAGGGCGGCATGCTGGTCGGCAAGCGTCGGATGCGACGCGGCCACGCTATCGGATTCCAGTGGCAGCGACTCGGGCGCCAGCGGCGCCGGCACCGCCACTTCCGATTCCGTCACGCCCTCGAGTTCGATGACCTCGGTCAGCGTCGGCAGGATGCCGTGCACCGGCTTCATGAGACCGCTGCTCCTCGGGCATGATGAACACGCTCGACCCCGGGCGACTCGCCGTAGCGGCGCCAGCGCCGCCGCCCGGCTTCGGCATCTTCGGGATCACTCGAGACGATCTCGACCACGCGTGCGAAATGGACCCAGTCCTCGACCATCGCCGGGCCGAGGTTGAGCAGGATCTCCCGCGTCGGCGCCGCGGCCGGGTCGTCGACCAGCCAGGTGGCCGTTCGCGCCAACGCCGGTGGTGCCGCTGTGGCGCCCCTCAATCGTGCGTGGGGCACGAACGACAGTGGATCGAAGGTCCACAACGCGACGTCGAGGCGATCGAGCGATGCGCTATCGCCGCACACGACCACGTGAGCACCCGCGGCATGGGCCTTGCGAAGGAACCGACAGGCCATGCCCAGCTTGTCGGCGACGCCCGAGTGGAACTCCACCTTCATGCGCGTGCCGCCAGGGAGATCAGGCCGCCCGCGCCAGCACGAAGTGCGTCAGCAATGCCACGGGCCGGCCAGTCGCACCCTTTGCGGCACCGCTCTTCCACGCGGTGCCGGCCACGTCCAGGTGCGCCCACGGATACTTCGTCGCGTAGCGCTTGAGAAACATCGCCGCCGTGATCGCTCCGCCGGCTCGACCGGCGATATTGGCCATGTCGGCAAAGTTGCTCTTCAGCCCCTCGTCGTACTCCTCGTCCAGCGGCATGCGCCATGCCGGATCGAGTGCACTGCGACTGGCCGCCAGCAATTCGGCGGCGAGCCCGTCGTCGCTCGCGAACAGGCCCGTGTTGTGGTGCCCGAGCGCGATCACGATGGCGCCGGTCAGCGTGGCGATGTCGATCACCGCCGCCGGCTTGAAGCGCTCCGCGTAGGTCAGCGCGTCGCACAGGATGAGCCGGCCCTCGGCATCCGTGTTGAGGATCTCGATGGTCTGCCCCGACAGGCTCTTGACCACGTCGCCCGGCTTGACCGCGTGCCCGCTGGGCATGTTCTCGCAGGTCGGGATCAGCGCGACGACGTTGACCTTGGGCTGCAGTTCGCCGATCGCGCGCATCGTGCCGAGCACGCTGGCCGCGCCACCCATGTCGAACTTCATCTCGTCCATCTCGGCGCCGGGCTTGAGTGAGATGCCGCCGGTGTCGAACGTGATGCCCTTGCCGATCAAGACGATTGGGGCCTCGTCCTTGGCGGCACCGTGGTAGTGCATGACGATGAACCGCGGCGGTTCGTCCGAGCCCTGCGCCACCGCAAGGAACGAGCCCATGCCGATCTTCTCGATCTGCTTGCGGTCGAACACCTCGACCTTGAAGCCATGCTGCTTGCCCAGCTGCTTGGCCTCTTTGGCGAGGAAACTCGGCGTTGCGTGATTGGCGGGTCGGTTGGCGTATTCACGTGCCACTGCGACCCCAGCCGCGACCGCCTGGCCCTGCCGCAGGCCGTTGGCCAGCGCCGCGGACTGGGCCTTTGCGCAGACCAGGGTCACCTTGCGCAGTTTGGGGGCGGCGGGTGCGCTGGGTTTGGTGTGGCGGTAGACATAGACGGCGTCGCCAACCGCGGCCACCAAGGCCTGGGCGTGCGCGGCTGTCAGCGCCTCGCCACCGACACTGGCCACCGCGACTTCGGCCACACCGAGCGCCTTCAGCTGTGACAGCCCCGCGGCGATGGCCGCCTTCAGCGCCTTGGCCGAACCATCGGCCGCAGCGACGTACGCCAACCGCGCCGCCTTCAAGCCCGCCGGGCGATGCAGGTAGAGACAGCGGCCGGCCTTGAACTCGAAGTCACCGTGCTTGACGGCGTCGTCCAGCAGCGCCGCGAGCGACTTGTCGAGCCCCGCCGGCACCATGGTCCCAGCCACGACGACGAGCAGCGCGTCGCAGGCCAGCGTCGACAGCCCGCCGGCAGGCGCGATGTGAGTGTTGAAGTCCATAATGAGCGGAGGTTTCTAGATCCGCCAATGTTATTCGATACCACGTTGCGCCGAGAGCTCGCCCGCGTATTCGGTGGCGCCTTGGTGGTCATCCTCACCATCGTCCTGACGATGATGCTGATCCGCACGCTCGGCCTTGCGGCGGGCGGTACGGTGGCACCGCAGGACGTGGTGCTGCTGCTCGGCTACACGGCGCTCGGCCACCTGCCGACGATGCTCTCGCTGTCGTTGTTCATCGCCGTTGTGGCTGCGCTCGGGCGCATGTATCGCGACAGCGAGATGGCCATCTGGTTCGCCAGTGGCCTGCCGTTGACCCGCTTCGTCCGGCCGGTGCTGCGGATGGGTTGGCCGGTGTTGCTGGTGGTCGCGCTGCTGGTGCTGTTCGTGTGGCCTTGGGGCAATCGCCAGACCACCGACCTGAGCACCCGTTACCAGCAGCGATCGGACCTGTCGCGCGTCGCGCCGGGCGTGTTCCAGACGTCGCGCGACGGCAAGCGGGTGTTCTTCATCGACCGCGATAGCCCGGAGGCCATCAACGCCCGCAACGTCTTCATCCTGTCGAGCGACGGCACGCGTGAGTCGGTCACGTCGGCGCGCGGCGGTCGCCTCGAAAATACCGATGGCGAACGCTGGCTGGTGCTCGAACAGGGCCAGCGCAACGAAGCCGACAGCGCGAATGGCGACAAGGTCTTGTCGCGCTTCGACAGCTACCGCGTGCTGGCCGGCGAGCGCGCAGTTCAAGCGCGCCGAGGAGCAGCCGCCGCGCGCGATGCGCACGATCGACTTGCTGCGGCGACCCACCTTGCGCGGACAGGGCGAACTGGTCTGGCGCCTCGGGCTGCTGTTTGGCGCCGCGAACCTGCTGTTGTTGGCGATCGGTCTGTCAGCCACCAATCCCCGCCGCGCCAGCAACTGGAACCTGCTGTTCGCATTGCTTGCCTTTGTCGTCTACTACAACCTGATCAACCTGAGCAAGGCGGGAGTGGCCAGCGGCCGCATCGGCATGGGGGCGGCGCTGGTCGGCCTGCACGGCGGCGCATTCGTGCTTGCGCTCGCCCTGCTGTGGTGGCGCGACCATGGCGCGGTGCTGAGCATGAGGCGCCGACCGGCGGGCGCGGTGAACCGATGAGAACCGTGCGCCGTCTGCTCTACCGCGACATCGCGTCGGCAGTGTCCTTTGTCGCGCTGGCCTTCCTGTCGCTGTTCTACTTCATCGATTTCGTCGACAAGCTGGAAGATGTCGGCCGCAACGGCTACACGTTGCTCCACGCACTGCTCGCCGGCATGCTCGAGGTGCCCGGCCACTTCTACGAGCTGTTTCCGATTGCCGTGCTGATCGGCACCATCTTTGCGCTGGCGCGGATGGCACATTCGTCGGAATTCACGATCCTGCGCACCGGCGGTCTGGGGCCCGGGCGGGCGCTCGCGCTGCTGACCTGGTTGGGCGTCCTGTTCGCGGCGCTGACCTGGCTGGTCGGCGACTACGTCGCACCTGCCAGCGAGCGCGCCGCGGTCGCGCTGAAGGCGCGCTTTGCCGGCGGACGGACGCTTGGGCAGCTCCGGCGCCTGGCTGAAGGATCGCCGCACGCTGGCCGACGGCAGCGAACGCAGCGTCTCGGTCAACGTCTTGCGCACCACCCCCGAAGGCGTTCTCGAAGGCGTGCGAATCTTCGAGTTCGACGCCGACAGCCGCTTGGTCACACGCATAGCCGCCCGCCACGCGCGCATCGGCAAGGGCGTGTGGGAGCTCGATGACGCCCTGGTGACGCAATGGCCGGCAGCGAACGACCCGGCCGACGCCATGCCGGTGCGTGAAGAGCGGCATGCCCGACTGAGCTGGCCCAACGCACTCGACGCCGGCGTGGTCGCAGCCGCCGTGCTGCCGGTGTCGACGATGTCGACCATCGAGCTGTGGCGCTACAGCCGCCATCTCAGCAGCCAGGAGCAGGCGGCGCAGCGCCACGCGATCCAGTTCTGGAAGAAGGCGCTGTACCCGCTGGCGTGCCTGGTGATGGTGGCGTTGGCACTGCCCTTTGCCTATCTGCAAGCCCGCGCCGGCGGCCTGAGCTTCAAGGTCTTCGGCGGCATCATGCTGGGCATCAGTTTCGTGCTGCTCAACAACCTGGCCGGGCACCTGGGCATGTTGCGCGACTGGACTCCCTGGCTGGTGGCCGCCGCACCGAGCACGCTGTACCTGTTGCTGTCGCTGGCTGCGTTCGCGTGGCTGGTGCGCTATCGATGAGTCCGACCATGTCCTCACCCAAGACCGGCCTGCTGCTGTTTGCCCACGGCGCACGCGATCCCCGCTGGGCGCAGCCGTTCGAGCAGGTGGCCGCGGCCGTTCGCGCCGCGCGACCGGCACAGCCGGTGCGCCTGGCGTACCTCGATTTCATGCTCCCCGACCTGCGCACCGCGGCAGCCGAACTGGCCATCGAGGGCTGCACCCATGTCGATGTGCTGCCGCTGTTCCTCGGCGCGGGTGGTCATGTCCGCCAGGATCTGCCGCTGCTGCTGGATGAGTTGCGCGAACGCCATGCCGGCGTCGGCTTCGCGCTGCACGTGGCGATCGGCGAGACGCCGGCGCTGATCGCGGCGATGGCCGGCATCGCGTTGTCGCTGCCCGCCCGATGAACCTGCACCAGTTCCGTTTTGTTCAGGAGGCCGTGCGCCGCGGCCTCAACCTGACCGAGACCGCCAAGGCGCTGCACACCTCGCAGCCCGGCGTCAGCAAGGCGATCCTCGAGTTGGAGGAGGAGCTCGGGATCGACATCTTCGCCCGCCATGGCAAGCGCCTGCGCCGCGTCACCGAGCCCGGCGAGCAGGTGCTCAAGGCGATCGAAATCATCCTGCGCGAGGTTGGCAACCTGAAGCGCATCGGCGATGAGTTCAGCAAGCAGGATGCCGGCCGTCTGTCGATCGCCACCACGCACACGCAGGCGCGCTATGTCTTGCCCGAACCCGTGGCGCTGCTGCGCCGGCGCTACCCGAAGGTCAATGTCAGCCTGCACCAGGGCACACCCGAACAGGTGGCGCAGATGCTGCTGGAAGAGCATGCCGACATCGGCCTGGCCACGGAATCACTGGCCGGCTTCGACGAACTGGTCACGCTGCCCTGCTACAGCTGGCAGCACATGCTGGTCGTCCCGGCAGCGCATCCCCTGGCCAGCGTCGAGCGGCCCACGCTCGAACAGCTGGCTGCCGAGCCGCTGGTCAGCTACCACCCGTCGTTCACCGGCCGCGGCCGCATCGACGCGGCGTTCGCGCGTGCGCGCCTGAAGCCCGAGGTGGTGCTCGAAGCGATCGATTCGGACGTCATCAAGACCTATGTGCGACTCGGCCTGGGCGTGGGTATCGTCGCCGAGATGGCGGTGCGCGACGAGGCCGCCGGCGGCGAACTGGTCGTGCGCCCGCTGGGCTACCTGTTCGGCCAGAATGTCTCGCGTGTCGCCTTCAAGCGCGGCGCCTACCTGCGCAATTTCGTCTACACCTTTGCCGAGCTGCTGTCGGAACGGCTGACCCGCGCGCTGATCCTGCGCGCAATGGCCGGCGATGCCGCCGGCGAACCCAGCGACCCTGCCCTGTGATGACAACGCCACCTCACACCCCCCACTTCCCCAGCCGCCTGCCCAAGGTCGGAACGACGATCTTCACCGTGATGTCGGCGCTGGCCCAGCAGCACGGCGCCGTCAACCTCGGCCAGGGCTTCCCGGATTTCGAGTGCGATCCGGCGTTGCTCGACGCGGTGAACAGCGCGATGCGTGCCGGCCACAACCAGTACCCCCCGATGGCTGGCGTGCCGGCACTGCGTGAAGCGGTGGCGGCAAAGATCGAGGCGCTGTATGGCGCGCGCTACGACCCCGGCAGCGAGATCACGGTGACTGCCGGTGCGACCCAGGCAATCTTTACCGCGATCCTGGCTTGCGTGCATCCGGGCGATGAAGTCATCGTGCTCGAGCCCTGTTACGACAGCTACTGCCCGAACATCGAATTGGCCGGTGGTCGAGTGGTCCGCGTCCCGTTGACGCCGCGCACCTTCCGACCCGATTTCGCGGCCATCGCCGCGCGCCCTCTCGGCGCGCACGAGGGCGATCATCGTCAACAGTCCGCACAACCCCAGCGCCACGGTCTGGAGTGCCGAAGAGATGGATCGTCTGGCGGCGCTGCTGCGACCGACCGAGGTGTTGCTGATCAGCGACGAGGTCTACGAGCACATGGTGTTCGACGGCCAGCGCCACGCCAGTGCCTCGGCGCATCCTGAACTGGCAGCGCGGGCGTTCGTGGTCTCGAGCTTCGGCAAGACCTTCCACGTCACCGGCTGGAAGATCGGCACCGTCGCGGCGCCAGCGGCGCTGACGGCCGAGTTCCGCAAGGTGCACCAGTTCAATGTCTTCACCGTCAACACGCCGATGCAGTTCGCGCTGGCCAGTTACCTGTCCGACCCGGCACCCTACCTCGGGCTGAGCGCGTTCTACCAGCGCAAGCGCGACCTGTTCCGGGAGGGGCTGGGGGCCACGCGACTGCGCGCGCTGCCGAGCCAGGGCACCTACTTCCAGTGCGTCGACTACAGCGCCGTGAGCGATCTCGACGAGGCAGGGTTCTGCCGCTGGCTGACGACCGACATCGGTGTCGCAGCGATCCCGTTGTCGGTGTTCTACGACGGCGGCTTCGAGCAGCGCATCGTGCGCCTGTGTTTTGCCAAGCGCGACGAAACGCTGCGTCTGGCGCTCGATCGACTGGCGAAGATCTAGACCTCAGCGCGTCGGTCGCGCGTCGGGATTGCCGCCCCAGAAGTCGTCTTCGGGTTGCTGCGGCCGCGCCTCGTCGGTCTGCTCCTGCGCGCCCACCCGTGGCTCGGTGGCATCAGCCGCAGGCGATGGCGCATCGTGGTCCGCGCTGAGATCGAGGTCGAGCGACAGTGGTTCGCCGTCGCTGAACTCCGGCCGCAGCATGATCTTGCCCTCTGGTGCAGCGATCGGCGCCGAGCGCCCGCCAATCGGCAGCAGCACATCGACATCCTCCACACCACCGCCGGCACTGTCTGACTGATGCAGGTCGCGGGCGATCATGTACAGGAACAGCAGCTCCTGATAAGCCGGCAGGTCGAACAGTTCGGCCTCTGCGCCGCGCCGGAACAGCATCGCCTCCAGCTCCGCCATCGCATCCAGTGGCGCGGGCCAGGCATGCTGGACGCGGCCGATCACCAGCGGATAGTCTTCCAGGGAGCGTCCGCTCTTCGGGTCGGTATCCCAATCCGGCGCGACACTGTTGAAGCGCTGGTTGAAGCGAACCCGCGTGCGTTCGTAGGCCTCGCGCTGGCCACGACGCCGGTGAATCTCGAGCAACTTCAGGTACGGCAGAGGAATGCCACCGCCCGTGCTGCGCAAGTGCGCCATCAGCAAGTCGATGGCGGCATCGTCATGGCCGAGCGCGATGAAGAAATCGGCCTGCTGCTCGAGGTCGATCTGCTCGTCGACGCTGACGGCGCGATTGCCTTCGTCCTCGCGGGGCAGCGGCGGCGAGATCGTCACCGGCGTCGGCGCCGGCAGTGTCGGCGGCGACAACAGCGAGTCCAATCCGCCTGTGCGTCGAGGACGGGCTGTCGGCCCACGGCGTGGGCGCCGAAGGCATCGGCTGCTGCGACGGTGCACGCGACGCGGGGAACGCTGAAACCTGCGAATCGCCACTGCGCGCCGGTAGCGACCGTCATTTGACTGCGGTCCCACCAATCATGCCGCTCAGGTGCCTTGGCCTGTCGCCGCAGCTGCCAGCCGAGCCACGCGGCCAGCACGGCCAACCCGGCCAAGGCGCCCAGCAGCAGGCGCACCAGCGGCGACGGCTTGTCACGTTCTGCACGGTCCAGCGCCAACTGCTGGCGCAACTGCAGCATGGCGTCGGTCTGGACCTTGGCGTCGGCGCGCAGCCGCGTGACCTCGCCTTCCATCGCGCGCAGGCGCTCTGCAGCAGCCGACGCAGCCGCCTCCGCCGCGCTGGCGGCTGCCTGCGCCGCCGAGGCCTGTTGCTGCGCCGCCAGCACGGCTATCTGGCTGGTGCTGACCTGGCCCGCCTCCAACTGCAGGCGCGGCTTCGATCCTGGACGCTCGGGCGCACGTGACGCCGCCGCCGCACGCGCTGGCGCCGAAGCCGCCGCAGGCGCCGGCGCGGCCGCTG
Source organism: uncultured beta proteobacterium (assembly GCA_963783785.1). Classification (GTDB taxonomy): domain Bacteria; phylum Pseudomonadota; class Gammaproteobacteria; order Burkholderiales; family Burkholderiaceae_C; genus CADEEN01. The sequence continues at coordinate 15,300 of CAWAOQ010000019.1, read as the reverse complement.
TCGCAGATGGCTGCGCCGCGCGGGCCGCTCGTGAGGGTGGTGGCGGCCGCGTGGCCCTCGGCCGCGTCACGGCAGGGGTCTCCGGCGCTGGCTGCGCCGCGCGCGGCGCAGTCGCTGGCGGCGGCACGACGGTCGCCACGCGTGGACTCGCCGCTTCGGCTTCTTCGCTGGCGGTTCTCAGCAGCGGCGGGTCGGCGAGCAGCAACAGCTCGCGGGTCAGCCGGGTCGGGCAGCCAGCACTGATGACGACCGTCAACACCGGCTCTTCGACCACCACGGTGGTGGTGACGCGCAGCACGCTCTCACCGAGATCGCGACCCTGCGTGACGCGCACGCGAACCGTCCCCGGCGGCAACTTGATCTCACCTGCGGTGACTTCGGCGCCGGCGCAATCGGCACTCAGGGTCTCGCCCTCGGCCAGGTTGACCGGTACGGCGAGGTTCAACGGCTGCCCCAGCGTCACGCTGGAGCGTATCGGCCCGAACCCGAGCGCCGACGCACCGCCCGTGCTGGCGAGTGCGACGACCGCGACGAAAAGCTGGGTCCAACCGATGGGCATGCCGCTGGGTGATCGTTTCTTTTTGTGAGTCGGGTGACTCTAGCATGGGCCATGAGGCGGCATGGCGCAGACAACGCGGGCGCAGTGCAACAATCGTCACGCTCGCGGGCAGTGCTGCGCCCCCGTCCTGTCGCCGTAGAGACACGCCATGCCGATCCCCGCCCTTAGCATCGCCGAGCGACACAACATCGACACCGGACCGTGGTTTGCCAAGCTCTCTGCGCCGTTGCGTCAAGCGATCCTCGACGTCGCCCGGGTGCGTCGGCTGCAGGACGGCGAGTTGTTGGCGGTGCGCGGCGCCGCGGCCGAGGAATGGTGCGGTGTGGCGGCTGGCGCCGTGCGCGTCAGTTCGGTCTCGCTGGCGGGCAAGCAGGTCTCGCTGACTTACGTCGAGCCGGGCGCCTGGTTCGGCGATATCGCCTTGTTCGACGGCCTGCCGCGCACGCACGACGCCAATGCCCATGGCGCGACGACCTTGCTGGTCGTGCGCAAGCGCGATTTCAAGGCGCTGCTGGCCGCACACGTCGAGTTGTACGACGCGCTGCTGCGCCTGAACTGCCGTCGCCTGCGCCTGATGTTCGATGCCATCGAAGACCTCAACACCCGCCCGCTGGCCGCTCGGCTGGCGCGCCAGTTGCTGCTGCTGGCGCGAAGCTACGGCATTGCGCAAGGTCAGGAGATCCGCATCGGCCTGGCCCTGGCCCAGGAGGACCTGGCCCAGTTGCTCGGTGCCTCGCGCCAGCGGGTCAACCAGGAGCTCAAGGCGTTCGAGCGCGCCGGTGCAGTGAGGATCGAGCCGACGCGCCTGGTGGTGCTTTCGCGCGACAAGTTGCTGGCACTTTCTGAGCAAGCGTGAGCGCCGCCATGGAGCACTTCACCGGCACCCGTCCCGTCACCGGGCAGCATGCCTTCGATGTCGACGCACTCGCCGCGTGGCTGCAGGCGCACCTGCCAGGCTTCGCCGGGCCGCTGGCCGTCGAGCAGTTCAAGGGCGGCCAGAGCAACCCGACCTTCAAGCTGCTGACGCCCGGCGCGACCTATGTGATGCGCAGCAAGCCCGGCCCGTCGGCCCGACTGCTGCCTTCGGCACATGCCATCGAGCGCGAATTCCGTGTGATGGCGGCCCTCGCCGGCCATGGCGTGCCGGTGCCGGCCATGCTCACGCTGTGCGAGGACGAGTCGGTGGTCGGCCGCGCCTTCTACGTGATGTCGTTCGTCGACGGCCGGGTGCTGTGGGATCAGTCGCTGCCCGGCATGACCCGCAGCGAGCGCGGCGCGATCTACGACGAGATGAACCGCGTCATCGCCGCCCTGCACTGCGTCGATATCGCCGCCGCCGGGCTGTCCGATTACGGCAGACCCGGCAACTACTTCGACCGCCAGATCGCCCGCTGGGGCAAGCAGTACCAGGCATCGGTCACGCAGCCGATCGAGGCCATGGACCGGCTGATCGATTGGCTGCCCGCGCACATGCCCGCCAGCGCGCGCGATGAAACCAAGGTCGCGGTCGTGCATGGCGATTACCGCCTCGACAACCTGGTCTTCCACCCGACCGAACCGCGCGTGCTGGCGGTGCTCGATTGGGAGCTCTCGACGCTCGGGCACCCGCTGGCCGACTTCAGCTACCACTGCATGGCTTGGCACATTCCGCCCGGCGCATTCCGAGGCATCGGCGGCCTCGACCATGCCGCGCTGGGGATTCCGACCGAAGCCGACTACGTGCGCCGCTGGTGCGAGCGCACCGGCCTGGCCGAGCCCGACGCCCTGGCTGCCGACTGGAACTTCTATCTCGCCTACAACCTTTTTCGCATGGCCGCGATCCTGCAAGGCATCGCCAAGCGGGTCGAGGACGGCACGGCATCGAGCGCACAGGCCCGCCAGGCGGCTGCCGGCGCGCGGCCGTTGGCGGAACTGGGCTGGCATTTCGCACAACGGGCCTGAAAGGGGCAATACGATGGACTTCAGCTACTCCGAGCGAACGCAGGCGCTGCAAGCGCGCGTCAAGGCCTTCATGGCCGAGCATGTCTACCCCGCCGAGCCGGCGTACTGGGCGGAACTGGAGGCCAACACCGCGGCCGGCAGACGCTGGACGCCTCTGCAGGTGATCGAGGCCTTGAAGCCGAAGGCGCGCACCGCCGGCCTGTGGAACCTGTTCCTGCCGGAAAGCGACCGCGGCGCGGGGCTGTCGAACCAGGAGTACGCCCCGCTGGCCGAGATCATGGGCCGCGTGCCGTGGGCCAGTGAAGTCTTCAACTGCTCGGCACCGGACACCGGCAACATGGAGGTGCTGGTGCGCTACGGCAGCGCCGAGCAGCAACGGCGCTGGCTGGAGCCGTTGCTGGCCGGCGAGATCCGCAGTGCCTTCGCGATGACCGAGCCGGGGGTGGCGTCGAGCGACGCCACCAACATCGAGGCGCGCATCGAACGTCGCGGCGACGAGTACGTCATCAACGGCCGCAAGTGGTGGACCAGCGGCGCCGGCGACCCGCGCTGCAAGGTGATGATCTTCATGGGCAAGACCGACCCCGGCGCACCCAGGTACTCGCAACAGTCGATGATCCTGGTGCCCATGGATGCGCCGGGCGTCAAGGTCCTGCGGCCGCTCAGCGTGTTCGGCTACGACGATGCGCCGCACGGCCACATGGAGGTCGACTTCACCGACGTGCGCGTGCCGGCCACCAACATCCTGCTCGGCGAGGGTCGCGGTTTCGAGATCGCGCAAGGCCGCCTCGGTCCCGGCCGCATCCACCATTGCATGCGCCTGATCGGGCTGGCCGAACGTTCGCTCGAACTGATGTGCCGGCGCGCGTCGGCCCGCATCGCCTTCGGCAAGCCGGTGGCGGCGCAGACCGTGACGCAGGAGCGCATCGCCGAGGCGCGCTGCCAGATCGATCAGGCACGGCTGCTGACGCTGAAGGCGGCCTGGATGATGGACGTCGCCGGCAACAAGGCCGCCAAGGCCGAGATCGCGATGATCAAGGTGGTGGCGCCGAACATGGCCTGCCGTGTCATCGACTGGGCCATCCAGGCGCATGGTGGTGCCGGCATGTGCCAGGACTTCCCGCTGGGCTACTTCTACACCCTGGCCCGCACGCTGCGTTTCGCCGACGGCCCCGACGAGGTGCACCGCAACGCCATCGCCAAGATCGAATTCGGTCGCCAGGCCACGGCCTGACGGGCGGCGAGCTGCGCTCAGCGCCCGGACCCTTCGGCCCCGGGCATGGCGCGTGGCGCCCCCCACCGGCTCGGCCGCTCGCGGCTGATCGCGCCCTGGGCCACCTCATCGCCGACGCGGCGAGCCGCCATGCGCGCCACGTCGAACAGGCGCAGTGCACCTTGCAGTGCCGCCACTTCGGGCCGCGGCTGTCCGCACCGCAATGTCAGCCTGCCACGTTGCACCACCAACACCAGTGGCTGGCCATCGGTCAGCCACGCAGACGACGCCTCGAGTTGCTGGGACAGCGGTCCCTCGAGCCAGCGCTGCGCAGCGCGCGGCAGACTCGACAGTGCGCCGAAGCTGTCGTGCAGCGCAGCCATTTCGGCCTGCGGCACTTTCGGGTACAGCACCAGCCAGCGCATCTCCTCGGGCGTGCCGTGGTCCATGCGCGTCTGCGTGCCCTCGGTGAATTCCTCGAACATCTGCTGCTCCAGCAGAGTCATCAACGGCAGCGTCATCAACAGCATCTGCAGATCACCCGCCGCGGCAACTTCGGCCCGCACTCGCAATTCGGGCCCGGTCACGAAATGGCGCTGGGGCGCACCCCACTCCAGGCGCCATCCGGCGGCCGCCAGTGACGGTTCGACCACAAAGCCACTGCCATCACGGCTGCGCACAAAGCGATGACCCTTGGCAGTGGCCCATTCATCGACTGCGGACCACTCGCTGGCATCGCGCGAAGCGCCGAACAGGCGTCTGATGAATGTATGCATCGCTGCTAGAGGGGTGCCACTGCGGCGCAAAGGGTGTTGCCGGATGATCGAAGTGTATTCGTGGGCCACGCCGAACGGGCGCAAGCCTCACATCATGCTCGAGCCGGGCGTGATGCGGGGCGTCGAGGTGCTGGCCGCCCGCCGCAAGCCCCTGCTCGACGACAAGGCGCGCGACGTCGCCGCTCGGCGCGACTCGGTACGCCCGGTACTGACTACTTGAAGTCGCCGGCCACGCCGATCACGAACCGGGCGGGATCGACATACTGGCGCAGCGCCGCATTGACCTGATCGAGCGTCAGTGCCTGCAACTGGGCGTCGACCTCGGCGGCGCGGGCCATCGTGCGGCCAAGGTCGAGGTTGGCAGCCAGGGCGAACGCGAGGTTCGCATCCTGCGCACGTGACAGGCGACGGAAGCTCAGCAGCCCGGTCTTGCCCTCCGCCAGTTCCTTGGCGGTGAATCCCGCGCTGAGGGCGCGGGCGATTTCCTCCTTGAAGGCCGCCTCGACCTTGTCGCGGTTGGCCGGCGCGAAGATCGCGCTGGCCTGCCACATCGAGTGGGCTTCGCGGCTCGACCAGCGCACCGAGGAACGCACTTCATACGACAGGCCATCGGTTTCACGGATGCGCCGCCACAGCCGCGAACTGCCGCTGCCACCGAGCAAGTAGTTGGCCATCGCCAGTGCCGGATAGTCGCGGTCGTTGTCCGACAGCGGCACCGGCAGGCGCACGACCATCGCGGCATTCTGCTTGTCGGGCGTATTGAAGCTCAGCCGCGTCGGCGGCAGCGCCACCAGCGGCATCGGCACGCGCACATAGGGCGTGGCACTCGTCCAGCCACCGAGGGCGCGCTCCAGTGCCGAGCGCACGGCAGCCGCGTCGAAGTCGCCGACCGCCGCGAACTCGACCTGGCTGGCGCCGAGCAGCCGCGCGTGCAGCGACTGCAACGACTGCGGGGTCACTGCGCTGACGTCCTGCAGGCGCTCATCGAACGTGCGGGCGTGGCGGATGTCGCCGCGCGGGTAGGGGTTGCCATGGCGGTCCAGCGCCTCGTCGAGCACCGCCTCGGGTTCCTTGCGCATCGACTCGATCGCCGTCTGCGCCTGGCGCTTCACTTCATCGAGCACATTGGCGTCGAAGGCCGGCTCGCGCAGCAAAGCGCCGATCAGCTCGATGGCCGCCGGCAGATGCTCGCGCCGTGACTTCACCAGCACGCTGAGCGCGCCCGGTTCAGTGAATGCGAAGCGCAGTTCGGTGCGCAGCGCATCGAGCCGGTCCTGGACCTGCTGACGGCCGAGCGAGGGCGTGCCCTTGTCGAGCATCGCTTCGAGCATCGCTGCCACCTCCGCCTGGCCCGCGAGCGAAGCCAGGTCGCCGACGCGCAGCGTCAGCGTCGCGCTCACCGCCTGGCCGCGCGTGGTCTTTGGCAACAGCGCGAATTGCACGCCCGCGGCCGCACCCGTCAGCCGGCCGCGCTGCGTGCGGGCATCGATGTTGGCGGGCGTGGCCTCGAAACGCTCGGCAGCCTGCGCCGCGGCCCGCGGCACGAAGCGGTTCATCTGCTGCGCGACATCGACGTTGGCCGGCAACGGCGCGCGCTGCGGCTTGTCGGTGGGCAGGTAGACACCGAGCGTGCGATTGGCGGTCAGCAGCCGCTCGCTGGCCACGCGCTGCAGATCCGGCAACTGCAGATCGCGCACGCGGTCGCGCAACAGGAACAGCAACCGCCAGTCGCCCTGGGCCACCGTTTCCGACAGCGCCACCCCGATCTGCTCGGGGTCCGTGTATTGCAACTCCCAGCCGTTGAGCCACTTGGTGCGCGCACGTTCGAGTTCATCGGCACTGATCGGCTCGGCGGCCAACGACTCCAACGTCGCGACGAAAGCCTCGCGGCTGGCCGCCACATCCTGGCCCGGCGCCAACTCGGCGCCGAAGGCAATGAATCCGGGGTCGTGCAGCGCCGAGGTCCAGGCCCAGGTGCTGGTGGCCAACTTGGCGTCGGTGAGGCGCTTGTGCAGGCGACCCGACGGGGTGTCGCCCATCACCAATGCCAGCACTTCAACCGCGGCATGGTCCGGGTGCGCGCCGGGCACCGTGTGGTAGGTGGCCATCAGTTGCGGCGAGCCGCCGACACGGCGCAGCGTGACGCTGCGTTCCCCGTCCTGCGCCGGCTCCAACGTGTAGAGCGACGGCAACACGCGGTTCGGTTTCTTCAGCTTGCCGAACTGCTGCTCGACCAGCGCCAACACCCGCGCCGGGTCGAACTTGCCCGAGACGATCAGCGTGGCGTTGTCAGGCTGGTAGTAACGCCGATAGAAGGCCTGCAGCCGCCCGATGTCCACGCCTTCGACATCGGCGCGGGCGCCGATCGTCGAATTGCCGTAGTTGTGCCACTGGTACATCGTCGCCAGCGTCTTCTCGAACAGGATGTTGCCGGGGTTGTTCTCGCCGTTCTCCATCTCATTGCGCACCACCGTCATCTCGCTGTCGAGGTCCTTGCGCGCAATGAAGCTGGCCGTCATCGAATCGGCCAGCCAATCGAGGTACCAGGCCAGGTTGGCATCGTTGGCCGAGAAGCTGGCGAAGTAGTTGGTGCGATCGAACGAAGTGCTGCCATTGGCACGCAGCCCTCGCTTGTCGAAATCGGCCCACACGGTCGGGTGCCTGGGCGTGCCCTTGAACAGCAGATGCTCGAGCAGGTGCGCCATGCCGGTCTCGCCGTAGCTCTCGTGCCGGCTGCCGACGCGGTAGGTCAGGTTGACGGTCGTCGTCGGCTTCGAGTCGTCGGGCGCGAGCAGCACCTGCAGGCCGTTGGGCAGGCGGTACTCGGTGATGCCCTCGACCTCGGTCACCGGTTTCAAGGCCGCCAGGGCAACCAGCGGCGCGAACAGCAGGGTCAGCAGGGCGTGGCGCAACGGTCGAAGCAACATGGCGTGAACGGGAATGGCGAGGGGCCGGATGGTAGCGAACCTGGCGCGGGCCCATCGCGGCCGGTCGCCCGGTCGCCCGCTCGCCGGCGGGTCACGCCGCTGCGTGCGCCGCGTGCCAGTGGTCGGCGATCCGTCCGGCCGTCGTCAGCCAGACCGCGTCGCGGTGCCGCGCCAGGTGGGCGAATGCCCGCCGCAGCTGGCGCAGCCGAAACGGCTGGCCGGCGATCATCGCGTGCAGCGAGATGCCCATCACCAGCGGCTGCACCCGAGCCTGCGACCGCATCTCGTCGAACTGGTCGACGATCATGTCGGCGAATTCGCTGGCGCCGACCTGACGGCCGATGATCGCGGCGCTGTCGTTCAATTCCTGCGGATACGGCACCGACAGCAGGTGCCCGCGCCGTGTCTGCAGCCAGACCGGCTGGTCGTCCATGCACCAGTCGAGCACGTAGCGGTAGCCGGCCTCGTGCAGCAGATCGGGCGTGCGCTCGGTCTCGGCAATCCACGGGCTCAGCCAGCCGGCCGGCGCCTGGCCCTCGTGCCTTGCGATGGTGGCCGTCACCGTGTCGATCAGCGCACGTTCATCGGCTTCGCCGAGCGCAGCCTGATGCTCCGAGTTGGTGCGGCCGTGCGACGCGATCTCGGCACCATGGTCGCGAAAGGCCGCGATCAACTTCGGCGCCACGCCGTAGAGCTCCGAATTGACGAGCAGCGAGACCGGCAGCGCGTGCTCCTTCAGCAGCTCGAGCAGGCGCCATGCACCGACGCGGTTGCCGTAGTCGCGCCACGAGTTGTTCAGCACATCGGGCGCCGGGATGCCTGGCACGAGGTCCTCGACCAGACCTTCGCCCCAGGCGTACTGCTCCAGGTTCAGCGCCACATAGACCGCCAGTCCCTGCCCTTGCGGCCATCGCCCCGACGGCCGATCGACGATCGGCGAATAGCCGTAGCGTCCATGCGTGCGCAACATCGTCTTGTCCCCTGATGGCCGGCGGCTCAGCGGCGACCGGATGCCGCGAAGGCCCGCACGATGGCAGGATCGACCTCGACCAGCTCGCGATCGGCCGGCGGCGCATAGCTGCCGGCGCTGGGCTTCGGATGACCGAGGTGCACCAGCAATTCGGCCTGGCGAACGGCGCAGGCCATGCAGTCGATGAGCGGCACCGGCACGTCGGGCTGCAGCCGAGCCGGCACGCCGGCCATCACCGCGCCCGTCAGCACCACCGTCTCGGCACCGTCGCGCTCGATCAGGTCGCGTGCCGCCGCGACGATCTCGCGGTCGAGCGCATCGTGTGCGCCGCGCTGGTACGCGGCCGTGCTCTCGAGCACGCGCCAGCCGGCGATGCGTGCGCCCAGGCCGTAGGCGGCGACCAGCTCGTGGTACAGCGGCAGCACGCGGCGGCCGAAGGTGATGACGCCGATGCGGCCACCGAGCATGCACGCCGTCAGCAGGCCGGCCTCGGTCATGCCGACCACCGGCACCGCCAACAGCTCGCGCGCGGCACGCAGGCCGGTGTCGTAGGAGACGGCGATGACGACGGCGTCGCAGCCCGGCGCGTGTTGCGCAACGAGGGCGATCGCCGAGTGCTCGCCGATCGCATGTTCGGCGCGCGAGCCGATCACGTTCGCGCCAAAGGTGCCGGTGACGGCAACGATTTCGGTGCCAGGCGATGCGCTGGCGCGCGCCTGGGCCGCCACCTTCTCGGTGACGATCTGCGAGGTGTTGGCATTGACGACGAGGATGCGCATGACGTGTCCGGCCGATGGCGATCAGGAGAAGACGGCTTCGAAATCGATCTCGCCGTCGCCGCTGCGCTGGAAGTCCAGCGAAGCCTCGACGTGCCGCAGGTGATCGACCATCAGCGCGGCGGCGCGCTCGCTGTCGCGGGCCTCGATGGCGTCGACCAGATCGCTGTGCTCGTGGTACGGGCAGGCCGGCACGTTGGGCGCGTCGTAGAGCACGATGACCAGGCAGGTCAGCGTCTCCAGCTCGCGCATCGTCTTCGCCAGGTAGCGGTTGCCGGCGATGTCGGCAATGATCTGGTGGAACTCGCCCGACAACCGGATGATCGCGCGCTTGTCGTTGACTGCACGCGCGGCTGATTCGCTCGCGACGTGGTCGCGCAAGCGCCGGATGTCGGGCGCCTTCGCCGCCTGCGTGGCCTGGCGGGTCAGATCGGGCTCGATCAGCCGCCGCGCCGCGAACACCTCACGGGCCTCCTCAACGGTCGGGCTGCTGACGAAAGCGCCGCGATGAGCATGCACGGTCACGATGCTGTCGTGCGCCAGACGCTCAAGCACCTGACGGATCTGCGTCCGGCTGACACCGAAGACCTTGGCCAGGCGCTCCTCGCCGAGCTTGGTCCCCGGCGGCAGGCGGTGCTCGACGATGGCCAGCAGCACGCGCTGGTGGATCGCGTCGACGCTGGGCAGCGGCGGCTTCGTGGCCCGCGTGGCCGTCACGACGGGCGCCGCGCGGCGTGCGTGTTCGACGGCCGGCCCCGGGGCCCGCTCGGACACTCTTCCGCTGAGTTGCTTCGTGATCATTGCATCCAATTCATATGATTGTTTGAATCCAATTTGTCGCGCAAGTATAGCCGCGCCCGCCCACTTGGCAAGCCCACGGGGCCGCTCTTTCGCCGTCGAGTGCGTCCGTCTGCGAGGCACGCCACGACTGCGGCGCCAAGGCGCAGGTTCTGCATCCAAGGCCTCGGGTCTGGCGCGCGGGCTCGCCTATGGCGCGCGAATTGCATACCGTACATCGGTCTCTGAAGAACCACAGGGTAATCGCCCTGCTACGGGAAAACACCGATCACTTTGGATTCAATTTTCTTGCCGTTTTGTATCCCATTAACTATCCTTCCCGTGTTCTAGATCCATCCCGACCCTTGGCCGCCGAGCACCCTTCTCCGGCCGACACCTCCAGGAGCACACAGTGATGAGCAAGTTCTCGATTCGCAGCCTCGCCGTCGCGGCCAGCCTCGCCCTCGCCGCCACGGGCAGCGCATGGGCGCAGGAGAAATTCAGGATCGCCGGCAACTTCACCGACAAGCATTCGTCGTCGATCGCCATCGAGCAGTTCAAGAAGGACGTCGAGCAGGCCACCGGTGGCAAGCTGGTGATCGAGACCTTTCCCAACATGCAGCTCGGCGGCGCGCAGGAAAACGTGACCCAGACGCGTGCCGGAACCATCAATGCGACCTGGGTCGGCATGGCCTTCCTGTCGCGCACCGTGCCCGAACTCGAGGCAGTGAGCCTGCCCTTCCTGTTCCCGAACCGCGAGGTCGCCTACAAGGTGATGGACGGCCCGATCGGCGACCTGATCGACAAGAAGCTGGAGGACAAGGGCTTCATCGCGCTCGGCTTCATGGAGCTCGGCGCGCGCCAGGTCACCAACAGCGTGCGGCCGATCAAGACCATGGCCGACCTGAAGGGCCTGAAGATCCGCCTGCAGCCCAACGAGACGCATCTGGCCACCTTCCGCGCGCTCGGGGCCAACCCGCTGGCGATGGACATCCGCGAGGTCTACTCGGCGATGGAGCAGAAGGTCATCGACGGGCACGAGAACCCGTACAACCTGATCTACGACAGCCGCTTCTTCGAGGTCCAGAAGTACGTCTCCAACACCGGGCACTTCTTCGACTTCATCGCCGTCGTCGCCAACCGCAAGAAGTTCGAGGCCCTGTCGCCCGAATTCCAGAAGGCCATCAAGACCGCGATGGACAAGGCCGTGGCCACGCAGCGCGTGGAGGCCGCCAAGGCCGATGCCGCTGCATTGGCCGAACTGCAGAAGAAGGGCATGCAGTACGACGCCATGCCGCCCGCCGAGCGCGAGGCGATGCGCAAGGCCACCGCCGGCGTCGTCGACGACATCAAGAAGCGCGTCGGCGCCGATCTGGTCGACCGCGTGCTGGCCGAGGTGAAGAAGGCCTCGGGCTCCTGACCCGCGGCAGGCCGATCACGGAACGATTGCGATGAGCCGCCTGCTGCCCTCCAAGCTGATCCACCACAGTGGGCCGCTGCGTCCGTTTGCGCTGACCCTGCACGCGCTCGACACCGCGGCCGGCTGGGCCATCATCATCATGCTCGGCATGATGGTGGCCGTGGTGTCGCTGCAGGTACTGCTGCGCTACGCGCTGAACAGCTCGCTCGGCTTTGCCGACGAGATGTCGCGCCTGACGTTCGTCTGGTCGATCTTCCTCGGCATTCCGCTGGGCATCCGCCTGGGTGCGCACATCGGCATGGAACTGCTGAGCTCGCGCTTCCCGCCGCGCATGCAGGACATCCTGGCCCGCGCGATGGCGGCCATCGCGGCCGCGATGATGGTCCTGGTGGCCTGGCAGTCGGCGGTCGTCGCGATCGACCAGTGGGACGAGATGATGGCTTCGATGAACGCCAGCGCGGCCTGGTTCATCGTCGCGGTGGGCGTCGGCTGTGCCCACGCCGCATTGCACCTGGCCTGGATCGTGCTGACCGGCAAGCCGACGATGACCGAATCGGTGGCCACGGAATGAGCCTGCTCATCATCTTCATCTTCCTCGGCATCGCGATGCTGGGAATGCCGCTGGCCTTCTCGCTCGGCATCGGCGCGGTCGCCGGACTGATCTACAGCGACGTCGACTTCAACCTGCTGCCGACGCGGATGATGAACGCGGTCAACGCGTTCCCGCTGATGACGATCCCGTTCTTCATCCTCGCCGGCGAGCTGATGATGAAGGCCGGCATCATGGAGCGGCTGATCGACCTGGCCAACTCGGTCGTCGGCCGCGTGCGTGGCGGGCTGGCGCATGTGACGGTGCTGGCCGGCATGGGCTTGTCGACGGTGTCGGGCGCGGCCGTGGCCGATGCCAGCGCGCTCGGCAGCACGATGGTGCCGTCGCTGCGCAAGGTCTACGGCGTCGGCTTCTCGTCGGCGGTCGTCGCCGCCGCGGCGAATCTCGGGCCGATCATCCCGCCGTCGGGCGCGATGATCGTCTATGCCTTCATGGCCGGGCCGACGGTGTCGGTCGGCGGCATGTTCATGGCCGGCGTGATCCCGGGCCTGATCCTGGTCGCGTCGATGCTGTTCCTGGTCTGGTACACGGCCGTCAAGCGCAACTACCCCCTCACCGGCGACCCCTTCTCGTGGGCACGCGTCGGCCACGAGCTGAAGCGCTCGTGGATCATCTTCCTGATGCCGGTGGTCGTGATCGGCGGCATCGTCGGCGGCGCCTTCACCGCCACCGAGGGCTCGGCCATCGCGGTGGTCTATGCGATGGCGATCGGCTTCTTCGTCACCAAGACCCTGAAGCTCGCCGACCTGCCCGAGGCGATGATCCGCACCGCGATCACCTCGGCCGTGGTCGGCGCGATGATCGCGTTCGCTTCGGTGGTGACCTACATGCTCACCGTCGACCAGTTGCCGGCGCAGCTCACGGCGCTGCTGCGCTCGCTGACGCAGGATCCGCTGGTCTTCATGCTGCTGGTGTCGGTGGCGCTGTTCGTGGTCGGCTGCTTCCTCGAGTCGAACGCCGCCTACATCATGCTGGTGCCGCTGCTGCACCCGATCGCGCTGCTGTACGGCATCGACCCGCTGCACTTCGGCTTCCTGTTCGTCTTCAATCTGGTGATCGGCATGCTCACGCCACCGGTCGGCGTGGTGCTGTTCGTGCTCTGCGGCATCACCGGCATCAAGCTCGGCGAGCTGGTCAAGCATGTCTGGCCGTTCATCGCGGTGATGTACGGGCTGCTGTTCGCCTGCATGTTCTTTCCGAAGATCGTGCTGTGGCTGCCGCGACTGATGGGCTATTGAGCGAGCGGCTGCGCGATGGCTCCTGCCCCCGTCACGCCGCGTGAGCAGTTCACGGCGCCCTCCACCTTCATCGGCTGGATCACGCCGTCGGCCAACACCGTCGTCGAGCGCATCACGATCGGCATCCTGCGCCACTTCCCCGAGGTTTCGCCGCACTTCTCGCGCACCTCGGTGGTCGGCGCCGTCGATCCGTTTCCGCTGACCTACGACTTCGACGACATGCTGGCCACCGCGCGCGTGCTCGGCGACGCACAGCTCGATGTCGTGGCCTGGAACGGCAGCAAGGGCGGCAGCCTCGACTTCGCGCTCGACCACGATCTGGTGGCGCGCATCGAGGCGCTGACCGGCGCGAAATCGACGACCTCGACGCTGGCGATCGACCAGGTCTTCCGCGAGGACGGTATCAAGCGTTTCGCGCTGGCCTGCCCCTATGTCGATGCCTACCGGGATCGCATCGTCGCCAGCTTCGCGCGCGAAGGCTACGAGTGTGTCGCCGCACGCAACGTCGGCCTCGCCGACAACTACTCCTTCTCGCAGATTCCGCTCGACGCGATTGCCGCGATGCTGCGCGACGTCGCCAAGGCCAAGCCGCAGGCCATCGTCACCTTCTGCACCAACTTTCCGGCTGCGCCGATCGTGCCCGAGATGGAGCACGAACTCGGCATCCCGATCTACGACACGGTGACGATGGGCGTGTGGGGGGCCTTGCGGCGAGCCGGCATCGATACACGCGCGGGCCTCGACTGGGGCCGGGTGTTCGGGCGATGAACCGCTGGGCCCGATTCGCTGCTGATCCGCGGCGCCCATGTGCTGACGCTCGACGACGCCGACCACGAGTGGCCGAGCGCCGACATCGTGATCGAGGACGGTCGCATCGCGGCCGTCGGGCCCGAGCGCCGGCGCAGGATGGCCACGTCCGTTTGCGCGCACCATCGAAGGTCGCGGCCTGCTGGCGATGCCGGGACTGATCAACGCGCATTTCCATTCGCCCGGCAACCTGATGAAGGGCGCCCTGCCCGGCTACCCGCTCGAGATCTTCATGCTGCACGAAGTGCCGCCGCTGGCGCCCGCCGGCGGTGCCGGTCGCGCTGGCCTATGTGCGCACGATGATCGGCGCGCTCGAGATGCTGCGCCGCGGCGTGACCGCGGTGCACGACGACGCGTACCACGTGCCGGTCGCCAGCGTCGAGTCGATCGACGCCATCATGCAGGCCTATGCCGATGCCGGCATTCGCGCCACGGTGGCGATCGACCAGCCCAACATCGTCGAGTACGAGAAGTACCCCTACCTGGCCGAGCTGCTGCCCGCCGGCCGAACGCCGCGCGATGGACGCGGCGCCGCGCCAGTCGACTGGCGAGCTGCTGGCGCTCTACGGCCACCTGATCGCGCGCTGGCACGGCGCCGAGAACGGACGGCTCGCGCGCCGCGGTGTCGTGCTCGGCGCCGCAGCGCGTGACCGACGACTACTTCGCCGGCCTGTCGGCGCTGTCGCAGCGCCACGACCTGCCGTTCAACATCCACATCCTCGAGACCAAGCTGCAGCGCGTGCTCGGGCGCGAGAAGTTCGGCAAATCGCTGGTGCGCCATGTGCACGACCTGGGCTTCCTCGACGAACGCATGATGGTGATCCACGCCATCTGGATCGACGACGCCGACATCGCGCTGCTCGCCGCTGCGCGCTGCACCGTCGCCCACAACCCGGTCTGCAACCTGCGCCTGGGCAGCGGCGTGATGCCTTACGGCAAGCTGCGCGCAGCCGGCGTGCCGATCTGCCTGGGCAGCGACGAGATGAACACCGACGACTCGGTCAACCTCTGGTTCGTCGCCAAGACCGCCGCGCTGCTGCACACGCTGGCCACGCCCGACTATCGCGCGTGGCCGCAACCGGCCGAGATCCTGGCGGCGCTGACGCGCGGCGGCGCGCGCGCGATGCGGCGCACCGACAGCCTGGGCCGACTCGCGGTCGGCTGCCACGCCGACCTCGCGCTGCTCGACCTCGATACCGTGTCCTTCACGCCGCTGAACGACCTGCGCCGCCAGCTCGTCTACTGCGAAGACGGCAGCTCGGTGCGGGCCACCATCGTCGCCGGCC
>CAWAOQ010000018.1:0-153142 GCA_963783785.1 uncultured beta proteobacterium | reverse complement strand
TATGGGCGCCGCAGGCGTGGCAAAGCTCGGCGGTTCTACATTGAATTTGCCGGCACGGATCACCTTGATGATGCAAACACTTTCGTGGCCTGGCTGCGATCCGAAGCCGATCGGGACAACACTTGTCTGCCTGACCCAGAAATCCCGAAGCAACCGCCGGCGATCGACAGGCCCCAGCGATCGCCGCGTCGCGCCCATCTGTGACGCCAGCGATTGCCCGCGTCGCGTCAGCATCAAGCTGAGGGGCTTGCGCTGCTGCAGCACCCTGGTCATGGCGCGCCAGATCGGACAGTGCGCGACCCATACAATCCGCCGCGCTGCGCACGCCCTGGGCACCCTGATTGCTACACCTCGACACCGCCGACAATCGTCGCATCGGCATTGCACTGGTCACGCTGACGACCCTGTGTTTTGCGACGCTGGACGCTTGCGCCAAGTGGCTGGTGCAAGAACTGCCGGTGCTGCAGGTGGTGTGGTTGCGCTTCCTGTTCCATGTATTGCTGGCCTCGGCGCTGTTGGCGCCGCGCTATGGCCGCGAACTGGTGCGTGTGCGCAATTGGAAGTTGCAGGGTCTGCGCGCGCTGATCCTGGGCTCGATGACCGCGCTGAACTTCTGGGCGCTGCAGTACCTGCAACTGGCGGAGACCGGTGCGATCCAGTTTTCGGTGCCGCTGCTGATCGCGCTGCTCAGCGCCTGGTGGCTGGGTGAGCACCTCGACGCCAGGCGCTGGCTGGCGATCGTCCTCGGCTTTGTCGGTGTGCTGCTGGTGATTCGGCCAGGAAGCCAGGCCTTCCATCCGGCGATCCTGCTGTCGGTGATCAACGCGGTGCTGTATGCGGCCTTCAACATGCTGACGCGCCGCATGGTCGCCACGGAATCGGCCGCGTCCCTGCAGTTGATGTCGGCGGTGGGCGCGACCGTGCTGCTGGCCCCGTGGGCACTCGTCCACTGGCAGGCCCCCGCCCGGTGGCAGACCTGGCTGGTCATCGGCATCTGCGGCCTGTGCGGGGCCTGGGGCACTTCATGGTCGCACAGGCCCACCGCTATGCTTCGGCCGCCACCCTCGGGCCGTTCCTGTATCAGCAGATCATCTACATGAGCCTTTGGGGCTGGCTGATCTTCGGCCAGGCGCCTGGATTGCTGGTGATCGTCGGCGCCGTCATCGTGGTGGTCAGCGGGCTGTACCTGCTGTGGCTGGAGATGGGGCACCGCTGATCGGCAAGCCGTCACCGTTGAGCATCAGGCTCAGCAGTTGGCCGCCAGTGTGAGTCCGCGGGCTTCGCTGACAATTGACGTTGGCCGGCTCGGACCGGGCATGAAGTGTCAGCTTCGTGGCGCGGCCTCGTATGCACACTGCCGACCCCCGCCGGGCGCTGGGGCAAAGAGCCGGTACGAACCGTCCGTCGAAGCCCTCCAGAGAGGACGACCACGCGCCTGCTCTTGAAGCTCTTGTAAGCTCCGGGGCAACACCACTTCCGGTTGGTCAGCTCCCATGAAACCCTGCACTTTGCTCCGCCGCACTTTCCTGCAGGCCGGCGCCGCCGCCAGCCTGCTGGCCACATTCGGCACCTCGCGCGCTGCCAGCGGCACCTTGCGCATCCTGGTCGGTTTTCCGCCGGGGGGCGGCACCGACGCGATCGCCCGCATCCTCGCCGAGGCACTGCGGGACGAACTCGGCGGGGCCACCGTGATCGTCGAGAACAAGCCCGGCGCGGGCGGGCAGCTCGCGGCGCAGGCACTGAAGGCCGCTGCACCCGACGGCAACACGCTCTTCCTGAGCCACGACCACAGCATCTCGATCCTGCCGCAGGTGGTGAAGACGCCGGGCTTCGACCCCGCGCGCGACTTCGTGCCCGTGGTCGGTTTCGCCACCTTCGTCAATGCCTTCGCCGTCTCGGGTGGCACGCCGGCGAAATCCTTCCCCGACTACGTGGCCTGGGTTCGAGGGCAGGGCGGCAAGGGGGCCGTGGGCGTGCCGGCGCCGGCCTCCGTCCCCGAGTTCCTGGTCAAGCTGATCGCCGAGAAGTACCAGCTCGACCTGGTTGCGGCGCCGTACCGCGGCAGTGCGCCGATGATGGCCGACATGCTCGGCAACCAGATCGCCGCCGGCGTGGGCAGCATCCCCGATTTCATCGAGAACCACCGCTCGGGCAAGCTGCGCGTCGTCGGCGTGCTGGGCGGTGCGCGGCAGGCCGTGATGCCCGAGGTGCCGACGTTCTCCGAACTCGGCTTGAGCGGCTTCGAGGACGTGCCGTACTACGGCCTGTTCGCCCCCGCTGGCACGCCGCGGGCGGCGATCGACACGATCTCGGCCGCGGTCGCGAAGGTCCTGGCGAGGCCGGCAGTACGCGAACGGCTCACGGCGATGGGTCTCACAGTGGAGCACATGGGCCCCGACCAACTCGGCCAGCGCGAGCGCACCTATACCGCGACCTGGGCACGCATCATCAAGGCCACCGGCTTCGTGCCGCAGTAGTCGCGGTTCGACGCGAACTTCCGCAACGTCGCGGGTGCGATGGTTCACGGCGACGGGCCCGGCGTCGCCGAGCCAGCGCGTCGTTTGCTGGCTTCGGGCGGGCTGAGGACCGGTTGTCCGTCCCGCACAGGAATCTGCGTTCCGGGATTGAAGACATGCGCACCTTGCCTTCCTTGCCCTCGAGTCGGTAGGTGACGTCGTAGCCCAGGAGTTTCTCGGACGTCTCGTCGATCGTCTTGCAGCGGGTCTCGGTCGCCGTCACGACATCCTTCTGCTGCATGTTCTTCTGCACTTGGTTGCCGGTATACGCGCCCGCTGCTGCGCCGGCCACGGTCGCGACTGTCTTGCCGGTGCCGCCACCGATCGTGCTGCCCAGCAACCCGCCGGCCACCCCGCCGACGATGGTGCCGGTGGCTCGGTGCTGGTCCTTCACCGGCGCCTGCTTCTGCACCTGCACCTGCTCGCATTTCTCCCGCGGCGTCGTGATCGTCTCCTTGGCTTCCTTGACTGCCAGGACCTCGGCGAACTTCGGCTTGGTCATGGCCTGGTAGCCAGTGACGCCGCCCGCCGCCACCACCACCATCGCGATACCGCCGATGACGACGCCCTTGACCATCGACTTGTCCATGCGCTGAGCCCTTCCAACTGATGATGCCTTGAACCGACCGCAGTGGCGGTGCCATTGCGTCGAAGATGATAGTCGTCGCGAACGGGGCCAGAGCTCGGCGGTCGGCTCGCGTGAGTCTTTGGCCCGGGTCGAGGCCGTGTGAGAACTCACCAAGTCGCTCGCGAGCCGCAGCCGGCGACAGGCCCGTCCCGTTCGGGGCAGACGGGCCCGCGGGCCGCGTCAGGGGGCTACCCGCGCAGCCACCACGATATCGAGCGCGCCCTCGCCACGAGCGATCGCGGCGTCGAACATCGAGGCAATGGCCGGCGTGACGAACAGTTCCATGCCGCCACGGGCGGCCTCGTCCATCATCAGCCGCAGGTCCTTGCGTGCCATCGCGAGTTCGAAGGATGGCGCGGTGACGTCCGCCGACTCGATGCGCGCCGCGCGTGCAGGCAAGGTGTGGCCCGGGTTGAAGTGCTCGAACAGCGAGAAGGCCTCCGCGGTGGGGATGCCCAGCGCATGCGCCAATCGATTGACGTCGGCGAGCACGCCGAGGATGCCGATCAACGTCATGTTGCCGAACAGCTTGAACGCCGCGGCGCGCGCCGGGTCCTCGCCCAGGTAGACCACCTGGCCCGTCATCCCCTTGAGCTCGGGCAGCAGTGCGTCGTGGCGCGCCTTTGCGCCCGAGACCAGCATCAGGCCGGTGCCCTCGGCCGCGTTGACCGGGTTCATGAACACCGGTGCATGGACGAAGGTGCGGCCACGCGCCTCCCAGCGCACCGCACGCTCGGCGGTGGGCCGTACGGCGGTGGTGGTGTGGTCGACGATCCAGGTGCCGGCCGGGATCGCGGCGACCAGCGGCTCGAGCACGGCGTCCACCGAGGCATCGTCTGACAAGGACAGGTGCAGACGCTCGGCGCCCGCCAGCGCCGCGGCCGGATCGTCGAATGCACGCGCGCCGTCGGCCTCGAGCCTTCGGGCCTTGGCGGCGCTGCGGTTCCACACGTTCACCTCGTGGCCGTTGGCACGCAGGCGGCGCACGAAGCCGATCCCATCAGGCCGGTGCCGAAGAAAGCAATCTTCATGGGGAATTTCCTTTCGAGGCGATGCGCCACGATACCCGCTCCGGGCCCACGGCTTGTCCGGGGTCGCCAACGGGTCAGCCCGGACGCTCGGGTCGAGCAGCAGGTCGGGGCAGCGCACCATACGCCGGTCCCAAGCGCGGAGTGCCGAGGCCGCTCGAGAGGAGCCGACGGCCGGTTGTCGTGCGAGCGTCAGGTCATGCGCGCGGCGGGCGCTTCTCGATGAAGGCCTGGACGCCCTCGAGCGCTGACTCGTCCATCATGTTGCACGCCATCGTCGTGCCGGCTCTCGTAGGCCGCTTCGATACCGACTTCGATCTGTCGGTAGAACATGTTCCTTGCCCATCGCGACCGCGACCCGCGGCTTGGCGACGATCTCGCGCTCAGCCGTCTCGATCTCCTCGTCGAGCCGCTCGGCGCGGCACGACACGGTTGACCAGTCCCAGCTCGCCTGCGCCTCTCGGCGGTGACGAAGTCACCGGTCACCAGCATCTCCATCGCCTGCCTTGCGGCCGACTTGCGTGCCAGCGCGACGCTCGGCGTCGCGCAGAACAGCCCGACGTTCATGCCGCTGACCGCGAACCTGGCGTCCGTCGCCGCCACCGCGAGGTCGCACATCGCCGACGAGCTGGCAACCCGCGGCGGTGGCGATGCCGTGCACGCGCGCGATCACCGGGACCGGCAGGCGTCTGCAGCGACAGCATCATGCGCGTGCAGCGTGCGAACAATCCGCTCGTAGTAGTCCTGCGATGGGTTGGCACGCATCTCGACTGAGGTAATGGCCGGCGCAGAAGCCTTTGCCAGCCGCCGCGAGCACGACGCACGCGTGCCTGATCGTCGTGCATCAGCGCGTCCAGTTCCCGCTGCAATGCGTCGATCATCGCATCCGACAGCGAGTTCAGCGTCTTCGGACGATTCAGGGTCAGGGTGACAACGCCGCGCGCGTTGGCCTCACGCAGCACGTAGGGGTGTTCAGATTGCGGCATCGGTGATGTGCCTTTCGCGATGTGGTTCATCGGGGTCTACTCAATCGCGCTTGCGCTCTTCGCACGCTCGCGCAGCTGGAACTTCTGGATCTTGCCCGTGCTCGTCTTCGGGATCTCCTCGAAACGGATCTCCCGGGGCACCTTGTAGCCGGCAAGCAGCCCCTTGCAATGCGCGATCAGTTCGCCGGCCGTGACCTTGGCATCCGGCTTGGTCTCGACATAGGCCACCGGGGTTTCGCCCCACTTCGGGTCCGGACGCGCGACGACGGCGCAAGCCAGCACCGCCGGATGGCGGTACAGCGCGTCCTCGACTTCGAGCGAGCTGATGTTCTCGCCGCCGCTGATGATGATGTCCTTGCTGCGGTCCTTGATTTTCACGTAGCGGTCGGCCTCCATCACTGCCAGGTCGCCTGTGTGGAACCAGCCGCCGGCGAAGGCGTCGCCGGTGGCCTCGGGGTTCTTGAGGTAGCCCTTCATGACGATATTGCCGCGGAACATGATCTCGCCCATCGTATTGCCGTCCGCCGGCACTTCGGTCATCGTCTCGGGGTCGAGCACTGCCATGCCTTCCTGCAGCACGTAGCGCACGCCTTGGCGGCCGTTCAGCCGCGCCTGCTCCGACAGGCTCTCGCCGGCCCAGCGTTCGCGCTTGGCCGCCACCGCCGCCGGGCCGTAGACCTCGGTCAGGCCGTAGACGTGGGTGATGTC
The DNA here is from genome assembly GCA_963783785.1 of uncultured beta proteobacterium. Classification (GTDB taxonomy): domain Bacteria; phylum Pseudomonadota; class Gammaproteobacteria; order Burkholderiales; family Burkholderiaceae_C; genus CADEEN01. Next base: position 147,276 of record CAWAOQ010000018.1, on the reverse strand, counting down.
GAAGCCGATCTTCGCCATGCCTTCGATCATCGCGGCCGGCGGCGCGGCACCGGCGACCAAGCCGCGCACCTTCTGCGTGATTCCCGCGCGCCACTCGGTCGGCGCATTGATCAGCAGGTTGTGCACGATCGGCGCGGCGCAGTAGTGGTCGACACCATGCTCGCGCATCGCGTCTAGCATGGCCTTTGCTTCCACCTTGCGCAGGCACACATGCGTGCCGCCGAGCATCGCCACTGTCCACGGGAAGCACCAGCCGTTGCAGTGAAACAGCGGCAGCGTCCACAGGTACCTCGGGAAATGCGGCATCGTCCAGGTCGCCGCATTGCACACTGCATTGAGATAGGCACCGCGGTGATGCGTCACCACGCCCTTGGGGTTGCCGGTAGTGCCGCTGGTGTAGCTCACGGCGATCACATCCCACTCGTGGCCGGGCCGTCGAGCTGCGCCAGCGGTTCGTGCGCCGCGAGCAGGGCCTCGTATTCGTGCGCGCCCAGGCGCTCGCCGGCGCCGCCGTATTCGCTGTCGCAGACGTCGATCACCACCGGCACGCGGCCATGCTCGGCCTCGAGCAGGCGCAGCGCCTGGGCCATCACCGGCGAGAACTCGCGGTCGGTGATCAGCACCGTGGTCTCGCAATGGTTCATCTGCCAGGCCAGCAACGGCGCATCGAGGCGCGTGTTCAGCGTGTTGAGCACGGCGTTGAGAGCCGGCACGGCGTAATGCGCCTCGACCATCTCGGGCGTATTGGAGAGCATCACGGTCACGGTCTGCTGGCGCGAAACCCCGAGCGCACGCAGTGCTGCCGCGAGCCTTGCGCTGCGCTCGCGCGTCTGCGCCCAGGAATAGCGCCGAGCGCCATGGATCACCGCCGGCAGGTCGCCGAATACCTCGGCGCTGCGCTCGACGAAGCTGACCGGACTCAGGGGCACGAAGTTGGCCGCGTTGGCGCCGAGATGGTCGTCATAGATGCTCATGACTCGTTCTTTCTGGGCGTCGATGGCCGCGAGGGCCTGGTTGCTAGGCGCTCGCCTTGGCGAGCGCTTGGTCAATGTCCCACAGGATGTCGTCGATGTGCTCGAGCCCCACCGAGATGCGCACCATGTCGGGCAGCACGCCGGCGGCACGCTGCTGGGCTTCGTCGAGCTGGCGGTGCGTGGTGCTGGCCGGGTGGCTGATCAGCGTGCGCGTGTCGCCGATGTTGACGAGGTGGCTCATGAACTGCGCGGCCTCGATGAAGCGCACGCCGGCCGCCACGCCGCCCTTCACGCCGAACGCGAGCAGCCCCGAGGCACCTCGCATCTGGCGCTTCATCAGCGCATGCTGCGGGTGGTCTTCCAGCCCCGGATAGTTGACCCAGGCCACGCGCGGGTCGGCACGCAGCGCCTGGGCGACCGCGAGTGCATTCGCGCAGTGGCGCTCCATGCGCAGCGGCAGCGTCTCGACACCTTGCAGGATCTGCCACGCCGACATCGGCGACAAGGCCGCGCCGTAGACGCGCTGGGTTTCCATGCGGCAGCGCATCGTGAACGCGAAGTCGCCGAAGGTCTCGAAGAAGATCACGCCGTGGTAGCCGGGCGACGGTTCGGTCATGCCCGGGAACTTGCCGTTGCCCCAGGGGAAATCGCCGCGCTCGACGACCACGCCCGCGAGCGTGGTGCCATGACCGCCGAGGTACTTCGTGGCCGAGTGCACGACGATGTCGGCGCCCAGCGCGAGGGGGTTGCACAGGAACGGACTGGGCACCGTGTTGTCGATCACAAGCGGCACGCCGTGCGCGTGCGCCACCGCGGCCACCGCGGCGATGTCGAGCACCACCAGGCTCGGGTTGCCGAGCGACTCCGCGAACACCGCGCGCGTGTTCGGCTTCATCGCGGCGGCAAAGGCAGCGGGGTCGGTGGCGTCGACAAAGGTCGACTCGACGCCGAACTTCTTCAGGTTTACCGCCAGCATCGTTACCGTGCCGCCGTAAAGCGCGGCGGCAGCCACCACGTGGTCACCCGCCTGCAGGATGGTCATCAGTGCAGTGGCCTCCGCCGCCATGCCGCTGGCGCAGGCCACGGCCGCGCGGCCGCCCTCGAGCGCCGCCACGCGTTCCTCGAACGCAGCCACCGTCGGGTTGCTCAGGCGCGAATAGACATTGCCGAAGGTCTGCAGATTGAACAGACTCGCCGCGTGGTCGGCCGAGTCGAAGACGAAGCTCGTCGTCTGATAGATCGGCAGCGCGCGCGCACCGGTGGCCGCGTCGGGGATCTGGCCCGCGTGAATCGCGAGGGTCTCGGGATGGAAGCGCCGGTCCGCCATCGTCGCTCCTTCACGAGACTGGCCGCCTGGCCGAGATCACGCGCGTATTGACGCCTACCCAATTGAGCCCGCCGAAGATCCGTCCGTGCTCGATCTTCACGCAACGGTCCATGACTGAATCCATACCGGCAGCACGCACAAGGGCGTCAGCTTCGCGGTTGACCACGCCGATCTGCTGCCACAGCACTCGCGCGCCGATCCGCAACGCTTGCTCGGCGATGGGCAGCACGTCTTGCGTGCGGCGGAACACGTCGACCATGTCCACTGGCTCCTTCAGCTCCAGTACGCTTGCCACCACAGGTTCACCAAGCAACATGCTGCCGGCAAGGCGCGGGTTCACCGGGAAGATGCGGTAGCCGTGCTGCTGCAGGTACTTGGCGACGAAATGGCTCGGCCGGTACCATTGGTCGGACAGGCCGACCATCGCGATCTTGCGCGAGGTCTTGAGGATGCGGCGCAGTGTGACGATGTCGTCCATCAGTGGCTCGAGCCAGTATTGCGACAATGTAGCGGTTCGGGACTCCGACCACCACGTTCCTGTCGTGAGGGCTCGGCACAAGCACCTGGGTCTGCAGGCCCGTGCGCCGCAATGGGCACCAGCCTGTGGGCAGCGACTGCAAGCGGCATCAGCACAACAATCCCGTGGAAGCGAAAGCGGCCCAGTGCAAGGGGCCGCGAGGACCGGGTGCGCCCGGGCGCGTCAGGGCCGAGGCGCGCGGCACTGCCGCCACAGCTTGAGCGCCACCAGCAAGAGCGGCGTCGCATGCATGGCCAGATCGAAGATGTCCAGTGGGCGCAAAAGTGCGCCCTGGACCAGAAGGCGCAGTTTCTCGATCAGATGGGGCTCGGGCGTGATCGGCGCAATGGCCATCCATGCCGCCAACAGCAGCAACCAAACCCATGGCAAGCGGTCGAGCCAGATCAGCATCGCTGGACACGCGCGAGTCGGCAGCAGCGTTGCGAACGGGCTGCCTGTCGGGCAGGTGGCTTTTCGATGTTCATTTGTTGTTCCTGCGCGGCGGTCTCCAGGAGCCGGCCGGCCATCGAGAGTTTATGCACTCGGCAGTCGCATAGGCCGAAGCCTCGTCCGGGTGCCCCGGGGGTTTCACGGCAGTGCCACGCGGCGAGCCAGGTGGTGTTGAAGCTGCAGACGCCGTGGCGCGACGGCACCCCGCACCTGGCGATGTCGCCGCAGGAGTTCTTGCGGGTGCTGGCGATCAGAAATTCAGGCCCGTGTTTCGTTTGTGCGCCGAGCCTTGACATGGGCATGGCAGGGCTACGGCAAGCTGCGTCAAGGTGTCGCCGTTCGATCGGTGCCGCGACGGGCTGGACGCGAGACCAGGCGCAGCGCCAAGCCGGCCAGTGCGAACAGCCAGGCCGCCAGCGCGACCCAGATCATGATCTGCGAGATCCACTGCAGCGGCGGGAACTCGGCCGCCAGGCCCAGCCGTGCGCTGGCGACGGCATACATGCCCAGCGGAAAGACGAGGCTCCACAACACGGGCTCGTAGGTCAGCGGCAACCGGCGCGAGACGTGCTTCCAGAACCCGAACAGGAACAGCATCGGTATCCACCAGGTGGCCCAGGCCCAGATCATCAACGTGACGCCGTGGATGAAAGGACGCTGCAAAGCGAGAAAGGGCAACTGCGGATCCTCGGTCAGCAGCGTGGTGCCGGCATTCGCGGTGATCGCCGCGGCACCCATGACCACCCACAGCAGCGGCGAAATGTCCTTCGGGTCGAGCGAGAGGAAGAAGATGCGGTAGCAGAACAGCGTGACGAAGATGCCGTAGAAGGCCAGCCCGAGCCCCCACAGCATGTGCACCTCGACCATCATGTAGCCGGCGTATTGGCCCAGGTCTGGTGCGATCCGTGCACCGAGCAACACCAGCGACTGGGTGCCGACGATGGTGATCAGCCAGCCGCCATGCGTGATGTTGACGTTGTGCTCGTGGCTCAGGAACGTGAGCACGCTGAAGGCAAGGTAGAGCAACGAGCACCATGCCGCGAACGCGAAGACCCAGCAGGCCAGCGCAAGACTGGCGTGGCCGCGGGCGTGCAGCAGCAGTCCGACGATGTCCGTCGCGGCAACCAGCGTGAAATAGCCGAAGACCATGCGCGGATTGAGCAGATCGTTGCGCACCGCCGGCATGAACAGTGACCATCCGGCCCACACTGAGCGCCACCAGCACGACCCAGGCACACAGTGCGAAGACATACAGGGCGTCGGCGATCAGGTCGAAGCGAAGCGTGCCGAAACCGATGGCGATGATGCCGCTGGCCATGACCATGGCGAAGTTGCCAGGATGCAGCGTTTCCAGCGTCAATCGCGCAGGTGGCGTGTGGGCGACTGCTTCGGGCATGCGATGAATGGACGGTGGTCGATGTGCCGTCAAACGCCGAGGTAGCTCGACAGCGCCGCGTTGCCGGCGACCTCGTCGGCGGTGCCTTGCAGCACCGCCTGGCCCTTTTGCAGCACCAATGCGCGGTCGGCCTGCGCGAGCACGCGGCGGTAGTCGCGGTCGACGATCAAGGTCGCGATGCCGCTGGCGCGGATGCCGCCGATGACGCGCCATATCTCGGCCACGATCAGCGGCGCCAGGCCCTCGGTGGCTTCGTCGAGGATGATCAATTCCGGGTGCGTCATCAGCGCGCGGCCGATCGACAGCATCTGCTGTTCGCCGCCCGACAGCTGCGCACCGAGGTTCGCGAGCCGTTCCTTCAGGCGAGGAAAGGTGTCGAGGACCCGTTCGAAGGGCCAGTCCACACTGCCGCCACGGCCCGGCCTGGCGGCCATCAGCAGGTTCTCGCGCACCGAAAGGTTCGGGAACACGCCGCGGCCCTCCGGGACGTAGGCCACGCCGAGTTGCGCCACGCTGTGCGGGCGGGCCCTCGACATGTCATGGCCGAACAGCTTGATGCGGCCTTCGCGCTGCGTCACGTGCCCGAGCAGCGTGCGGATCAACGTGCTCTTGCCCATGCCGTTGCGGCCGAGCAGGCCCACGGTCTGGCCGCGCGAGATCTGCAGGTCGATGCCGTGCAGCACGTGGCTGGAGCCATACCAGGCGTGGATGCCGTGCGCGTCGAGCAGGGCTTCCGCCACTTCAGTGCCCGCCCAGGTACGCCGCCTGCACTGCGGGGCTGCGGCGCACCGCCTCCGGCGTGTCGGAGGCGATGACCGCGCCGTTGACCATCACCGTGATGCGGTCGGCAATGCGAAAGACCGCGTCCATGTCGTGCTCGACCAGCAGGATTGCATGGCTGGCCTTCAGCTCGGCCAGCAGCGCCAGCATGCGGTCGGTTTCCTCGGCGCCCATGCCGGCCAACGGCTCGTCGAGCAACAGCACCTCGGGCGCAATGGCCAGGCACATCGCGATCTCGAGCTGGCGCTTCTGGCCGTGCGACAGCAGCCCTGCCGGGCGCTCGAGCAGCCCATCGAGGCCGGCCCGGTGGGCTGCGGCTCGCGCGGCGGTCGTGCTGGCCTCGCAGCGCTGCGCGCTCTGCCACCAGAGCCAGGGCTTCTGCGTGCGCGCCTGGGCTGCGAGGCGGCAGTTCTCGAACACCGAGAAGCTCGGGTAGATCGTGCTGCGCTGATAGCTGCGGCCGAGGCCAGCGCGGGCGCGCCTCGGTTGCGGCCAGGCGGTCACGTCGTGGCCCAGCAACTCGACCCGACCCGCCGATGGCGCGATCTCGCCCGACAGGATGTTGATCAGCGTCGACTTGCCGGCGCCATTGGTCCCGATCACCGCATGCACGCTGCCGCGCTCGAGCTCGATCGACACCCTGTCGACCGCCAGCAGGCCGCCCCAGCGGCGTGTGATCTCGCGGCCGCGCAGCAGCACGTCAGGTGCGCTCATCGCTGCGCTCCGTGGTGCTGCGGCGGTCGCGCTGATTGCCGAGCAGCCGCTCGCGCACCTGATCCGGCACGCCGACCAGCCCGCGCGGCAGTAGCGCGACGCTGGCGATGATGGTCAACCCCAGGCCGAGCAGCCAGTGCTTGGCGAAGGCGCCGAACACCGCCTCGCTCTGGAAGAACTCCTGCAGCAGCGCGAAGGCAAATGCACCGATCAGCGCGCCGCGCAGATGGCCGAGGCCACCGAGGATGATCATGATCAGCACGGCGCCCGAGAAGTGCCAACTCAGCAACTCGGGATTGACCACGCCGTCTTTCACCGCGAACAGGAACCCCGCAAGCCCGGCGATGGCGCCCGAGATCGTGAACGCGGCGAGCTTGTACGGGTAGGTCGAAAAGCCGGTCGCGCGCATGCGCTGCTCGTTGGCCTTGATGCCGGCCAGCGCGCGGCCGAAGCGCGAGCGCAGCAGCAGGGCGAGAAGACCGAAGACCAGCAGCAGCATGACCCACGTGAAGGCGTAGAAGCTGCCGGCATCGTTGAGGCCGATCAGCGTGCTGCCGCCGACCTTCAGCACCGGCTTGACGTTCAGGTAGATGCCATCGGTGCCGCCGCCGATCTTGGTGTCGTGGATCACGTAGTAGGCCATCTGCGCGAAGGCCAGCGTGACCATGATGAAGTACACGCCCTTGGTGCGCAGCGACAGCGCGCCCATGAAGAGCGCGTAGGCGGCAGCAGCCATTACGCAGGCCGGCAGCAGCCACCACAGGCCGGCGGCATCGTTCTCGGGCGACAGCAGCACGGTGGCGTAGGCACCGATGCCGAACAGCGCGGCGTGGCCGAAGCAGACCAGGCCGGTGGTGCCGACCAGCAGTTCCAGGCTGAGGGCGAAGATCGCGTAGATCATGATCTTGGCGACCAGGTCGACGCCAAACTGGCCGGCGACGTAGGGGTAGGCAGCCAGCAGCAAGAAGGCCGCGACGACGAAGAGGAGCTTTCCGCGGCTCACCATGCTCATCCGGCCTTGAAGAGGCCATCGGGCTTCCACAGCAGGATCAGCGCCATCAGCACGTAGACCAGCACGCCGGCCGCCTGCGGGAACACCACCTTGCCGAAGGTATCGACCACGCCGATCAGCAGCGCGGCCACGAGCGCACCGCGGATCGAGCCGATGCCGCCGATCACGACGACGACGAAGCAGATGATCAGAACCTGGTTGCCCATGCCCGGGTAGACGCTCGACACCGGCGCCGCGACCATGCCGGCAAACACCGCAATCGCCACGCCGGCGGCAAACACCGCGCGGTAGAGGAACTTGATGTCGATGCCCAGCGACTGCACCATTTCGCGGTTGGTCGCGCCGGCGCGGATCATCATCCCCAGCCGCGTGCGCGTTAGCACCAGCCACATGCCCAGCGCCAGTGCGAGGCACACGCCGCTGATGAAGAGACGGTAGACCGGGTAGGTCATCATTTCGCCGAGCGGGATCGTCCCGGCCAGCCAGTCCGGCGCCTTCACGCCGTAGCACATCGTCGCCGACGATCAGGCTGCGCAGTTCCTCGAACACCAGGATCAGGCCGTAGGTCATCAGCACTTGCTGCAGATGCTCACGCTCGTAGAGGAAGCTGAAGAAGGCCCACTCGAGCACGTAACCCAGGATCACCGCCAGCACCAGGCCGACGAACAACGTGGCGAAGAAGCCGCCACCGAATGTGGAGGCCACTAGCGGCGCCAGCGCGTAGGCCATGTACGCGCCGATCATGTAGAAGCTGCCGTGCGCGAGATTGATCACGCCCATGATGCCGAAGATCAGCGTCAGGCCGGAGGCGACCAGGAACAGCAGCAGTCCGTACTGCAGCGAGTTCAGGCACTGGATCAGGAAGGTGGCGAAGTCCACGCGTGCAGCGGTCCACGTTGAGTGAGGTCGACCTCGGGCCGATCCAGGCCCCCGGTCGGCGCGAGTTCCCCCTCGGGGGCGACGCCGCCACCGGCGGCGTCCTGGGGTTCAAACGGTCACATCGTGCAGCCGCGGGCGGGGTCCGGAAGCACCTTGACGGCGATGCCGGTCATCACGTTCTCGTTGCCCCTGACCTCGCGGATGTAGAAATCCTGCACCGGGTTGTGCGCGGCGCTCAGCGTGTACTTGCCGCGCGGGCTGTCCACGTGGTCTTGCGCATCGCGGCGATCATCTCGTCACGCTTGCTGAAGTCGCCCTTCACGGCGGTCAGGCCGGCGGCCAGGATCTGCGCCGCGTCGTAGCCCTGCACGGCATAGACGTCGGGCTGCGACTTGTAGGTCTCGGCGTACTTGGTGCGGAAAGCCTTGTTGCGCGGCGTGTCGATGCCGTCGGCGTAGTGCAGCGAGGTCAGCAGGCCTTGGCCGAGGCGCCCTGGGCCTCGAGCGTGCCGTCGGTCAGGAAGCCGGCCCATCAGCGGGATGCTCTTCTTCAGGCCCGCGGCGGCGTAGTCCTTGACGAACTTGACCGCGCCGCCGCCGGCGAAGAAGGCGAACACGACGTCGGGCTTGCTGCGCCGCGATCTCGGTCAGCAGGGCCTGGAACTCGACGTTGGGGAAGGGCAAGTTCAGCTCCTTGACGACCTTGCCGCCGCCCTTTTCGAAGGCCTCGGTGAAGCCCTTGACGGTCTCGTCGCCGGCGGCGTAGTTCCACGTGATCGTCATGGCCTTCTTGTAGCCCTTCTGGCTGCCATCACGCCGATGGCGTAGCCCGGCTGCCAGTTGCTGAAGCTCGAGCGCAAGATGTTCGGCGCGCACAGCGGGCCGGTCATCGCGTCGGCGCCGGCGTTCGGCACGATCAGCAGGGTCCTGCTTTCCTTCGCGGCGCGGGCCATGGCCAGCGCGACACCGGAGTGCACGGTACCGACGATCACGTCGACGTTGTCGCGCTTGATCAGCTTGTTGACGTTGTCGGTGGCCTTGGAGGGCTCGCTCTCGTCGTCGACCTTGAAATACTGGATCTCACGCCCGCCGAGCTTGCCGCCCTGCTCGGCGACGTACTGCTTGAAGCCGTTCTCGATGGCGGTGCCCAGGGCGGCAAAGGTGCCGGTGGCGGGCAGCATCAGGCCCACCTTCAGCGGTGGCTGGCCCTGGGCCTGCACGGCGGTCGAGGCCAGCGCAGCGAGCGCGGCCACGGTCATCAGGGAAGTGCGGATCGGGTTCATGTCGGTCTCCGTGGAGGAAGGGGGGGTCGGTCTGGCCGGGTGCGTAAATCTAGACGGTTTCCAGCCATTCACGGACCGCGCGTATCACGGCCTCGGGTTGATCCCGATGGGGCGAGTGGCCGCAGTCGGGCATCTCGGCCAGCCGGGCCTGCGGCACGCGGCGCGCGATGCCGCGGATCTGCTCGAGTGTGCCGTACTCGTCGTCGAGCCCTGGAGGGCGAGCAGCGGGCAGGTGATGCTGCGATCTCTTCTCGAATGGTCCATTGGCGGAATGGCGGATGCAGCCAGATGTCGTTCCAGCCGCAGAAGGCCGAATCGGGATCGTCGTGGTGACGGGCGAGCCTGGCCTGAGGTCGGTGGACTGGTAGGCCTCGCGTGCCTTTTCGATGCTCGTGACCGACAGGTCCTCGACCACGATGTGCGGCGCCATCACGATCGCGCCGCCGAGGTGCTGCGGCCAACGCGCCGCGTAGAGCAGGGCGATCGAGCCGCCGTCGCTGTGGCCGAAGAGCCAGGGCTTCTCGCGCGACACGTCGATGTCCAGCGCCTCGAGCAGCGCCGGCAGCACTTCGTGGGCCTGGCGGTGCATGAAGTCCAGGTCCCAGGCCTCCTCGGCCGTGCGTGGTGTCGAGCGGCCGTAGCCGGGCCGCGAATACAGGAGCCCGCGGCAGTTCGACCGCGTCGCACAGCCGCTGCGGAAAGTCGCGCCACATCGACACCGAGCCCAGCCCCTCGTGCAGGAAGACGATCAACGGCCGGTCGACACGCTCGCGGGCGATCCAGGCGTGCTCGATCCGCACGTGTCGGCCGCGCCAGTCGATGGTCGCGAATTCGGTCACTTGACGACTTCTCGGAGCCGGGCGCCGGGCCATCCCCGGCCGGCCCGGACGCCCTCGGGGGTCGTCCGGCGTGCTCGCCGGACGAGGGGCAGACATCTCCTGCTCGCGCAGCTTGAAGCGCTGGATCTTGCCGGTGGCGGTTTTCGGCAGTTCGGTGACGAACTCGATCTGGCGCGGGTACTTGTAGGGCGCGAGCTTGTCCTTGACGAAAGCCTTCAGCTCGGCCTCGGTGGCCTGCGCGCCGGCCTTCAGCACGACGAAGGCCTTGGTCTTGGTCAGGCCCTCGGCGTCGGCCACGCCGATGACGGCCGCTTCGAGCACCGACGGGTGCTGCACCAGCGTGGCCTCGACCTCGAAGGGCGAGACATAGATGCCGCTGACCTTGAGCATGTCGTCGGTGCGGCCGGCGTAGGTGTAGGTGCCATCGGCGTTGTGCACGTACTTGTCGCCGCTCTTGGTCCAGCCGCCCTGGAAGGTCTCGCGGGTCTTGGCCCGGTTGCCCCAGTACATCATCGCGGCCGAGGGGCCCTGGATGTAGAGGTCGCCCGGCTCGCCGTCCGCCACGGCGCCGCCGCCTTCGGCGCGCAGTTCGATCTCGTAGCCCGGCACCGGCCAGCCGGTCGTGCCGTAGCGCACCTTGTCGGGCCGGTTGGACAGGAAGATGTGCAGCATTTCGGTCGAGCCGATGCCGTCGACGATGTCGACGCCGAAGTGGCGCTTGAAGCGTTCACCGATCTCGGCCGGCAGCGCCTCGCCGGCGGAGGACACCAGGCGCAGCGCGACATCGCGCCGCGCAGGCAGGTTGGGAGCGGCCAGCATGCCGGCGAATCCGGTCGGCGCACCGTAGAACACGGTCGGCTTCACCCCGCCGACGCCGCCGAGCCAGCGCTTGAAGGTCGCGTCGGGCGTCGGCCGCTCGGCCATCAGCAGCGTCGTCGCGCCGACGCTCATCGGGAAGCTCAGCGCATTGCCCAGGCCATAGGCGAAGAACAGCTTGGCCGCCGAGAAGCAGACGTCGGACTCGCGCAGACCCAGCACGTTCTTGCCATACAGCTCGGCCGTCCAGTAGGGGTTGCCGTGCGAGTGCACGGTGCCTTTGGGGCGGCCGGTCGAGCCCGACGAATAGAGCCAGAAGCCAGGGTCGTCGGGGTTCGTCGCCGCGGGTTTGTCCAGCGGCGGGTGGGCCTGCACGAAGGCCTCGAACTCGACTTCGGCGGGCTGCAGCGGCGCCACCGGGCGCGAGACGATGACCTTGGTCACTTCGTGGTCGCGACTTGATCATCGCCGCCGCCAATGCCGGCAGCAGGGCGCCCGACACGAGCGCCGCCTGCGCGCGCGAATGCTCCAGCATGTAGGCGTAGTCGTCTGCGGTCAGCAGCGTGTTCACGGCCACCGGCACCAGGCCGGCATACATCGCGCCGAGGAAGCTCACCGGCCAGTCGTTGCAGTCGTGCATCAGCAGCAGCACGCGCTCTTCGCGCCGGATGCCCAACGCGCGCAGTCCGGCGGCCACGCGACGCACGCGCTCGTCGAGCTGGCCGTAGCTGAGGGTGCCGAGATCGTCGATGAAGGCCGCCTTCGCCGCGCGCCGTGCATTGCACGCCAGCAGGTGCTGCGCGAAGTTGAAGGTGTCGCCGGGGGCTTGGACGTGGGTCATGACGATGTCTCCTTGCGGGGTCTGCCGCTCAGCGCGTGAAGTCGATGCGCCCTTGCGGCAGCAGGTACAGCACCAGCGCGCGCCCTTGCGACACGGTGGGGCGGTGGGCGCTGCCCGGCGGACAGACGAGCCAGCCGGCCGGCCGACCATCGAAGCGGGCATCGCCTTCGATCGGCATGATCAGGTCGATCTCGCCGTTCGGGTGCGTGTGGTGCGGGCCGGCGATGTCCTTCATGTCCACCACGTCGACCGAGAAGCCGTGCAGGTCGTCGGCGGGCTTGAAGATGCGGCCGTAGCGGATGCCGCCGCCTTCTCGGTCGCACAGCCAGCCTTCGGCGACACCGGTCTGGCAGGCCGATTTCAAGTCGCGGTAGGTGGCGCTCGCGGCACCGTGCGTCTGGTTGAGCCAGGCATCGAGCCCGGCATCCAGCGGTCGGCCGGCCAGTTGGGCAGTCAGTTGCGCGATCTGGGCGCGAAAGTCGGCGGGTGTCACGGCGTCGGTGTCCTTGTCGTTCGATTCGGCTTGCCGGATGCACGAATATGAATTATTGTGCGTGAGAGAACAATAGGGCTAGCACCAGACCATGTCAAGCACTATATTGCATTCACCGGGGTTTGCACCGATGCCCGCCCGTTCGACGGCCGATGATGCCGCAGCGAGCGCGGCTGCGGCCGAGGACAAGAACCCGTTCCTCGTCGGCCTGGGCGAGCGCGTGCGGGCGCTGCGCTCGCGCCGGGGCATGACGCGCAAGGCCGTGGCCCATGCGGCCGATGTCTCGGAGCGGCACCTGGCGAACCTCGAGTACGGCATCGGCAACGCGTCGATCCTGGTGCTGTTGCAGGTGGCCGGCGCGTTGCAGTGCTCGCTGGCGGAACTGCTCGGTGACGTGACGACCTCGTCGCCCGAGTGGCTGCTGATCCGCGAGCTGCTGGAGCATCGCGACGAGGCGACGCTGCGCCGCGTGCGAGTGGCGGTGGGCGAACTGCTGGGTACCGGCGGCGGCAATGCGGCGCGCAGCCCGCGCGTGGCGCTGATCGGCCTGCGCGGTGCGGGCAAGTCGACGCTCGGCCAGATGCTGGCGGACGACCTGGGATTCCCCTTCGTCGAACTCAGCCGCGAGATCGAGAAGTTCGCCGGCTGCAGCGTCGCCGAGATCCAGGCGCTGTATGGCCAGAACGCCTACCGCCGCTATGAGCGCCGCGCGCTCGAGGAAGCGATCCAGATCTACCCCGAGGCGGTCATCGCGACGCCCGGCGGCATGGTCAGCGATGCCGCCACCTTCAACCTGCTGCTGTCGCATTGCACGACGGTGTGGTTGCAGGCCGACCCCGAGGATCACATGAAGCGCGTCGCCGCTCAGGGCGACCTGCGTCCGATGGCCGCCAGCAAGGAGGCGATGGACGACCTGAAGGGCATCCTGGCCGGCCGTGCGGCTTTCTATTCCAAGGCAGAGTTCCGGCTCGATACGAGCGCCCAGCCGCTGGAGCCGACGTTCGCTGCGCTGCGCGACCTTGTGCGTGGCGCACTCAGCTTGCAAGGGAAAACGATAGGAACGAATGTGCATGTCTCCGATTGACGGGCTCTGAACATGCATTATGATGCGTGCATTCGAGTTCAAGCGCATGCCGTTCCGTCCATTGCCCCGAGGAGACCCGCCGTGAGCACCACCCCGATCGTCGACTACCAGACCCACCCTTCCCGGTACAAGCACTGGAAGCTCAAGTTCGAGGGCCCGGTGGCCACGCTGGTCGCCGACTTCGACGAGAACGCCGGCCTGCGCCCCGGCTACAAGCTCAAGCTCAACAGCTACGACCTCGGCGTCGACATCGAACTCAACGACGCCATCGGCCGCATCCGCTTCGAGCATCCCGAGGTGCGCACCGTGGTGGTCACCAGTGCCAAGGAGAAGGTGTTCTGCTCGGGCGCGAACATCTTCATGCTCGGCGTCAGCAGCCATGCCTGGAAGGTCAACTTCTGCAAGTTCACGAACGAGACGCGCAACGGGCTCGAGGATTCCTCCAGGCACAGCGGGCTGAAGTTCCTCGCCGCCGTCAACGGCGCCTGCGCCGGCGGTGGCTATGAGCTCGCGCTGGCCTGCGACGAGATCATCCTGATCGACGACCGCTCGAGCGCGGTGAGCCTGCCCGAGGTGCCGCTGCTGGGCGTGCTGCCCGGCACCGGCGGGCTGACGCGGGTGACCGACAAGCGCCATGTGCGCCACGACCTGGCCGACATCTTCTGCACCACGACCGAGGGCGTGCGTGGCCAGAAGGCCAAGGACTGGCGCCTGGTCGACGACATTGCCAGGCCGGCGGTCTTCGCGGCCAAGGTGCAGGAGCGCGCGCTGCAACTGGCTGCGCAAAGTGATCGTCCCGCGACAGGCAAGGGCGTCACGCTGACCCCGCTGCAGCGCACGATCGATGCCGATGCGCTGCGCTACCCGAACGTCACGGTCGAGATCGACCGCGCCAAGCGCACCGCCACCTGGACGGTCAAGGGCCCGCAAGGGGCACAACCGACCGACATCCCCGGCATCGAAGCCGCCGGCGCCGCCTGGTACCCGTTGCAGATGGCGCGCGAGCTGGAAGACGCGATCCTGTCGATGCGCACCAACGAGCTCGACATCGGCACCTGGCTGATCAAGACCGAAGGCGATGCCGCGGCGGTGCTGGCGATGGACGCCACGCTGCTGGCGCTCAGGGACCACTGGCTGGTGCGCGAGACCGTCGGCCTGCTGCGCCGCACCTTCAGCCGCCTGGATGTGTCCTCGCGCAGCCTGTTCGCGCTGATCGAGCCGGGCTCGTGCTTTGCCGGCACCCTGCTGGAACTGGCGCTGGCCTGCGACCGCAGCTACCACCTGGCGCTGCCCGACGACGAAGCCAGGACGCCCAAGATCACGGTGGCCGACGCCAACTTCGGCCTCTACCCGATGATCACCGGCGACAGCCGCCTGCAGCGCCGCTTCTACAACGAGCAGCCCGCACTCGAAGCCGTGCGGGCCAAGGCCGGCCAGGCGCTCGACGCCGATGCGGCCTTTGCGATTGGTCTGGTCACCAGCAACCCGGACGACATCGACTGGACCGACGAGGTGCGCCTCGCGATCGAGGAGCGCGTGGCGATGTCGCCCGACGCGCTGACCGGCATGGAAGCCAACCTGCGCTTCAACGGCCCCGAGAACATGTTCACGCGCGTCTTCGGCCGCCTCACTGCCTGGCAGAACTGGATCTTCCAGCGCCCCAATGCCGTCGGCGAGAAGGGGGCCCTGAAGGTCTACGGCAAGGGCGACAAGGCCGCGTTCGACTGGAACCGCGTCTGATCACGAAACACCACGGAGCCAACGGCATGTCCACGATCAACTACGGCGACAAGATCCCCAACAACGTCAACCTGAGCGAAGACCGCACGCTGCAGCGCGCGCTCGAGCAATGGCAGCCCAACTACCTGCACTGGTGGCAGGACATGGGTCCCGACGGCTCGCAGAACTTCGAGGTCTACCTGCGCACCGCGGTCAGCGTCGACCCGCAGGGCTGGGCACAGTTCGGCCACGTCAAGATGCCCGACTACCGCTGGGGCATCTTCCTGAACCCGGCCGAGAAGGACCGCAAGATCCACTTCGGCGACCACAAGGGTGAAGACGCCTGGCAGGACGTGCCCGGCGAGCACCGGGCCAACCTGCGCCGCATCATCGTCACGCAAGGGGACACCGAGCCGGCGTCGGTCGAGCAGCAGCGCCATCTCGGCCTGACCTGCCCGAGCCAGTACGACCTGCGCAACCTGTTCCAGGTCAACGTCGAGGAGGGCCGGCACCTGTGGGCGATGGTCTACCTGCTGCACAAGTACTTCGGCCGCGACGGCCGCGAGGAAGGCGAGGCATTGCTCGAGCGCCGCTCGGGCGACCAGGACCACCCGCGAATCCTGCAGGCCTTCAACGAAGAGACGCCGGATTGGCTGTCGTTCTTCATGTTCACCTATTTCACCGACCGCGACGGCAAGTTCCAGCTCTGCGCACTGGCCGAGAGCAGCTTCGACCCGCTGGCCCGCACGACCAAGTTCATGCTGACCGAGGAAGCGCACCACATGTTCGTCGGCGAGAGCGGGATCTCGCGGGTGATCCAGCGCACGTGCAACGCGATGAACGAGCTGAAGACCGATGACGTCGCGAAGCTGCGCGCCGCCGGCGTGATCGACCTGCCGACGATCCAGCGCTACCTGAACTTCCATTTCAGCGTCACGATCGACCTGTTCGGCGCCGACGAGTCGAGCAACGCCGCCACCTTCTACAGCTCGGGCCTGAAGGGCCGCTTCGAGGAAGGCAAGCGAAGCGACGACCACGTGCTGAAGGGCCAGACCTACAAGGTGCTCGCCGTTGCCAACGGCCAGATCGTCGAGCGCGAGGTGCCGATGCTCAACGCGCTGAACGAAGTGCTGCGCGACGACTACATCAAGGACTCGGTGGGCGGCGTCGAGCGCTGGAACAAGGTGATCGAGAAGTCCGGCATCCCGTTCCGTCTGAAGGTGCCGCACAAGGCGTTCCACCGCAACATCGGGTCGCTGTCGGGTGCCAAGGTCGCGCCCGACGGGCGCGTCGTCAGCGAGGCCGAGTGGAAGGCCAACGTCGACCAGTGGCTGCCTTCCGGCGGCGACCGCGCCTTCGTCGCCAGCCTGATGGGCCGCGTGGTCGAGCCGGGCAAGTTTGCCAACTGGATCGCGCCGCCGGTGATGGGCATCAATCGCCAGCCCGTCGACTTCGACTACGTGCGTTTCAACTGAAGCCGAACGAGACCGGGCATGGACACGGCCACCGACGTCAAGGTCATCAAGCAGCACCTGATCGATCCCGAGATCTGCATCCGCTGCAACACCTGCGAAGCCACCTGCCCGGTCGGTGCGATCACCCATGACTCGCGCAACTACGTGGTCGACGCGGCCAAGTGCAACCTGTGCATGGATTGCATTCCGCCGTGCCCGACCGGCTCGATCGACAACTGGCGCACGATGCCGATCGCCAAGGCCTACAGCATCGAGGCGCAACTCGGCTGGGACGAGCTCCCTGCCGAGTTGACGTCCGACGAGTTGGCCGTCGAGGGTGTCGTGGTGGCTGCCGAGCCGGCGGTCGCGCCGGTCGCGCCGGCGCTGCCAGAGGCGGCCAGCGGCGAAGTGTCGTTCAACAGCGCGCAGTACGGTGCGACGGTGCCGCCGTGGTCGGCTGCGCATGCGTACACCAACCTCTACGGTCCCAAGTCTGCCGAGAAGACGATCACGGCCACCGTGGTCGGCAACGTGCGCGTCACCGAGGTCGGGCGCGAGTACGACACCCACCACATCATGCTGGACTTCGGCACGATGCCGTTCCCGGTGCTCGAAGGCCAGTCGATCGGCATCATCCCGCCGGGCACCGACGAAACGGGCCGCCCGCACCATGCGCGCCAGTACTCGATCGCCAGCCCGCGCAACGGCGAGCGGCCGGGCTACAACAACCTTTCGCTGACCATCAAGCGCGTGCTGGAAGACCACCACGGCAAGCCGGTGCGCGGCGTCGCCAGCAACTACATGTGCGACCTGAAGGTCGGCGACAAGGTGCAGGTGATCGGGCCGTTCGGCGCGTCGTTCCTGATGCCCAACCACCCGCGCTCGCACATCGTGATGATCTGCACCGGCACCGGATCTGCGCCGATGCGCGCGATGACCGAGTGGCGGCGCCGGCTGCGCGCGGCTGGCGCCGGGCCGTCCCAAGTCGGCCAGTCCCCCTCGGGGGGTGGTCGCGCCGCAGGTGCGGCCTGGGGGTCCCACGACAGCAAGTTCGAAGGCGGCAAGCTGATGCTGTTCTTTGGCGCCAGGACGAAGCAGGAACTGCCGTACTTCGGCCCGCTGCAGAACCTGCCCAAGGATTTCATCGACATCAATTTCGCCTTCTCGCGCGAGGCCGGCAAGCCCAAGCGCTACGTGCAGGACGCCATGCGCGAGCGTGCCGCCGACCTCGCGGCACTGCTGGCCGACCCGAACGCGTACTTCTACGTCTGCGGCCTGAAGGCGATGGAGGAGGGCGTCGTGCTGGCGCTGCGCGACGCCGCGCAGCAAGGCGGGCTGGCGTGGGCCACGATCGCCGCCGCGCTCAAGCGCGAAGGTCGGCTTCACCTGGAGACCTACTGATGGGCAGCGTGGTGATCTCGCAGCGCCGACCCGGTGTGGCCCAGGTCACGATGTCGCGCACGGCGGTGTTCAATGCCTTCGACGAGGCGATGATCGGCGAGCTCGATGCCGCGTTCAAACAGCTGGCCGACGACAGCGCGGTGCGCGTCGTCGTGCTGGCCGGCGACGGCAAGCACTTCAGCGCCGGTGCCGACCTGCAGTGGATGCAGCGCGCCAGTGCCGCGACACGCGAGTGGAACCTCGAAGACGCGCGGCGCTTCGCCGCCATGCTGGCGCGCATCCAGACGTGCCCGAAGCCGACCGTCGCCCGCGTGCAGGGCGCCGCGCTCGGCGGCGGCGTCGGCCTGGCCTGCGCCTGCGACATCGCGATTGCCGCGGACAACGCCACTTTCTCGGTCAGCGAAGCCAGGTTCGGCATCCTGCCGGCCGTGATCGGCCCCTACGTCACCAACGCTGTCGGCAAGCGGCAGGCCCAGCGTCTTGCGCTGACGGCCACACGCATCGGCGCCATCGAGGCGCAAGCCATCGGCCTGGTGCAGCAGGTGGTGCCGCTCGATCGACTCGATGACGCGATCGATGCCTGCGTGACGGAACTGCTGGCTGGCGGACCGAGCGCGCAGCGCGAGATCAAGCAGCTCTTTGCCCAACTCGAGGTCGGCCCGATCACCGCCGACGTCCGCGAGCTGACTGCGCAAACCATCAGCCGCGTGCGCGGCAGCGAAGAAGCCCGCGCAGGCTTTGCCGCGTTCCTGGCCAAGCGCCCTGCGCCCTGGAGCCTGCCATGACAGCCATCGATCTCGGCAAGACCAACATCCTGGTGATCGGTGCCGGCATCATGGGCATCGGCATCGCGCAAGTGGCGGCGCAGGCCGGGCACCGCGTGAAGCTGTTCGACACGCGCCACGGCGCCGCACAACAGGCCATCGCACAACTCGGCGCCACGTTCGACGGCCTGGTCGCCAAAGGCAAGCTCGTCGCCGATGCGGCTGATGCGGCGCAGGCCCGCATCGAGCCGATCACGGCGCTGGAAGAAGTTGGCGACATCGGGCTGGTCATCGAAGCCATCGTTGAGAACATCGACGCCAAGCGTGCGCTGTTCGCGCAGCTCGAGTCGCTCGTCAGTGCCAGCTGCGTGCTGGCCAGCAACACCTCGTCGATCTCGGTCACCGCGATCTCCAGCGGCCTGCAGCACCCCGGCCGGCTGGTCGGCATGCATTTCTTCAACCCGGTGCCGCTGATGAGGCTGGTCGAGGTGGTGTCGGGATTGCACACCGAGGCGGCCGTGGCGCAGGCGGTCTTCGAGTTGAGCCAGGCCTGGGGCAAGGTGCCGGTGCACGCACGCTCGACGCCTGGTTTCATCGTCAACCGCATCGCGCGGCCGTTCTACGCCGAGACGCTGGCCTTGCTGCACGAGCAGGCGGCCACGCCGCAGGTGCTCGACGCCTGCCTGCGCGGCGCAGGCTTTCGGATGGGCCCATGCGAGTTGATCGACCTGATCGGCCACGACATCAACTTCGCGGTGACCAAGTCGGTCTACGAGGCCAACTTCTTCGACAAGCGTTACCTGCCGTCGCTGGTGCAGCGCGAGATGGTCGAGGGCGGGCTGCTCGGCCGCAAGAGCGGGCGCGGTTTCTACCGCTACCAGGGCGACGGCGCCGGCGTGCCGCCGTTGCCGGTGGCCGTGCACGACGCCCCGGCCACCGCGCGCGAAGTCACGGTGCATGGCGACGGCGAGATTGCCGATCAACTCGAGCGTGCGGCCGCCGCGGCGCTGGTGCCGCAAGGATGGGGCCCGGCGCGCGAGCGCGGCAGTGGCTGGACGGGGCTGGCCATCGATGGGGCACGCCTGGTGCTCACCGACGGTCGCTGCGCCGCCGAACTGGTTGCCGTGCTCGGCACGCGGGACATCGCCGTCTTCGACCGCCCGCTCGTGGTGCCCGCCGCAGCCGGTACGGCGCTGGCTTTCGCGGTGGCCGATGCAGCCAGCCAGGCGTGGCGCTCGCAGGCTGCGGCCTGGCTCGCTGCGCTGGGTTATGCGCCGCTGCGCGTGGCCGACGCTCCCGGCCTCGTGGTCGCGCGCACCGTCGCGATGCTGATCAACGAAGCGGCCGATGCGGTGCAGCAGGGCGTGTGCACGCCAGACGGTGCCGACCTGGCGATGAAGCTCGGCGTCAACTATCCTGCTGGCCCATTCGAGTGGCTGGCACGCTGGAGTGCGCCGGCCGTCGTGACGGTGCTCGATGCGCTCGATGCGCACTACCGTGGCGAGCGCTACCGCGTCAGCCCGTGGCTGCGCCGCGCCGGCCAGCGGGCCGAATGAGATTCGCCGACGTTCACCCCGGCAAGTGCGCGCATCCATTGCGGCGCTGCTTGCCTGTCACTGTTGCCGGTTGCGCCCACGTCGCCGACCGCGACGATGCCCTCGGCACGGCGCGCGCCGGCAAGGCACATCGACAGGGCGTGGTGTCGGTCGCCAACCCCTACGGCGCCGAGGCCGGCGCACAGGTGCTCGAGCTGGGCGGCAACGCGATCGATGCCGCGGTGGCCGTCGCCTACGCGCTCAACGTCGTCGAGCCGCAATCGGCTGGCATCGGCGGCGGCGGTTTCATGATGATTCACCTGGCCGCAACCGGCCAGACCTTCGCGATCGACTCGCGCGAGACGGCGCCTGCGGGCGCGACGCCCGCGATGTTCGTCGGCGTGCCGGACGCGTCGTTGCAGGGCGTGGCCGTCGGCGTGCCGGGCATGGTGCGCGGCACCGCGCTGGCGCTCGAGCGCTACGGCAGCCTGCCGCTCGCCGAGGTGCTGCAGCCGGCCATCAAGCTGGCCGACCAGGGCTTCGCGGCCACGCCGCGCTACGCCGCCGTGAGCTGCAACCGCCGCTCGCAGAATTCACCTGAGGCCGCGGCGATCTTCTGCCCGGGCGGCGCGGCGCCGGTGGCGGGATCGTTGGTGCAGAACAGACCGTTGGCCGAGACGCTGCGTCTGATCGCCGCCAACGGCCCCGACTGCTTCTACGTCGTGATGGCCGACAAGGGCTGCGACATCGCCAAGGGCATCGTCGAAGGGCAGAAGTTCGTCTCGCCGGCGGGAGGCAAGGGCGGCAGCATGACGTTGTCGGACCTCGAGAACTACCGGGCCGCGATCCGCGTGCCGATCGAGGGCAGCTACCGTGGCTACCGGATCAAGGCGATGTCGCCGCCTTCGTCGGGTGGCCTCGCGCTGATCCAGATGCTGAAGATGCTCGAACGCTTTCCGCTCGGCGACGCCAGCCAGGGCTTCGGCTTCGGCAGCACCAAGACGATCAACGTGATGGCCGACGCGATGCGCATCGCCTTCGCCGACCGCTCGGCGTGGATGGGTGACGCCGATTTCGTGCCGGTGCCGGCCAAGGGCCTGCTGGACCCGGCCTACGTCGGCCTGCGCGGCGCGGCGATCGTGCCGGGCGCGCGCATCGCGCCGGACCCGCTGCCGGGCGACCCGCGTCCCTACCAGACGGCCGGCGTCGAAGCCGGCACGCCGCTGGCGGTGGCCGAGCCCGTCACCGGCCCGGGCGAGACGACGACGCACTTCGTGGTGGTCGACCGCTGGGGCAACCTGGTCTCGTACACCAACACCATCGAGTCGTCGCACGGCGTCGGCGTGTTCGCCGGCTACCGCAACGCGGACGGTTCGTTCAAGAGCCACGGCTTCCTGCTGAACAACGAGCTGACCGACTTCAACACCACGCCGTCGACCCACCCGTTCACCGGCAGTGCCGGCTTCAACGACGTGCAGCCCGGCAAGCGCCCGCGCAGCAGCATGACGCCGGCGATGATCTTCACGCCCGACGGCCAGCCGCTGATGGCCTACGGTTCGCCCGGCGGCGCGACGATCATCAATTCGGTGCTCAACGTCACGCTGAACCTGATCGATCACAAGATGACGCTCCCGGACGCGATCAGGGCCCCGCGGGTCTCGGTCACGAACACCGGCTCGGCGATCTCGCTGGAGCCGGGGTTCCCGCAAATCACCCGCGACGGTCTGCTCTCACTGGGCTACACGCTTCCAGCCACGGCCGACATCGGTTCGGTGCAGGCCGTGCTCCTCGACCCCAAGACGGGCCAGCAATACGGCGCCGCCGACTCGCGCCGGGAAGGCACCGTGATCGGGTTGCCGAGGTAGCGGCCGTGCGCGGCCGCCCGCCGTGGCATCAGGCGAATTGCACCGGTTGCCCCTCGCCGTCGAACGGGATGTAGTCGTCGATGCGGCCCGACTTGATCGCTTCGACCATGTCCTGCAGCGATGCCTCTGCCTCTGCGCCGCTCGGCGGGCGGCCAGCTGCGCCCGACAGCGCCGCGACGAAGACGATGTCCCAGGGCGCGCCGAACTCGCGCGATTCCTCGACCAGTGCAGCGAAGGACGCGAGTTCCTCGGGCATCTTGTCGACACACATCACCGGCGTCAGCGTGCCGCCCTCGCCGGCCTCGAAGTCCGCCCGCTCCGCGGCCGTCGCGTTGTCAGGCAGCCCGGCCGCGGCGAACACGAACAGCAGGCGCTGCGGCAGCGCCTGATCGCGCGCCGCGCGCAGCAGATCGTCGAAACTGGCAATCACCATGGCGGGTTCTCGGTGGCTGGAGGGGGGTGCGCCGCCTGCGGCTGGCCGCGGCGAGGCCCGATTGTGCCGGCCGCGCCGGCGCATCACCGCGGCACGAAGAAGGTCGACTTCTCGCGCTGCACGGCCGCGGCACGGTCCGGACCGTCGGCCTGTATCGTGACCTCGAACTCGATCGGCACCGACTGGCCGCTGCAGCGGCTGCGGCTGCCTGCGGCGGCAATTGCAGGCTGACGACGAGCGACTCGATGCCGGCCGGCGCCACCGTCACCTCGCGGCGCCTGCAGCGTCAGGCCCGCGATGCCGCCGGCGGCCACGGCGATAGGTCTGCGGCACTTCGGTGCGGTTCATGATCTGGATCCGGTAGACGTTCTCGACCGCGCCGTCGTCGACGACGCGGGCCAGCGTGCCGCGGTCCTTGATGACGTCGAACTGGAACGGGCTGCGCAACGCCACGCTGGCGGCGAAGGCCACGCTGGCGGCCGACAGCACGGCGCCATAGATCAGCACGCGCGGGCCGCAACGCGCGCCTGAACATCTGCAGCCGCGTCCAGCCGTGGACCACGCCGTTCTCGGTGGAATAGCGGATCAGGCCCTTCGGGTAGTCCATCTTGTCCATCACGTCGTCGCAGACGTCGATGCAGGCGGCGCAGCCGATGCACTCGTTCTGCAGGCCGTTGCGGATGTCGATGCCGGTCGGGCAGACCTGCACGCACAGCGTGCAGTCGATGCAGTCGCCCAGCCCCTGCGCGGCGGCGCTGGCCTTGCGCGAGCGCGAGCCGCGCGGGTCGCCGCGCGCGCTGTCGTAGGTGATGATCAGCGAGTCCTTGTCGATCAGCGCGCTCTGGAAGCGGGCGTAGGGGCACATGTACTTGCACATCTGCTCGCGCAGGTAGCCGGCATTGCCGTAGGTGGCGGCGCCGTAGAACAGGATCCAGAAGGCGTTCCAGGCCGACACGTCGAAGGCCAGCACCGCCTGCGCCAGCTCGCGGATCGGCGTGAAGTAGCCGACGAAGCTGAAGCCGGTGAACAGCGCCGATGGCCAGCCAGGCGAGCTGCTTGGCGCCCTTGCGGGCGAGCTTGTTCACGCTCCACGGCGCCCTGGTCCAGGCGCATGCGGGCGATGCGGTCGCCTTCGATCTTGCGCTCGACCCACATGAAGATCTCGGTGTAGACGGTCTGCGGGCAGGTGTAGCCGCACCACAGGCGCCCGGCCACGGCGGTGAAGAAGAACAGCGCCAGCGCCGACAGCACCAGCAGCGCGGCCAGGAAGATCAGGTCCTGCGGATACAGCACCAGGCCGAGGATGTAGAAGCGCTGCGCCTCCAGGTCGAACAGCACCGCCTGGCGGCCGCCCCATTGCAGCCAGGGCAGGCCGTAGAACAGCAGCTGCGTCAGCCAGACGATGGCCCAGCGCCAGCGCGGCGAACCAGCCCTTCACCGCGCGCGGATAGATGTCCGGCTGCTTCTGGTACATCGACACGAAGCTGCATGCCGTCGTCGGGTCGCCATCGGCGCCGACTGGCCGGATCGGGATGACGGAGGCGTTCGGGCTTGCTAACGGGTCACGGCTCTCATCGTTTCAGCTCACCGAGCTTGGCCTCGATCTTGGCTCCACTCGTCGGCGTCCGGCAGCGCCAGCTTGGTGCGGGTGATGGGTTTCCATTCGCGCGCCAGTTCGGCGTTCAGCGCGATGAAGTGCCTGCTGGTCCGCCGGGCACGTCCTCCTCGGCGTAGATCGCGTTCACCGGGCACTCCGGCACGCACACCGCGCAGTCGATGCATTCGTCGGGGTCGATGACCAGGAAGTTCGGGCCCTCGCGGAACGCATCGACCGGGCACACGTCGACGCAGTCGGTGTACTTGCAGCGGATGCAGGCCTCGGTGACGACGAAAGTCATGCGCTCGACCCGTCGCGCTCAGCCGCAGCAGGCGCCGCCGGAGCAGCAGGAATCGCCGGCCGCCGCGCATGGCCGTGGCGCCGATGCGGGTGATCTGCACGCGCCACAGCGCCGGGCCCGGCATCCAGCGCGGTCCATTCGAACTGGCCGAAAGCGACGGCTGTCGAATTGGTGCCGCAGCGGCTGCGGATCGTGGTCGTTCAGCAGCTGCAGCGCTTGCGCCGGGCTGCAGGGCATCGAAGCGGCCGAAGACTCAGCGCGTGGCGTTCGCGCGGCGCGATCTCGCGCAGGTCGAGCGTCGTGACGGGGGCGGCGGCGAGGGTGGAAGTCATGGGGAGTCCCTTCGTGGGTGTGGGTCGAGGAGCGAGTGCATGTGCATGTGCGTGCGCGTGTGCCGGCGAGCATCGAGGCTGCTGTGCCGGGCTCGGTCAGCCGTCCTTGCCGTCGAGCCGGGTCGTCACCAGCCAGGGCGTGAAGACGAACAGGTAGATGGCCGAAGGCAGCGCTCCAGGCCATGGCCGCGGCGATCAACCAGCGTAGCGTCCAGCTGCTGCGGCGCGAGCAGCGGCAGCAGCGACGCGCAACACGGCGGCGCCAGTCACCAGCCCATAGGCCGCCACCTCGAGCCGCGATGCCCGCAGCGGCCGGCCGGTGTGGCCGCGCGCGGTGCGGGTGATCATGCCGATGATCGAGCCCGCCGGTGGCGCCGACGGCCAGCGCGTGCACGCCGGCCGATACGCCGACGCGCGCCGATCTGCGCCAGTGCCAGCAGCACGAAGCCGATCGGCAGCCAGGCGTAGGCCGCATGCAGGACCCACAGGATCGGGCGGCCGCGGGTGCGCAGCGGCTGCCACTGCCACAGCCGCAGCACCATGCAGCGCAGCGGCGGCGGTGAAGGCCGCGGCGGTGACCGGGCCCGGCGGCGCCAGCACCCACAACGCCAGGGCGAGCGGCGGTGATGCGCCAGCGTGGCGGTCTCCAGCCGACGCGGCACCTGCAGCTTCAGGCCCGGGCAGGGCGCCGACATCGTGAACGCCGGGATCACGCGCCCGGCCATCACGCATTCGATCATCACGATCAGCGCCAGGCCGGCGTGCAGGGCGCGCACGGAGCGATGTCGAGCACGCCGAGCACGGCCAGGTGGAACGCCAGGTTGGCCAGCGCCAGCAGCACCAGGATCAGCGCCAGCGGCAGGTTGCGCCGGTTGCCGGCGCGCAGCAGCAACTCGACCAGGATCGCGGCCACCAGCGGCAGCAGCAGCAGGTCCAGCACCGCATACACGGCGTAGGGCGCCAGCAGCGCGCCGCCAGCCGTGCCGCCAGCCACAGCAGCGCCAGTGCGGCCAGGGCGGCGCCGCGCGGCGTGGCCAGGCCGGTCCAGGCCTTGCCCGCCGTCAGCAGGAAGCCGACGATCACCGCCGCGGCAAAGCCGAACAGCATCTCGTGCGCATGCCACAGCAGCGGCGGCATCGGCAGCGGCAGCGACACGGCGCCCAGCAGCAGCGCGACCCACAGCGGCACGGCCAGCATGCCGAACAGCGGCGGCACCCAGGTAGAAAGGACGGAAGCCCAGCCGCAAGCAGCGGCCAGCCGCGTGGCGCCGGATCGACGGCGGGGCGGGCGGCAACGACGGGTGGGGCGACAGGCGTCATGGGGGCGGCCAGGGCTCGTGCAGCGGTGAAGGCGATCCGGATCGGATAAAGATGCAAAGTTGATGCATCTTAATGACGGCGACGCTTTAAAGCAATACACTGCATGCATCTTTAGGGTCTTTGCATGCGACTTTCCGAGTACACCGACTACACCCTGCGCGTGCTGATGTACTGCGCGGCGCATCGCGCAGCAGCCTGGTCACGATCGGCGAGCTGGCCGAGCACCATGGCCTGTCGAAGAACCACCTGATGAAGGTCGTCAACGACCTGGCGCGGCAGGGCCTGCTCGAGACCACGCGCGGGCGCGGCGGCGGCCTGCGGCTGTCTGAAGGACCCGGCGGCGATCCGCATCGGCGACGTGGTGCGGGCCTCCGAAACCGATTTCCGCCTGGTCGAGTGTTTCGATCCGCGCACCAACGTCTGCACCCTGACGCCGAGCTGCCGCCTGAAGCACCTGTTCGATGCGGCCCTGCAGGCCTACTTCAAGGCGCTGGACGGCGCGACGCTGGCCGACATGGTCGAGCGCGGCCCGCGCAGCGCCGCGCCCGAAGGCGGGTGCTGCGCAGGGCCACAGGCCGGCGGTCGCCATCGCCGATGGCGGCATCGCAGCCGCAAGCGCCAGCCGGCCAAAGCGGCCGCGCCGCGGGGCTGATGCGCAGGAGGATCGCCATGACGTCAACGCCTTTCCCGGCCACTCCGCGCCCGGCCGTCGGCTTCGAGGTGCCGCTGGAGATGCTGGCGGCCTGTCACCTGCGCGTGCACAGTCAATGCGAGACCCTGCAGCGGCTGGTGCCGCATCTGGCCGCGCACGGGGCGGACCGGCAGGCGCGGGAGGCCGCCGTCGCCGTGATGCGCTATTTCGACACCTCGGCGCGGCATCACCATGAGGATGAAGAGATCGACCTCTTCCCGGCGCTGCTCGAGTCGATGGCCGGCTCGGACGCGGTGTGCCTGCGCGAGCTGACCGCTGCGCTGAGTGCCGACCACCGCGCGCTGGAAGGGCGTTGGGGCGCGCTGCGCCGCATGCTCGAAGCAGGTGGCCGGCCGGCGCGGCGGCGACGCTGGCGGCCGACGACGTGCAGGCCTTCGTGGACCTGTACGAAAGGCACATCGCGCGCGAAGAGGCCGAACTGCTGCCGATGGCCGCACGCCTGCTGGACGACACCGAGCTCGACCGCATCGGCCTGGCGATGCGTGCGCGGCGCGGCGCTCGTCACTGCCGAGGCGACGGCCGCGCGGCCGGGGCCGCCCTCCCGCCTGAAACCCCTCGCAGGTCCGTCTCTCGCTCAACCCCAAGGACACTTCCATGTCGCAACCGCACCTTCATCTCTCACCCGACGCCATCTACCCCTTCGACGCCCGCGGCGTGGCCAAGCGCTTCCGCCATGCGGCGATCTTCGGCGCGCTCGACAGCCTGCAGCCGGGCGAGACGATGCGCTTCGCCAACGACCACGATCCGCTGCCGCTGCTGGCGCAGATCGAACAGCGCTATGGCGAGCGCGTCGACGTCGAGTACCGCCAGCGCGAGCCCGGCGTGATCGTGATCGACTTCAGCGTGCGCTGAGCGGGGCGCGACCTTGCGGCCCCTGGTCTACGCCTGCTCGGGGTGCTCGAGCGCGGCACAGCTTGCCAATCACGTCGCCGTTCGCCTCGACCGGGCGGGCGATGCCGAGATGTCGTGCGTGGCCGGGCTGGGCGGCGATGTGCCGAGCATCGTGCGCAAGGCCACCGATGCCGCCGCGGCCGGCCGCCCGATCGTCGCGATCGACGGCTGCGCGTTGGCATGCGTCAAGAAATCGCTGGCACGGCACGGCATCGCGCCGACGCATCACGTCGAGCTGTGGCGGATGGGTGTTCGCAAGCACCAGCACGAGGATTTCGACGCCGCCGAGGCGGCTGAGATGCTGGCGCGTTGCAGGGCGGTGGTGGCCGAGATGTGCGATTGACTTCTGAACGTTGGCGGCCGCCTCGGCGCCATGCTACGCAGCGTGCTTCGATCCGCGCGGGCAGAGCCGCAGGCGGCTGAGCGGCTTCGCTTCGGTGCGGCGGTCGTCGCGTTGCGACGACTGCCCTCCGCTGCTCGCGTCCGCCGGTGAGCTCGCAAACTCGGCCCTGGGTACAGGGCCTCAGACATGCGAGCTCAGGTGCTTCGCACCCGCCCGCTCCCGCTGCGCTGCTCGGCGCCGCACAGGCGCGAATCCGACCAGCCGCCTGCCGCTCGGCTTGGCGCCGCAAACTGACTGCCTTCGCTGGCAGGCCCGTCAACGCTTTGCGGGTAGGCGGAGGGCGCGATTGCAGATACATTCGCCCAATCCGTAGACACCCGTGTTACCCAAACGGGGCATGCCGCAGTCGCTTGCATCAGCGTCGGCCAGCAGCGTCCCGGCACGCTGAAGAGCATAGCCGCGATCCCTGCAACAGCCGGCGATCGTGAAGATCAAGACCCGCGCGCTGAAGAAGCTCAAGGACGCGGCGCTCTGAGCTGACAAGACCGAAGGTCCAGCTCGAGCCGGCGATGACATTCAGGTGCTGCCGCCGGCCTTTGTCATTGGAGTCACCCTCGATGTCGCGCCAGCCGTAGGCGCAAGGCTCACGCCATCGGCTTGCGCACCATCTCCAAGACCTTGCCGGCGTCCAGCGTGCGCGCCTGTTGCTGGATCTGGGGCAGTGCCTGTTGCTGCAACTGCCTGGCGCTGACCAGCAGGTCTTGATAGGTCTGCTGCAGCAGCGCTGTGCTCATCTGCCGACCACCGCCGTAGTAGCGCACGGCCAACTGCCCCAGCGCGTAGGTAGTGGCAAAGCTCATCGCCATGCCTGTGCCCAGGCTGCCGACGCCGCGGCCCAGCCCTCCCAGCACGGAGCCCAGCAGGCCACCCACCAGCTTGCGGCCGAACTGTTCCAGGTACTGCCCGGTGAGGCCAACGCCCGCCGTGGCGATGAACTCCTTGACCATGCCGGCGTCGATGTTGGTGATGCCGTGGACCTGCGCGATCCATGCACCATCTTCACCTGCAGCGGGATGATGGCCATGCTGGCCCAGCTTTGTGGCAGCAGTTCTAGCGCGCCGCAGAGCACGGCGCGGTTGAAGATGCTCTTGTCCAGCGCAGCGCGGTCGATCGTGGCTGCAGCAGCCTGCGCCAGCGCTCGTCGCTGCTGGCGTATCGATCTCGCGCGCCAGGCCATCGGCCTGGGCCTCGAAAGCCGTGTCCAGGGTGCCACCGAGTTCGGACTTCAGGCTGACCAGAAACTGACGCTCGGCCGGTGTCTGCGCGCCGTCGGCATCGCATACACACACGGCAAGCTCGTAGGCCAACTGACGCTGTTCCAGCGCCCGCAGCGCGGCCACGGCTTCGAGCAGGCCCAGGCGCTTGAGCAGCACGTCCTGCATCAGCGCCGGAATGTTCAGCCCGGCGGCCTGGCCGCCCAGCGTGCTGGAGATGCGCTTGACTTCCTCGCGCTCGGCCTCGGACTTGTCGCCATCGGCAAACGCGGCCAGCAAGGCTACGGCGAGCAGGGCGCGTTGTTCTTCAGTGGTCATGGGTTCTCTCCTTCAGGGCATTCGGAACGATCTGGGGATTGTCGCCAGTCGCTGCAAGGGGCCTGCGCTGCGCGCGACCACTGTTGGCCAAGGTCGGGGCCGACTGATAGCGTTCGTCCATGGCCACCAAATCGCGACCCACCGCTCCAAAGCGTGTCTACCAACTCCTTATCGTGTTCGACGAGGTCGAGCCGCGGGTATGGCGTCGGCTTTGCGTTCCAGACACGCTGACCCTGGCCAGGCTCGCCCGCGTCATCCAAATCGCCATCGGTTGAACCAACAGCCACATCCACGAATTCGAGATGAACAAAAGCGCTACGGCATTCCTGACGTTGAAGGAATCTACTAGACGATGACGCTCGACGATCGGCGCCACAAGGTTGGCGCCGTGCTTGTCGATTCCGTCTCCAGGTTCAGGTATTCGTACGACTTCGGCGACAACTGGCGCCACACCCTGACCGTCGAAGACCAGCTCCTGCCCGACGAGTCATTCAACGCCTGGCCGGTGTGCATCGCGGACAGTACGCTGGTCCCCGGAGGACGTTGGCGGCGTCGGCGGCTACGCCGTGTTCGTGGAGGCGATCTCATATCCCTGCCACTACGAGCATGCCGCGATCTGGCAGTGGAGCCGCGGACCGTTCGACCCAACCGGGTTCGACCTCAACGCGACAAACGCCGTACTGCGCGGTTGCGCTGACGCCGTCCGCAGGCCCTGGAGCGACTTCGAGCAGGGCTGGACGCGAACGCGGCACAGAGTCGCCACCAGTCGCAATCGAGACCGTCGCCTCCATCGACGAGGTCCATTCGGGCAAGTCAAAGTTCCCCGCCCGCGTGTCACTCACGTCATGCCCGGTCACGTTGGGTGATGCCGCACATGCGGTTCGACCAGGCTGAGGGCCATGTTCACTCCTTTACGTTCTCGATTCGAGCGCTGAACGTCCGCTAAATGACTTCGAATCCGTGGCGACGTGCAAGGTACCTCAATCGCCTCAACCCAGCTCTCAGAATAGGCCAGGTCGGGGAGGCAACTCGGGCTCGAACGGAACCGCACGCAGTGTCAGCCGCCGCGGGTTTGCTCGCGGGGGACGTCGACGGCAGCGATGGCAGTGGCGGCAGGACGCCGATGCACCCTCACCCCGGCCCTCTCCCGCGCGCGGGAGAGGGAGTGGGGGAGTGGAGGGGCTGTTCAGAGGGGCGGGTTCTTCGCCACCTCGACCCACGTGCCGCGGGCCTGCGAGGCGATGCAGGCTTCGATGAAGGCCATCGTGTGGGCGCCGTCTTCGATGCGCGGGTAGGGCCGTTCGTCGAGCGGCTCGTCCAGTTCGCGGGCCATGCGCTCCTGCGCCACGTCGGCGTACAGGTTGGCGAAGGCTTCGCGCAGGCCTTCGGGGTGGCCGCGCGGGGTGCGGCCGGCGGCGATGATCGCGGGGGGCAGGTAGGCGTCGCCGCGGCCGATGGTGCGCACCGGCTCGCCGTGCAGCGCGAGCTTCAGGTAGCTCGGCTCGCGGTGCCACCAGTCGAGCATGCCTTTGTCGCCGTAGACGCGCAGGCGGATGTCGTTCTCGCCGCCGGCCGCGGCCTGCGTCACGGTGAAGGTGCCACGCGCGCCGCCGGCAAATTCGAGCAGCGCCGACACGTGGTCGACGACCTTGCGCCCCGGCATCAGCGCGCCGACGTCGGCCGCCACGCGCGCCACCGGCAGGCCCGCGACGAAGCACGCCAGATGCTGGGCGTGGCAGCCGATCGCGCTCATCACCAGCGCCTGGCCGCTGCGCGCGGGGTCGAGCACCCAGCGCAGCCGGTTGTTCAACGGCCCGTCTTCGAGCCGCGTCGCCAGGCCGCTCTGGATGTACTCGACCTGCACCAGCCGGACGGCGCCGATCGCGCCGTCGCGCACCAGTTGGCGCGCATGGCGCGTCATCGGGTAGGCCGAGTAGGCGTGCGCGATCGCGAAGACGCGCTGACTGGCCTGCGTGCGCGCAACGAGGTCCAGCGCTTGCGCATGGCTGTGCGTGACGGGCTTGTCGCAGACCACGTCGAGCCCGGCATCGAGCGCCGCCGCGGCGTAGGGGTAGTGCGTGTCGTTGGGCGTCATGATCGCCACCGCATCGACGCGATCGGGGCGTTGCGCTTCCGCCTGCAGCATTTCGCTCACGTCGCCATAGCTGCGCGCCGGGTCGATGCCGAGCGAAGCGCCTGCGGCGCGCGAGCGCGCCGGGTCGCTCGAGAAGACCCCCGCGGTGGTGCGGAACCAGCCGTCCATCTCGGCGGCGTTGCGGTGCATCTGGCCGATCCAGGAACCCGGGCCGCCACCGATGACCGCCAGCCGCAACGGCCGGCCGAAGCGTTCACGCAATCCCATCAGGGGCCTCCATCTGTCAGCCGTACAGCAAGCGCACCAGGCCCAGGCTCAGCGCCGGGAACAGCAGCATCAGCGTCACCCGCAGCGCATCCCAGGCCAGGAACGGGAACACGCCCTTGTACGTCTCGCTCATCGGCACGTCGCGGGCGATGTTGTTGACGACGTAGACGTTCAGGCCCACCGGCGGCGCGATCAGGCCGATGCCCACCGTCACCAGCACCAGGATGCCGAACCAGATCGCCTTGGGTTCGGCGGCCAGGCCCCACAGGTCCAGCGCCATCACGGCCGGGAAGATCACCGGGATCGTCAGCAGCAGCATCGACAGCTCGTCCATCACGCAGCCGAGCAGCACGTAGAAGACGAGGATGCTGCGCGACGATGGCCAGCGGCGGCACGTGCAGGTGGCCGACCCAATCGGCCAGCGCGGCGGGCATCGCGGTCAGTGCGAGCGATGCGTTCATCATGTCGGCGCCGAGGAAGATCAGGAACACCATCGCGGTGGTTTCGGCGGTGCCGAGGAAGCTGCGCCCGATGCCGCGCAGGTCGAGTTCGCGCTGCGCCAGGCCGGCGATCAGCGTGGCCACCGCGCCGACGGCCGCGCCCTCGGTCGGCGAGAACAGGCCGCCGTAGATGCCGCCGAAGACCACCGTGAAGATCAGCCACGATCGGCCAGATGCCGAGCAGCGCTCGCCAGCGCTCGGCCCAGGGCGTGGCTTCGCTGGGCGGCGCCAGCTCCGGGCGTGCAGCGGCAGTAGACCGCGATCACCATGACGTAGCCGAACATCGCCATCAGGCCGGGGATCATCGCCGCAGCGAACAGCTTGGCGATGTTCTGCTCGGTCAGGATCGCGTAGACCACCAGCGGCACCGACGGCGGGATCAGGATGCCCAGCGTGCCGCCGGCGGCCAGCGCGGCGGTGGAAAGCCGGCCGTGGTAGCCGTGCGCCTTCATCTCCGGGTAGGCCACCTGCGTGATCGTCGCCGAGGTGGCCACCGATGAGCCGCACACCGCGCCGAAGGCACCGGCCGACAGCACCGAGGCCATGCGCCAGGCCGCCGCGGATGTGGCCGACGAAGGCGGCCGCGGCCTTGAACAGCGCGCGGCTCAGGCCGCCCTGCGTGGCGAACTGGCCCATCAGCAGGAACAGCGGGATCACCGACAGGTCGTAGACCGTCAGCCGCGCGACCGCGCTGCCCTTCAGCTGGTTCAACAGCGCGGCGTCGTTGGTCATGGCCCAGTAGCCGAGCGCGCCGGGGATGAACATGGCGGCGGCGATCGGCACGCGCAGCGCCATCATCACCAGCATGGCGGCGAACATGGCCAGGCCGATCAGCGTCGGCGTCATCTTGCGCGGTCGCCGCCGCGCAAGGCATCGAGCGGCAGGCCGCGCAGGTGCAGCCAGGCCTGCAGCAGCGCAATCAGCGCCGCCAGCGCCAGGCCGGGGGCCAGCGAGGCGTACACCCACCACATCGGCAGGCCGCGGATCATCGAGGTCTCGCCGGCGGCGTGCACCGCGAACGCGCCGACGCCGGTGCGCCAGGACAGCAGTGCGAACATCACCGCCAGCAGCAGCGTGCCGAGGCCGTCGAGCAGTCGGATGCTGCGCGCACCGGCAGCCGCTGCGTGAAGAAGTCGACGATGATGTTCGCGCCGCGCAATTGGCACCAGGGCAGGCACAGCGAGATCGACAGTGCGATCGCGAACTGCGTCAGTTCGACATCGCCCTGGATCGGCCGCGAGGTCAGCGCGCGCAGTGCCACGCTGCTCACCGTCATCACGGCCGCCGCCAGCGCGGCGGCGGCGCCGATCAGCGCAAAGGCATGCGCCAGGCGCCGCAGCAGCGTGGCGACGCCGCTGCGGCGCGCTGGCGTGGTGGTCACTTCTTGTACTTGGCGAGCAGCTCGCGGGCCTCGGCCAGCATGGCCTTGCCGTTGTTGCCACGCTTGTCCATGTCGGCCACCCAGTCGTCGTAAAGCGGCGCCGAGGCCTTGACCCAGTTGTCGAGTTCGCTGGCCGGGATCATGTAGAACGCGTTGCCGCGGTCCTGCGCGGCCTTGCGCCCTGCGGCCTGGCTGCCGTCCCAGATCTTGCCGATCTGCTGGCTGAGTGCGGCGCCCGAGTTGTCGTCGATGACCTTCTTCAGGTCGGCCGGCAGGCTGTCGTACTTGGCCTGGTTCATCGCGAACACGAACACCGAGCTGTACAGCGCCGGCCGCGACGGGTCGGTCTCGCTGTGGAACTTGACCATCTCCTGCAGCTTCAGCGACGGCATCACTTCCCAGGGCAGCAGGAAGCCGTCGATGGTGCCTTTGCTCACCGCGTCGGGGATCGCCGGCAGCGGCATGCCGACCGGGCTGGCGCCGAGCGCGGCCAGCAGCTTGTTGGTCTGGCGCGTCGGTGCGCGCATCTTCAGGCCCTTGAAGTCGGCCAGCGTCTTGACCGGCTTGCCGTTGGTGTGCACGTAGCCTTCGTCGTGGATCCAGGTGGCGAGCAGCTTGGTGCCCGGGAACTCCTTCAGCGAGTACTTGCTGATGTAGTCCCAGCTCGCGCGCGCACCGGCCTCGGCCGAGTTGGTCATGAACGGCAGCTCGAAGACCTCGGTGGTCGGGAACCGGCCCGCGGTATAGCCCGGCAGCGAGATGATCAGGTCGTCGACGCCGTCCTTGACGCGGTCGACCAGTTGCGGCGGCGTGCCGCCACCGCTCATCGCCGGCAGGATCTGGCACTTCATCTTGCCGGCCGACTCTTTGGCGATCTTGTCGCACCACGGCCCGATCACCTGCACCGAGGCCATCGCCTGCGGGTTCCAGATGTGGTGGAACTTCAGCGTCACTTCCTGCGCGGCAGCAGGAAACGCGGCGGCGGCGGCAACGGCCGCCAGGAGGGTGCGGATCGGGGTTTTCATCGGTTGTCTCCAGTGGGTGGACGGTGGGGTTCAGCGCCAGACTTCGGCGGCGGTTTCGACGACCAGTCGCAACTTGGCTCGCTGTGCCTCTAACGCGATGTTATTGCCATGCACGGTAGAGGAAAACCCGCACTGCGGGCTCAGCGCGAGCTGTTCGAGCGGCGCGTACCTGGCGGCTTCATCGATGCGGCGCTTCAGCGCATCCTTGCTTTCCATGGTGCCGAACTTGGTGGTCACCAGGCCGAGCACGACGGTCTTGCCGGGCTTGAGGAAGCGCAGCGGCCGGAAATCACCGCTGCGCTCGTCGTCGTACTCCATGAAATAGGCGTCGAGATTCATCTCCGACAACAGCGCTTCGGCGACCGGCTCGTAGTTGCCGGCTGCGGCATGCGTGCTCTTGAAGTTGCCCCGGCACAGGTGCATGGCCAGCACCATGCCCGGCGGCTTGCGCGCCACGACCTTGTTGATGAAGCCGGCGTAGCGGTGCGGCAGTTCGTTGGGGTCGTCGCCGCGCTGGCGCGCCGCCTCGCGCATCTTCTCGTCGCACAGGTAGGCCATGTTGGTGTCGTCCATCTGCACGTAGCGGCAGCCGGCGTTGTACAGCGAGCGCAGCTCCTCGCCATAGGCCTCGGCGACGTCGTCGTAGAACGCCGGGTCGAGCTCGGGGTAGTGCTCCTTGCTGATGCCGGCGCGGCCACCGCGAAAGTGCAGCATCGTCGGCGACGGGATCGTCACCTTCGGCGTGCCGGTCTGGCTGACCTGGCGCTTGAGGAACTCGAAGTCGGCGCGCTGGATGTCCTTCACGTGGCGCACCTTGTCGACGACGCGCATCACCGGCGGCGCCAGTTCCTCGCTGCCGTCGGGCTTGCGGATGAGGGTCGGCAGGTCGGTCTTCACGCCGCCGAGCTGTTCGAGGAAATCGATGTGGAAGTAGGTGCGGCGGAACTCGCCGTCGGTGATGCTCTGCAGGCCCACGTCCTGCTGCATCTTGACGACCTCGGTGATGGCCCTGTCTTCGACGCTGCGCAGCTGCGCGGCCGTGATCTCGCCGCGGGCCATCTGCTCGCGCGCGTCGAGCAGGAATTTCGGGCGCAGGAAGCTGCCGACGTGGTCGGCACGGAAGGGGGGATTCAGGCTCATGGGGTCTCCAGGCAGGGAAGGGTGTCGGGGCGCCAGGCCGAATCGATGACCAGGCTGCCGTCGTGGTTCGCGCCGACGACGCGCGAGACGCAGGCGCACAGGCGCTTGTTCCCGCTCTTCTCGGCGGCGCTGAAGAAGACGTCGCGATGGTCGATGTTGCCACGGACTTCGAGCACGTCAACCGCGCACAGGCCGCACTCGCCGCGCAGGCAATCGGCCAAGCAAGGCACGCCGTGGGCTTCGAGCATCTCGAGCAGCGATCGATCGGCCGGCACCTCGAAGCGCAGGCCGTGCCTCGGCAGTTCGACCCAGAACGGCTCGGCCGCTGCGCTGCCGGTGTTGCCGAAGGTCTCGAAGCGCAGCCGCTGGGGCGGCCGGCCGGCCTTGGCCCAGGCGTCCTGCAGTGCGTGCAGCAGCGGCACCGGACCGCAGACCAGCAGCTGGCCGTTGGGCGCCAGCCTGGCGATCTCGGCCGCGACATCGAGCCGCTGGCCACGCGCATCGACGCGCGTCTCGAGGCGCGGCCCCAGCGCGGCCTGCAGCTCGGCCAGGTAGACCAGTTCGTCGTCGCTGCGCGCGGCGTAGACCATGCGCACGTCGACGCGCCTCGCGGCCAGCGCGAGGGCCATGCCGAACACCGGCGTGATGCCGATGCCGCCGGCCAGCAGCAGCGTCGGCAGCGGAGCGGGCGGCAACTCGAAGTGGTTGACCGGTGCCTGCACCTTGCAGCACGTCGCCGACCGACAGGCGCCACATGAACGCCGAGCCACCGCGGCTGGGCTCCGCGCGCTTGACGGCGATGCGCCAGTCGGCGCCGGTGACAGGCACGCCGACCAGCGAGTAGCGGCGTTCGTCGAGGCGGCCGTCGGCGTGGACGATCTGCACCCGCAGGTGGCTGCCCACGCTCCAGCCGATGGCGCCGCCTGCGGGGCGCAGCATCAGCTCGCGCACGGTCGGGCTGAGGTCGCGCAGGCCGACCACCTTGGCCTGCAGCCATGGCGAGCGGCCTGGTCCAGGCAACGGCCCGGCCGTGCTCATCGCTTGCTTCGCCGGTCGGATCAGGCTGGCGCCGGGCAGCCGCTGCAGCGCGCGGTGGCTCTGCAGCACCGCAGCCAGGTTCTGCTGCGCGCTGCGCGCATGCTCCTGCATCAGTGCCTGCGCGCGCGCGCCTTCGCGTTGCACGATGGCCTCGACCACCGCGTGGTGCTGGGCGTGCGCGATCACCAGCCTGTCGCGCGCCTGCGGCACCGCTGCTGTGGGCCATCACGAAGGCGTTGGGCGATGCGAACGGCAGCGTCGCGACGCGATCGACCTGGCGCTGCACCAGCGCGCTGCCCGACATCTCTGCCAGCAAGGCGTGAAAGCGCGCGTTCTGTGCGACGTAGCGCGAGAACGAGGCCTCGGTCAGCCTCGGTGCGGCCAGCACGTCGTCGATGCGCGCCAGGCAGTCGCGCATGTCGACCAGCACCGAGGCGGCCACGCCGCGCTCCGCGGCCAGCCGTGCAGCCAGGCCTTCGAGCGTGCCGCGCAACTCGATCGCGTCGCGGATGTCGGCCTCGGAGAAGTCACGCACCATGAAGCCGCCCGACGGCAGGGTCTCGAGCAGGCCTTCCTCCTGCAGGCGGACCAGCGCGGTGCGGATCGGCGTGCGCGACATCGCCAGCCGCTCGACCATCGCCAGCTCGGCGATGCGCTCGCCGGCCTTGAGTTCGCCGCCGAGGATCAGCTCGCGCAGCCGCAGCTGCGCGCGCACGGCCTGCGAGGCCCCGGCGGCATCGTCGCCGTCGCGGGCCGCGCTCACGCTGCGCAGCAGGGGCCTCTTCACGCTGCGCTCGCGCTGCCGCCGGCGGGCCGCAACGGGATCACCGGCCGCCCCGGCGGTCTGCCGGCGGCCTCGGCGGCGATCAGTCCGTCGATCAGTCGCCGTGCCCACATCGACCCGGCATCGATGTTGAGGTTGTTGAAGCGGCTGCGACGGACGCGCGTCGATCGCCCGCTGCTGGGCCTCGAGCACCAGTTCGTCTTCGCGGAAGATGCGCGACACACCCTCGCGCAGTTCGTGCGTCAGGCGCTGCTCGTGCAGGCTGTAGTTGCGTGCGAAGGCCCAGAAGTAGTGGCAGCTCGTTTCGGTCTCGGGCGTGATGGTGTTGAGCACGTAGCCGTTGACGCCGCGGCTGCGATCACCTTGCGGCGCGCCGCTGCCGGCCTCGGCCACGCCGACGTCGATCGCCACCGTGCACGGCCCTTCGAAGCGGATGATCTGCCAGCGGTCGACCGGCCCACTGTAGCCGCGCGCGTGGCGGATCTGGCCGGCCCAGAACGGCGGCGCCGTGATGCCTTCCATCCAGCGCGTGACGGTGGCGCTGCGGTCGCCGTGCGTGGCGATGAACGGGGCCTCGGCGACCTCGCGGCTGCCGATCGACGTGCCGTGCACGAAGGTCTCGTGCGTCAGGTCCATCAGGTTGTCGATCACCAGCCGGTAGTCGCACTTCACGGTGATGCGCTTGCCGTCGCCGGTCCACTCGGTGTCGTCGTTCCAGTGCAGGTCGGGCACCAGCGCCAGTCCCCAGGCGTCGAATCGCCGGGCCGGACCCGACCCCGCGGTGCGTCCCAGCGCCGGGACCGCACGCACGCACGCCGAAGGGTCGATCGTTTGCTGCGAGGGCCTGTGGGTGCTCGGGCCGTCCGAGTTGTACACAATGCCGTGGCGCCCGCAGCCGAGCCCGTCGGCACGACGGCAAAGCAAGCGGTTCTGATTGCACACGGCGGCGTCTCTCCCAGCGATCAATGTATACAGCTTGTATTCTGCGGACCGGCGGGGCCGGCGCAAGGCCGGGAAAGCCCTCAGTCGACCGGTGCCGGTGTCTCGCGCACCGGGTCGCGTGGCGGCGACGCGAACTGCGCCAGCGCCACGCCGGCCAGCGCCAGCGCCGCGCCGGCCAGCTTGACCGCGGTGTAGCGCTCGCCCGTCACCAGCCACGCCACCAGGCCGGCCACCGGCGGCATCAGGTACATCAGCGGTGCGGTGCGTGCGACGCCGCGCACGGCGTTGGCCCAGCCCCAGACCAGCCAGCCGAGAAAGGCAGACACCAGCACCGCCCACAGCGTGGCAGCCCAGATCAGCGGCGGCACGTTGATCCAGTCGACGGCGAGGCCCGCCGGCATGCTGAGGGCGACCACCGGTGCGCTGCCGAGCAGCGTGGCGTAGGTCATCACCAGCACGCCGCCATGACGCTCGATCAGCGGCTTCGCGGCGACGGTGTAGTACGAGAAGAACGAGGCCGCGACGAGCAGGAACAGGTCGCCGCCGCTGGCGCGCCATTGGCCACCGAGCAGCTTGTCGGACAGGAAAACCAGCACGCCGGCGAACGCGACCGCGACGCCCACCACCTGGGCGCGGCTCAAGGTTTCCAGGCCGTACCAGCGCAGGATCAGCAGCGTGAAGACCGGCCCGCAGGCCAGGATCAGCGAGCTCGAGAACGCGGTCGACCAGTGGATGCCGTAGGTCACCATGCCGACGTGAATCAGGTGGCCCGCCAGGCCGAGTTTGAGCAGCGCCAGCAGGTCGGCGCGTGGCACGCGCGGCCAGCGCAGGCCATGGTGCGCGCACAGCAGCAGCGCGGCCGCGACCGGCATGATCAGGTAGCGCGCGAACAGGAAACCGCCCGGCTGCAGGACCGGGTAGACGGCCTTCTGCACGCTGAAGTTGGCGCCCCAGACGACGATCAGCGCGAGTGCGGCCCAAAGCGCATGGCGGCTGCGGCGGGCGTGGGCGTCATGCATCGGCGGGCTGGGGGGCTCTGGCACAGGCTGCGAGTGTCCACGACAACGGCCGCCCGCGTCGGACCGCCGGCTGCAGCGGCCAGCGCAGCAAGCCGATTGCGAGTGCGGTGCCCCGCAGGATCACTATGTCGCCGAAGCCCATCGCGATGGTCATGGCCTCACCGAGAAACAGTGCGCCCCACAGCGCGGCCGGCAGCAGCCACTCGCCGGGATCGACCCACCTCACGCGAGCAGCACGCCTTCGTGTCGCAGCAGCGCTTCCTTGCGCGGCAGCCCTGCCGCGTAGCCGGTCAGCGAGCCGTCGCGGCCGATCACGCGGTGGCAGGGCACCACGATCGTCAACGGGTTGCGGCCGATCGCGGCACCGGCCGCGCGCGACGCGGCAGGGTTGCCGGCCTGCGCCGCGATCTCGCCGTAGGTGCTGGTGCCGCCGAGCGGGATCTTCAGCAGCGCTTGCCACACGGCGTGCTGGAACGGCGTGCCCTGGGGGTCGAGCGTCAGCGCGTGCACGTCGGGGTTCTCGCCGGCCCAATAGGCCGCGAACCAGTGGCGCGCTGCCGCGACGTGCACGTTGTCCGGATCGAGCGGCGCGTCGAAGCGGCCCGGGTGGTGCCTGCAGTCATCGAACCACAGGCCGGCCAGTCCGTGTGCGGTGGCCAAAGCGCGCAAGGGTCCGAGCGGGGTGTCGATGTCGGCTTGCGCGACGAGTGCGACGCCGTTGAAGGTCGAGGTCATGTGCCGGTCTCCAGGGATTGCCACAGCCGCATCACGGCGTACGAGCGCCAGGGGCGCCAGGCTTCGGATTGCTCGGCGACCGCCTTCGCGTCGCGCGTGCCGAGCGCGTTCATCACACCGATGTCGCTGGCGGGAAAGGCATCGGGCCAGGCCAGCGCGCGCATCGCGATCAGTTGCACCGTCCATTCGCCGATGCCGGGCAGCGCACGCAGTGCATCGAGCGTGGCCGCCAGTGGCGCGCCGCGGTTGAGCGCCAGGCGCCCGGCAGCGACTTCGGCGGCCAGCGCCTGCAAGGCCTTGACGCGCTGCCTCACGATGCCCAGGCGGCCGATCTGCTCGGGGGTGGCTGCGGCGAGGCGGTCCGGTGACGGAAACAGCCGCGTCAGGTCGGCGAATGGGGTGTCGATCGGCTCGCCGAGCGCATCGACCAGGCGCCGCGTCAGCGTGCGTGCCGCAGCCACCGTCACCTGCTGGCCGAGGATCACGCGCACGGCGATCTCGAAGCCGTCGAGCCCGTTGGGCACACGTGTGCCCGCCATGCCGGGCAGGTCGGCGAGCGCGGCAGCGATCGGCACCGGGTCGGCATCGAGATCCAGGGCCTGGCGCAGGCGTTGCACGACGGCGCCGACGGCCGGCGCAAGCGCAGGCGAGACCACCGCCTCGATCTCGCAGCGCGAGGGCACGAATCGGCACGCCAGCCAGCCGGCGATCGGACGGCCCTGGTGGATCCAGGCCAGCGTGCGGCGCAGCGTGTGCGCTGGTGCGTCGACAGCCTCGACGCCGGCCACGCAACGCGCCGCAAAGAAGCCGATCACGCCATCGACGTCGTAGGGCGGCCGGTACGCCAGCCGCAGCGTCGCGCCGATGGCAGCGTCGCGCGGCGCCGGGGCCTGCGCCGCCGGCTCGCGGCGCAGTGCCATCGGGCTGAGCCGGTACCGTTCGGCGAAGGCGGCGTGGAAGCGCCGCTGGCTGCCGAAGCCGGCGGCGTAGGCCACGTCGGCGACGGTCAGCCCGGTGTCGGTCAACAGCTGCTTGGCCAGCAGCAGGCGTTGCGTCGTCAGGTAGTCGATCGGCGTGACGCCGTGCGCCGCGGCAAAGATGCGCCGCAGGTGCCGGTCGGTGACGCCGAGCCGGGCCGCGACGTCGGGCAGCGACACGTCTTCGCCGTCGCGCACGGCCTGGTCGAGCATGCGCGCTGCGTGCTGTGCCAGCACTTGCGGCGAGTCGACCAGTGCGAGGCCGGGCGCCATCTCGGGCCGGCAGCGCAGGCAGGGCCGGAAGCCGCCATGCTCGGCGCTCGCCGCGTTGGCGAAGAAGCGGCAGTTCTCGCGGCGCGGCAGCCGCACGCGACACACCGGCCGGCAGTAGATGCCGGTCGAGGTCACGCCGACGAACAGCCGGCCGTCGAAGCGTGCGTCGTGCGCCTGCAGCACGCGGTAGGCAGCGTCGGGATCGAGAACCATGCCGGCATCTTAGGCCGTGCGGCGGCCGGCAATCGCCGTTTTCGGACCTGTGCCTCCTGTGCCCCGGCGTGGCCCTCGCGGGCGCTACCTACAATCCCGCCAACACAAGGAGCCCGCCATGAAAACCGCCGCCTCGATCTTCAAAGCCTACGACATCCGCGGCGTCGTCGGGCAGACCATCGACGAGGCCTTTGCCGAACACCTGGGGCGCGCCTTCGGCTCCGAGGCCGTGGCGGCCGGCGAGCGCGCGGTGGCGGTCGGGCGCGACGGCCGCCTGTCGGGCCCCGGCCTGGTGGCTGCACTGACGCGTGGGCTGGCGTCGACCGGGCTGGACGTCGTCGACCTCGGCGCGGTGACGACACCGATGCTGTACTACGTGGCGGCGACGCGCGGCGCGCACGGCTGCCGCTCGGGCATCCAGGTCACCGGCAGTCACAACCCGAAGGACTACAACGGCTTCAAGATGGTGCTGGCCGGCCGTGCGATCTATGGCGACGACATCCAGCGCCTGCGCGAGCGCATCGAGGCCGAGCGTTATGCGC
Source organism: uncultured beta proteobacterium (assembly GCA_963783785.1). Classification (GTDB taxonomy): domain Bacteria; phylum Pseudomonadota; class Gammaproteobacteria; order Burkholderiales; family Burkholderiaceae_C; genus CADEEN01. The sequence goes on along the minus strand of CAWAOQ010000018.1, from coordinate 104,683 downwards.
AGGGCCAGGGACGCATCGGCCGCATGGACATCCTCGCCGAGTACAGCCACCGCATCGCCAGCGACGCGAAGCTCGCGCGCCCGATGAAGATCGTCGTCGATTCGGGCAATGGCATTCCCGGTGCGTCGGCGCCGGGCATCCTGCGCGCGCTCGGCTGCCGGGTCGACGAGATGTACTCCGAGGTCGACGGCGATTTCCCGAACCACCACCCCGATCCGAGCAAGCCGGAGAACCTGGCCGAACTGATCCAACGGGTGAAGACCACCGATGCCGAACTCGGCCTCGCGTTCGACGGCGACGGCGACCGCCTCGGCGTCGTCACCAAGGACGGCCAGATCATCTATCCGGACCGCCAGTTGATGTTGCTGGCCAAGGATGTGCTTTCGCGCAACCCGGGCGCCACGGTGATCTATGACGTCAAGAGCACGCAACGGTTGGCACCGGCGATCCGCGCCGCCGGTGGCGTGCCGATGACCTACAAGACCGGCCATTCGCTGATCAAGGCCAAGATGGCCGAGATCGGCGCGCCGATCGCCGGCGAGATGAGCGGCCACATCTTCTTCGGAGAGCGCTGGTACGGCTTCGACGATGCCACCTACACCGCGGCGAGACTGCTCGAGATCCTGTCGCGCAGCAAGAACCCGAGCGCGGTGCTGAATGCCTTGCCGACGAGCTTCAACACGCCGGAGCTGAATGTGCCCTGTGCCGAGGGCGAGCACCATCGCCTGGTGACCGAGTTGCAGGCCCGCGTGGCCGACGGTCGGCTGTCGTTTCCTGGTGCCGAGGTCAACACCATCGACGGCCTGCGCATCGACTGGCCCGATGGCTTCGGCCTGATCCGCGGTTCCAACACCACGCCGGTGCTGGTGCTGCGCTTCGAGGGTCATACCGCCGCCGCCCTGCACCGCATCGAGGGTGTGATGATGGCTGCGCTGATGAGCGTCAAGCCCGACGCCAAGATTGCGGCGGCGGCGCACTGATGCTTTCGCTGCTGGCCCGCTGGCTGTACTCGTTCAGCCTGTGGCTGTTGACGCCGGTCTACCTGGCGCGGCTGTGGTGGCGCGGGCGGGCCGAGCCGGCCTACCGCAAGCGCATCGGCGAGCGCTTCGGCCGCTACAGACTGCCGCCGCGGCGCGGCCAGGGCGGGGTGGTCTGGGTGCACGCGGTGTCGCTCGGCGAAACCCGCGCCGCTGCCCCGCTGGTGGCCGCGTTGCGCCAGGAGTTGCCGCACATGCGCATGCTGCTGACTTGCAGCACCGCCACCGGTGTGATGGCCGGACACGAGTTGCTGCAACCCGAGGACGACCAGACCTGGTTCCCATACGACACGCCGGCGGCGGTGCGGCGCTTCTTCAAGCGCTATCGTCCGGCGGTCGGCGTGATCATGGAAACCGAGGTCTGGCCCAACGTGATGCATGCCGCGCGCGAGGCGCAGGTGCCGATGGTGCTGGCCAATGCGAGGCTGTCGGCCAAGAGCCAGCGCAAGGGGCGTCGTTTCAGCGTGCTGTTGCGGCCGGCCCTGGCTGCGTTCACGCGCGTGCTGGCACAGACCGCGCGCGACGCGCAGCGACTGCGCGAGTCCGGCGCGAAGCTGGTCGAGGTCTGCGGCAACACCAAGTTCGACATCACGCCGCCGGCCAAGCTGCTGGCGCGCGGCCACGTGTGGCGCCAGGCCCTGCCGCGGCAGGTGGTGCTGATGGCCATCAGCCGCGAGGGCGAGGAGCAACCCTTGCTCGACGCCTGGCGCGAGTTGCCCGAGCCGCGGCCACTGCTGGTGATCGTGCCGCGCCACCCGCAGCGCTTCGACGAAGTGGCGACGCTGATCGAGCGCAGCGACTTTTCGCTGCAGCGGCGCAGCGCCTGGATCGAGAAACCGCCCCCCGAGGCGGCCGCGGTCGACGTCTGGCTCGGCGACTCGATCGGCGAGATGCCCACCTACTACGCCTGTGCCGACGTGGCCTTGCTCGGCGGCAGCTTCGCGCCGCTGGGCGGGCAGAACCTGATCGAGGCCGCCGCCTGTGGCTGCCCGCTGGTGATGGGGCCGCACACGTTCAACTTCGAGGACGCGGCGCAACTGGCCATCGAGGCTGGGGCGGCCGTGCGCATGCCCGATCTCCATGGTGCGGTGCGCCGCGCGGTGGCGCTGGCCAACGACCCGCGCCGCAACGACTGGGTCGAGGCCGCGCTGGCCTTCGCCGGCAGCCACCGCGGCGCCACCGAACGCATGGCACAACGCATTGCGATGCTGCTGACGGGGCTGGACTCCGCATAGCCGTCGGGCGCGCAGCAAAAACGCCCGCAGCGCGGCCGCGCTGCGCTTCGCCGAGCCCTACTTGACCAGCAGCGAGTTGGCGATGCTGATGTGGCTGGGCAGCAAGGTGCCCGAGGCCCGGCGCAGCCGCAGGCCGCTGAGCAGGACGTCGTAGCGGGCCTTGGACAAGTCGCGCTGGGTCACGAAGAGCTGTCTTTGCGAGTCGAGCACGTCGAGGTTCACTCGCACGCCGACGCGGTAGCCGAGCTGCGTGGCCTCGAGCGCCAGCTTGCTCGAAGACTCGGCCGCTTCGAGCGCCGTGACCTGGGCCTGGCCCGACAGGTAGTCGAAATAGGCCACGCGCGTGGCCTGCGCCACGCCGCGGCGCGCCGCTTCGAGGTCATTGCGCGAACGCTCTTCCAGCGACAGCGTTTCCTTGACGCGGTTCTCGACCGCGAAGCCCGAGAACACCGGTACCGCCAGTTGCAGGCCAAGGCTGGCGGTCGAGGCCGTGCCGATGTTGCCGAAGTTGGTGCTGCCGGTGAGGCGGTTGGAAGCGACGCTGGCCACGGCGTCGAGTGTCGGCAGGTGGCCTGCGCGTGCCTTCTCGGTCTCGAGCTGGGCGATTGCCAGGCCGAGGTCGGCCTTGCGCACCAGCGGGTGCCCCGACTCTGCAAGGCCGACCCAGTCGTCGACCGAAACCGTCATCGTCGGCAGCGCGACGGGAACGGCCAGTGGCTTGGGGGTGACGTTGCTGCGGCCGACCAGCTGGTCGAGTGCAATGCGCTTGCCGCGCAGGTCGTTTTCGGCCGCGATCACCGTGGCGGTGGCAAGATCGAAGCGCGCCTGCGCTTCGCGGGTGTCGGTGATCGTCGCGGTCCCGACCTCGAAGTTGCGCTTGGCCGACGCCAGTTGCTCGGCGATGGCTGTCTTGCTGGCCTCCGCGACGGTCAGGGTGTCTTGCGCCACCAGCGCGTCGAAGTAGGTTTGCGCGACCCTGACGATCAGTTCCTGCTCGGCGAGTTGCAGGTCGGCCTCGGCGGCTGCGAGCGATCTTTCGGCCTGGTCGATGGTGGCCGTGTTGGCGCGGTTGAACAGCGACTGGCGTCCGTCGATGGAGAGCGAACCGGTGCTGTTGCTGAAGCGGTCGCCACTCGGGTTGTTCAAGGTGGACGGCGGATTGGTTTCGATGCGCCTGGCGGTGCCATTGGCGCTGACGCTGGGCCGGCGCAGCGCATAGCTCTGTGCGGTGCGGTACTGCACCGAATCGACCTGCGCACGGGCGGCCAGGTAGGTCGCGTCGTAGGCGCGCGCCGCTTCATAGATCTCCTGCAGACTCTGCGCCCAACTGCCGCCGGCGGCAACCAGCGCAAGGGTGGACAACATCAGTTGGGTCAAACGACGCATGAACTGTCCTTCGGGGGTGCTTCGGATTCGCGCAAACCAGCGCGCGTTGTAACTGCAAATGTCGCCGATTGCCGCAGCATTCGGGCGTACGGCGAGTTCGCGGGCGTCAAATGCATCACGCGTCAGAATTGAAACAGCGCCGGTTCGGGGAACCCTTGCAGGCGCGGCGCCACAGTGTCGAACAACTCGACGCGCTTGCACTGGCGCTCGGCCACGCGGGTGATCAGCAGCGCATGCATCACCGGTTCCTGGCCGACGATGGCCACCAGTCGGCCGCCGATCTTGAGCTGATCGAGCAGTCGCTGTGGCACTTCGGCCACCGAGCCGGACAGCACGATGACATCGAACGGCGCCTCACCGGGCAGGCCGCGCGAGCCGTCGGACCTCGCGCACGCTGGCGTTGAGGACGCCGGCACGGCGCAGGTTGGCCGCGGCCATCGCCACCAGCGCCGGGCGGATCTCCAGCGTGATCACCTGCTGCGCCTTGTGCGCCAGCAAGGCAGCCATGTGGCCCGAGCCGGCGCCGACCTCGAGCACGCGCTCGTGACGCGCGACATGCAGTTCCTGCAACAGCCGTGCCTCGACCTTGGGCGCCAGCATCACCTGACCGTCCGGCAACGGGACTTCGGTATCGACGAAAGCCAACGCGCGGTGCGCGGGCGGCACGAAATCCTCACGCCTGACGACGGCCAGCAGTGAGAGCACACCCTGGTCGAGCACGTCCCAGGGCCGGATCTGCTGCTCGATCATGTTGAAGCGGGCTTGTTCGATGTCCATGCTGTTGTTGTGATGATCGGCCTTGGGGGCGATTTTATGGGGCCGCGGCGGCGCGTCTCAGCGCGGCCGCGTCCGTCGCGCCGGCGCCGTGGCGGCGGATGCGGGGGGCACCTCGCGCAGCAGGCCCCGCACCACCAGGTCCACGTGCGCGGCGATGAAGGCCGGCGCGTCGATCGAATGTTGCGTGCAGGCGCCGAGCGCATGCTTGTGGGTGCAGAGCATCACCATCGGCAGCAGCAGCGAATGCACCGTGTAGGCGATATCGACGGCGCGGAACTCGCCGCTGTCGACGCCGCGTTGCACGATGCGGCCGATCAATTGTTCGCCGGGTTCGATGACTTCGCGAACGTAGAACTCGGCGATGTCGGGAAAGTTGCGCACCTCCGACATGATCAGCTTGAAGGTTCCGGAGGTCTGGCTGGCGTACACCTGCTGCCACCATGGCACCAGCATCTGGCGCAGCAACTGCGCCATGGTGCCCTCGAAGCGCTGCACCTCTTGTGCCGTGGCGGCGATGCGTGCCGACAGGTAGTGCGCGATCACCGCCTTGAGCAACTCTTCCTTGCTGGGGTAGTAAAGGTACAGCGTGCCCTTGGAAACGCCGGCGCGCCTGGCCACTTCTTCGGTGCGCGTGGCGGCGAAACCCTTTTCGACGAACAGGTCGAGCGCAGCCTCGAGCAATTCGTGTGGGCGTGCCTGCTTGCGCCGCTGGCGCGGCGCGACCACAAGGGCCGTGTCGGCTGGGGAAGGGGCCGTGATCATCAAGTTAGTGACTGACTGGTCAGTACTTTATCCGTGGCGATGAGTGTCGGTCAATCCGTGCGCCTTGCCGGCGTGCGCTTGACGCCGATGCGGACGCACCGGGCCAGGCCCGATCTCGGCTGCATCCGCCACGGCGCGCGCCGTTATCATCCGCGGCTTTGCCGTTGCGCTGTGCCGCGGCCGTCGTGACAGGAGCCGCCGTGGAGTGGGTAACGCTGGCCAAGGCCGCGGTGATGGGGATCGTCGAGGGCCTGACTGAGTTCCTGCCGATCTCATCGACGGGGCATCTGATCCTGACCGCTTCGCTGCTCGATTTCACCGGCAACAGCATCAAGGTGTTCGAGGTGGCGATCCAGACCGGCGCGATGCTGGCCGTGATCTGGGAGTACCGCGCCCGGCTGGCCCGCACGGTCGCAGGCATCGGCCGCGATGCGGTGGCGCAGCGCTTCGCGCGCAACTTGCTGATTGCGTTTGCGCCGGCCGTCGTGTTCGGTCTGGCGCTGGGCAGTGCGATCAAGGCACACCTGTTCCACCCGGTGCCGGTGGCGCTGGCCTTCGTGCTCGGTGGCTTGGTCATCCTGTGGGTCGAGCGGCGCCACCGCGCACGCTACGGCGCACTCGATCTGCAGGGCCGCCGCCATGCGCGCGTCGAGAGCGTCGACGACATGAGTGCGCTGGATGCGCTCAAGGTCGGCCTGGTGCAGTGCCTGGCGCTGATCCCCGGCACCAGCCGCTCTGGCGCCACGATCATCGGCGCGATGGTGTTCGGCTTCTCGCGCAAGGCAGCCACCGAGTTCAGTTTCTACCTGGCGATCCCGACCCTGATCGGTGCCGGCGCGTACTCGGTGTGGAAGGACCGCGCTGCACTGTCTGTCGCCGACCTGCCGCTGTTTGCGGTCGGCACCGTGTTCGCCTTCTTCAGCGCCTGGCTCTGCATCCGCTGGCTGATCCGCTACGTGTCCACGCACGACTTCAGCGCTTTCGCCTGGTACCGCATCGTGTTCGGCGGGCTGGTGCTGCTGACCGCCGCCACCGGCTGGGTCACCTGGCGCGCATAGCTGCCATCAGCAACTTGCATCGACCGCGCGCGCCGCGGCCGCTAGCATCGACGGCTCGTGAAGGGAGCGCGCGATGCTGCAACTGGTGATCGGCAACAAGAACTACTCGTCGTGGTCGATGCGGCCCTGGGTGCTGATGCGCCAGCATGGCATCGCCTTCGACGAGATCAGGCTGCGCTTCGATTTCACGCCCGGCTCGGCCTTCTACCGCGAACTGGCACGCTACACGCCGGTGGGCAAGGTGCCGGTGCTGCTGATCGACGGCTTTGCGGTGTGGGACACGCTGGCCATCGCCGAGGCGCTGGCCGATCTGTACCCGGCGTTGCCGCTGTGGCCGCACGATCGCCAGCAGCGCGCCCGCGCGCGCAGCCTGGCCGCCGAAATGCACGCCGGCTTTGCCGCGCTGCGCAACCACTGCCCGATGAACATCGAGGCGCATCTGCCGCAGATCGGCGAACGGGTGCTCGGCAGCGAGCCCGCGGTGCGCCGGGACCTCGCCCGCATCGACGCGATGTGGAGCGAGCAAGTGAATCGCAGCGGCGGGCCGTTCCTGTTTGGCGACTTCGGTGCCGTCGACGCCTTCTACGCCCCGGTGGCCGCGCGCGTGCGAACCTACGCGTTGCCGCTGTCGGATGCTGCGGCTGCCTATGTCGAGCGTCTGTGGTCGTCGGCGGGCGTCTCGGCCTGGGTTGCCGATGCGCTGGGCGAGCACGATTTCATCGCCGAGGACGAGCCGTACCGCAGCGCGCGGTGAACGCGGCCGCGGGCCTCACCGTCGCGTGAAGACGAGGTCCCACACAGCGTGCCCGAGGGCCAGGCCGCGCAGTTCAAACTTGGTCAACGGCCGGCCGGCCGGCCGTGGCGCGTAGTCGGCGCAGGTGTTGCCCAGCATCGGCTCGGCCGCCAGCACGGCCAGCATCTGCTCGGCATAGGGCTGCCAGTCGGTGGCGCAGTGCAGCGCCCCGCCCGGCGCCAGGCGCGAGGCGAGCAGAGCGACGAAGGCCGGCTGGACCAGCCGCCGCTTGTGATGCTTCTTCTTGTGCCAGGGGTCCGGAAAGAAGATGTTCACCCCGGCCAGCGAGGCGGGCGCGATCATCTGCTCGAGCACCGGCACCGCGTCGTGCTGCACGATGCGCACGTTGCTGATGCGCGCTTCGCCGATGTGCTTCAGCAGCGCGCCGACGCCGGGCTCGATGGACCTCGATGCCGATGAAGTCGACGTCCGGCCGTGCGCGTCGCGATGGCCGCCGTGGCCTGCCCCATGCCGAAGCCGATTTCCACCACCACCGGTGCCTGACGGCCGAACGCTGCCGCCGTGTCCAGCGCGGTCGGCTGGAACGGCAGCACGAAACGCGGCGCCAGTTCGGCCAGCGCGCGCTGCTGGCCGCTGCCCATGCGTCCTGCGCGCAGCACGTAGCTGCGCACCGGGCGGCGGCGCGTCGCCGCATCGGCAGTGATCAGGACGTCATTCATGAGGCTTGAATTGTCGCAAAGGCCGGCGTGGCCAAGAGGTGTCGCCGCGGCCGATGCGATGACCCTACCGGATCCAGTCCAGCGGGTTCTCCGCGCGCCCCGGTTGCTGGCCGTGGCGCTCGACGAAGATGCGGTGCCAGATCGCAAACTGCATCACACCCCACACCTGCTCGCTGTATGCGCCGGTGCGGCGCTGGGCCTCGATCAGGTACTTGACGCCCTCGATGTTGAACCACGCCTTGATCACCGGGTTGGAGACCAGGGCCGCCCCCAGGTTCTGCAAGAACGCGTCGCTCAGCAGGCGCCGCATCGGCACATGAAAGCCCTTCTTGGTCTGCATCAGGTAGTCGCCTTCGATGTACCGCTGGCCCCACTGCCTGAGGAAATACTTCCCGACGCGGCCTTGCACCTTGAGCGCGTCGGGGAGCGCGAGCCCGAACTCGACGATGCGGTGATCCAGGTAGGGCACGCGCGCCTCCACGCCAAACGCCATCAGGCTGCGATCCACCTTCACCAGCAGCTTGTCAGGCAACGCCGAGACCAGGTCGTAGTGCTGCGCTCGCTGCAGGTCGCTCCAGGCGGCCGGTGTGTCTTGCCAGGTGTCGAGTTGGGCCTGGCGAAAGCCGTTGGATACCGCCTGGAGGCGCGGTGAGAACACGCGTTGGCGCAATGACCGAGGCCAGCGGTTGCGGGTCCGGAAGCCGCCGACGCCCGGCCGCGCGAGGTTGGAAAGCCAGCGCTGCAGCGGATGCTTGCGGTATCGCGCGTAGCCCGCAAAGGCCTCGTCCCCGCCCTCGCCGGTGAAGATCACCTTCAGCGATTGCCCGGCCTTCTCGGCCAGCAGCGAGGTGGGCAGCACCGCGAAGTCGCGCATCAGTTCGTCGGTCGACCAGATGGCGTGGGGTATGCGCGCGAGCAGTTCTTCCGGCGTGATCTCGAGCGACCGGTGGAGTGTGCCGAACCGGCGCGCAATGGACTCCGCCGCGTCCAGCTCGTTGCGATCGCGTTCGACCGAATAGCCGACCGAGAAGCTCTCGATGGGCTTGTCGTGCATCCGCGTCAACATGGCGCACAGCAGGCTGGAGTCGACCCCGCCGGAAAGGAACAGTCCGAACGGCACGTCGGCCCGCATGTGCTCGCGCATGACCTGCTCGAAGAGCGCGGAAAACGACTCCTGCGCCTGCGCCATCGTCACCGGCTGGGTCCGCACGTCGTGGATCGACCAGTAGCGGTGGCGGCCGCAGTTCAGGTCGTAGTCGATCGTGATCGCATGGCCGGGCGGCACCCTGGAGATCCCGGCAAGAATGGTTTGCTCGCCGGCCAGGAATTCGTTCTCGAGGAATTGCCCGATCGCATCGGCGTTGAGTGCCGGCGCCGCCGGCAGCAGTGGCAGCAGGGCCTTGAGCTCGGAGCCGAACGCGACCCGGGTGGCATCGCGAAACAGGTACAGCGGCTTGATGCCCAGCCGATCGCGCGCGAGCACGACGCGCCGATTGACGCGATCGTGGATCGCCAGCGCAAACATGCCGTTGAGTCGCCGCAGGCCGTCGATGCCCTCGGCCGCGTAGACCTGCAGCACGCATTCCGAATCCGAGTGGGTCAGCGGCTCGACTCCGGTCCTGGCGCTGAACTCGTCCCGCAGCTCGATGTAGTTGTAGATCTCGCCGTTGACCACCGCCGACAGCTCATGCCCCGGCGTGACGATCGGTTGATGGCCGCCTGCCAGGTCGATGATCGACAGGCGCGTGTGCACGAAGCCGACGGGACCGTCCAGTGTGATCCCGAAGTCATCGGGGCCGCGATGCCGCAGCGCGGAAGCGGCCGCCTCGAGACCGATGCGCAAGGCTGCCGATGATGGGGACGATGTGACGACACCAGCGATTCCACACATGCAATGCTTCCAGAACGAGAAGACCGATCAGCCGCGCGCTGCCCATGAGTCGGCAACGCACGGCCCGGTGATTGTCGGCGCCATCACCATCCGTTGGCGCCTCGCAGGCGGGCCGGCGCGGGCTTCGTCGGGTGAGCTGACAGAATCGGGGCCTGACCTGAACCGACAACTCGCCTCGTGACCGTCGACCGCCGCCTGTTTGCCGAACGCTACCACCTGCGCACGCGAACCCATCGTTGGCGAGCGGCATGGTGAGGTCGATCCACGTTCTTGGCAGCCACCAGCTCGGTGGCGCTGACCGATTCTTCATTCGGCTGGTGGAAGCACTGACGCATGCCGGTCACCCGAGCCTGGCCGTGATCCGCGGTGACAGCCCGGTGGTGCAGGCACTCTCGCCGGACGTGGAGCAGGTGCATCTGCCACTGGCGTCAAAGTGGGACTTCTACTCGCGCTGGCGCCTGACGCGCCTGATCGGCGAGCGCCAGCCCGACGTCGTGCAGACCTACATGGGCCGTGCCACGCGCCTGACGCGCCTGCCAGCGGGCAGCCGCGCGCTGCATGTGGCCCGACTGGGCGGCTACTACAAGATCGACGGCTACTACCGCCATGCCCATGCGTGGGTCGGCAACACACGCGACATCTGCGCTTACCTCGTGGCCCAGGGTTTGCCGCCGGATCGGGTGTTCTACATCGGCAACTTCGTGCCGCAGCCGCGCGAGGTTTCGGCCGAGGAGTCGAGTGCGTTGCGCGCCAGCCTGGGGCTCGAAGACAACGCGTTCGTCGTCTTCGCGCTGGGCAGGCTGATCGCCAAGAAGGGCTTCCAGGACCTGCTTGAAGCCTTTGCTCGTCTCGAGCCGGCCGTCGATGGGCGCCCGCTCGTGTTGCTGATCGCCGGTGACGGCCCCGAGCGAGAACGGCTGGCCGACGCCACACGCAGCCTCGGCCTCGAGCAACGCGTCCGGTGGGCCGGATGGCAGAACGATCCGACGCCGTTCTTTGCGCTCGGCGATGTGTTTGTCTGTCCGTCGCGGCACGAGCCGCTGGGCAATGTGATTCTCGAAGCCTGGCAGCACCGTCTTCCGGTGTTGAGCACGCGCAACGAAGGCGCGCAGGCGCTGGTGCAGGACGGCGACAACGCGGTGCTCGCTCCGCTGGCCGACCCACCGGGTCTGGCCGAGGCGATGAAAAGGCTGCTCGCCATGAACGCGGGCGAGCGCAAACGCCTGGCCGATGCGGGACACGACACGGTCCAGCGAGAGCACCACGAGGATGCTGTCGTGGCGGCCTACCTGGCGCTGTACCAGCAACTCCAGCATCGCAGCTGACGCCCGGCACGGATGCAACTCCCTGTCCCCTATGATGTGGACCCGAAAGCGTGATGGCTCGTCGATGCGAAGGGCGTCGCGTGTCAATGGCGCTTCTTTCCTGTTGCAACAGAACTGGAGGTTCAACGTGACTGCTATCGGACGAAATGTCTTCACCGCGCTGAGCATCGCCGGCGCGCTGCTCGTGAGCCAGGGCGCATCGGCCCAGGACGATGTGAGCAAGAAGCGAGCCGAACTTCGCAAGATGTGTGACGACGCATTGGCTGCGGTCTACAAGGCCAAGCCCGAGGTCAAGGCCAAGGTCGACAAGGCCGCGGGCTACGGCTGCTTCACCAGTTTCGGGATGTCGTTCTTTGTCGGTGGCGCGGGGGGCAGCGGTCTCGTTCACTCCAACGCGACCAAGAAGGACACCTACATGAACATGGCGCAGGCCAGCGGGGGCCTGGACTTCGGCATCAAGGACTACCGCGAAGTGCTGGTGTTCAATGATGCGAAGACGCTGGACCAGTTCATCGACAAGGGCTGGGAATTCGCCGGGACGGGCACGGCAGTCGCCGCCGCGGAAGGCAAGGGTGGCATGGTCGAGAAGGGCGCGTCCGGCACCGGGGCGATCGACGTCTACCCGATGACCAGGACCGGCCTCGCGGTGGGCGTTGCAGCAACCGGCCGCAAGTACTGGAAGGACAAGGACCTCAACGCAGCGAAGTGATCCTGTCGCGCAGTTTTCGAATGCGGCTGCGCCGCCTTCGCACCCTGTGCCGCAGCCGCGATCGCGCGAGGCCCGGCCGAGGTGGTGCAGGCCGATCGCCGCGAGTCAACTGACGGCGACTCGCGCAGCGATGCGTGGGCCCAGGGGGCCCATCAACGTGGGTGACGCTCGCCCGCGGCGAGCCATCCCCGCCTGGTCCGGCTCAGCTCACTTGACTTCCACCGCGACCTTCGGAATCCGGCCGGTGAAGCGCGACCTCGCTTCCGCGCCGATGGCCTCGACCACCGGCGTGCCGAGGTCGATGCCGACATCGGCGGTCTCGTCGGCCGAGAACATGCCGGGCTGAGTGCGCCGGGATCCGGCCCTCGGCAACCTTTTCGCCGTTGACGAACAGCGTTCCTTGGCCGCCCTTGGCCGGACCGCCGCCGTCGTAGTCGAACTGGAAGCGCAGCTCGGCCTTGCCCGGTGCAAGCTTCCTGGCCGACACGATCGACGTGTGCTGCAGGCCGAGGAAGTTGTAGTCGTAGGCCGGTACGCCGTCCTTGACGTACAGCGACCAGCCGCCGAAGCGCCCGCCCTGTGCGATGACGGTGCCGTTGCCACCGTTGGCCGGCACCTCGATCTCGGCCGTGATGGTCTTCGAGCGGTTCTTCACGTTGACGAACACGCCCTCCATCATCCCGGTCATGCCCTCGGCCAGCGTCATCGAGGTGCGCTTGCCCATCAGGTCGGGGCGCCCGACGGCCGCCGGCGTCCAGGCGCTCGAAGAAGCGGTCGTCCATCGGCAGCACCCCGTACTTGGCCGCTTCGGCGAGGAAGAGTTTCTGCATCTCGGCCAGCTTCTTCGGGTTCTTCGTCGCCAGGTCATCGGCCAGGCTGAAGTCCGAGCGCACGTCGTACAGCTGCCAGGCCGAGTTGTCCTGCAGCGCCCGACGCGGCTTGGGCTCCCAGGGGGCCTTGTGGATCGTGCGCGCGAACCAGCCGTCGTGGTAGATCGCGCGATTGCCGGCGACCTCGAAATACTGCGTGGTGTGGCGCTCCTTGGCCTTGGCGTCCTCGAAGGAATAGACCAGGCTGGTGCCGGCCATCGGGATCTGCTTCACGCCGTTGACGCTCTTGGGCTCTGGCAGGCCGATCGCCTGCAGCACCGTAGGCGCGACATCGATCACGTGGCTGAACTGGGTGCGGATCTCGTTCTTCGCCTTGATGCCCTTGGGCCAGTGCACCACCATGCCGTTGCGGGTGCCGCCAAAGTCGGACGGCACCTGCTTCATCCAGCCGAACGGGCTGTCGAGCGCCACCGCCCAACCGGCCGCCATGTGCGGATAGGTCTCGGGGCCACCCCACTGGTCGATCTTCTTCAGCATGTCCTCGACCTTCTCCTGCACGCCGTTGAAGTAGGTGTATTCGTTGAACATGCCGTTCTCGCCACCCTCGCCGCTGGTGCCGTTGTCACCGGCGACGTAGAAGACGAGCGTGTTGTCGGCTTCGCCGACCTCTTCGAAGGCCTTGAGCATGCGGCCGATCTCATGGTCGGTGTATTCGGCGTAGGCGGCGAAGACCTCGGCCTGGCGCGTGAACAGGCGCTGCTGATCGGCCGAGAGCTTGTCCCAGTCCTTGATCTCAGGCGGCTTGGGCGCCAGCTTCGTGCCGGGGGGCACCACACCCATTGCGATCTGCCGCGCCAGCGACTGCTCGCGGATCTTGTCCCAACCCTGGTCGAACTTGCCCTTCCACTTGGCGATCCACTCCTTGGGCACGTGGTGCGGGGCGTGGGTGGCGCCGGGCGCGAAGTAGACGAAAGACGGCCGGTCGGGTGTCAGCGCCTTCTGGTGCTTGATCCAGGCCCGCGCCTTCTCGGTCATGTCGGTCATGAAGTGGTAGTTCGGGTCGTTCGGCAATTCGACCACCGCGGTGCCGTCGTACAGGTAGGGCGCCCACTGGTTGGTCTCGCCACCCAGGAAGCCGTAGAACTTGTCGAAGCCCTGCCGCGTCGGCCAGCGGTCGAACGGGCCTGCGACGCTGGCTTCCCAGGCGGCGGTTTCATGCCACTTGCCGAACGCGGCGGTGGCGTAGCCGTTCAGGCGCAAGGTTTCCGCCAGCGGAGCGGCGGCGTTGGGGATCTGGCCAGTGGCGCCCGGGAAGGCGGTGGCCAGCTCGGTGATGAAGGCCATGTTCACCGTGTGGTGGTTGCGGCCGGACTTCAGCGCCGCGCGCGTCGGCGAACACAGCGCGGTGGTGTGGAAGTTGTTGTAGCGCAAGCCGCCCTGGGCCAGCTTGTCCAGCGTCGGCATCGCGATCGGGCCGCCGAAGCTGCTGGGCACGCCGAAGCCCAGGTCGTCGATCAGCACGATCACCACGTTCGGCGCCCCGGCCGGTGCCTTGACCTCGAAGCGCAGCGGCGGCTTGACCTTGCGCGCGTCCAGTTCCTTGTAGACGGGGCGCTTGGGTTCGGCGATTGGCAGCACGGTGCGGTCGAGACTCGGCGACGTCTGGGAAGCGGCTGCCCAGGGCAGGCCGGCAGCCAGCAGTAGCCCCGCCCATTGAGAGGCTCTAAGCGATCGCTTCAGTAGTCCGGTCATTGTTCTTGCACTCCTTGGTTGAATGAGCTGGATTGCCGGATGTTACGGCGCCACGCACGCCGCAGTTGCTGCCTGCACGATCAAACACCACCACGCTAGAATCCGCGCCGAATGCGGGTGTAGTTCAATGGCAGAACGGCAGCTTCCCAAGCTTCATACGAGGGTTCGATTCCCTTCACCCGCTCCACGAATTTCGGGCCCCTTGCGGGCCCGTTTCTTCATTCGGCGTTGCACGGCTCGATGCCGCGCGCGGGCAAGTTCATTTCTGCACGTCGCCGATGCACAGGTACTTGATCTCGACGTAATCGTCGATGCCGTGGTGTGAGCCTTCACGGCCCAGGCCGGACTGCTTGACGCCGCCGAATGGCACCTCGGCCGTCGAGATCAGGCCGGTGTTGATGCCGACCATGCCGTACTCGAGCGCTTCGCCGACGCGCCAGATGCGGCCGATGTCGCGGCTGTAGAAGTAGCTGGCGAGGCCGAACTCGGTGGCGTTGGCCAGCGCGATGACCTCGGCCTCGGTTTCGAAGCGGAACACCGGCGCCACCGGGCCGAAGGTTTCCTCGCGGGCGCACAGCATCGCGGTGGTCACGTCGGCCAGCACGGTGGGGGTGTAGAAGCGCCCGCCCAGACCCTCGACAGGGCCGCCGCCGACGACCACGCGCGCACCCTTGGCCAGCGCATCGGCCACGTGCGCCTGGACCTTGACCATCGCGGCGTCGTCGATCAACGGCCCCTGCTGGACACCGGCCTCGAAGCCGCTGCCGACCTTGATGCCTTTGGCCTTGTCGGCCAGCTTGGCGACGAAGGCGTCGTAGACGCCGGACTGCACATACAGACGATTGGCGCAGACGCAGGTCTGGCCGGCATTGCGGTACTTGCTGATCATCGCGCCCTCGACCGCGCTGTCGAGGTCGGCGTCGTCGAAGACGATGAACGGCGCATTGCCGCCGAGTTCGAGGCTGAGCTTCTTGATCGTCGGCGCGCACTGGCGTGCCAGGATGCGGCCGACCTCGGTCGAGCCGGTGAACGACAGGTGGCGCACGACATCGCTGTCGCACAGTACCTTGCCGATCGCGATCGAGCGCTCGCTGTCGGCGGTCAGCACGTTGAGCACGCCTGCGGGCATGCCGGCGCGCAGGGCCAACTCGGCCACCGCCAGCGCCGACAGCGGCGTCTGCTCGGCCGGCTTGATCACCACCGGGCAACCGGCCGCCAGCGCCGGCGCGACCTTGCGCGTGATCATCGCGATCGGGAAGTTCCACGGCGTGATCGCTGCACACACGCCGACCGGCTGCTTGATCACCACGAAGCGCTTGTTGTTGTCGGTCGACGGGATCGTTTCGCCGTAGATCCGCTTGGCCTCCTCGGCGAACCACTCGATGAAGCTGGCGCCGTAGGCCACCTCGCCCTTGGCCTCGGCCAGTGGTTTGCCCTGTTCGGCGGTCATGATGCGGGCCAGGTCGTCGGCATGCTGGTGCAGCAACTGGAACCACTTCATCAGGATCGCGCTGCGTTCCTTGGCGGTCTTGCTGCGCCAGGCGGGCCAGGCCCGGTCAGCGGCGGTGATGGCCGCAGCAGCGTCGTCGGCATCGAGGTTGGCAACCTCGGCCAGCTTGGCTCCGGTGGCCGGATCGGTGACGGCGAAGCGGGCCGATGCCGGGGATCCAGCGGCCGTCGACGAGCGCGTCGGTCTTCAGCAGGCTGCTGTCGTTCAGGGCGGCCAGTGGCGATGTCTTCATGTCCATGATGTCCTCCAGTGCAGGGCGCACGATAGCAACTTCGCGCCGTCCGCGCCAAGCTGCGGGCCAGTACCTTGCCGCGCACATATTTCGCGGCGCCGCTGCCGGCACGGCTGTGACGCGGTGCGGGTCATCGATGGTGCCCCTCCTATAATGAAAATCTTTTTCCAATCAAGCACTTACGCCACGGCGCGTCGGTGCGCGACGCTGCGATGAAAGCTGCCGAGATCCGTTCCACGTTCCTCAAGTTCTTCGAAGGCAAGGGACACCAGATCGTCGCTTCGAGCCCGGTGGTGCCGGGCGACGATCCGACGCTGCTGTTCACCAACGCCGGCATGAACCAGTTCAAGGACGTGTTCCTGGGTTTCGACAAGCGGCCCTACACACGCGCGGCGACGAGCCAGAAGTGCATTCGCGCCGGCGGCAAGCACAACGACCTCGAGAACGTCGGCTACACCGCGCGCCACCTGACGTTCTTCGAGATGCTCGGCAACTTCTCGTTCGGTGACTACTTCAAGCACGACGCGATCGTCTACGCGTGGGAGCTGCTGACCGAGCACTTCAAGCTGCCCAAGGACAAGCTCTGGGCCACGGTGTATGCCGAGGACGACGAGGCCTACGACATCTGGCTGAAGGTGATCGGGTTGCCTGCCGAGCGCATCGTGCGCATCGGCGACAACAAGGGTGCGCGCTACGCGTCCGACAACTTCTGGATGATGGGCGACACCGGCCCGTGCGGACCGTGCAGCGAGATCTTCTACGACCACGGCCCGGCAGTGGCCGGCGGCCCGCCGGGCAGCCCCGAGCAGGACGGCGACCGCTACGTCGAAATCTGGAACAACGTCTTCATGCAGTTCAACCGCACCGAAGACGGCGTGATGCACCTGTTGCCCAAGCCGAGCGTCGACACCGGGATGGGGCTGGAGCGGCTGTCGACGGTGCTGCAGGGCGTGCACACGGTGTTCCAGGTCGACCTGTTCGTGCGCCTGCTCGACGCCGCCAAGCAGGCCGTCGATGCGGTCGGCGGCAATGACTGCGACCGCGAGTCGCCGTCGCTCAAGGTCATCGCCGACCACATCCGCGCCTGCGCGTTCACCGTCGCCGATGGCGTGATCCCCGGCAACGAGGGCCGCGGCTACGTGCTGCGGCGCATTGCGCGCCGCGCCATCCGCCACGGCTACAAGCTGGGTGCGCGCAGGCCCTTTTTCCACACGCTGGTGGCGCCGCTGGCCGACGAGATGGGCGACGCCTACCCCGAGTTGCGCCGCGAGATGGCGCGCGTGACCGAGGTGCTGAAGCAGGAGGAGGAGCGCTTCTTCCAGACCATCGCCAATGGCATGGAGATCCTCGAGGCTGCGCTGGCCAAGGGGGCGGAGCAGATCGACGGCGAGCTGGCCTTCAAGCTTCACGATACCTTCGGTTTCCCGCTCGACCTGACCGCCGATGTCTGCCGCGAGCGCGGCGTCGACGGTCGACGAAGCCGGCTTCAACGTCGCGATGGGCCGCCAGCGCGAACAGGCGCGCGCCGCGGGCAAGTTCAAGCTGGCCCAGGGCCTGGCCTACAGCGGCGCCGACACGGCCTTCCACGGCTACGAGCACCTGGTCTGCGAGCACAGCAAGGTCACCGCGCTGTACATCGACGGCGCGCCGGTCGCGCGTGCGCGGGCCGGTGACGACGTCGTGGTCGTGCTCGACCACACGCCGTTCTACGCCGAGAGCGGCGGCCAGGTCGGCGATGCCGGCGAACTGCGCAATGCGCGCGCCCGGGTGCTGGTCGAAGACACCACCAAGATCCAGGCGGCGGTGCACGGCCACCAGGGCCGCATCGTCGAAGGCGAGGTCGAGGTCGGCGACAGCTTCGTCGCCCGCGTCGATGCCGAGCGGCGCGCGCGCACGGTGCGCAACCACAGTGCCACGCACCTGATGCACAAGGCGCTGCGCGAGGTGTTGGGCGCGCATGTGCAGCAGAAGGGCTCGCTGGTGAATGCCGACCGCACGCGCTTCGACTTCGCGCACAACGCGCCGTTGACCGACGCGCAGATCCGCAGGGTCGAGGCCCTGGTCAACGCCGAGGTCCTCGCCAATGCGGCGACGCAGGCCCGCGTGATGTCGATCGACGAGGCCCAGAAGCAGGGCGCGATGATGTTGTTCGGCGAGAAGTACGGCGCGCAAGTGCGCGTGCTCGACATCGGCAGTTCGCGCGAACTGTGCGGCGGCACGCACGTGCAGCGCAGCGGCGACATCGGGCTGTTCAAGATCGTCGCCGAAGGCGGCGTCGCGGCCGGTATCCGGCGCGTCGAGGCAGTGACCGGCGATAACGCACTGGCTTACCTGCAGCAGATCGAAAGCACGCTGGGTGATGTCGCCGGCGCGCTGAAGGTCACGCCGGCCGAAGTGCCGGCGCGTGTCGGTGCGGCACTCGACCAGGTGCGCGCGCTCGAGCGGGAGATCGCGGCGCTCAAGGGCAAGCTGGCCTCGGCGCAGGGTGACGATCTGCTCGCCGCGGCGGTGGACGTCAAGGGCCTCAAGGTGCTGGCCGCGCAACTGCATGGTGCCGACGCGAAGACGCTGCGCGAGACGATGGACAAACTCAAGGACAAGCTGAAGAGCGCGGCCATCGTGCTGGCCGCCGTCGACGGCGGCAGGGTGCAACTGGCTGCCGGCGTGACCGCTGATCGCATCGGCCAGGTCAAGGCCGGCGAGTTGGTCAACTTCGTCGCCCAGCAGGTGGGTGGCAAGGGTGGCGGCAAGGCCGACATGGCGATGGCCGGCGGCACCGATGCCGCCGCGCTGCCGCAGGCGCTGGCGTCGGTGGCCGGCTGGGTCGCCGAGCGCGTCTGACACGACGACTCGCCAATGCAATCGCACGGCGCATGGCTGCTAGAGTCACTGCCATGAGCGATCGAGCAGACCTTGCCGGGCGGCATATCGTGCTCGGTCTCACCGGCGGCATCGCCTGCTACAAGGCCGCCGAACTGACGCGCGAACTGGTCAAGGCGGGCGCGACGGTGCAGGTGGTGATGACCGAGGCCGCCGAGCACTTCATCGGTGCAGCGACGATGCAGGCCTTGTCGAACCGGCCGGTGTTCACCAGCCAATGGGATCCGCGCGAGGCCAACAACATGGCCCACATCAACCTCACGCGCCAGGCCGATGCGTTGCTCGTTGCACCCGCCAGCGCCGACTTCATCGCCAAGCTGGCGCACGGACGGGCCGACGAACTGTTGAGCCTGACCTGCCTGGCCCGGCCGATCGCGACCTGCCCGTTGCTGCTGGCGCCGGCGATGAACCGCGAAATGTGGGCCCACCCGGCCACCCGACGCAACGTGGCGCAGGTGATTGCCGACGGCGCCACTGTGCTCGGCCCGGCAGCGGGCGACCAGGCCTGCGGCGAGGTCGGCGACGGCCGCATGCTGGAAGCTGCCGAACTGCGCGACGAGCTGATCTCGTTCTTCCAACCCAAGGTGCTGGCCGGCCTGTCGGTGCTGGTGACCGCCGGCCCGACCTACGAGGCGATCGACCCGGTGCGCGGCATCACCAACCTGTCGAGCGGCAAGATGGGCTTTGCGGTGGCGCGTGCCGCGGCCGAGGCCGGTGCCCGCGTGACGCTGGTGGCCGGCCCGGTGGCCTTGGCCACGCCGCGCGGGGTGACACGCATCGATGTCTTCAGTGCGCAGCAGATGCACGACGCCGTGTTGCCCGCCGCGGCCGGGCACGACGTGTTCGTGGCCACGGCCGCGGTGGCCGACTGGCGGCCGGTGCAGACTGCGACGCAGAAGATCAAGAAGACGGCCGGCCGCGACGTCCCGAGCATCGATCTGACCGAGAACCCCGACATCCTGGCCGCGGTGGCGGCGTTGCCCGAGCCGCCTTTTTGCGTCGGCTTTGCCGCCGAGAGCACGGAGGTGGCGCGCCACGCACGCGAGAAGCTGGCCCGCAAGAACGTGCCGCTCGTGGTCGGCAACCTCGGCCCGGCCACCTTCGGCCGCGACGACAACGCGCTGCTGCTGGTCGATGCCGAGGGCGAACGAGAGCTGCCCGGCGGCGGTCAGCGCGCCGACAAGCTCGTGCTCGCACGCGAACTGGTGGCCGACATTGCGCGGCGGCTCGCGGCATGAGCGCGCCGGGGCGCGCCAACAGGGAAGCCGCAGCGCGCAGCGAAGAGGTTTCCCGATGACCACCACCATCGACCTCAAGGTGCTCGACGCGCGCATGGCCGCGCATCTGCCGCACTACGCCACGCCCGGCAGCGCCGGACTCGACCTGCGCGCCTGTCTCGACGAAGCGCTGGTGCTGGCGCCCGGCCAGACGCACCTGATCCCGACAGGCCTGTCGATCCACATCGGCGACCCCGGCTTGTGCGCGATGCTGCTGCCGCGCTCGGGCCTCGGCCACAAGCACGGCATCGTGCTCGGCAACCTGGTCGGCCTGATCGACAGCGACTACCAGGGCCCGTTGATGGTCAGCTGCTGGAACCGCGGCAGCGCACCGTTCACGATCGAGCCGATGGAGCGCATCGCGCAGATGGTGATCGTGCCGGTGGTGCAGGCGGCGTTTCGCCTTGTCGACAGCTTCGCCACTTCGAACCGCGGCGAGGGCGGATTCGGCTCGACCGGCAAGCGCTGAGAACTCGGGCCGCCCAGGGCGGTCAATGCACGCCGCGTGCGGCGGGCAGGGCCTCCAGCACCTCGAGGACGCCAGCGCCGACACTGCCCGCCTCGATCTCGGCCGCCGTCGCCTCGCGCACGTCACGCACGGTCAGGTGCAGGCGCAAGGCCAGGCCGGCCAGCGGGTGGTTGCCATCCAGCACCACGTGGGCCGCGTAGACCTCGGTCACCGTGTAGACGACATCGGCTGGCATGTCGGCTGTCGCACTGCCTTCGGGTAGGCCTTCGAACTGCATGCCCGGCGCGACCTCATCGGGAAACAACGCCCGCTCCTCGAAGCAGACCAGGCTGCTGTCGTAGTCGCCGAAGGCGTGTTCGGGTTCGAGGTGCAGGTGGGCATCGAAGCCGACCGCCTGGCCCGCCAGCGCCTCCTCGACCTTGGGCAGCAGGTCGTCACCGCCGAAGAAGAATTCGACCGCATCGGCCAGTTCGTCGATGGCCTGTCCCTGGGCATCCGACAAGTGCCAGGTCAGCGAGACCACACAAGGTTTTTCGATCAGCATTCGAGAATGATGGCACAGCACGACAATGTCGCCATGGACATCGATCGAGCCCTGCCGCTGTTGGCTGGACTGTCACCGGCGCAGTTCATGCGCCGGCATTGGCACAAGCGCCCGCTGCTCGTGCGGCAGGCCCTGCCGGGGGTGCAGCCGCCGTTGGCGCGTGCCGCGCTGTTTCGCGCTGGCCGCGCGTGACGATGTCGAATCGCGACTGATTGTGCGCGGTGTCGACGACGACTGGCGCCTGCGCCAGGGGCCCGTGCCGCGACGTGCGTTGCCGCCGCTTTCGCAACCCGGTTGGACCTTGCTGGTGCAAGGGCTCGATCTGCATGTCGACGCGGCGCACGACCTGCTGTCCCACTTTCGGTTCGTACCCGCGGCGCGCCTGGACGACGTGATGCTGTCCTACGCCAGCGAGGGCGGTGGCGTCGGCCCACACATCGACTCCTACGACGTGTTCCTGCTGCAAGTGCACGGTCGACGGCGCTGGCAGGTGGCCCGCATGTCGCGGCCGCAGTTGCGCGACGACGTGCCGCTGAAGATGCTGGCCCATTTCGAGCCCGAGCAGGAGTGGCTGCTCGAGCCGGGCGACATGCTGTACCTGCCGCCCGGCTGGGCGCATGACGGCGTGGCGCTCGGCGGCGACTGCATGACCGCCTCGGTGGGCTTTCGCGCCCCGCGCGCCGACGAGCTGGCGCGCGCGCTGCTTGCGCGCGTGGCGGACGATCTGCACGATTCCGATCACTCGCTGCGCTACCGCGATCCGCGGCAGCCGGCCACCGTTGCGGTCGGCGAGGTGCCCGAGCCGTTGCAGCGCTTTGCCCGCGCGGCGGTCGCGCGTGCTCTGGCGGGAGACGAGGTACTTGACCGCGCGCTGGGCGAGTGGCTCACCGAACCGAAGCCGCAGGTCTGGTTCGAGGCTCGCCATCGCGGCGTGAAGGGGCCCGTGTCGGCTGGGGTGGTGCTCGACCGGCGTACGCGGATGGCCTACGACGCACGCCACGTCTTCATCAACGGCGAGTCGCTGCGGGCCGGCGGGCGGGACGCGCGCCTGATGCACCGTCTGGCCGACTTGCGCGGTCTCGATGCGAAGAGCTTGCGCCAGCTCAGCCGCGAAGCCCGCGATCTGCTCGATGATTGGCTGCGAGGCGGCTGGCTGCACCCCGCCGCTGGAGAGAGTGATGCTCCCGATTGAGCCCCCCGCCAAGGCCCTGATCGATGGCCGCAGCGACTTCACCGCCGCGGTGCGAACTGCGCTGTCGGAGGCGGCCCGCGAGCGCGCGCGCGAGCTCTGCTTTGTCGATGCCGATTTCGACGCCTGGCCGCTCGACGACGGTGCGGTGCTCAGTGCGCTGGCCGCCTGGGCGCGGCTGCCAAAGCGCCGCTTGCTGGTGATCGCGGGCCGCTTCGACGACGTGCCGCGACGCTTTCCGCAGTTCACCGCCTGGCGCCGCACCTGGGCGCATCTGATCGAATGCCGCGCCACCGATGTCGAGGCCTCGCAGATCCCGACCCTGTTGCTGGCGGGGCCGCACAGCCTGCAGTTGGCCGACCGCCTGCATTGGCGCGGGCATTGGCTGGCCGATGACAGCGAGATCAGCGCCTGGCGGGAGGTGGTTGATGCTTTGGTGCAACGTTCAGAGGTCGACTTCCCCGCCAATACACTGGGGCTCTAGGGAATTTACCTAGCAACCCTATAATTGCGGGCTAGGTACAAGGACGGTTCGAGCGTTTCTTGTCCTTGATCGAAGCGGATTCCTTGCGAATCCAACAATTTCCGGTAATCGTTCGACTCACTGAACCCCAAGGATACAAGTCATGAACAAGTCGCTCCTGTTGGCCTCCCTGGTTGCTGTCGTTGCCCTGGCCGCTTGCGGCAAGAAGGAAGAAACAGGCTGCTCCGGCCGCCGCTGCTGCTGCCGCTGCTTCAGCCGTCGCGCCTGTTGCCGCTGCCGCCGCGTCGGCCGTGGCTGACACTGCATCCGCCGCTGCGTCGGCCGTGACCGCGGTCGCAAACGCGGCAGCTTCGGCGGTCGCCGGCGCTGCCTCGAAGTAATCGGTTCCCCGATGAAATGAAGAAGCCGCCTGCGGGCGGCTTCTTTCATTCCTGCGCGACCATCAGGCGATCTCGACCCAGGCGCAGCCCGCGGTCGCATCGGCCACGCCGATCTGCGTTGCGGAGCCGGCGCCGAGCGCCCCGCGCAACGCCGCGACGGCAAGTTCAGGCCGGTTGTTCTGCTGGCTCAGGTGGGCCGCAACGACATGCTGCAGGCCATCGTGGCGGCAGGCATCGAGCAGCGCTGCGGACTGGTGATTGGCCAGATGGCCGCGCACTCCCGCGATGCGGCGCTTGAGCCAGACCGGGTACGCCCCGCCAGCGAGCAGGTCGGCGTCGTGGTTGCACTCGAGCAGCAGGGCGTCGCAGCCTTGCAGCGCCTGGCCGACTGCGGTGGTCGGCTCGCCGATGTCGGTCAGGATGCCCAGTTGCTGCCGGCCATTGCTGCAAGTCAGCTGCAATGGCTCGGCGGCGTCGTGCGGCACCGCGAAAGGTTGCAGCGTCAGGCCGCCGATCACGATGGTTTCGCCGTCGCGCGCGACGCAGGCGGGCGGCTTGTCTTCGAGCCTTGCTGTCGCCTTTGCCCAGGTGCCTTCGCTGGCCCAGACCGGCAGGCCATGGCGGCGCTGCACGGCGAACACGCCGCCGACATGGTCGCTGTGCTCGTGGGTCACGAACAGCGCGTCGATGTCGGTCACCAGCAGGCCCCGTGCGGCCAGGCGGGCAGCGAGCTGGCGCAGTGGCAGCCCGCAATCGATCAGCACACGGGTCGGCCGCGCACCGTCCAACGGGCGGTTCTCGACCAGCGTCGAGTTGCCGCTGCTGCCGCTACCGAGGCTGGTGAAGCGCAGCACGGTGGGCCACGCCGTTCTACTTCAGATCTTCCACCAGCATCGAGACGATGCGCTGGCCCACGGCGCTGTTCTCGGGCCCACCCTGGGCGTTCTGCACCGTCACCGTGGTGCGTTCGCCATCGGCCTTGACGGCGATGCGATAGCGCACCGGCGCCTGCTGCGGATCCGACTTGCCGAAGCTGAACATCTTGGCGATGAAGCCAGGATCGGCGGTGGCCGCGGCCGCCGGATCCACGTAGCGCACGAAGTACAGGCCGCTGGCGCGATCGCGGTCTTCGACCGTGAATCCACTGCGGTCCAATGCCAGGCCGACGCGGCGCCATGCGCGATCGAACCCTTCGTCGATCTCCAGCGTTGCTGCCGGCTGCCCGCTGACCGTTCGCGCCCGTGGCGCGGTGGTCACTGGGCTGGCCGCCACCGCGCGAGCCGTCTCTTCCTTGGCGCCGAGCTTGACCATCAGCCGCGACAGGAACTCGGCCTCGAGCTGGGGGTCGCTCGGGCGCGGCGTCCAGACGGTCGTCGATAGCTCTGACCTGGCGGTGGTGGTGAACACCTCGGCCATGCCGCGGTGGCTGATGAACACATCGCTGGCGTTGCCGTTGCGCTCGATGCGGGTGCGGAAACGGTCGCGTTCGCCGGTGTCGTAGAGCGTGTCCAGGACGCGGCCGAGCGAGCGTCTGATCACGTCCAGCGGGATCTTGGCGCGGTTCTCGGCCCAGTCGGTTTCCATCACACCGGCGGCGGGGTCGTCGATCACCAACGTGAAGCCGCGTTCCTGCCAGAACGAGCGCAATTGCGGCCACAGTTGTTCGGCCGGCATCGGCACCACCAGCCAGCGCTGATTGCCTTCGCGCACGATCCGCATTTCGCCGACGCTGGCGGGTGCCACGGTGGTGGCGGCGGATGCTGCGGCGCTGACCGCGGGCGTCGCCGCCGCGCCGAAAGAACTGGCGCTGACCGCGCTGCCACTCTGTGGCAGGTACCGTCCTTCGCGCTGCAGCTGGGTCAGGTCCGGCGGCACCTCGAGTGTCGGGGTCTTCGCTGCCTGGCTCTTGTAGTCGATCTTTTCGCCCGAGAAGAGGCTATCCATCGACGAGCAGCCCGCGAGCGCGGCCGCGGCCGCGATCAGGATTGCCTGTCTCAGCGCAGGCCTTTGTCGGGTCGGTCGCAGGGATTCGTTCACAGGATGCATGGGTGGGGCGGCGCGTCGCGGCGGCCGGCAGGATGAGAGGGGGAGGAGAACGGGGGCTCTGGAGGACACGCGGCTGGTTGTGCCTTACAACAGCCCGGCCTCGCGCAGAGCCGACTCTAGCGGGGCCTGTTGCGACTCGGACAGCCCGACCAGCGGCAGCCGCAGCGCCGGTCCGCAGCGGCCCAGCCGTGCCAGCGCCCACTTGACGGGGATCGGGTTGGGCTCGGCGAACAGCTGCCTGTGCAGGGCCAGCAGACGGAGGTGGATTTCCCGCGCCCGCGTGGCATCGCCGGCGATCGCAGCCCGGCACAGTTCGGCCATCGCGCGCGGCGCCACATTGGCCGTCACGCTGACGTTGCCATGGCCACCGAGCAGCATCAGCGCGACGGCCGTCTGATCGTCGCCGGAGTAGATCGAGAAGCCCTCGGGAGCCTCCTTGATCAGCCACGCTGCGCGATCGATGTTGCCGCTGGCTTCCTTGATGCCGACGATGCCCGGCACCTGCGCCAGCCGCAGCACGGTGTCGTGCTGCACATCGGCCACCGTGCGGCCGGGGACGTTGTAGAGCACGACCGGGATGTCCACCGCTTCGGCGATCGAGCGGAAGTGCCGGTAGATGCCTTCCTGCGTCGGCTTGTTGTAGTAAGGCACGACCTGCAACGTGCAGTCGGCACCCACGGCCAGTGCGAACTTCGACAACTCGATGGCTTCGCGGGTCGAATTGGCGCCCGCGCCGGCCATCACCGGCACCCGGCCGGCGGCGTGCTCGACGGCCACGCGGATGATTTCGCAGTGCTCCTGCACATCGACCGTCGGCGACTCGCCGGTGGTACCGACCACGCCGAGGCACGCGGTGCCCTCGGCGATGTGCCAGTCGATCAGGCGGCGCAGTGCAGGGTAGTCGACGCTGCCGTCGTCCTGCATCGGAGTGACCAGCGCGACGATGCTGCCAACAATCGGTTTCATGGGGAGCGGAGGTTTCAGTGAGCGGGCGATTTTAGCTGGCGGCGAGCCGACGGCCGCCTACAGCGCAAATCGAGCACCGGTGAGCGCCGTATCGACCGCGACGATGCGCTGGACGCAGCGCGGCGGCCCGCTGAGCAAGCCGTTCTCGTAGGCCACCACTTGCAGGCCAACGCAGGCCTCGAGCAACTCGCCCGGGCGCAGCAGGAAGTCGGGGTTCGACGGCTTGCCGAAGGCTTCGTTGCCGACGGCGAAGGTCTCGTAGATCAGCACCGCGCCGTCGGCCAGGCTGGCGCGCAGCGCGGGCCACAGCGGCCGCCAGAGATAGTTCGTGACGACCACGGCATCGAAGCGCTCGCCGGCCAGCGGCCAGGGTCCGTTCTCGATATCGGCCACGATCACGCGGTCGACGCCCGTGAGCGCCCCGAGCGGCGCGAGCGCCGCCGCATCGCGGTCGACACCGGTGACCCGCGCGCCTCGATCGGCAAACCAGCGCAGGTGCCGCCCGCTGCCGCAGGCCACGTCGAGCACGCGGGCGCCCGGCGCCACCAGGTGCGACCAGCGCCGCACCCACGGCGACGGCTCGAGCGCCAGGTGCGCGCTCAGAAGCAGCTCCAGACCAGGTTGGACAGCTCGAACATCAGGTCCGGGCGCAGGTAGGCCATGAACACCAGGGCCAGTGCCAGCACCGCGGCGGCGCGCCAGACGTGGCGCGACGTGAGCCACTGGACGAGCGTGCGTTTCATGCCGGCGCCGCGGCGGGCCGCAGGATCGGCGACTCGCGCACCGGCAGGTTGATCAAGGCGGCGAACACGCCCAGCGCCACCGCGATCACCCACATGAGGTCGTAGCTGCCGGTACTGTCGTAGAGCTTGCCGCCCAGCCATGCGCCCATGAAACTGCCGACCTGGTGACTGAGGAAGACGAAGCCACCCAGCATCGACAGGTAGCGCACGCCGAAGATGTGCGCCACGATGCCCGTGGTCAGCGGCACGGTGGACAGCCAGAGCAGACCCATCGATGCGGCGAAGAGGTACACGCTCCAGGGTGTCAGCGGCAGCATCACGAAGAGGGCGATGGCGACCGAGCGCAGGAGGTAGATGACCGACAGCGCATAGCGCTTCGGCCAGCGCTGTCCGACGACGCCGGCCGCATAGGAGCCGAACACGTTGAAGAGGCCGATCAGGGCCAGCGCAGTGGTCGCCACATCGGGCGTCAGGCCCTTGTCCTTCAGGTAACTCGGCATGTGCACGCCGATGAAGACGAGGTGGAAGCCGCAGACGAAGTAGCCCGCCATCAGCAACCGGAAACTCGGGTAGGCGAATGCCTCGCGCAGCGCGGAGCCGACGCTCTGATGCGCACCATGGCCGATCGCAGCTTCGCGCGGCTCCCTGAGACCGAAGGCGAGTGGCACCATGACCAGGGCGAGGCCGCCGAGCACGAACAGTGCGTTCTGCCAGCCCCAGCCGCCGATCAGCCAGTTCTCGATCGGCATCATCAGGAACTGACCGAACGAGCCGGCCGCAGCGACGGCGCCCATCGCCCACGAGCGCTTGGTCGGATCGACCTGGCGGCCGATGACTCCAAAGACGATGGCATAGGTCGTGCCCGATTGCGCGATACCCAGCAGCAGGCCAGCGCTGCCGTTGAACGCGAGGCCGGAGGTGGCGAGCGCCATCAGCACCAGGCCGGCCGCATAGAAGAACGCCCCACCGACAAGCACCTTGACCGCGCCGTAACGGTCGGCCAGGCCGCCGGCCACCGGTCCGGCCAGACCCCAGACGAGGTTCTGCACCGCGAGCGCGAACGCGAAGGTCTCGCGGGTCCAGCCGCGTTCCATCGTGATCGGCTGCAGCCACAGGCCGAAGCCGTGGCGGATGCCCATCGACAGCGTCACGATCGCGGCGCCGCACAGCAGCACCTGGACCATCGACAGCGGTGTCGTCGGGCGGGTGGTGTCGCT
Organism: uncultured beta proteobacterium; assembly: GCA_963783785.1. Taxonomy (GTDB): domain Bacteria; phylum Pseudomonadota; class Gammaproteobacteria; order Burkholderiales; family Burkholderiaceae_C; genus CADEEN01. The sequence continues at coordinate 76,511 of CAWAOQ010000018.1, read as the reverse complement.
CATGGAGCGTCACTGTAGCGGCTGTGCGTCGGGCCTGCTCTCGCAGGGCTTGCCTAGAATCGGCCGCCATGCCGACCAAGACATCGAAATACGCCGAAGCCTCGATCCGGGTCCTGAAGGGCCTGGAGCCCGTCAAGCAGCGGCCGGGCATGTACACCCGCACCGAGAGCCCGCTGCACGTGATCCAGGAAGTCATCGACAACGCGGCCGACGAGGCGCTGGCGGGCTTCGGCAAGCGCATCGCGCTGACGCTGCATGGCGACGGTTCGGTCAGCGTCGAGGACGACGGCCGCGGCATTCCGTTCGGCCTGCACCCGGAGGAGGGCGTCCCGGTGGTCGAGATCGTCTTCACCCGGCTGCATGCCGGCGGCAAGTTCGACAAGGGCGGCGGCGGGGCGTACAGCTTTTCCGGCGGCCTGCACGGCGTCGGCGTCAGCGTCACCAATGCACTGGCCAAGCGGCTGGCGGTGACCGTCTACCGCGAAGGCCAGGTGGCGACGATGGCCTTTGCGGGCGGCGACGTGGTCGAGAAGCAGGCCCTGCGCAAGGCCACCGCTGCCGACCGCAAGCAGGGCACCACGGTGCGCGTCTGGCCCGACCCCAAGTATTTCGACAGCGCCGAGCTGCCGCGCCAGGAGTTGATGCACCTGCTGCGCAGCAAGGCGGTGCTGATGCCCGGCGTCACGGTGACGCTGGCGCAGGAGAAGACCGGCGACGTGCAGACCTGGCTGTACCAGGGCGGCCTGCGCGACTACCTGATGCAGAGCCTGCCTGCCGATCCGCTGATCCCGTTGTTCGAGGGCGAACACTACGCCGAGGCCGGGGACAGCGAGAACAACGCCGAAGGCGAAGGCGCGGCCTGGTGCGTGGCCTTCACCGAAGACGGCGCGACGCTGCGCGAGAGCTACGTCAACCTGATCCCGACCGTGGCCGGCGGCACCCACGAGGCGGGCCTGAAGGACGGCCTGTTCTCGGCGGTCAAGGGCTTCATCGAGATGCACGCGCTGCAGCCCAAGGGCGTCAAGCTGATGCCCGACGACGTGTTCTCGCGGGCCAGCTTCGTGCTGTCGGCCAAGGTGCTCGATCCGCAGTTCCAGGGCCAGACCAAGGAGCGGCTCAATTCGCGCGACGCGTTGCGGCTGGTTTCGGGCTACACCCGACCGGCACTCGAGTTGTGGCTGAACCAGCATGTCGAGCAGGGCAAGAAGCTCGCCGAGCTGGTCATCAAGCAGGCGCAGACGCGCCAGCGCGCGAGCCAGAAGGTCGAGAAGCGACGCGGCTCCGGCGTGGCCGTGCTGCCCGGCAAGCTGACCGATTGCGAGAGCCGCGACCTGGGCTTGAATGAAGTCTTCCTGGTCGAGGGCGACTCGGCCGGCGGCAGTGCCAAGATGGGGCGCAACAAGGAGACGCAGGCCATCCTGCCGCTGCGCGGCAAGGTGCTCAACGCCTGGGAGGTGGAACGCGATCGCCTGTTCGCGAACAACGAGATCCACGACATCGCGGTGGCCGTCGGCGTCGACCCGCATGGTCCGAACGACACCCCCGACTTCTCGGGCTTGCGCTACGGCAAGGTCTGCATCCTGAGTGATGCCGATGTCGACGGCTCGCACATCCAGGTGTTGCTGCTGACGCTGTTCTTCCGCCACTTCCCCCAGCTGATCGAGCGGGGCCATGTGTATGTGGCCAAGCCGCCGCTGTATCGCGTCGACGCGCCGGCCCGCGGCAAGAAGCCGGCGGCCAAGATCTATGCGCTCGACGATGGCGAACTCGATGCCACGCTGGACAAGCTGCGCAAGGAAGGCGCGCGCGAAGGCTCGTGGAGCATCAGCCGCTTCAAGGGCCTGGGCGAGATGAGTGCCGAGCAGTTGTGGGAAACCACGCTCAATCCCGACACGCGCCGCCTGCTGCAGGTGGCCTATGGCGCGCTCGACTTCGCCGCCACCGGCGACGCCTTGACCAAGCTGATGGGCAAGGGCGAGGCGGCGGCGCGCAGAGAGCTGATGGAGATCCACGGCGATACGGTGGCCATCGATGTCTGATGCGCCGCGCCTGAGGCTGCGGCCGACGATGCTGTCTGACCTGGACTTCGTGCAGTCGGTCGAAGTCGACTCGCACAACCTGCCGTTCATCACGCCTTGGGAGCGCATGCAGCACGAGGGCGCGGTGCGATTTCCCGACTTCCGCCACTTCATCGTCGAGGCCGGGGCCGCCTACGACCGCGCCGGCTTCGTGATCCTGCAGGGTTGCCGCAACCAGCACCGCAGCGTCGAGTTGAAGCGCATCGTGCTGCAGCCCAAAGGCCAGGGGATCGGCCGGGCCTGCGTGCGGCTGTTGAAGCGCATGGCCTTTCGCGACCTGCACGCGCACCGCTTCTGGCTCGACGTGAAGCGCCTCAACGTGCGCGCGCAGTCGCTGTACGCGAGCGAGGGCTTCATCGAGGAAGGCGTGCTGCGCGAGAGCGTCAAGCTGGCCGACGGCTACGACTCGCTGGTCGTGATGTCGATGCTCTCGCGCGAGTACGACGCGCGCGTCGCGCTCGAACTCGAGTAGGTCAACGCCGACAGGCGAGATCGGCGAAGGTGATGCCCTCGTCGGCGATGTGTGCCGGCAGCGCGTTGCCGAGCAGGTTCGCGGCACACGCTTGTCCCATCGCCGGGCTGGTCTGGATGCCGTAGCCGCCCTGGCCGCAGCACCAGAAGAAGCCGGGCGCGGCGTCGTCGAAGCCGCCGACCAGCCCACCGTCGGGCACGAAGCTGCGCAAGCCGGCCCAGGTGCGCAGCGGGCGGCGGATCGTCAACGTGGTGGCGGCTTCGATGCGGGCGATGCCGGTGGCAATGTCGAGCTCCTCGGCCACCACGTCGTGTGGTGGCACCGGGTCGGCGTTGGCCGGCGAGCCGAGCAGCACGCCGGCCTCGGGCTTGAAGTAGAAGTCCTCGTCGATGCCGGCCACGCAGGGCCAGTCGCGCACGTCCAGCCCGGATGGCGGCGCGAAGGTGAACGCGCTGCGCCGCCTCGGCTCGAGGCCGAGCGGCGCCACGCCAGCCAGTGCCGCGACGACATCAGCCCAGGCGCCGGCGGCATTGACCAACTGCGGCGCCGAGAACCGCTGCGTCGGCGTGGTGACGAACCAGCGGCCGTCGGTGCAGGTGATCGCCCGCACGTCGGTGCCGGCGAACAGTTGCGCGCCGTGCTGCCGCGCACCGCGCAGAAAGCGCTGGTGCAGGCGATCGACGTCGATGTCGCAGGCTTGTTCGTCCAGCAGTGCCGTGGCGGTGGCCTCTTCGCGCAGGACCGGCACGCGTGCGCGCGCGGCTGCCGCATCGACCGGCCGCACGCTCGCGCCGTCCCTGCGCAACTGGTCGTGAAGCGCGGCCAGCTCGTCGGCCTGCTCGGCACGGGCGATGTACAACGCGCCGCGCGGCGTGATCAGCGACGGTTCGCCGCCGGCCGGCGGCGACAGGAACGCGCGGCTGGCGCGCGTCAGCGCGCGCACCTGCGACGGTCCGTAACTCTCCATGAACATCGCTGCCGAGCGGCCGGTCGTGTGGTAGCCCGGCATCGCCTCGCGCTCGAGCACGGCGACGCGGGCGTGCGGCGCGAGGAAATGCGCTACCGAGGCACCGGCGATGCCGGCACCGATGACGAGCACGTCGAAGTCGACGTTGACCATCGCGAGATGGTAGCCGGGACGCCGGCTGCGCTCTTCACCGGCGGCCTGGCGCGCGCCCAGGCTGGCCGCGGTCCGGCGTAGCCGTCGGTGGCCAGGGCCCAGCCTTCGGTGGCGGTCGCCCGCGGCAGCCACTGCCAGGTCCTGCCGCCCAGACCACGCCGCGAGGCGATCTTGACCAGGCGCTCGGCGTCGGCTTCGGTGAGCTGCAGCGCAAAGCGTTGCCAGCGCCGGTTGACGGCGGCGTCGGCCCACAGGTCTTCCAGTGCGTGGCGCAACGCAAGGCCCGCGGTCTGCATCCCGATCGCCAGCCGCCGGGCCTGCAGCGTCAGCACGAAGACCTGGAAGTCGTGGCGCGTGGGTGCCGGCAGGTGCGCCAGCAACTCGCGCAGCCGCGGCACCGCCTGGGCCTGCGTGAAGGCCAGCGTGACCACCGCCTGCAGCGCCTGCACGGGATTGAGCAGGCGCAGGCGGTTGGGCGGCAGCACCAGCAGCGGCAGCGTCGCGGCCTGGGCGTGCGGCAGCGGCGTCACGAAGCTCATCAGCACGCCCAGCCGCGACCAGTGCACCGGGCCCAGACCGTCGAGCGTGTCCAGCCCCGAGGCTTCGAGCTGGCGCACGACGGTCAGCGCGTCGTCCCAGCCGAGGTCGGCCTTGGCCTGGTTGACACGTGTGCTCATCACGGCCAGGTTGCCGGCGGCATAGCCAGCCTGGTTGCAGACCCGGTCGACCGAGGCATCGCTGCCGGCGCCGCTGGCGTGGCTCAACGGAGTGCGGGTGATCGGGCACACCGGCACGTCGATCTGGGCCAGGAAGTGCGGCGTGACCTGCAGGCCCTCGAAGGCACGGCCACGGCTCCAGGCGTTCAGGCGCAACTGCAGCCACTTGCGCACGTGTGGCGTGGCCTTCAGCGTGCGGGTGCCGAACACCGCGGTGCCGGCCTGCCAGCCCTGGTGCACCGGGTGGGATTCGGCCAGGTGTTGTGGCGGCGGCGTCAGCCGGTAATGGGCGTGGTCCCAGCCGATCTCGAAGCCGGTGGCGTCGACGGTGTCGGCGGGGCGGACGGCGGCGGTGTCTGCGAACAGGTCGGCGGTGTACGGCATGGCGGCCAGCTTTCGGAGGTCACCGGGACGACCCCGGCGCAGCCAGTTTGCGGGGCCACAGGCTCATGGCGTGAGCCTGCCGACGGCCAAATCGTCTACCCTGATGCCTCTGCCAACGACATCGACGTCCATGGACCGCACCGAACGCTTCTACAAGATCGAAATGCTGATCCGCAGTCGCGGTTCGGTGCCCTTTGCCGATCTGATGGACGAACTCGGCGTCAGTCGAGCGACCTTGAAGCGGGACCTCGAGTACCTGCGCGAGCGGCTCGATGCGCCGATCGTCTATGACCGCTTCGCCAACGGCTATTCGATGCGGCCCGACGCGCGCGACCAGCGCCAGGTCAGACACGAGTTGCCCGGGGTCTGGTTCAGCGAACGTGAGATCCACGCGCTGCTGACGATGCATCAGTTGATCCAGGGCCTCGACGAGGGCGGCGTGCTGGCGCGCCACCTGCAGCCGCTGCTCGACAAGCTGCACGGCATGTTGGGTGCCGGCGACGCCGAGGCCGGCGAGCTGATGAAGCGGGTCAAGATCATGAGCGCAGCGCGGCGGCCGGTGATGGGCCGGCATTTCGAGCTGATCGGCAGCGCGATCACGCGGCGCCTGCGTGTGCAGATGCGCTACTACGTGCGCAGTCGGCGCGAGGACACCGAACGCGTCGTGTCGCCGCAGCGGCTGGTCCATTGGCGCAACACCTGGTACCTCGATGCCTGGTGCCATGCCAGCGACGCGTTGCGGCGCTTTGCGCTCGACGCGATCCGCAGCGCCACGTTGCTCGAGCAGCGCGCGAAGGACGTCGCACCCAGGACCATCGAGGCCACGCTCGACGCTGGCTACGGTGTCTTCAGCGGAGCCAGAGTGCAGTGGGCGACGCTCGCCTTCACGCCCGAAGCGTCGCAGTGGGTCCGGCACGAGCAGTGGCACCCCAGGCAGCAGGCGACGCTGCACGACGACGGCTCGCTGACACTGCGCGTTCCTTACGCCGACGCGACCGAGCTGGCGATGGACATCCTGCGCCACGGCGAGCAGGTGAAGGTGGTGTCGCCCGCCGCGCTGGCGCACAAGGTGGCAACACGCACCCGTGCCGCCGCGGCGCAATACCCCGCCGCCGCGTAGCCGGCGTCAATCGTCGTCGAGGTGCGGCGGCGATTGCCCTTCGGCCGGCTCACCGGTCTCGGGATCGATCCAGTCGGCGATGCCGATCTCCAGTTCGGCTTCCTGCAGCGTCTCGGCCGGTTCGTGCTCGGCGTCCTCGCTGGCCGCCTGCATCGCCGCTCGTGCTTCCTCCAGCGTCTCGAAAGGCCCGAACTCCTGGACCCCATCGTGCGCCAGCCAGTGATACCCGTCGGGCCGAGCCACGATGGACTCGCCGCCGCCACCTCGTCGTCGGCATCGAGTTCGAGCAACTCCGCGTCCTCTGCGGTGGGTTGCAACACGGGTCTTGCGGGCTGCGCTGGGGACTTGCGCTTCATGGTGGCTCCGGCCGGATCGAGATGGGTTGACAAGCGAATGACCAAGCTTGCTACCGATTGAGCCGCAATGGCGTGACGCCATGTTGAGCCCAGTCAAGAATGGTCGATCATGGCCGGGTCACTGGCCAGCCCAGCCTTTGCAGCAACGGGCCCCAGCGCGCATCCATGCTGGCTTCGTCGTATCGCGGCTCGGCATCGAAGGCGAACACCTCGGGCAATTCCTGCGGTTGCAGCGGCTGAGCGTGGGCCAGTTGGTCCTCGAGGACGGCCAGTCCGGCCTCCGAGGCGTCGTCGGCGCGTTGCGCGCGTTGCTGCACGCGCTGCCGCAGCGTGTCGGCCCGGGCCTGGAAGTCGACGATGACGAAGCGCACGCCCAGTTGCCCGGCCAGCGCGCGTGCGAGCTCGCGTTGCTCGAGGGCCATGAATGTCGCGTCGAGGATCACGCTGTGGCCGTTGGCCAGCGCCAGCGCGGCTGTCTCGCGCAGACGTGCGTGCGTGACCTCCGTGGCGGCGCTCGAATACAACTTCTCCCTCAACGCGGGGTCGCTGCGCGCCAGTGGCGGCAGTCCGAACAGGCGCTTGCGTTCGACATCGGCGCGCACGCGGATGGCGCCAATCAGTTCGAGCAGGCTCTGGGTCAGCAGCGTCTTGCCGCTGCCCGAGCAGCCGTGCGTCACGATCAGCACCGGCGCGGCGGGACGGCTGCAGGCCAGCGCCACGTCGAGGTAACGCCGGCGCGCGCCGGCTGCCGCGCTGCGCTCGGACGGCAGCGCGTGTGTACCCAGCTGCGCGACCCGCAGCGCGGCCACCTTGGCGCGCACCAGCGCCCGGTACACCATGTAGTAGCGCAACACACGCAGGCCCGCGACGTCGCCGCTGCCCTCGACGATGCCGTTGACGAACCGGTGCGCCAGCCGCGGCAGGCCATGGCCGTGCAGGTCCATCGCCATGAAACCGACGTCGTTCATCACGTCGGTCCAGCGCAGCTCGGCGTTGAACTCGAGGCAGTCGAACACCGTGGTCTGGCCGTCGATCCGCGTCACGTTGCCCAGGTGCAGATCGCCATGGCATTCGCGCACGCGGCGCTCGCGCACGCGCTCGTCGAAGCGGCCGCCCAGCGCCTCGAAGGCCTGCGTCTCCCACTGTGTCAACGCGTCGAGCTCGGCGCGCTCGTGCAACGCAGGGCACAGCGGCTGCAGGGCCTGCAGCGTGTCCAGCATCGGCGCGCGCACCTTCGGGCCCTGGCCGTAGCCGTCGGCGGGGCCGGCGACTGCTGCGCTGTCGTGGAAGGCGACCAGCACGTCGACCAACGCGTCGATGTCGGCCGGGCCCAGCGCATTGCGGGCTGCCAGACGGTCCCACAGCCCGTCCTGCGCGAAGGCGCGCATCTTCACCGCCCAGTCGATCGCCGGGCCGTGGCCGCCGAGCACCGGCTGCTCCGGCGAGCCGGTGATCGGCACGACCTCCAGGTACAGCGCCGGCGCCAGCCGGCGGTTCAGGCGCAACTCCTCATCGCAATAGAAGCGGCGCAGCGCCAGCGTCGTGAAATCGACGAAGCCGAGGTTCACCGCCTTCTTGATCTTGTAGGCCATGTCACCGGCCACCAGCACGAACGAGATGTGCGTCTCGATCAGCGTGACCGCCGTCGTGCCTCGTGGTCCCGCCAGCGCGGCCTGCAACGACGCGACGACGCGGGCCTGGTCGGCCAGCGTCAGCGCGGTCGTGCCGGGAGGCGTCGCGGGCTTCATGCCGTCACCGCGGACGACCTCAGGGCCGATCCAGCGACAGGTGCAGCCGCAACGTGTCGGCCTCGGGCTGCAACTCGTCGAACGCAAAGCCCAGTTCGCGCGCCAGTTCCAGCATGCGCTCGTTCTCCTTCAGTACGGTGGCCACCAGCCGTCGCGTGCCGCGCGCGCGCAGGTGATCGATCAGCTTGCGCATCAGCAACACGCCGAGGCCGCCGCCCTTCAGGTCCGAGCGCACCACGATGCCGAACTCGGCGTCCTGGTTGTCGGGGTCGCAGACCGCGCGCACGACGCCCAGCGTCTCCTCGCCGCCCTTTGCCAACGGCGCCGTGGCGATGAACGCCATCTCGCGCTCGTAGTCGATTTGCGTCATGCGGGCGAGTTCGCTGCGCTCGATGCTGCGGCGGCTGTAGAACACGCGCATGCGGATGTCGATCGGATCGAGCCGGGCCAGGAACGACAGATGCTGCGCTTCGTCCTCGGGCCGGATCGGGCGCAGCGTCAGCGTGCGGCCCTGCCATTCGACGGTTTCGACCAATTCGGTCGGATACGGCCGAATGGCGAAGTGGTCGGCGCCGCCCGGTGCGCCGGCGCTGACGCGAATCCGGGCGTCCAGCGCAATCACGCCCTTGGCGTCGGCCAGCAGCGGATTGATGTCGAGTTCGGCAATGCGCGGTTCGTCGACCAGCAACTGCGACACCGCCGTCAGCACCGCCACGACGGCGGCGGTGTCTGCCGCGGGCACGTCGCGCCAGCCCTCGAGCAGTCGCGCGACGCGCGTGCGAGCGATCAGCGCCCGGGCCAGCGGCGCGTTCAGCGGGGGCAGCGCCAACGCGCGGTCGGCCACCACCTCGACCGAGGTGCCGCCGTGACCAAACAACAGCACCGGGCCGAACAGCGCGTCGACACTGGCGCCGACGATCAGTTCGATCGCCTGTGGCCGCCGCACCATGGCCTGCACCGTGAAGCCGTCGATCGTCGCATCGGGGCGCAGGTGCGCAACGCGCTGGCGCATCGCGGTGGCCGCGGCGTGCACCGCCGCGGCGTCGTCGAGGTCGAGCGCGACACCGCCGACATCGCTCTTGTGCGTGATCTGCGGCGACAGGATCTTCAACGCCACCGGGTAGCCGATGGCGTCGGCCGCCTGCACTGCCGCGTCGGCGCTCGCGCCGACGACCCGCGTGCCGACGACGGGCACGTCGCAGGCCGCCAGCAGCGCCTTCGCTTCGGGCTCGGTGAGCCACTCGCGGCCGCTGGACAGCACTTCGTCGACGATGGCGCGGACCTGGTCCACGTCGGGGGTGGCCTGCGCGTGTGCCGGCGGCGCCTCGATCAGCAGGGCCTGGTTGCGCCGATAGGTCACGAGCAGCGAGAACGCATGCACCGCCTGCTCCGGCGTGTCGTAGGTCGGGATGCCGGCCGCATGGAAGGTGTCGCGGGCGACCTGCACTGCCGGGTTGCCGAGCCAGCAACTCAGCACGCGCCCTGCGGCGGCCTGTGCCACTGGCAGCAGCGCGGCCGCGATGTCGGCGCTCGGCACGATCGCGGTCGGCGCGTGGATGAACAGCAGCGTGCCGCTGGCGCGGTCGGCCAGCAGCGTCTGCAAAGTCTGCACGTAACGTTCGACCGGCGCGTCGCCGATGATGTCGACCGGGTTGGCGCGGCTCCAGTTCGCCGGCAGAGCGGCATCGAGGCGCTCGCGCATCGCGGTGTCCAGCGGGGCCAGTGAAATGCCGGCCAGCGCCGCGGCGTCGGCCGCCATGACACCCGCGCCACCGCCGTTGGTGACGATCGTCAGGCGGTCGAGTGCCTGACCGGCGCCGCCGTGCGTCAGGCCGCCTGCCGTGCCGCGGAAATGGGCCAGCGTCTCTGCGGCGACGAACAGGTCCTGCAGCGTGTCGACCCGCAGCATGCCGGCGCGGCGGATGGCCGCGTCGTAGACCAGGTCGGAGCCGGCGAGGGCGCCGGTGTGCGAGGTGGCCGCGGCCTGGCCTTGCGGCGTGCGTCCGGCCTTGACCACCAGCACCGGTTTGTTGCGCGCCGCCGCGCGCGCCGCCGACATGAACTTGCGCGGCGCCTCGATCGACTCGATGTAGAGCAGGATCGCGCGCGTGCGCGCATCGCTGGCCAGCCAGTCGAGCAGGTCGCCGAAGTCGACGTCGGCGCGTTCGCCGAGCGACACGAAATGCGAGAAGCCGATGCCACGGCCGTTGGCCCAGTCCAGCATCGCGGTCACCAGTGCACCCGATTGCGACACGAACGCGAGCCCGTCGGCCTGCACGCCCGCGTGCGCGAAGCTGGCGTTGAGCCGGCCATGCGGCGACAGCAGCCCGAGGCAATTGGGGCCGAGGATGCGCAACAGGTGCTTGCGCGCGGCGTCGAGCATGGCCTGCTTCTGCACCGCATCCAGTCCGGCGGTGACGACGATCGCGGCGCGCGTGCCGCGTGCGCCGAGCGCTTCGATCAGCCCGGCCACGGTAGCCGGCGGCGTGCAGATCACGGCCAGTTCCGGCGCTTCGGGCAGGCTCGCGATGTCGGGATAGACGGGCTCGTCGTCGAACCGGCTGTGCTTGGGGTTGACAGCCCAACGCGGCCCGGCGAAGCCGCCGGCGCGCAGGTTGTGCCAGACGGTGGCGCCGACGCTGGCAGGCCGCTGGCTGGCGCCGATGACGGCCACGGAGCGCGGGTCGAACAGCGAATCGAGGTGGCGGATGCTCATGGCGGATGCAGGGCGCGATCGCTCGCGACCCCCCGATCATGGTCGCGCGACGGCACGATCGGTTGATCGCCGACTCTAGGGGCCGACCCTAGGGCCCGTCATCCTCGGCGTAGCGTTGGCGCACGTAGCGGCCCGGTGCGTCGTCCAGCACGGCCGCGGCCGGCAGCGGCGGCGGCCGTTGCGGTCGCGACGACCGCGCGGCGAGCCATTCATGCCAGGCGGGCCACCAGGAGCCCTCGTGCTGCGCGGCGTCGACCAGCCATTGATCCGGTTCGATCCAGGCCCCGTGTGCAGGCCGGCAGTTGATGCGGAAGTTGCGGTTGGCGTGGCCGGGCTCCGAAACGATGCCGGCGTTGTGCCCGCCGCTGGTCAGCACGAAGGTGATCTCGGTGTCGCACAGGTGGTGCAATTTGTAGACCGAGCGCCACGGCGAGATGTGGTCGCGTTCGGTGCCGACCAGGAACACCGGGATGCGGATGTCGGCCAGCGACACCGCGCGCCCTTCGACGCGGTAGCTGCTGGTCGCCAGTGCGTTGTGCAGGTACAGCGCAGTCAGGTATTCGTGGTGCATGCGCGCGGGCATGCGGGTGGTGTCGGCGTTCCAGGCCATCAGGTCGGTGCTCTGCTCGCGTTCACCCATCAGGTACTCGCGCATGCGCCGCGTCCACACCAGCTCGCGCGAGTGCAGGAACTGGAACGAGCCGGCCATCTGATTGCCGCTGAGGTAGCCCGGCCCGCTGGTGATCTGGTCGAGGTAGCCGATCTGGCTTTCGTCGATGAACAGCCCGAGTTCGCCGGGCTCGGAGAAGTCGGTCTGCGCCGCCAGCAGCGTCAGCGAATGCAGCGGCGGCAGATCCGTGACGCCCGCGATGCCCCGGGTGCCGCCATTGCGGCCGAGCGCGGCCGCTGCGATCGCCAGCAACGTGCCGCCCAGGCAATAGCCCATCGCGTGCACCGGCTGCGTCGGGCCGTGCAGCGTGCCGATCGCGCGCAGCGCATCGAGCACGCCCAGGCGCAGGTAGTCGTCCATCGTCAGGTTGCGGTCGTTCGGCGTCGGGGTTGAGCCACGACAGCATGTACACCGTGTGCCCCTGCTGCACCAGGTAGCGCACCAGCGAGTTGTGCGGCTGCAGGTCGAGGATGTAGTACTTCATGATCCAGGACGGCACGATCAGCAGCGGCTCGGGGTGCACGCGCGCCGTCTGCGGCGCGTAGCGGATCAACTCGATCAGGCGGTTGCGCAGCACCACCTTGCCGGGCGTGATGGCCACGTTGCGGCCGACCTCGAAGCGCTGGGCTTCGGCAGCGTCATGCGCATCGGGCAACCCCGAGACGTCCGCAAGCCAGTGCATCATGCCCTTGACCAGGTGCGCACCGTCCGAGGCGGCCACGTCGTCGAGCACCACCGGGTTGGTCGGCAGCCAGTTCGCCGGGCCCATCATGCCCAGGCACTGGCGGGCGAAGAAACGCGTCATGTCGGCATGGTGCGCGGTCATGCCCGGCATCTGCGCGGCCTCGCGCCAGAAAGCCTCGGTGTTGCGAAAGCCGGTGCGAAGTGCGCTGAACGGCCAGCGCGCCCAGGCCTCGTGGCGAAAGCGCGGATCGTCGTCGGCGTCGCCGGTGGGCCCATCGCCGCCGTCGCCCAACGAGCGCTGCAGCGTGTCGCGCCCCAGTTGGGCACCGAGCGCCGCCAGTTCCATCTGGCGACCGGGCGAGACCGCCAGGTGCCAGGCCCAGTCGGCCCAGGCCAGGCCGAGCGACACCGGCGACAGATCGGCCATCAGCGGCGCGGCGCTGGCGTGCAACAGGCGATCCAGGCGCTGCGTCGGCGATTCCGGCGCACGGTCCCGCGTCAATGACACGGTCGGGGTGGGTGGCTTGTTCATGATGTCGGATGCATTTTCGGATCGCTGACTCGCCGGCGGTTTGACGCAGGGCAAGCAGTCGGCCTGATTGGCGGCCGGGGCCGGTGCATCGCGCTGCGCATCTCTGGCCAAAGTGCTCTACATCAAACGCAGGCGGTGCGAAAGCCCGTGCCGTGTCACGGCTTGCGAACGATCAATACGTTTTGCAATGCGCGAACCATATTGTCGTGTGTCGTCGACATATCTGCCAACAAAGGAGCTGCCATGTCAGACACCAATCGCGACGCCGTCGCGCAAGAGCCATCGCGTCAGGACTCGTTCCTTTCGACCAACAGGCGTACTTTCTTCAAGAGCGTGGCGGGCGCGGGTGCGGCTGTCTCGCTGCTGACCAAGGGCGCCTGGGCGCAGGAGATCGGCTATTGGGCCAAGGATCTGCCCAATGAGAAGCTGATCCAGATGTACACGGACATCGTGCGCATTCGATGGCACGAGCGGACGATGGCCGACAAGATGATCACCGACACCAAGTACCGCGGCTACAACCACTTCTACGCCGGCCAGGAAGCGGTGGCGGTCGGGGTCTGTGCCGCATTGAACAACAAGGGCTCGTTCGATCAGGTCGACCTCGTCTACAGCTCTCACCGCCCGACCGGCCATGCGATTGCCAAAGGCGTCGACATGAAGAAGATGGCCGCCGAGAACGACTTCCGCGCCACCGGCCTGAATGGCGGCTACGGCGGCGAGATGCACCTTTCGGACAAGTCGTGTGGGTTCATCGGTGCCGACGGCATGATCGGCCCCGGGCATGTGATTGCTTCGGGTTCGGCGTTCGCGTTCAAGGCGCGCGGCAGCAAGCAGGTGGCGGTGGTCTTCGCGGGCGACGGCACCTATGCGACGCCGCACTTCCACGCGGCACTGAACAACGCGGCGATGCTCAAGCTGCCGTTCATCTACGTGCTGGAGAACAACCTCTACCACCAGTACGCTCACTACTCGTATTCGTGCCCGATGAAGGACATCGCCGATGCGGCGGGAACCTACCGCATCCCCGGCGTCGTGGTCGACGGCCAGGACGTGTTCCAGGTCTACAACGTGGCCAAGACGGCGGTGGACCGGGCCCGGGCGGGCGAAGGTCCGACGCTGATCGAAGCCAAGACCTATCGCTACTACAACCACTGGGGTGCGCCCGGCGCCAAAGCCGGCGAACTGGGTGCGTTCGGCTACGACCCACTGGCGATCTCGTCGTTCCGCCCCGAGCGTGAAGTTCGCGCCTGGATGCAGCGCGACCCGGTCGACATCTCGCGCAACGTGCTGATCGGCTGGGGCGTGTTGGATCGTGCCCGCGCCGATCAGATCGAGGCCGCCGCGAAGCAGGAAGCGATCGAGGCCTTCGCATGGGCCGATCAGCAGCCGATGTGCAAGCCCGAAGACGGCTTGAAGAACGTGTTCGTCGCCGGCACGGTGCCGGCCCGCCAATTCGGTTGAGGAGAACACCATGGCACGCAAGAGTTTCATGTATTCCGTCCTCGAGGCGGTGCAATACGAGATGCGGCAGGACAAGAACATGGTGTGGATCTTCGAGCTCACGCCACCCGTCTCGTCCAACCCGGGCAAACCGGTGATCAACCTCGAAAAGGAGTTCGGTCGCAACCGCGTCGTCAACACCGGCATCGACGAGATGTGGATGGCCGCCGCGACGCTGGGCTGCGGCCTGGCCGGCAGCAAGGCCGTGACCTACATCCCGTACCAGGGCAACTGCATGTGCTTCCAGATCATCCAGAACCATGCCGGCAAGCTGCGCACGATGACCGGCGGCGTGGCCTCGATGCCGATCGTCTACATCCTCGAGATGACGGGCCAGACGCCGGGCTTCGCCGGCCAGCACTCCGACTACGAGATCGACACCTACTACGCCCACATTCCCGGCCTGAAGACGGTCATTCCGTCGACGCCGGCCGATGCCAAGGGGATGATGGTCTCGGCGATCCGCGACCCGGACCCGGTCGCCTTCCTGTACGCCGGCGGCCTGCGCGAGCTGGTCGAGGAGGTGCCCGACGAGCAATACACGGTGCCGCTGGACAAGGCGGCGGTGCGCACGGTCGGCAGCGACATCACGATCGTCGGCTCGGGCGGTGGCATGCCCGAGGTGCTGGAAGCGACCGCGCAGTTGCAGAAGCAGGGCATGAAGGTCGAGACCATCGACCTGCGTTGCCTGAAGCCGATGGACACCGAGACGCTGGTCAAGTCGGTGCAAAAGACCAAACGCCTGCTGACGGTGGACCAGTCGTACTACACGCTGTGCCCGGGCGCCGAGGTCATCGCTCGCTGCGCCGAGAACGTCAATGGCGCACGCTTCAAACGCGTCGCGTTCCCCGACGCGGCGCCGCCGGCCTCGCCCGAGATGTTCCTGTGGATGCGGCCGAACGCGGGGCACATCGTTGCCGCCGCGAAGAAGCTGGTCGGCTGAGGCCAGGGCAGCAAGAGGCCGGAGCAGCACCATGCAGACCGACGAAGTCACGGGTTTCTGCTGCTCCAGTTGCGGCAGCGCGAAGGTCTCGCCGAGCCATATGCGCTCGGCGTTCTGGCACGACGAGCGGCTGGTCGTCGTCGAGGGCATTCCCGCCATGCTGTGCGAGCAGTGCGGCGAGCAGTTTTACGACGACGCGACCGCCATCGGGCTGGACCTGCTGCGCGGCACGGGCTTCCCACCGGAGCGCGCGCGGCGTGCGATCGAGGTGCCGGTGTTCGAGTTCGGCGATGCAGCGGCGCCCTCGAGCGTGCCATGACCGGCTCGGTGCGTCGTTGGCCGCGCTGGCGGCGCATTGCATGGCTCGTCATCGCCGTCAGCGCGCTGGCGCAGGCGGCCGGCGAGGACGAGCGCTTCATGCCCAAGGGCGGGCGCACGCTGCTGATCGAGTCGCTCGGCCCGACGCCGAGCCTCGACGAATTCCGCCGCATCGCGTCGACGAAGAACAGCGACGAGCAGTGGAAGACCTTCGTCGCCGCCCGGCCGCTGCCTGCGACCGAGCGCGAGAAGGCCACGCTGGCGGCCTACCTGAGTGTGAATATGCCGCTGCCCGCGGCCCGGCTGACCGGGTTGAAGGTCGATGGCCTGGCCAACGCGCTGCCGCGCGACGGCCGCGAACTGGCGTGGGAGCAGTGCCAGTTCTGCCACTCGCTGTTCGCGAGCCACCTGACGCAAAGCCGCGACGCGCAGGGCTGGCGCAACATGTTCATGTCGCCCTTCCATCGCGAGCTGAAGATGACGCCGGCCGAGCGCGAGGAATTCTCGCGTTACTCGGCGATCAACATGCCGATGAAAGTCGAGGACGTGCCGGCCGAACTGCGCTTCTGAATTCATGAAGGACGCGCCATGAAACCACTGACTCGCATCGCCGCACTGGCCATCGCCTTTCCGCTCTGTGCGCTGGCGGCCGGCGACGTGTTCGACTTCATCCCCGCCGGCGGACGCACGTTGATGTCGCAAGCCCTGGCCGGGCGGGCGCCCGATGCCGAGGTCAACGCGCTGCTGACCGGCAAGCGCAGCCGCGACGAGTGGCTCGCGCACCTGAAGGGCCGCCGCGGCGCGATTGCGGGCTTACAGAAGCTCGACGACAAGCAGCTGCTGACGCTGGCCGATTACCTGGCGCACAACATGCCGCAGGCTGCGGTCAAGACCCCCGCGCCGCCGACCCAGGCCAACTGGGAGAAGGCGCTGCCGCCCGACGGCCGCGACTTCACGCTCAACTACTGCCAGGGCTGCCACATCGTGACCGTGGTTGTGACGCAGAGCCGCACCAAGGACGCCTGGCTCGGATCGCTCGGCAAGCCCAGCCACGTCCAGATCAAGTTGAAGCCCGACCAGCGCGAGGCGCTGGCGAGCTATCTGGTGATCAACGCGGCGATCCCGATCGAGGAGGTGCCGGAGGAACTGCGCGCCGGAGGCGCCACCTACTGAGCGGCTGCGAGGTGGCGCGATGCTGTTCACCTCGCTCGAGTTCTTCGTCTTCCTGCCGCTGGCGCTGGCGCTGTTCGGCGCCGTGCCGGCGCGCTGGCGCTGGCTGGTGCTGCTGCTGGCGAGCTGGCTGTTCTACGGCGCGGCCCGGCCGGCGAACCTGATCTACCTCGGCGGCGTCACTGCCGTCGTGCTCGCCGGCGCCAGGCTGATCGATGGCAACGATCGCATCGGCCCGCGGCGCGCGTGGCTGGCCGCGGGCCTCGCCGTCGTGATCGGCTCGCTGTTCGCCTTCAAGTTCTACGACTTCCTGGCTGGAGAGATCGAGCGTGCGGCCGGCGGCGTCACCCTGCCGCGCCTGGGCCTGGCCGCACCCGCCGGCTATTCCTTCTATGCGTTTTCGGCAGCCAGCCTGCTGATCGACACCTATGCACGGCGCATTTCAGCAGGCACCGCCACGACGGCGCTGTACCTCGCGCACTTCCCGAAGATCCTGGCCGGCCCGATCGAGCGCGCCACGGACTTCGTGCCGCGCGTCGTCCCCGGCCTGAAGCCCGAGCCCGTGCTGTTCGTGCTCGGGCTGCAGCTGATGCTCTGGGGCCTGGTCAAGAAGGTCGTCATCGCCGACAACCTGGCGCCGGTGGTCGACAAGGCCTTCGGCATCGCCGCCTACGCGTCGCCGATCGAGCTGCTGATCAGCGTCTACTTCTTCGCGTTCCAGATCTACTGCGACTTCTCGGGCTACACCGACATCGCGATCGGCGCGTCGATGCTGTTCGGCATCCCGCTGATCGAGAACTTCCGCCGCCCGTACCTGGCGCGCAGTCCGGCCGAGTTCTGGAGCGAGCGCTGGCACGTCTCGCTCGCGCGCTGGTTCCGCGACTACCTGTACATCCCGCTCGGCGGCAGCCGCGCCGGCGCCTGGCGGCACTACGTCAACGTGATGCTGGTCTTCATCGCCAGCGGGCTGTGGCACGCCGGGCTGGGCTACGGCGTCGGCTGGACCTTCCTGGTCTGGGGCGCGCTCAACGGCGCGTACCTGTGGGCGGGCATCGCCACGCGGCCTGTGTGGCAGCGCCTGGCCGAGCGGCTGCCGCGCGCGGCCGCGAACACGGGCTGGACCGTGCTGCGCGTGCTGCTCACCTTTCACCTGATCGCGCTGACCTGGGTCTTCTTCCGCGCCAAGACGCTCGGCGACGCGTGGACGATCCTCAGGCGCATCGGCGGCCAGCTCGCCGAGATGCCCGCGCTGCTCACGCGCTATCCGTTCACGGCCGAGCACGCCGCCGGCGCGGCCTTGATCGCGCTGCTGCTGGTGGTCGAGGTGTTCGACGAGCGCCGTTCGATCTTCGAGCGCCTGGCCGCGGCGCCGCGCTGGCTGCGCTGGATCGTCTGGTACCTCGCGCTCGCGCTGCTGTTGCTGGTTGGCCGCTGGCAGGCGCGCGAGTTCATCTACATGAGCTTCTGATGAAGACGCTGCTGCGACCGGCCTTGCTGTTCATCGCGATCGGCCTGGCCCTTTACGCGGCGCTGTACACCGCGTCGGAGGTGTTGCTGGTGCAGCACGGCCGCAGCCATCCCCTCTTCAAGGTCGCGCAACTGCGCGAGCCGGCGGTCGACTGGGTCGTGCTCGGCGCATCGCACGCGATGCCGCTGGACTTCGACGACTTCAACGCCGGCCTCGAGCGCGCCAGCGGGCAGCGCATCGTGCAGCTCGCGGGACCGGGCACCGGGCCGCTCTACAACCGCTTCGTGCTCGAGCACTTCCTGCAGCGCCACCGCACGCGCGAGCTGCTCTACGTCGTCGACGCGTTCGCGTTCTACTCGCGCACCTGGAACGAAGAGCGTTTCGCCGACGCCAAGCTGCTGCGGCGCACGCCCTGGGATCCGGCCATCGCGGCGCAGCTCGCGCGCTACGTGCGCGACGAGGGCATCGAGCCGCAGGCGCTGCTCGATTACGCCAGCGGCTTCTCGAAGATCAACAACCGCGAGCGCTGCCAGCGCGACGTCTGGGAAGGCGAGGCGCAGTTCGAGCGCAGCGGGCGGGCGTCGAGCAGCGCCACGTCCAAGCGCATCGCCTACCTCTACCCGCACGGCACGTCCCCCGGCACGCTGGCCAAATACCTCGACGAATTCGCAGCGCTGCTGGCGCTGGCCCGCGAGCACGGTGTGCAGGTGTCGATCGTCAAGATGCCGCTGCCGGCGGCCTTTCGGCGCCAGTTGCCCGACGAAGCGGCTTTCGACGAGGCCCTGGCGCGCGTGGTGGCGACCCACGGCGCGCGCTACGCCGACTTCTCCGCCACGATCGACGACCCGCGCCTGTACTTCGATACCGACCACCTCAACCGCGCCGGGCTGACCGCCTTTGTCGAGAAGTCATTGATGCCGCTGCTGCTGGCGCGCGCCGCTCGCTAAACTGCGCGCCTTCGCGCCCGCATCCCGGGCCGCTCATGCCGACATGACTCTCGATCTCTTCGCCCCGGAATCCGCTGCACCCGCCAACGACGACGCGATCACCCTCGCGCACTACGCCGAGCGGGCCTATCTCGAATACGCGCTGTCGGTCGTCAAGGGCCGCGCGCTGCCCGATGTCTGCGACGGCCAGAAGCCGGTGCAGCGCCGCATCCTCTATGCGATGCAGCGCATGGGACTGGCCTTCGGTGCCTCGCCGGGCGGGCCCAAGGCGGTCAAGAGCGCGCGGGTGGTCGGCGACGTGCTCGGCCGCTACCACCCGCATGGCGACACCGCGGCCTACGACGCGATGGTGCGCATGGCGCAGGACTTCGCGCTGCGCTACCCGCTGATCGACGGCCAGGGCAATTTCGGCTCGCGTGACGGCGACGGCGCGGCGGCGATGCGCTATACCGAGGCGCGGCTGGCGCCGATCGCGCGGCTGCTGCTCGACGAGATCGACGAGGGCACGGTCGACTTCATCCCGAACTACGACGGTTCGACCGAAGAGCCGAAGCAGTTGCCGGCGCGGCTGCCGTTCGTGCTGCTCAACGGTGCATCGGGCATCGCAGTGGGTCTGGCCACCGAGGTGCCGAGCCACAACCTGCGCGAGGTGGCCGCGGCCGCCGTCGCGCTGCTGAAGAACGACAAGCTGGCCGACGACGATCTGTTCGCGCTGCTGCCCGGCCCCGACTACCCGGGGGGCGGCCAGATCATCAGCGCCGAGGCCGACATCCGCGAGGCCTACCGCACGGGCCGCGGCAGCCTGAAGGTGCGCGCCCGCTGGAGCATCGAAGACCTGGCGCGCGGCCAGTGGCAACTGGTGGTGCACGAGTTGCCGCCGGGCACCAGCACGCAGAAGGTGCTCGAAGAGATCGAGGAACTCACCAATCCCAAGGTCAAGGCCGGCAAGAAGGCGCTGACGTCCGATCAGACGCAATTGAAGGCGACGATGCTGGCGGTGCTGGACACCGTGCGCGACGAGTCGAGCAAGGATGCGGCGGTGCGGCTGGTGTTCGAGCCGAAGACGCGCACCGTCGAGCAACACGAGTTGATCAACACGCTGCTGGCGCACACCAGCCTCGAATCGAATTCACCGATCAATCTGACGATGGTCGGCATCGACGGCCGCCCGACGCAGAAGAGCCTGCGCCAGATGCTCGCGGAATGGATCGACTTCCGCCAAGCGACGGTGCAGCGCCGCACCCAACACCGCCTGCGCAAGGTGCTCGAGCGCATTCACGTGCTCGAAGGGCGGCAGCTGGTGCTGCTCAATATCGACGAGGTGATCCGGATCATCCGCAATGCCGACGAGCCGAAGCCGGCGCTGATCGACCGCTTCGGCCTCAGCGACCGCCAGGCCGAGGACATTCTCGAGATCCGCCTGCGCCAACTGGCGCGGCTCGAAGCGATCAGGATCGAACAGGAACTGAAGACCTTGCGCGAGGAGCAGGCCAAGCTCGAAGACATCCTCGGCAGCGCCGCGGCGCTGAAGCGCACGGTGATCAGGGAGATCGAGGCCGATGCGAAGCAGTTCGGCGACGCGCGGCGCACGGTGCTGCAGGCCGACAAGCGTGCGGTGGCCGAAGTCAAGGTCGTCGACGAACCGGTGACGGTGGTGGTCAGCCTGAAGGGCTGGGTGCGGGCGCTGAAGGGCCACGAGGTCGATGTGGGGACGCTGGCATTCAAGGCCGGCGACGGCCTGTACGGCGCATTCCCCTGCCGCAGCGTCGACACGCTGGTGGTCATCGGCGGCAACGGGCGGGTCTACAGCATCGCGGTGGCCGGCTTGCCCGGCGGGCGCGGCGACGGCGCGCCGGTCACGTCGCTGATCGACATCGAGGTCGGCACGCAGCCTGCCCATTACGTGGCCGGCGCGGCCGACACGCTGTTGTTGCTGGCGCACACCGGCGGCTTCGGCCTGCTGGCCCAGGTCGGCGACATGCAGAGCCGCCAGCGCGGCGGCAAGACCTTCCTGGCGCTCGAGGCCGGCGAGCACCTGTTGCCGCCGGCAATGGTCTCGCCGCGGCACACGCGCGTGGCCTGCCTGTCGCTCAGCGGCCGGCTGCTGGTGTTTCCGCTGGCCGACCTGAAGCGTCAGGCCAACGGCGGCCGCGGCCTGACGCTGATGGATGTCGACGCCAAGGATCCGCTGCTGTCCGTGGCCGCCTGCGGCGATACGCTGACGGTGCAGGGCAGCGGCCGTGGCGGCAAGCCCAAGGAGGAAGTGCTCAAGGGCGTGGCGCTGGTCGCCCACGAGGGCAGGCGGGCCCGCAAGGGGCACAAGGTCGCGGGTCTGGTCAAGGCGCTGCGCGTCGTGGCTTGATGACATTCATCGGGGTGTCACCCGCCTGAGGCACACTCGGCGACGCATCTGGAGGGGAAATCGATGGATCGCAGACAGTGGCTGGCCCTGGGCCTGGCATCGAGCGTGCCCGCACTCGCACGGGCGCAATCCGGCGGCAGCCCGCTGCAATTGATCGTGCCGGTGCCGCCAGGCGGCTCGGTCGACCTCACCGGTCGGTTGCTCGCCGAGCACCTGCCGCGCACGTTGAAGCAGGCCGTGGTGGTCGAGAACCGCCCAGGCGCATCGGGCTCGATCGCGGCCGCCGGCGTGGCCCGCGCGGCGGGCGACCCGAACATGCTGATGCTGGTGTTCGATTCGCACGTCACCAATCCGCTGGTCTACCCGCAGCTGCCGTACACGCTGCGCGACTTCACGCCGATCTCGCGCCTGCTCAGCTTTCCGCTGGTGTGCGCGGTGCCGGCCGACCTGCCGGTCAGCAACATCAAGGAATTCGTCGCGCTGGCCAAGAGCAAGCCGGGCGCGCTGAACGTGTCGTCGGCCGGCCTGGGCACGCTGAACCACCTGGCGGCCGAACTGTTCAAGATGAAGACGCACACGCACATCGTGCACATCCCGTACCGCGGCGGCGTGCCGGCGCTGCAGGCGGTGATGAACGGCGAGGTGCAGCTGTTCATGGGCAGCTGGGTGGCCATCGGCCCGCATGTCAAGAGCGGTCGCGTCAAGGCGCTGGCCGTGACCTCCGCCCGCCGCTATTCGGTCGCGCCCGACATTCCGACGCTGGTCGAGGCCGGCGTGCCGGATTTCGACGTGTCGACCTGGATCGGCGCCCTGGCGCCGGCGCGCATCGGGGCCGAGCGCCAGCAGGCGTTGCACGGCGCGCTGATGCAGGCGATGGCGCCGCCCGCGGTGCGCCAGACGCTGGCCCAGCAGGGGCTGGAGTGGGTGGGCAGCACGCCGGCCGAGTTCGAGGCCTTCATGGCCGCCGAAGGACGGCGCTGGAACGAACTGGTGATCGCGCAAAAGCTGAGCTTCGGCTGAGTTTGTCACGGCCGCATTAGGGGCCGCCGCAACATACTGGCAAGCCCCGGTACGCGCCGCGCCGTGCCGGACCTAGACTGCCTGCGACACAGCGGTCGGTTCCCCTGACCGCGGCAGGAGACAGCAGTCGTGCACCCCACCAACGTGGCCGATCCGGCCTACTTCCACAAGGTCGTGGATTGCCAGTGGGCATGCCCGGCCCACACCCCCGTGCCGGAGTACATCCGCCTGATCGGGCAGGGCCGCTACTCCGATGCCTACATGGTCAACTGGGTGTCCAACGTCTTCCCGGGCATCCTCGGCCGGACCTGTGACCGCCCCTGCGAGCCGGCCTGCCGGCGCGGCCGTGTCGAGGAGGAAAACGTCGCGAAGCCGGAGCCGGTGGCCATCTGCCGCCTGAAGCGCGTGGCCGCCGACCACAAGGACGACATCACCGCACGGTTGCCGAAGGCGCGGCCGAAGAACGGCAAACGCGTCGCCTGCGTCGGCGCCGGGCCGGCCTCGTTGACCGTGGCGCGCGACCTGGCGCCACTCGGCTACGACGTGACGGTGTTCGACGCCGAAGCCAAGCCCGGCGGCTTCATGCGCACGCAGGTGCCGCGTTTCAGGCTGCCCGAGAGCGTGATCGACGAGGAGTGCGGCTACATCCTGCGCGACAACGTCACGTTCCGCGGCGGCGAGCGAGTTGCCTCGATGATCGAACTGCTCGCCGAAGGCTGGGACGCGGTGTTCGTCGGTTGCGGCGCGCCGCGCGGGCGCGACCTCGAGTTGCCGGGCCGGCACGAGGCGGCCGAGCACATCAAGCTCGGCATCGACTGGCTGGCCTCGGTCAGTTTCGGCCACGTCGCCAGCGTCAAGCCGCGCGTGATCGTCCTCGGCGGCGGCAACACCGCGATGGACTGCTGCCGCTCGGCACGGCGACTGGGCGCCAGCGACGTCAAGGTCGTCGTGCGCTCGGGCTTCGACGAGATGAAGGCCTCGCCGTGGGAGAAGGAAGACGCGATGCACGAGGGCATCCCGATCGTCAACTGCCACGTGCCCAAGGCCTTCGTGCACGAGCACGGGCTGCTCAAGGGCATGACCTTCGAGATCGTCGAGGCGGTCTACGACAAGAAGGGCCGGCGCAAGCTCATGCCCACCGGCGCGCCCGAGGTGTTCTTCGAGTGCGACGAGGTGCTGATCGCGGTCGGCCAGGAGAACGCCTTTCCGTGGATCGAGCGCAGCAGCGGTATCGCCTTCGACAAGTGGGGCCTGCCGGTGCTCGAGGCGGAGACGATGCAATCGACACATCCGCGCGTGTTCTTCGGCGGCGATGCCGCGTTCGGCCCGAAGAACATCATCTGGGCGGTGGCCCACGGCCACGAGGCGGCGGTGTCGATCGACCGCCTGCTCAGCGGCGAGGACATCACCGATCGGCCGCAGCCGCACGTCAACCTGATCTCGCAGAAGATGGGCATCCACGAGTGGATCTACGACAACGCGGTCAGCGACGACCTGCGCTTCAAGGTGCCCTGGACCAAGGCCGAGATCGCGCTGGCCAGCATCAAGGTCGAGGTCGAACTCGGCTTCGACGCCGCCACCGCGTTCAAGGAGACGCAGCGCTGCCTGAACTGCGATGTGCAGACGGTGTTCGCTGACAAGCTGTGCATCGAGTGCGACGCCTGCGTCGACATCTGCCCGATGGACTGCATCAGCTTCACCGCCAATGGCGACGAGGACGATCTGCGCACGCGCCTGAGCGCCCCCGCGAAGCACCTGGCGCAGGACTTGTACGTCAGCCATCCGCTCAAGACCAGCCGCGTGATGGTCAAGGACGAGGACGTGTGCCTGCACTGCGGCCTGTGCGCCGAGCGTTGCCCGACCGGAGCCTGGGACATGCAGAAGTTCCTGCTGCAGATGGCCCACGCCGGCCCGGCGAGTCGCGACAAGGTCACCGCGCCCCGGATGATGGAGGCCCTGAAGTGAAACGCCTCGAAGCCGTCAACGATTTCGTCGTCAAGTTCGCCAACGTCAACGGCTCGGGCTCGGCCTCGGCCAACGAACTGTTCGCGAAAGCCATCCTGCGCATGGGCGTGCCGGTCAGCCCGCGCAACATCTTCCCGAGCAACATCCAGGGCCTGCCGACCTGGTACGAGGTGCGCGTCAGCGAGCGGGGCCATCTCGGCCGCCGCGGCGGGATCGACATGATGGTGGCGATGAATCCGCAGACCTGGGACCAGGACCTGCGCGAACTCGAACCCGGCGGCTACCTGTTCTACGACAGCACCAAGCCGTTGCCGCCATCGGCATTGCGCGCTGACGTGCACGCGCTCGGCATGCCGATGACGGCGATCTGCAGCGCGACCTACGACGATCCGCGCCAGCGCCAGCTGTTCAAGAACATCCTCTACGTCGGCGCGCTGGCGCAATTGCTGGGCATCGAGCCGGCGGTGATCGAGGCGCTGTTCTCGGAGCAGTACAAGGGCAAGGAGAAGCTGCTCGCCTCGAACATCCAGGCGCTGCACCTGGGGCTGGACTTCGCCCGCGAGCACCTCGCCCATTGCGCCGTGGGGCTGCAGATCCAGCGCCGCGACAGCGTCGGCAAGCGCATCTTCATCGACGGCAACGCGGCCGCGGCGCTGGGTTGCGTCTACGGCGGCGCCACGGTCTGCGCGTGGTACCCGATCACGCCGAGCTCGTCGCTGGCCGAGGCCTTCCAGTCGTACTGCGCGAAGCTGCGGGTCGACCCGGCCAGCGGCGAGCGCCGCTATGCCGTCGTCCAGGCCGAGGACGAGATCGCCTCGATCGGCATGGTCACCGGCGCGGGCTGGAACGGCGCGCGCGCCTTCACCGCGACCTCGGGCCCCGGCGTGTCGCTGATGGCCGAGTTCATCGGCCTGGCCTACTTTGCCGAGATCCCGGTGACGATCATCAACGTGCAGCGCGGTGGCCCCTCGACCGGCATGCCCACGCGCACCCAGCAGGCCGACATCCTGGCTTGCGCATACGCCTCGCACGGCGACACCAAGCACGTGCTGTTGTTCCCGCAGGATCCGCGCGAGTGCTTCGACCATGCCGCGGCGGCGCTCGACCTCGCCGACCGACTGCAGACGCCGGTGTTCGTGATGACCGACCTGGACATCGGCATGAACCAGCGCCTGTGCGAGCCGTTCGAGTGGGACGACAGCCGTGCCTATGACCGCGGCAAGGTGATGAGCGCCGCTGAACTCGAGGCCGGCAGGGACTTCGGCCGCTACAAGGACGTCGATGGCGACGGCATCCCGTGGCGCACGCTGCCGGCAACCCACCCGACCAAGGGCGCCTACTTCACGCGCGGCACGACGCGCGACCCCTATGCGCGCTACTCGGAGGCCGGCCCCGACTACCTCTACAACGTCGAGCGGCTGCTGAAGAAGTTCGCGACCGCGGCCACGCTGGTGCCGCCGCCCGAGGTGCGCCCGGCGGCGCGCCGCACGCGCCTGGGCGTGCTGTATTTCGGCTCCACCAGCCCGGCGATGCACGAGGCGCTCGACACACTGGCCGAGGCCGGCATCCATCTCGACGCGATGCGGCTGCGCGCATTCCCGTTCGCCGACAGCGTGCGGGAATTCATCGCCGCACACGACGGAGGTGTTCGTCGTCGAGCAGAACCGTGATGCGCAGATGCGCACGCTGCTCGTCAACGAACTGGGTGTGGCGCCGAAGCGGCTGGTTGCCACGCTGCACTTCGACGGCACGCCGATCACCGCACGCTTCATCGCGCAGTCGATCACGGCGCATGTGCACCGTGAAGTCACCGCGCCGAAGGAAAGAGTCAAATGACCTTTCTGGCCAAACCGCGCCTGCACCACCCGACCCTCGAGACCAACCGGGTCGGCTACACGCGGCGCGACTACGAGGGCAAGATCAGCACGCTGTGCGCCGGCTGCGGCCACGACTCGATCTCGGCGGCGATCGTGCAGGCCTGCTGGCAGCTCGACATCGAGCCGCACCGGGTCGCCAAGCTGTCGGGCATCGGCTGCAGCTCGAAGACGCCGGACTACTTCCTCGGCGCCAGCCACGGCTTCAACACCGTGCACGGCCGCATGCCCAGCGTGCTGACCGGCGCCAACCTGGCCAACCGCGAACTGCTCTACCTGGGGGTTTCGGGCGACGGCGACTCGGCGTCGATCGGCCTCGGCCAGTTCGCCCATGCGATGCGGCGCGGCGTGAACATGGTCTACATCGTCGAGAACAACGGTGTCTATGGCCTGACGAAGGGTCAGTTCTCGGCCACGGCCGACCGCGGCAGCAAGAGCAAGAAGGGGGTCAGCAACGCCGACAACCCGATCGATCTGGCGGCCCTGGCGCTGCAGCTCGGGGCGACCTATGTCGCGCGCGGTTTTTCCGGCGACAAGGCACAGCTGGTGCCGCTGATCGAGGGCGCCATCCGGCACCATGGCGCGGCGTTCATCGACGTCGTCAGCCCCTGCGTGGCGTTCAACAACCACGCCGGCAGCACGCGCAGCTACGACCACGTGCGGGCACACAACGAAGCCGTGGCCCGCATCGACTTCATCGACCTGGCCAAGGAAGTGAATGCCTCGCCCGCACCCGGAGACGCCATCGATCTGCCGCAGGCCGACGGCACCGTGCTGCGGCTGCGCAAGCTGCGTGCCGACTTCGACCCCACCGACCGCCTTGCGGCACTCGGCCTGGTGCAAGGCCTGGGGGCGCGGGGCGAAGTGGCGACCGGGCTGCTGTACATCGAGCCGGGCGCCACCGATCTTCACGCCGCGCTCAAGACCCCGAGCACGCCATTGAATCGCCTCGCCGAAGCCGAACTGTGCCCCGGCGCGCAAGCGCTGGAAAAGATCAACGCCAGCCTGCGCTAGCGGGTTTTCGCAGCAGCAGCCACAGCGCCACCGCCTCGATCGCGACGAACACCGCAAAGCTCCAGAACACATAGGGCAGGCCGAGCAGGGTCACCGACGCCTCGGCGCACGACACGCGGGCCTCGAACACCTCGGGCAGCAGCCCGTCGAGGCCGGTGGCGGCCATGATCTGGTCGGCCAGCGTGCGGTCGCACGAGGTGCTCACCGCGGCCACGAAGTAGTGCCACAGCGCCGTGGCGATGCCGACGACCCGACGAGCGCGACGATGCCGACGGCCGCGCCGTGCAGGCCGCGCGCGGACCGCGACGCCACCGCGAGCAGCGCGACCGCGCCGATCACGACGAACTCCAGCCGCTGCAGCACGCACCATGGGCAGGGCTGCATGTCGAACACGTGCTGCGTCACCAACGCCAGGACGACGGCGCCGAGCGACACGGTGGCGATCGCCAGCAGCACCGCGCTGGTCGGAATGCGGTCCGCCTGGCTCATGCGATTTCCGCGATCAGTTCGATCTCGACGCAGGCACCGAACGGAAGCTGGGCCACGCCGAAGGCACTGCGGGCGTGGGCGCCGATGTCGGGCCCGAAGACCTCGCCGAGCAGTTGCGAACAGCCGTTGGTCACCAGGTGCTGCTCGGTGAACGTCGGCGTGCTGTTGACCAGGCTCATGACCTTGACGATGCGCCGGACGCGGCCGAGGTCGCCGCCGCACGCGGCGGACAGCGTGCCGAGCAGATCGATCGCGATCGCGCGGGCCGCGGCCTGGCCTTCCGCAGTGGCCATCGTCAGGCCGAGTTGACCGACCCAGGGCTTGCCATCCTGCTTCGCGATGTGGCCCGAGATGAAGACCAGGTTGCCGCTGCGCACGAAGGGCACGTAGGCGGCAGCCGGGACCGCCAGTGGCGGCAGCTTGATGCCCATGGACTGCAGGCGTTCGGCGACGGTGGTCATGGTGTGGCGGTGCGGCTGTTGATCGAGCGCGGCGATCCTACACTGCACCATGGGAGGCCAAGAAGCGTGGGGGCTGCGCGCGGCTGCGTTCGCGCTGGCCGGCATCGCCGGGGCCGCGCTGCAGATGCAGCAGGCGGCGCTGTGGTCACCTGGCGCGTACGCGGCGTTGCTGGCACTGGCCACCTGCCTGTTGGTGCTGGCGAGGTTGGGTTCGCGCGCACGTGCGCCGGCGTTGCTGCTCGCCTTGGCGTGCGCGCTGTTCGCCGTCACCGGCTTGCGCGCCGGCTTGCGGCTGGCCGATGCCTTGCCCGCCGCGCTCGAGGGCCAGGACATCGTCGTCACCGGCGTCGTCGCTGAGTTGCCGCGGCAGCTGACGGACGGCGTGCGCTTCACGTTCGAGGTCGAAGAGGCCGCTGCACGACGGCAGCCGTGCGGCGGTGCCCGGTCGCATTTCGCTCGGCTGGTACCGCGGCTGGCACGAGGACAGCCTGATCGCCGCACCGTTCGAGGCGCTGCGCGCGGGGCAGCGCTGGCGTTTCACGGTGCGCCTGAAGCAGCCGCATGGCACGCTGAACCCCCACGGTTTCGACTTCGAGCTGTGGCTGTTCGAGCAGGACATCCGCGCCACCGGCTATGTGCGGGCCACCGAGCGCACGCCGGCCACGCGTGTGCACGACAACGCCGGCCACGCCATCGAGCGCTGGCGCCAGCAAGTGCGCGACGCCATTGCGTCGCGCGTGGCCGACCCGCGCGCCGCCGGCGTGCTGGCGGCGCTGGCAGTCGGTGACCAGGCCGCGATCGAGCGCAGCGACTGGGAGCTGTTTCGCGCCACCGGCATCGCGCATCTGGTCAGCATCAGCGGTCTGCACGTCACGATGTTCGCGTGGCTGGCAGGCGCGCTGGTCGGTGCGCTGTGGCGGCGCAGCGAGCGCGCGATGCTGCTCGTGCCAGCCACTGTGGCCGCGCGCTGGGGTGGCGTCGGGTGTGCCGCGCTGTATGCGCTGCTTGCCGGCTGGGGCGTGCCGGCGCAGCGCACGGTGTGGATGCTGGCCTGCGCCGCGCTGCTGGCCTCGGTCGGCGTGCGCTGGCCGTGGCCGCTGGTCCTGCTGGCCGCTGCGCTGGTGGTGACCGTGATCGACCCGTGGGCGCTGCTTCAGCCGGGCTTCTGGTTGTCGTTCGTCGCCGTCGGCCTGCTGCTGGCTTCGACGCCGGCACAGCACGCCGATGCGGCGCCGAGCGGGCGGCGCCCGGCGGTTGCGCAGGCGCTGCGCCACGGCCTGCACACCCAGCTCGTGGCCACGCTGGGCCTGGCGCCGCTGTCGCTGGTGTTCTTCCAGCAAGTCTCGGTGGTCGGCTTCGTCGCCAACCTGGTGGCGATTCCGCTGGTCACGCTGCTGATCACGCCGCTGGCGTTGCTCGGTGTGCTGGTGCCGCCGCTGTGGCAGGCCGGCGCGTGGCTGGTGCAGGCGATGGCGCAAGGGCTGGGTCTGCTGGCGGCGTGGCCGTGGGCGGTCTGGACCGCCGGCGTCGCACCGCCAGTGGGCTCAACTGGCCGGGCTGCTGGGTGCGCTGCTGCTGGTGGCCCCGCTGCCGTGGCGCCTGCGCGCGCTGGCCGTGCCGCTGATGCTGCCGCTGCTGGTGCCCGCGCCGCCACGGCCGCCCGACGGATCGATGCAGGTCACCGTGGTCGACGTCGGACAGGGCAGTGCGGTGCTGGTGCGCACGCGCGAGCACCTGCTGGTGCACGACGCCGGGCCGGCGTACTCGCGCGACAGCGAGGCCGGCACGCGCGTGCTGTTGCCCTTGCTGCGCGCCGAGGCGACGCGCCGCATCGACCTGTTGATGCTCAGCCACCGCGATGCCGATCACGTCGGTGGTGCGGGCGCGTTGCTGGCGGCATTGCCGGTCGCCGCGTTGTCGTCTTCGCTCGAAGCTTCGCATGCCCTGCGTGCCGGCTCGGTGCCGCACAGCCGCTGCGAGGCCGGCCAGCGCTGGTCATGGGACGGCGTGGACTTCGCGGTGTTGCACCCATTGGCTGCCGACTATGAGCGTCCGAGCCTGAAGCCCAACGCGCTGAGTTGCGTGCTGCAGGTCACCGATGCCGGCGGCCATCGCGTGCTGCTGACCGGCGACATCGAGGCCGAGCAGGAACAGCGGATGGTGCGCAGCGATCCGACAGCGCTGCGCAGCAGCGTGCTCGTCGTGCCGCACCACGGCAGCAAGACCTCTTCGAGCGCCGAGTTCCTCGACGCCACTGCGCCGTCGGTGGCGGTGCTGCAGGCCGGCTACCGCAACCGCTTCGGGCATCCGGCGCCAGGCGTGGTCGGCGCGCTACGCCGAGCGCGGCATCGCGCTGCTGCAGAGCGACCGCTGCGGCGCCTGGCGCTGGCCGTCCGCTCGACGATGCCGACGTGCCGCCACTGCGACGCGCAGCGACATCGGCCCGATACTGGCACCATCGACCGATACCTGAATGAGCCGCGCCGGGCCGGCGGTTTCAACGTCGCCCGGACCAGTGCGATCACGGGCGGACCGCGATCTCGTTCTTGACCATCTTCACGCCCTTGATGTTCATCGCGATGGACTTCGGCGGTGTTCTTTTCGATCGTGTTCTTGGCAAAGCCCGACAGCATCACGGTGCCGTTGAGGGTCTCGACGCTGATGCTCGTTCCGTCGACTTCGCTTGTTTTCGACGAAGCGCGCCTTCACCGCCGTGGTGATGGCGGTGTCGTCGACGTAGGCGCCGACGGTCTCCTGGTTGCGCGTCACGGCGCAGCCGCCGGCGGCGAGCATGGTGACAGCGGCCACAGTGGCGGCGAGAGTCGTGCGGATGAACATGGTGAATCTCCTGTGATTTGAGACCGTCGCCTGGATGCAGCGGGCCGTCTCGACGGGTGGTGATGAGCCCCACCATCCATGGGCAAAGAAATCGCTGGGTCTGCGTTGGCGAGCCTGTGGCGCGCAATTGCGCCGGGCTCGGCTCACTTCTTGTTGGGGTCGATCTTGTTGCCGATCACGCCGCCGACGCTGCGCCCCCGACAGTCCCGACCGTGCTGCCGCCGGTCAGCACGGCGCCGGCGACGCCGCCGATCGCTGCGCCTGCCGCGGTGTTCTTGTCTCGCGTGGACATGCCGCTGCAGGCGGCGAGGGACAACGCCAGGGCGGCCATGGCGACGGTGGTGATGAGGCGAGCGTTCATGGTGGTTTTCCGGTTCTGGTGGGTGACAGCCGAACTGTAGGAACGGCGGGCCGCCGCATCCATAGGCGCGCAACGCTTGCCGTTGTAGGACGGCACGCGCTCATTGCTGCGCGTCGATGCCGACGTGGCCCGTGAGTGCGCTGACGGCGCGTCGTCCTACCAGGGCTCGTGACTGTCGCCGATGGCGCGTGCCGGCACCGGCAGCCACAGTCCACGGCAGGAGCAGCCCGTGCGGCACCGTCGTACGGCATGCTCCAATTGCCCCTCGAGTGGAGATAACGATGAAGACACTGGCTTTCCTGACCCTTGCCGCTGCGGCCGTGCTGCCGGTCCATGCCGCCACCAATGTCGGCATCTCGATCGGCATCAATGCCCCTGGCCAATATGGCCGCATCGACATCAACAACTATCCGCAACCCGTGCTGATCAATCAGCAACCCCTGATCTACGCACCATCACCGGTGGCTGTCTATCAGCGCCCGATCTACCTGTATGTGCCGCACGAGCACCAGACCAGCTGGGGTCGCTACTGCGGTCGCTACAGCGCCTGCGGCCAGCCGGTGTACTTCGTGCAGGAGCGCTGGGTGCACGACGAGTACCGCCGCGAACACGACAACCGCAACGGTCACAAGGAGTACAAGGACAACAACGGCCGCGGCAAGGGCAAAGGTCAGGGCAAGAAGGGCGATTGAAGTTGCTCCCGCTTCGGCGGATACCTCACGCTGCCGATTGGAGGAGTCCGCCAAGCCCCCGTTCAAGGCGGGCGACTGGTGCGCTTCTACGGAGCCTTGGCCGGCGACGTTGCCGGCACGGCACCTGGCACGACGCCCACCGAGCGCGTCACCAGTTCGCGGTAGATGCCGCCACTGGCCACGCTGCCGCTGGTGGTCCCCTGGCCCTGCATGCGGGCCACGCAGTCCGTGCGGTCCGGCTCGGACAATGGCTCGCAGCGCTTGAGGGCATTGCGCGCGAGAGCGTCAGGGTATTCGTTGACCGGCGTGGGCAGTGCGATCGCGAGGCGAAGGCCGGCTTCGCTCAGGCACTCGGCACGCGAATCGAAGGACCGTAAGGCGTAGCAGACGCCGGCTTCACGCTGGTAGCGCGCGTGCGGGTCGAGCGTGACGTCCTTGCTCGCGGCCAGCGCGGCCGAGGAGCCGACGCGGCCAGCAGCGAGCAGAGCCCAGGACGGGCGGATGAGCTGGCGTCGAATGGCGTTCATTCATTTCTCCAGGGGTTGTGCGAGCGCGGGCAAGGTGAGGGCCGCGAGGCGGCTGCTGGGCGTCGGGGATATGGCGGCGACTTCAGTGCCGATCTGTGCCAGGCAATGGTCGCGATTTGCGGGGCCGCCCAAGAGCTTGCAGCGCCACGTGCGTTCGACCTGCGCGGCCGTGACCTTGTGCCGTCGCTCTGCCTGCTCGACCCCATGGGCCACGACCTGTTGAAAGGCCAGCAACAAGCCGAGCACCATCGACGCTGCAACGGCTGTGGGCCAGGACGGTGGGTGGAGCGTGATCAACACCCGGCGCCACCGCGGCAAGCGCTGGTGCTGCAACTCGCGTGGTGCGCCGGTCGCGACAAGCTGCCAACTGAGCAGAGGGGTATGCATGGCCCGTCTTTCATTGCGGCCCGCCGGTGGTGGGCGCCTGGCGTGATGGTGGTCGCGGGGTGCGGGTCGCACTATCGGACCAGCGCCGCATCGGCTGTAGGACCGGACCGACAAGTGCGATCGGCGCGGGCCGATTGCCTTGCTGGCGCTGCGGCCGCACCATCGCAACATGAACCACGCGACGACAGACCCCGTGAAGACCATCGCCCACGCCGCAGTGCCGGATACCGAACCCGCGCCGCCGGCAAAGGCAGCGGTCAATGAACGCAGCGTCGCACTGATGCTGATCGCCGCGCTGGCCGTCCTGTTCACCCTGCACTGGGCCAGCGCGGTGTTCGTGCCGCTGTTGCTGGGCCTGATGTTCAGCTACGCGCTGACGCCGCTGGTCACGCGCCTGGTGCGATGGCACGTGCCGCGCACCCTGGCGGCGGCCCTGCTGCTGGCAGGCATCGTCGGCGGCATCGGATCGATCGCCTACTCGCTCAGCGACGAAGCTTCGGCCATGATCGAAGCCCTGCCCGCAGCAGCACAGAAGCTGCGCCGTGGTCTCGAGGGCCAGCGCAGCCAGGGCCCCGGCGGCACCATCGAGACGGTGCAGAAGGCCGCGACAGAACTCGAACGCGCGGCCGAAGCCGGTGCCAGTGCGAGCCCGCCGCCTGCCCGCGGCGTGACCAAGGTGCAGATCGAACAGGCGCGCTTCAACATCAAGGACTACCTGTGGCCCGGCGCGATGGGCCTGGCGGCCGGAGCAGCTCAAGCCACCGTGGTGCTCTTCGTCACGTTCTTCCTGCTCGCCTCGGGCGATACCTTCCGGCGCAAGATGGTGCGGATCGCTGGCCCGACCTTCGGCCAGAAACGGCTCACGCTGCAGGCGCTGGATGAGATCGACGCGCAGATCCAGCGTTACCTGCTGGTGCAGGTGTTCACCAGCGCGCTGGTCGGCGCCGCCACCTGGCTGGCGTTCCTGTGGATCGGTGTCGACAACGCAGCCGTGTGGGGTGTGGCGAGCTTCGTGCTCAATTTCATCCCCTACTTCGGCAGCATCGTCGTCACCGGCGGGTCGGCGCTGCTGGGGCTGGTCCAGTTCGGCAACTTCGAGATGGCGCTGCTGATCGGCGGCGCCGCCCTGCTCATCAACAGCCTCGAGGGCTACATCCTCACGCCCTGGCTGACCGGCAAGGCCAGCCGCATGAATCCGGTGGCCGTCTTCGTCGGCGTACTCGCCTGGGGCTGGCTGTGGGGCGTCTGGGGCCTGTTCCTCGGCGTGCCGATCCTGTTGGCGATCAAGGCGGTGTGTGACCGCATCGATGACTTGAAAGGGATCGGCGAACTGCTCGGCGAGTGACCGCCGCGCCGCATCAACCCGTCTTGCTGCCGAACAGCAGCAGCCCGCCACCGACCACGATCGCCGCCACGCCAGCCCAGACTGGCACATTGACCGTCTCCGTCTCCTTTACCGTCAACTCGATCGGGCCGAGCTTGGCCTTCGTGCTGTCCTTGGTGTAGCTGAAGCCGCCGTACAGCAAGCCCAGCACACCGGCGACGATCAGCGCCACTGCCACCATCTTGATTGCGTTCATGTCGCCTACTTGACCAGACCGAACAAGAACGTGGCGACGGACAGGACGGCGAAGACGATGAACAAGATCTTGCCGATGCCCACGGCGCTGGCGGCGATGCCGCCGAAACCGAATATGGCGGCAACGAGGGCGATGACGAAAAAGATGACGGCGTAGTGCAGCATGTTGGGCTCCTGGGTTGACGACGGCTCGAGTGTGGATGCCGCTGCGGACCTCGGCGATAGGCCGGGCCAGCGCGCTGGTGTCAGGCGACCGAGCGCCTGCGGGTAGGACGCGGCCGACAGGCCGAGCCCTTGCGCCGGCTACGTCGCTTCGGGTAGCCGCACCTGAACGGTAGTGCCTCGACCCGGCGCGGACACGACGTCCAGCTTGCCGTGCTCGGCCTCGACTCGAAAGCGCATGCCGACCAGGCCATACGCCGATCCTGGCTGGCGATGCGCTGTCGAAGCCGACGCCGTCGTCGCGCACGGAGACCTGCACTTGGCCGTCGCGCGACGCCATCGCCACCCAGACCTGTTGAGCCTTGGCGTACTTGCTGATGTTGGTGATGGCTTCCTGGACCAGGCGATAGACCATCAGCTCGGCGCTGGCGCGCAACTTCACGGGTGCCAGCGCGCGATGCACCTGCACGCCCGAGCGCTCGCCGAACTCGCGCGCCAGGATCTCGATGGCCGACACCAGGCCCAGGTTGGCCAGTGTCGAAGGGCGCAGGTCTTCGATGATGCTGCGCCCCAGGGCGATGCTGGCGTTGAGCGTCTCGACCAGATGCGCCAGTCGCTCGAGGGCCTCGGGCATCGTGCCCGCGAGCCGCGACTTGATGCGCGCCGCGTCGAGCTTGGCCGACGTGAGCAGTGCACCGAGCTCGTCGTGCAGGTTGCGCGCCAGCCGTTGGCGCTCGTCTTCGCGCGCGATTTGCAGATGCTGAGCCAGTGAGGTCAGCACCTCGGTGCGCCGCGCGACGACGATCTCCAACTGGTCACGCTCAGCCTGGATCGTGCGCTTGAACTCGAGCTGCAGTGCTTCTGCCGCCGCTGCGTGGCGCAGGTGGACGAACAGTGCGAGCAGGCTGATGGCCGTCAACGCGATCACCCCGATGCGCCCGAGCAGCAGCGTGCCGTCAACACTCTCGCGGCTCGCAGACACTGAACTCGCTCCCAGTTCCAGCAGCCGGTTGCCGAGCTGATGGATCTCGTCGAACTGTTCCTTGCCGAAGGCGGTGAGCAAGGTCTCGTTGGCCAATTCGGACTTGCCTTCCTGCTTCAGGCGGATCGTCTCGGCAATCAAGGCCAGTCGAGCCTTGACCTGCTCGTTCAACTCTTCGACGACAGCGATGGCATTGGGGTTGCCCCGGTAATGCGCATCCAGGTCGTCAAGCAGGTGGCCGATCGGCTTGAGTGCCTTGTCATAGGGTGCGAGGAACTCCGCGCGGCCGGTCAGCAGGTAGCCACGCTGGCCGGTCTCGACGTCCAGGATGTTCTTGCGCAGGTCAAGGACCTGGGCGCGGGCATCGCGCTCGGCGGCCAGCTGTTCCAGCATGTTCACCGACTGCCAGTAGGAGCCTTCGCTGATGAACAGCATCGCGACGGCGGCCAGCACGGCCAGCATGAAGACGACGGGGCTGCGGCGGATGAGTTTGAGTGCGTCCATCGTCAGGCCCTTCAAATAATGGGATCATGCAGCGCCATGCAGAGCCTGCCCACATGATCCGGATCGCCATCGTCGATGACCACGCCATGGTGCGTGCTGGGCTGCGTCAATTCTTTGCCGATCAACCCGACTTCACGGTGGTGGCCGAAGCCGCCAACGGGCGCGAGGCCGTGGACATCGTGCGCAAGGGCGAAGTTGACGTGGTCGTGATGGACATCGCGATGCCCGACCAGAGTGGTGTCGA
The DNA here is from genome assembly GCA_963783785.1 of uncultured beta proteobacterium. Lineage (GTDB taxonomy): Bacteria > Pseudomonadota > Gammaproteobacteria > Burkholderiales > Burkholderiaceae_C > CADEEN01. The sequence continues at coordinate 40,105 of CAWAOQ010000018.1, read as the reverse complement.
TGCCCTGGCCGCCATCCGGGCGCGCGCGCCGAACCTTCCGGTGCTGATCCTGAGCGGCTACCCGGAAGAACACTACGCCACGACGCTTGCTGCGCCAGGGCGCCAGCGGCTACCTGAACAAGGACTGCGATCCCGAGGAAATCGTCAAGGCGATCCGGACGGTGCACCGCGGTCGCAAGTACATCACCGCCGGCGTCGCGGAGCGCCTGGCTGACGGCCTGACCGGCGACGCCGACCGGCTGCCGCACGAGGAGCTGTCGGAGCGCGAGTTGCAGGTCTTCTTGCGCCTGGCCAAGGGCGAGACGGTCGGCCACATGGCCGAGAGCATGTCGCTCAGCGTCAAGACGATCAGCACCTACCGCACCCGGGTGATGGAGAAGATGCGCCTGGCCTCGAACAGCGACCTGACCTACTACGCGCTGAAGAACGGCCTGATTCAATAGACCGCACTCAGATCAGGACGCCGGAGCTGGAGTCGATCGGCTCGCCCGATCCCAGCAGGCAGCAGTACTGGATCAGCGCTTCGAGCTCGGTGGACTTGTCGAACACCTTGTCGGCGCCCAGCGCGAGGCATTGCCTGCGCATGTCCACCGTAGCGTAGTTGGTCAGCACGACAAGCTTGGCGCTGCGCGGCAACCCGCTTGCGTACCGCAGCACACCCAGCCCCGAACCGGCCTTGAGGAAGATGTCGATGATGGCCAGGTCGACGGCGTGCTCGGCATTGCCGAGCCACTCCAGCGCGGTCGCTTCGTCTTTCGCCGTGCCGACCACCGCCACTGTCGCAAGTTCTTCGAGGGTGGCGACCAGGTTGGCCCGGATCAGCGGGCTGTCTTCGACGATGAAGGTCTTGAGTGGCAGCATGTGCAGCAAGGTTGCGCGGCGCGCAGCAGGTTGGTGGCTGCCCGCGCGGTGGCCATAGCCTGAGGCCGGACTGATTCGCTGGCTGTCGGGCGCGGCTGCGGTTGTGTGTCGGACAGTTCCTACACAGCGCGGTCCGCGGTCGTAGGACGTCGACTACTGCCGATGGCGCTGCCGTCCGCTGTTCGCCGCAGCGGCGTCGCGACAGAGTCGCCGCATACCCCATACACCGGAGACTTCCATGCAAGCACTCTCGAAAATCGCCCTGGCCGTTGCTGGCCTGGTGATGGTCACCCAGGTTGCTGCGCAGGTCACTTTCTACGAGCACGATGGTTTCGCGGGCCGTTCATTCACCACCCAGGGGCGGGTCCGCAATCTGGCGAGTGCCGGCTTCAATGACAGCGCCTCATCGGTGGTCGTGCGCAGCGATCGCTGGGAAGTCTGCGAAGACGTGCGCTTCAAGGGCCGTTGCGTCGTGCTGCGGCCGCGGCCAGTATCCGTCGCTCGCCGCGATGGGACTCAACGACCGCGTCTCGTCAGTGCGCACGGTCGGCAGCGGTACCCGCATCGATGATGGCCGCTTCGCGCCGGCGCCGAACGTCGTCTACGACTACAGGCCGGCGTGACAACGAGCGCCTGTACGAGGCAAACATCACGTCGGTGCGTGCCGTGGTCGGTACGCCTGCGCAGCGTTGCTGGATCGAGCGTGAGCAGGTCGTGCAGCAGGACCGCGGCAACCCGAACATCGGCGGGGCGCTACTGGGTGCCGTGATCGGCGGCATCCTCGGCCACCAGGTCGGCGGCGGCAGCGGCAAGGATGTCGCGACCGCGGTCGGCGTGGTCGGCGGTGCTGCGATCGGCGGCAACATCAACCGCGACAGCGGCGGCCAGCAGGTCGTGACGCAGAACGTGCAGCGCTGCACCAGCGCACCCGATCAGGCGCATCCTGACTACTGGGACGTGACCTACAACTTCCGCGGCCAGGACCATCGGATGCAGATGACCACGGCGCCCGGGGCCACGGTGACGGTCAATCAGCAGGGTGAACCGCGCGCCTGATCGCCACGCCTGACCGATCAGTGCGGCCCTTCGGGGCCACTGCTGTTTGGCGTGCTCAGACGACGCGACTGCCAGGGCCAATGACCCTCGCTGCAGTTGATGGCACCATTGGTACCGCCGCGACGGCGCGAAACTTGCGACCTGTCGGGCGATCACCTTGCCATCTGGAGACATGCCTTGTCCATCCATGTCGCGCTGAACCACGTCACGCACTACCGCTACGACCGCCGCGTCGGGCTGTCGCCGCAGGTCGTGCGGCTGCGGCCGGCGCCGCATTGCCGCACGCCGATCCTGAGCTACTCGTTGCGTGTCGAACCGGCCGAGCACTTCATCAACTGGCAGCAGGACCCGTTTGCGAACTACCTCGCGCGGCTGGTGTTTCCCGAGAAGACGACCGAGTTCAAGGTCACTGTCGACCTGGTCGCGGAGATGGCGGTCTACAACCCGTTCGACTTCTTTCTCGAGCCCGAGGCCGAGAACTTTCCGTTCGCCTACTCCGCAGAGTCGGCGCACGAGCTGGCGCCCTACCTTGTCAAGGGTGCGCTGACGCCGCGCTTCAAGGCCTTCGTCGAAAGCATCGCGCGCGACGAGGTTCGAACCATCGACTTCCTGGTCGCGCTGAACCAGCGCCTGCAGCACGACATCAAGTACCTGATCCGCATGGAGCCGGGCGTGCAGACCCCCGAAGTCACGCTGACGCAACGGCTCGGGTTCGTGTCGCGACACCGGCTGGCTGCTGGTGCAGACGTTGCGCCACATGGGGCTGGCGGCGCGCTTCGTCTCCGGCTACCTGATTCAGCTCAAGCCCGACGTCAAGTCGCTCGACGGCCCGTCGGGCACCGAGGTCGACTTCACCGATCTGCACGCATGGTGCGAGGTGTTCCTGCCCGGTGCCGGCTGGATCGGCCTGGACCCGACCTCGGGCCTGATGGCCGGCGAGGGCCATATCCCGCTGGCCTGCACGCCCGAGCCGTCGAGCGCGGCGCCGGTGAGCGGGGCGGTCGACGAGAGCGAGGTCGCGTTCTCGCACCACATGCAGGTCACGCGCATCTACGAGTCGCCGCGCGTGACCTACCCCTACACCGACGCCCAGTGGCAGGCGATCCTCGACCTCGGCCATGCCGTCGACCGCCAGCTCCAGTCGCAGGATGTGCGCCTGACGATGGGCGGCGAGCCGACCTTCGTCTCGGTCGACGACCGCGACGGCGCCGAGTGGAACACCGACGCGCTCGGCCCGACCAAGCGCGGCATCGCCACCGAACTCGTGCACCGGCTGCTGGCCAAGTACGGGCAGGGCGGTTTCCTGCACTTCGGTCAGGGCAAGTGGTACCCGGGCGAGCAGTTGCCGCGTTGGGCGCTGTCGATCTGCTGGCGCGCCGACGGCCAGCCCTGCTGGCACGATCCGTCGATCTTTGCCGACGAACGCGAGCTGCACCGCGCCACGCGCGACGACGCCGAGCGCTTCATCACCGGCCTGACCGCGCGGCTCGGCCTGGACGCCAAGTACGTGCAGGCCTGCTACGAGGACAGCTTCTACTACCTGTGGCGCGAGCGCCGGCTGCCGGTCAACGTCGATCCGTCCGACGCGCGGCTCGACGACGAGCAGGAACGGGCCCGCCTGCGCCGTGTCTTCGAGCAGGGCCTGGCCAGCCCGGTGGGCTACCTGTTGCCGCTGCGCAAGGAATGGCTGCAGGGAACGGCGGGGCCGGCCTGGCTCACCAGCCGCTGGTTCCTGCGCGACGACAAGGTCTACCTGTTGCCCGGCGATTCGCCGATGGGCTACCGGCTGCCGCTCGATTCGCTGCCGTGGGCCAAGCCGGAAGACCAGCCGGCGGTCATCGACCAGGACCCGTTCGCGCCGCGCGCGCCGCTGCCCAGCGCGGCGGCCGTGCGCGCGCAGGTGCACGGCTTCGACCCGCACCATGTCGGCGGCGGCTTTGCTGCCGGCGGCAGCGTCGCGCTGCAGGCCGGCGAGGCGCGCGGAGGCCGGCCGGGACGAGCCCGCCGGCCGTACCGTGGCGGGAGCGGCGGGCTCGGCCGAGCCACGCTTGCCGGTGGCGCCCTCCCCGCGCGACCCCGACGCACGACCGCAGCGCTTCGAGTCGGCCGGCGGCCTGACGCGCACCGCACTGTGCGTGGAAGTGCGCGACCCGCAGCGCGGCAACGGCCCGAAGGCCGAGCGCGAGCATGGCGGCCAGAGCGGCGTGATGTACGTCTTCATGCCGCCGCTGTCACACCTGGAGGACTATCTCGAGTTGCTGGCGGCGATCGAGGCGACGGCAGTGGCGCAGGGCGTCAAGCTGGTGCTCGAGGGCTACCCGCCGCCGCGCGATCCGCGGCTGAAGCTGTTGCAGGTGACACCCGACCCCGGTGTCATCGAGGTCAACATCCATCCGGCGCACGACTGGGAAGAACTGGTCGACCACACCGAGTTCCTCTACGACGCGGCACACCGCACGCGGCTGTCGACCGAGAAGTTCATGCTCGACGGCCGCCACACCGGCACCGGCGGCGGCAACCACTTCGTGCTCGGCGGCGCCAGGCCGGCCGACAGCCCGTTCCTGCGTCGGCCCGACCTGCTGGCCAGTCTGCTGACGTACTGGCACAACCATCCGTCGCTGAGCTACCTGTTCTCGGGCCTGTTCATCGGGCCGACGAGCCAGGCGCCGCGCTTCGACGAAGCGCGCAATGACCAGGTCTACGAGATCGAGATCGCGTTGCAGGAACTCGAGCGCCAGGCCGGCCTCGGCGCCCGAACCGGGGAGGGGGCCCCGGTTCCCGGGTCCGTGCCGCCTTGGCTGATCGACCGCACGCTGCGCAATCTGCTGGTCGACGTCACCGGCAACACGCACCGCAGCGAGTTCTGCATCGACAAGCTGTACTCGCCCGACAGCGCCGACCGGCCGGCTGGGCCTGCTCGAGCTGCGTGCCTTCGAGATGCCGCCGCATGCGCGCATGAGCCTGGCGCAGCAGCTGCTGCTGCGCGCGCTGGTGGCCTGGTTCTGGCGCGAGCCCTATCGCGGGCGCGGCAGCACGCGGCTGACACGCTGGGGCACGGCGCTGCACGACCGCTTCCTGCTGCCGACCTTCGTGCAGATGGACTTCGACGACGTGATGGCCGAGCTGGGCGGCGCCGGCTTCGCGTTCGACACCTCGGTGGTTCGCGCCGCACTTCGAGTTCCGCTTCCCGCTGATCGGCGAGTTGGCGACGCAGGGCCTGCAGCTCAGCTTGCGCACCGCGCTCGAACCCTGGCATGTGATGGGCGAGGAGGGCGCTGCCGGGACCACGGTGCGCTATGTCGATTCGTCGCTCGAGCGGCTGGAGCTGAAGGTCAACGGCCTCAACGACAACCGCCACGTGATCACCGCCAACGGACGCGCCGTGCCGCTGCAGCCGACCGGGCGCGCCGGTGAGTTCGTCAGCGGCGTTCGCTACCGCGCCTGGCACCCGCCGTCGGCGTTGCACCCGACGATCAAGTCGCACGCGCCGCTGACCTTCGACATCGTCGACCGTTGGCTGCAGCGCTCGATCGGCGGCTGCCGCTACCACGTGGCGCATCCGGGCGGGCGCAACTACGAGGACTTCCCGGTCAACGCCTATACCGCGGAGAGCCGCCGCCTGGCGCGCTTCTTCCGCTTCGGTCACACGCCAGGACCGATGGTGGTCGAGGCGGCGCAGCCGAGCCGGGAATTCCCGTGCACGCTCGACTTGCGACTCGGCTAACGTGGTCGTCTGCCCGGTCCGCTGAACACCCGCCCCTTGTCCAGCCTGCCCGTTTCGCATCGCGCTGCCTCGGCGTCGTTCGCCTTCGAATGCCGGCGATCCGGCCGCGGACGACCACTGGGACGAACTGCGCGCCCCCGAAGGCACGCTGCGGCCGGCGTGGCAACGCTTCTTCGAGCATGCGCCCTCGCTGCGCGGCGATCCGGCGGCAGCCTTCGAGCGGCACCGCTCGGCGATCGCGCAGCAGATTCGCGCGGACGGCGTGACGCACAACCTGGTGCGTCCGCTCGAAGGCAGCGGCGCGGCGGCGATCGCGGCGACGCGACCGTGGTCGCTCGAGGCGCTGCCGCTGATCGTCGACGCGCAGGACTGGGCCTGCATCGAACAAGGCGTCGTGCAGCGCGCGCGCCTGCTCGACCGCATGCTGGCCGATGTCTATGGTGCACGGCGCCTGCTGCACGAGGCCCTGCTGCCGCCGGCACTGGTATTTCGGCACAGCGGCTACCTGCGCCCTTTGCATGGCGTGGTGCCGGCCGGGGGCATGCACCTGCACATCGTCGCCTTCGACGTGGCGCGCGGTGCCGATGGTCGCTGGTGGGTGATCTCTCAGCGCACGCAGTCACCGTCGGGCCTGGGCTATGTGCTGCACAACCGGTTGATCGTCTCGCGCCTGTTCCCGGAGGCCTTCCGCGAGCTGCGCGTGCAGCACATCGCGTCGGCCTACCGGCGGTTGCTCGACACCGTTCAGGCGCAGGCGGCCGACGTCGCGTCGCGCCTGGGCGACGGCGCGGAGCCGCGCGTCGTGCTGTTGACGCCGGGACCGTTCAGCGAGACCTATTTCGAGCACGCCTACCTGGCGCGCTACCTGGGCGTGCCACTCGTCGAAGGCGCCGACCTGACCGCGCGCGGCGAGCGCCTGTTCCTGCGCACGGTCGAGGGCCTGCAGCCGGTGCATGCGCTGTTGCGGCGCCTGGACGACGACTACTGCGACCCGCTCGAGTTGCGCCCCGATTCGGCGCTCGGTGTGCCGGGTCTGGTGCAGGTGTTGCGCGCGCGGAACCTGGTGCTGGCCAATGCACTGGGCAGCGGCTTTCTCGAGTCGAGTGCGGTGCAGGGCTTCCTGCCGGGCATCGCGCGGGCGCTGCTCGGCGAGCAACTCGCGCTGCCGTCATTGCCGACCTGGTGGTGCGGCGAGGCGGCCGCCTGGGCGGCGGTGCGCGGCGACCTGGCCGGCCGTGTGCTGCGGCCGGCCTTTGCCGGCAGTGGCGACGGCGCGCGGCGCATCGCGGCGCACGAGGTCGAAGTGATGCAGCGGCGCATCGAGGCCGACCCCGACGCCTGGGTCGTGCAGGGCCACCTGCCGCCGTCTCGCGCGGCGCTGGCGCGGCCCAGCGGTGCGCTGGCACCGCGGCCGGCGCTGCTGCGCGTCTACGCGATCGCCGATGCTGCCGACCGCTGGCATGTGCTGCCCGGCGGCCTGACGCGGGTGGCGACCAGTGCACCGTTGTCGGTATCGATGCATCAGGGTGGCACCAGCCTGGACACCTGGGTGCTGGCGGAGGGCGCGGTCGACACGTTCTCGATGCTGCCGCTGCGCCTGACGGCGACAACAACTGGCCGAGCGGCGCCCGCCGGTGGCCAGCCGCACCGGCGAGAACCTGTTCTGGCTCGGTCGTTACACCGAACGCACCGAGCAGGCCGTGCGTCTGGCGTGTGCCGCGCTCGAGTTGATCGACGGCGACGACGAGGTGCCTGCGCCGCTGCTGGCTGCGCTGTCGCGGTTGGCCGAGGCCCAGGCGCTGGTGCGCGCCGGCACGCCTGGCGCCGACCGCTCGCCGGCCGTGTTCGAGCGCAGCCTGCTCGCCGGACTGCGGGATCGTCAAGGCGGTATCGGCTTCAACCTGAATGCGCTGGCCCGCGCGGCCGGTGCGCTGCGCGACCGCCTTTCGTCCGAGCAGGCGGGGCTGGTGCGGCGCATGGGCGATGACTTCCTGGAGCCCGTCGAGGCGCCCACGGCCGATGCAGCGGGCGTGCCGAGCGTGGCGCAGGTGCTGCCGGCGTTGCAGCACCTGACCGTGCAGCTGGCGGCCGTCACCGGCGCGCAGACCGACCGCATGACGCGTGATCACGGCTGGCGCCTGCTGTCGGTCGGCCGCCTGATCGAACGTCTGGCCGGCATGGCCAGCGCGCTGGTCACGCTGCTCGACGCGCTCGATCCGCGCGGCGGCACGGAGGCGGCCACCGAGCTGCTGCTCGAACTGTTCGACAGCAGCATCACCTTTCGCGCCCGCTATCAGCGACACGAAGACCTGCTGGCGCTGGCCGACCTGCTCGTCTTCGACGACACCAACCCCCGGGCCTTCGCCGGCACGCTGCGGCGGCTGCGCACCGAGATCGGCAAGCTGCCCGGCAGCGAAGGCTGGCGCGGCCAGTTGCGGGCGCACTTGCCGGCGCAAGGTGTCGGGCTCACGCTGGCCGAACTGGCGGCTGGCGACGACGCGGCCGTCAAGCAGCGGCTGGCGCAGTTGGCGCTGCAGATGCGAGGCAGTGCCGTGCACCTCAGCGATGCGATCGGTCGGCGCTACTTTGCCCACGCCGACGGTGGCGACGGGCTGCAACGGGTCTGAGCCGATGACCGACACCGATCCTGCGGCGACCTGGCTCGAAGTCGAGCACCTGACGACGTACCGATATGCGGCACCCGTCGACGTCGCCCACCACCTGGGCTACCTGCAGCCGATCGACGACGATCGGCAGCGCGTGACGCTGTTCGAGATGGACGTCGAACCCGCACCGACGCACCGTCGCAGCGACACCGACGTGCTCGGCAACCAGCGCACCTGCTTCACCGTGACCCTGCCTCACCGCGAGTTGCAGGTGCGCGCGATGAGCCAGGTGCGGGTGCAGCGCGGCGTGCCCTTCGATGCGGCGGCGTCGCAGCCCTGGGAGCAGGTGCGCGACCGCCTGCGCTACGTCGCTGCGGCGCCCTACGAGCCGGCCGGCGAGTTCGTCTTCGCCTCGCCATACGTGCCCGATCTGCCTGCGCTGCACGAATGGGCGCTGCCCTCGTTCACGGCCGGCAGGCCGGTCGCGCTGGCGGCCATCGACCTGATGTCGCGTATCCACGCCGGCTTCGCCTACCGCAGCGCCAGCACCACCGTCGATACCCCGCTGGCCGACGTGTTTGCGGCGCGCGCGGGGGTATGCCAGGATTTCGCGCACCTGATGCTCGGCGCACTGCGCAGCTTCGGCCTGGCCGCGCGATATGTCAGTGGCTACCTGTTGACCCGATCGCCCGACGATGGTGCGCAAGCCGCACCAATGCTGGGCGCCGATGCGTCGCATGCCTGGGTCGGCGTCTGGTGCCCGATGGCCGACGGCTCGCCCGCCCACTGGCTCGAACTCGATCCGACCAACGACGTGCGGCCATCGACGGGCCATGTGCGCCTGGCGATCGGCCGCGACTACGGCGACGTGACCCCGCTGCGCGGGGTGATCCGGGGCGGTGGTGCGCACCAGCTCTCGGTGCAGGTGCGCACCCGCCGGATCGGCTGAACCCGAGGTGGCAAAGGAATTGCGTGGAGAGCCCCCAATGAAGATGCGATTCGACGAGATGCACAGCGGACCCGAGGTGGTGCGCGAGCACTACCGCACCTACGCACGCTGGCTGGCCGAGCAGCCGGCCGAGGTGATGCGCAGCCGCCGTGAAGAGGCGGAGGTCATCTTCCGCCGTGTCGGCATCACCTTCGCCGTCTACGGCGCGAAGGACGAGGACGGTTCGGGCACCGAGCGGCTGATCCCCTTCGACCTGATCCCGCGCGTCATCGACAAGCAGGAGTGGCGCGACATGGAGGCTGGCTTGCGCCAACGCGTGACCGCGCTGAACCGCTTCATCCACGACGTCTACCACGAGCAGGCCATCCTGAAGGCCGGCATCGTGCCGGCCGAGCAGGTGCTGCACAACAGCCAGTACCGTGCCGAGATGGTCGGCGTCGACGTGCCGGGGCAGGTGTATTCGCACATCGCCGGCATCGACATCGTGCGCGCCGCCAATGCGGACGGCAGCGGTACCTACTACGTGCTGGAAGACAACCTGCGCGTGCCCAGTGGCGTCAGCTACATGCTCGAGAACCGCAAGATGATGATGCGGCTGTTCCCCGAGCTGTTCGCGATGCACCGCGTGGCGCCGGTGGCGCATTACCCCGACCTGCTGCTGGAGACGCTGCGCGACGTGGCGCCGCCCGGCGTCAACGAGCCGGCAGTGGTGGTGCTGACACCGGGCATGTACAACAGCGCCTACTTCGAGCATGCCTTCCTGGCCCAGCAGATGGGCGTCGAGCTGGTCGAGGGCCAGGACCTGTTCGTGCGCGACGGCTTCGTCTACATGCGCACCACCCAGGGCCCGCGGCGCGTGGACGTCATCTACCGCCGCGTGGACGACGACTTTCTCGACCCCCGCGCCTTCCGCCCCGACAGCACGCTGGGCTGTGCCGGGCTGCTGGACGTCTACCGCGCCGGCAACATCGCGTTGTGCAACGCCATCGGCACCGGCATCGCCGACGACAAGAGCATCTATCCCTACGTGCCGAAGATGATCGAGTTCTACCTCGGCGAGAAGCCGATCCTGCAGAACGTGCCGACCTGGCTGTGTCGTCAGGCCGATGACCTGAAGTACGTGCTCGACCATCTGCCGGAACTGGTGGTCAAGGAGGTGCACGGCGCCGGCGGCTACGGCATGCTGGTGGGCCCGGCGGCGACCAAGGCCGAGATCGAGTCGTTCCGCCAGGCACTGCTGGCCAACCCCGCCAACTATGTCGCCCAGCCCACCCTCAGCCTGTCGACCTGTCCCACCTTCGTCGACGCCGGCATCGCGCCGCGCCACATCGACCTGCGGCCCTTCGTGCTGTCGGGCAAGAGCGTGCAGATGGTGCCCGGTGGCCTGACGCGCGTCGCGCTCAAGGAAGGCTCGCTGGTGGTCAACTCGTCGCAGGGCGGCGGCACCAAGGACACCTGGGTGCTGGAGGTATGACGCCGATGGCTGCCGCGCAGGAGAAACTCGATGCTCTCTAGAACCGCCGACTATCTGTTCTGGATGGCCCGCTACATGGAGCGGGCCGAGAACACCGCCCGCATGCTGGGTGTCAGCTACGAGATGTCGCTGTTGCCGCAGTCGCAGGACGCCGCCGAGCAGGGCTGGCGCGGGTTGCTGTCGATCAGCGAGCTGACCAGCAGCTTCGCGCAACGCTACGCCGAGGTCAGCGCGCGCAATGTGATGGACTTCATGATCAGGGACGAGAGCAATCCGTCGTCGATCCTGTCGTGCGTGCGTGCGGCGCGCGAGAACGCCCGCGCCGTGCGGGGCGCGCTGACCACCGAGGTCTGGGAGACGCAAAACCAGACCTGGCTCGAATTCAACAAGCTGCTGCGCGCCGAGTCCACGTTGCGCGATCCAGGGCCGGTGCTCGAGCGCGTGAAGACCCGCTCGCACCTGTCACGCGGCGTGACGGTGGGCACCATGCTGCATGACGAGGCGCTGCACTTCCTGCGCATCGGCACCTTCCTCGAGCGCGCCGACAACACCGCGCGGTTGCTCGACGTGAAGTTCCAGGCCCTCGGCGGCGGCGACTTCTTCGGTGGCCAGGCCAAGGAGGGCCAGGAGGTCGACTTCTACCACTGGAGCGCGATCCTGCGCTCGGTCTCCGGCTTCGAGATCTATCGCAAGGTCTACCGCAATGTCATCGTGCCCGAGAAGGTGGCCGAACTGCTGATCCTCAGGCCCGACATGCCGCGCTCGTTGGCGGCGTGCATGAACGACGTCGTCGCCAACCTCAGCCTGGTGGCCAACGAGCAGAGCGCCGAAACGCTGCGCCGCGCCGGCCGCCTGCGCAGCGACCTGCAATACGCGCGCATCGACGAGATCCTCGCCACCGGGCTGCACGCCTACCTCACGCAGTTCCTCGACCGCGTCGGCGACCTGGGCGTCGGCATCAGCCGCGACTTCCTGGTGCCGATGGCGGCGTAGCGCGGGCTCGCCGGTCGCCGACGGCACGACCGGTCATCGCGCCGCGCCCGTGCTCAAGTGCCGCTGACGTAGGGATTGGAGCGCCGTTCCCGGCCGAAGGTGCTCTCGGGGCCATGCCCGGGGATGAACACCGTGTCGTCCCCCATCGGCCAGAGTTTCCCGGTGATGCTGGCGATGAGCGTGTGGTGGTCGCCACCGGGCAGGTCGGTGCGGCCGATGCTGCCGGCAAACAGGACGTCGCCAACGAAGGCGCGCCGCGCCTCCGCGCTGTGGAAGACGACGTGCCCAGGGGTGTGGCCGGGGCAATGGCGGACCGCCAGCACGCTGCGTCCGACCTGCACGGTGTCGCCATCGTGCAGCCAGCGCGTCGGCGTGAAGGGCTCGGCAGACGCGAGGCCGAACATCTGCCCCTGTTGCCGCAATCCGCTGATCCAGAACTGGTCGTCGGGATGCGGGCCGACGATGGGCAGCGCCAACTCGCGCGCCAGCGTCGCGGCACCGCCTGCGTGATCGATGTGGGCGTGCGTGAGCAGGATCTGCTTGAGCGCCACGCCCAGCCGCAGGGCCGCGGCGCGGACTCGCGGCAAGTCGCCGCCCGGGTCGATGACGGCGCCCTCCATCGTCTGGTCGCACCAGACGATGGAGCAGTTCTGCTGGAACGCGGTGACCGGGATCGTGTGGTGCTGCAGCATGATGGCCTGGTGATGATGGCGCGAGCCGTCGTGCGACGGTGTCATTCCTCGTGGTCGCGCAGCGGCAGACCGTGATCGCTGGCCCACTCCTTGGCCTTGGCAATCGCAATGCGTATCGCCTTGCCCTCGTCCATGCCTTCGGCCAGCAGCGCGTTGGCGATCGCGATCGCCTTCGCGCGCGTGCACCTCGCTCAGGTGGCGCATCGAGACCGGAAAGTACTCGCTGTCCCAGGGCACCGGACCGTTCCTCAAGTCAATCGACTCACCCTTGCTGCGGCCGGGCGCTGGAGGCCCCCGTCGCGTCGATCATGTCATGCGTTCAGCCTGACTTCTGCAGCGACATCTCGGTCGAGCACGATCGCTGCCCAGCTCGAACGGTGGCATCACCGCTTGGATGCAGGCGGCAGGCGTTGCCGCCGCGCACGGCACCTTGATCAGGCCGCACCTGATGCCCGAGGCGAATGCCCACGGATTGGCAGCGTCGCCGACCTGTCGCTGGCTCGGGTACGTCGACTGGGCAGATATGCTGCTGACGAGCCGATGCGCATCGAAGACGGCGGCGCCGTGGTGCCGGACCGTCGCGGCATCGGCCTTCGCTGGGACGACGATGTCGTTGCGCGCTATCGGCTGGACTGAGCCTCGCCAGCGCCGCGCCAGGTCAAACGATTCCTCGCCATTGACGGATCACGGACAAGACATTCGGGCCACGCCGACCTGACTGCCGCCGACCCTGGGGGTCAGGGCAGTCGCACGCCGACGGGACGGTCCGACGTGCGCATCGACATGCGCATCACGTCGGGTCCCGTTGCGATCGATCAGGCCTTGCCGGCGCCCTTCTTGCGCGCAGCGGCGATGGCTGTGTCACGCTCCTTCTTTGCGGCGTCCACCTTGGCGTCGTACGACTTGCGGGTGGCCGCGCTTGGCCTTCTTTTCGGCATCGCGGCGGGCGACCAGCGGGTCCTTGCCCTGTGCGGTGGCGTCCTTGACTGCGGCGTCGATCGCGGGCTTCATCTCGGCTTCGCGGTCCTTCTTGGCGGCCGCGACTTTCTCCTTGTAGGTCTTGCGCGCGGCCTCCTCCTCGGCGTGCATCTGCACGATCGGATCGGTCGCCGGGGCAGCGGCGGGGGCCTTGGCGGGTGCAGCGGCAGGAGCGGGAGCCGCGACAGGAGCCGCAGGAGCCTGCGTCTGGGCCGTGGCGGTCAGGGCCGCGAACAGCGTCGTGATAGCGAAAACAGTGGGCTTGTTCATCATGGAAACTCTCCGTTTGGGAAGCGATCGAGGGACTATCTGGAGGACGCCGGCCATGCAACGCTGGCCGTCAGGCACTGAAATACCGTTGACGACGGCGCCTCGCGACATCAGGGATTCTACCGGGTCGCTGACCGGCGCGAGGCGGTGACCGTCGCTTGCTTGTGCAGGCGGTGCCGTGCCAATCTCGCGCAGGCGGCGGCCAGGTCGTCGAGTGGGCCGTTCCCGCCGCCAACCAGGGCAGGTGCGTCCGCCCAACGGGAGTCGAGCGATGGGTGTTGCAGTCGTCACGGGTGCCAATCGCGGCATCGGTCTGGAATTCGCAAGGCAGCTGAAGGCCCGCGGGGCGACCGTCGTGGCGGTGTGTCGCCGGAGTTCGCCGGAACTCGACGCACTCGGTGTGCGTGTGGAGAGCGGGTTCGACGTCACCGAGCCTGCAGCATGGTCGAGGCTCGCCGAGCGGCTCGCGCACGACGAGATCGATCTGCTGATCCAGAACGCCGGGATGCTGGTCGGTGACTCGCTCGAGGACCTCGCGTTGGACAAGGTGCGTGCGCAGTTCGAGCTCAACGCCATCGCCCCGCTGTTTCTCACGCGGGCGCTCGCGCCGCGCCTGCACAGCGGCGCGAAAGTCGCGCTGATCACCAGCCGCATGGGGTCCATCGGCGACAACGGCTCCGGCCGTTACTACGGCTACCGCATGAGCAAGGCGGCGCTCAACGCCGCCGGTGTCTCGCTCGCGCACGACCTCGGTCCGCATGGCGTCGCCGTCGTCATGCTGCACCCCGGCTCGGTGCGCACCGGGATGACGGGCGGCCAAGGGATGATCGATGCCGACGAGTCCGTTCGGGCGCTGCTGCAACGCATCGACGAATTGCGTCTCGAGACCACAGGACGCTTCCTGCATCACAACGGCGACGTTCTGCCTTGGTGAAGCGGCGCCGCGAAGGGCGCGGCGTCTCGATTCGACGGGCCTTGATCGTCGACCACCTGCCCAAATATGGTGGACTTGGAAGATGAATCGATGACGACGCTGCGCCCTGCCACCCAGGCCGGTCGGTTCTATCCGGCCGATCCAGAGGCCCTGCGTGATGCGCTGGCGGGCCACTTGGCGTCGGCCCCCCCGCCCGCTGCTGACGAAACCGATCAGCCGCCCAAGTTGCTGGTGGTGCCGCATGCCGGTTACGTCTATTCGGGCGATGTGGCCGGGTTGGCCTATGCGCCGCTGGCACGGTGGCGCGAGCGCGTCAGCCGGGTCGTGCTGCTCGGGCCCGTGCACCGCGTGCCGGTGAGCGGGCTGGCGGCGCCCACGGTCAGCGCCTTCCAGACGCCGCTCGGGCGTGTGCCGCTCGATCGGGTGGCGCTGGCCTCGCTGGCCGATCTGCGCCAGGTGGCCTGGGCCGATCTGCCACATGGGCCGGAGCATTCGCTGGAGGTCCAGTTGCCGTTCCTGCAAAGCGTGCTCGGTGAGGGTTTCACGCTGGTGCCGCTGGCGGTGGGCCAGGCCAGCCCGTCCGAGGTGGCCGAGGTGCTGGAGCGCCTGTGGGGTGGCGACGAGACGCTGATCGTGATCAGTTCCGACCTGTCGCACTTTCTGCCCTATGACCAGGCGCAGGCCAGGGACCGGGCGACCGTGCAGCGCATCCTTCGTTTCGCCACCGACCTCGAGGCCACGGAGGCCTGTGGCGCGGCGCCTCTCAATGGGGCGTTGCTGGCGGCGCGCCGCCACGGCCTGGTGCCGCGACTCCTGGGCATGCGCAACTCGGCCGACATCCCAGGCGGCGACCGCCGCCGGGTGGTGGGTTACGGCGCGATTGCCTTCGATGCCGCCCCGGTTCGCCCCGACGTCGCTGCCGACGAGCCGGCGCTGGGCCAGGCGTTGGTGACGGCCGCGCGCGGCGCGATCGCTGCGGCCCTGGGCCTGGCGCACGACGCCGCGTCAGAACCGGACGATCATCCCGCGCTGTCCAGGCTGGGCGCCACGTTCGTCACACTGCATGGCAGCGAGGGCCAGTTGCGCGGCTGCGTCGGTCGGCTCCAGGCCACCCGTGCGCTGGCTGAAGATGTTCGTGCAAACGCCCTGGCCGCGGCGTTCGCCGACACTCGCTTCGAGCCGCTGCGCGCCGACGAGTGGCCGGGCCTGCGGGTGGAGGTGTCGCTGCTCGATCCCCCCGAGCCGCTGGACGTGCGTCACGAAGCCGAGGCCCTGGCGGTGCTGCGCCCTGGCATCGACGGCGTGATCTTCGAGTGGCGCAGCGCCCGCGCCACGCTGTTGCCGCAGGTGTGGGCCCAGTGCCCGGAACCGGCGCAGTTCCTGACCGCGCTCAAGCGCAAGGCGGGGCTGCCGGCCGATTTCTGGGCCGTGGACGTGCGCCTGTCGCGCTACCGGGTGCGGTGTTTCAGCGACCACGACAGCGAAACCACCCCATGAGCGCTCGCGACGATCTTGCCGACATCGACACGGCCGCGCCGGCGCGCTGGTGGCACCGGTTGCCCGACGGCCGCATCCAGTGCGACCTGTGCCCGCGCGACTGCAAGCTCAACGACGGCCAGCGCGGGCTGTGCTTCGTGCGCCAGCGCGTCGGCGACGCGATGGTGCTGGCGACCTATGGCCGCAGCTCGGGCTTCTGCATCGATCCGATCGAGAAGAAGCCGCTGAACCACTTCCTGCCCGGCTCGAGCGTGTTCTCGTTCGGCACCGCGGGCTGCAACCTGGCCTGCAAGTTCTGCCAGAACTGGGACATCTCGAAGAGCCGCGAGATGGACACCCTGATGGACGCCGCGTCGCCGCAGCGCATCGCCGAGGCGGCGCAGGCCAGTGGCGCGGCCAGCGTGGCCTTCACCTACAACGACCCGGTGATCTTTGCCGAGTACGCGATGGACACCGCCGACGCCTGCCATGCGCTGGGCATCAAGACGGTGGCGGTGACGGCGGGCTACATCCACGCCGAGCCGCGGCGCGCGTTCTTCGACAAGATGGATGCGGCCAACGTCGACCTGAAGGCCTTCACCGACGAGTTCTATCAGAAGCAGACCGGTTCGCACCTCGCGCCGGTGCTCGACACGCTGCAGCACATCCGGCACGACACGCGCTGCTGGCTGGAGATCACCACGCTGCTGATCCCGGGCCTGAACGACAGCACGCCCGAACTGGAGGCGATGACGCGCTGGATCGCCGAGCAGCTCGGGCCCGACGTGCCGCTGCACTTCACGGCCTTCCATCCCGACTACAAGATGGGCGACATCCCCGCGACGCCGGCCGCGACGCTGGCGCGTGCGCGCCGCATCGCGCTGGCCAACGGCCTGCGCCATGTCTACACCGGCAACGTGCACGACGCCGAAGGCGGCACCACGTTCTGCCCCGGCTGCAGCACGCCGCTGATCGAGCGCGACTGGCATGCGGTGCTGCACTACGCGCTCGATGCCGAAGGCGGCTGCCCGCACTGCGGCACGCGCGTCGCCGGGCGCTTTGCGCCGCGCTTCGAGCGCGGCTTCGGCCGCCGGCGCATCCCGGTGCGGGTGTCGGTCAGGTAGGCGCGGCACGCGCCTCGCGGTCCGGTGACGGCGCTTACTGCCCGCCGAACTTGTAGTCCGTCTTGGCCTTCTTGCGCAGGTCTTCCTGGTACTGCTGGACCTTCTGCTGGGCCAGGCGCTGCTGGATCTGCGGCTTGACCTCTTCGTAAGGCGGGAACTGCGCCTCGCGCGTGTCTTCGAGCTTGATGATGTGCCAGCCGAACTGGCTCTTCACCGGTTCGGCCGTGGTCTCGCCTTTCTTCAGCGCGGCCATCGCCTGGCCGAACTCGGGCACGTAGGCGTCGGCCTTGGCGAAGTCGAGGTCGCCGCCCTTGGCGCCGGAGCCCTTGTCGATGCTGTGCTTCTTGGCCAGCTCGTCGAACTTCGCGCCGGCGATCAACTGCTTCAGCAGCGACTTGGCCTCGTCCTCCTTCTCGACCAGGATGTGGCGCGCGCGGTACTCGGTGCCGGTGGACTGGGCCTTGAACTTGTCGTACTCGGCCTTGGCTTCGGCCTCGCCGACCGGGTTCTTCTTCTGGTAGTCGGCGAACAGCTCGCGGATCAGGATGGTCTGCCGCGCCAGTTCCATCTGGCTGCGGTATTCGGCGCTGGCGGCCACGCCGCGGCGCTCGGCCTCCTGCGCGAAGATTTCGCGCAACACCACCTCGTCGCGGGCGCGGGCCTCGAGCTCGGGCGTCACCGGTTGCTGGCCGCCGCGGGTGGCTTGCTGCATCAGCAGGTCCAGGCGCGCCTTGGGCACCGCCTTGCCGTTGACGATGGCGACGTTCTGTGCCGCGGCGCTGCCGGCGACCGCCAGCGCAATGGCCAGCACGGCGAGGGATTTCTTGGACATCGGGATCTGCCTTTCGAGGACGGGGAAGCGCGCCGCGTGGGCGCCCGGAACGGGGAAGAAAACGAGCGGGGGGCGCACTCAGCGTGGCGGCTCGGCGGGCGTGCGGGCTTCGATGGCCAACGCGTGGATGCCCTCGGCGACGAGCGAGCGCAGGGCATCATACACAAGCCGATGGCGCGCCACGCGCGTCAGGCCGCTGAACGCCTCGCTGGTGATCCGCACCGTGAAATGCCGGCCTTCGCGGGCACCGGCGTGGCCGGCGTGCAGGTGGCTGTCGTCCAGCACCTCGACGGCGGTCGGGTGCAGCGTCGCGCGCAACGCTGCTTCGACGCGCTCGGCCGAGACGGCGTTCACGGGCTCTCCTTGGCCGGCGGCTCGTCGGGCAGGTGGCGGCTCAGGTACAGCCCCTGTGCGAGCGTGAACAGCAGCATCAGGCCGATGCTGCCGAACAGCTTGAAATTGACCCAGATGTTGGTCGAGAAGGTGTACGCGACCCACAGGTTGAGCGAACCCATCACCGCGAAGAACGCGATCCAGGCCCAGTTCAGGCGCCGCCACACCGGGTCGGGCAACTGCAGCTGCTCGCCGAGCAGCAAGCGCAACAGGTTCTTGCCGAACAGCAGCGGCCCGAGCGCGAACGCCCCGGCCATCACCCAGTACAGCAGCGTCGGCTTCCACTTGATGAAGGTCTCGCTGTGGAACCAGATCGTCAGGCCGCCGAGCACCACCACCAGCACCAGGCTGACCCACAGCATGGTGTCGACCTTGCGCCCGCGCAGCTTCAGGACCAGCACCTGGACCAGCGTCGCGACGATCACCACGACGGTGGCCAGCAGCACCGGCGCCTCGCCGGGGCCGACCTTGCCGCCGGAGACCAGGAAGCCGAAGTGTTCGGCCGCGAAAGCCGCGGCCCATTCCTTGTTGCCGTCGGCGTACTTGAAGGCCGCGAAGAACAGGATGATCGGCAGGAAGTCGGCCAGCAGTTTCATCATGTCCCTGGTTTGAAGTCGATGGCCGCCGAGTTGATGCAGAAGCGCTCGCCGGTCGGCTCGGGGCCGTCTTCGAAGACGTGTCCGAGGTGCGAGCCGCAGCGGTTGCAGCGCACTTCGACGCGCACCATGCCGTGGCTCTGGTCGACCACGCGTTCGACGACTTCGCTGTTGATCGGCTCGAAGTAGCTCGGCCAGCCGCAGCCGGCGTCGAACTTGGTGCTCGAGTCGAACAGCGGCGTGCCGCAGCCGACGCACAGGTACTTGCCGGCTTCGGTGTGGTCCCAGTACTTGCCGCTGAAGGCGCGTTCGGTGGCGGCGTGGCGCGCCACCTGGTACTGCATCGGGTCGAGCTGGGCCCGCCACTCGGCATCGCTCTTCTTCACCGCGTAGCGCGGATCGTCGTGGTCGTGGGGTCTGGTCATGTTCAGGAGGAGCAGGAGACTTCGATCTGTTGCGCCCACGCGGGCGGGAAGTCGGCGTACGCGGCGTGCTCGGGCTGTTCGTCGAACGGATGCTCGAGAATCTTCAGCAGTCGCGACACTTCGCCGAAGTCGCCGGCCTGCGCCTTCTCGATCGCGGTCTGCGCCAGGTGGTTGCGCAGCACGAACTTCGGATTGACGCGGTTCATGCGGGCGGCCCGCGCGGCATCGTCGCTGCTCTCGACGGCGAGCCGCTCGCGGTAGCGGGCGGCCCAGGCGTCGAAGGCTTCGCGATCGATGAACACGTCGCGGACCGCGTTGTTGTCGGCGCCGGGCGCGCGGCCGAACGTGGCCAGGCGGCGGAAGGCAATCGTGAAGTCGGTGCGGTCGGCGGCCATCAGCCGCAGCAGGTCGTCGATCAGCGCCTGGTCGGCGTCGTGCTCGCCCTGCAGCCCGAGCTTGGCGCGCAGCGCAGCGAGCATGGCGCTCGCGTATTCGCCCTTGTAGGGCTCGAGGGCGCCCAGCAGCAACTCGCTGGCCGCCTCGGGCGGGGCGTCGACGACCGGCAGCAGGGCCTGCGCCAGCGCGTGCAGGTTCCAGAACGCGACGCCGGGCTGGCGCGCGTAGGCGTAGCGGCCCTGGTGATCGCTGTGGTTGCAGACGTGGCCCGGATCGAAGCCATCCAGGAAACCGAACGGGCCGTAATCGATCGTCAGGCCGAGCAGCGACATGTTGTCGGTGTTCATCACGCCATGACAGAAGCCCACCGCCTGCCATTGCGCGATCAGTCGTGCGGTGCGCCGCGCCACTTCCTCGAGCAGCGCGGCGGCGGGCTGCGGCGACCCCTGCAGCGCAGGGAAGTAGCGCTCGATCGTCGCGGTCGAGCAACTGTTGCAGTGCGGCGCGGTCGCTGGCGGTGTGGGCGAAGTGCTCGAAGTGGCCGAAGCGCAGGAAGCTCGGCGCAATGCGGGTCACCACCGCGGCGGTCTCGATCGTCTCGCGGCGCACCGGCATCGGCGAGCCGACGACGGCCAGCGCCCGGGTGGTCGGGATGCCGAGCGCATGCATCGCTTCGGAGCCGAGGAACTCGCGGATCGACGAGCGCAGCACCGCGCGGCCGTCACCCATGCGCGAGTACGGCGTCAGGCCGCTGCCCTTCAGCTGCACCTCCATCGGCCCGGCCGGCGTGTCGATCTCGCCCAGCATCAGCGCGCGGCCGTCGCCGAGCTGGCCGGCCCAGACGCCGAACTGGTGGCCCGAGTAGACCGAGGCATGCGGCTGCGCATCGTGGGGCAGGCGTGCGCCCGACAGCACGGCCAGTGCCTCGTCGCTGGCCAGCCAGTCGGCCAGCCCCAGCGACCGGGCCAGTGTTTCGCTGCGGGCCACCCAGTGCGGCGCCGCCACCGGTTGCGGCGGCAGTTCGGTGCCGAAGGCCTCGCCGAGGCCCCGCAGGAAGACCTTTTCGCGCCAGGCAGGCACGTGGGCGGGGGCAAGCAGTTCGGGGGCGTTCACGGGGCCGTATTGTCGGGGCAGGGGCCAAGTGCTGATGCGGGTGGGGGAATCACGCTTTGACAGGCTCGCGAACGGCCGCCAATACTGGCTCGAAGCACACCACGGAGACCTCCATGCTCGGCCTGATGCAAGACCAGCCCCTGTCGATCTCGAGCCTGATCGAGTTCGCCGCACGCCACCACCACGATGCGCAGGTCGTGTCGCGCCGCGTCGAGGGCGACATCCACCGCTACACCTACCGCGAAGCGGCCGCACGGGCCCGGCGGGTGGCCAATGCGCTTGACCGCCTGGGCCTGGCGTTCAGCGACCGGGTGGCCACGCTGGCCTGGAACGGCTACCGCCACTTCGAGCTGTATTTCGGCATTTCCGGCAGCGGCCGCGTCGCGCACACGCTCAATCCGCGCCTGGCGCCGGACCAGGTGGCCTGGATCGTCAACCATGCGGAAGACCGCGCGCTGTGTTTCGACATGACCTTCTTGCCGCTCGTCAAGGCGGTCTGGCGTCAGTGCACGACCGTGAAGCATTGGATCGCGCTGTGCGATGCCGATGCGCTGCCGGGCGACAGCGGCATCGAGGGCCTGCAGAGCTACGAGGCCTGGATCGGCCGCGAGAGCGACGCCTACGACTGGCCCGTGTTCGACGAGAAGAGCGCAGCGACGCTTTGCTACACGAGCGGCACCACCGGCAATCCGAAAGGCGCGCTGTACAGCCACCGCTCGACCGTGCTGCACGCCTACGGCGCGGCGCTGCCCGATTCGGTCAACCTGTCGGCACGCGACTGCATCCTGCCGGTGGTGCCGATGTTCCACGTCAACGCCTGGGGCATCCCGTACGCGGCGGCGATGACCGGCGCCAAGCTGGTGTTCCCGGGGCCGGCGCTGGACGGCAAGTCGGTCTACGAACTGCTGGAGGCCGAGCAGGTGACGATGGCCGCCGGCGTGCCGACGGTGTGGCTGATGCTGCTGAACCACGTCAAGCAGCATGGCCTGAAGTTCAACCACATGCAGCGCACGGTGATCGGCGGCTCGGCCTGCCCGCCGGCGATGATCAGGACCTTCCGCGACGACTACGGCGTGACGGTGCTGCATGCCTGGGGCATGACCGAGATGTCGCCGATCGGCACCGTGTGCAACCTGAAGCTGGCGCAGCGCGCACTCGACCCTGAGGCGCAGCTCGCGATCATGGCCAAGCAGGGCCGCGCGGTGTACGGCGTCGAGATGCGCATCGTCGGTCCCGACGGCAAGGAGCTGCCGTGGGACGGCCAGACCAGCGGCGACCTGCATGTGCGCGGGCCGTGGATCATCTCCCGCTACTTCAAGGACGAGGGCGGCGATCCGCTGGTCGACGGCTGGTTCCCGACCGGCGACGTGGCTTCGATCGACCCCGACGGCTTCCTGCAGATCACCGACCGCAGCAAGGACGTCATCAAGTCCGGCGGCGAATGGATCAGCTCGATCGACATCGAGAACGTCGCCGTCGCCCACCCGGCGGTGGCGATGGCCGCCTGCATTGCGCTGCCGCACCCGAAGTGGGACGAGCGACCGCTGCTGGTGGTGGTCAAGAAGCCCGGCGCCGAAGTGACGCGCGACGAATTGCTGGCCTTCTATGAAGGCAAGGTGGCCAAGTGGCAGGTGCCCGACGACGTGGTCTTCGTCGAGGCCATCCCGCTCGGCGCGACCGGCAAGATGCAGAAGAACAAGCTGCGCGATCAGTTCAGGGGCCATCGGTTGCCAGGCGCCTGAGCTGTCGTCGGCGCGATGCCCGTGGCGCGTGCCGTTCGTCGTATTCCCTGACTGAAAACGCCGCACGCTTGCGATACTGTGGCGGGCCGCCACGGGCGGTGCAATCACCGGTTCGTCAGGAGACCCCCATGAAGTTCACCCAGACCTTGTGCGCTGCCGGCGCAGCGTTGGCGCTGACGGGCGCAGCGATGGCTCAGCAGGGCGAGACGGTCAAGATCGCCTGGATCGACGCGTTGACGGGGCTGACGGCGGCCACCGGCCAGAACCAGCTGCGCAGCTTCCAGTTCATGGCCGAGCGCTTCAACAAGAGCAACCCGGCCGGCGTCAAGTTCGAGATCGTCTCGTTCGACAACAAGCTGAGCCCGCAGGAAACCGTCAACGCGCTGCAGGCCGCCATCGACCAGGGCATTCGCTACGTCGCCCAGGGCACCGGCACCGGGCCGGCGACCGCGATCATCGACTTCCTGAACAAGTACAACGAGCGCAACCCCGGCAAGGAAGTGCTGTTCCTGAACTACGCCGCGGTCGACCCCGATCTGACCAACAGCAAGTGCAGCTACTGGCACTTCCGGCTCGACGCCGACACGTCGATGAAGATGGAGGCGCTGTCCACCTTCATGAAGGACCAGCCCGATGTCAAGAAGGTCTACCTGATCAACCAGAACTACGCCCACGGTCACCAGGTGGCCAAGTTCGCCAAGGAGACGCTGGCGCGCAAGCGCCCCGACATCCAGATCGTCGGCGAAGACCTGACGCCGCTGGCGCAAACGCGTGATTTCGCGCCCTACATCGCCAAGATCAAGGCCTCGGGCGCCGATGCCGTGGTCACCGGCAACTGGTCGTCGGACCTGACGCTGCTGGTCAAGGCCGCCAACGACGGTGGCCTGAACGCCAAGTTCTTCACCTACTACGCCGGCGTCACCGGCACGCCGACGGCGATGGGCGCCAACGCCGCCGGCCGCGTGTTCCAGGTCTCGGTGATGCCCACCGGCCTGGGCGGCGAGGCCCGCAAGCTGATGGACGAGTACAAGGCCAAGTTCAACGACGACTTCTACACCGCGCAGATCTACCACGCCTACCTGCTGCTCGGCAATGCGATGGCCAAGGCCAAGAGCACGCAGCCGATCAAGGTGGCGGCGGCGCTGGAAGGCCTGCAGGTCAAGGGCCTGAACGGCGACATCCAGATGCGCAAGGCCGACCATCAGCTGCAGCAGACGCTGTACATCCAGGCCTGGCAGAAGGTCGGCAAGCCGCCGCTCGACTACAGCGTCGAGAACACCGGCTACACCTTCGCGCCGCTCAAGACCTTCGAGCCGTATGTCTCGAGCACGCCGACGTCGTGCCAGATGAAGCGGCCGGTGTAGACACCCACCCCCGGTGCGCCTGCGGCGCTCCCCCTCGAAGGGGGCGGCGCCAGAGGACCGGCAAAGCCGGATCCGCGGCGCCCGCTTGGTAACTCTGTGCCCCAGCGCCTTCTGCTCTTGCATGGATCAACTGCTGATCAACGTGCTGAACGGCGTCAGCGCCGGGCTGCTGCTGTTCATGCTCAGCTCGGGCATGACGCTGATCTTCAGCATGATGGGCGTGCTGAACTTCGCCCACGCCAGCTTCTACATGCTCGGGGCCTACTTCGCCTATGCGCTGGCGTCGGTGGTCGGTTTCTGGGTCGCGCTGGTGGCCGCGCCGCTGGCCGTCGGGCTGCTCGGTGCCCTGTTCGAGCGCACCGCGCTGCGCCGCGTGCACAAGTTCGGCCATGTGCCCGAGTTGCTGGTCACCTTCGGGCTGTCGTACGTGATCCTCGAGCTGGTCAAGCTGGTCTGGGGCCTGTCGTCGGTGCCGGTGGCGCCGCCGGCAGCCTTGCAGGGCGCGGCCTTCACCATCGTGCAGTCGGTCGGCGATGGTCTGGGGCTGGTCTGGGGCGCGGCACCGGCGGCGCGCTGCGCCAGCGTCGGCACGGCGGTCGTGCATTGCTCGACCTTCCCGGCCACCCGCATGTTCATGATGGCGGTGGCCCTGGTGATGCTGGTGGCGCTCTGGCTGCTGCTCACGCACACGCGCATCGGCCTGGTGATCCGGGCCGCGTTGACGCACCCGGAAATGGTCGAGGCCCTGGGCCACGACGTGCCGCGCGTGTTCATGCTGGTGTTCGGCAGCGGCTGCGCGCTGGCGGCGCTGGCCGGTGTGGTCGGCGGCATGACCTTCGTCACCGAACCATCGATGGCAGCGATCGTCGGCTCGATCATCTTCGTCGTCGTCGTCATCGGTGGCATGGGCTCGCTGGCCGGCGCGTTCGTCGGCTCGCTGGTCATCGGCCTGCTGCAGACGCTGCCGCTGACGGTGGACAAGTCGTTGGTCGACGCCGCGGCCACGGTCGGCTGGCGCATCGTGCCCGGCGACATCGTCTATCCGCTGGCCAAGGTCACGCTGGCACAGGCGGCGCCGATCCTGCCGTACCTGTTGCTGGTGCTGATCCTGATCCTGCGGCCCAAGGGCCTGCTCGGCACGCGGGAGGACTGATGGCCGCCGCACCGCGCGCTGGAAGCAAGACCTATCACTTCAAGCCGTACAACGTCGGCCGCTGGTTCGTGTGGGGCCTGTTCGCACTGGTGCTGCTGCTGGCGCCGAGGCTGTGGACCTCGAGCTTCGCGCACACGATGTTGTCGCAGATGGGCATCGCGATCATCGTCTGCCTGGCCTACAACGTGCTGCTCGGGCAGGGCGGCATGCTCAGCTTCGGCCACGCGGTCTACAGCGGGTTGGGCTCGTTCCTGGCGATCCATACGCTGAACCTGATCAGTGCCGGCAAGCTGGCGCTCCCGGTCAGCCTGGTGCCGCTGGCCGGCGGGCTGGCCGGTCTGCTGTTCGCGGCACTGCTCGGCTATGTCAGCACCAAGAAGGCCGGCACCACCTTCGCGATGATCACGCTGGGCATCGGTGAGCTGGTGTGGTCGATGTCGTTGATGCTGCCCGAGTTCTTCGGCGGCGAAGGCGGCATCACCGGCAATCGCGTCGTTGGAACGCCGGTGCTGGGCATCACGTTCGGCCCGCAGGTGCAGGTCTACTACCTGATCGCGGTGTATTGTTTCGTCTCGACGGCGGCGTTGTTCGCGCTGACGCGAACACCGCTCGGCCGCATGCTCAACGCCGTTCGCGACAACCCCGAGCGCGTCGAGTTCATCGGCTACAGCACGCAGCAGGTGCGCTACCTGGCGTTCATGGTCTCGGGCTTCTTCGCCGGCATCGGTGGCGGCCTGGCGGCGCTCAACTTCGAGATCGTCACCGCGGAAGTCGTCGGTGCGGCGCGGTCGGGTGCGTACCTGCTGTTCGTCTTCCTCGGCGGCGCGACCTTCTTCATCGGTCCGATCATCGGGGCCGTGCTGATGGTGATCGCGCTGGTGCTGCTGTCGGAACTGACGCAAGCCTGGTTGCTCTACCTCGGCCTGGTGTTCCTGTTCATGGTGATGTACGCGCCGGGGGGCATCGCCAGCCTGATCATGATGAACCTGCGGCTGGCGGCCTTCGGCAAGCTGGGCAGGCTGTGGACCGGCTACCTGGCGCTGGCCGGCACGGCGTTCGCGATCCTGGCCGGGGCCGGCGCGATGCTCGAAATGACCTACCACCTTCAGCTCAACGCCGCGCTCGGCCCCGGCATGAAGTTCATGGGCGCGACCCTCGACACCACGTCCGTCGATAGCTGGTTCGGGGCTGCCTTCGTGCTGGCCACCGGCGTCGTGCTGTTCGAGTTGGCGCGACGCGAGTTCGTGCGCCAGTGGGGCACGATCCAGGAAGAGATCGAGAAGGAAATCAAGCGCAGGGAGGCTTTGTGACGGCTGTGGGCCCGCCAAGTGGCCCCTGGGGAGCGCTCCGCTCGCGGCGGCCCGGCGCCGGGCACGCCTGCCCTCGAACTGCGCGACGTGCGCAAGAGCTTCGGCAAGACCGAGATCATCCGCGGTGCGTCGCTCGCGGTGCAGCCGGGCGAGCGGGTGGCCATCATCGGGCCCAACGGCGCCGGCAAGAGCACCTTGTTCAACCTGATCAGCGGCCGGTTTCACTCGACTTCCGGCGACATCCTGCTCAACGGGCGCAAGATCGACGGCCTCAGGCCCTACGAGATCAACCGCCTCGGTCTGGCCCGCAGCTTCCAGGTCAGCAACCTGTTCACGCGCTTGTCGGCCTTCGAGAACATCCGCTGTGCGGTGCTGTGGTCGCTCGGCTACCGCTACGCGTTCTGGCGCTTCCTGGCCGACCTGCGCGACGCCAACGATCGCACCGACGAGGTGCTGGAAATGATCAAGCTCGACCGTCGCCGCGACGTGCTGGCGATGAACCTGACCTACGCCGAACAGCGCGCGCTCGAGATCGGCATCACGATCGCCGGCGGCTCGCCGGTGATCCTGCTCGACGAGCCCACCGCCGGCATGAGCAAGAGCGAGACGCGGCGCTTCGTCGGCCTGATCCGCGACGTGACGGCGGGCAAGACGCTGCTCACCGTCGAGCACGACATGGGCGTGGTCTTTGGTCTCGCCGACAAGATCGCGGTGCTGGTCTACGGCCAGGTGATCGCCTTCGACACGCCCGATGCGGTGCGTGCCAATCCGAGTGTGCAGGAAGCCTACCTGGGCTCGCTGCTTGCCGATGCGCAGGTTGCCGACGCCGGCCATTGACGCCACCCCAAGATGCTCAGGCTCGACAACGTCCACGCCTTCTACGGCAAGAGCCATGTGCTGCATGGCGTGCATTTCGAGGTGCGCACCGGCGAGATCGTGGCGTTGCTGGGCCGCAATGGCTCGGGCCGTTCGACCACCGTCAAGACCATCATGGGCCTGGTCGACGGCGCGGGCTCGATCACCTGGCGCGAGCAGCCGATTCTCGGCCGCAAGGCCTTCGAGATCGCCCAGGCCGGCATCGGCTACGTGCCCGAGAACCGCGACATCTTTTCGAACCTGACCGTGCACCAGAACCTGATGCTGGGTTGCAAGGGCGGCAAGCCGGCGGGGCGGTGGTCGTTCGACGACATGTACAAGCTGTTCCCGCGCCTCGCGGAACGCCAGCACACCGAGGCCGGCGTGCTGTCCGGCGGCGAGCAGCAGATGCTGACGCTGGCCCGCACGCTGATGGGCGACCCGGAACTGATCATGATCGACGAGCCGACCGAGGGCCTGGCGCCCAAGATCGTCGAACTGGTGGCCGAGTATCTTCGTGAATTGAAGCGCCGCGCGATCTCTGTGCTGCTGGTCGAGCAGAAGTTGACGATCGCGCTCGAGGTTGCTGACCGTTGCCTGGTGATGGGCCACGGCCGCATTGTTTTCGAGGGCACGCCGCAGGCCCTGCGCGCCAACGCTTCTGTCCGCAAGGAGTGGCTGGAGGTGTGAGGTCGCGCCGCCGGATGCACCCGTACGGCGATGTAGGCGACGGTCGATCTGCTTGACCGATCGGGCTATCAAATCGCGCGGGAAGTTGAAACAATGGCAGCAGTGATTCCTGCAGCGATATCGGGCATCACCGACAGGACCAAGCGCATGGTGCAGACCGCGACAAGCCCCATCAACTTCAAGGAAGCAGCGCTGGAGTTGCTGCCGCCAGGCGCCAATTTCGACGCCTGCCTGACCTGCGGGCTCTGTTCGTCGGGGTGCCCGGCGTCGGGGCTCGAGAACATGGATCCGCGCAAGTTCATCCGCATGGCCATGCTCGGGATGGACGCGGAGCTGTCGACGACGCCCTGGGTCTGGTGCTGCACCCTGTGCAGGCGCTGCGAGTATGTCTGTCCGATGAAGATCGACATCTCGCGCCTGGTCTTCCTGGCCCGCGGCAACTGGCCGAAGGACAGCAAGCCGGCGGGGATCGCCCGTTCCTGTCATCTCACGCAGTTCGGCCCTTCGACCAGCGCGATGGGCATGCCGCCGGATGACTTCGTCCTCGTCGTCGACGATGTGCTGCAAGAAGTCCGGGCAACCCAACCGGGTTTCCAGCACCTCCAGGCGCCGATGGACAAGCGCGGGGCGCACTTCTTCGTCAACCAGAACTCCCGCGAGCCGATGAGCGAGCCCGATGAGATGGTTCCGCTGTGGAAGATCCTCGATCTCGTCGGCGCCGACTGGACCTATTCCTCCAAGGGCTGGGCGGCGGAGAACTTCTGCATGTTCACGGGCGACGAGGAGGCTTGGCGTGACGTCATCCGCAAACGCGTCGACGCGGTCAACGAGCTGGGCTGCCAGGTGTGGCTCAACACCGAGTGCGGGCACAGCTACTACTCGATGTGGGAAGGCGTCAAACGCTTCGGCCTGGACGCGCGTTTCCGCATGGAAAGCCTGATCACCTACTACGCGCAGTGGATCCGCGAAGGCAAGCTGCCGATCAACGCCCGCTGGAACACCAAGGGCATCAAGTTCACTGTCCAGGATCCCTGCATGATCGTGCGCAAGTCTTATGGCGATTCGATTGCCGAGGACATGCGGTTCGTCGTCAGGACCCTCGTCGGCGAGGAGAACTTCGCCGACATGCACCCGAATCGCAGCGCCAACTACTGCTGCGGCGGGGGTGGCGGCTTCCTGCAGGCGGGGATGACCGACCATCGACGCACCTATGGCAAGCGCAAGTTCGACCAGATTGCCGCCACCGGCGCAGCCTATGTGCTCACACCCTGCCACAACTGCCACTCCCAGATCGACGACATCGGCCACTTCTATGGCGGCAATTACGGCGTGGTCCATTTCTGGACCCTCATGTGCCTGTCGCTGGGGATACTCGGCGAGAACGAACGCCACTACCTCGGACCGGATCTCCGGGCATTGATCGACTGACCGTGTCTGCGTTCGCCGGCCGCCACGGCGCCGCGCGGCACCACCCAATGACGAGTGCGATGAGCACGATCTCCTCAAGCCATCCCGCCTCCGCAGCCGCACCGACCCTCGAAACCGAGGTGTTGATCATCGGCGGCGGCGTCACCGGCACGGGGGTCATGCGCGACCTCGCGCTGCGCGGCATCCACTGCGTCCTCATCGACAAGGTCGATCTTTGCGCCGGCGCGTCGGGCGGCAATCACGGCCTGCTGCATTCGGGCGCCCGCTACGTCTCCACCGACCTCGAAGCGGCGATCGAGTGCCGCAAGGAGAGCGAACTGCTCAAGCGCCTGGCCCCGCAGTGCATCGAAGCCACCGGCGGCCTGTTCGTCGGCGTCGATGGCGATGACCCCGCGTTCGCCGAGCGGTTTCCCGAACTCTGTCGACGCGCGGCGATCGGCTGCGACGAACTGACGGTCGCCGAGGCGCGACGGCTCGAGCCGCACCTCTCCGACAGGTTGGTCAAGGCCTACCGGGTTGCGGATGCCAGCGTCGATCCGTTTCACCTGGCCTTGGCGAACGTGGACCACGCCCGACTGATCAACGGCAGCATCTACCGGTCCCACACCGAACTCCTGCACTTCGAGGTGATCGACGGTGAAATCCGTTCGGCCCACTGTCGCGACCACCGAACCCACGCCACGCTGGTGATCCGCGCCAGGCAGGTCGTCAATGCGGGCGGCGCCTGGGCCATGAACATCGCGCGCCTGGCCGGCTGTACCGACGTCGATCTGGTCTATGCGAAGGGAACCCTGCTGGTCAACCACGACCGCATGACCCGCCATGTCGTCAACCGGTTGCGCCCCCCCGGCGATGGCGACATCCTGGTGCCTGGCGGGACGGTGTCGCTGCTCGGAACCACCTCGACGCGGATCAAGCACCTGGACCACGTCGGGCCCACCGTGGACGAGATCGACCTGATCATCCGCGAGGGGTCGGCGATGATCCCGGCGCTGGCGGGCGCCCGCTATACGCGGGCCTTTTCCCGCGTGCGTCCCCTGCTGCAGGGCGCCGGGAACGCCGGCGATCGCGCGGCCAGCAGAGGTTTTGCGCTGATGGATCACCGCTCGCAGGGCCTGGCCAACTTCTGCACCATCACCGGCGGCAAGCTCACCACGTTCCGCCTGATGGCCGAAAAGGCCGCCGACCTGGTGGCCGGCAGGCTCGGCAACCGCCAGGCCGGCACGACCGCAACCGTTGCCCTGCCAGTTGGCGAAGCCGGCCGCTGGACCGAGCCCGGCGCTGCCCCGCGGCAGTGGTACGCGCTCGGCAATCCAGCGGACATGATCCTCTGCGAATGCGAAATGGTGCCGCAGTCGGCGGTCGACCAGATCGTCGCGGCCCCGCCTGGCGAGGCGCCGCAACAGATGAGCATCGAAGCGATCTCGCTGCGCTCGCGGGTCGGGAAGGGGCCCTGCCAGGGCTCGTTCTGCGGCATCCGCGTCTCGTCCTATCTCTACGACCGGGGCTACTACCGGGACGCCGCGGGCCTCGCCTACATGCGTGACTTCTTCGACGAGCGCTTCAAGGGCCAGCGTCTGGTCGTCTGGGGCCAGCAGGCCGCCCAGATGGAATTGGCGGAAGCCCTGCATTGCGGGCTGCTCGGGCTCGACGCCCTGCAAGCCGACTGACGATGGCCGCACGCCGACCCCACGGTCGCAGACACACATGATCGAGCAGCCCCGGAGCTTCACTGCCGAACTTGCCGTGATCGGTTCAGGCATGGCGGGTTTTGCCGCGTCGGTGTTCGCCGTCAACCGCAAGATCGCCACCGCGCTCACCGGCAACAGCGGCGCCATGGCTTACACCACCGGCTATCTCGATCTGCTGGGCCGGGTGGATGGCTCGTTGGCGGCCGTCGCCGACCCTTGGCAGGCCCTGGAGCATCTGCGCCAAGCGCAGCCCGGTCATCCGCTCAGCCGGATCACCACCGCCGACATTCGCAGCGCCTTCGATGAAATCACGACCTTTCTCGCCGAAGGCGGAATCGCCTACAGCCATGCCGGCGCGTGCAACATCACCGCGCTGACCCCCGCCGGCACCCTGAAGCAGACGCTGTGCGTGCCCGCCACGATGGCGGCCGGCCCCAAGGCCCTGGCCGCAAAGGCCGCCTGCGTCATCGTCGACTTCGAGGGACTGAAGGGGTTCAGCGGTCGCGAGGTGGTGGCCAATCTCGGGGAGCCGCTGGCCGGGCCTCGTCACGCAGCGCCTCGCTTTCCCGGACATGCCTCGCGGCGAGGTCTATCCGGAGGTGATGGCGCGGGCGCTGGAGGTGCCGGCGACCCGCCAGAAGCTGGCCGCGGCGTTGAAAGGTGTCGCCGGACAGGCCAACGTGATTGGCCTTCCGGCCATCCTCGGCATGCACCGGCCCGATCAGGTGCATGCGGACCTGCAGAGGCTCACCGGACTTGAGATCTTCGAGATCCCGACCATGCCGCCGTCGGTGCCGGGGGTCCGGCTGCGTGAGTTGCTCGAACAGGCCCTGCCGCGCAAGGGCGTGACCCTGATCCCGCAACACAAGGTCACGCGACTGGGCTTCGACGGCGATGGCGCGACGCTGGAGCTGCACGACAGCTTCGGCCCGATCCGGCTTCGTGCGCAGGCGGTGATTCTCGCCACTGGCCGCTTCCTGAGCGGTGGTCTCGAAGCGCATCCGGATCGGATCAGGGAGCACTTGCTGGATCTGCCCGTCACGCAGCCGGCCGGGCGGGCCGATTGGTATCGCGAGCGCTACACCGATGGCCGCGGACATCCCATCCACCGCGCCGGCATCGAGATCGACGCCGAGTCGAGGCCGTTGGGGCAGGACGGTCGGCCTTGCAGCGAACGGCTCTTTGCTGCGGGCGTCATCGTCGCCCACCAGGACTGGATCCGCTCGCGCAGCGGCGCGGGCATCGCGATCGCCACCGCCTACAAGGCGGTCGCCGCGGCCGAGAGGTATCTGCGCGAATCGTCCGGCAGGCTTGCAGCCCGGCCGTGAGGCGATCTGCCTAGCGCTGCCGCACGTACTGTCCGGGTGCGTCTTCGATGACGCGATAGCCCTTGCTCGGCGCCCCCATCGCGGGCGGCTTGGCCTGGCCGCTGGAATGCGCCGCGAGCCATCGATGCCATGCCGGCCACCAGGAGCCGTCGTGTTTCGTCGCGGCTTCCATCCAATCCTCCGGTGCCAGATGCGGGTCGGCGAGCCGCCGCGTGCGAATGCGGTAGTGACGCTTCGGATGGACGGGGCCGGCCACGATCCCTGCGTTGTGGCCGCCGGCGGTCAGCAGGAAGGTGAGGTCGTCCGAGCGGACGAGGTTGTCCACCTTGTAGACCGACTTCCACGGCGCGACGTGATCGGCTTCGGTGCCCACCACGAACATCGGCACGTTGATGTCCGACAACCGGATCAGCTTGCCGCCGACCGGAAAGCGGTTCGTGGCAAGTTCGTTGTCGAGGTAGAGCCGATACAGATACTCCGAATGCATCCGCCATGGCATGCGCGTGCCGTCGGCATTCCAGGCCATCAGGTCGATCATCCGGGCGCGCTCGCCCTTCAGGTACTGGTTGACGATCGGCTGCCACAACATGTCCTGCGAGCGCAGCATCGCGAACGCTCCGCCCATCTGTCGGCTCTCGAGCACCCCCTTGCGGTGCATCGTGGCTTCGAGCATCGCCAACTGGCTCGGATTGATGAAGAAGGCCAATTCGCCCGGTTCGGAGAAGTCGGTCTGCGCGGCGAACATCGTGACGGAGGCAAGCCGCTCGTCCTTGTCGCGCGCCAGCGCCGCCGCGCCGATCGCGAGCAAGGTTCCGCCGATGCAGTAGCCCACGGCGTGGATCTTTCGCTTGGGCACGATGGTGGCGACGGCGTCGACCGCAGCGCGGAACCCTTTCTCGACGTAGTCATCCATCCCGGTATCGCGGTCCTTCTCGTCGGGGTTCTTCCACGACATCATGAACACGGTGTGGCCCTGCTCGACCAGGTACTTCACCATCGAATTGCGCGGGCTCAGGTCGAGGATGTAGAACTTCATGATCCAGGCAGGCACGATCAGAATCGGTTCTGCGTACGCCACCTTTGTCGCCGGCTCGTACTGGATCAGCTCGATCAGGTCGTTGCGGAACACGACCTTGCCGGGCGTCACCGCGACGTTCTTGCCGACCTCGAATTCTTCGGTGCCCGCCGGCGCGCTGCCCTTCAGCGTGCGCCCGATGTCCTCGACCACATGCTTGAACCCGCGCACCAGGTTCTGCCCTTTCTCCGACCGGGTCAGCGCCAGCAACTCGGGATTCGACGCCAGGTAGTTCGACGGCGATGTCGCGTCGAGCAGCATGCGCACCGCGAACTCCAGCAGCTGGGCGTGATAGTCGGTGACGCCGCCGACGTCGCGCACGGCCTCGTTCATCAGGGCCAGGTTGTTCTGGTAGGCACGGGCGTAGACATTGAACGGAAACTGCGACCAGGCATCCGCCTCGAAGCGCCGATCGGGATTTCCGGCAAAGCTCTCGGAAGGCGACACCGGTGCCCCGGCCAATGCACGAAGCGCGAACGCCGATGTGTCCTTGGCGCGCTCGATCGCGTGCCGCTGCAGCTCGCTCTGCTTGGCCGGTGACAATGCCAGATGCATCGCCCAGTCCGCCCATGCGGTGGTGAATGCCGTCGGGGCGAGTCCGGCGGTCATCTGCGCGACCTGGGCGCGGAACTCCCGATCGAAGTCCTGGGTGCTGGGGGCGGATTTGGTGGTATTGGCCATGGCTGCAGCTCGAGGCGATGCGTGAACGATCCGGTGGGTCGATGCCGTTTTCAGCGTTACGCCGGGGCGTGCCAGCCGGCGTCGACCCAGAGCTCGCCACTGACTGCCGAGTTCGCGAGCATGAAGCAGATCGCATCGGCGATTTCGTCAGGCTGGATCAACCGGCCGAGCTGCGTGTAGGGCAGGATGTTCTTGGCGACATAGTCGACGCCCATCGCCCGAACCATCGGCGTGTCGGTGAAGCCGGGGTGGATCACGCTGCAGCGCACACCGTAGTACATCGCTTCCTTCATGATCGTCGCGGCAGCGCCCTCGAGACCGGCCTTGGTGCTCGCATACGAGATCTGGCCGCGATTGCCCTGCGACGAGATCGAGCCGATGAACACCACCGATCCTTGCATGCCCTCGTCGGGTGCCCAGCGCTTCATGCCCTTGGCGGCGCGATCTTCGGCGATGCGCCCGATCATCTCCAGCGCCCAATACACGGGGGCGATGAGGTTCACGTCGACGACGAGCTTGAACTGGTCGAGCGGGTAGATCCGGGCCTTGCCCGTCATCTTGTCGATGCGCACGGCCAGATCGTCACGGGTGATGCCCGCGGCCGGCACGCACAGCGAAACCCGCCCGTACTTGCCGCTGATCTCGTCGAAGACCGATGCACGGAACTTCTCGTCGGTCGTGTTGCCATGGAAGGGGATCGCGAACGTGCGCCCAGCCTCCGCATTGAGCTTCTCGGCGACGTTTTCAATCGCCTCGCTCACATCGACGAGGGCCACCGCAGTCACCCCGCGCGGCGCCATCGCAGCAGCAACCGCGCGGCCGATCCCGCTTCCACCGCCGGTGATGACCGCCACCCTGTTCGAGAGATCCATAGAGCCTCCGTACGAAATGTTGCACTGCAGCATTGTATTGCGCTCGCCGTATTCATTGGCCGGCGCTGTTGCGTCCTCGAAGCGCCATTTCGATTTCGTTTGCGCTAGCGCAAACTGGCTGGTGGGCACGAGCGTTGGAGTGAGCCCCTGAGATTGGACAGACGGAGGGGGTTCACTCCGGTCGCGCCGCCCGGGATCGCGTCCCGAAAGAGGCAACAACAAGGAGTCCGCAATGGTTCTGCTCGAGTTCTCGATGGCTCCGATGGGGCAGGGCGAAAGCGTCAGCGCCCACGTCGCGCGCATCCTCGACGTGATCGACCGCAGCGGGGTGCCGTACCAGCTGACGCCGATGGGCACGATCCTCGAAGGCGAATGGTCCGAGGTGATCGGCGTGGTGACCGCGTGCTTCGAGACGCTGGCCGCGGACTGCGCGCGCATCGGCGTGCACATCAAGGTCGACTATCGCGCCGGCCCGGCCGGGCGCCTGAAGTCAAAGACCGCAAAGGTCGAACAGCAACTCGGCCGAAAGCTCAGCACCTGAACACGTGGCGCCGAGCACCCCGAAGATCAGCAAGGCGTCGCCAAGCGGCCGGACGGCGGAGACGGTTGTGGGCCCGTAGTCGATCCTTTGCAGCTGCTGGACTCTCGCGCCTGCCGACGTTCGCAGGTTCGAGATCTGCGGGGCCCGACGCAGGTCTTCCAGCGCATCAGCGTCGCGAGCAGTGCCAGGATTCCAAGGCCGAGGTTGATCGAGACCCAGCTGCGGATCCGTGCCAGGGCCGCACCACCGGCGGCCCACCCGAACGCCGCAACGGTGTTGCCGAGCCTCTTGCAGAGCACGAAGCGGATGTGCATGAAGATCGCCAGCATCGCAACTCCCAGCACCACCGTGATGGTCCAGGCCAGCGGCATCGCGAAGCTGCCGCGGGACGGCACCACCCGCCTGGCCGCGCGGCCTAGCATCCACACGCCGCTGGCCAGCGTCAGCAACGAGGCCGCAAGCACGGCCTGGAAAAAAGCGGCCGAGCACATCGTGCATCAGGCGCAGCCGTACCGCCGGTTCAAGCTGGGCGACGGCCGGGCGCAGGAAGAAGTGCGAAAAAGCCATGCCGCCATCCACACGATGATGGACATCACATGCAGGGTCTTGAGGGTCGCGCAGATCGTCGAACACGCCCGTTCATATTGAAACCCAGCGCATGATCCACCGACTGCCCCAGACCCACGTCATCAGCATCGGGCCTGCGGTGACGAACAGCGTCAGCCCCGCCATCGCCAGCGCAAGGAGCGTTCCCACGCCCGGCAATGGCAGCAGGCTCGGCACTGCCATCAGCAGCAGCAAGGTGCCCTGTGCCTGGGGCGCGTGGGCTTGCGCCATGGTTTGCATCGACACCCGCTCGTCAGGCAAGGTCGCGGCAGCCTCTCGCAGCCGCTGCACGATGGGCGCTGTCAGGTGGGCTCAATGAAAGCGGGCTGCCCGCGGGTCTTCCACAGCGACACCAGCACGCCGCCGGCGATCAGACCGAAGGTCACGCTGAGCGAGATCACCGGCGGAATCTTGCCGATGATGCCGACCAGGAAGATCTTCGAGCCGATGAACACCAGCACCAGGGCCAGCGCGTACTTCAGGTACTTGAAGCGATGGATCATCGCCGCCAGCGCGAAGTACAGCGCGCGCAGGCCCAGGATGGCGAAGATGTTGCTCGTGTAGACGATGAACGGGTCGGTGGTGATGGCGAAGATCGCCGGCACCGAGTCGACCGCGAAGATCAGATCGACGAACTCCACCAGCACCAGCGCAAGCAGCAGCGGAGTGGCAAAACGCACCACCTTGCCGCTGGCCGGGTCTGGCTCGCGTACCCAGAAGGCGTTGCCGCGCAGGCCGTCGGTCACGCGCATGTGCCGCTTCAGGAATTTCAGCAACGGGTTGTTCGCGATGTCCGGCACGTGGTCGGCAATGATCCACATCTTGATGCCGGTGAAGATCAGGAAGGCTCCAAACAGGTACAGGACCCAGCTGAACTGGCTGACCAGCGTGGCGCCGAGACCGATCATGATGGCGCGCAGCACGATCACGCCCAGGATGCCCCAGAACAGCACCCGGTGCTGGTACTGCCGCGGGATCGCGAAGAAGCTGAAGATCAGCGCGATGACGAAGACGTTGTCCATCGACAGCGACTTCTCGATCATGAAGCCGGTGTAGTAGTCCATGCCGCTCTGCGCGCCCAGGTACCACCAGACCCAGGCACCGAAGATCAGCGCTGCGCCGATGTAGCCGGCCGAGAGCAGCAGGCTCTCGCGCACGCCGATCTCCTTGTCGTCCTTGTGCAGCACGCCCAGGTCGAAGGCCAGCAGCGCGACGACGATGCCGACGAAGGTGAGCCAGACCCAGGCGGGCTTGCCCAGGAAGTCGGCCGCGAAGAAGGGGATCAGTGTGTCCATTGGAGGGCCTCAGAGGATCGCGGCGACGGCAGTGCCGACACCGAACAAGCCGCCCACCGCGCCCAGCAGGGCCGCGTCACGCTTCTCGTTGCCGAGACGCCAGGCGTGGAAGGTGACGGCGAACATCGTGGCGGTGATGATGGCGAGGAGGAGAGCGGCGGTGTCCATTTGCTTTGTTGCTAAGAAGAGATGGCGGATGTTGGGCGGTTTCGGGCTTCGCATGAATCAGCGTCAGCGTGAACGCAGGTTCGCATTTCCCGAAGTTCGCCGAGGATCCGGTCAGCCCATGGCTTGTCGGCCCCCTGGCAGGGCCCGCGAGCATGGAAGCGCGACGGCGCAGCACGGCGATGAGTCCGGTGGCCACGAACCCCAGGACGATGAGGACGACGCTGCCGATTCCCCAGACGACCCAGACGGCCACCGACAGTCCGCCAGCCAGCGCGGGTGCGAGGCCGAGCACGGAATCAACGGCTGGCGTGAGAGCCGACACCATCGAAGTCAACGCGAGAGCGATCTCGGGCGGGATCCAGGGCGCGAGCCAGTCCGGCACGCGCAAGCCCTCGATCGCCGACGACCCTCCCGCCAAGACGCCGGCATTCGAGACCGTCCATGCGGCGATCGCGTGGAACGCCCAGGCTGCAAGCGACCACAGCGCGAGAAGGCTGAACACCGCAAACCAGCTGAGTGCGTAGAACATGATCGTTTCCTCCTTGTTGAACAGCGGCAGGCGGTAGTCTTCAGCTGTTCGGGATTCGAAGAAACCAGCTTCCGCCAGCGATAGACTTCGGTTTTCCCGAAAGGAGATCAGCGTGCTGAACTACCGCCACCTGTACTACTTCTGGGTCGTCACCAAGGAAGGTGGCTTCGCCCGCGCGGCCGAGCGGCTGGACATGGCGGTGCAGACCATCAGCGCCCAGGTGCGGGAACTCGAGAAGGCGCTCGGCCACCAGTTGCTCAAGCCGGCCGGCCGCGGTGTGGCGATGACCGAGGCGGGCCAGGCCGCCTTCGCCCGCGCCGAGGAGATCTTCCAGATCGGCCAGGTGATCCCCGACGAAGTGCGCGAGGCGGCCAGCGGCAAGGTCGCCCGACTGGCGGTCGGCATGTCGGACGGCATTTCCAAGCTGGCCGCGCACGCGCTGCTCGAGCCCGTGCTGGCCACGCCATCGCTGCGGCTGGTGTGCCACGAAGGCGAGTTCGAGCAGCTGCTGGCCGAACTGGCGCTGCATCACCTGGACCTGGTGCTGGCCGGGCAGCCGGCACCGCGCAACCCGAACCTGCGCCTGACGAGCGAACGGCTGGTCGAGTCGACGGTGGAGTGGTACGGGCCCGCCGCCCATGTGCACAAGGCCGATGTCGATCAGTTCCCGCAATCGCTGAATCGGTTGCCGGTGCTGCTGCCCACCGGCCACTCGGCGCTGCGCCCCACCCTGGATCGCTGGTTCGAGGCCCAGGGACTGCGGCCGCGCATCGTCGGCGAATTCGAAGACAGCGCGCTGCTGGCGGTGTTCGCCGCGCGCGGGCTGGGGGTGTTTCCGGTCAGCCGCCTGGGCGCAGGTGACGTGGGCTTGATGCGCGGACTGCGCTTGCTCGGCCGCTGCGACGACGTGAAGGAGGAGATCCACGCCATCCGGTCGCGCCGCGGGCAGCATCACCCGCTGGTGCTGCAGGTCATCGCCGCGGCGCGCGCCTGAGCGCTTTCGCTCAGGCGGCTTGCGGGTCGGCAGCGACGAGGCTGCCTGCCTCTGCTCGTCACCGATGCCCCAATGGCGGCGAGCAGCCGCCAGGACCAGGGCCTCGCCGCCGGCAAGATGC
The DNA here is from genome assembly GCA_963783785.1 of uncultured beta proteobacterium. GTDB lineage: Bacteria > Pseudomonadota > Gammaproteobacteria > Burkholderiales > Burkholderiaceae_C > CADEEN01. The sequence goes on along the minus strand of CAWAOQ010000018.1, from coordinate 770 downwards.
CGGTCGGCGCGCGCGGCAGCGACCGCCAGCCGAAGCACCTTGCGCTGAAGCGCCGGCTCGTCCACCTCGGCCATCAGCGACGCCAAGGCGCTGTCGTCCACGGCGCCCAGCATCGAACCGCTGCCATGGTCGCCCATCAGCAGGTCTTCGCAAAGCGTCTGCACGATGCCCGGCAAACCGTCGGACTGCAGTCCCAATTCGCGCGGCCCGTCAAGTTGGTACAACACATCGAACTCCGAACGGCACACATGGCCGTCGGCGATGAGGACGAGTGCCACGATGCGTGCGGCGGCTTCGGGGCTGTTGCGGGGGTAGGAGCGCATGGTGGTGTTCTTTCGTGACCAGGTGGGTGGGGTCGCGCGGGTCGAGTGGTGGCCGGCAGCAGTTCGGCGGCTGACCTCAGCGGTGCACTCAGTCGCGCCAGGTGCGTCGTTGCCGCTGGCGCATGGAGTTCGACTGCACAGCCCGGATCGGGATCAATGCCAGCGCTTCGGTTTGGCGGTCCACCGGCAGCAGCCGTTGGAGGTACTGCAACGCCTGGCGCAGACGCTCGACGCCGCGCTGCTGCCAACGCACGATCCCGAAGTCTTTGCAACGGAAGGGAACTCTCATGGTCGGGCCTCGAAGAAGTTTGAACACCGTCGAATGTGGATTCGATGAGTCGGAGGAAAAAGCAGCACTTCCATGAGTCGAGATTCGTAAAACTCGAACTTCGTGACAGCCCGTGCGCGATTGCACCACCCAGATCGGCTGCGCCAGGCCGTGCAGCG
>CAWAOQ010000017.1:0-183279 GCA_963783785.1 uncultured beta proteobacterium | reverse complement strand
TGCTCTTCGGCACGCCGGGCGAAGTCCTGGTTCTCTGACAGGAAGCCGTAGCCCGGGTGCACGGCCTGGGCGCCGGTGCTCTTGCAAGCCGCGATGATCTTGTCGGCCTTGCAAATAGGACTCCACGGCTCGGCGCAGCGCCGATGAACACCGCCTCATCGGCCAGCCCGACGTGGCGCACGTCGCGGTCGGCTTCGGAATAGACAGCGATGGTCGCGATGCCCATCTTGCGTGCCGTCATGATGACCCGGCAGGCAATCTCGCCCCGATTGGCGATGAGGATCTTGGTGAACACGTGATGAACTCCTTAGTGCGATTCGGGCCGCGCGCAGCAGCTCCGGAGCAGCCCGACGCCCCCTTTTGGTCAGTTCGACCAAAGTGACCGTGGGGGCTGACATCACAGCGGGATGTTGCCGTGCTTGCGCCACGGGTTGTCGAGCCTCTTGTCGCGCAGCATCGCCAGGGAGCGACAGATGCGCCGGCGCGTCTCGTGCGGCTGGATCACGTCGTCGATGAAGCCGCGGCTGCCGGCGACGAAGGGGTTGGCGAAGCGCGCCTTGTATTCCGCCTCCCTGGCTGCCAGCTTGGCCGGGTCGCCCTTGTCCTCGCGGAAGATGATCTCCACTGCGCCCTTGGCACCCATCACCGCGATCTCGGCGTTCGGCCAGGCCAGGTTGACGTCGCCGCGCAAGTGCTTGGAGCTCATCACGTCGTAGGCGCCGCCGTAGGCCTTGCGCGTGATCACCGTGACCTTGGGCACCGTGCACTCGGCATAGGCGTACAGCAGCTTGGCGCCGTGCTTGATGATGCCGCCGTACTCCTGGCTGGTGCCGGGCATGAAGCCGGGCACGTCGACGAAGGTCAGCACCGGGATGTTGAAGGCGTCGCAGAAGCGCACGAAGCGCGCGGCCTTGATGCTGCTCTTGATGTCCAGGCAGCCGGCCAGCACCAGCGGGTTGTTGGCGACGATGCCGACCGTCGCGCCTTCCATGCGGCCGAAGCCGATCACGATGTTCTTCGCGTAGTCGGGCTGCAGCTCGAAGAAGTCGCCGTCGTCGACGCACCTTGACGATCAGCTCCTTCATGTCGTAGGGCTTGTTCGGGTTGTCCGGGCACCAGGGTGTCGAGCGAGTGGTCCAGTCGCTCGGCCGGATCGGCCGCCAGGTGCCGCCCAGCGCACCGGCGGCTTCTCGCGGTTGTTCAGCGGCAGGTAGTTGAAGAAGCGGCGCAGCATCAGCAGCGCCTCGACGTCGTTCTCGAAGGCCAGGTCGGCCACGCCGCTGCTTGCGTGGTGTGCGTCGTCGCGCCGCCCAGTTCCTCGGCCGTCACTTCCTCGTGGGTCACCGTCTTCACCACCTCGGGGCCGGTGACGAACATGTAGCTGCTGTCCTTGACCATGAAGATGAAGTCGGTCATCGCCGGCGAGTACACCGCGCCGCCGGCGCAGGGGCCCATGATCAGGCTGATCTGCGGGATCACGCCCGAGGCCATCACGTTGCGCTGGAACACGTCGGCGTAACCGCCGAGCGAGGCGACGCCTTCCTGGATGCGCGCGCCGCCCGAGTCGTTCAGGCCGATGACCGGCGCGCCGACCTTCATCGCCTGGTCCATCACCTTGCAGATCTTCTCGGCATGCGCCTCGGACAGCGCGCCGCCGAAGACGGTGAAGTCCTGGCTGAAGACGAAGACCAGGCGGCCGTTGATCATGCCGTAGCCGGTGACGACGCCGTCGCCCGGGATCTTGTTGTCGGCCATGCCGAACTCGGCGCAACGGTGCTCGACGAACATGTCCCACTCTTCGAACGTGCCCTCGTCGAGCAGCAGTTCCAGCCGTTCGCGCGCCGTCAGCTTGCCCTTGGCGTGCTGCGCATCGATGCGCCTGGTGCCACCGCCCAGTCGTGCCGCCGCTCGCTTGTTCTCCAGCTGTTCGATGATGTCGTGCATACGCAGTCTCCTCGTTCGTCGTTCAATTCATCAAGTCGAGCAGGCGGCGTGCGGCCACCGAGGCCGCCAGGCGACCGGCCTGCACGTCGGCGCGTGACCTGCGGCAGCGCCGCACGCACGGCCGCGTGGCTCTTGAAACGCTGGCGCAGACCGGCCTCGATGCGCTCCCACATCCAGGCCCGGTCCTGCGCGTGGCGGCGCTCAGCGAGCCTGCCGCTGGCGGTCTGCAGCTCGCGAAAGCGGGTCGCGGCCTGCCAGAACTCGGCCAGGCCGCTGCCCTTCAGCGCGCTCAGCTGCAGCACCTGCGGGTGCCAGATCGTCGCGTCGTGGTGGGCGTGATCCGGGTCGCCCGTGCAGGCCGAACAGGCGCAGCGCGCTGGTGATCTGCGCCCGCGCCCGCGTCGCCGCGGCCTCGTCGAGATCGGCCTTGTTGATGACCACCAGGTCGGCGAGCTCCATCACGCCCTTCTTGATCGCCTGCAGGTCGTCGCCGGCATTGGGCAGTTGCAGCAGCACGAACATGTCGGTCATGCCGGCCACCGCGGTCTCGCTCTGGCCGACGCCCACGGTCTCGACGATCACGATGTCGTGGCCGGCGGCCTCGCACACCAGCATCGCCTCGCGCGTCTTCTCGGCCACGCCGCCCAGCGTGCCGCCTGCGGGGCTGGGGCGGATGTAGGCGCGCTCGTGGACCGAGAGCCGCTCCATGCGCGTCTTGTCGCCGAGGATCGAGCCGCCCGAAACGCTGGACGACGGGTCGACCGCGAGCACCGCCACGCGGTGCCCCTCGCCGATCAGGAACAGGCCGAGCGCTTCGATGAAGGTGCTCTTGCCCACGCCCGGCACGCCGCTGATGCCCAGGCGAAAGGACCGACCGCTGTGCGGCAGCAGGGCGTTGAGCAGTTCGTCCGCACGCGCGCGGTGATCGGCGCGCGTCGACTCGAGCAGCGTGATGGCCTTGGCGATGGCGCGCCGTTGCGCCGCGCCCGTGCCACGCAGCACGGCATCGACCAGCTTCCGGTCGACCTCGGCCGGCCGCGGTGGCTGGCTCATGGCATCCGCGCCCGCGGGTCGGCCCGCGGATCGAAGCGGGAGCAGCCAGCGACAGCGCCCGGGCTGCGCCATGCCGGCGGTGCCTCCAGCGTGGCCCAGTACTCGTCGATGGCGGTGATGACGCCATCGTCGACCAGGTAGAACGTGGTGGCGAAGAAGCTTTGCGGCGGGTGGTCGACGCGCACCATCGACATCACCCGACCGTCCCGCAGCATCGACACGTCGATCAGATGGATGGTCCAGCCTTCGGGGTAGCGGGCGTTGACCGTGATGAAGGCGTCGGCGCCGTCGAAACGTTCGCCGCTGGTCCACCAGACGGCCTGCAGGTCGTCGTGCAGCAGTGCGCGCGCCGAGCGCCAGTCACGCGCCTGGAACGCCGACCACATGGCGTGCACTGCACGCACGCCGTCGGTCAACGGCATGCGCACATAGTCGATGTCCCATGTGCCCTCTCCTGTCTTCACGCAACCGTGGCGCAGGTAGAAGTGGTTGGCCTTGCTGCCCTTGAGGGCACACAGCTCGAGCGGGAACTGCACTGCGTCGGCCTGCGCAAAGACCCACCCCATCACCTGCGAGCCAATGCCGCGGCGTTGCGCAGCCGGGTCGATGCAGAGGTGATCCAGCCGCATCACGTGCGACAGCGGCTTCAGCACCACGAAGCCCACGCGACGCCCGTCGACGACGATGTGATGCGTGTGTTCGGGTGCGAAGCCGGCAGCCAGCCGCTCGCGTGCGTGCTGCGGGTCATAGCGGCCCAGGTGCTCCAGGCTCTCGCGCATGGCGCGCAGGTGCAGCGCGTGCAGGGCCTCGAAGTCGTCCGCGCTCGCGACTTCCAGCGCGAACCCGAGTGGCCGCCGTGGGGTTCACTTCACCGCCTTGCGAATGTGTTCGAGCACGTCCTTCGCGCTCGCCGGGATCGGCGTGCCCGGCCCGTAGATGCCCGCCACGCCGGCCTGGTACAGGAACTCATAGTCCTGCCGCGGCACCACGCCACCGACGAAGACGATGATGTCGTCCGCCCCCTGGTCCTTCAGCGCCTGGATGATGGCGGGCACCAGCGTCTTGTGGCCGGCGGCCAGGGTGCTGACGCCGACCGCGTGCACGTCGTTCTCGATCGCCTGGCGCGCGCACTCCTCGGCGGTCTGGAACAGCGGACCGATGTCGACATCGAAGCCGAGGTCGGCGAACGCCGTGGCCACGACCTTGGCGCCGCGGTCGTGGCCATCCTGCCCGAGCTTGGCGATCATCACCCGCGGACGCCGGCCATGAGCCTCGGCGAATGCGGTGATCTCGGCCTTCAGTCGGTCCCAGCTCTCGGCGCTGTCATCGGCATCTGAATACGCGGCTGCATACACCCCGGTCACCTTTTGTGTATCGGCGCGGTGGCGCCCCCAAACCTTTTCCAGCGCATCGCTGATTTCACCGACCGTGGCGCGCACGCGCACGGCCTCGATCGACAGCGCCAGCAGGTTGCCCGTGCCTCCGGCGGCGCATGCGGTCAGAGCCTGCAGCGCCCCCTGGACTTTCGCCGCATCGCGCCTCGCGCGCAAGGCCGCCAGCCGCGCGATCTGCTGCTCGCGCACCGCGTGGTTGTCGATGTCGCGGATCTCGATCGCGTCCTGTTCTTCGCGCCGGTACTTGTTGACGCCGACGATCACGTCGCGGCCGGCGTCGATGCGGGCCTGCTTCTCGGCCGCGCTGGCCTCGATCTTCAGCTTGGCCCAGCCGCTGTCGACGGCCTTGGTCATGCCGCCCAGCGCGTCGACTTCCTCGATGGTCTTCCAGGCCGCGTCGGCCATGTCGTGCGTCAGTTTCTCCATCAGGTAACTGCCCGCCCACGGATCGACCACGTTCGGGATGTGCGTCTCTTCCTGCAGGATCAGTTGCGTGTTGCGCGCAATGCGGGCACTGAACTCGGTCGGCAGCGCGATGGCTTCGTCGAAGCTGTTGGTGTGCAGGCTCTGCGTGCCGCCGAACACCGCGGCCATGGCCTCGATCGTGGTGCGCACGATGTTGTTGTACGGGTCCTGCTCCGTCAGGCTCCAGCCCGAAGTCTGGCAATGGGTGCGCAGCATCAGGCTCTTCGGGTCCCGGGCGCCAAATCCCTTCATGATGCGTGTCCAGAGCAGCCGCGCGGCGCGCATCTTGGCGATCTCGAGATAGAAGTTCATCCCGATGGCCCAGAAGAACGACAGGCGGGGGGCGAACGCATCGACGTCCAGTCCCTTGGCCAGCGCGGTCTTCACGTACTCCTTGCCATCGGCCAGCGTGAACGCCAGCTCCAGCGCCTGGTTCGCGCCTGCCTCCTGCATGTGATAGCCGCTGATCGATATCGAGTTGAACCTGGGCATCTTCTGCGCCGTGTACTCGATGATGTCCGCCACCACCCGCATGCTCGGCTCCGGCGGATAGATGTAGGTATTGCGGACCATGAACTCCTTGAGGATGTCGTTCTGGATCGTCCCCGCGAGCTGGTCCTGCGCCACGCCCTGCTCCTCGGCCGCGACCACGTAGCCGGCCAGCACCGGCAGCACGGCGCCGTTCATCGTCATCGACACCGACACCTTGTCCAGCGGAATGCCGTCGAACAGGATCTTCATGTCCTCGACCGAATCGATCGCCACGCCGGCCTTGCCGACGTCGCCGGTCACGCGCGGGTGGTCGCTGTCGTAGCCGCGATGGGTGGCGAGATCGAAGGCCACGCTGACACCCTGTCCGCCGCCGGCCAGGGCCTGGCGGTAAAAGGCGTTGCTGGCCTCTGCGGTCGAGAAACCCGCGTACTGGCGGATCGTCCACGGCCGCACCGCGTACATCGTGGCCTGCGGACCGCGCAGGTAGGGCTCGAAGCCGGGCAGCGTATCGGTGTGCGGCAGACCCGCCAGGTCGGCCGCGGTGTACAGCGGCTTGACGGTGATCCCTTCGGGCGTGACCCAGTCGAGCGCCGCGACGTCACCGCCCGGCGCAGACTTGGCCGCCGCTCGCAGCCAATCGGTCAGGGTGGCGCTGGGTTTGGACATGGGCATCTCCTCGTGGGCCAGGATGGGCTGGGCAGACTGCAGCGCTTGCATTATCCATAATTATGAATTCAAATCCAACACCAAACTGACATCGGCCCGACCACCCGTGCACCCTGCCGCAGCACCGACCGCCACGCGCTCGCTGTCGCCTCGCGCCCTCTACCAGGACGTGGCCGAACGTCTGCGCGCGCAGATCTTCAGCCGCGAACTCGAGCCCGGCTCGTGGATCGACGAACAGAAGCTCGCGACCGAATTCGGCATCAGCCGCACGCCGCTGCGCGAAGCGCTGAAAGTACTGGCCGTCGAAGGCCTGGTGACGATGAAGGTGAGACGCGGCGCCTACGTCACCGAGATGTCACGCGACGACGTGACCCAGGTCTATCGGGTGCTCGCGTTGCTCGAGTCCGACGCTGCCGGCGAGGTCGCACGCAGCGCGAGCCCGGCGCAGATCGCCTCGCTGCGCCAATTGCATGACCGGCTCGAAAAGCAGGTGCGCCAGCGCGATGCCTTCTTCGCCACCAACGAGCAGTTCCATATGGCGCTGCTGGCGATCGCCGGCAATCGCTGGTGCGCGCACATCGTGGCGGATCTTCGCAAGGTGATGAAGTTGAACCGCCACCACTCGCTGTTCAAGCAGGGACGGCTGACCGATTCCCTGGCCGAGCACCGCGCGCTGATGGCGGCCATCGAGGCGCGCGATGCGGCCAAGGCGACGCGGCTGATGCGCGCACATTTCGAGAGTGGGCTGGAAGCAGCAGCCTGACGTTTCGCGGCTGATTCGGGCTTGGGCGACGGTCTGCGTTCGGCCAGCGCGGGTGATGTAGACCGGCGGCTCAAGAGCCGCGGAATCTGGGCTGATGAAGTCAGTCGGCGCAATCAGACGGCGCCCCACATAGGGCAGCTCAAGACTACTTGGCGACTCCCTCTTCGAGGATGATCTTCTCAGGGTCAAGCGTGTAGACCCAGGGAGCCGAGTTCTTCCAGCCGTTCTTCATCCGCTTGCCGACAAAGACGCTATCCGGATCGGTCACCTTGTCGCCCTCCACGCCGTCGATGACGCTGTAAACGTCCTTGATGCCGGCGGCCGCGAGCAAGTCGACCGCTTTGGCGGAGCGATCACCGGAGCGGCACATCACCAGGAGCGTGTCGCCCGGCCGGGTGAAGCGCTTCACCTCGTCGACGAACGCCGGGTTGCGCTTCGGGCCGTACTCGGTCTTGCCGTCCTTTCGCGAGTAGGTCACGAAGGCATAGGGGATGTTCCACGCCTTCTCAGCGTGGCCAATGAAGGCATATTCCTCCGGGGTCCGCACGTCGATGAGCTTCACCTTGTCAGGCGCGGCCTTCCACATGTCGTAGGCCTGAGCAGCGGTCACGTAGAGCCCCAGCGTGGTTTGTTTGCCCTTGGGCAACTGGGTGGTCGAGACCGCGGGCTTCTGGCCTGGGGTCGTCGACTCCGCAGCCATCGAAACACTGCCAACGACCATGAGGGCGGCGGCGAAGAAGGTGGCCGGGATTGCGCTCGTGAGCCCGCGATACCGGCAATGGTGGGCGTTCCTGTTCATTTCGGTGATTCCTGTTGTGTCGGGGGTTCACTGGCACTTCGCCAGATCCCCCGTCGTGATCCGGCCGGCCGCACTCAGGCGCCTGCGCCTATCCAAGCCGCAACAAGGTTCCCTCAGGCAACTTTTCGCCGGACTTCTTCTTCCACTGTTCGTCGATCAGTTCTCTCGCCGCCCGCTCGAGGAACTCCGGCGCGGCCCACTTCTGAACGTCGAAGTCGTTCTTGATGTAGCCCTTCTTCAGCATGAAGTTCTTGCCGGTCTCGATGCAGGCCAGGTTCTGTCGCGACAGGTTGGGCACCATGTCGACATCCTTGATGCCCTGGTACGTGTCCTCGGCGTCGCGGTAGAACGTCTGCCGGTCGAGGATCACCGCGGCCGCCCGTTTGAACTCGTTGGCCCAGCGCCCCACCTTGATCATGCTTTTCATGTAGGTGACGACGAGTTCCGGGTGCTCGTTGGCCATTACATCGGTGCAGGTGATGACGGCAGGCGTGTTCGCGACCTGCATCTTCCAGTCCGGGTAGCGGGACAGATCCTCGATCATCTTGATCTTCCCGGTGTCCTCCTGTAGATGCTGGAAGACCTTGCTCTGGGTATAGATCGCGTCGACCTTTCCCTCGAGCAGCGCGGTCTCCAGCGGACGGAATGCCAGGTCACGCTTGTGGTCGCGCGTGGCCCAGAGATCGGTCGGGTTGATCAAGGGGGCCAGCATCTTGGGGTCGTCGTACCAGTCGTCCGGGTACGGGAATTCGACGATCTGCACGTCCTTCATGGTCATGTCGTTCAACATGAGCATGCTCTCGATGCCCATGTGCTCCTGGATGCGCCACCAGTCGTTCTTGATGGTGTTCAGGCTCTTCGACATGCCGATCTTCTTGCCCTTGAGGTCCTTCATCCGGTGGATCGGATCCTCGGCGCGCACCGCCATGCAGCCGCCCTCGTAGACCCAGGTGGCACCCAGCAGCCGTGTCCTGCGGATGTCGGCATTGACATGGATCGGCGGATAGAGGCCGCCGAAGCGGATCAGGTTGTCCAGGTTGTGGATGTAGTGCGGGTAAAAGTCGGTTTCGCGGCGACTGCGAAAGTACGAATAGTCGATGCCGATTGCCTTGAAGTCGGTCTTGCACCATCCCAGTTCCTGGTCGACGTTATTCGCCGACACCATTGGGCAGTTGGTGAAGTAGACCTCCTTCCAGTTCAGCGCGACGGTCTTGCCCTTCTTGGCGCCAGCGCCCGCCTGCTGGGCCTGTGCGGAGGGCGAAGCAAGCCCACCGCCTACTGCGGCAAGCCCGCCGGCCGCTGCGGCGACGGCCCCCATGAAGTTGCGGCGGGATGCCAGGCTTGGCTCGTGAGATTGGTTGTCCATGATGTGTCCTGCGTACGCGAAGTGAAACATTGGGGCGGCCTGCAGGTGGCAGCATCAACTACCCCTCAGGCCGGAACCTCCAGCGCATTGTTCTTGTTGGGCCTTCTTTGCGCTTGATCTTTTTTGACATCGACTTGATCATCTGGAACTTCTCGGTGGGAACAGATTGATGCAGAACAAGAGCGCACGATCGCCCGTCGCGAACCGGAGGATCCCGCCCGTCGAGCAGGAACTCGCAACGGTGCGGATCGGGCCGATCTGCGCGGTGCCGGACGTCCTTCGCAGCCTGGGCCAGGACCCGGAGGTGGTTCTCGGGGAGATCGGCATCGATCCGCGGCTGTTCGATGATCCGGACAACCTCATCTCGTATGCGGCGAGGGCGCGCATCCTTGGTCACTGCGCCGCGAAGACCGGATGCCGGCACTTCGGCCTGTTGATCGGCGGGCTCGGTGGTCTGCAGGGCTTCGGGGTCGTCGGCCTGCTCGCCCGGTACTCGACCGACGTTGCGACCGCGCTGCAGCGGCTGGTCAGGTTCCTTCATCTGCACACCCGTGGCTCGGGAGTCGCCCTTTCAGTTGCGGGCGAACTGGCCACGCTGCGGTACGACATCCGTCAGTCCAATGTCGAAGCGATAGAGCAACTCGGAGAAGGTGCCGTGGCGGCCATGTTCAACGTCCTGCGAAGCTTGTGTGGAAGCGACTGGCGGCCCATCGAAATCAGGCTCGCGCACAGGGCGCCGGACGACCTGCAGCCCTACCGCAAGTACTTCGGGGTGCCACCAATCTTTGACGCAGCCGAGTACGCGGTGGTTTTCGACGCGAGTTTCCTCAACCGCCCCGTTCCGGAGGGCGACGTCCAACTGGTTCGACTGCTGCAACAGCACATCCTCGCCTTGGAAGCCAAGCACGAGGGTGACCTGGTGGCGCAGGTTCGTGCGGTCCTTCGATCGGCGATCCTGTCCGGTCACGCAGGCGAGGAGCAGATTGCTGCATTGCTCTCGCTGCACAAGCGCACCATGCACCGCCGACTTGTCGCGGAGGGAACACAGTTTCGCGTGCTCGACGCGGAGTGCCGATACGACATCGCTCGGCAACTTCTCGAGCATTCGGCGTTGGCGATCACCGAAATCGCCGCGGCGCTCGGCTACGCGGAGGCCAGTGTGTTTACGCGTGCGTTCCGCCGCTGGTCTGGCACAACGCCCACACGTTGGCGCGAGCAGCATCGACGAGGCTGACCCGCTCATCGCGGTCAACGTTGTCCGGCGCCGGTCAACCAACCGGTGCAGTGCAGCGGTGCTGCTCAAGTGGCGAGAGTCCGAAGACACCCTGGCGCGACGGCACCACGCACCTGGCAATGGTGCCGCTGGAGTTCATGCACCGGCGGGATGTGCTGGTTCCCTGGCCGCGCGGGCCGACCCTGGACGGGTCGGGCCATACGTCATGCGAACTTCTGCTTCGAGGCAACCAATTCAACGCGGCGAGCGTCGCCAAAGGTCGAAAGCATGCAAAAGTCGACGCCAATCACCCAGCTGCGCCGCAAACAACAAAGGGCCCGGCGACGACGCGCCGGGCCCTGTCAGTGAGAGCGGGTCGCCTACAGCCGCTCGAACACCGCCGCGATGCCCTGCCCGCCACCGATGCACATCGTCACCAGCGCGTAGCGCCCACCAGTGCGGTGCAGTTCGTACACGGCCTTGGTGGCCAGGAAGGCCCCCGAGCAGCCGATCGGGTGGCCGAGCGCAATGGCGCCACCGTTCGGGTTGGTCTTCTTCATGTCGAGTTCCAGTCCGCGCGACACCGCAATGGCCTGCGCCGCGAAGGCCTCGTTGCTCTCGATCACGTCCATCTGGTCGAGCGTCAGGCCGGCCTTCTTCAATGCCAGCTTCGACGCCGGGATCGGGCCCTCGCCCATGATCTCGTTGGGCACGCCAGCGACAGCGTAGGACACCAGGCGTGCCATCGGCTTGTGGCCGGCGGCAGCGGCCACCGCCGCATCGGCAAGCACGAAGAAGGCTGCGCCGTCGTTGATGCCCGAGGCGTTGCCGGCGGTCACCGAACCGTCCTTCTTGAAGGCCGGCTTCATCTTGGCAAGCGTTTCCATCGTCGTCGCCGGCTTCACGTGCTCGTCGGTGTCGAACGTGACTTCGCCCTTCTTGGTCTGCTTGACGATCGGCACGATCTGGCTCTTGAAGCGCCCCTCGGCGATCGCGGCTGCGGCACGGCGGTGCGATTCGACCGCCAGCGCGTCCTGCTGCTCGCGGGTGATGCCCCACTTGGTGCACAGGTTCTCGGCGGTGATGCCCATGTGGCCGACGCCGAACGGATCGGTCAGCGTCGCGACCATCATGTCGATCAGCTTGGTGTCGCCCATGCGCGCGCCGGTGCGCATCGCCGTCGACAGGTAGCCGCCGCGGCTCATGACCTCTACGCCGCCGCCGATGCCGTAGTCGCAATCGCCGAGCAGGATGTTCTGAGCCGTCGTCACGATGCCCTGCAGGCCCGAAGAGCACAGCCGGTTCACCGACATCGCCACCGATTCCATCGGCAGGCCGGCCTGGATCGAGGCCACGCGCGCCACGTAGGGGAAGCGGCTCTCGGTCGGGATGGTGTTACCCACGGTCACGTAGTTGATCGCTTTCGGGTCGACGCCGGAACGCTTGATCGCTTCCTTCATCACCGTGCCAGCCAGCTCGGCGGGCTCGATGTCCGCCAACGAACCGCCAAAGGTACCGATCGCCGACCGCACCGCACCCAGAACCACCACGTCACGCTTGCTCATGCTCCGTCTCCTTGAGAACCGAGTTGTCGAAAAATGGGATTGGAATCCCCCGGACTGGCGTCGACCTTACGCCGGATCAAATTTGGCTGTCAAACATTGCCGGCGCATCGCAGCGGCGGCGCTCAGCGCACCATCAGCCGGGGCCCGCCAGCATGCGGCGCGAGCACTTCACCGATCTCGGCCACCGTCGCGAACCCGTGGCGCTCGAAGATCGCGCGAACCGCGGGCGCCGCGGCAACGTCGCAAGACACCAGCAGACCGCCGCTGGTCTGCGGGTCGGTCAGCAACGCCTTGTCCTCGGCGGCAAAGCCGGCCGGCAGCGCAATGTCGGCACCGTAGCCGGCCCAGTTGCGGGCCGATGCGCCGGTGACAAAGCCCTGGGCTGCCAGCGCACGCACGCCCGGCAGCAGCGGCACGTGGGCCCAGTCGATGGCGACCACCGCGCCGGCGCCACGCGCCAGCTCGAGCGCGTGCCCGGCGAGGCCGAAGCCGGTGACATCGGTCAGCGCATGCACGCCGGGCAGCGCGGCGAGATCGGGGCCCGGTGTATTGAGCTGGGTGGTGCTGGCGATCATCTGCGCGTAGCCGTCGGCGCTCAGTTGTTCCTTCTTCAGCGCGGCCGACAACACGCCGACGCCGAGCGGCTTGCCCAGCAGCAGCCGATCGCCAACCCGTGCGTCGGCGTTGCGCTTGACGAGCTTGGGATGCACCAGCCCGAGCGCGACGAGGCCGTAGATGGCCTCGACCGAGTCGATGGTGTGGCCACCGGCGATCGGAATGCCGGCGGCACGGCAGACCGAGTTGCCACCTTCGAGGATCTTGCCGATGGTCTCGGTCGAAAGCACATTGATCGGCATCCCCACCAGCGCCAGCGCCATGATCGGCTTGCCGCCCATCGCGTACACGTCGCTGATCGCATTGGTGGCGGCGATGCGGCCGAAATCGTACGGATCGTCGACGATCGGCATGAAGAAGTCGGTGGTCGCGATCAGCGCTTGGTCGTCGTTGAGCTGGTACACCGCGGCGTCGTCGGCGGTCTCGATGCCCACCAGCAGGGCCGCCGGCACCGGCATCTTCGACGTGCCCTTGAGGATCTCCGACAGCACGCCGGGAGCGATCTTGCAGCCGCAGCCTCCGCCGTGCGACAGCGACGTCAGGCGCGGTTCGACGGCTTTCTCGGGCGCATTCATCGGGGGGTCTCCAACAGGCCGGCGAGCAGGCGCCGCAACGTGGCGCGCTCGCGCGCCGGGTCGAACAACGGCGCGCGCTCGTCGCACTGCGCCCGCAAGGCAGGCAGCATAGCCGGGTCGTCGCGACAGCGCAGCAGCAGCCGAACAAGGCCCTGGGCGTCGCCACAGTCGAAGTAACCACGGTAGCCGCGCCCGAGCATGCCGACGTTGCCGGCGATGCGCGATGCCAGCACCGGCGTGCCGCTGCGCACCGCCTCCATCACCACATGCGCACCGCCCTCGATGGCGCTCGGATGGACCAGCACATGCGCGCGCTGGATGCGCGCCAGCGTGGCCCGGTGCGGCAGCGCACCGAGCCAGCGGTAGCCGGGCAGCACCGCCGCGAGCGCCTGCGCCTGGCGCCCGAGCTCAGCGTCGAGTGGGCTGCCGACGTGGTCGAACACGATGTCGGCGCGGCCGGCCAGCTGTCGCGCCGCTTCGAAGTAGGTCGCCGGGGACTTCTCCACGCGCAGGTTCCCGACCATCAACGCGCGCAGGTGGCGCGTGGTCTTGTCCAGGGGCCGCCGCGCGCCGCAGGACTGGAAGCACACCACGCACTTGTCGCGGTATGCGGCCGGCACGTCGGCCGGTGCGCGGTCGTGCAACACCACCAAGCGGTCCGCCAGCGCGAGCGATCGCCGCGCACGGGGATCGGTGTGGATGTCGCGGTACAGGTCGGTCCCGGTCAGCACCACCGCGAGCGGCCGCCGCGGGCGCTGCGCGGCCCAGGCCGCAATGCTGTCGGCCGAACGGCGCGCATGCAGCGCCAGCATCACGCTGGCGTCACGGCCATCCCACTGGCGGGCCAGCCGCACTTCAAAACCGGTCGCGAGCATGCGCGCCCAGCGCTGCGCCGTCTGCCAGTTGCCGCTGTCGACCTGCGCCAGTGCCGGCGTGATCAGACAGACAGAAGGCTTGCACGGGTTCATGCACGCCAGCTTAGCTTGCCGCGACCGCCCCCCGATCGAGGCTGTCGCGACGTCTTCAGCGCCGGCCGCGATGACGTGGCCGCGGGCCCTCGCAGTTGCGGCGTCTGACGGGCCGCACTATGCCGCGCCGAGCGCGAACACCTCGACCGCCGTGGTCTTGCCCTTGAACACCATCGGCCCGAGCGGCTCGGCGGCGAACGCCTCACCGAGCGCCGCCTGCGTCGCGGCGTCCAACAGCAGCGAGCGCCCGGCCACCTTGGTGTGTGCCTCCAGCCGGGCCGCCAGGTTCACGGTGTCGCCGACGCAGGTGTAGGTCGCGCGCTGGTCGGTGCCGGTGTAGCCGGCGATCACCGCCCCCGAAGCGATGCCCACGCCGATGTGGATCGGCGGCTTGCCGGCGCGGTCGGGCTCCAGGTTGAACAGCGCCACCATCTCGAGCATCTCCTGCGCCGCGCGCACGGCGCTCGCGCACGGGTCGGCCAGCGCCAGCGGCGCGCCGAAGATCGCCATCAGCCCGTCGCCGATCATCTGGTTGACGATGCCGCCGTGGCCGGTGATGGCGTCGAACATCAGCGTGTAGTAGGTGTTCAGGAGTTCGATGGTCTCTTCCGGCGGCAGCAACTCCGACATCGTCGTGAAGCCGCGGATGTCGGAGAACATCACCGTGGCCTGAACCCGGTGGCCGCCGAGCGCGAAGCCCGAGGCGTCGAGGTCTTCGGCCACCTCGCGGGTAGCGAAGCGCCGCACCAGTTCCTTCTGCTGGTCGCGCAGGCGCTTCTTCTCGAGGCTGGCGCCGATGCGCGCCTTCAGCAGCACCGGGTTCACCGGCTTGGGCAGGTAGTCCTCGGCGCCGCACTCGATGCAGCGCACCACGCTGTCCATGCCCTCGACCGCCGAGGTCACGATCACCGGCAGGTCGCGCAGGCGCAGATCCTTGGCCAGGTGCTCGAGCACCTGGAAGCCATCCATCTCGGGCATCGCGATGTCGAGCAGCAGCAGGTCGAACGGTTCACGCGCCAGCATCTCGAGCGCGACGCGGCCGTTCTCGGCCAGCGACACCTGGTGTCCCTGCAACTGCAGGCTGCGCTGCAGCAGCAGCCGGTTGACCTTGTTGTCGTCGGCGACGAGCAGGCGTGCGGCGTGGCTAGCCATGCCGCATCCCCTGCAGCGCTTCGGCAGCCCGCGCGTAGGCGGCGGCCAGCATGTCGAGCGCCGTCGCGTCCTGCGCCGGGTCGGCCGCCAGCCCGCGCAATTCGAGCTCGCGAGCCATCGCGCCGAGCGACAGCGCGCCGAAGGTGTGGCTGTTCGACTTCAACGAATGCGCGGCGCGTCGGAAGCGCACGGCGTCGCCCTCGGCGCGCGCACTGCGCAGCTCGGCCAGCATGCCGGGTGCCTCTTCGAGGAAAGTGGCAACCAGCTCGGCCACGAAGTCGGCGCCCGCCGCCTCCTGCAGCTCGGCGAAGGTCGCGGCGTCGATCACGGCAGCGTTCATGTCATGTCCCTGTTCTGGATTGCGCCTGGTACAGCGCCTGCACCAACTGGTCCACGCGGATCGGCTTGGTGATGTAGTCGTCCATGCCCGCCTGCAGGCACATCTCGCGGTCGCCCTGCATCGCGTTGGCGGTCATCGCGACGATGCGCGGGCGCTCGCCGGCCTCGTACTTCGCGGCGATGCGGCGCGGCTCGCTTCGAGCCCGTCCATCTCGGGCATCTGCACGTCCATCAGCACCACGTCGTAGGTCTGGCGCTCGACGCACTCGACGGCCTCGATGCCGTTGCTGGCCAAGTCTGCACGGTAGCCCATCTGTTGCAGCAGGCGCAGCGCCAGCTTCTGGTTGACCACGTTGTCTTCGGCCAGCAGGATGCGCAGCGGGTGTCGTGCGGCCATCTCGGCGTCGATGGTCGGCTTGGCGCTCGGCTGCGCCGGCTTGGGCGCTGCATCGTGCGCAAACAGGTTGGCCAACGTGTCGAACAGCTGCGACTGGCGCACCGGCTTGGCCAGATAGGCCCTGAACAGGCCCTCGGTATCGCCCGCCTCGCGCCGGCCGAGCGAGCTGAACAGCACCAGCGGCAGCGCCGGGCGCAGGGCGTGAATGCGTTGCGCCAGCGCGAGGCCGTCCGTCTCGGGCATGTGCATGTCCAGGATCGCCAGGTCGAAGGCCTCGCCCTGCTCGACCCAGCGCAGCGCCTCGTTGGGCGACTCGGTGTCCCTCGGCAGCATGCCCCACCTGGCGGTCTGCAGGCCGAGCACGCGGCGGTTGGTGGCGTTGTCGTCGACGATCAGCATGCGCCGGCCGCTCAGCTCGGGCTGGCTGCCGAGGTAGTCACGCCGCTTCTCGGCGGACAACTCGGCCACGGGTGCGTCGACCGTGAAGTAGAAGGTCGAGCCCTGCCCCGGGCCGGCGCTCTCGACCCACATGCGGCCGCCCATCAGCTCGGCCAGCCGCTTGCTGATCGCCAGCCCGAGCCCGGTGCCGCCGTACTTGCGCGTGGTCGATGCATCGGCCTGCGAGAACGACTGGAACAGGCGCCCCATGCCTTCTGGCGTGAGACCGATGCCGGTGTCGCGCACCGCAAACGTCAGCTCGGTGCGGCCTTGGCTCTGCGGCGTCGCAGACACCGTCAGCACCACCTCGCCGTGCTCGGTGAACTTGACCGCGTTGGCCAGCAGGTTGAGCAGGATCTGGCGCAGCCGCGTCACATCACCGTCGATCGCGCACGGCACCTCGCCCTCGAACAGGTAGGCGGTGTCGAGGTGCTTCTCCACCGCACGCGAGGTCACCAGGTCGAGCGCCGACTCGACGCACTCGCGCAGGTCGAACGGATGGGCCTCGATGTCCATCCGCCCGGCCTCGATCTTCGAGAAGTCGAGGATGTCGTTGATGATCGTCAGCAGCGCGTCGCCCGAGTCGCGGATGGTGTGCGCGAAATCGCGCTGCTCGTCGTTGAGCGGCGTGTCCAGCAGCAGGCCGCTCATGCCGATCACCGCGTTCATTGGCGTGCGGATCTCGTGGCTCATCGTCGCCAGGAAGGCGCTCTTGGCCTCGTTGGCCGTCTCTGCCGCAGCGCGCGCCTCCTGTGCCTCCTTGAACAGGCGCGCGTTCTGGATCGCGATCACGGCCTGGTCGGCAAAGGTCTGCAGCAGCGCCAGTTCCTTGGCCGAGAAGGCACCGCGCGCACGGGCCACGCCGATGGCGCCGATGCCGCGGTCTTCCCACAACATCGGCGCGAATGCCATCGACTGGTAGCCGGCCACCTTCGACACCTTGCGGATCACGTTGGGCACATCGGCGCCACGGCCAATGTCGGGGTAATGCACCAGGCGCCGCTCGCGGATCGCACGGCCAGCCGGCGTCATGTCCACCGGCGCCGGGAAGGTCGCAGCCACGGCATCGTGGGCGTTGCCGATGTAGGCCGCGATCTGCAACTGGCCCTGCTCATCGACAAGCAGCACGTCCATCTCGTCGCTGCCGAACAGGTGCTTGCAGCTCTGCAGGATCTTGTCGAACACCGGTTGGGTGTCGGCCACCGAGCTGCTGATGACGCTCAAGATTTCGGACGCGGCCTTCTGCTGCTCCAGCGCTTCCTGCGTTTCGTTGAACAGGCGCGCGTTCTGGATCGCGATCACCGCCTGGTCGGCGAAGGTCTTCAGCAGCGAGAGTTCCTTGTCTGTGAAGGGCTTGGGCGGCTGGCGCATCACGCACAGCGCGCCGACACCGCGCTCCTCCCACAGCAGCGGCGCCCAGGCCACGGAGAAGTTGCCGCTGAGTTCGACCATGCCGCGAACCGCAGGCGGCGCGCCCGCCATCGCCGCCGCATCGGGGATGTGGATCGTGCGGCGCTCGCGGATCACCTGCGCCGTCATGGTCTGATCGAGCGGCTTGGGGAAGGTGCGCGAGACCGCATCGAGCGCCGAGCCGCGCCACGCGGTGGCATGCACCAGGCCGTCGTCGCTGGCCAGGAACAAGCCGATCTGTTCGGTGGCGAACAGGTGCTGACCGCTGTCGAGGATCTTGTCGAACACCGGCGCGGTGTCCGCTACCGAGCTGCTGATGACTTGCAGCACCTCTGCGGTGGCCGTCTGCTGGTCCAGCGCCTCCTTGGTCTCGTTGAACAGGCGCACGTTCTCGATCGCCACCACCGCCTGGCGCGCGAAGGTCTGCAGCAGCGCGACCTCCTTGTCGGCGTACCGCCCCGTCTCGGCGCGGTTGACGGTGATTGCGCCGACCACCTGCTGGTCGCGCAGCATCGGCACCGACAGGCCGCTGCGGAAACCCGCCAGTTCGCAGGCACGCTTCATGACCGGCGCATAGTCGGCGTCGGACAAGGCCAGCAGGTCGGCCACGTTGACGACATCGCGCAGGCGGATCGCGCGAGCTGCGATCGACGTGCTGCCCTGCAGCGGCTGCGGCCAGGCCGCGCGCAGCGCGGCGGTGCCAGCCGCGTTGACGCCGTGCAGGCTGACCAGGTGCAACTGCTCGCCGTCCAGGCGCGTCACCAGGCAGTATCGCGCCGCCGTCAATGCGGCTGCGCGTTCGGCAATGATGTCGAACACCGGCTGCACGTCGGTCGGCGATTCGCTGATCACCTGCAGTACGTCGGAGGTGGCCGTCTGCCGCGCCAGCGCCTCCTGCGTCTCGTTGAACAGGCGCGCGTTCTCGATCGCGATCACGGCCTGGTCGGCGAAGGTCTGGGCCAGCGCGACTTCCTGGCCGTCGAACGCGCCGGTGGCGGCGCGCAGTATCGTCAGGCACCCGATCGCGCAACCCTCGCGCAGCAACGGCACGAACAGGCACGACCGGTAACCGAGCTTGATTGCCAGATCGGGCATGCGGGGGAACTGCTTCGCGCCCTCGTCGGTGTCGGGCACGGCGACCAGGCGCGAGTCGAGAATGCAGGTGCCGGCCCCGCTGCCGCGGTCCAGCGGCCAGGGCTTCAGGATGGTGTCGGCGGCGTCGTCCGGGTGGTCGCTGGCGTAAGCCACCGACTCGATCATGTCGCCCTTGGGCATGGCCAGCGCGACGGCCTTGCCGGCAAACAGACGCCGGCAACTGCGCACGATGGCATCGAAGACCGGCTGCGTATCGGTGACCGAGCTGCTGATGACGCGCAGGATCTCGGCCGTCGCGGTCTGCTGCTCGAGCGCCTCTTCGGTCTCGTTGAACAGGCGCACGTTCTCGATCGCGATCACGGCCTGGTCGGTGAACGTCCTGAGCAGGCTTATGTCCTTTTCGTCGAAGGCCCCCATTTCGCGGCGCAGGACCACGAGCGCCCCGATCGCCTGGGCGCCGCGCAGAAGGGGAGCGTAGATTCCAGAGAGGAAGCCGTCCTTCAATCCCATCTGGCGCACGCTCGGGAACTGCGCCGCGGCTTGCTCCAGGTTGGGCAGGTGGATCATGCGCATGTCCGCGATGCACGCCCCAACGGCACTTTCGCGGTCGATCGGGCGCGCAATGCCCGTCAACTTGCCATTGCTCGCGTGGGCACGGAACTGTTCTCCCTCGGTCAGAAAGAGCACGACGCGGCTGCCATGGAACAGGTTGCTGCAATTGGCGATGATGGCGTCGAACACCGGCTGGGTGTCGGTCATGGAGGTGCCCAGCACGCGCAGAACCGCCGCCATCGCCGTCTGCCGTTCGAGCGCCTCCTTGGTTTCGTTGAACAGGCGCACGTTCTCGATCGCGATCGCGGCCTGGTCGACGAACGACTGCATCAGCGCGATTTCCTTGTCGCTGAACGCGCCGGCAGTCTTGCGCACGACGCCGATGGTGCCGATGCATTCGCTGCCGCGCATGATCGGCAGCATCAACGACGCGTGGAAGCCGCCCTCGTCATAGATGCGCTGCTCGTGTGGCGGCAACTCGACGGCCGACCAGTCGGGCAGATGCAGCATGGTCTTGCCGAGCATGACCCGCGACGGGAAATTGGCCGCGGCATCGAGGGGCACCACGGCCGCAGACGGCTCGCCGGCCGGCTGACCTTCTTTCGCCAGCGACATCAGCCGATAGGCGTCGCCCTCGCGGCGCATCAGCACCGCCATCTCGACATCGAAGAGCCGCAACGCGGCGTCGACGATGGCGCGGAATACCGGCTGGATGTCGGTGGGTGATTCGCTGATGACCCTGAGGATCGCCGCCGTCGCCGTCTGCCGCTCGAGCGCCTCCTTGGTCTCATTGAACAACTTGGCGTTCTGGATCGCGACCACCGCCTGATCGGCGAAGGTCTTCAGCAGGCTCACTTCCTTGTCGCTGAAGGGCCGCGGCGGCTTGCGGGCGATGTCGAGCGTGCCCAGGCCCTGGCCCTGCCAGATCAGCGGCGTGATCAGGATCGAGAAGTCGCCCTGCTCGTCGAGGATCGCCCGCAGGTAGGGCGGCAGATCCGGCATCTCGCTGATGCGCGGCAGGTGCAGCGGCACGGCGTCGGTCATCGCACGCTGGCTCATGGTTCCAGCGAGTGGCCGCGGATAGTGATTCGCAACGGTCCAGGTGAATGCGCCCCGATGCGCCGGCGCGGTGAGCTGGTCGCCCTCGGCCAGGAAGATGCCCAGATTCTGTGCGCCGAACAACTGCTCGCAACTGTCGAGGATGCGCTCGAACACCGGCTGCGCGTCGGCCATCGAGCCGCTGATGACCTGAAGGACTTCGGCGGTGGCGGTCTGCCGTTCCAGCGCCGCGCGCGTCTCGTTGAGCAGGCGCACGTTCTCGATCGCGATCACGGCCTGGTCGGCGAAGGTCTTCAGCAGGTCGATCTGCCGCTGCGGCGTCGGACCCGGCTCTGGCCATGCGACCACGATCGCGCCGATCGGCGCGCCCTCCTTGAGCAAAGGCGCGCCGAGCATGCGGCGCCAGTGGCCGGCATGGGCGGTGGCCTGGTCGTAGGCGGGGTCGAGGAAGGTGTCCACTTCCGTCTGCACACACCTGGACAGAATGACCCGACCGCTCATCATCTGCGGGTTGGGCGATGCCGGGTACAGGCGCCGCGCGTCCACGACGGCGGCCTCGGGCCAGTTGCGCGTGGCAACCAGGTGCACCAGGTTGCCGTCGTAGCGGAACACCGCTGCGAGCGGCTCGCCGAAAAGGCGAGTCGCGCTGTGCAGGATCTCCTCGAAGACGGGGGCGACGTCGGTCGGCGACTCGCTGATCACCCGCAGCACGTCGCTGATCGCCGTCTGCTGTTCCAGCGAGGCCGTCGTCTCGTCGTACAAGCGGGCGTTGTGCAGCGCAATCGTCGCCTGCCAAGACAGGCCGACCAGGAACTCCAGTTCGCGTGTGTCGAAGGGGCTGCCGCCGGTACGCCACACCGCCATTGCGCCCTGCACCTCGGTACCCGCCAGCAGCGGCACCACCATCAGGCGCTCATCGTGGCGCAGCTCGGTGCCGGCGATCTGCAATGCGCGCGGATCCGCAGCTGTGTCGTTGACGAACTCTGGCCGCCCGCTTTGCAGCAGGCTGCCGATGATGCCGCGGCCCGGTTCCACCTCCGTGGCCTTGAGTTCGTCGGCGAGATCACCCAGCGCCACGATGGCACGCAAGCTCGGGCCGTCCGACTCGGGCAGGAAGATGGCACTGTTCTGCGCGCCCAGCAGTTCCTTGGCATGCGCGGCGATGCGGTCCATCACCGTGGCCAGGTCGAGCGTCGACGAGAGGTCGCGACCGACCTCGGAAAGCGCCGACGACTCGCGCGCGTTGCGCTGCGTCTCGTCGAACAAGCGGGCGTTCTCCAGCGCCACGCCCATGCTCGCGGCCACGGTGCGCAACAGGCCGATGTCGGCATCGCTGAAGGCGTCTTCACGGTCGGCGCTTTCCAGCACCAGGGCGTACAGGCGCTCTGGGCTCGGGTTGATCGGCACCCAGACGATGGTCTTGCTCTGGTGCGTGCCGGGGAACTGCTCGACTTCGGTGTCGAGCGTCTCCACCGTCAGCCCCATCACCTGCGCGACCTCGGCCGGGTTGCGCGCCAGCACCACCTCGCCGCGCATCGTGCGCTGCATCACCGGTTGCGCAAGATCGACCTTGTAGTCAGGGAAGTGCTTGCGCTCGCCGCCCTCGACCACATACAGCGCCTGGGCGTCGAGCGTCACCAGGTTGGCGCCGTGGATGCTGATGTCGTTGCTGGAGAACACCTCTCGCAGCTTGTCGCCCACCAGGTTGACGATGGCCTGGAAGTCGAGTTCCTTGGCCATGCCCTGCTGGATGGTGTTGATCACTGCCAGCTCGGCGCTGCGGCGCTCGGTTTCCTTCAACAACCGCTGCGTCTCGTCGAACAGGCGCGCGTTCTCCAGCGCCGTGCCCATGCTGGCGACGACCGTGCTCAGCAGGCGCACCGCGTCCGGCCCGAAGGCGTTCTCGCGCTCGTAGTCCTCGATCACCACGCTGCCGAGCACGCAGTCACCGCCGATGATGGGCATGCACAGCGCCGAGATGCTCTGGTCCGTGCCCTCCAGGGCGTGCATGCCCAGCGCGATCGACTCGGCCCGGTTTTGGACGAGCAGCGTCTCGCGCCCGTCGAAAAGCCGCTCCCACACCTCGCCGGGCTTGACGACGTAAGGCGCATGGTGGTGACGCACGCCGTGCTCGAAGACATAGAGGCCATGGCCCGTGCGCTGCGCGCATCCCACCACCAGATGCCGATGTCGCCGGTAGCGAACACCTCGCGCAGCTTGTCGCCCACCAGGTCGACGATGGCTTGGAACTCCAGCTTGGCGGCCATGCCCTGCTGGATGCTGTTGATCAGCGCCAGCTCGCCCGCCCGCTGCTCCAACTGCGCCGTGCGCTCGGCCACGGTGCGCTCCAGGCCCTCCTGCGTGCGCACGTTGGCCAGTGCCACCGCGGCCTGCGACGCCAGAATCGCCAGCAGGTCGCGGTCGCTGTCGCGCAAACGCCCGAAGGCGCCTTCGATGTCGCAGTACAGGTAGCCCAGCAGCTCGCGCTGGGCGACGAGCGGCGCGACCAGGCAACTGCGCTGGTCGATCGGCTCGGCACCGTCGGGGCCGTGGCGCAGCTTGACGGCGCGCGTGACGCGGGCCTCTTCGAGCCACGGCGTGATGGCCTGCAGCAGCGCGGCCTCGCTCTCGCCACGCGGGACGAGCGAGCCGGCAAGCTGGAAGCCCACTGGCGATTCCAGCACCAGCAAGACGCGCTGGGCTCCCGAGAGTTCGGTGGCTTCGTCGATCAGGAAGTCATGCAGTTCAGAGGCGCTCTTGATCTCGTTCAGGCTCAGCCCGGTGTCGACCAAGCGCTCGAAGGGCTCGCTCAGGTTGACTGTGCCGGCCAGGTGGGCTTCGCGCTGCTCGCGCGGCAGCCGGCGCCGGTGGGCGTGCGCCAGCGCGTGCATCGCCTGCGCATCTGCGGCGGCGAGGTCCAGCGCGCCCATGGCGTTGCAGCTTTCGGCACGCAGTTCCAGCAGGGCGACTTGCTGTTCCGCGCTCAGGTCCTTGGCGGCCAGGGCGGCGGTGGCCGCCTCGATGGCCTGCTCCTGCTGGCCGGCCCGGGCCAGCGCGGCGATCTGTGCGGCCGTCAGAAGTGCCGGCGCAGTGCGGCCTGTGGCCGGCGCAGGCAGTGTCTTCTGTTGCTCCGGTCCCGGCATGTCTGGTGAGTCTCCCTCGGCCAGCGCGCACCTTGTCAGCAAGCCGTGTGCCCGTCAACAGGGCAAGCCTGCGGGGCAGCGCACGCGCGCTCGTGCAAGGGCATTTGCCAAGCCACCGGCGTCATCGCGACCGGCCGACGCCCCAAATGCAAACCAGCCGCAGGGGCGCGGCTGGAGCATGAATTCAGAGGCGACGCTGCGGCGGCGGGCCACCGCGTTCGAGGTGGCGGAATGTGATGCGACCCTTGCTCAGGTCGTAGGGTGACAGTTCGAGGGAGACGCGATCACCCGCCAGGATGCGGATGTGGTGTTTGCGCATCTTGCCGCCGGTGTAGGCGACGAGCTTGTGACCGTTCTCGAGCTTCACGCGAAAACGCGAGTCCGGCAATACTTCTTCCACGACGCCGTGGACTTCGATCAGTTCTTCCTTGGCCATGTCTGGGTCCTTATCTTTGGCGATCGCTCGGAAACAAAAAAACCGCGGCTGGTGCCGCGGTTTCTTCGCTGGCACGACGTGCCGGTCGTTGCATCAGGCCGTGATCGGACGGATGTTCGCGGCTTGCGGGCCCTTTTGGCCCTCTTTGACCTCGAACTCGACACGCTGGGCTTCTGCCAGCGTCTTGAAGCCCGAGCCCTGGATTTCGCTGAAGTGCGCGAACAGGTCCTTGCCGCCGCCGTCCTGGGCGATGAAGCCGAAGCCCTTGCCTTCGTCAAACCATTTGACGGTGCCGGTCTGGGTTGTTTGGGTGCTCATGAATATTCCTCTATCAAGTGAAAAAAATGCGCAGCACATGCCGACGCAGTGCAGAGACACGCAAGAAAATCACCTCGGGAATTCAAACCGGGCGCCCGTCAGCGGTAAGGCTGATTCGGGGTCAGAAGAGACCGTCAAGAATCGATGGTCTTGTGCATACCTACCCACGCATTGTAACTGCGTTCGCGCGTCCGCGCTGGCGGCCAGAAAAAAGGGCTGCTCGCGAGCAGCCCCCGTGACGCCAGTCGACAAGCTTCAGCGTTGGCCGATCGGCTTGACGTTGCGTGCGGTGGCACCCACGTAGAGTTGGCGCGGCCGACCGATCTTGTACTCGGCGTCACCGATCATCTCGTTCAACTGGGCAATCCAGCCAACCGTGCGTGCGAGCGCGAAGATCGCGGTGAACAAGCTGACGGGTATGCCGATTGCGCGCTGGACGATGCCCGAATAGAAGTCGACGTTCGGATACAGCTTGCGAGCAACGAAGTACTCGTCTTCGAGCGCGATCTTCTCCAGCGCCATCGCCAACTTGAACAGCGGATCGTTGCCCAGGCCCAGCGAACCCAGCACCTCATGGCAGGTTTCGCGCATCAGTTTGGCGCGCGGGTCGTAGTTCTTGTAGACGCGGTGGCCAAAGCCCATCAGCTTGACGCCGCTGTTCTTGTCCTTGACCTGCTTGATGAACTCGCCGATGCGCTCGACGCCCCCGTTGCGCTGGATCTCTTCGAGCATGTTCAGCGCGGCCTCGTTGGCACCACCGTGCGCGGGCCCCCACAGACAGGCCACGCCGGCGGCGATCGCGGCAAACGGATTGGTGCCTGAACTGCCACAGAGCCGCACGGTCGACGTCGAGGCGTTCTGCTCATGGTCGGCATGCAGGATGAAGATCCGGTCGAGCGCGCGCACCACCACGTCGTTGGGCTCGTAGTCCTCGCAGGGCGTGGCGAACATCATGCGCGTGAAGTTCGCGGTGTAGGACAGCGAGTTCTTCGGATACATGTAGGGCTGACCCGTCGCGTACTTGTAGGCCATCGCCACCAGCGTGGGCATCTTGGCGATCAGGCGGATCGCTGCAACCTCGCGGTGCTTCGGGTTATTGATGTCGGTGCTGTCGTGATAGAACGCGGACATGCCGCCGACCAACCCGGTCAGAACCGCCATCGGGTGCGCGTCGCGCCGGAAACCGCGCAGGAAGAACTGCATCTGCTCGCTGACCATCGTGTGGTTGGTCACCAGTTTCACGAAGGCCGTCTTCTGCTCGGCGTTGGGCAATTCGCCGTTGAGCAGCAGGTAACAGACCTCGAGGAAGTCGCAGTGCTGGGCCAATTGCTCGATCGGGTAACCACGGTAGAGCAACTCGCCCTTGTCGCCATCGATGTAGGTGATGGTCGAGTTGCATGACGCCGTCGACAGAAAACCGGGGTCGTAAGTGAACTTGCCGGTTTGCGCGTAGAGCTTGCGGATGTCGATCACGTCGGGGCCGACCGAACCCTTGTAGATCGGCAGGTCCATCGTCGGGCTGCCGTCGGAGAACGACAGGGTGGCTTTGACGTCGGAGGGAGTCATCATGATCAGTGCCTTTCAGTCATTGGATCGGTCCGCATCAGCGCCAGCACCTCGTGCACGTCGGCGCGGTTGAGTTCACCCTGCGGCTCGGCACGGGCCAGCAACAGGTCGAGCAAATCGTGGTCGGCCAGATCCATCAGCGCCTGCAGCCCGGCGGCCTGTCAGCGCGTCAGTGTGGCTTCGTGGCGACGGAAGAACCGCTCGACGAACAGGTCGTTCTCGAGCAAGCCGCGGCGGCTGCGCCACTTGAGTCGGTTGAGTGCTTGCTGTATCGAGCATGGCTTGGCTCGAGACGGTCAGACCGCGCGGCGGACCATCAATTCTTTAATCTTGCCTATGGCTTTGGTCGGATTCAACCCCTTTGGGCAAACATCGACGCAATTCATGATCGTGTGGCAACGGAAGAGACGGTACGGATCTTCGAGGTTGTCCAGCCGCTCGGCAGTGGCCTGGTCGCGGCTGTCGGCGATGAAGCGGTAGGCCTGCAACAGGCCGGCCGGGCCGACGAACTTGTCCGGGTTCCACCAGAAACTGGGGCAGCTGGTGGAGCAACTGGCGCACAGGATGCACTCGTACAGGCCGTTCAGCTCGTCGCGCTCCTCGGGCGATTGCAGTCGCTCCCGCTCGGGCGGCAGCGTGTCGTTGACCAGGTACGGCTTGATCGAGTCGTACTGCTTGAAGAACTGCGTCATGTCGACGATCAGGTCGCGGATCACCGGCAGCCCGGGCAATGGCTTGAGCACGACCACACCGGGCAGCGTGCGCATGTTGGTCAGGCAGGCCAGGCCGTTCTTGCCGTTGATGTTCATCGCGTCGGATCCGCACACGCCTTCGCGGCAGGAGCGACGGAACGACAGCGATGGGTCGACCGCCTTCAGCTTCATCAGCGCGTCGAGCAGCATGCGCTCGCTGCCGTCGAGCTCGACCTCGAGCGTCTGCATGCGCGGCTTGGCCTCGGTTTCGGGGTCGTATCGGTAGATCTGGAAGGTACGCTTGGTCATGTCGGAAGCGGCTCTTTCAGAACGTCCGGAATGCTCGAGCAGGTGGCGCCCTAGAACGTGCGCACCTTGGGCGGAATCGACTCGGCCGTCAGCGGCTTCAGGTTCACCGGCTTGTAGTCGAGGCGGTTGCCCTCGCTGTACCAGAGCGTGTGCTTCATCCACACCGCGTCGTTGCGGCCGTTGGGGTGCTCCGGCGTGTCGGCGTAGTCGTTGACGGTGTGCGCGCCGCGGCTCTCCTGGCGCGCCGCAGCCGAGACCGATCGTCGCCTTGCGCCGCCTCGATCAGGTTCTCGACCTCCAGCGCCTCGATGCGCGCGGTATTGAAGACCTGGCTCTTGTCCTTCAGCGCGATGTTCTTGACCCGCTCGGCGAGCGCAGCGATCTTGGCGACGCCCTCGTCGAGCATGGCCTGGGTGCGGAACACGCCGGCATGCTGCTGCATCGTGTCGCGGATGTCGTTGGCAACGTCCTGGGCGTACTCGCCGGACACGCTGTTGTCCAGCCGGCCAGGCGGGCCAGCGACCGATCGGCCGCATCGGCCGGCAGCGGCTTGTGGCTGCGCTGCTTCAGCCCCGCATCGACGATGTGCAGGCCGGCCGCACGGCCGAACACCAGCAGGTCGAGCAGCGAATTGGTGCCCAGCCGGTTGGCGCCATGCACGCTGACGCAGGAACACTCGCCCACGGCATACAAGCCGTTGACCACCGCGTTGGGGTTGCCCGCCTTCGGCGCCACCACCTGGCCGTGGATATTGGTCGGGATGCCGCCCATCTGGTAGTGGATCGTCGGCACCACCGGAATCGGCTCCTTGGTGATGTCGACATTGGCGAAGTTGTGGCCGATCTCGAACACGCTGGGCAGGCGCTTCATGATCGTCTCGCCACCGAGGTGCGTCATGTCGAGGTTGATGTAGTCCTTGTTCGGACCGCAGCCTCGGCCTTCCTTGATCTCCTGGTCCATGCAGCGCGAGACGAAGTCACGCGGCGCCAGGTCCTTCAAGCGTCGGCGCATAGCGCTCCATGAAGCGCTCGCCGCTGCTGTTGCGCAGGATCGCCCCTTCACCGCGGCAGCCTTCGGTCAGCAGCACGCCGGCGTTGTGCACGCCCGTCGGGTGAAACTGCCAGAACTCCATGTCCTCGAGCGGGATGCCGGCACGCGCCGCCATGCCCAGGCCGTCGCCGGTGTTGATGAAGGCATTGGTGCTTGCCGCATAGATGCGCCCGGCGCCGCCGGTGGCGAACAACGTGATCTTGGCCTCGAGGATGTGCACCTCGCCGGTCTCCATCTCCAGCGCGGTGACGCCGAGCACATCGCCGTCGGCGTCGCGGATCAGGTCCAGCGCCATCCACTCGACGAAGAACGTCGTGCGCGCCTTCACGTTCTGCTGGTAAAGCGTGTGCAGCATCGCGTGGCCGGTGCGGTCGGCGGCCGCACAGGCGCGCTGCACCGGCTTCTCGCCGTAGTTCGCGGTGTGTCCGCCGAACGGCCGCTGGTAGATCGTGCCGTCGGGATTGCGGTCGAAAGGCATGCCCATGTGCTCGAGTTCGTACACCACCTTGGGCGCCTCGCGGCACATGAACTCGATGGCGTCCTGGTCGCCGAGCCAGTCCGAGCCCTTGACGGTGTCGAAGAAGTGGTAATGCCAGTTGTCCTCGCTCATGTTGCCGAGCGAGGCGCCGATGCCGCCCTGCGCCGCGACCGTGTGCGAGCGCGTCGGGAAGACCTTGGACAGGCAGGCGACGTTCAGCCCGGCCTGGGCCAGGCGCAGCGAAGCCTGCATGCCGGAGCCGCCGGCACCGACGATCACGACATCGAATTTGCGTTTGGCAAGTGTTGCCATGTTCCTACAGTCTCCACAACACTTGCACCGCCCAGCCGGCACAACCGACCAACCAGACCAGCGTGAATACCTGCAGCACGAGCTTCACCGCCACCGGCTTGATGTAGTCCATCCAGATGTCTCGCATGCCGACCCAGGCGTGGACCAGCATCGCGACGATGACGACGAAGGTGACCACCTTCATCCACTGCGACGAGAAGATCGCCGACCAGCGCTCGTAGCCCAGCTTGGCGCCGAACAGCACCTGCGCCATCAAGCACGATCGTGAACAGCGCCATCAGCACCGCCGTCACACGCTGCGCGAGCCAATCGCGAAAGCCGTAGTGCGCGCCGACGACCAACCGCTTGGAACCGTAGTTCTTTTCCATCATGGCGCCCTCAGATGAACAACTTGAAGGCCAGCGCCAGAGTCAGCACTGCGCTCGCGCCCAGCGTGATCCACGCCGAGACCTGACCCTGTGCCTTGGCTGACGCTGTGCGTCATGTCCATCCACAGGTGGCGAACGCCGGCGATGAAGTGGTGAAGGTAGGCCCAGATCAGGGCCAGCGCGACGAGCTTCATGAACCAGCCGGGCAGGAAACCGAGGCCGGCGACGAACGTGCTGGTGAAGCGCTCGTAGGAGATCTCTGACGTCAGGCTGACGTCGAACAGCCAGATCACGAACGGCAACAGCAGAAACATCAACGCGCCGCTGACGCGGTGCAGGATCGACACGATCCCGGCCGGCGGCAGCCGGTAGCCGACGATCTGCGTGACGTGGATATTGCGATAGACGGGGCGGTTTCTTGATTGCGTCGTTTCGGCCATGGCTATCCAGACATGCGGTAACCGCGAAGGAACCGAACAATTCTATTGCAGCGCAGCAGACACGAGGCTTACGGCCCCGCCCCTGCTGCGCAAGGTCATTCGGCGCGAAAAGCACGCATGCCTCTGGCTGCCGAGTGCCAGAGCACGCAGCGCCAGCCCGGCAAGCCGGCGAACGGCTCGCTCAGCCGAGTTCGTTGCGGTAGTGATGGGCGCGGGTGTCGTACAGACCACGCCGCACCTCGACCGGACGATCACCGTAAGTGAAGGACACGCGCGTCACCGACAGCAGCGGCGTCCCGGGGGCCAATTCAAGCAGCGCTGCGGCATTGGGGTCAGCGGCAACGGCACGGATCTGCTCCTCGGCGCGGATCATGCGCACACCGAACTCGGTCTCGAACAAGCCGTACATCGGGCCCTGGTAGGCCGACAGCCGCTGCGACGTCAAGCCCTTGAACAGCGCAGCCGGCAGCCAGATGTCGTCGAGCACCACCGGCCGGCCCTGGAAGTACAGCAGGCGCCGCACCTGCAGCGTGGCCTCGCCGCCGCTCAGGCCGAGCAAGCGGGCAATGTGCGCCGGCGCACGCTGGCGCCGGCAGTCCAGAAAGCGCCGCGCCATTGCGGCGCGTCCACTGCCCATGCCCGCATCGTCGGGGGCGTCGGGGGCCAGACGCAGGAAGCGGAACTGCGTGGTCTCCTCGGCGTGGGTCGCGACATAGGTGCCCTTGCCCTGACGCCGGACCAGCAGGTTATCGGCGGCCAGATCATCGATGGCTTTGCGCACGGTGCCCTGGCTCACCCTGTAGCGTGCCGCCAGGTCGAGTTCGCTCGGGATCGCCTCGCCGGGCTTCCACTCGCCACCCTGCAAGCTGCGCGTGATCAGCCCGGCAATCTGGCGGTAGAGCGGGCTGAACGACGGTGCGTCGCCCTCATTGGCGGGGGCGGCAACGCGTGTGGCAGCGGCGGACGACATGCGCAGATTGCAGCACAGCGCGCGCCAATGGTCCAGAAAATATGTCTTATATAAGACATTGGACCTCGGGCTAACCCTTGCACATCGCGCCTTCTGGCCTACACTTTGTCGCGTTGCCGCCGCGCTGCGGCTCCGCCGCCACGGCACCACCGTCCAAGAACACCTCCCCCTTCTTTCAACCCCCAGGAGTTATCGCGATGAGCAAGAAGCCCGTTCGTGTCGCCGTCACCGGCGCTGCAGGCCAGATCGGTTATGCGCTGCTGTTCCGCATCGCGTCGGGCCAGATGCTCGGCACCGACCAACCGGTGATCCTGCAATTGCTCGAGATCCCTGACGAGAAGGCGCAAAACGCGCTCAAGGGCGTGATGATGGAAGTGGAGGACTGCGCCTTCCCGCTGCTGGCCGGCATGCAGGCGCACAGCGACCCGACCAGCGCCTTCAAGGACACCGACTACGCATTGCTGGTTGGTGCGCGCCCGCGCGGGCCGGGCATGGAGCGCAAGGACCTCCTGTCGGCCAACGCGCAGATCTTCACGGCGCAGGGCAAGGCTCTCAACGCCTCGGCCTCGC
This sequence comes from uncultured beta proteobacterium, assembly GCA_963783785.1. Classification (GTDB taxonomy): domain Bacteria; phylum Pseudomonadota; class Gammaproteobacteria; order Burkholderiales; family Burkholderiaceae_C; genus CADEEN01. The sequence continues at coordinate 152,307 of CAWAOQ010000017.1, read as the reverse complement.
GCAACGTGCGCGTGCTGGTGGTGGGCAACCCCGCCAACACCAACGCCTACATCGCGATGAAGTCGGCGCCTGATCTGCCACGCAAGAACTTCACCGCGATGCTGCGCCTGGACCACAACCGTGCACTGAGCCAGATCGCGGCGAAGACCGGCAAGGCGGTCGCCGACATCGAGAAGCTTGCCGTCTGGGGCAATCACTCGCCCACGATGTACGCCGACTACCGCTTCGCCACGATCGGTGGCTCGATGGTCAAGGACATGATCAACGACGAAGCCTGGAACCGCGACGTGTTCCTGCCGACCGTTGGCAAGCGCGGCGCGGCGATCATTGCCGCGCGCGGGTTGTCGTCGGCCGCGTCGGCCGCCAACGCTGCGATCGACCACATGCGCGACTGGGCGCTGGGCACCAACGGCCGCTGGGTCACGATGGGCGTGCCGAGCAATGGCGAGTACGGCATCCCCAAGGATGTGATGTTCGGCTATCCGGTGACCTGCGCCGGCGGCGAATACAAGCTGGTCGAAGACCTGCCGATCGATGAGTTCTCGCGGGCCTGCATCAACAAGACCCTGGCCGAACTTCTCGAAGAACAGGACGGGGTCAAGCACTTGCTGTAGGACACAGGTTCGCCAGTCGATCCGAAGGGCCGGCACCACCGGCCCTTTGTCGTTTCCGGCGCTCCATGGCGGTGGCGCGCTGATCGGCCGATCGCCCGGAAGATGCGTTCGATCACCTCGGCGCGAAGGGCGCGTCGTGTCGAGCCACTTGCCTCGTGCCCCGCTTGACCGTGACGCCGATGAAGACCATGGGAACCGTGCTGGGGATCGCCCTCGTCTGCCTGCTGCTCCTGGTGGCGGCGATCTACCTGCGGCAGGAACGGATGCTGTATTTCCCCGCTCGGACGACGGTGGAGCGCGTGGTCGATGGCAACCTGCGCGCGTGGCCATCGCCAGACGACTTTCGGGGCCTGGTCGCCGAACCGCCCGCCGCCGTGCGGGGTACCGCGATCGTCTTCCACGGCAATGCCGGGCATGTGGGCCATCGTGCGTTCTACGCGCACGCACTGGCGCCATTGGGATGGCGCGTGATCCTTGCGGAGTACCCGGGCTACGGTCCCCGCGCCGGGATGCTTGGCGAGGCCAGCCTGGTGGCGGATGCCGAACAGACCGTGGCGCTCGCGCACCGCCGGTATGGTGGACCGCTGCTGTTGATCGGCGAGTCGCTCGGTGCCGCCGTGGCCGCGGCCGCTGGTGCCCGGCATCGCGACCTCACCGCTGGACTGCTGCTCATCACGCCGTGGGACCGGCTCGCACACGTGGGCTCGCATCACTACCCGTGGCTGCCGGTGAAATGGCTGCTGCGCGACGAGTACGACACGCAGGCCAGATTGGCGACGTTCGATCGCCCGGTTGTCGTGGCCGTCGCCGAGCATGACAGCATCGTGCCGGCTGACTTGGGCGCCGCATTGCACGCTGCGCTTGCCGGCCCGAAGCACCTGGTGGTGATCAAGGCCAGCGACCACAACGATTGGGCCGATCGCGTCGATGCGGTGTGGTGGCGCACCGCGATCGCTCTCGCACTCGGCGAGACACCGTGAGCCTCCCAGCCCGCCGTCAGTCGACGATTTCAGGCCACGGCGTGTGAAACGCCTGCCCTGCCGGCTTGTCGATGCGCTCGTAGGTGTGGGCGCCGAAGAAATCGCGCTGCGCCTGCAGCAGGTTGGCCGGCAGGCGCGCGCAGCGCAGGCTGTCGTAGTAGGCCAGCGACGCGCTGAATGCCGGCACCGGAATGCCGTTGACCACCGCCAGCGCGACGACGTCGCGCCAGGCTTGCTGCGTGCGGTTGAGCAACGCCTTGAAGAACGGATCGAGCATCAGGTTGGCCAGGTCCGGTTCGCGCCGGTAGGCCTCGGTGATGCGGTTGAGGAAGCGCGCGCGGATGATGCAGCCGCCGCGCCAGATCGACGCGATGCCACCGAGATCCAGCGCCCAGCCCTTCTTGTCGCTGACCGCGCGCATCAGGTCCAGCCCCTGCGCGTAGCTGACGATCTTGGACGCGTACAGCGCATCGTGCACCTTGGCCACCAACTCGGCGTGGGGCAGGCTGATTTCCGCGCGCGGGCCGCGCAGTTGCTGGCTGGCCTCGACCCGCTGTGCCTTCTGCGACGACAGCACGCGCGCCTCGACGGCGGCGTTGATGGTGCTGACGACCACAGCGTGCTCGGCCGCGATCTGCAGCGTCCAGCGGCCGGTGCCCTTCTGCCCTGCCTGGTCCTGGATCAGTTCGACGATCGGCTGGCCGGTTTCGGGATCGATCTGCTCGAGCGCGCGGCCGGTGATCTGGATCAGGTAGCTTTGCAGCTCGCCCTCGTTCCAGCGGTTGAAGGTGGCGGCGATCTCCGGCGTCGTGAGCCCGGCCGACTTGAACAGCTGGTAGGCCTCGCAGATCAGCTGCATGTCGCCGTACTCGATGCCGTTGTGCACCATCTTCACGAAGTGCCCCGCACCGCCCGGGCCGATATGGATCACGCAGGGTTCACCGTCGACCCGGGCAGCGATGGCCTCGAACACCGGCCGCATCACGGCCCAGGTCGAGGCCGGGCCGCCGGGCATGATGCTCGGGCCCTTGCGTGCGCCCTCTTCGCCGCCCGAGACGCCCGCGCCGATGAAGCGCAGGCCTTTGCCGGCGAGATAGGCGTCGCGGCGCTCGGTATCGGTGTAGAGACTGTTTCCGCCGTCGATGATGATGTCGTCGGCGTCGAGCAACGGAATGAGTTGCTCGATCACCGCGTCGACCGCTGCGCCGGCCTGCACCATCAGCATGATGCGGCGCGGCCGCGCCAGGCTTTGCACGAAGGCCTCGAGCGTCGTGGCACCGAGGATGCGCTTGCCCGGCTGCTGCGCGACGAAGGTCTCGGTCACGGCCGCAGTGCGGTTGTAGACGCTGACGCTGAAACCCCGGCTCTCGACATTGAGCACCAGGTTCTGGCCCATCACGGCCAGGCCGATCAGGCCGAAGTCACACGGTGGGTTGTCGCGCATCGGATTTCTGCTTGTTCGGCGCGCCACGCAGCAGCGGCCAGAACCACAAGACCAGCGTCAACGCCCCCAGGGTGCCGGCGATCGGCCGCTCGAAGAAGACGAGGAAGTTGCCGTCGGCCTTGACCAGGCTCGAGAAGAAATGCTCCTCGAGCATCGTGCCCAGCACCACGCCGAGGATCGTCGGAGCCACCGGAAAGCCCCAGCGTTCCATGAAGAACGCCACCACGCCGGCCACCAGCATCACGGTCACGCCGAACATGCTGTTGTTGATGGCGAAGCTGCCGACCACGCAGAACAGCAGGATCAGCGGCATCAGCAGGCCGGCCGGGATGCGCAGCACCTGCTTGGCGACCTTGATGGCCATCCAGCCCAGTGGCAGCATCAGCAACTGCGCCAGGATGAAGACGATGAACACCGCGTAGATGTTCTGCGGGTTGTTGACGAACAGCGTCGGCCCCGGGTTCATGTCCTTCAGGTACAGCACGCCGATGGCGATCGCGGTGATCGAATCGCCCGGGATGCCGAACACCAGCGCCGGGATCCAGGCGCCGCCGAGCGCGGCGTTGTTGGCCGCGCCCGATTCGACGATGCCCTCGACGTGGCCGGTGCCGAACTTCTCGGGCTCCTTCGAGAACTTCTTCGACATCGCGTACGACATCCAGGCCGCGATGTCGGCGCCCGCCCCCGGCAGCGCCCCGACCGCGGTGCCGAGCGCCGAACCGCGCAGCAGTTGCAGCGGGTACTTCTTCAGCAGCGCCCACATGCCGGAGAAGACATTGCCGAACGGCCGCTCGATGGCCATCACCGGCTTCTCGACCCTGACGGCGAAGCGCAGCACCTCGGAGATCGCGAACATGCCGATCATCAGCGGGATCAGCGAGATGCCGCCGGTGAGCTCGGCACTGCCGAAGGTCCAGCGCGGTGCGCCGGCCGGGTTCTCGAGGCCGACGCAGGAGATCAGCAGCCCGAGCAGCAGCGACACCAGGCCCTTCAGCGGGTCCTTGCCGGCGATGAAGACGGCGCAGGTGAAGCCGAGCATCACCAGCCAGAAGTACTCGAACGAACTGAACTTGAGCGCGATCTCGGCCAGCGCCGGCGCCGCGACGATCAGCACCAGCACGCCGAAGATGCCGCCCAGCACCGAGAACACCAGGCCGGCGCCCAGCGCCAGCTCGGGCTGGCCGCTGCGCGTCAGCAGGTAGGCCTCGTCGGTATATGCCGCACTGGCCGGCGTGCCGGGCATGCGCAGCAGCGCGCTCGGGATGTCGCCGGAGAAGATCGCCATCGCGGTGGCGGTGACGATGGCCGCCACCGCCGGCACCGGCGGCATGAAGAACGTCACCGGCACCAGCAACGCGGTGGCCATCGTCGCGGTCAGGCCGGGGATCGCGCCGACGAACAGGCCGTACAGCGCCGACAGCGCAATGACCATCAGCACATAGGGCTGGAACACGAGCCCGAAGGCGGTGACGACGGCGTCCATCGGCTGCGTTCAGTAGAAGGGCCGCAACACGCCCCAGGGCAGCGGCACGCGCAAAAGCTTGTAGAAGGCGAAGTGCACCACCAACGTGCCAGCCGCCGCCCAAAGCAGCGCCGTCACCGTGTTCACGCGCAGCGCCTTGAACACCGCCAACAGGCCGAGGGGCGCGACGATCAGGAAGCCGAGGCGGTCAGCCAGTGCGATGTAGAAGACGACGACGCCGATGACGACGAGCGAGCTGCCGAAGTGTTCGGTGCCTGGCGCCGCGGCGGCTTCCTCATCGGCGTAGGCCCCCGCACGAAAGCTGCGCAGCACGAGCGCCACGCCACACAGCAGCAGACCGGCGCCGACCAGCATCGGCAGGAAGCCGGCACCGACTTTCTGCCCCGGCACGTTCGGGAATGCGCGCGCCGACCACAGCACCGCAGCAGCCAGCAGGGCCAGCGCGAGGCCCAGCCAACGGTCGGTGCGCTGCACGGGGCGGCTTACTTGGCGATGCCGACGGCCGTCATCACGGCCTTCATGTCGGCGTCACCCTTGGCCATGAACGACGCGAACTCGCCCGAGTTGCCCCACAACATGCCGAAGCCGCGCTGGGCCATGAAGTCCTTGTATTCCTTGCTGTCGTAGGCTTTCTTGACCGACGCCTCGAGCCGAGCCGCGACGGCGGGCGGCAGGCCCTTGGGCGCGGCGATGCCGCGCCAGGCCCCAGTGGCCCAGTCGGAACCGGTGGCCTCCTTCAGCGTCGGCACGTTCGGGAACAGCGCCGAGCGAGACGAGGCCATCACCGCCAGCGACTTGACCTTGCCGGCATCGATCAGCGAGCGCGCCTCGGGCAGCGAGACCGGCGCGAACTCGACGCCGCCGGCCACCAGGTCCTGCAGACCGGGCGCCGCGCCGTTGGACGGTACCCAGGGTACGGTCGCCGGATCGACCTTCGCGTCCCGCAGCCATCCCGCCAGAGCCAGGTGCCAGATACCGCCCTGGCCGGTGCCCGAGGCCTTGAACTTGCCGGGGTTGGCCTTGATGGCGGCAAGCACCTCGGCCATGTTCTTGTAGGGTGAATCGGCTCGCACCTGGAAGCCGGCCGGGTCGAGGTTCACCAGCGCCAACGGCGTGTAGCTGGTCGGGTCCAGTTCGGTCAGTTTCTGGTGATGCATCATGGTGATTTCCACCGTGATCATCCCGATCGTGTAGCCGTCGGCCGGTGCGGTGGCGATGGCCGAGTGGCCGACCACGCCGGAGCCGCCGGTGCGATTGACCACGTTGACTGGCTGGCCAAGGTCCTTCTCCATCAGCGTGGCGATCATGCGCGCCACGGCGTCGGTGCCACCGCCCGCCCCCCAGGGCACGATCATCGTCAGCGGCCGGTCGGGAAACTGCTGGGCCCAGGCGCCGGACAGGCTGGCGGCAAGGGCGATGGTTGTGAATGCGCGGCGGGTCAATGTGCGAAGTGGGGTCACGGGCCGGTCTCCATGGTTTTGGGCAGGCCTGCATGTTGCCTGCCCTCGCCGCAGCGACAATGGGGGAAACCCAGTTGGCACCGCGACGGTCGCGGGCGCAGGGTCTGAGTCCGCCGATCTGCCATGACCACGCACCCGCCCCGCCTGCATCCCCGCACCGCGCTGTTCGACCCCGGCGAGCCCGCGGCAGCCGGATTGCCGGTTTGCGATCACTACTGCGGTGTCGAGGCCCTGATGCGCAAGAGCCTCGCGTTGCAGGCCGAGCTGGGGCCGGTGTTCGACGTCACGCTCGACGCCGAGGACGGCGCCCCCGTCGGCGGTGAAGTCGAGCATGCGCTGGTGATCGCGTCGCTGCTTGCCAGCGACGCCAATCGCTTCGGCCGCGTCGGCGCGCGCGTGCTGCCGGTCGACCACCCGCGCTTTGCCGACGTGCTGCGAGTCGTGCTGCAGGCCGCGAAGCCACCGGCCTACCTGATGCTGCCCAAGCCGCGTGGCCTGGCCGACGTCGAGCGCGCTGCCGCGGCGATGAGCGCAATGGGCGGCAGCTCGATCCCGCTGCACGCGCTGGTGGAGACGCACGGTGCGCTGCACGAGGTGCATGCGCTCGCCGCACACCCACGCATCGAGTCGCTGTCGTTCGGGCTGATGGATTTCGTCTCGGCGCATCGCGGCGCGATCCCGGCCACGGCGATGGGTGCCAAGGGACAGTTCGAGCACCCGCTGGTCGTGCGCGCCAAGCTCGAAATCGCTGCCGCCTGCCACGCCCACGGCAAGACGCCGTCACATTGCGTGGTCACCGAATTCAAGCATCCGGCGGCGCTGATGGAGGCCGCTGGCAAGGCCTGCCGGCTGTTCGGCTACACGCGCATGTGGAGCATCCACCCGGCGCAGATCCGGCCGATCGTCGAGGCCTTCACGCCGACGGTGGCCGAGGTCGACCTGGCGATCGAGATCATCGGCGCGGCACAGGCCGCCGACTGGGCACCGATCCGCCACCATGACTCGCTGCACGACCGTGCCAGCTACCGCTACTACTGGCAGTTGCTCGAACGCGCGCACCGCACCTCCTATGCCGGCGGACCGCAGTTGCCGGCCGAAGTGCGGGAGGCCTACTTCGCCGATCGCCGCTGAGGCCCGCGTCGAGGCGCCGGTGATGTCGGCCATCCCGCATCGAAGCCGGCCTTGCGCTGCGGTGGCGTGTGCCGTTGCGCATGGCCGCACCGGCTGGACCGCGCTCTGCAACGTCTGGCAACGTTTGTCGGCGCACAGCGCGCCACAATCCGCACTGCGACCACTCTCGGGAGACTGCCCTTGAAGCCAAGCACTGCCACCCTGACCGCTGTTGCCGCCACCCTCTTGCTGGCGACTGCCACCCACGCCCAGACCGCCGCCCCGGCCGCCAAGCCACCCGCCAAGGCAGCGACCAAACCGGCCGCCAAACCTGCCGCCAAACCCGCCGCCCGCACGCCAGCCCCGGTCGAAGTGCCATTGGCCCGGGCCGAGGGCGAGCAGTTGGCAGCGGCTGCGATGACCCATTTCGGCGACTACGCGTGCGAATTCGACCAGACCATCACCATCACGAACACGCCCAAGAACGACGGCTACGTCGACGTGCGACTCAAGACCCAGACGTGGACCATGAAACCGGTGCTGTCTTCGACCGGCGCGCTGCGGCTGGAAGACGTCAAGGGCCGCATGCTGATGCTGCAGATCGCCAACAAGTCGATGCTGATGGACACCAAGATCGGCCAACGCGTGGTCGACGAGTGTGTGCACGAAAAGCAGCGCGCGCAGAAGGTGGCTGACGCCGGCGCAGCCGCACCCAAGTAGGCGCGCGCGGCACGCGCCGCCCAGCCGGTGCCGCGCTCACTGCGGCGCGGGATCGGCTTGAACCGTTTGCGCCCAGCGGCGCAGTTCGCCGAGCACCTCGAGTGCCACGCCGGTCGGCGCTGGCCTCGAGCACTGCGATGCGCTCGAACCATGTCGGCGCATCCTGCCAACGCAGGCGGCAGTGCGCCAGCCAGTGCGCGCGCTCGTCGGCGCGCAGGGTGTCCGGGTGGTTGCGTGCGCGAAAGCGCAACAGCAGTTCTTCGAGGCGCGGATCGTTGAAGGCCGGCCTGCGTTCGGCCAGCCGCTCGGGCGGCAATCGCACGCAGCCGTTGCAGCGCCCGCCGGTCCTCGTTGTCGAGGAAGCCGCCGTAGAGGTCTTCGTCGACGTCGACAGCCTTCTCCGCGGCTGCCCGCTCGAACACCTCGGGCCAGATGCCAGCCATCGAATTGGCCTGCCGCGCGGCGACCTCGGCATGCCGCATTGCCTGGTCGACGTCGACCTGCCAGCGCGCCGTGGCCGGGCCGAGTGTCTTCAGGTTGCCGATCACGATCGGCGACTTGTTGAGGTGGATCGTCTTGATCGGCAGCCTTGCCTGTCCCGACGGCAGCGCATCGGCGCTCGTGAACAGCCGCTCGCGGATGGCCTTGGCGTTGAGCGCGAACAGCTCGCTGGGATCGTGCGCCAGATCCCAGACGATGACCTCGTTCTTGAAGAACGGGTGCGGCGCCAAAGGCCACACCACCGCCATGCAGCCGCGCTCGACGGGATAGCGTCCCGACAAGTGCAGGAACGGCCGGCCGATGCCCATCTCGTCGATCACCGCCTGCTTGCGGTGCAGCTTCAGGCAATGGGCCCACAGCCTGGGCTGGCGGTCCTTGACCAGCCGGGCCAACGCGAGCGTTGCACGGACGTCCGACAGTGCGTCGTGGGCCGCCTCGTGCGCCAAGCCGTTGGCCAGCGTCAGGTGCTCGAGCCTGAATGACGGCTTGCCGTCGTCGTGGGTCGGCCACTGGATGCCGTCGGGCCGCAACGCCCAGGCGCAGCGCACGGTGTCGAGCAGGTCCCAGCGGCCGCATTCGTTCTGCCATTCGCGGGCGTAGGGGTCGATCAGGTTGCGCCAGAACAGGAAGCGCGTGACCTCGTCGTCGAAGCGCAGGCTGTTGTAGCCGCAACCGACCGTGCCCGGGCGCGCAAGCTGGGCCTCGATGGCGTCGGCGAAGTCGCGTTCGGCGACGCCACGCTGCTGGCACAACTGCGGCGTGATCCCGGTGATCAGGCACGCCTCGGGTACCGGCAGCATGTCGGCCGCCGGCCGGCAATACAGCGTCAGCGGCGCTTCGATCTCGTTCAAGTCGGCATCGGTTCGCACCCCGGCAAACTGCGCCGGGCGGTCACGGCGCGGCACGACGCCGAAGGTCTCGTAGTCATGCCAGTAGAAACTGAACGGTGCCATGCGGCGACGATAATCGACTTCAACCCCACCGTCGCACTGGAGCGCTCAGAGATGACCCGTGTTTTCAACTTCAGCGCCGGCCCCGCCGTGCTGCCCGAAACCGTGCTGCGCCAAGCGGCTGCCGAGATGCTCGACTGGCATGGCTCGGGAATGTCGGTGATGGAGATGAGCCACCGCGGCAAGGAGTTCATCTCGATCCATGCCCAGGCCGAGGCCGACCTGCGCGAGTTGCTCGCCATTCCGGCGGACTACAAGGTGCTGTTCATGCAGGGCGGCGCGATCGGTCAGAACGCCATCGTGCCGATGAACCTGTTGCGCGGCAAGACGGCCGCCGACTACATCGACACCGGCGAGTGGTCGAAGAAGTCGATCAAGGAGGCGAAGAAGTACGCCAGTGTCAACGTCGGGGCCAGCGCGGCCGCCACCGGCTACGACCGCGTGCCCGCGCGTGGCGACTGGCAACTCGATCCGCAGGCGGCCTACGTGCACATCTGCAGCAACGAGACCATCGGCGGCGTCGAGTACCACTTCACGCCGGACGTCGGCAGCGTGCCGCTGGTGGCCGACATGTCGAGCGACATCCTGTCGCGCCCGGTCGACGTTGCCAGGTACGGCCTGATCTACGCCGGCGCGCAGAAGAACATCGGCCCCGCCGGCCTGACGATCGTGATCGTGCGCGAAGACCTGCTCGGCCAGGCGCTGCCGATCACGCCTTCGGCGTTCGACTACAAGACCGTCGCCGACAACGACTCGATGTACAACACGCCGCCCACCTACGCGATCTACATCGCGGGCCTGGTGTTCAAGTGGCTCAAGGCCGAAGGCGGGTTGGCGGCAATGGCCGAACGCAACCGCACGAAGGCCGCCTTGCTCTATGACTACCTGGACGCGAGCGCGTTCTACAAGAGCCCGGTGCAGCGCGATTGCCGCTCGTTGATGAACGTGCCGTTCAAGTTGCGCGATGAAACGCTCGATGCCGCGTTCCTGAAGGGCGCCGAGGCGCACGGGCTGCTGCAGTTGAAGGGCCACCGCTCGGTCGGCGGCATGCGGGCGTCGATCTACAACGCGATGCCGATCGACGGCGTGCGCGCGCTGGTGGCGTACATGAAGGAATTCGAGGCGAAGAATGGCTGAGCGCTTCAATGTGCTGGTGCTCAATGCCATATCGGCCAGCGGCCTGAAGCAGTTGCCCGCGGAGCGTTACCACGCGGCCAAGGACGTGAGCGCGCCCGACGCGGTGCTGGTGCGCTCGGCCGACATGCATGGCATCGACATCCCGGCCACCGTGCGCGCGATCGGTCGCGCCGGCGCAGGCACCAACAACATCCCGGTGGCCGCCATGAGCGCGCGCGGCGTGCCGGTGTTCAATGCCCCGGGGGCGAATGCCAATGCGGTGAAGGAACTGGTGCTGGCTGGCATGCTGATGGCCGCGCGCAACCTGCCCGGCGCGTTGCGCTTCGTGGCCTCGCTCGACCCCAACGCGCCGGACCTGGAGCATCGCGTCGAGGACGGCAAGAAGGCCTTCGCCGGCTTCGAGTTGGTCGGCCACACGCTGGGCATCGTCGGACTCGGCAAGATCGGCTGCCTGGTGGCCGACGCCGCGATCAAGCTGGGCATGAACGTGCTCGGCTTCGACCCCGACATCACCGTCGACGCGGCCTGGAGCCTGCCGTCGCAGGTCAAGCGAGCGGCCAATGCGGCCGAGGTGCTCAAGCACGCCCACTTCGTGACCCTGCACGTGCCGCTGGTGGCCGCCACCCGGCACCTGGTCAACGCCGACAACCTCGGGCTGATGAAGGCCGGCGCCGTGCTGCTGAACTTCTCGCGCGAAGGCGTGGTCGACGACGCTGCGGTGCTGGCCAGCCTGGACAGGAAGCACCTGGGCATGTACGTGTGCGATTTTCCCAATGCGGCGCTGCACGGCCACGAGCGCGTGCTGGCGCTGCCGCACCTGGGCGCGTCCACGCGCGAGGCGGAAGACAACTGTGCGGTGATGGTCGCGCAGCAGCTGCGCGACTACCTCGAACACGGCAACATCGCCAACGCGGTGAACTTCCCGGCCGTCAGCATGGCGCGCGAATCGAACTACCGCGTCGCGATCGCCAACGCCAACGTGCCGAACATGCTGGGCCAGATCTCGACCACGATGGCGCAGGCCGGCCTGAACATCCACAACATGGTCAACAAGAGCCGCGGCGAGATGGCCTACACCCTGGTCGACGTCGACAGCCCGGTGACCGACGCGGTGCTGGCCAGGCTGGCAGCCATCGACGGGGTGCTGTCGGTGCGCTACCTGCCGCTGGCGTAGGCCAAGAAAAGTATGTAGACTTTAAGCATACTTTGAGGAGCATGCCATGGAGGCCACCGTCGCCGAACGCGGTCAGATCACCCTGCCCAAAGCGGCGCGTGACGCGCTCGGACTGACCAAGGGCACCAAGCTCAAGGTCGAGGTGGAAGGCAACCGCATCGTGATCCGCAAGGACGTGAACGACGCCATCTCGAGGCTGCGTGGCCGCATCAAGCTGCCACCCGGCGTGACGACCGATGACATCATGCGCGAGCTGCGCGGCCGCGCACCCGGCGATCCCTACCCACCTCCCGACGACAGCGACCGATGATCGCGGTCGACACCTCGGTGATGATCGATCTGATCGGTGAGGACGCGCGCGCCGAGGCCGCGGAGGAAGCCGTACGCTTTGCGCTGGGCCGCGGGCCGGTGGTCGCCTGCGAGGTCGTGATCAGCGAAGTGGTGGCCGGCCTCGGTCACGGCTCCGTGCTGATCGACGTGCTCGACGAGGCCGGCATCGGCTTCGTGCCGCTCGAATTGCGTTCCGCGGTCCGGGCAGGCGAGATGCAGCGGCGCTACAAGGAGAGGCTGCGCGCAGGCAAGGCACCGCGCGCCGTGCCCCGTTCGGTACCCGACTTTCTGATCGGGGCCCATGCCCTGCTCCAGTGCAGCGCGCTCATCACCCGCGACGCGGGCTTCTTCCGCGATTACTTCAAGGGACTCAAGGTCATCGTGCCGAAAGGTTCGTGAACCACACTTGCCCGACTCAACCCACCGCACAAGGCCCCCACCATGACCCACGCCTTCGCCCAGACCCGTCAAACCGCTCGGCAAGAAGGGCTCCTATTTCTCGCTGCCCGAGCTGGCCAAGCAGTTCCCCAACGTGAACCGTCTGCCGCACTCGATGCGGATCGTGCTCGAGAGCGTGCTGCGCAACTGCGACGGCCAGAAGGTGACGGCCGAGCATGTCAAGCAGGTCGCCAACTGGCAGGCCAAGGCCGAGCGCAGCGACGAGATCCCGTTCGTGGTCGCCCGCGTCGTGCTGCAGGACTTCACCGGCGTGCCGCTGCTGGCCGACCTGGCAGCGATGCGCAACGTGGCCCAGGGCCTGGGCAAGGACCCGAAGACCATCGAGCCGCTGGTACCGGTCGACCTGGTCGTCGATCACTCGGTGACGATCGACAACTACGGCACCAAGCACGCGCTGGACCTGAACATGAAGCTCGAGTTCCAGCGCAACCAGGAGCGCTACGAGTTCATGAAGTGGGGCATGCAGGCCTTCGACACCTTCGGTGTCGTGCCGCCCGGCTTCGGCATCGTGCACCAGGTCAACCTCGAGTACCTGGCGCGCGGCGTGCACCAGTCCAAGGACGGCACCTACTACCCCGATAGCCTGGTCGGCACCGACAGCCACACGACGATGATCAACGGCATCGGCGTCGTCGGCTGGGGCGTCGGCGGCATCGAGGCCGAGGCCGGCATGCTGGGCCAGCCGGTGTACTTCCTGACGCCCGACGTCGTCGGCATGGAGCTGACCGGCAAGCTGCGCGAGGGCGTCACCGCCACCGACCTGGTGCTGACCGTGACCGAAATCCTGCGCAAGGCCAAGGTGGTCGGCAAGTTCGTCGAGTTCTTCGGCGAAGGCACCCGCACGCTGGCCCTGCCCGACCGCGCGACGGTCGCCAACATGGCGCCCGAATATGGCGCGACGATGGGCTTCTTCCCGGTCGACGAGCGCACCATCGACTACTTCAAGGGCACCGGCCGCAGCGACAGCGACATCGAGGCCTTCGAGGCCTACTTCAAGGCGCAGAAGATGTTCGGCGTGCCCAAGGCCGGCGAGATCGAGTACACCCAGGTCGTCAAGCTCGACCTGTCGAGCGTGGTGCCGAGCCTGGCTGGCCCGAAGCGCCCGCAGGACCGCATCGAGATCACGAACCTGTCGAAGAAGTTCACCGAGTTGTTCAGCGCACCGATCGCCGACAACGGCTTCAACCAGCCGGCGGCGAAGCTGGGCCTTCGGTATGTCGTCAGGCATGTGGCGAAGGGCACGCGAACGGGTGAAGCGAGTGCGTTGCCGGCGGACGCGCCACGCGACCTGATCGAGATGGCCGACAACCACCCGACGCTCGACGCCGCCAAGGCCAGGGCCCATCACGCGGCCGGCGGCCTCACGATCGGCAACGGCGACGTGCTGATCGCCGCCATCACCAGCTGCACCAACACCAGCAACCCGAGCGTGCTGCTGGCCGCCGGCCTGCTGGCCAAGAAGGCGGTCGAGGCCGGCCTGACGGTGGCGCCGCACATCAAGACCTCGCTCGCCCCCGGTTCGCGCATCGTCACCGACTACCTCGAAAAGGCCGGCCTGCTGCCCTACCTCGAGAAGCTCGGCTTTGCCGTCGCGGCCTACGGTTGCACCACCTGCATCGGCAACGCCGGCGACCTGGCGCCCGAGTTCAACAACGTGATCACGAAGAACGACCTGATCTGCGCCGCGGTGCTGTCGGGCAATCGCAACTTCGAGGCCCGCATCCACCCGAACCTGAAGGCCAACTTCCTGGCCAGCCCGCCGCTGGTGGTGGCCTACGCGATTGCCGGCAACGTCACGCGCGACCTGATGACCGAGCCGGTCGGCCAGGGCAAGGACGGCCGCGACGTCTACCTCGGCGACATCTGGCCATCGAGCGACGAGGTCTACAAGCTGCTGAAGTACGCGATGGACCCGAAGGCCTTCCGCGAGAACTACGGCAACGTGACCAAGAAGCCGGGCAAGCTGTGGAACGCCGTCAAGGGCACCAAGGGCCAGGTCTACGACTGGCCCAAGAGCACCTACATCGCGCAGCCGCCGTTCTTCGACGGCTTCACGATGGAGCCCAAGGCGCTGACATCCGGCGTGCAGGGCGCGCGCGTGATGGCGCTGTTCGGCGACTCGATCACCACCGACCACATCTCGCCCGCCGGTTCGATCAAGGAGGCCTCGCCGACCGGCACCTACCTGAAGGACAACGGCGTGCAGAAGGCCGATTTCAACAGCTACGGCGCCCGCCGCGGCAACCACGAGGTGATGATGCGCGGCACCTTCGCCAACGTGCGCGTCAAGAACCTGATGATCCCGGCCGGCGCCGACGGCTCGCGCGAGGAAGGCGGCGTGACGCTGTTCCAGCCCGGTGGCGAGAAGATGTTCATCTACGACGCCGCGATGAAGTACATGGCCGCGGGTACGCCGACCGTCATCTTCGCCGGCGAGGAGTACGGCACCGGATCGTCGCGCGACTGGGCTGCCAAGGGCACGCAACTGCTCGGCATCAAGGCCGTGGTGGCGCGCAGTTTCGAGCGCATCCACCGCAGCAACCTGATCGGCATGGGCGTGCTGCCGCTGCAGTTCAAGGGCAGCGACTCGTGGCAATCGCTGGGTATCCAGGGCGACGAAGTCATCGACGTGGTGCTGGCCAAGGAGATCAAGCCTCAGACCGATGCCAAGCTGGTGATCACCGGCAGGGATGGCAAGGCGCGCGAAGTCACCGTCACGCTGCGCATCGACACCGCCATCGAGGTCGACTACTACAAGCATGGCGGCATCCTGCCGTTCGTGCTGCGGCAGTTGCTGGCCGCCTGAACGCTCGCCCGGCGCGGCGCCGCTCGACGACGAAGGCCGCAGCGACCGCTGCGGCCCTCGTGCTTGTGACCCTGCGACAAGCGCCGCGCTTGTCCCTCGTCAACTGCCGAAGTCGCCGGCCGGTCGACGATGCCGATGTTTCAACCCAGCAGCCCGTCATCGGCACGGCGGGGCCAGTCACGATGCAGCGCGGGTCCGGGTTCATGCATGTCGGCAGCGACGTCGCCGCGCCGGAACTGCTGGCGATCGTGGACAGCACCCTTCGTGAACTGCACGCCGGGGCACCCGGCCTGCCGACGGTCACGCTGGCCAGCACGTTCGATGGCGATCTCGGCTTCGACAGCCTGGCGCGCACGGAACTGTTGCTGCGCACCGAGCGCGCATTCGGCATCCGACTGCCGGACGACACGTTGCAGCGCGCCGAGACGGTCGGCGACCTGCTGGCCGCGGCGCAGCACGCCGAGCGGCGCCCCGAACGCGGCGACATCGGCGTCGAGTTGCGCGCGAAGCGCGAGCAGGCGCCGGTCGCCGTCCTTCCACCCGAGCCGGCAGCCGACACCGGCGCTCCCGACCAGCGCCCGGACGTTGCTCGACGTGCTCGAGTGGCACCTGCAGGCACACGCCGACCGCACCCACCTGACCTGCCTGGTCGACGACGGCGAGCACCCGCTCAGCTACCGCCAGCTTGCCGAGGCCGGCGCGGCAATGGCAGCCGGCCTGCAGCAGGCCGGCGTGCAGCCGCGCCAATGCGTGGCCATCATGTTGCCGACATCGCCCGCGTATTTCAGCACCTACCTGGGCATCCTGCGGGCGGGCGCGATCCCGGTGCCGATCTACCCGCCGGCGCGCGCCTCGCAGCTCGAAGAGCATGTGCTGCGGCACACCGGCATCCTCGACAACGCCCGCGCCTCGCTGCTGGTGACCGTTCCCGAGGCGATGGTCGTCGCCCGCCTGCTGCAGGCCCGCGTGGCCGGATTGCGCCATGTCGTCACGCCACAGCAGTTGGCCGAGCAAGGCGGCGTGCCGGCGCCGGTCGACGTGCGTGGCGACGACATTGCGTTCATCCAGTACACCTCGGGCAGCACCGGCAACCCCAAGGGCGTGGCACTGACGCATGCCAACCTGCTGGCCAACATCCGCGCGATGGCGCAGGCGGTGCAGGCGACGCCGCGCGACGTGTTCGTCAGCTGGCTGCCGCTGTACCACGACATGGGCCTGATCGGCGCCTGGCTCGGGGCGCTGTATGTCGGCTATGCGCTGGTGGTGATGTCGCCGCTGGCCTTCCTGGCCCGTCCCGAGCGCTGGCTGCAGGCCATCGACCGCTACCGCGGCAGCCTGTCGGCGGCGCCGAACTTCGCCTACGAGCTGTGCGTCAAGCGCATCGACGATGCCGCACTGGCTGGGCTGGACCTGAGCTGCTGGCGCCTGGCGTTCAACGGCGCCGAGGCTGTCAGCCCCGACACCGTGCAGCGCTTCGAACAGCGCTTCGCGCGCTGCGGCTTGCGCCCGGGCGTGATCACGCCGGTCTACGGCCTGGCCGAGGCGTGTCTGGGCCTGCTGTTCCCGCCGCTGGGGCGTGCGGTGCAGGTCGACCGCATCCAGCGCGATATCTTCACCCGTGAGCATCGCGCGCTGCCCGCCGCGGCCGACGACGCCGGAGCGCTGCGCTTCGTGGCCTGTGGCGCCCCATTGCCCGGACACCCGCTCCGCATCGTCGACGACGATGGGCACGAAGTCGGCGAGCGCGTCGAAGGTCGACTCGAGTTCCGCGGCCCCTCGGCCACCCACGGCTACTTCCGCAACCCGGAACAGACGGCGCGCCTGTTCCACGACGGCTGGCTCGACAGCGGCGACCGCGCCTACCGCGCAGGCGACGATGTCTACATCACCGGGCGGGTCAAGGACATCGTCATCCGCGGCGGTCGCAACCTCTACCCGCAGGAAATCGAGGACGCGGTCGGCGCGGTCGACGGCGTGCGCAAGGGTTGCGTGGCCGTGTTCGGGAGTCCCGACCCGGCCACTGGCACCGAGCGCCTGGTGGTGCTGGCCGAGACGCACGCGGGCGATGCGGCGGCGCAGGCGAGGTGGCGCGCTGCAGTATCACGCGCGGTGGTCACCGCCATCGGCGAGCCGCCTGACGAGGTCGTGCTTGTGCCGGCACACAGCGTGCTGAAGACTTCGAGCGGCAAGGTGCGGCGATCGGCTTGCCGGGCCGCCTACGAAGCCGGCCGTATCGGCACGGCCGTGCCGACCGCGCGCTGGCAGGTCTTGCGGCTGGCGGGCGGTGCGCTGGCGACCCGCCTGCGGCTGACCGCCGCAGGCGCAGGACGCGTGTTGTTCGGTGTCCATGCCGGGTTGCTGTTCTGGCTGCTGGCCGCGGTCGCGTGGCCGCTGACGGTCTGCCTGCCCACGCCCGACCTGGCGTGGCGCGCAAACCGGCGGCTCACACGGCTTTGGCTCTGGCTGACGCGCACGCCGCTGGCCGTGCGGGGCGTGGAACGGCTGCCCACCGGTCCGTGCGTGCTGGCCAGCAACCACGGCAGCTACATCGACGGCGCGATCCTCGTTGCGGCGATGCCGCGGCCAGTCGGCTTCATTGCCAAGGGCGAGTTGCGCCAGCGCCCCACGCTGCGCCTGTACCTGCAGCGCCTGGGCGCCGAGTTCGTCGACCGCATCGATGCCGAGCGTGGCGTCAGCGATGCCGCCCGCCTGGCCGTGGCCGTGTCGCACGGGCGCTCGCTGCTGTTCTTTCCGGAAGGCACGTTCTCGCCGCGGCCCGGTCTGTTGCCGTTCCACCTCGGCGCATTCCTGACCGCGGTGCGCGCTCGCGTGCCATTGGTCCCCGTGGTGCTGCGCGGCAACCGCGACATGCTGCCCGACGGCACGTGGTGGCCGCGACCGGCGTCGCTCGAGGTCGAGTTCTGCGAACCCATCGCGCCCCTCGAGGGCGGTGCGGACGCGTTCGCTGCCGCGCTGTCGCTGCGCGCGGCAACGCAACAGGCCATTGCGCAGCGCCTTGAGCCCGGCTGATGCCACGCCGTGCCGCGGTCGGGCGGCACTGCTGGGTTGCGAACGCGCAAGCCCCAAGACGATGCACCGGCGCAGACTGCAACTCTGAGTGGAGGTCGATCGATGACCGGCGACGAGCCGCATGTGCGCACCATCGAAGACCGCGGCAGCTGGCGCAGCCGGGCCCTCGGCGCGTTGCTGCGTCTGACCTTGCGCACGCCACTCGAACCCGATATCGACATCGCCACGCTGCGGCGGCAATACGAGTCGCTCGACGCGCGCTGCTTCGCGCCCGATCGCACGGTGGTGCGCGAGGGCATCGAGGTCGACATCCTCGAAGACGGCCGCCTCGAGTTGCCGGACTCGATCCTGCGGCGGCTCGACCTGGACGACAGCGGCTGCATGGCCGCGATGGCCGAGGGGGTGCTGATCAGCATCAATGCCGATGCGCACCGCGCGGCCGAACTCGATGATTTGCGCTTTGGCATCGGCCAGGCACGGCAAGCCTGGCTGCAAGCGACCGATGTGCTCAACGCACGCCCACTCGAGGCCTTGCGGCCGCTGTTGGCGCGCACCATGTGAGGCAGACAGGGGCCGGCGATGCGACGGCGATTCGACGTGTGCAACGGCGATGCGGACGGGCTGTGCGCGGTCTTGCAATGGCGCCTGCACGAGCCTGCAGCGGCCACCCTGGTGACCGGGCTCAAGCGCGAGATCGATCTGCTGCAGCGCGTGCCCCGCCGACGCGGCCGACGAAGTGCTGGTCTGCGACCTGTCGATGCAGCGCAATCGCGTGGCGTTGATGCAGTTGCTCGAGGCCGGCGTGGCCGTGCGCTACTTCGATCACCATGCGGCCGGCGAAGTGCCGCAGCACGCCAGGCTCGAAACCCACCTCGAGTTCGGCAGCGAGGTCTGCACCAGCCTGCTGATGGACCGCCATCTGGGCGGGCGCCATCGCAACTGGGCCGTGGTCGGCGCCTACGGCGACGACCTGGTGGCGACGGCCGACCGGCTGGCAACTGCCGCGGGCCTGGACGCCACACAGCGCGCCAGCCTGCGCCGGCTCGGCCAGGCGATCAACTACAACGCCTATGGCGAGGCCGCCGAGGATGTCCTGATCGCGCCGGAGCGCCTGTACCCGATCCTGGCACGCTGGCCAGACCCGCTGGACCTGATCGCCCGCGAGCCGATCGTCGACGCGCTCGACGCACAGCGGCTTGCCGACCTGGCGCAGGCCCAGGCGCTGCCGCCAGCCTGGGAAGACGAACGCGCGCGGGTGATCGTCCTGCCCGATGCGCCATGGAGCCGCCGCGTGATCGGTTGCCTGGCCAACGAACTGGCACGCACACGGCCGCAGCAGGCGCAGGCCGTGCTGCGGACCCGGCCCGCGGGCGGCTTCAGCGTCAGCGTGCGGGCGCCGCGCGCCACGCCGTTCGGCGCCAGCCAGCTGTGCGAAGCCTTCGGTGGCAGCGGACGTGCCGCGGCAGGGGGCATCGACGCCCTGCCCGCGCAGGACGTCGATCGGTTCATCCAGGCCATCGCAGCCGCCCGCTGGGGTCGGGCGGCCTGAGGCCCTTGCGCAAGCTCAATACGGCAGCCTGCCGGCGACCGCAAGCTGCACGGCAAGGCGGTGCTCAAACGGGATTTGAATCGTGCTGCTCTTTTCGCTCGACCCCGGTGGGACGTTCGGTCCGGCGCTGGCCGCCGAGCTGGGCCGGAGCGTGTCACCCCATGAAGACCGGTCCTTCGAGGACGGCGAACACAAGGTGCGCCCGCTGGTCGATCCGCGCGGCCGAGATGTCTATGTCGTGACCAGCCTGCACGGCGGCCCGCACGACAGCCCTCACGACAAGCTCTGCCGGCTGCTGCTGTTCATCGCCACGCTGCGCGAGCATGGCGCGGCGCGCGTCAGCGCCGTCGTGCCCTACCTCGCGTATGCGCGCAAGGACCGCCAGACCAAGCCCTTCGATCCGGTCACGCTGCGCTACGTGGCGCAGCTGTTCGAGGCGGTCGGCACGGCGCAGTTGCTGGTGCTCGAGGCGCACAACGTGGCGGCGCTGCAGAACGCGTTCCGCTGCACCACGCTGCATCTGGAGGCCCACCAGGCGTTCGACGGCGTGGCCATCGACAGCGCCCGCGGTGGCCCGATTGCCGTGGCGTCGCCGGACCCGGGCGGCGTCAAGCGCGCCCAGCTGTGGCGCGAGGCCCTCGAGCAACGCCTGGCACAGCCGGTGGGCTTTGCGATGGTCGACAAGCGGCGCAGCGGCGGTGTCGTTTCGAGCTTCGATCTGGTGGCCGGCGACGTGGCCGGTATGTCGGTGCTGTTGCTCGACGATCTGATCGCCAGCGGCGGCACGATGCGGCGTGCCGCCGCGGCGCTGCGGCAGGCGGGCGCACGCGAGGTCATCGCACTGGCCGCCCACGGCCTGTTCATCGCGCCAGCGGCCGACGTGCTGGCCGATGCGGCAATCTCGAGGGTCGTGGTCACCGACAGCGTGCCGCCATTCCGCCTGCCGGCGAGCGGGCCCGTGGCCGACAAACTGCAAGTCGTCTCCGTGGTGCCGCTGTTCGCGCAGGCAGTCACGCAATGTCATGAGACTTGGCCGCACTGAAGCCTTCGCCGCTCTCGAGCGCATCGAGGGCGACCTGGGCGTGCGCGAGGTAGCGCTGCGCCAGCGGCAGCCATTTGTGCGGCGTGCGCGGCGTGACGTCGAGCAGATGGGCGGCGGCAAAGCGCGCACGCAGCAGCGCACGGTGCGCGGTGTACAGGCCCATCAACGCCGCCGGCGGCGCATTGCCCAGCGCGGCGGTGCAGCCGGCCAGCAGCTGCGGCGCGATCCATGGCGCGCCGGCCATCTCGCACTCGAGACCGAGAAAGGCAATCTCGTCGAACGGATCGACCTGGCGCAGCGACGGGTCGAATTCGAGGCAGTCGATGACCACCGGCGGCTGCAGCAGACAGACATGTTCGGGCCGCAGGTCGCCGTGTCCGTCGACGATGCAGGCACGTGCGACGCGATCCTGCAGCGCACCGCGACAGAGCGCGAGCGCGTGGTCGAAGCGGTCCAGCACGGTGGCCGCCTCGTGCAATCGGAACTGCGGCCGCAGCAGCACGTCGCGGGTCGCGGCGTGTTCGCGCTGGATACGCCCCCAGTAGGCCGCGGGGTCCGCAGCAGTCGCCCGCGCGCCGCGGTAGAAGGTGACCAGGACAGCGATCAGCGCGTCGATCTCGGCGGGACCGACAACCCGGTCGGCGATCGCACGGTCGAGCATCCGTGCGGCTGGCAGCCTGCGCATGTGCACCAGCCAGTCGACCGTCTGCCCGACGGCCTGCGGGCCCCCTTCGGGCACCAGCGCGAACTGCCCGCTCTGCCACTGCAACGCCATCACGCCGCGGTAGACGCCTGGCGCCAGCCGCAGGTTCAGGCGCACCTCCTCGCGGCAGAAGAACTCGCGCGCGGCCAGCGTCGTGAAGTCGAGAAACGCATGGCGCACCGGTTTCTTCAACTTCAGCGCATGCTCGCCGACGAGAAAGACCCAGGACATGTGGGTTTCGACGGTCTCGACCTGCACATCGTCGCCGGCAAAGGCCGCATGCGCGGCGGGCGTGCGCAAGAAGCCCAGCACCGCGTCGAGACCGGGCGCGGAGGACAGGCCGAGCCCTGGGCCAGCGCCGGAGCAGGTGCGGTCGGTCATGGTTCAGGCACCGAGACGCCCATTGCAGCACCGCCCGTGCAGCCGGCAGCTTGCGCAATCTCAAGCAACGTGCTGCGCACCGGCGACGCGCTGCTGGTGGTCGACGTCCAGTGCGACTTCCTGCCCGGCGGCAGCCTCGCGGTGCCTGGCGGCGACGCGATCCTCGCACCGCTGAACGCCACCCTCGGGCACTTCGAAGCCCGGCGCCTGCCGATCTTCGCCAGCCGCGACTGGCATCCGGCCGACCATTGCTCGTTCCAGGTCCACGGTGGAACCTGGCCAGTGCATTGCGTGGCTGGCGGCCCGGGCGCCGCCTTCCCCGCCGGGCTGCGCCTGCCGGCCAGCACCGGCATCGTCTCCAAAGGCTGCCACGCAGAGCGCGACGCGTATTCGGCTTTCGGTGAAACCGATCTGCACCGGCGGCTGCGGGCGCTCGGCGTGCAGCGTCTGTTCGTCGCCGGACTGGCAACCGACTACTGCGTGCTCGCGACCGTGCTCGATGCCTGTGCGCTGGGCTACAGCGTCGTGGTGCTGCAGGACGCCATTGCCGCGGTGGCGTTGCAGCCTGGCGACGCCGAGCGGGCGCTGGCAGCGGATGCGTGCCAGCGGGGCCGAATTCATCGACAGCGCGGCACTGCTGCGTTGAACCGGCCCTAACCCATCGCCGCATCGACTTCGCGCGCCAGCGCGCGCACCGCCGTTGAAATCTCGACCGCATAGGACCGGGGTGTCGGCTCCAGGCTGCGCAGCGCCACAGGCAGCGTGCGCATCTGCGCGGCGTGGTGGCCGCGGATCTCGTCGAGCGACGGTGTGGGGGTCACGCGCCGGCCGGCGCGCATGCAAAGCTGCAGCAACGGCTGTGCGGCGGGCCGCTCATCGTCGAGCTGGACGATGTCGCGCAGCATCTGACCGCTGGCGTCGAAGGCGCGGCAGACCTGCTTGGCCCCGGGCCAGGTCGCTTTGCCCTCGGAGCGTTTGCGGCGCGCCACGCCGGCGTAGGCCTGCAGCTTGTACACGGCATCCAGCGCCGGCGCATCGATCGAGGTGTCGAGCGCAGTGCCGACGCCGAAGCCGTCGATCGGCGCCTGGGCGGCCAGCAACTGCGCGATCCGGTGTTCGTCGAGGTTGCCGCTGGCGAACACGGTGATGTCTCGGAGCCCGGCATCGTCGAGCAGCCGGCGCACCGCCTTGGCATGCGCCGCGAGGTCACCGCTGTCGATGCGCACGCCGCCGATCGAGATGCCCTCGGCCGCCAGCCGGCCAGCCAGCCCGATCAGCTTGGCGACGGCCGCCTCGGTGTCGTAGGTGTCGACCAGCAGCGTCGGCCGGTTCGGCCGGGCCCGCGCAAAGGCCTCGAAGGCCGCGAGTTCGCTGCGGTGCGCCTGGATGAAGGAGTGCGCCATGGTGCCAAACACCGGCACACCGAAGCGGCGCCCGGCCTCTGCGGTGGCGGTTCCGGCAAAGCCCGCGATGTAGGCGGCACGGGCTGCGAACAGGGCCGCCTCGGCCCCGTGCGCGCGCCTCATGCCGAAGTCCACCAGCTTGCGCCCAGCCGCCGCGGCCACCACCCGCGCCGCCTTGGACGCGATCAGCGTCTGGAAGTGCACGATGTTGAGCAATCGGCTCTCGACGTACTGCGCCTGGGGCAGCGGCGCGGTGATGCGCAGCACCGGCTCGTCGGCAAAGAAGATGCTGCCTTCGGGCATCGCATGCACGTCGCCTTCGAAGCGGAAGTCGCGCAGGTAGGCCAGCAACTGCGGCGAGAACCCGCCCTGCCGCTCGAGCCAGGCCAGTTCGGCATCGTCGAAAGCCAGCGTCTGCAGCCACTCCAGCGCCTGCTCCAGCCCGGCCATGACCAGGAAATGGCGCTGCGGTGGCAGTTTGCGCACGAACAACTCGAACACTGCCGTTTCCTGCATGCCCTCCCGCAGGTAGGCGTCGAGCATCGTGAGCTGGTAAAGATCGGTGAGCAGCGCAGGCATGGCAGCGACGTTTGCGACCACCTTGCAGCGGAACTGCCGGGCTGGCCTTGCGCGACATCAAGCGTGCGCGACCTCTCAGCGCGCCTCGAGCGGATACGCCGGGTCGTTGTAGCCCGGCGTCGAGGCATGCCCCGGCGTCACCAGCGAATCCACCAGCGCTTCGTCCGCAGCGTCGATCACGCAATCGAGCGCACCGAAATAGTCCTGCCACTGCGCCAGCGTGCGCGGCCCGGCGATCACGGCGCTGACCGCCTGGCTGGCCAGCACCCAGGCGCTGGCGAAGTGCGACAGCGCGACGCCCTTGCGGTCGCAATGCGCCTTCAGCGTCTGGGCGATGCGCAGCGACTCGTCGCGGAACTCGGTTTCCAGCATGCGCTGGTCGCCGCGTCCGGCGCGGGTGCCGGCGGCAGGCTGGCTGCCTGGCGCGTACTTGCCCGACAGCACGCCGCGCGCGATCGGGCTGTACGGCACCACGCCGATGCCGAGGTGGCGGCAGGCCGGCAGCACTTCGACCTCCGGCTGCCGGTTGAGCAGGTTGTAGTAGGGCTGGCACACGACCGGCCCGGGCATGTTCATCGTGCGCGCGAAATGCACCATCTCGGCGATGCGCCAGCCGCGGAAGTTCGACACGCCCCAGTAGCGGATCTTGCCGGCCCGCAGCAGGGCATCGATCGCGCGCAGCGGCTCCTCCAGGTCCATGCCATTGAAGTCGCGGTGCAGATAGTAGAGGTCGATGTGGTCGGTACCCAGCCGCGCGAGGCTGGCGTCGCATTCGCGCAGCATCCAGGTGCGCGAATAGCGCGACTCGTTGGGCCGCTCGGACATCTGGTTGCCGACCTTGGTGGCCAGGACCCAGTCGTGGCGCGCGCCCTTGAGCAACTCGCCGACCATCGACTCCGACTTGCCCAGCGAATAGGCGTCGGCGGTGTCGATGAAGTTCACGCCGTGCTCTCGCGCGTGGGCGACGATGCTGCGCGCCTCGGCCAGGTCGGTCTGGTCGGCGAACATCATCGTGCCCAGGCACAACGCCGAGACCCTGAGCGGGCTCTTGCCGAGCGAGCGGTATTGCATGGCGTGTCCTGGGTCGGCTGCGGGCAAGATGCCTCGGGGAGCGCCGATGCTATCGCCAATCGATGTCGACTTGCGCACCGTGGAGGCAGCGCGCATGCCCATGCTGCTTGACGTCGACGGCGGCGCCGGCGCCGATCGCGATGCCACGGCCGCGTTCGCCTGTCGGCGCTGCATCCGGCCGGCCACGCGGACGTCGATCGAGCGCCCGACGATGCCTTTGAAGTAGGCTCGCGCTCCAATGAAGAAGACCCGCATTGCCGTCGCCGGCGCCGGCTGCATCGGCCAGGCCCACATCGGAGTGGTGCAACAGAGCACGACCTGCGTGCTCAGCGCCGTCGTCGACCCGTCGCCCGCTGCACGCGCCCATGCCGATGCGGCCGGCGTGCCGCTGTACACCTCGCTGGCCGAACTGCTTGCCGGGGACAAGCCCGACGGGGTGATCCTGGCCACGCCGAACCAGCTGCATGTGACCCATGCGCTCGAGTGCATCGCCGCAGGCGTGCCGATGCTGCTGGAGAAGCCGATCGCGCCGACGGTGCCCGAGGCCGAGCGGCTGGTCGCGGCCGCCGAATCCGCCGATGCGAAGATCCTGATCGGCCACCACCGCGCGCACAGCCCGATCATGGCCAAGGCACGCCAGGTGGTCGAGTCCGGCGTGCTGGGCCGGCTGGTCGCGGTGACGGGCAGCGCCACCTTCCTGAAGCCCGACCACTACTACGCCGACGCGCCGTGGCGGCGCGAACCCGGCGCGGGCCCGATCCTGCTGAACATGATCCACGAAGTGCACAGCCTGCGCATGCTGTGCGGCGAGATCGTTGCGGTGCAGGCCTTCGCATCGCACGCCACGCGCGGCTTCGCGGTCGAAGACACGGTGGCGATCAACCTTCGCTTTGCCAGCGGCGCGCTCGGCAGCTTCATGCTCAGCGACACGGCCGCGTGCTGCGCGCAGCTGGGAGCTGACCTCGCAGGAGAACAAGTCCTACCCGAGCTATGGCGACGAGGACTGCTACGTCATTGCCGGCACAAACGGCAGCCTGTCGGTCCCGACGATGCGGCTGAAGACCTATCCGCGCGCCGAAGACCGCTCGTGGTGGAAGCCGTTCGAGGTCGGCGTCGTCAGCCTGGTGCGCGACGACCCGCTCAAGCACCAGCTCGAGCACTTCGGTGCGGTCGTGCGCGGTGAAGCCGCACCGCTGGTCAGCGCGCGCGATGGGCTCGCCAACCTGCGCGTCACCGAAGCCATCGTCGCGGCTGCCCTGGCGGGCAGCACGATCGAGCTGAACCCGCGTTGAACGCGAAAGAAGTGTGCAAGTGATGACCCACGCGCGCAGCTGTGCCCGCGTCCACGGTCGATCGGCGGTGCCTTCTGTGGCGAGAGTCGGCGCAGGGAGTGCCCCGCCGACTCCAGCACGCGAAGAACCTTAGAGCCCGCGCTCCCGCGCAAACGCCTCCAACGCCGGCAGCAAAGGCCCCAGCCTCTCGGCCACCGCATCGCGCACGGTATCGACCATCACCTGCGTCGATCGCTCGATCTCGACGTTGAGCAAATCGCCGACGCGCTTTTCGCCGAACGTCGTCATCCGCAGCGTCTCCGGAATCAGCCAGACCTCGAACCAGCCGGAACCGCCCGGGTCGCGCTGCGCCTCGGCCACCGTCAGGCTCGCGCCATTGACCGCGACATAGCCCTTGGCAAAGACGTAGCGCATCCATGGTGCCGGCACCGCCAGCCGCAGCACGCAATTGTTCTCGGGCCTGCGGATGTCGGCCACGTGCGCGGTGAAATCGACATGGCCCGATAGCGGGTGGCCGCCGATCTCGGCGCCGTCCTTCGCTGCCCGCTCGACATTGACGCGGCTGCCGATCGTCAAACCGCCCAGCGTCGTCAATGCCAGGCTCTGCTGCATCACGTCGAAATCGGCCGCCGCATTGCCGTGCAGCGCGGTGACGGTCAGGCACACACCGTCGACCGCGACGCTGGCACCGATCGCCAGGCCGGCGCCGAACCCCGGCGGGAACGCCAGTCGGAAGCTGCGCAAGCCGCTGCGGTCGGTCAGTTGCTCGATGTGGGCGACGCCCTGGACGATGCCGGTGAACATGCGGCCACTTTACCGTGCCTGCACCCTGCGGCCATGGGTCACCAGTTGACCTCGCGCTCCGGCGTTGCACCGATCTTGTGGATCGACAAGTCGGCGCCTTCGTATTCCTCTTCCGCCGTCAGACGCAGCCCGATCGTCTGGCGCAACAGCCCGTAGACGACCATGCCACCAACGAGCGCCCAGCTCACGCCCAGCAGTGTGCCGAGCAGTTGCGCGCCGAAAGTGACACCGCCGAGGCCGCCGAGCGCCGGCAGGCCGAAGATGCCGCAGGCGATGCCGCCCCAGGCACCGCACAGGCCGTGCAGCGGCCAGACACCGAGCACGTCGTCGATCTTCCATTTGTTCTGCGCCAACGTGAACAGCGAGACGAAGATCGCGCCGGCCACGCCGCCGGTGACGAGGGCGCCCAGCGGGTGCATCACGTCGGAGCCGGCGCAGACCGCGACCAGCCCGGCCAGCGGGCCGTTGTAGGCGAAGCCCGGGTCGTTGCGGCCCATCAGCACGGCCACCAGCGTGCCGCCCACCATCGCCAGCAGCGAGTTCACCGCCACCAGGCCGGAGATCTTGTCGATGGTTTGCGCGCTCATCACGTTGAAGCCGAACCAGCCGACCGTCAGGATCCAGGCCCCGAGCGCAAGAAACGGGATGCTCGACGGCGGGTGCGCGCTCATGCCGCCATCCTTGCGGTAGCGGTTGGCGCGCGCACCGAGCAGCAGCACGGCGACCAGGCCGATCCAGCCGCCGACCGCATGCACGACCACGCTGCCGGCGAAGTCGTGGAATTCGGCCCCGGCAACGGTCTTGATCCAGCCTTGCACGCCGAAGCGCCCGCCCCAGACCACGCCCTCGAACAAGGGGTAGACCAAACCGACCAGCGCCGCGGTGGCGGCCAGCTGCGGGCCGAAGCGTGCACGCTCGGCAATGCCGCCCGACACGATCGCCGGGATCGCCGCGGCAAAGGTCAGCAGGAAGAAGAACTTCACCAGCTCGTAGCCGTTCTTGGCCGCCAGGCCCTCGGCGCCGCTGAAGAAGTTCACGCCGTAGGCCACGGTGTAGCCGACGAGAAAGTAGGCCAGCGTCGAGACCGCGAAATCGACCAGGATCTTGACCAGCGCATTGACCTGGTTCTTCTTGCGCACGGTGCCGAGCTCGAGGAACGCGAAGCCGGAGTGCATCGCCAGCACCATGATCGCGCCCAGCAATATGAACAGGGCGTCGGTGCCCTGCTTGACCTGATCCATTGTTTTCGCTCCTCGCGCTCTCGGCTGTTCTCGTGCCGGCCTGGCGATGCCTGCACCAGCACGGCCTCATCGGCGCACCATGATGCAATTTCTGTGCCGATGTCGGTGCACTGCCACCTGGGCCGCTGCGGTGATGATCGCACCAAAGCGGGCGAAGGTCCGATCGAGACGCCTCTTCCATCTGGTGCATTCGACGCACCTGCTTTCGTGCGGTGCGGCGGCCTGCCGCTGCCGTTACGCTCAGGTGCATGGAACCGTTCAAGAACCTGATCAACCCGGCAGCGGTACGCGCCGCAGCCGAGCACCTGCGCGCGGCGTGGCCCGAGTTCGATGCGCCGGCCTTCGTGCGCCATGCCAACCGTGGCCTCGAGGCACTGGAACTGAAGGCCCGCGCGATGCAAGTGGCCGATGCGCTCGAAGCGACGCTGCCGGCGCGCTTCGGCCAGGCTTGCGACGTGATCGAGGCCGCATTGGCGCAGGCGTGCGAACCCGGGATGCCGCCGCCCGAACCTGACCCTGGCCTGCGCGGATGGATCGTCTGGCCGCTGGGCGAATACGTCGCACGCCGCGGACTCGCCGAACCCGAGCGCGGGCTGGCCACCTTGCATGCTCTGACGCAGCGCCTGACGGCGGAGTTCGCAATCCGACCCTTCATCGTCGCGCACCCGACGCTGGTCTTTGCGACCTTGCAGCGCTGGACGCTCGACCCGAGCGCGCACGTGCGTCGCCTGGTCAGCGAAGGCAGCCGCCCGCGTCTGCCGTGGGGGCTGCGGCTGAAGGCGCTGATTGCCGACCCTTCCCCGACGCTGCCACTGCTGCGGGCCTTGCAGGACGATCCGAGCGATTACGTGCGACGCAGCGTGGCCAACCACTTGAACGACATCGCCAAGGATCACCCTGGCATCGTCGTCGCGTGGCTGCGCGAGCACCTGCCCAGCGCCAGCCGCGAACGCCGCGCGCTGCTCAGGCACGCCAGCCGCACGCTGATCAAGCAAGGCCATGCCGACGCGCTGGCCCTGTGGGGCAGCGCCACGCCCTTCAATGGCAGCGCACGACTGACGCTCTCACCGCGCCGGCTGCGTGTCGGCGACAGCCTCGCGATCGCCTTGAAGCTGCACTCGCGAGCTGCACAGCCGCAAGCCCTGCTGATCGACTACGCGGTGCACCACGTCAAGGCCAACGGCAGCACCAGCGCCAAGGTTTTCAAGGGCTGGTCGCTGAGCCTGGCGCCGGGCGAATCACGCACGCTGGCCAAGATGCACTCGATGCGCGCAGTGACGACGCGGCGCTACCACGCAGGGTGGCATGCCATCGAAGTGCATATCAACGGCCAGGCGGTCGCGCAGGCCGGATTCTCACTGACCCTCGAGTAGCGCCGCCCAGCGCTCGGCGTCGAAACCGACGCTGACGCTGCCGTCGGGCCACTCGACCACCGGGCGCTTGATGACACTGGGCTGATCGAGCATCAGCGTGCGGGCACTCGCCGCATCGATCACCGAGCGCTGCGTGGCGCCATCGAGCTTGCGCCAGGTCGTGCCCTGCCGGTTGACGAGCGGCTGCCAGCCGAGCGCGGCGATCCACGCGTCGACCCGCTCCGGCGGCACGCCGGCCTTCCTGAAGTCATGGAACGCGTGCGTGAATCCATGCTCGATGAGCCAGGCACGGGAACGCTTGACGGTGTCGCAATTCGAGATGCCGTAGACGATCATGCTGGCGATGAGAAGGGGCGGTGCTCGTCGCACATCGGATCGATGGCATAGGCGGCCTCGCGCACGCTGCCATCGACCAGCCAGACCTGGAACCAGCGGCAGAACAGCGATTCGTAGCGGTAGGACCAGACCTCGCCGACGCCGCGCCAGCCGACGCGGGTTTCCGACGGGCGTCCGAGCCGCCACCGCACATCGGCTTGTGGCGCCCCGATCGGGATCGACTCGAAGTTGGCTTCGGTCAGCACCTGTTCCCAGCCACGCACGCGACCACTGGCGTCGAGTTCGACCATGTAGGTGTGCTTGCCCATCGGCCCGCGGGCGTACTCGATGCGGGTGCCGCCGCCCGGCAGCGCATCGCGGCCGGTGGGTTCGCCCATGCGCGAGCGCACCTCCGCCTCACTGGCACCCGTTTGAATGTTGCCCGGCGAGTAGCCGGCGCAACCCGCCAGCACCAGCATGACCCCAGCCGCGCCCAGGGCGCGCGACATCGGCCTATGGGCGTTCGATACGCGCGTAGGCAGCGTGGTTGTGGATCGACTCATGGTTCTCGACCTCCACACGGTAGCGGCCGATGCGCGCGTCCGCATTGAGGGCGAGCGCCACGTCGCGCACCAGGTCTTCGACGAACTTGGGGTTCTCGTAAGCGCGCTCGGTGATCCACTTTTCGTCCGGTCGCTTCAGCAGGGCCCAGACCTCGCTCGACGCGTTGTCCTCGGCGAAGCGCACCAGTTCATGCCACTCGATGGGTGCTTTCAGCTCGGCGCAGATCGTCACCGTCGAGCGCTGGTTGTGCGCGCCATAGTCGGAAATCTCCTTCGAGCAAGGGCACAGGCTCTTCACCGGCACCGCCACTTCGGCCCACACCGACGTCACGCCGCCGCGTGCCTCGGCGATCCAGCGGCCCTGGTAGTCGAGCAGGCTCTGCACGCCGGACACCGGTGCGCGCTTGTTGACGAAGAAACCGAACCGTGCCTCGATGCGCCCTTCCTTTGCGCCCAGGCGCTCGAGCATCGCCGCCAGCCGCTCGCGCAGCGTGGTCGCGTCGATCGCGGTGTCCTGCGCCACACCCTCGTTGAGCCAGGCGACGAAGCGCGACATGTGCGTGCCCTTCTTGTCGGCAGGCAATGCGACGTCCAGGTCCCACAAGGCCGGCGTCGTCTGCAGCGCGCCGGCCAGACGCAGCAGCAGCGGATAGCGCACGTCCTTGACGCCGACGCGCTGGATCGCGAGCTTGCGCTCGTCACGCCCGCTTTGCGTGTCGGGGATGTGCAGGGCCTGGGTCGGATGGGTCATCTTCGATCGGATTGTCGAGCGGGGCGAGCATCGCACCAAATGCGCCGTCGTGCCGCAGTGGGCCTATTGCGCGCGGCGCTGCAGCACTCAGCTGTTGACGCGCAGCAGTGCCGGCCGGGCTCCGAAACGGGCCGCGATCGATTGCGCGATGCCGTCGGCATCGAGCCCATTCATGGCCAGAAGCCTGGCCGCATCGCCGTGCTCGATGAACTGGTCGGGCAAGCCGAGCGCGAGCACCGGCGTGGCCAGTCCGGCCGCGTGCAGGGCTTCCATCACCGCGCTGCCTGCGCCGCCCATCGTGCAGCCCTCTTCGACCGTCACGATGGCTTCATGCGACTTGGCCAGTTCGGCCACCAATGCCACATCGAGCGGCTTGACGAAGCGCATGTTGGCCACCGTCGCGTTGAGCCGCTCGGCGGCCGCCAGCGCCGGATGCAACAGCGTGCCGAAGGCCAGAATGGCGATGCGCTCGCCACGGCGGCGGACCTCGCCGCAGCCCCATGGCAGTTCGTCGAACGTGCGCTCGACCTCGGCCCCGACACCGGCACCGCGCGGATAGCGCACCGCAACCGGCTGGTCCGCGGCGGTGCGCGGTGGTCAGTGCCCGGCGGCATTCGTTCTCGTCGGATGGCGCGATCAGGCCCATGTTCGGGATGCAGCGCAGGAAGGCGATGTCGTAGGCACCGGCGTGGGTTGCGCCGTCGGCACCCACCAGGCCGGCACGATCGAGCGCGAACACCACCGGCAGGTTCTGGATCGCGACGTCGTGGATCAGCTGGTCGTAGCCCCGCTGCAGGAACGTGGAGTAGATTGCCACGACGGGCCTGAGGCCTTCGCAGGCCATGCCCGCGGCCAGCGTGATGGCGTGCTGCTCGGCGATGCCGACGTCGTGATAGCGCGACGGGAATCGCTTGTGGAACTCGACCATGCCCGAGCCTTCGCGCATCGCCGGCGTGATGCCGACGAGCATCGGATCGGCTTCGGCCATGTCGCACAACCACTGGCCGAAGACCTGGGTGAAGGTTGGCTTGGGCGTGATGGCCGGCTTGACCAGGCCCACCGCCGGGTCGAACTTGCCGGGGCCGTGGTAATTGACCGGATCGGCCTCGGCCAGCTTGTAGCCGTAGCCCTTCTTCGTGACCACATGCAGGAACTGCGCGCCAGGCAGGTCGCGCAGATTCTCCAGCGTCGGGATCAGCGAATCGAGGTCGTGGCCGTCGATCGGGCCGACGTAGTTGAAGCCGAACTCCTCGAAGATCGTGCCCGGCACGACCATGCCCTTGGCATGCTCCTCGAAGCGACGCGCCAACTCGAGCAGCGGCGGCGCGTTCTTCAGTACCGTCTTCGCACTCTCGCGCGCAGCGGCGTAGAACTTGCCGCTCATCAGGCGCGCCAGGTAGCGGTTGAGCGCGCCGACCGGCGGGCTGATCGACATGTCGTTGTCGTTGAGCACCACCAGCATGTCGGCCGTCAGTCCGCCGTGCGACACCGCCGCGTTGTTCAGCGCCTCGAAGGCCATGCCGGCACTCATCGCACCGTCGCCGATGATCGCCACCGCCTTGCGCTTCTCGCCTTTCAGCTTGGCGGCCAGCGCCATGCCGAGCGCGGCCGAGATCGAAGTCGAACTGTGCGCGGTGCCGAAGGTGTCGTACTGGCTTTCGTCGCGACGCGGGAAGCCGCCGATGCCGCCGAGCTGTCGCAGCGTGTGCATGCGGTCGCGGCGGCCGGTGAGCACCTTGTGGGCGTAGGTCTGGTGGCCGACGTCCCAGACCAGGCGGTCGTTGGGGGTGTCGAACACGTAGTGCAGCGCGATCGTCAGCTCGACCGTGCCCAGGTTGCTCGACAGGTGGCCCCCCGTCTTGGACACGCTTTGCAGCACGTACTCGCGCAACTCGGCGGCCAGCGTCTTCAACTCGGCGCGCGACAGGCGTCGCAGGTCGGCCGGGCTGTCGATGCGCTTGAGCAGCGAGGTCGTGGTCATGGAGGCCTTCATCGATCAGCTGTCACGTTCGACCACCTTGTCGGCCAGCAACGCCAGGCGCGCCGCGTCGGCCAGGCCGCTTGCCGCCAGCGCGGCATGGGCCTGATCGCGCAACTCGAGCGCATGGCTGCGCGCGGCCTCCAGGCCCAGCACCGAAACGTAGGTGGGCTTGTTCTGATGCTCGTCCTTGCCGGCTGTCTTGCCCAGCGTCTCGGACTGCCTGCGTCACGTCGAGGATGTCGTCGACCACCTGGAACGCCAGGCCCACCGCAGCGCCGTAGTCGCTCAACGCGCGCCACGCGCGTTCATCGGGCAGGCCGCAAGCCGCGCCCATCAGCACGCTGGCCTGCAGCAAGGCGCCGGTCTTGCGCCGGTGCATGTCGCGCAGTGCGGCCTCGTCGAGGCGGGCACCGATGCTGGCCAGGTCGATCGCCTGGCCGCCGGCCATGCCGGCATGACCGGCGCTGCGTGCAAGCAGTGCACACAGGCGCGCCTGCAAGGCAACCGGCACCGCGTCGCCTTCGGGCGTCAGCACCTCGAAGGCCAGCGCCTGCATCGCGTCGCCAGCGAGCATCGCCTGCGCCTGCCCGAACTGCACGTGCACCGTCGGCTTGCCGCGACGCAATACATCGTTGTCCATGCACGGCATGTCGTCGTGCACCAGCGAATAGGCGTGGATCAGTTCCACCGCCACCGCGGCGCGAAGTGCCGCCTCGCGCCGGCCACGCACCGCTTCGCAGGCCGCGAGTACCAGCAGCGGACGCAGCCGCTTGCCGCCGTCGAGCACGCCATAGCGCATTGCGATACCCAGACCGGCCGGCGCGTCGGCCGGCACCCAGGCCTCCAGTGCGGCCTCGACGTTGCCCTGCTCGCGCAGCGTCCAGGCCTCGAAGTCGCCCACCTTCATGTGCCCATCACCCAGGGCTTGAGTTGTCCGTCCTCGAGCACCTTGACCTGTTCCTCGACCGCCGCAAGCCGCGAGCGGCACAACTCGAGCAGCTCGGCGCCACGACGGTAGCTGTCGAGCAGCTGATCCAGCGGCAGTTGGCCGTCCTCCATGCGCTGAACCAGACGTTCGAGTTCGGCCAGCGCGTCTTCGTAACGCGGTGGCGTAGGCTCGGTGGTCGGGGTGCGGCGCGGCATTTCGAGATCTGAAATCCAAGCGGGCATTGTAGTCAGCCGCCTGTCCCGAAAGTGCCGCCGCATCCTTCGCTCTGGGGAGACGCCTCCAGCCGCACCCACGGGATTGCGCAGGAGCAATACCCCGGGAGCCTGCGTCGATACAATCTGACGCGTGTTGCCGCGGTCCGGCACTTTCTTGGAGCCCACCGGCGGCAGCCCACGGTGGCGGTTCGACATTGGTTTTTGGAGATCCTGGGGATCATGTCCGACCTGAGCATCACCCGCGACGCCCTCGTGCGTGGCTGTTCGCAACTGCCTGTCACCAGCTATTTCGACGCTGCGCTGTTCGAGCGCGAGCGTGAAACGCTGTTCCGCAACGGTCCACGCTATGTGGGGCATGCACTGTCGGTGCCCGACGTCGGCGATTACCACGTCCTGACGCAGGAAGGCGACGGCCGCGCACTGGTGCGCACCGCGCAGGGGGTGGAGCTGGTTTCAAACGTATGCCGCCACCGCCAGGCGGTGATGCTGCGCGGGCGGGGAACGACCAACGGCAATATCGTGTGCCCGTTGCATCGCTGGACCTATGACCTGCAAGGCCAGTTGATCGGCGCGCCGCACTTTCAGCACGATCCCTGCCTGAACCTCAGAAACTACCCGCTGCAGCAGTGGAACGGCCTGCTGTTCGAGGCCGGCGGCTGCGACGTGTCGACCGATCTGGCTGCACTCGGCGCCCGCGCCGATCTCGACTTCAGCGGCTACGTCTATGACCGCACCTACCTGCACGATTGCGACTACAACTGGAAGAGCTTCATCGAGGTCTACCTCGAGGACTACCACGTCGGTCCCTTCCATCCCGGCCTGGGCAACTTCGTCAGCTGCGACGACCTGCGCTGGGAAATGGGCCCCCACTACTCGGTGCAGACCGTCGGGGTGGCGCGCTCCGGCGGCGAAGCGCTCGGCAAGGCCGGCTCGCCGGTCTATCGGCAGTGGCAGGACGCCGTGTTGCGCTACCAGCGCGGCACGTTGCCCCAGCACGGCGCGGTGTGGCTGACCTATTACCCCGGCGTGATGGTCGAGTGGTACCCGAACGTGCTGGTGGTCTCGACGCTGATCCCGAAGGGGCCTCGCAAGACGCTCAACGTGGTCGAGTTCTTCTATCCCGAGGAGATTGCCGCCTTCGAGCGCGACTACGTTGACGCCCAGCAGGCCGCCTATCTCGAAACCTGCGTCGAGGACGACGAGATCGCGTTGCGCATGGACGCCGGCCGCCAGGCACTGATGGAGCGTGGCGATGACGACGCTGGCCCGTACCAGAGCCCGATGGAAGACGGCATGCAGCACTTCCATGAGTGGTACCGCCGCCAGATGCAGTTGCCGGCGTGACGGCGACCGCGCGCGGCATGCTGGCGCCGCTGCTGATGGTCGGTGCCGCGCTGCTGTTTTCGGTGATGGGCGTGTGCGTGAAGTGGGCCTCGGCCCAATACAGCGCCGGCGAACTGGTGTTCTATCGCAGCCTGGTCGGCGCACTGGTCATCGGCGCGCTCGCGCGCGTGCGGGGCAATTCCCTGCGCACCGCCGTGCCGGGGATGCATTTCTGGCGCAGCGCCTCCGGGGTGTGCTCGCTGACGTTGTGGTTCTATGCCCTCGGTGGCCTGCCGCTGGCCACCGCGATGACGCTGAACTACATGTCCTCGGTATGGATGGCTCTGTTCCTGCTCGGCGGCGCGGTGCTGCTCGGCGCCGCGCGCGTCGATGGCCGGTTGGTGGCCACCGTGCTGACCGGCTTTGCCGGTGTCGCGCTGGTGCTGCGGCCGACGATCGAACAACAGCAACTCTGGCACGGCCTGGCCGGGCTGCTGTCGGGCCTGGTCGCGGCCATGGCCTATCTGCAGGTCACCGCGCTCGGTCGCGCCGGCGAGCCCACCGAACGCATCGTCTTCTACTTCTCGATCGGCGGCCTCGTCATCGGCGCGCTGTGGATGCTGGTGCAGGGCACCAGCGCGCACAGCCTGCACGGCCTCGGGCTGCTGCTGGCGATCGGCCTGTTGGCCACCGCCGCGCAGATGATGATGACGCGCGCCTACCGCATCGGCCGCACGCTCTCCAACGCCAGCCTGCAGTATCTGGGCATCGTGTTCTCGTTCGTCTTCGGCGTGTTGCTGTTCGACGACCCTGTGACCGGGATGGCGCTGGCCGGCATGGTGCTGATCGTCATTGCAGGCCTGGCCGCCACGTTGCTGCGCAGCCGGCAGCAGCACGACACGACAGACACCCGCTCGCCGCCCAATGAGACCTGACATGAAGACATTGATCACCGCCACCGAGCTGATCGAACAGTTGCGCAGCGCCGTCCCGCCATTGCTGCTCGACTGCGGGTTCGACCTTGCCGACACCGCGGCCGGCGAGCGCGCGTGGCGCGAGGGCCACCTGCCAGGCGCGCATTACGTGCATCTCGAGCGGGACCTTTCAGGCGACAAGCATGACGCCGCCGGGCACTTTCGCGGCCGCCATCCGCTGCCCGATCGCGACGCGTTGGCGCAAACCATGGCCGCCCTCGGCATCACCCGCAGCTCCGCCGTCGTCTGCTACGACGATCAAGGCGGGCCTTATGCGGCGCGCGCCTGGTGGTTGCTGCGCTGGATCGGCCACACCGACGTGGCGGTTCTCGACGGCGGCGTGGCCGCCTGGCGTGCAGGCCGGTGGCACGCTGACGCGTGAACCGCCGGCGGTGCAAGCGGCGCCACCCTACCCCGCCGCGGCCCCCGCGCTCGCGACAATCGACGCCGCGACCCTGCTGGCCGGCCTCGGCCGCCTGCGGCTGATCGACGCCCGCGCCGGCGAACGCTTTCGCGGCGAGGTCGAACCGCTGGACAAGGCCGCCGGCCACATTCCTGGCGCCCGCAATCGCCCCTTCAAGGACAACCTGACCGCCGACGGCCGCTTCAAGAGTGCGGCAGCACTGCGCGCCGAGTGGCTGCCGCTGCTGGCCGGCGCCGACGCAGCCCAGGTCGTGCACCAGTGCGGCTCGGGTGTCACGGCCTGCCACAACCTGTTGGCGCAGGCGCACGCCGGCCTCGGCGACAGCGTGCTCTACCCGGGCTCGTGGAGCGAGTGGTCGGCCGACCCTTCGCGGCCGCAAGCGCAGGGCTGAATCCCCCTTGACATAGCGCAAGTCGCGCATACGCTTGCATGCTCACACTGATGGCCAGGCTTTGGAGGTCCTTATGTTCAAACGCATCCTGATTCCCACCGACGGTTCCGAGATCACTGCCAAGGCCGTACAGACCGTGCTCGCGATGGCCAAGCAGAGCGGCGCGTCGGTGTTCACGATCAGCGTCAAGGAGCCGTTTCCGTACAGCGCGATCTCCGAGATGCAGCCGGTGCCGCCGCAGGAGTTCTACGACGCCCAGGAGCGGATTGCCGCAGCGCGTGTGAAGGAGGTCACCGATGCCGCCAGCCAGGCCGGTGTCCCGTGCACCGGACACACGGTGGAGGCGCTGCACCCATGGGAAGCGATCCTCGACCACGCCAAATCGCAGCAGTGCGACCTGATCGTGATGGCCTCGCACGGGCGTCGCGGGGTGGCAGCGTTGTTGCTCGGCAGCGAAACTTCACGGGTTCTCATCCACAGCGAGATTCCGGTCCTAGTCGTCAAGTAGGTTCGTTCGGCGTATGCGATAGTCGCTGCCGGGAGCGTCGCGGCCCGGAGTCATGTGTTCACCGCTGGCTCGGATGGGAGATTGGCCCGCGATCGAATAACAGTGACCATGGCGACTGCAAAGAGACGGTTTGGAAGGGCCTGCACGACCGATTCGGGGTTGTGCAGTCCGCCGACGCACTCGTGGCAGGCGTCCAAGCAAATGCGCAACCGTGAACAGCCGCGGTGACAGCGGGCCCGGGGGCCCAGCCAATCCCGGGCAACCGCCGAAGGACACGGCCAGCGACCGGCCGGAACGCCTGCCCGCCCCTTCGATCGGGGGCCCCGAAGGGCGGCCACCCGCGACGCCTGTTGACCGCATTGCCGATGAGGCCGAGCGTGCAGGCGCTGAGACAACGCCGGCGCAGACCCTGACCTCCTTCGACTGGCTCTCGACGATCGCCGACGAGCTGGTACTCATCAGCGACAGGATGGGCAACCAGCCGGCAGCGGCCAAGGCGCCGTCAGAGCCGCCCAGCGCACGTGCGAGCGACTTCGCTGACCTCCCGCTCGATGCGGCCAGCGCCAGCATCCTGGGCCAGGTCGTGCTGGGCTACTCGCCGATCATCGACGAGCACCGTGGCGTGATCGCCACCCGCTTGACCCTTGTGCCGGTGCGTGCCGATGCCGTGCTCGACATCGGCGCCCTGCTGCGCGCGGTGGGCGAGGTCTGGCCCGCCGGCAGCGGTGTGGTGTCGCTGAACGTGGTCTCGGAGCCGCTGCTGAAGGACCTGCTGCGCGCCAAGCCGAACCCCAACGTGATGATCGAGGTGCCCGCCTCTCTGGCCGGGGCTCCGGACAACGCGCAGGCTCTGCTGGAAATCGCATCACGCGGCAATACGCTGCTCATCAAAGGCCGACCGGAGCGCGAACTGCCGCGCGCGGTGCTGCCATGCTTCAAGTGGTCGATCGTCGACTTTGCCGATGATCGCCGACTCGGAGGGGCAGGACCGCCCTCCGGCGTCGCGCGATCGATTCCACATCTCCAGACCGGCGTGCGCACGATGGCGCAGCTCCGGCTGAGCTTTTCGCGCGGCGCGATCGCAGTCATCGGCTGGCCGATCCACGAGTCGCTCACCTCGTTTCAGAAGGCACGCCCCGATCTGCGGGTGGTGCTGGAGATGATCAGCCGCATCGACCGCGGGGAGGCGACTGCGGCGATCGCCCAGTCGCTCATGCGCGATCCGCTCCTCGGCTTCGAGTTGCTGCGCTACGTCAACGCAGCACCGTCCGGACCTCTCCAGCTCGAGGCTGGCTCGTTCCACGATGCGATCTCGATCCTCGGCCACCCGCACTTGCGGCGCTGGCTGGCGGGGATCCTGGGACAAGCAGGTGACGACGTCCTGCTGAAGCCAGTCAACTTCGCAGCGCTGCGCCGCGGCCTGCTCATGAGGCTACTGGCTGCAGACTCGAGTGATGCGCAGACGCGCGACGAGCTGTTCATGTGCGGCGCGTTCTCGCTGCTGGATCGGATCCTCGCCAAGCCGGTCGGCGAACTGATGAGAACGCTGGTACTGCCCGAGCGCGTGCGTCAGGCGCTCGTCGAGCGCCGCGGACCGTTCCTGCCGATGCTCGAGTTGGCGCGTGCAATCGAGTCCGAGGTGCCGCACGACATCCGCGCGGCGGCCAACGCCGCCTTCGTGTCGCCGCTCGAGATCAATCGCGCGTTGCTGCGCACGCTGCACATCGCGTCGAGCATGGAGCGCGCCTCCAGCGGCAGTTGACCGCGCCAAGACCGGGGTTGGCCATCCGAGTGGCAGACCATCACGCTGCCGGCATCCGCAAAGGGCCGCGTCAGTGTCGATGCAAAGCCTGCATCGCGAAAGCCAATCCGAGGCCGGCCGCGATCCAGGCAATCTGTGCCGTGGTCTCGCGCAACGGCAACCGACGCTGCAATTGCGGCAACAAGTCGGCAACCGCCACATAGATGAAGCTGCTGGCGGCCACCACCAGCAGGTACGGGAAGAGCGATTCCCAGGGCCCGACGATGAAGTAGCCGGCCACGCCGCCAGCCACCGCGGCCAGGCCGGACAGGGCGTTGTAGACCAGCGCCCGGACGCGGCTGAAGCCGGCGTTGAGCAGCACCACGTAGTCGCCCACCTCCTGAGGAATCTCGTGCGCGATCACCGCCAGCGCGGTCACCGCACCGAGCTGCACGTCGGTGAGGAACGCAGCGGCGATGATCACGCCGTCGCAGAAGTTGTGGATGCTGTCGCCGATGAGCACGCTCCAGCCGCCGCTGCCGGCCTGCTCGGCATCGAAGCCGTGCTGGTGGTCATGGTGCGGGTCGTCCCCCTCATGGTGGTGGCCGTGACGGTACAGCTCGGCCTTCTCGAGCAGAAAGAAGAACAGCAGGCCGAGCAGCAGCGTGACGAACAGCGCGTGGGCGCCGGCGTCGCTCTCGAACGCTTCGGGAAGCACCAGCA
Organism: uncultured beta proteobacterium; assembly: GCA_963783785.1. Taxonomy (GTDB): domain Bacteria; phylum Pseudomonadota; class Gammaproteobacteria; order Burkholderiales; family Burkholderiaceae_C; genus CADEEN01. Next base: position 111,813 of record CAWAOQ010000017.1, on the reverse strand, counting down.
ACAACGCGGTGCCCAGCAGCACGCCCGCCGACAGGCTGACCAGGCTCTTCACGACACGGCCGAGCAGGTGCACGGTCAGGCTGGCGGCGATCAACACCGATGCCAGGCCGCCGACCAGCGTGGCGATGACGATGTAGGCGAGCGTCATGCCACGCCGTTCGCTTTGAACCAGGCCAGGCAGCGCTGCCAGCCATCGTCGGCAGCGGCCTTGCGGTAGTTCGGCCGGTAATCGGCATGAAATGCGTGCGGCGTGTCGGGATAGAGCACGATCTCGGAGTGGGTGTTGCCGGCCGCTGCCAGCGCTGCGCGCATCTGTTCCACGGTGTCGTTCGGAATGCCGCTGTCGGCCGCACCATACAGGCCGAGCATCGGCGCCTTGATGCGAGGCGCGACGTCGATGGGGCTGCGGTCACCGGCCGCATAGGCGCGTGCCAGCGGGCCATACCAGGCCACGCCGGCCTTCAGCGATGGGTTGTGCGCCGCATACATCCAGACGATGCGCCCGCCCCAGCAAAACCCGGTGATGCCCAGCCGCGTGGTGTCTGCACCCTGCGCCTTCGCCCAAGCCACGCAGGCATCCAGGTCGGCCATCACCTGGACATCCCTGGCCCGGTTGACGACTTCGGCGATCAACGGGCCGGTCTCGGCGTAGCTTCCCGCGTCGCCCTGACGCACGAACAGTTCGGGGGCGATCGCGAAGTAGCCCTGCCTGGCGAAGCGCCGCGCGACATCGGCGATGTGCTCGTGGACGCCGAAGATCTCGCTCACCACCAGCACCACCGGCCGCCCGCTCTGGCCAGCCGGCATGGCGCGGTAGGCCGGCATCTTGAAGTCGCCGACGCCGACCGTGACCTCGCCGGCCACCAGCCCGTCCGACGCCGTCGTGATCTGCGTTTGCGCGCTGACGGGCTGTACCGCGGCCGCGAAGCCGCTGCCCAGGCCAGATCGCCCGCAGTCGCGGTGGCCGGCTTCGCGGGTCGGGCTTTCAACGTCGGGCAGCGGCATCGCGATCTCCCCGGCAAGGGCGAGTCAGACAAGCGGCGGATTCTAGGCAGCAATCGACCCGCACGCCGGGCAACGCACAATGCCGCCCATGCCGCCCACTGCCGAACCGCCTGCCGCCTGCCGACGCCCCGCTCGCCGCCATCGACATGGGCTCCAACAGCTTTCGCCTCGAGATCGGGCAGATGCTGCACGGCCATTACCGGCGCATCGACTACCTCAAGGAAACAGTTCGCCTGGGTGCGGGCCTCGATGGCCACGGCCTGCTGACCGCCGAGGCCGGCGAACGCGGCCTGAGCTGCCTGCGCCGCTTCGCGACGCGGCTGCACGGTCTCACGCCGCCCCAGGTGCGCGCCGTGGCCACGCAAACGCTGCGCGAAGCACGCAACCGCGACGACGTTCCTGGTGCAGGCGCAAGCCGCGCTCGGCCAGCCGATCGAGGTCATCTCCGGTCGCGAGGAAGCGCGCCTGATCTACACCGGCGTCGCGCACCTGCAGTCGAGCAGCCTGCCGCGATTGGTGATCGACATCGGCGGCCGCTCGACCGAGATGATCCTCGGCCTCGGGCGCGAACCGCGCGTGGCCGAGTCGTTCGCCGTCGGCAGCGTCAGCCTGTCGATGCGTCACTTCCCGGATGGCCGGTTGACCGAGGCGGCCTTTCGCGCAGCGCAGATTGCCGCCGGCGCGGAGCTGGAGGAAGCGCTGGCCACTTTCGCGCCACGCCACTGGCAGGAGGCACTCGGCGCCTCGGGCACGGTCGGGGCCGTGTCGCAGTTGCTGGCAGCCAGCGGCATCGACGGCGGCGTGATCACGCCCGCCGGGCTGCGCTGGCTGATCGAGCGCTGCCTGCGCGCCGGCCACATCGATCGCCTCGACTTGCCCGGCCTGAAGGAAGACCGCCGCGCGGTGATCGCCGGCGGCCTGGCGCTGCTGTATACGCTGGCCGCCCACTTCGGCATCGCGGCCCTGCAGCCGGCCAGAGGCGCGCTGCGCCAAGGCGTGATCATCGACCTGCATACCCGCCACGCAGCGCTGCGCGCGCCGCGCCGTCGCGCGCGCAGCGGTCGACCTGCCGCCGAGCTCGACATCCGCGCTGCCTCGGTGCGCGGTCTGCAACGCCGCTTCATGGTCGATGCCGCACAGGCCGCGCGCGTGCGCCGCGTCGCCCTGGCGCTCTACCGCGGCGTGGCCGGCGAACACGACGATCCGGCTGCTGCCGAGCGCGAACGCAACCTCGGCTGGGCCTGTGACCTGCACGAGATCGGCATGATGGTCTCGCACCACGACCACCACCGCCACAGTGCGTACCTGCTCGGCCATGTCGATGCCGCCGGGTTCTCGCAAAGCCAACTGCGCCATCTGGCCGACCTGGTGCTCGGCCAGCGTGGCGGGCTGCGCAAGATCGAAGCCGCACTGACGCAGCGCGATGTTGCGCTTGCAGGTATTGGCGCTGCGCCTGGCCGTCATCAAGTGCCATGCGCGCACCGCCATCGACGCCGCTGCGCTGCAACTCGAGCGCGGCGAACGTGCCATGCGTCTGCGCCTCGCCCGCGGATGGGCGCCAGACCCACCCACGCACGCTGTACCTGCTGCAACAGGAAGCGCAGGCCTGGAACCGCAGCGGCGTGCTCGAACTGACGCTCGACGACACGCCCGCGGACGACGACCGCGCCGCAACGGCCTAGGGCTCAGGCCTGCGCCAGGCGCTGCAAGCCAACGCTATCTAGTACGCGAACTTGATAGCCGTTGACCTCGATCAGTCCGCGCCGGGACAACTGCCGCATCTGGCGTGACAGGGTTTCCGGCGACATGCCCAACTGCGCCGCGATGTCGCGCTTGCGCTCGTTCAGTTGCAGCAGCAGTTGCGGGCCGCGCAGGTGCCTGAACAGCCACGCCGCCAGCCGGCTGTTGGCGTCCTTGTGCAGCAATTCGTGCGTCTGCAGAGACAGGCGCTGCACGTCCTGGGCCAGTGCGGCCAGGAAGCCGGGCGCCAAGGCCGGGCGTTGAACCAGCAGCGGCTGCAATGCCAGCCGCGGCAGGTCGACCACCCGCACGGCACCGAGGGCACGGGCATCGAGCGTGTGGGTCGTGCCCGGCAGCCATGCCGACGCAGCATCGAGCCAGGCCGGCCCGTGCAGCACGCGCTCGGGCGCCATCGCGGCGCCATCGCTGTGGCCCAGCGACGCCGATCCCTCGAGCAGCAGCACCAGCGTCCGAGCCGGCGTGCGGTGGGTGAAGATCCAGTCACCGCTTGCCAGCACCCGCTCGACCGCCAGCGCCTCGAGCGCTTGAGCGTCGGCTGCGGTCAACAACGGCGCAGCATCGAGCAACTGCTGCCAGAAACGCCGACCGGCTGGCGCCGAGGAAGGCGTCGCAAGATCTACCGCAAGGGCAGTGGCTGTGGCGTGGTCGTTCATTTCGCGAGGAATCTTCGACAGACATGCTCGCGGCACCGAAGCACCGCTGCGCCAACTCTGACCCGAAGCCGGCGCCGCCATGTTGCGCCAAATCAATCAGACGGGGCGCGCCGCCCGACCCATCTGGCTACAGCACCAGCACGGCGCGGAAGTCATTGACGTTGGTGAAGGTCGGCCCGGTGACGACCAGATCGCCGATCGGCGCGAAGAAGTTGTAAGCGTCGTTGCGGTCGAGGCAGCCCGCGGGCGACAGGCCCCGTGCCGACGCACGCGCGAGCGTGTCGGGCGTCACGATCGCGCCGGCGTTGTCCTCGATCCCGTCGATGCCGTCGGTGTCTGCCGCCAGCACGTAGACGCCCGGCTCAGCCTGCAGCGCGATCGCACAGCCGAGTGCGAACTCACCGGCGCGGCCTCCCCGGCCACCCTTCTGTCGCACGGTGACGGTGGTCTCGCCGCCCGACAGGATCACGCAGGGCCTGGAGAACGGTGTCCCCCGCCGGGCCACGGCGCGTGCCAGCGCGGCGTGGACCTTGCCCACCTCGCGAGACTCGCCTTCGATTTCGTCGGAGAGGACGTGCGCAGCCAGTCCGGCGCTGCGGGCCAGCGCCGCGGCAGCTTCCAGGCTCTGCTGTGGCGTTGCGATCATGCGCACGGCATGGCCGGCAAAGCGCGGGTCACCCGGCTTCGGGGACTCGCAGGCACCACTCTCGAGACCGGCACGCACGGCCGCGGGCAACGCAATGCGGTAGCGATCGATGATCGCCAACGCGTCGGCACAGGTGGTCGGATCGGGCAGCGTCGGGCCGCTGGCGATCACTTCGGGCACGTCACCCGGCACGTCGGAGATCAGCAGCGTCAGCACCGGCGCCGGCGCGCAGGCCGCCGCCAGGCGCCCGCCCTTGATCGCCGACAGATGCTTGCGCACGCAGTTCATTTCGTCGATCGACGCCCCACTGGCCAGCAGCGCACGGTTGACCTGCTGCTTGTCCTCGAACGAAAGACCGGCGACCGGCAGCGACAGCAGCGCCGAGCCGCCGCCGGAGACGAGCGCGATCACCAGGTCGTCCGTCGTCAGGCCGCGCACGGTTTCGAGCATCGCGAGGGCACCCTGGCGGCCGGCCTCGTCGGGCACCGGGTGCGCGGCCTCGAGCACGCGGATGCGCCCGGGCCGTGCCGCATAGGCCGGCGGCGTGTGGTGGTAGCGCGTCAACACCAGGCCCGACAGCGGTGCTGCGGCCGGCCACAGCGCATCCAGCGCAGCGGCCATCGCGCCACTGGCCTTGCCGCCACCGATGACGACGGTGCGGCCCTTGGGCGGCGCCGGCAGATGCCCGGCCATCACGCGCGCCGGCATCGCACGCTCGACGGCGCAGTCGTAGAGCGCCCGCAGGAACGCGCGTGGGTCCCGGGACGGATCGGCGAGGGGTGAAGCGGTCGTCATCATGTGGCGGTGGTGTTCAGCGATGGCTCCGATGCGGGGCTGCCGTGGAACCCGCAGCGTAACCGCAGCACAGCCCGGCAGTGCGTTGCCGGACCAAGTGCCTTCGACCTGCGGCAGGGCAGCGACCTCGCGCGGCGTCCGATCACGCCGCCTGCCGTGCCAGGGCGCGGCTGCGCCAGCAACATGCCGTGGCCACCAGCGAGACCAGCGCCGCCGCCGCGAACACCGCCGGAAAGCCCCAGCGCTGGCTGATGGCACCACCGGCGACCCCACCGATCACGCCCGACAGGCCATAGCCCAGCGTGGCGTACAGCGCCTGGCCGCGGCCGCGCAGCGGCCCGCGAAAGTGGCGATCGATGACGCTGATGCAGGCGGCGTGGTGCGCCGCGAAGGTGAAGGCGTGCAGGCTTTGCGCCAGCACCAGCACCAGCCAGCCACCACCGAAAAGCGCCATTGCAGCGAATCGCAGCACCGAGGCCAGTGCCGCGACGACCAGCCAGGTATGTGCCGTCCAGCGCGCGAACCACCGCCCCTGGGTCCAGAAGAAGGCGATCTCGACCGCCACCGACACCGCCCACAGCGCACCGACCGCGCCCTTGCCGTAGCCCAGTGCATCGAGGTAGAGCGACAGGAAGGCATACAGGGCGGTGTGGGCCAGCACGGTGAAGAACATGCCGGCAAAGAACCAGGCCACGGCAGGCTGCGCGAGAACGCGCCATACGCCGGCCTGGCCTGCCGTGTGCGTTGCCGCCGCCGCGCCCGCCTTGCGCGGCAGGCCCCAGCTCGATGCCGCCAGCAATACGAACATCAGCACGACGAAGGCGGGCAAGGCGGCGATCCCGGTGGCCTGCAGCAGCACGCCGAACACGCTGACGGCGACCAGGAATCCAACCGAACCCCACATGCGCACCCGGCCGTAACGCCCGACGTCGAAGCCCTCGCCGGTGGTCAGGTGCTGCGCCACCGCGGCCTCGGACAGCGGCACGACGGCACCGTTGGCCAGGAAGATCAGGACCACGATCACCGTCACCGCGGCCGGGTCGGTGAACGCCAGCAGCCCCAGCGAGGCCGCGACGATCAGCGCGGTGGCGACGCGCAGCAGATCGACACGCCGGGCACCGCGACCCCAGTGGTCGCCGATCCAGCTCCAGGCGTAGGGCACGACGACGCGGGTCCACGATTGCAGCGATGCGATGGCGCCGATCGCCAGCGTCGAGAAACCCAGCGACTGGAACCAGAGCGGGGCGTAGGGGTTGAACAGCCCGATCGAGGCAAAGTAGGCGAAGCTGACCGCCCCGAAGGGCACCAGCGAGTCGCGCGGCGTGGCTGCCGCCGCGGCCGAAGTCACGGCAGGCTGCCGGGGATCGGGGCAACGGGCAGCACCACGTCGGCGTTCTGCGCGCGTTGGCGCAGCGCGTGGTCCATCACCACCAGCGCCAGCATCGCTTCGGCGATCGGCGCCGCGCGGATGCCCACGCAGGGATCGTGGCGGCCGTGGGTCTCCACCGTGGTCGCCTGGCCGGCGCGGTCGATCGACGCGCGCGGCAGGCGAATCGAGCTGGTCGGCTTGATCGCGATCGCAACGCGCAGGTCCTGCCCGGTCGATATGCCGCCAAGCACACCGCCGGCGTGGTTGCTGCGAAAGCCTGCCGGGCTCAGTTCGTCGCCGTGCTCGCTGCCGCGCTGGGCGACGACCTTGAAGCCATCGCCGATCTCGACGCCCTTGACGGCGTTGATGCCCATCATCGCGTAGGCGATGTCGGCGTCGAGCTTGTCGAACAGCGGTTCGCCCAAACCGACCGGCACGTGCTGCGCCAACACCTCGATGCGCGCGCCGACCGAGTCGCCCGACTTGCGCAGCGCATCCATGATAGGCCTCCAGGCGCGGCACGATGCCGGCATTGGGCGCAAAGAACGGGTTGTTGCCGATCTCGGCGAAGCTCTCGAACGGGATCTCGATCTCGCCGAGCGCCGCCATCCAGGCCGTGAACACCGTGCCGTGCTTCTCACGCAGCCACTTCTTCGCGACCGCGCCGGCCGCCACCATCGGTGCCGTCAACCGAGCCGACGCCCGCCCGCCGCCGCGCGGGTCGCGCAGGCCGTACTTGCGCCAGTAGGTGTAGTCGGCATGGCCGGGGCGGAAGGTGTCGAGCAGGTTGCCGTAGTCCTTGCTGCGCTGGTCGGTGTTGTGGATCAGCAATGCGATCGGCGTGCCGGTGGTGAGGCCCTCGTACACGCCCGACAGGATCTGCACCGCGTCGGCTTCGCTGCGTTGCGTCACATGCCGGCTGGTGCCGGGGCGGCGACGATCGAGGTCGGGCTGGATGTCGGCTTCGGTCAGTCGCATGCCCGGCGGGCAGCCGTCGATCACGCAACCGATCGCCGGGCCGTGGCTCTCGCCGAAGTTGGTGACGCAAAAGAGGTGGCCGAAGGTGCTGCCGGACATGGTCGTTGTGTGCGAATGCGCTGCGGGACGGTTCCATTGTGACAGCGGGCGTGCCGGCATCGGCGCGAGCAAAGCCGCAGGCGGGCCGCCGGCAGCGCGCCTATGCGGCGCCGAGCAGCGCAGGGCTCGTGGCCGCGCGCCTTGGCGCGCTTCGTGATCTGACTCGTCGCATCTGTTCGAGCGCAGTGAGCGCAGCGAACGCAGCGAGTTATGCGACGGGCCGCGTGACCGAGCAGCGCAGGGGAGCCTGAGCGCAGCGAAGGCCGCCGCATCGAAGCGCTGCCGGTGGCCCGCCTGCGGCTTTGCTCGCGCCGATGCTCGCGCGCTGCCGCGCCAGCGCCCCTCCGCGCCCTCACCCGTCGAGGCGGAACGCGGGACTACTCGCCCTTGCCTTCCTCTGCCGCCTCGACCGGCCAGTCGCGGATGTAGGCCTTCAGCATGCGGTTCTCGAAGTCCTGCGAATCGACGACCGCCTTGGCCACGTCGTAGAACGAGATCACGCCCATCAGCGTGCGCTGGTTCATCACCGGCAGGTAGCGCGCGTGGCGCTGCAGCATCATGCGGCGCACTTCGTCGAGGTCGGTCTCGGGGGTGCAGGTGAGTGGAAAGTCGTCCATCACCGTGCGCACGATGGTCGTGCCGATCGTGCCGCCGTTGCGCACCACGGCCTGGATCACCTCGCGAAAGGTCAGCATGCCGACCACTTCGCCGTGGCTCATCACGACCAGTGAGCCGATGTCCAGGCCTGCCATCGTGCGCAGCGCGTCGGCCAGCGGTTCGTCGGGGCTGGTGGTGTAGAGCGTACTGCCCTTGACGCGCAGGATGTCGCTGACTTTCATGGCCGGCTCCGGTCGGTGATGGCCGAAAAAACATAGCACACAATGCCGTCGACCGACATCCTCGCCATCCCAAGGGAACGCTCCATGCCCGGCCCCTCCGACCCCGGTTTCGACACGCTGGCGCTGCATGCCGGCGCCGCGCCCGACCCCGCCACCGGCGCGCGCGCGCTGCCGATCCACCTGTCGACCTCGTTCGTGTTCGATTCCAGCGAGCATGCCGCGTCGCTGTTCAACCTCGAGCGCTCGGGGCATGTCTACAGCCGCATCAGCAACCCGACCAATGCGGTGTTCGAGGAGCGCATGGCGGCGCTCGAAGGCGGCGTCGGCTCGATCGCCACGGCCAGCGGCCAGGCCGCGCTGCACCTGGCGATCGCCACGCTGGCCGGCGCCGGTGCGCACGTCGTGTCGAGCTCGGCGCTGTACGGCGGCTCGCACAACCTGCTGGCCTACACGCTGCCGCGTTTCGGCATCGAGACGACGTTCGTCAAGCCGGGCGACATCGACGGCTGGCGCGCCGCGATCCGGCCGCAGACGAGACTGCTGTTCGGCGAGACGCTCGGCAATCCCGGCCTGGACGTGCTCGACATCCCGACGGTGTCGGCCATCGCCCACGATGCCGGGGTGCCGTTGCTGGTCGATTCGACATTCACCACGCCTTACCTGATGCGGCCGTTCGACCACGGCGCCGACCTGATCTTTCATTCCGCCACCAAGTTCCTCTGCGGCCATGGCACGGTGGTCGGCGGCGTGCTGGTCGACGGCGGTCGCTTCGACTGGAGCGAAGCCACGCGATTCCCGGAACTGAATCAACCCTACGCCGGTTTTCACGGCATGGTCTTCGCCGAAGAGTCGAGCGACGGTGCGTTCCTGCTGCGCGCGCGGCGCGAGGGCCTGCGCGACTTCGGCGCCTGCATGAGCCCGCACACCGCATGGCTGATGCTGCAGGGCATCGAGACCTTGCCGCTGCGCATGGCGCGCCATGTCGAGAACACGCGCAAGGTGGTGGCCTTCCTGGTGGCCCACCCGCTGGTCGCTGGCGTCGGCTACCCGGAGCTCGAGGGCCACCCGAGCCACGCGCTGGCCGCCAGGCTCCTGCCCAAGGGCTGCGGCGCGGTGTTCAGCTTCGACCTGAAGGGTTCGCGCCAGCAAGGCGTGGCCTTCATCGAGGCCCTGAAACTCTTTTCGCACCTGGCCAACGTCGGCGACTGCCGCTCGCTGGTGATCCATCCGGCGTCGACCACGCACTTCCGCATGGACGACGCGGCGCTGGCCCAGGCCGGGATCGGCCCCGGCACGATCCGGCTGTCGATCGGGCTGGAGGATCCCGACGACCTGGTCGAGGATCTGAAACGCGCCTTGAAGGCCGCGGAGAAAGCGCGATGAAGCTGGTCGTCGACGGCCGCGAGGCCTACTGCTACACCGGTGGCAAGCCCTTCGATCCGGCCTTGCCCTGTGTCGTGTTCGTGCACGGCGCGATGAACGACCACGGCAAGTTCACGCTGCTGGCGCGCTGGTTTGCGCACCACGGCTGGAGCGTGCTCGCACCCGACCTGCCCGGCCACATGCGCAGTGCCGGGCCGGCGCTGACAAGCATCGAAGCGATGGCCGACTGGCTGCTCGCACTGCTCGACGCCGCCGGCGTGAAGCGTGCCGCGCTGACGGGACAGAGCCTGGGCTCGCTGGTCGCACTCGAAGCCGCGGGGCGTGCGCCCGAGCGGGCGACGCGGTTGGTGATGCTCGGCACGGCCTATCCGATGGCGGTGCCTGCCGCGCTGCTGGAACTGGGCAAGAGTGATCCGCTGGCCGCGATCGACCGCGTGGTCATGTACTCGTTCTCGACGCTGGCCGCCAAGCCCTCGTACCCCGGCCCCGGCGTGTGGTTGCGCGGCAGCGCGCGTGCACTGATGCGCCAGGTGCTCGCGCATGGGCACGACCCGTTGCTGTTCCACACCGACTTCGCTGCCTGCGCCCGTTATGCCCACGGGCTGCAGGCCGCCGAGCAGGTGCGATGCCCGGCGCACCTGGTGCTCGCAGATTTCGACCAGATGACGCCGACCAAGGCCGCACAGGAACTCGCCAGGGCGCTCAAGGCCACCGTGCACACGGTGCCGGCCGGGCACTTCCTGATGCAGGAGTGCCCCGACGGCGTGTTGCAGGCGCTGCGCAAGGCGCTGGCGTGATCAGACGCCGTCTGGTCCACGCACCGTGACCAGCACGGTCTGGCCGCCATCGCCGTCGCCGTCACGGCGTCGCCGGCGCAACCACCACACCGCGCCCTTCTTCACGGGCCACGCCTGGATCACGCCGGCCATCAGATAGGCCGCGGCAAGTCCCAGCGTCGGCTGATGGCCGACCACCAGCACCGGCTCGCGCGCCGTCGGCCAGCGCGACGCGACCAGCAGATCGTGCACCGTGGCACCAGGGGCCAGCGCGTCGACGGTCTTGAACTTGCGGCCCAGCGCCGCGGCGGTCTGTTGCGTGCGCCGGGCCGGACTGACCAGGATGCGCGTGGTCGCGGGCAGCTGTTGGTTGAGCCAACTCGCCATGCGCGCGGCCTGACGCTCGCCGCGGCTGGTCAGCGCACGATCGAGGTCGTCGCCGCCATCGGCGTCGACCGCTTCGGCATGGCGCCACAGGATCAGGTCCATCCGTAACGCCCCATCAAGGCCTGCTGCGCACTGACGCCGTCCTCGGCGACACGGCGGTAGCTGCCATCGCCCAGTTGGACCCAGGCATCGCGCCGGTCATGCAGGTAGGGCACCAGGCACTCGTCGATCACGCGCTGGCGCAGCCGGGCGTCACGCACCGGCCAGGCGATCTCGATGCGGCGGAACATGTTGCGGCTCATCCAGTCGGCACTGGACAGGTACAGCGCCTCGTCGTCCGCATCCCGGCCCCAGCGAAAATACAGCACGCGGGTGTGTTCGAGAAAACGTCCGACCACCGAGCGCACGCGGATGTTGTCGCTGAACCCGGGCACGCCGGGCGGCAACTGGCAGGCGCCGCGCACGATCAGGTCGATCTGCGCCCCGGCGCGGCCGGCCTCGAGCAGCGCCCCGATCAGCACCGGGTCGGTCAGCGCATTGAGCTTGGCCACGATGCGTGCCGGCGCACCGCCGCGGGCGGCGTCGGCCACGCGCCCGACCATCGCCACCATGCGCCGGTGCAGCACGAACGGTGCAGTCAGGAACCGGCGCGGCGCGCGCGCGCGGGTCTGGCTGGCGAGTTGCTGGAACACCGCCTCGGCGTCGGCCGTGAGATCGGCATCGGCAGTCAGGTAGCTGACGTCGGTGTACAGCCGCGCGGTGCGCGGGTTGTAGTTGCCGGTCGACAGGTGCGCGTAGCGGCGCAACCTCGCACCCTCCCGCCGCGTCACCAGCAGCAGCTTGGCATGGGTCTTCAGGCCGACGATGCCGTACACCACCTGCGCGCCGACGGCCTCCAGCCGTTCGGCCCAGTTGATGTTGGCCTCTTCGTCGAAGCGCGCCATCAGCTCCACCACCACCGTCACTTCCTTGCCGCGACGCGCCGCTTCGATCAGCAACACCATCAGCACGCTGTCGCTGCCGGTGCGATAGATCGTCTGCTTGATGGCGAGCACATCGGGGTCGTTCACCGCTTCGCGCAGAAATGCCACCACCGGTTCGAAGCTCTGGAACGGGTGGTGCAGCAACACGTCGCCATGCTCGCGCAGACGCGCGAAGATCGATTCGCCGCGCGGCAACTGGTCTTGCGGCCACGACGGCTCGTAGGGCGCGAAGCGCAGCGCCGGCGCACCGCGGGCATCGTCTCGGACCTGGTCGATCAACTGCACCAGGCGCACCAGGTTGACCGGTCCGTTGACGCGGTACAGCGCCGCCTCGGGCAGGCTGAACTGCTCGAGCAGCAGCTGCCACAGCTCGGGCGGGCAGGAATTGACCACCTCGAGCCGGACTGCCTGGCCGAAGTGGCGCGTGGTCAGCCCCGAGCGCAGCGCCTGGCGCAGGTTGGTGACGTCGTCCTCGTCGACCTCGAGTTCGGAGTCGCGCGTGACGCGGAACTGCGAAAACGACACGACGGTCCGGCCCGGGAACAGCGTCTCCAGGTGGGCGCGGATCACGCTCGACAGCAGCACGAAGCCTTGCCGCCCCGCCGCGCACAACGCGTCGGGCAGCCGGATCACGCGCGGCAACACCCGCGGCACCTTGACGATCGCGATGCGGTTCTCGCGCCCGAAGGCATCGCGGCCGCCCAGCCGGACGATGAAGTTCAGGCTCTTGTTGGCCACCAGCGGGAACGGATGCGCCGGGTCCAGCCCGACCGGGATCAGCAGTGGCCGCACCTGCTGCTCGAAGAAGCGCCCGACCCAGCGCCGCTGCGCGGCATTGCGCTCGGCATGGTTGACGATGTCGATGCCGGCGCGCGCGAGTGCCGGCATCACCTGCTCGTTGAACAGCTTGTACTGCGCGTCGGTCAGCGCATGGGCGGTCGCCGCCAACTGGTCCATCTCGCGCCGCGATGCGGCATCGTCCGACGCACGCACCGCTTCCAGGTAGTCGGCAAAGCGGACCTCGAAGAACTCGTCGAGGTTGGACGAGACGATGGTGATGTAGCGCAGCCGCTCGAGCAGCGGCACGTCGGCGCGCTCGGCCTGCGCCAGCACGCGCAGGTTGAAGGCCAGGATGGCCTGCTCGCGGTTGAGCAGGCCCGGCCGCTGCGCGTGCGCTGCAGCTGTCGGCCGGAGCCCCGTCGCTGGCGGCGCGCTCCTCGGTCATGCGTCGAGTGTATGAACCATTTGCGACAGTCGCATGACAGTGCCCTTGCACCGGCTGCCGCTGCCATGTCGCCGACGCTGTTCCGCGCCGGTAATGCACTCGGCTCTGGTTCGGGCTGCCGGCGTCGGATTCAATGCGCCCGGTCCCAGTTCTCACCGACCCCCACTTCCGCAAGCAACGGCACGCTGAACTGCGCCACGCCGGCCATCAGCTTGGGCACTTCCGATCTCACCCAATCGACCTCGGCCGCGGGCACCTCGAACACCAGCTCGTCGTGCACCTGCATCACGATGCGGGTGGCGCGGCGTTGCGCGTCGATGGCCTGCTGCACCGCCAGCATCGCCAGCTTGATCAGGTCGGCCGCCGTGCCCTGCATGGGCGCGTTGATCGCCTGCCGCTCGGCACCGGCGCGCCGCGGGCCGCTGCCACCCTTGATCTCGGGCAGGTAGATCCGACGGCCGAAGAAGGTCTCGACATAGCCGTGCTCGGCCGCGCGGGCCCGGGTCTCGTCCATGTAGCGCTTGACGCCGGCGAAGCGCGCGAAGTAACGCTCGATGTAATCCCTGGCGGCCTTCTGGTCGATGCCGAGCGACTGTGACAGACCGAACACGCCCATGCCGTAGATCAGGCCGAAGTTGATGGTCTTGGCATAGCGGCGCTGCTCGCTCGTGACCTCGCCGAGCGGCGTGTTGAAGACTTCGCTGGCAGTGGCGCTGTGGACGTCCAATCCCTGCCCGAAGGCCCGCGTCAGGCCTTCGTCGCCGGACATGTGCGCCATGATGCGCAACTCGATCTGCGAGTAGTCGGCGCTGGCGATCAGGTGTCCTGGCGGCGCAATGAAGGCCTCGCGCACGCGCCGGCCCTCGGGCGTGCGGATCGGGATGTTCTGCAGGTTCGGTTCGTTGCTCGCCAACCGCCCCGTCACCGCCACCGCCTGCGCGTAGCTGGTGTGCACGCGACCGGTGGCCGGGTTGACCATCAGCGGCAGCTTGTCGGTGTAGGTCCCCTTCAACTTCGCAAAACTGCGGTGCTCGAGGATCTTGGCCGGCAGCGGGTAGTCGGCGGCCAACTCCTGCAGCACCTCCTCGTCGGTCGACGGCGCGCCGCTGGCGGTCTTCTTCTTCACCGGCAGGCCGAGCTTGCTGAACAGGATCTCGCCGATCTGCTTGGGGCTGCCGAGGTTGAACGGCTGCCCCGCAAGCGCGTAGGCCTCGCTGTTCCAGCGCCACCATGCGCTCGCCGAGTTCGCGGCTTTGCGTGGCCAGCAAGGCCGCATCGATCAGCACGCCGTGGCGTTCGATGCGCGCCAGCAGCGCGCTGGTCGGCATCTCGATCTTCTCGTAGACGAAACGCAGTCCCGCCTCGGTCTCGAGCTGCGGCCACAGCACCTGATGCACCTGCCAGCGTCATCTCGCTGTCCTCGCCCGAGTACTCTGCCGCCCTGTTGACCTCGACCTGCGCGAAAGGGATCTGGTTCGCGCCCTTGCCGCAAAGGTCTTCATAACTGAGGCCTTTGCGACCGAGGTGCCGCTCGGCCAGCTTTTCCAGGCTGTGGGCCAGGTGCGCTTCGAGCACATAGCTCTGCAGCAGCGTGTCGTGGCGGTAGCCGCGCACCGCGATGCCGTGGTTGGCCAGCACGTGGGTGTCGTACTTGATGTGCTGGCCGACCTTGGCGGCGGCCTCGTCTTCGAGCCAGGGCTGCAACTGCGCCAGTACGCTGTCCAGCGGCAGCTGCGCCGGGGCGTCGCCGTAGTTGTGCGCCAGCGGCACGTAGGCCGCCTCGCCGGGCGTGACCGCAAAGGAGATGCCGACGATGCGCGCCGTCATCGCATCGAGCGACGTGGTCTCGGTGTCCAGCGCCACCAGGGACGCGGCCCGCAGCCTGGCCAGCCAGTGGTCGAGACGATCCTGCGTCGAGGATCGTCTCGTAGTGACGTGCCAGCGTGGCCGGCGGCGGCGCCGGCGCGGCGCCCTGAGCGTCGGCCGACGCCGGCGCGACGGCACCGGCGTCGGCACCCTGCTCCAGCTCACGCTTGAAGCTGCGGAAGCCGTAGCGGCCGTAGAAATCGAGCAGGCCGGCGCGGTCGGGCTGGCGCGAGCGCCAGCGCGTCGAGTTGCGGCCAACTGCGCACGTGCGCCGACAGGTCGCAATCGGTGACCACCGTCACCAGCTTGCGGGCCATCGGCAACCAGCCGAGCGCGCGTTTCAGGCTCTCGCCGACAGCGCCGCCGATGCGGTCGGCGGCGGCGATCACATTGTCGAGCGAGCCGTGCTCGGCCAGCCACTTCACCGCGGTCTTCGGCCCGACCTTGTCGACGCCGGGCACGTTGTCGACGCTGTCGCCGACCAGCGTCAGGTAATCGACGATGCGCTCCGGCGGCACGCCGAACTTGGCGGCCACGCCAGCCACGTCGAGCGTCTCGTTGCTCATCGTGTTGATCAGCGTCACGCGCTCGTTGACCAGTTGTGCCAGGTCCTTGTCGCCGGTGGAGACGATCACCCGGTGCCCGCTCTCGGTGGCCCGCCGCGCCAGCGTACCGATCGCGTCGTCGGCCTCGATGCCCGGCACTTCGAGCACCGGCCAGCCCAGCAGGCGCACCACCTCGTGGATCGGCGCGATCTGCTGCGCCAGCGCCTCGGGCATCGGCGAGCGAGTGGCCTTGTAGGCGGGATACCAGTCGTCGCGGAAGGTCTTGCCCTTGGCGTCGAACACGCACGCCGCGTGCTCGGCGCCGACATCGGCGCGCAGCTTCTTCAGCATCGCGACGAAACCGTGGATCGCACCGGTCGGGAAGCCATCGGGCGCGGTCAGGCTGGGCATCGCGTGGTAGGCGCGGTAGAGATAGCTCGAGCCATCGACGAGCAGCACGATGGGCGGGTCGTCAGTCCGGTCGGAGCGGGCGGCGTCGGTCATGGCGCGGATTGTCGCCGCGCCGCGCAGCACCGGCACGCAACCACCTCGGTAGAATCTGCCCCATGAAACCGATCCCCGTGTCGATCGTGCTGATGCTGGCCGCCGGCGCCGTGCTGGCGCAGGAACGCACCGTTCCCGAACCCAGGGTGCAGCACACCGTGATCGAAGACGACAGCGTGCGCATCGAGGAATTGCGCGTGCGCGGCCTCAACATCAGCCTGGTCGTCAAGCCCAAGCATGCTGCCGCCTACGAGGTGATGCCGATGCCCGGCGGGCGCGATCCGTCGCAGGGTCGCGGTGCCAGCACAGGGCGCGGCCGGCCATCACGCCTGGAACGTGCTGAAGTTCTGACACCTCGTTCATGGCCGTATTCACCGAGGTCTCGGTCGACGAGGCCAGTGCCTTCGTGTCGCGGCTGGACGTCGGCACGCTGACCGGCTTTCGCGGCATCCAGGCCGGTATCGAGAACAGCAATTTCTTCATCGACACCGAGCGCGAAGGGGTCGCACGGCATTGGGTGCTGACGATCTTCGAGCGCCTGAGCTTCGAGCAGTTGCCGTTCTACCTGCACCTGATGCGCCACCTGGCGCGGCGGGCCATCCCGGTGCCCGAGCCGCAGGCCGATGCCGACGGCGCGATCCTGCACACGCTCAAGGGCAAGCCAGCGGCACTCGTCAACAAGCTCGACGGTGGCCACCAGCTCGCCCCCGACGCCGACCACTGCACCCAGGTCGGCGCGATGCTCGCGCGCATGCACCTGGCTGGCCAGGACTTCGAGCTGTCGCAGCCCAACCTGCGTGGTCTGGCCTGGTGGATCGACACGGTGCCGCTGGTGCGCCCCTTCCTCGACGACAGTCAACGTGCGCTGATCGACGCTGAGCTCGCGTTCCAACAGCAGCTCGCCGCGTCACCGGCCTACACCAGCCTGCCGCGCGGGCCGATCCATGCCGATCTGTTCCGCGACAACGTGATGTTCGACCGCGGCACCGTCGGCCATGAACGGCTGTCGGGCTTCTTCGATTTCTACTTCGCCGGTGTCGACGCTTTCCTGTTCGACATCGCCGTCTGCCTGAACGATTGGTGCATCGATCTCGAGAGCGGCGCGATGGCCGACGACCGGGCGCAGGCCTTCGTGCGTGCCTACGCCACGGTCCGCCCGTTGACATCGAGCGAGTGCCGCCTGATGCCGGCGCTGCTGCGTGCGGCGGCCTTGCGCTTCTGGCTGTCGCGGTTGTGGGACCTGCACCTGCCGCGCGACGCCACGCTGCTCAAGGCCCACGACCCGGCGCATTTCGAGCGCGTGCTGCGCGCGCGCGTCGCCGAGCCCTGGCATCCGGAGGCAGCGTGAGCTCCAAGCACCACACCGCAATGCGCAGCACGGAGGTTGCCTGATGAGCCTGCGCCTGCTGTCCGCCAGTCCGCGCCAGGGTGCCGCCTGGGTCAGCCAGGCCTTTGCGCTGTTCCTGAGGAAGCCGATCGCCTTTTCGGCGCTGTTCGCACTGTTCCTGTTCGCCGCGCTGGTGCTGCTGGCACTGCCCTACGTCGGCGCGGTGCTGCTGTTGATGTCGATGCCGTTGCTCAGCCTGGGTTTCATGATCGCGACGCGTTCGGCGCTGGACGGTGGGCCGGTGCACCCGGGGCAACTGGTGCAGGCATTGCGCGGCGGCGATGCCACGGCGGCTGCGCGCCGCAAGACCCTGCTTGCGCTGTGCGGCCTGTACGCGCTGACCACTGCCGTGGTGATGCTGACCAGCGACGCGCTCGATGGCGGTGCCTTCGAGCGCCTGCAAGTCCTGCTGGCCGGTGCGCGCGATGCCCCTGCGCAGAAGGAGATCGACGCCCTGCTCGGCGACCCAGGCCTGCTGCAGGGCATGGCACTGCGCCTGGGCGGCACCGCGCTGCTGTCGGTCCCGTTCTGGCATGCCCCGGCGCTGGTGTGGTGGGACGGCCAGGGTGTCGCCCAGGCCTTGTTCTCGAGCACGCTGGCATGCTGGCGCAACCGCGGCGCGTTCGTCGTCTACGGGCTGGCCTGGACCTTGACGATCGTGCTGTTCGGCATCACGGCCGGCGGCCTGTTCGCACTGATCGGCGCGCCGCAACTGGTCGGGCTGGCCGCGGTGCCCGCCGGGCTGATGTTCTCGACCGCGTTCTACGTCTCGCTGCTGTTCACCTATCGGGGTTGTTTCGACGTCGAGACGCCGACGCAAACCGACTGATTCCCGGCCGGCCGATGAGAGCAGGCAGCGCGGGTCAGTTGACCGGCGTCAGCTTGGCGATCGACAGCTGCAGCCACTTGGCGCCGTGACGACCGAAGTTGACCTGCGCACGCGCGTCGTCGCCGCTGCCTTCGAGCGTGAGGATCACGCCTTCTCCGAACTTGGTGTGGAACACGCTCTGGCCTGAGCGCAGGCCGTGCGCCGACGGCGCGCGTGGCGTGAACGTCGGGGCCGGCGGCGGCGCGGGTGCCACGCGGCCGGCACCGACGATCGAACCCATGCCGCTGCCGCGCGCCCAGGCGTTCTGGTACTCGCGGGCATAGCCCGAGCCGAAGCCCTGGCTCTTCGGCGTCAGCCACTTCAGCGTCGCCTCCGGCAATTCATCGAGGAAGCGGCTCTTGACGTGGTAGCGCGTCTGGCCGTGCAGCATGCGGGTCTGGCTGAAGCTGAGATACAGGCGCTTGCGGGCGCGCGTGATCGCCACGTACATCAGGCGCCGCTCCTCCTCGAGGCCATCGTGGTCGGCCATCGCGTTCTCGTGCGGGAACAGCCCTTCTTCCAGGCCGGTGATGAACACCGCGTCGAACTCCAGCCCCTTGGCCGCATGGACCGTCATCAGCTGGATCGCGTCCTGTCCGGCCTGGGCCTGGTTGTCGCCGGCTTCGAGGGCGGCGTGGGTCAGGAACGCGGCCAACGGGCTCATGATCTCGCCGGTCTCGGCGTCGGGCGTCAGCGCTTCGGCCAGCAGGGCCACGCCCCCCGCGATCGACCCCGGTCCGTGCTCGTCGATCGGCAGCGCCACCGCGTCCTTGCCGAAGCCCTCCTGAGTGACGAAGGCCTCGGCGGCATTGACCAGTTCGTCCAGGTTCTCGATGCGGTCCTGGCCCTCCTTCTCGGTGCGGTAGAAATCGACCAGACCCGAACGCTGCAGCACGGCCTCGATGATCTCGCGCAGCGTCTGGCCCCGCGTGCGTTCGCGCAGTTCGTCGACAAGCCGATTGAAGCCGGTCAGGTTGCCGCCGCCCTTGCCGGCCACGGCGCCGACACTCTGGTACAGGCTGCGGCCGCTGGCGCGTGCCGCGTCCTGCAGCAACTCGAGCGTGCGCGCGCCGATGCCGCGCGCAGGAAAGTTGACAACCCGCAGGTAGCTCGTGTCGTCGTTCGGGTTCTCGAGCAGGCGCAGATACGCCAGCGCGTGCTTGACCTCGGCGCGCTCGAAGAAGCGCAGTCCCCCATAGACGCGGTACGGGATGCCGGCATTGAACAGCGCGCTCTCCAGCACCCGACTCTGCGCATTGCTGCGGTAGAGCAGCGCGATCTCCGAGCGCGGCATGCCGCCGCGGTGCAACTGCCGCAGTTCGTCGAGCACCCACTGTGCCTCGGCGTAGTCACTGGTCACCTCGACGACGCGCACCGGCTCGCCGGGTCCGGCCTCGGTGCGCAGGTTCTTGCCCAGGCGCTTGGCGTTGTGCGCAATCAGGCCGTTGGCGGCGTCGAGGATGTTGCCGAAAGAACGGTAGTTCTCTTCGAGCTTGATGATGCGCCGCACGCGGTACTCGCGCTCGAAATCGGCCATGTTGCCGACCTGCGCGCCACGGAACGCATAGATGCTCTGGTCGTCGTCGCCGACGGCGAATACGCTCTGCTCGGTGCCCTCTGATCGCGGCGTTCCCGCCTGACCGGGCGGGGGTGCAAACATCTGCAGCCAGCGGTACTGCAGCCGGTTGGTGTCCTGGAATTCATCGACCAGCACGTGGCGGAAGCGGTGCTGGTAGTGCGCGCGCAGCGCATCGTTGTCGCGCAGCAGCTCGACCGTGCGCAGCATCAGCTCGGCGAAGTCGACCACGCCCTCGCGCTGGCACTGGTCTTCGTAGGCCTGGTAGATCTCGGCCAGCTTGCGCGTCTGTTCGTCGCGCACCTCGATGTCGCGCGGGCGCAGGCCCTCGTCCTTGCTGGCGGCGATGAACCGCGCCACCTGCTTGGGCACGAAGCGCTCTTCGTCGAGGTTCATGCCCTTGATCACGCGCTTGACGGCCGACACCGAATCGGCGCTGTCGAGGATCTGGAACGACTGCGGCAACCCGGCCAGCTTCCAGTGCGCGCGCAGGAAACGATTGCACAAGCCGTGGAAGGTGCCGATCCACATGCCGCGCACGTTGACCGGCAGCATCGTCGTCAGCCGCGCCAGCATCTCCTTGGCGGCCTTGTTGGTGAACGTCACCGCGAGGATGCCGCCTGGCGAGACCTGGCCGGTCGACAGCAACCAGGCAATGCGGGTGGTCAGCACGCGGGTCTTGCCCGAACCGGCGCCCGCCAGGATCAGCGCCGGCTCGGCCGGCAGCGTGACCGCGGCCAGTTGCTCTGCGTTGAGGTGGCGCAGCAGCGCATCGTGGCCACGTCGGCCTTCTTCGCGGTACTCGCTATCGTGCATCGTGCCGATTCTAGGAGCGGCGTAGAATTCGCCACCGGGCCCAAATTCAGGCGCCCGGTCGTCTTTTTCCGCCCCGCGCAGGCTCGCGGCATCGTGGGAATCAAGATTCGCCGGCGTCCGGTCAAGCGCTCGCAACCCTCATTGCTGGAGCGACCTGATGGAAATCTTCGACTACGACAACATCCTCCTGTTGCCCCGCAAGTGCCGCGTCGACAGCCGCGCCGCCTGCGACACCACGATGGCCTTCGGCCCGCGCCGCTTCGCACTGCCGGTGGTGCCGGCGAACATGAAGACCGTGGTCGACGAGACGATCGTCGAGACACTCGCACGGCAGGACCACTTCTACGTGATGCACCGCTTCGACCTCGACAACGTCGCCTTCGCGCGGCGCATGCGCGAGCAGGGCCTGTACGTCTCGATCAGCCTGGGTGTCAAGCCGGCCGACGCCGACACGATCGATCGCCTGGCCGCCGAGGGCCTCGGCGCCGACTACATCACGATCGACATCGCACACGGCCACGCCGAGAGCGTGCGCCGCACCATCGAGCACATCAAGGCCAAGCTGCCGGGCAGCTTCGTCATCGCCGGCAACGTGGCCACGCCCGAGGCCGTGATCGACCTCGAGAACTGGGGCGCCGATGCCACCAAGGTCGGCGTCGGGCCGGGCAAGGTCTGCATCACGAAGCTGAAGACCGGCTTCGGCACCGGCGGCTGGCAACTCTCGGCGCTGAAGTGGTGCGCGCGCGTGGCGACCAAGCCGATCGTCGCCGACGGCGGCATCCGCCACCACGGCGACATCGCCAAGAGCGTGCGCTTCGGCGCCACGATGGTGATGATCGGCTCGCTGTTCGCCGGCCACGAGGAGAGCCCGGGCCAGACGGTCGAGGTCGACGGCAAGCTGTACAAGGAGTACTACGGCAGCGCCTCGGACTTCAACAAGGGCGAGTACAAGCATGTCGAAGGCAAGCGCATCCTGGAGCCCATCAAAGGCAAGCTTGCCGACACGCTGCGCGAGATGCGCGAAGACCTGCAGAGTTCGATCAGCTACGCCGGCGGCACGCAGCTCGCCGACCTGAAGAAAGTCAACTACGTGATCCTCGGCGGCGAGAACGCCGGCGAGCACTTGTTCATGTGACGTCGTGGCGCCCGTGCTGTCGCGTGGGCGTGCGCATCGTCACCAACTCCTCGGCTGCGGTCGGGTGCACCGCCAGCGTGGCGTCGAGATCGGCCTTCGTGGCACCCATCTGCAGCGCCACGCCGACCAGCTGGATCATCTCGGCGGCGTCGGCGCCGACGATGTGGCAGCCGAGCACATGGCCGGTCGAGCGCCGCACGACGAGCTTCATCAGCGTGCGCTCGTCGCTGCCGGCAAAGGCCGTGCGCATCGGCTTGAAGGTGCTGCTGTAGACATCGATGTCGGGGTGCGCGGCCAGCGCCTCGCTCTCGGCGAGGCCGACGCTGCCGACCTCGGGCGTCGTGAACACCGCCGATGGCACGATGCCCTGCGGGCCGAGGTGCGACAGCCGGGTGCCCGACACGGCCGCCGAACACGCGCTCGGCATAGGCCTGGCCCTCGCGGATCGCTGCCGGCGTGAGTTGCACGCGGTCGGTCACGTCGCCGATGGCATGGATGTGCGGCACCGAGGTCTGGCCGTCGAGGTTGACCACCACCGCGCCGTCGGCACCGAGCGCGACGCCGGCCGCCTCGAGGCCCAGGCCGGCCGTGTTGGGCAGGCGACCGAGGGCCCGCAGCACCGCGTTGGCATTCAACACCCTGCCGCTGTCGAGCGTGACGGTCAGGCCGTCGCGACGGGGTTCGATCGCCGCCAGCGCTGCACGGGTCACGAACGCGATGCCCTGCATTTCGAGCTGCGACTGCAGGTGCTCGCGCACCTCGTCGTCGAAGCCACGCAATACGCGCTCGCCACGCAGCACGACGGTCACGTCGGAGCCGAGGCGCCGCAGCAGGCAGGCGAACTCGAGCGCGATGTAGCCGGCACCCTGCACCACCACGCGGCGCGGTTGCTCGGGCCAATCGAACAGATCGTTCGAACTCGAGGCGAACTCGCCACCGGGGATCGCGGGCACCATCTGCGGCACGGCACCGGTGGCGATCAGGATCTGCCGCGCACGAAAACGCTCGCCGCTGCCCACCAGCGCCACCGTGTTCGCGTCTTCGAGCACGGCACGGTCGGCATGCAGCGCAACGCCGGCACGCAACAGCGTCGTGCTGTACACACCCTCCAGCCGAGCGACCTCGGCATGGACGCGGCCCATCAACTCGGGCCAGGAGAACCGCGGCGGCGCGAACAGGTTCCAGCCGAACCCGGCGCCCTCGGCGAAGCCCTGCGCAAAGCGCGAGGCCAGCACCATCAGCTTCTTCGGCACGCAGCCACGGATCACGCAGGTGCCGCCGACGCGGTGCTCTTCGGCCAACGCGACGCGCGCACCGTGCTGCGCCGCCACCCGCGCGGCGCGCACACCGCCCGAGCCACCGCCGATGACGAAGAGATCGACTTCCTGCATCACAAACCCCGCTCAGCCCTTTGCGACAGCATGACAGGATCGTAGCCAGGGCTTGGGTCGTTCAGCGTGCCGACATCCCCGTGCGCTCGCCACCGTCGGCGCCGTTGTAGCGCTTGCGCGGCGCGCCCTGCCGCGATTGCGGCTGCTCGCGCAAAGCCGTGCCGGCCGGACAGGCGCCGTTGTCGGCATGGTGCGCGGCGGCCACCAGCAGGCTGTCGTTGGTGGCGCCGATCGGCACGCTGAAATCTTCGGCGACGGCACAGGTCGCGGCGAAGCCGTCGAAGTAGCGGCCCTCGTTGCGAGCGTTGACGCCCTCGAAGTTGACCACGCTGTAGGTCGTGCCACAGGCGTCGCCCTGAGGCAGGAAGCCGACCGGCTTGCCACAGGTGGTGTCGCCGATCGCGACCACATCGACACCCACACCGCGCAGGCCGTTGACGACCTGCTCGCTGGCCGAGCAGGTGCGCGGGCCGGCCAGGACGTAGACCTTGCTGAGGCCGGCCCATGCCGCGGGATTCGTGAAACTGAAGTCCTCGTTGTAGGCGCTGCGCTTGTCGTTGTAGAGCAGGCGTGCGAACAATTGGCCGCTGCCGCGCGAGCCGGCGGCGTACGACGCCAAGCGTGCCGGCCATCGACACCAGGCCGCCGCCGTTGTAGCGCAGGTCGAGCACCAGTTCCTGGACGTTGTTCGTCTTGAAGCTGTCGAAGGCCTGGGCCAGGTCTGCCCGGGCCGTTGTGCCCTGATCGATCATGTCCTTGACCATGACGTACCCGATCGAGCGGCCGTTGGGCGTCAGCAGGAACTGTGCGTTCTGCACCGGCGACAAGGCAAACACCACCGCCGACAACACCACCGTGCGATCGACGCCGAGGGCGTTGCGTACCACCAACGTCAGCTGATCACCCACCGCGTTCGCGGTGAGTGCGCTGAAATCGTTGGCACTGATGACGCTGGCCGCATCGACGCCATTGATCGACATCACCCGCTCGCCGCGCACCAACCCGGCGGCGGCCGCTGGCGACAGCGGCTCGATATAGCGGATGTACAGCGGTGCCGTCGGCTGCGGCGTCGGCTCGGTGACTTCGATGCCGGCCACCGCGACGCCGTAGCCCAGCGTCTGGCCGGCGCCGAAGAAGCGGTTGAAGCTCTCGGTGGACTCATACCCGCTGTAGCGATCGGCCGGCCACACCGCGCCGCCGCCATTGGGAATCAGACCACCGCCGCCGTAGAGCAGCGCATTGAAGTAGGCATCGACGGTGTCGAATCCATCCGGCGACGGGTTCGGGGCGAGCGCGTACCAGAAGTACCAATCATTCATGTAGCTGCGCAGCCAGGTCTGCTGTCCGGTCACGCTGCAATCCACCGGCGGCGCGTTGTGGTCGTCTCCGCCGCCGCCGCAAGCGGCCAGCAACAGGGGCAACGCACACGCCAGCGTGCGCAATGTTCGACGGGACAGGGCAGGCATCGCGGTACTCCTTGGCAGGGCTGGAATCGACGGGCTTCAAGGTAGCACGACCTAGAATCGACAAAACCCCCGAGACCCCGCGCGCGTTGACATGGATCGTGTTGGCGCGTGACAGCCTGTTGCCACCATGACCGACCTCGCCAAGTCCTTCGAGCCCGCCGCCATCGAGGCGAAATGGGCGCCGATATGGGCCCAGCCCGGCCTGTTTGCGCCGACGCTCGACGCCACCAAGCCCTCGTTCAGCATCCAGCTGCCGCCACCCAACGTGACCGGCACGCTGCACATGGGCCACGGCTTCAACCACACGATCATGGACGCGCTGACGCGCTACCACCGCATGCGCGGCTTCAACACGTTGTGGCTGCCGGGCACCGACCACGCCGGCATCGCCACCCAGATCGTCGTCGAGCGCCAATTGCAGGACGAGGGCAAGAACCGGCACGACATCGGGCGCAAGAACTTCGTCGCCCGCGTCTGGGAATGGAAGGAAGAGAGCGGCAACATCATCACCGGCCAGATGCGGCGCATCGGCGACACGGTGGACTGGTCGCGCGAGTACTTCACGATGGATGCCACGCAGTCGGCGGTGGTCAACGAGACCTTCGTGCGCCTGTATGAGGAAGGCCTGATCTACCGCGGCAAGCGGCTGGTGAGCTGGGATCCGGTGCTGCGTTCGGCGGTGTCGGATCTCGAGGTCGAGAGCGAAGAGGAAGACGGCTTCCTGTGGCACATCCGCTATCCGCTGGCCGACGGGTCGGCATCGCTGGTGGTGGCCACCACCCGGCCGGAAACCATGCTCGGCGACACCGCGGTGATGGTGCACCCGGACGACGAGCGCTACACGGCGTTCGTCGGCAAGCAGGTGACGCTGCCGCTGTGCGACCGCACGATCCCCGTCATCGCCGATGCCTATGTCGACCGCGAATTCGGTACCGGCGTGGTCAAGGTGACGCCGGCGCACGACGCCAACGACTATGCGGTCGGCCAACGCCACGGACTGCCGGTGATCGGCGTGCTGGCGCTCGATGCCACGATCAACGACAACGCGCCGGCGGCATACCGCGGGCTGGACCGTTTCGTGGCGCGCAAGCGGGTCGTCGCCGACCTCGAGGCCCTGGGCCTGCTGGTCGAAACCAGAAAGCACAAGCTGACGGTGCCGCGCTGCGCGCGCACCGGCCAGATCGTCGAACCGATGCTGACCGACCAGTGGTTCATCGCGATGACCAAGCCCGGTCGCGACGGCGACTCGATCGCCGGCCGCGCGATCGCTGCCGTCGAGCGTGGCGAGGTGCGTTTCGTGCCGCCGCAGTGGGTCAACACCTGGAACCAATGGATGAAGAACATCCAGGACTGGTGCATCTCGCGCCAGCTCTGGTGGGGCCACCAGATCCCGGCCTGGTACGGCAGCGGCGGCGAATTGTTCGTTGCCCGCAATGAAGACGAGGCGCGCGCCCAGGCCACCGCAGCCGGCTACCGCGGCGAGTTGACGCGCGACGAAGACGTGCTCGACACCTGGTACTCGGCATCGCAGTTCCCGTTCTCGACGCTCGGCTGGCCTGGCAAGACCATCGAGCAGGACCTGTTCCTGCCGTCGACCGTGCTGGTCACGGGCTTCGACATCATCTTCTTCTGGGTCGCCCGGATGATCATGATGACACTGCACTTCACCGGCAAGGTGCCGTTCCGCGACGTCTACATCCACGGCCTGGTGCGCGATGCGCATGGCCACAAGATGAGCAAGAGCGAAGGCAACGTGCTCGATCCGGTGGACCTGATCCAGGGCGTCGATCTCGACACGCTGATCCGCAAGTCGACGGTCGGCCTGCGCCGGCCCGAGCGCGCGCCGAAGATCGCCGCACGCATCTCCAAGGAATTCCCGCAGGGCATGCCGGCCTACGGTGCCGACGCATTGCGCTTCACGATGGCCAGCTACGCCAGCCTGGGCCGTGACATCAACTTCGACACCCAGCGCTGCGAGGGCTACCGCAACTTCTGCAACAAGCTCTGGAACGCCACGCGCTTCGTGCTGATGAACTGCGAGGGTCAGGATTGCGGTCTCGCACCGCACCGTGCCGACGAGTGCGAGGCCGGTGGCTACCTCGATTTCTCGCCGGCCGACCGCTGGATCGTCGGCGAGTTGCAGCGCGTCGAGGCCGCCGTGGCGCAGGGCTTTGCCGACTACCGCCTCGACAATGTCGCCAATGCGATCTACGCGTTCGTGTGGGACGAGTACTGCGACTGGTACCTCGAGATCGCCAAGGTCCAGATCCAGGCCGGCGATGCCGCGCAGCAGCGCGCCGCCCGGCGAACGTTGATCCGGGTCCTCGAGACCGTGCTGCGCCTGCTGCACCCGTTGACGCCGTTCATCACCGCCGAACTGTGGGAGCGCGTGGCGCCTGTCGCCGAACGCAAAGTGGCCGCTGCCGCCGATGGCATCGTCACCGCGCCCTACCCGATAGCGCAACCCGAGCGCATCGACACCAGCGCCGACGCCTGGGTGGCGCAGCTGAAGGCCGTGGTCGGTGCCTGCCGCAACCTGCGCAGCGAGATGTCGCTGTCACCGGCCGATCGCGTGCCGCTGCTGGTCTATGGTGAAGGAGGATTCTTCGATGCCGCGGCCCCGCTGCTGAAGGCGCTGGCCAAGGTCTCGGAGGTCAGGCGCTATGTCGACGACGCCGCCTTTGCCCAAGCCACGCTGAACGCACCGGTCGCCGTGCAAGGCGGCGCGCGCATGGCGCTCGAAGTGCAGATCGACGTCGCGGCCGAGCAAGCCCGCCTGGCCAAGGAAATCGCCCGCCTGCAGGGCGAGGTGGCCAAGGCCCAGGCCAAGCTCGGCAACGAAGGCTTCGTCGCCCGCGCGCCGGCAGCGGTGGTCGAGCAGGAGCGCCAGCGGTTGGCCGAATTCAGCCAGACGCTTCGTCGGCTGGAAGATCAAGCGGCTCGTCTGGCGTCGTCGACTTGAGTTGAGCGCGCTGCGGCATCGCGGGAGCCGTCAGCAACTCGTCGATACGCCGCGCCACGGCCCAGGCGCTGCGGATGCGCGATTCGCGCGTGGTCCCCGCCACCCGCGGCGTGATCTGCAGCGTGTCGATGTCGTGCAGCGGGCGGCCCGGGTCCAACGCACCGGGCTCCATGCTGTCGAACCAGGCCGCGGCCATGCGGCCGGTGGCCAGCACCTCGGCCAGAGCGTCCTGATCGAACAGGCTCGAATGGGCCACGCTGACCAGCACCTGGTTGGGTTTGCAGAACGGCAGGAAGCGCTCGCCGATCAGGCCCTGGTAGCGCGTGAAATAGGCCAACTGCACGCACACGCCGTCGCATTGCTCCATCAGGTCGCGCAGCGGCAACGGCTCGACGCGCCAGCGGCCCCAGACGTTGTCCGACGCGTGCACCGAAGGGTCGTAGCCGACCACGCGCGAGCCGAAGGCCCCGAGCAGTTGCGCCAGAGAGCGCGCAGCCGGCACCATGCCGATCAGCCCGACCGTCGATCCACCGAGTTCGCGGCCGACCAGCAGTCCTTCGGCATTCAGCACCGGCACGCGCCGCAGCATCGCCAGCAGCGCACCGACCATGAATTCGGCTTCCGCGACCGCGCTGGCGGTGATGCTGCGCACCACCTCGACACCAGCCCGGCCGCAGGCGTCGAGGTCGATGTTCTCGGCGCCTGAACTGAGCCGGCCCACCGCGCGCAGCACCGGCGCGTAATGCAGCACCTGGGCATCCAGCGCGACCGAAGGCGGGATGATCAGGGCACGGACATTGAACAAGGCCTGGCGCAGTGAGCGTGGATCGTGAGCCAGTTCCGGCGCATAGCGAACGGCATGGCGTTCGCCCAGCCACTGCATGACCTCCGGCTCGAGCGGCTCAACGATCAGGACGTCCATGCGATCCCAGGGCAGCGTCGACACGGGGACGCGCATGCGGCGCGTGCCAGAATCTGCCTGTCTCCCTGCGTCAATTGTAAGCAAATGCACATACAGAAGGCGATCTTTCCCGTGGCAGGTCTCGGCACCCGATTCCTGCCGGCCACCAAGGCCCAGCCGAAGGAGATGTTGCCGGTGGTCGATAAACCGCTGATTCAATATGCGGTTGAGGAGGCGTATGCCGCCGGCGTTAGAGAAATGATCTTCGTGACAGGCCGCCACAAGCGACCCATTGAGGACCACTTTGACATGACGTTCGAGTTGGAAGTAGCCCTCGAACAGGCGGGTAAGGCGGAATTACTTCACGTCGTGCGCAGCGTGAAGCCCGATGACATGGAATGCATCTACGTTCGGCAGGCGCAGGCGTTGGGTCTTGGCCACGCCGTGCTGTGCGGACAACGCCTGGTCGGCAACCACCCCTTCGCGGTGCTGCTGGCCGATGACCTGATGGTCGGCCAACCGCCGGTGCTGGCCCAGATGGTCGAGCAGTACGCCGAGTGGCGGGTGTCGATCCTGGCGGTGCAGGAAGTGCCTGCCGAGCAGACCCAGCGCTACGGCATCGTCGCCGGCTCGCCGGTCAACGATCGCTTGATCAACATCGATCGCATCGTCGAAAAACCGCTGCCGGCGGTGGCCCCGTCGCGGCTGGGAGTCGCCGGCCGGTACATCCTGACGCCCGGTGTCTTTCGCGAGATCGCCGCCCAGCAACGCGGCGTCGGCGGCGAGATCCAGCTCACCGACGGCATTGCCGGCCTGCTGCGACGCGAGAAGGTGTTTGCCTACCGCTACGAGGGGCGCCGCTACGACTGCGGCAGCAAGGAAGGCTTCCTGCAGGCCAACGTCGAACTGGCGCTCGAGCACCCGCAGCTGGGTCCGGGGTTTCGCGAGTACCTCAAGTCCCTCGCACTCTGAGCGCCCCCAGAGCCGGGCTGCGCCCAGCCCGCCCCCCGCGGGGGTCAAGGAAACTTGGGGCGGCCCTGCGTTTCCTTGTGAGAAACACTACCTGCGCCGCAGGTAGTGCACGAACTCCTTCTCTCCGCTCGATTGCTCGACCAGCTCGTTGCCGGTCTGGCGTGAGAAGGCCTGGAAGTCGCGCACCGAGCCGGGGTCGGTGGCCACGACCTTGAGCACCTCGCCGCTGTGCATGTCGGCCAGTGCCTTCTTGGCCTTGAGGATCGGCAGCGGGCAATTCAGGCCGCGGGCATCGAGTTCTTTGTTCGCTTCCATGGCGGGCGTTCCTTCACAACAGCGACGCTGATTCTAGGCGCGCGCCGCAAAGTCGATGAACTGCGGCTGGTGGCCGCGGCTGCGCAGCCAATCGGCCAGCGCCTGGCCGGTGCCGGCCGACCAGCACTTCACGTCCTGCGGTGCGAACAAGCGGTACTCGGCCAGTTCGGGCGACAGCCGCACCTCGCCGCGAGCGGCGGCGTGGTAGGCGATGATGACCTGGTTCATGCGCTGGAAGTCGTAGACACCGATCAACGAAAGCGCATCGACCGTCAGCGCCGTCTCTTCGGCGACCTCGCGCACCACGCCGGCCTCGGCGGTCTCGCCCGCTTCCATGAAGCCGGTGATCAGCGCGAACTGCCGGCCCGGCCACGCCGCGTTGCGCGCCAGCAGCAGGCGCCCGTCGCGGTCGGTGCACTCGACGACGGCGGCGAGCACCGGCGTCGGGTTGTTCCAGTGCGTGAAGCCGCACGCCGCGCAGCGCAGCCGCGTCCTCGGGCCGCCGTCCTCTTCCAGTTCGATCGGCGCCAGCCCGGCGGCGCAGTGCGGGCAGAACTTGTAGGTCGTCATGCCGGGAACACACCCGTCGACAGGTAGCGATCGCCGCGGTCGCAGACGATGAACACGATCGTCGCGTTCTCCAGGCGCTCGGCCAGTCGCAACGCCACGCAGCAGGCCCCGGCGGCCGAAATGCCGGCAAACAGGCCTTCCTCGCATGCCAGCCGGCGCGCCATGTCCTCCGCGTCGGCCTGGCTGACCAGCACGATCTCGTCGACATGGCTCGCGTCGTAGATCTTGGGCAGGTAGGCCTCGGCCCACTTGCGGATGCCAGGGATGCGCGACCCCTCGCTCGGCTGCGCGCCGACGATGCGCACGGCCGGGTTCTTCTCTTTCAAGTAGCGCGACACGCCGGTGATGGTGCCGGTGGTGCCCATCGCGCTGACGAAATGCGTGATGCCGCCCGCGGTGTCGGCCCAGATCTCGGGGCCGGTGGCCTCGTAGTGGATGCGCGGGTTGTCGGCGTTGGCAAACTGGTCGAGCACACGGCCCTTGCCATCGGCCTGCATCTGCAGCGCCAGGTCGCGTGCGTACTCCATGCCGCCCGAGCGCGGCGTCAGCACCAGTTCCGCACCGAAGGCCTTCATCGTCTGCGCGCGCTCGATCGACAGGTCCTCCGGCATGATCAGCACCATGCGGTAGCCGCGGATCGCCGCGGCCATCGCCAGCGCGATGCCGGTGTTGCCGGAGGTGGCCTCGATCAGCGTGTCGCCGGGCGCGATGTCGCCGCGCTCCTCGGCCCGCTTGATCATGCTCATCGCCGGCCGATCCTTCACCGAACCGGCCGGGTTGTTGCCTTCGAGCTTGCCCAGGATCACGTTGCCGCGTCGCGCGTTGTCGGCGCCGCACACGCGCTGCAGTTGCACCAGCGGCGTGCCGCCGATCACGTCTTCGAGGGTCTTGTAGACAGGCATGACGCGATTGTCGCAGCGCAGTGAATCCGCTGCAGCCCGCGTGTGATAATCCGCGCCCACGCGCTACCGCGTGCTTTGTCTGTCCTGCCCGGGTGGCGAAATCGGTAGACGCAAGGGACTCAAAATCCCTCGCCGCAAGGCGTGCCGGTTCGAGTCCGGCCCCGGGCACCAACCTCCTTCCAATGCCGCCACTGCCACCGGTCACCAGAACGCTGATGCTGCTGTGCGTGGGCGTCTTCTGCGCGCAGCTGCTGCTGCCGCCGGTGTTCGAGGGGCTGTTCGCGCTGTGGCCGTTGCACAGCGGACGCTTCATGCCGTGGCAGGTCGTCAGCTACGCCTTCCTGCATGGCAGCATCACGCACCTGTTCTTCAACATGCTGGCGCTGTGGATGTTCGGCGCCGAGATCGAGCGGCTGTGGGGCGGCAAGCGCTATTGGCAGTTCCTGCTGGCCAGTGCGCTCGCTGCCGCCGCGGTGCAGATCGTCTGGACCCTGCTGATCGGCTCGCGCGTGCCGACGCTCGGTGCGTCGGGTGCCACCTTCGGCCTGCTGCTGGCGTTCGGCATGATGTTTCCCAACCGGATGATCATGCCGCTGTTCCCGCCGATCCCGATGAAGGCCAAGGTGTTCGTCGCGGTCTTCGGCGCGCTCGAACTGGTGTTCGGCGTCACCGGGGGCAGCGGCATTGCGCACTTCGCGCACCTCGGCGGCATGCTCGGCGGTTTCCTGATGATCCGCTACTGGCGCGGACAGGCGCCGTTCGGCCGCCGCCGCTGACGCCGCAGACCTGTTGCGCAGCGCGCCGCCTTGGCGCATCCTGCGGCCGTCGGCGAAGGAGGTGCATCATGGTCAGCCTGCAGGTTGCGTTCGGCAGTGCACTGTTGGCAGCGGTCACGACGCTGGCGGCCGCCACCGCACCGCCGCAAGCCAGCGGCGAGGACTTCGAAGCGCAGTCGCGCGCGCTCGAACGCGCCAGCCAGGCGGTCGTCGGCGTGCAGGCCCTGGCCCTCGAAGACGCGCGCTCGATTGCCACGCTGGGGCGGCTGCGCCAGGGCTCGGGCGTCGTCATCGGGCCCGACGGGCTGGTGCTGACGATCGGCTACCTGGTGCTCGAAGCCGACCAGGTGCAATTGCTGCTCGACGATGACCGTGCCGTGCCGGCGCGCGTGCTCGGCTACGACCTGGCCACCGGCTTCGGACTGCTGCAACCGCTGGCGCCGCTGCGCATCGTGCCGGCACCGCTCGGCGGTTCGGGTGCGTTGACGCCCGATGAGCCGCTGCTGGTGGCCAGCGGCGGCGAGAACGGCCAGCTCAGCATGGCGCGACTGGTGTCGCGGCGCGCCTTTGCCGGCTATTGGGAGTACCGCATCGACGACGCGCTGTTCACCGCGCCGCCGCGCACCGACCACAGTGGCGCAGGCCTGTTCAACAGCCGTGGCGAGCTGGTGGGCATCGGCTCGCTGGTGGTGGCCGACACCCGCGCCGACCCGCCGGGCGAGGGCCGCCGCATTCCCGGCAACATGTTCGTGCCGACCGACCTGTTGCGGCCGATCCTCGGTGAGTTGCGCACGAAAGGCATGTCCAGTGCCAGCCGCCGTGCCTGGCTCGGCGTGAACTGCGTCGAGCAGCAAGGCGCGGTGCATGTCGTGCGCATCACCGACGACAGCCCGGCCGAGGCGGCCGGGCTGCGTGTCGGCGACCGCATCCTCGCCATCGACGGCACGGCCGTGGCCACGGTCGAAGCCCTCTGGAGGGCGCTGTGGTCGGGTGGCCCGGCCGAACGCGAGGTGACGCTGGAGATCGATCGCTACGGCACGCGCCAGGCCGTGGCCGTGCGCAGCATCGATCGCATGCAGGCGCTCACGCGGGCCCGCGGCATCTGAGTCAGGCGCACGCCGCGGCCCACGCGGCAGCCGGCGTCGGATAGCGCAGGCGCACGCGCAATTCCGTCAGCAGGCGCCGGTTGTCGAGCCGACGCGATTCGGCCAGGAAGCTCATCTGCATTGGCGACAGCACGCGTGCGGCCTCCTCGCGCGTCAGCCGTGGTGGGCGCGACAGGCCGAATGCATCGGCCACGGCATCGAAGTGCTGCCCCATCTTCATCTCGCTGCAGTCGCTGGCGTGGTAGATGCGTTGCGGCGCACCGCGCAACAGGGCGGCCACGCAGGCGCGGGCCAGGTCGTCGGCATGGATGTGGTTGGTGTAGACGTCGTCGTCGGGCGTCAACACCGGCGTGCCGCGGCGCACGCGTTCGCGCGGGTCGCCGCCGTCGCGATCGAGCGCATAGATGCCCGGCACGCGCAGCACGCAGGCACACACACCGAAGGCGCGCCCGTGGAGGCGCACGCGGGCCTCGGCGTCGACGCGGCGGCGCGCGCGGTCGGTCGCCGGATTGACGGCACGGGTTTCGTCGAAGCGCGCGCCGGCCGCATCGCCGTAGACGCCACTGGTGCTGGCATACACCAGCCGCCGCAGCCGCGTGCTGCGGGACAGGGCCTGCAGCAGCGCCCGCGTGCGCGTATCGACCGCGCCCTGGGCAGGCGGTGGCGCCAGGTGCAGCACGCCGTCGGCCAGCGCGGCCAGGCGCCCGAGCGACGCCGGATCGTCGAGATTGCCGACCAGCGGCACCGCGCCCGCTGCGCGCAGCGCCGGCACCCGCGCGGGCGACGACGTCAGCGCCAGCACGCGACAGCGCCCGCGCAACAGGTGCAGCACACGCAGGCCGACGTCGCCGCAACCGACGATCAGCAATACGGGGCGGCGGGTGCGCGAGGGCGGCAGCATGGTTCGCGACAGGGTAGGCGCCAGGTTGGCAACGGATCAGCGGGCACAATCGAACACAGTGTAGAAGCCCCTCCTCCCTGCCCCATGACCTTCAAGATCCTGGTCCAGCCCGCCGGCTTGACGTTCGATGTCGCGCGCGACGAAGCCATCCTGCCCGCCGCGATCCGCTCCGGCATTGGCCTGCCCTACGGTTGCCGCGACGGCGCCTGCGGCTCCTGCAAGAGCCGCCTTGTCGAAGGCCGCGTGATCCATGGCGTGCACCAGGCCAAGGCCCTGTCGGCGGCCGAGGAGGCCGCCGGCTGGATCCTGACCTGCTGTGCCACACCGCAAACCGATTGCATCGTCGAGGCCCGCACCGTGGCCGGTGCCGGCGAGTACCCGGTGCTGAAGATGCCGGCCCGCGTCGCCGCCCTCGCGCGCCCGACGCACGACGTGACCGTGATGAAGCTGCAACTGCCGGCCACCGTGGCCTTCAAGTACCGCGCCGGCCAGTACGTCGAGTTCATCCTGCGCGACGGCGCAAGGCGCAGCTATTCGATGGCCAACGCGCCCGAGCACCTCGGCGACCCGCCGGCGATCGAACTGCACCTGCGCCACATGCCCGGCGGCAAGTTCACCGACCACGTCTTCACCGCGATGAAGGAGCGCGACATCCTGCGCGTCGAAGGCCCGTTCGGCAGCTTCTTCCTGCGCGAGGACAGCGACAAGCCGATCGTGCTGCTGGCCTCGGGCACCGGCTTCGCACCGATCAAGGCGATCATCGAACACCTGCGCGCGAAGGCCATCGAACGGCCGGCGGTGCTGTACTGGGGTGCCCGCACCAGGCCCGACCTGTACCTCCACGAGTGGGCCGAGCAGGCCGCCGCATCGATGCCGACGCTGCGCTATGTGCCGGTGCTCTCGGAAGCCCGGCCCGACGACGCGTGGCGGGGCCGCACCGGCTTCGTCCACCAGGCGGTGATGGCCGACCTGCCCGATCTGTCGGGCCATGAGGTCTATGCCTGTGGCGTGCCGGCGATGGTGGAGGCCGCGAAGCGCGATTTCGTGGCGCAATGCGGCCTGCCGCGAAGAGGCCTTCTATGCCGACAGCTTCACCTCGGAAGCGGACAAGCACGCCAGCGCCTGAAGCTCGCCGGCATCGCTACAGCACTGCCGTCATGCCACCATCGACATAGATGATCTGGCCGTTGACATAGTCCGACGCCGACGAGGCGAGGAACACCGCCACCCCGACCAGTTCTTCGGGCTTGCCCCAGCGCTTGGCCGGCGTGCGCCCCTTGACCCAGGCGTCGAAGGCGGGGTTGTCGATCAGCGCCTGGTTCATGTCGGTCAGCATGTAGCCCGGCCCGATCGCGTTGGCCTGCACGCCATGCGCCGCCCACTCGGCGGCCATCGCCTGCGTCAGCATCTTGATGCCGCCCTTGGCCACCGTGTAGGGCGCCACGGTGGCACGAGCCAGTTCGCTGGTCAGCGATCCGATGTTGATGACCTTGCCGCGGCCGCGTGCCACCATCCGGCGCCCTGCTTCGCGGCCGACGACGAAGGCGCTGGTCAGATTGGTGTCGATGACCTTGCGCCACTCCGCCGTGCTCAACTCGAGCATCGGCTTGCGCAACTGGATGCCGGCGTTGTTGACGAGGATGTCGACGGCCAGGCCGCGCGCATCGAAAGTCTCGAAGGCGCGCACGACCGCTGCTTCATCGGTGACATCGAAGGCGGCGCCCTCGGCCGACATGGCCAGCGGCAGTGAACTCGCGCACTGCGGCCTCGACGCGGGCCGCATCGGTGCCATTGATGACCAGCCTGGCGCCCGCGGCAGCCAGGCCTTCGGCCATCGCCCGCCCCAGGCCGCGCGTCGAGCCGGTCACCAAGGCCACGCGGCCGGACAGATCGAACAGGGTTTGGCTCATGCTGGGCTCACGGTGCTTGCGATACCGAGATGATGCAGCATTCCCTTGCCGGTCCCTGCTAGCGCGGCGGCCGCGATGCCGCGGCAATCAGCGCTGCGCGCCGTTCCAGGCTGGCCGCCGGCCAATACTTGCCGGCCTCGTAGTACTCGGGCACCGCAGGAGTGCCCGGTGACAGCGCCAGCCACGGTTGCTTCGAGGCCGTGTAGATGTGGATGTCGGGCGGCCAGCGATCCGGCTCGTCGAGCGTACCCACGCGAACGAATCGCACGGCGTCGCCGGCGCCGGCATAGTTGCTCCAGAGCGCGATGCGGCATCGCGGACAGCGTGAAATCCGCTGCCCCTTGCCACTGCTCGACGGCGTATCGACAACCTCGACCTCGCCTGCGAGCAGCTTCACGCGATCGGATTCGATCAACGCATTCAGCGCGAACGCCGAGCCCGACTCGCGCTGGCACCAGCGGCAGTGGCAGCAGTGCACGAACATCGGCCCGGTCGTCATGCGATAGCGCACGAAGCGGCAGGTGCAGCCGCCGTCGTACGCCGCAACGGGCGGACCCAGCGTCATCGCCTAACGGTGCCTGAACACCGGCTTCTTCTTGCCGACGAACGCTGCCATGCCCTCCTTCTGGTCCTCGGTCGCAAACAGCGAATGAAACACGCCGCGCTCGTAGGTCACGCCGTCGGACAGGCCCGACTCGAACGCCCGGTTGACGCACTGCTTGGCCATCATCACGCTGGGCATGCCGAAGCTGCAGATCGTGGCCGCGGCGGCCAGCGCCTCGTCGAGCAGCGCGGCAGCGGCCACCACGCGGCTGACCAGGCCGGCACGCTCGGCCTCGGTGGCGTCCATCATGCGGGCCGTGAGCACCATGTCCATCGCCTTGGCCTTGCCGACCGCACGCGGCAGGCGCTGGGTGCCGCCGGCGCCGGGAATGATGCCGAGCTTGATCTCGGGCTGGCCGAACTTCGCGGTGTCGGCCGCGATGATGAAGTCGCAGGCCATCGCCAGTTCGCAGCCGCCGCCGAGGGCGAAGCCCGCCACGGCGGCGATCACCGGTTTGCGGACGTTCTTCAGGGCCTCCCAATTGCGGGTGATGTAGTTGCCGAGGTAGGCATCCATGTAGCTGTAGTCGGCCATCGCGCCGATGTCGGCACCGGCCGCGAAAGCCTTTTCGCTGCCGGTGATGACGACGCAGCCGATGCCCGGGTCGACGTCGAAGCGCTTGCAGCGCATGGCCGAGTTCGTCCATCAGACGGTCGTTCAACGCATTGAGCTGTTTCGGGCGATTCAGCGTCACCAGGCCGGTGGCCAGCGTGCCGGCGGCGTTCTCACGGCGCTCGACCAGAATGCATTCGTAGTTCATCGTGGGTTTTCTCCGTCGAACGAGGCAACAGGATCGATCACTATACGTGCGCAAGCGCACGAAATGGCCGATCTCATGGGTGCCTGCAGATTGGCCGCTGCCCGGCGCGAAGTTATCCTCGGCGCGCTATGGCTTTCGTCTACCGCAAGACCCCCAAAGGCCTGGTCGAGATCGAGACGCGCGTGCACCGTCTGGCGCCGCGGCTGCGCGGCGCGCTGATCCTGGTCGATGGCCGCAAGTCCGACAGCGAACTGGCGACGTTGATCCTTGCCGACCCGCAGGCCGTGCTGGCCAACCTGCTCACCGATGGCTACATCGAGGTCGCGGCAACGCTGGCCGATCGCGACCCCGCGAGCGAGCCGCCGTCCGAGCCAGCCGCGGCGGCGGCGGCCGTGCGCAACGTCGGGCCCACGCTCGAGAGCACCCGGCCGCGATGCCGTGCGGCAACTCAACGATCAACTCGGCCCGCATGCCGAGAGCCTGGCCATCAAGATCGAACGTGCCAGGACAATGCCGGAGCTGCAACCGTTGCTGGCGCAGGCCGTTGCACTGCTGCGCGCTGTGCGCAGCCGCGCCGTCGCCGAGGCCTTTGCTGCGCGTTTCATCGTCGATCCCGGCGCCTAGCACGCGCTGCGGCGCCGGCTCAACCGGGCGCCGATGCCGCGCGTTCGGGTGCCGCCTGCAACGGCGGCGCATCGATCATCAGGTCGATGAAGTTCTCGGCATCCTGCTGGATACGCAGGCGCACCGGCAGGTATTGCAGCGTCGGCGCGAACCAGACCTCGGCACTCAGTTCGGCGCCGGACCGGAGAGCGGCCAGGCGCGGCTTGAGGTGGAAAGTGTCGAGTTCGCCGAAAGGCGCGACCAGTCGTTCCTGGCCGATGACGTCGAACACCCAGCGGCCGATGCGGCGCGGCAGCGCCAGCGGCATCGTCACCGTATTGCCCACGCTCAACAACTCTGGGCGGGTGGTGAACAACCAGGTCAATTGCACGAACTGGCTGGCGGCGTCCTGCACACCGGGCAGCGATTCACGCGCGCTGCCGTTGGCCAGCGTCACCTGCTCGGGACTGAACAGCAGGGTCGCGCGCCGCGGTTTGCCGAACAGCAGCCGTGTCGCCTCGTCATAGCGTCGCGGCACCAGACCCTGCTCGCCGAGTTCGCCGTCGCTGGTCATGCGACGCGAAATCAGCGGCGCGAAGCTGGGCCCGATCACGACGTCCAGGTGCACCTGGTAGCGCGACCCCTCGCGCACCCATTGCACACGCGCAGCTGCCATTCACCTCGCCACGGTAGTTGCCGGTGAGCCGGTAGGTCAGGCGGGTCGACGGCGGCCATTCGAAGGCCGGCGCGGCCGCCGGCGCCGAGGCGGCGGCCACCACCGCCGACGCTGCCTCGGGCGCAGGCGGCACGGCGCTGGCGGCGTCGGCCACGGCCACCGGCGTCTCGACCGCCACGGCGGCCTGCGGTTCGGGTTCCGGCGCTGACGCCGCAGCCTCCACCGCCTCGGCGGCCGACGCAGCCGAGGCCGCCGGCGCAGCCGCGCGGGCGCGCGTGGGCTTGCGGGCAGGCCGCGCCGCAGCGGCCGGCGCCGGCGGCGGCGCGGCCGGCGCCAACACCTGCACGAACGCGACCTCGATCCGCTGCGGCATCGGCTTGTCGCCCGCACCCCAGCCCACCAGGTTGTCCTGCAACCAGAGCGTCGCGACCGCATGGCCCAGCAGGACCACCAGCAGCGCCGTCCACCATGCCGCGCGGCGCGTCCAAGGCCGGCGCGGGGAGCGCCCGGTCGGCCCGGTAGCCAGCGTCGCGCCCATGTGGATGCTTGCCTAGACGCCGATCCAGCCCCGCCGCAGCGACGCTGCGGCTGGCGCCGGCTTGTCGGCCAGCGCGAGGGCCAGCGTCGGTCGGTGGCTTGGCGTCGGGATGCACGCGCAAGGCCAGCAGCCGCTGATCACGCACGAGGGTCAGCTCGAACGCGGCCGCCTGCGCCAGCCACTGCTGTGCATCGTCGAGCCGCCGGATGCGCCAGCCGTCGATCGCCAGCAGTTCGTCACCAGCCGACACCCCGGCGCGCGCTGCAGCGCTGCCGGCCAGCACCGACTTGACCTGCACGCCGCTGACCGGCCCTTCCGACAGGCGCAGGCCGAGCGCCGCAGCGAACGTCGCAGGGCTCTGGCGCAGCCCCACGCCGGCGGCCTCCAACAGGGCCGGCAGCGGCAACTCGCCGGTGCCATGCACCCAGGCTGCCAGCTCGCGCGCGTAGCTGCGGCCACCGACCTCGCGCAGCGCCGCGGCAATGTCGCCCTCGTCGATCGGCCCGCCGCGGCTGGTTCGCCATAGACGGTGCATCACGGCGTCGAGCGTACCGCGGCCTTCACGGCGCAGCGTCAGGTCGAGCGCCAGCGCCACCAGCGAGCCCTTGGCGTAGTAGCTGATCGTCGCATTGGGTGTGTTCTCGTCGCTGCGGTAGTACTTGACCCAGGCATCGAAGCTGGACTGCGCGACGCTCTGCACCTGTCGCCCCGGTGTCGTCGCAACCCCGTTCAGCGTCTTGGCCAGCAGGTTCAGATAGCGCGCAGCGTCGATCAGCCCGGCACGGCGCAGCAGCAAGTCGTCGTAGTACGAGGTGAAGCCCTCGAAGAACCACAGCAGCGGCGTGTAGTTCTCGCGCGCGAAGTCGATCCGCGCCAGCTCGCGCGGCTTCAGGCGCTTGACGTTCCAGGTGTGGAAGTACTCGTGCGAGATCAGACCGAGCAAGGTGTTGTAGCCCTCGCTGGCGTCCTTGTGCCCCTGCCGCGGCAGATCGCGGCGAGCGCAGATCAGCGCCGTGCTGGCGCCATGCTCGAGGCCGCCGTAGCCGTCGTCGACGGCATTGAGCAGGAACACATAGCGTGCGAACGGCGGGCTGGCTTTGCGGGTGCCGTGCCAGAACGCGATCTGCGCGTCGCAGATGCGGCGCGTATCGGCCAGCAGGCGCTCGCCGTCGAAACCCGGCCACGCGCCGGCCACCACGAACTCATGCGCCACCCCGCCGGCTTCGAAGGCACCGCGCCAGAAGCGTCCGAACTCGAATGGATGGTCGACCAGCTCTTCGTAGTCGGCCGCGATGAAGGACCGCCCGCCGTCGCCGGGCATCGCGGTGGCCAAGGACCAAGCGCGCGGCAGCGCGCCGATCGTGAGCCGGTGCGGTTCGCTTTCGCGACCCTCGACGCGCAGACACAGGCTGGTGCCGTTGAAGAAGCCGCGCGAGGCGTCGAGAAACGCCGTGCGCACCGAGGTGTCGAAGGCGTAGACGAGGTAGCTCAGCGTCAATGCCGCGCCGCCGCTGCAAGCGGCCTGCCAGGTGGCCTTGTCGATCTGCTGCAGCGCCACCTCACGGCGGCCCTGTCGCGCCTGCAGCTGCGACAGGTGGCGGCTGAACTCGCGCACCATGTAGCTGCCGGGGATCCATACCGGCAGGCTGACACGCTGGGCGGTCGCGGGTTGCGGCACGGTCAGCGTGATGCGGTACTGGTGAGCATGCAGGTCATGCAGCTCGATGCGGTAATGGATCATCGACCTCGATGGGGGTGTCGCCGGCGTGGATTGTCGCTGCTGTTCCGCCGCCGCCCGGCGCCTAAACTGCCGTCCATCCTGCAACCATTGGAGCCGTCATGCGACGCCGAGACATCCTTGCCGCCACCGCCGCATTTGCCGCCACGGCGACGTCGGCGCAGGCCAGGCCGATCCGCCTGATCGTGCCCTACCCGCCCGGCGGGCCACTGGACATCGCGGCGCGCGCGCTGGCCGACAAGGTCAGGGACAGCCTGGGCGTGGTGGTGGTCGAGAACCGGCCGGGGGCGGGCGGCAACGTCGGCGCCGACGCAGTCGCCAAGGCCGCCCCCGACGGCACCACGATCGTGATGGGCGCGGTCGCCACGCACGCCATCAACCCCTGGCTCTACAGCAAGATGCCTTACGACGCCTTGCGCGACTTCACGCCGATCACGCTGGTGGCGCAGGTGCCCAACGTGCTGGTGATGAATGCCGACGCCGCGCAGCGCCTGGGCATCGCATCGGTGCGCGACCTGGTGGCCTATGCGAAGAAGCATCCGGCCCGACTGAACTACGGCTCGGGCGGCAATGGCAGCGCCGGCCACCTCGCCGGCGAAATGTTCAAGACCCAGGCCGGCCTGTTCATGGTCCACATCCCGTACGCCGGCGGTCCGCCGGCGCAACTGGCGCTGGTGTCGGGCCAGGTCGACCTGAACTTCGACAACCTGGCTGCCGCGTCGGCCAACATCAGGAGTGGCAGGCTGCGCGCACTGGCCGTCACCACCGCGCGGCGGTCGAGCGCGATGCCCGACGTGCCGACCATCGCCGAGAGCGCGGCCGACCTCGGCCTGGGCCAGTTCGACATCCACACCTGGTTCGGCCTGTTCGGGCCGGCGCGGTTGCCCGCCGACGTGACCGCGCGGCTCAACCGCGCCTTCGTCGATGCACTCAATTCGGCCGAGATCAAGGCGCGGCTGGCGACGCTGATGGCCGAGCCCGCCCCGACCACCCCGGATGCCTTCGCGCAGTTCGTGCGCAGCGAGAACGCCAAGTACGAGCGCGTGGTCAAGGCCACTGGAGCCAAGGCCGACTGAGGCCTGTTCAAGCGGCGCAACTGCGAAAACCGGCAAAGCCTTCGTCGCGGTCGGCGGCCATGAAGCGGCGCGCCTTCGGGTGCGCCAGGCGCCGCGGCTCGAACCAGGCACAGCCGCGCTGGACCCGCAGCGACGCGTCGGGCGCTGCTGCCGCGCCGGGCCAGGCGCGCGCGTGGCTGGCGACCCACTCGGGCACCTGGCCCCAGACGAAACCTCGCGAGGCGCCCTGGCTGGCCGCAAGTTCCCATTCGATCTCGGTCGGCAGGCGCCGCCCGGCCCAGCGACACCAGGCGTCGGCCTCGAACCAGGACACCATCGTCACCGGCCCGGTTGCCGGCGCGCGCTGCACCTGGCCGAATCGGCGCAGCAGCACTCCGTGCCGCACTTGCTCGACGTCGCGCGGTGTACGGCGTTCGGTGGCCTGCAACCAGCGCCAGCCCGGCTCGCTCCACCAGCGCCGATCGTCATAGCCGCCGTCTGCGACGAACTCGGCGTACTGCGACCACGCCACGGCCTGCGCGTCGATCTCGAACTCGGGCACCGCCTCCTCGTGCGCCCACTGCTCGTTGGCCGGCACGTAGCCACCGGGCGGCGAGCCGAGCCACCAGCGCTGCGCCGCGAACGCCAGCGGGTCGCGCAGCGCGAGGCCGTGCCGCTCGGGCACCAGGCGCTGCGCCGCCGCGATCTGTTGCGCCTGCGCCAATGCGACGAAGCGCCGCTGCAGTGCGTCTTCATCGAACAACGCGGCCCGGTAGACATGCAACCCGTCGTCGTCGGGCGCGGCACCGCGCAGCAAGTCGAGCGTGACCTCGAGCGTCTCGGCCAGGTAGGCCCGCGTGGCCTCGTGCGTCGGCGGCACGGCTGACCACCCTGCGCGGTCGGCCAGGGCCTCGGTGCCCCACCAGCGATCGGCTCCGGGTTCGATCGACGCCAACGGCGCACAGCCCGCATCGGCGCCGCGGCCGCGGCCGCGCTGCAGGTTCCGAGCGATCCAACGCTCCTGCAGCCAACCGGCATGGCCGGCCAGCCACAGCGCGGGTTCGAAGTGCTCGGGCGGCTGCGGCGCGGGTGCGTCTGCCGCGCTCTCGAACAACGCCAGCCAGGCCAGCGTCTGGTTGCGCGATTGCATCAGCGCCAACGACAGCAGGTCGCGGTCGGCATGGCGCATGCGCGCGGCATCGGCAAGCAGGCTGGCGATATCGTTCATGGCGCCGATTATCGAAACCCTGCTGCTGTCGCTGGCGCGACGGACCGCCGGCAAGGGGCCGTGCTAAAACCGCAACGACAGCGGAGACCCCCGATGGACCTGAATTTCACCGCCGAAGAAACCGCATTTCGCCAGCAGATCCGGCAATGGGTGGCCAACCACCTGCCCACCGAAATCCGCCACAAGGTGCATCACGCGCTGCATCTGACGCGCGAAGACCACCAGCGCTGGGCCAGGATCCTCGGCCAACAAGGCTGGCTCGGCTGGGGCTGGCCGAAGGAGCATGGCGGGCCAGGCTGGAATGCCGTGCAGCGTCACCTGTTCGAAGAGGAATGTGCACTCGCCGGTGCGCCACGTGTGCAGCCGTTCGGCCCGGTGATGGTGGCGCCGGTGATCATGGCCTTCGGCACGCCCGAGCAGCAGCGCCGCTTCCTGCCCGGCATCGCCAGCGGCGACGTCTGGTGGAGCCAGGGCTACAGCGAACCCGGTGCGGGCTCGGACCTGGCGTCGCTGAAGTGCAAGGCCGAGCGCCGCGGCGACTACTACCTCGTCAACGGCCAGAAGACCTGGACCACGATGGCCCAGCATGGCGACTGGATCTTCTGCCTGGTGCGCACCAGCAACGAGGGCAAGCCGCAGACCGGCATCTCGTTCCTGCTGATCGACATGAAGAGCCCGGGTGTCAGCGTGCGCCCGATCGTGATGCTCGACGGCAGCCGCGAGGTCAACGAAGTCTGGTTCGACAACGTCGAGGTTCCGGCCGACCAGCTGATCGGCGAGGAGAACAAGGGCTGGAGCTATGCCAAGTACCTGCTGTCGCACGAGCGCACCAACATCGCCGATGTCAACCGCGCCAAGCGCGAACTCGAGCGCGTGAAGCGCATCGCCAAGGCCGAAGGGTTGTGGGACGACCGGCGCTTTCGCGACCAGATCGCGCTGCTGGAGGTCGACATCGTGGCGCTGGAGATGATGGTGCTGCGCGTGCTGTCGGCCGAGAAGAGCGGCAAGCAGAGCCTGGACATCGCCGGCCTGCTGAAGATCCGCGGCAGCGAGATCCAGCAGCGCTACAGTGAATTGATGATGCTGGCCGCGGGGCCGTTCGCGCTGCCGTTGATCAAGGAAGCGATGGAAGCCGGCTGGCAGGGCGAGCATGTCGGCGCGGCCCACTGCGCGCCGCTGGCCGGCACCTACTTCAACTACCGCAAGACCACGATCTACGGCGGCAGCAACGAAGTTCAAAGAAACATCGTCGCGCAGACGGTGCTCGGGAGCTGACGATGGACTTCGAATTCACCGACGACCAACTCTCGCTGCGCGACGCGGTGCAGCGCTGGGTCGACAAGGGCTTCTCGTTCGAGCGCCGTCACGCGCTGGCCAAGGCGGGCGGCGCCACGCGCGCGGTGTATGCCGAGTTGGCCGAGCTCGGCCTTGGCGGCCTGGCCGTGCCCAGCGAGCATGGCGGGCTGGGCTTCGGCGCGGTCGAGGCGATGGTGGTGATGGAGGAACTCGGCCGCGGCCTTGGTCAACGCGCCCTATGCCGCAGCGGCGCTGGTGGCACCGGCGCTGCTTGCCGGCGGT
This sequence comes from uncultured beta proteobacterium, assembly GCA_963783785.1. Lineage (GTDB taxonomy): Bacteria > Pseudomonadota > Gammaproteobacteria > Burkholderiales > Burkholderiaceae_C > CADEEN01. The sequence goes on along the minus strand of CAWAOQ010000017.1, from coordinate 67,265 downwards.
GAACCGGCCACGCAAGCCGCCTGGCTGCCGCGCATCGCCGACGGTTCGGCGCTCGTCGTGCCCGCTGTCCAGGAGCGCGCTGCCCGCTACCGGCTCGACACCGCCGCAACGATCGCGACGCAGGTGGCGGGAGGCTGGTCGCTCAGCGGCCACAAGAGCCTGGTGCCGGCCGGCGACGAGGCCGACGCCTACCTGGTGCCGGCGCGGGTCGGACCGCAGGCGGCAGCGCCGATCGGCTTGTTCCTGGTCGAGCGAGCCCGCTGCGCGGTGCGCGGCTACCCGACGCAGGACGGCGCACGCGCCGCCGACATCACGCTGGCGGGGTCGCCGGCCAGCCTGGTGATCGCCGATGCAGCGGCCGCGCTCGAGTACGCGGCCGATGTCGGCATCGCCGCGGCCTGCGCCGAGGGTGTCGGTCTGATGGACAAGCTGCTGGCAGTCACCGTCGAGTACATGAACACGCGCAAGCAATTCGGCGTGGCGATCGCCAGCTTCCAGGCCCTGCGCCACCGCGTCGCCGACGTCAAGATGCAGCTCGAACTGGCACGCTCGATGAGCTACTACGCCAGCCTGAAACTCGGCGAACCACCGCCACAGCGTCGCCGCGCGCTGTCGCAGGCCAAGGTGCAACTCGGCCAGTCGATGCGCTTCGCCGGCCAGCAGTGCATCCAGCTGCACGGCGGCATCGGCGTCACCGACGAATACATCGCCAGCCACTACTTCAAGCGCCTGACGATGCTCGAGCTGGCCTGGGGCGACACGCTGCACCACCTCGGCGAGGTCAGCGAACGGATGCAGGACACCGCCGGGGTCTTCGCATGAGCGGCGCCACTGCGGCAGCGCTGCACGATGCCCTGACCGACGTCGCGGGCCTCGCGGTCGGCCACTTCACGCACCCGGCGCGCGCCACCGGCTGCAGCGTGGTGCTGTGCCCCGACGGCGCCGTCGCCGGCGTCGATGTGCGCGGCGGCGCGCCGGGCACACGCGAGACCGACCTGCTGACGCCGGAGAACCTGGTCGACCGGGTGCACGCGGTGCTGCTGACCGGCGGCAGCGCGTTCGGGCTGGACGCAGCCGGCGGCGTGATGCGCTGGCTCGAAGAACATGGCCACGGCCTGGCTGTGGGCAACGTGCGGGTGCCGATCGTGCCGGCAGCGGTGTTGTTCGATCTGTGGCACGGCGACTTGTCGATACGGCCCGATGCCAGTGCCGGCTATGCGGCCTGCGTCGCCGCCAGCCATGCCGCGCCGGCGCAGGGCAATGTCGGGGCTGGCGCCGGCGCCAGCGTCGGCAAGATGTTCGGCATCGAACGCGCGATGAAGGGTGGCATCGGCACCGCGTCGATTCGCGTCGGCGCCGTCACCGTGGCGGCGCTGGTGGCCGTCAACGCGACCGGCGACGTGATCGACCCCACCGACGGCCTGGTGCTCGCGGGTGCACGCACCGGCGCCGCCAGCCATCACCTGGTGCACACCGCAGCGGCACTGGCGCGCGGCGACGTTGCCGCAGCGCCTGCTGGCCGGGATGTCGACCACCATCGGCGTCGTCGCCACCGATGCCATGCTCGACAAGTCGCAGTGCCGGAAGTTGGCCAGCATGGCGCACGACGGCCTGGCGCGCAGCATCGACCCGGTCCACACGCCCAGCGACGGCGACACCTTGTTCGCATTGGCCACCGGTGCCAGCGGCAAGGCCGGCAACCTGACGCTGATCGGCGCCCTGGCCGCCGAGGTGACGGCGCGGGCGGTGGTCAACGCGATCCACCACGCGATCGGGCTGCCCGGCCTGCCGGCGGCGCGCGATCTCGGCGGCGCGCTCTAAGCTTGACGCCCGCCACCCCGCTGCGGCTGCCGCTCGCGCAGGTCCTGTTCAGCCAGGGCTTTGGCACGCGACGCCACTGCGCAGCGCTGATCGCTGCCGGCCAGGTGCAGATCGGCGGCGTCACCGTCGACGACCCTCGGGCTGTCGTGCCCACCGAGGGCCTCGTGTTCGTCGTCGCCGGCCAGGCCTGGCCCTACCGGGCCCGCGCGCTGCGTGCTGTTGCACAAGCCGCTCGGCTATGAATGCTCGACCAAGCCGCGCCACCATCCGAGCGTGCTGGCGCTGCTGCCGGCGCCGTTGCGCGAGCGTGGCGTGCAGCCGGTGGGCCGGCTCGACGCCGACACCACCGGGCTGCTGCTGCTGACCGATGACGGCACATTGATCCACCGCCTGACGTCGCCGAAGCACCATGTGGCGAAGGTCTACGAGGTGACCTGCAAGCACGACCTGGCGCCCGACACCGTGGCGCGCCTGCTGGCCGGTGTGGTGCTCGACGACGACCCGCGCCCGGTGCGCGCCAGCGCCTGCGAGGCCGTCAGCGAGCGGCAGCTGCGGCTGACGCTGACCGAAGGCCGCTACCACCAGGTCAAGCGCATGGTCGCCGCTGCCGGCAACCGCGTCCAGGCGCTGCACCGCAGCGCATTCGGCGCCTGGACGCTGCCGGCCGACCTGGCGCCAGGCGCCTGGCGCTGGGCCGATCCCGCAGGCGACTGATCGCAGACCCCCACGCGGGGTCACCGACCGTTTCGTCAACGCCGGCACGATGCCGATCCTGATGCGCCATGGGCGCTGCGGGCACGGCCGCAATAATCGGGGCCATGCGAGTGTTCCGCGGCTTCCATCATCCCGAGGTCGCGCCGGCTTGCGCGCTGACGATCGGCAACTTCGACGGCGTGCATCGCGGCCACCAGGCCATGCTCGCATTGCTGATCAACGAGGCCCGCCATCGCGGCGTGCCGTCGTGCGTGCTGACCTTCGAGCCGCACCCGCGCGACTTCTTCGCCGCACGGGCCGGCCGGCCCGACGCCGCACCGGCGCGCATCGCGACGCTGCGCGACAAGCTGGCCGAGCTCGAGCGTTGCGGCATCGAGCAGGTGGTCGTGCTGCGCTTCGACGAACGCCTTGCCGCCCAGTCGCCGCAGGCCTTCATCGACGACGCACTGGTGCGTGGCCTGGGCACGCGCTACGTGCTGGTGGGTGACGACTTCCGCTTCGGCACGAAGCGCACCGGTGACTACGCGATGCTCGACGCTGCGGGCGAGGCCGCCGGCTTCGACGTCGCGCGGATGCAGAGCTACGAAGTGCACGGCCTGCGGGTGTCGAGTTCGGCCGTGCGCGAGGCGCTCGAATCAGGCGACATGGCGCGTGTCGCGACGCTGCTCGGCCGCCCCTACAGCATCAGCGGCCATGTGCTGCACGGGCGCAAGCTGGGGCGCGCCCTCGGCGAAAGCGCGCCCGGTCGCGGCGACGGCTTTCGCACCCTGAACCTGCGCTTTGCGCACCGGCGGCCGGCGGCGATGGGCATCTTCATCGTGCGCGTGCATGGCCTCGCGGCGGCACCGCTGCCCGGCGTGGCCAGCCTGGGCGTGCGGCCGACGCTCGGCGACAACGGCCGGGTGCTGCTCGAGACCCATTGCCTGGCTTGGCCGCCGTCGCTCAGCCCCGACGGCGCGTACGGCCGCGTGGTGCGCGTCGAGTTGCTGCACAAGCTGCACGACGAGCGCCAGTACGCGTCGCTCGATGCCCTGCGCGCAGGCATTGCCGTCGATGTGGCCGCCGCGCAGGCGTGGTTCGCAGCGGCCCGATGACGGGTGTCAGAAGCGCCAGGCGAAGCCGGCACCGACGCCGGCTTGCGTGGCCTGCAGCGTCAGCGGGCTGTCGGCCGCCGGGCCGAGCAGGCGGCTGAGCCCACCGCTGACCCACACCGTCCAGCTGCGGTCGATGTCGGTGCGCCACTGCGCCGTCAACGCCACGTCGCGCAACCCGGCACCCGGGTCGAAAGCCGGCTTGCCGCTGCGCTCGGCAGCTTCCGGGCTGATGCCGAAGCGGGCCTGCATGTAGAGATCGTTGCCCCAGGCCACGCTGGTGCCGAGCGTGACCAGCGTGCGCTGGCTGGGGCGGAAGTCGCGCGCCACGCCGAAATCGGCCACCGCGCCCCCCTGGCGGCCGAGGATGTCGGTGTTCCAGCCGGCGCCGAAGCGCCAGTCGGGCACAGGCTCCCAGACCAACGAGAGGCGAGCCCGCACGGTGGCGCGCACTTCGTCGAGCTGCGCCAGCTCCGCGCTCTCGCTGGTCTTGCGGCCTTGGTCGTAGCGAAAGCTGAGCCGCAGCCGCAGGTCTTCGCGCCGGACCAGTTCGGCGGTGACGCCGCGCACGACCTCGTCGTCGTTGTGGCGGGCCACGAAGTTGCCGCCCGTCGCGATCGAGTAGCGGCCCCAGCGCAGGTAGAGACCGGGCCTGACCGAGAACTTGCGCTGGTCCGAACCGGCGTATTCCGGCGAATTGTTCACCTGCAGCCCGATGGCACCCTCCCACGCCGGGTGCGGCGGCCTCGCCGGCGCGGACTCCGCAGCCGGTGCCTGCGCATCCGCTGCCTGCGAATCCTGGGCCTGCGCAACTCCTGGGCCTGCGCACCCGCTGCCTGCGCGGCGGGCGTCTCAGCCTCCTGCGCCCGCGCCCAGGGCGGCAGCGCACAGGCCAGCAGCAGCGCACAGGCCGCCAAACGCCGCGGCGGGCTGGCTAGAATGCGTCTTATGGTTGCTTGCATGGTTCGGCTCGATCTCCTGCGCTGGCGCACGACGACGCGGCGACAGACGACACGCGATCGAATTTAGCCGGGTTCCGCCGACGAACCCGCCGCGGGCTTGCGAGAGCGCAAGCCGGCCCCAAAGAAAAGTGAGCGCCGTGCGCGCCACGCCACAGCGCCTGGCGCCTTCGCACCATGACCCATCCAACGCCCACCCCTGATTACCGCGCCACGCTGAACCTGCCGGACACGCCCTTCCCGATGCGTGGCGACCTGCCCAAGCGCGAGCCGGGCTGGATCGCCGCCTGGAACGAACAGGGCCTGTACAAGAAGCTGCGTGACGCGCGCCACGGCGCGCCGCTGTTCGTGCTGCACGACGGCCCGCCCTACGCCAACGGCGTGCTGCACATCGGCCATGCGGTCAACAAGATCCTGAAGGACATGGTGGTCAAGTCCAAGCAGCTGGCCGGCTTCGATGCGCGCTACGTGCCAGGCTGGGACTGCCACGGTCTGCCGATCGAGAATGCGATCGAGAAGGCGCACGGCCGCCACCTGTCGCGCGACGAGATGCAGGCCAGGAGCCGCGCCTATGCCACCGAACAGATCGCCCAGCAGAAGGCCGATTTCCAGCGCCTGGGTGTGCTCGGCGATTGGGAGCACCCGTACCGCACGATGGATCCGGCCAACGAGGCCGGCGAGATCCGCGCGCTGAAGCGGGTCATCGAACGCGGCTTCGTCTACCGCGGGCTCAAACCGGTGTACTGGTGCTTCGACTGCGCCTCTTCGCTGGCCGAGTTCGAGATCGAATACGCCGACAAGAAGTCGCAGACGGTCGACGTGGCCTTCCTCTGCGCCGAGCCCGACAAGCTGGCTGCTGCGTTCGGCCTGCCCGAGATCGTCGGCGAAACCTTCGCGGTGATCTGGACCACCACCGCGTGGACCCTGCCCGCCAACCAGGCGCTGAACCTGAATCCGAGCCTCGAGTACGCACTGGTGCACACCGAACGCGGGCAACTGGTGCTGGCCGCGTCGCTGGTCGAGCAATGCCTCGAGCGCTACGGCCTGCAGGGCAGCGTGGTGGCCACGACGTTGGGCGAAAAGCTCGCCGGCATCGGCTTTCGCCATCCGCTGGCGCATGTCGACGCGGGGTACGACCGCATCGCACCGGTCTACCTGGCCGACTACGCCACCGCCGAAGACGGCACCGGCATCGTGCACTCGTCGCCAGCCTACGGCCTCGACGACTTCAATTCGTGCACCGCGCACGGCATGCGGGTCGACGACATCCTCAATCCGGTGCAAGGCCACGGCAGCTATGCCGCCGACTTCCCGCTGTTCGGCGGCCAGAACATCTGGAAAGCGGTGCCGGCCATCATCGATGCGTTGCGCGATGCCGGGCGGCTCCTCGCCAGCGGCGCCGCTCAGCCACAGCTACCCGCACTGCTGGCGCCACAAGACGCCGGTGATCTACCGCGCCGCAGCGCAGTGGTTCATACGGATGGACGAGGCGAATTCGTCGACCGAGGGCGTGTTCACCAAGGACAAGGCGCCCCGCACGCTGCGCGCGATGGCGCTCGACGCGATCGAGGCCACGACCTTCTTCCCGGAGAACGGCAAGGCCCGCTTGCGCGACATGATCGCCAACCGGCCCGACTGGTGCATCAGCCGCCAGCGCAGTTGGGGCGTGCCCTTGCCGTTCTTCCTGCACAAGGATTCGGGCGACCTGCACCCGCGCACGATGGCGATCCTCGACGCAGGCCGCGGCGATCGTCGAGGCCGGCGGCGTCGAGGCCTGGAGCCGCGTCACCGCCGAGGAGATCCTCGGCGCCGAGGACGCCGCGCACTACACCAAGAGCAGCGACATCCTCGAGGTCTGGTTCGACTCCGGCTCGACCTTCTTCCACGTGCTGCGCGGCTCGCACCAGGGCCCGGCGGGTGACCGCGGCTACCACACGACCGGACCCGAGGCCGATCTCTACCTCGAAGGCCACGACCAGCACCGCGGCTGGTTCCATTCGGCGCTGCTGCTCGGCTGCGCGCTCGAAGGCCGAGCGCCGTACCGCGGCCTGCTGACGCACGGCTTCACGGTCGACGGCCAGGGCCGCAAGATGAGCAAGTCGCTCGGCAACGTGATCGAGATCCGCGAGTTCGCCAAGGACCCGGGCGCCGAGGTGGCGCGGCTGTGGTGTGCCTCGACCGACTACGCCGGCGATCCACCGATCGACAAGAAGATCCTTGCCCGCGTGGTCGACAGCTACCGCCGCATCCGCAACACGCTGCGCTTCCTGCTGGCCAACGTGGCCGACTTCGAGGCCAGCCAGCACGCCGTGCCGGCCGCCCGGATGCTCGAGATCGACTGCTGGATGGTCTCGCGTGCGGCCGAGCTGCAGGCCGAGATGCTGGCCCATTACGAGCGCTTCGAATTCCATCCGGTGGTGGCCAAGCTGCAGCTGTTCTGCAGCGAAGACCTCGGCGCGTTCTACCTCGACGTGCTGAAGGATCGCCTCTACACCACCGCGCCGAACTCGCTCGCCCGCCGCTCGGCGCAGACCGCGTTGTGGCAGATCACGCACGCGATGCTGCGCTGGATGGCGCCGTTCCTGTCGTTCACTGCCGAGGAGGCCTGGCCGGTGCTCGCACCGGGCCAGTCGCCGTCGATCTTCACCGAGACCTTCTGGCGCTTCGATGACCCCGATGCCTTGCTGCTGGCCAAGTGGCAGCGCATCCGCGCGATCCGCGACGAGGTCAACAAGGCCATCGAAGCGGTGCGCAGCGAGGGCGGCGTCGGTTCGTCGTTGCAGGCCGAAGTGGCGCTGACCGTGAGCGATGCCGACCACGCCCTGCTGGCCACGCTCGGCGACGACCTGAAGTTCGTGCTGATCACGTCGCGGGCGACGCTGGTGCGCGGCGACGCGCTCGCCGTCGCGGTGACGCCATCGGCGGCCACCAAGTGCGAGCGCTGCTGGCACTGGCGCAGCGACGTCGGCCACGACGCCGCACACCCGGCGATCTGCGGCCGCTGCACCAGCAACCTCTACGGCGCGGGCGAATCCCGCAGCATCGCCTGATCATGGCGCGGTCGTCTTCCAGCGCGCGCGGCCTCGCGCTGTGGCTCGGCCTGGCGCTGCTCGTCATCGTCCTCGACCAGTTCACGAAGACGCTGATCCTGGGCCACTTTCAGCTCGGCGACAGCCGCTACGTCACGCCGTTCTTCAACCTCGTGCGCGTGCACAACACCGGCGCGGCGTTCTCGTTCCTGGCCGGTGCGGCGGGCTGGCAACGCTGGTTCTTCGTCGCGCTGGGCATCGTCGCCGCGGGCTTCATCGTCTGGATGCTGCGCAGCCACCCGACGCAGACGCTGTTCTGCTTTGCGGTGACGATGATCATGGGCGGCGCGCTGGGCAACGTCGTCGACCGCTTGCTGCACGGCCACGTGGTCGACTTCATCCAGGTGCACTGGGCCGGCTGGTACTTCCCCAGCTTCAACCTCGCCGACAGCGCGATCACGCTGGGCGCGGTGCTGCTGATCATCGACGAGATCAGGCGGGTGCGCCGCGCCTGAGCGCCGCCGCCCCCCGATCGTGGACCAACTGCGCCGCAACCAGGTCCTCGAGTGCGGTGCCGACCGATTTGAACAGCGTGATCTCGTCGTCGCGCGTGCGGCCGGCCACGTCACCGCGCAGCAGTTCGGCGAGGTCGCCGACGACGCGGCTTGGGTCGATCACGCCGCGCGCCAGCGTCTGCACCAGGTCGCCGGCCTCCGCGAGAGCGCCGGCGCGCGTGTCGACGACGATCCGCGCGCGGGCCACCGCGGCATCGTCAGCCTCGCGCATGTCGGGCCGAAAGCCGCCGACCAGATCGAGGTGCGTGCCCGGCGCGAGCCAGGCGCCCTGCACCACCGGGGCCATCGCGGTGGTCGCGCAGCTGACGATCTGCGCGCTGCCGACCGCATGGGCAAGGTCGTCGAGCGCCAGCGCATCGATGCCCTCGCCGCGCAGCTGCGCCGCCAGCGCCTCGGCAGCCCGGCCCTGCCGGGCCCAGACGAGCACCCGTGTCAGCGCCGGCTGCAGTGCCAGGTGCGCGCGCACCAGCCACGGCGCGAGCCGACCGGCGCCGACGACCAGCAGCGTGTGCGCATCGCGGCGGGCCATCCGCCCGGCCGCCAGTGCCGAGGCCGCCGCGGTGCGGCGCAGCGTCAGCGCCTCGCCGTCGAGCAGCGCCAGCGGCGCGCCGCTGGCGCGGTCGCTGAGCAGGTAGCTGGCCTGCACGGTGGGCAGGCCCTGCGCCGCGGCCTGCGGCATCACCGTGACCAGCTTGACGCCGAGCGCGCTGGCCGACCAGGCCGGCATCAGCAGCAACGAGCCCCCGTCGCCGAGCAGATGCGCGTGACGCAAAGGCACCTCGACGTCGCCGGCCACGAAGGCCGCTTCGAGCCCGCGCGCCAACGCCGCCCATGGCAATGCGGCATGGACTTCCGCGGCTGAATAGACTCTGATCGTCATGACCATGCCCAGTGTAGTGATCGTCGGCGGCGGCGTGATCGGCGCCGCCAGCGCCTGCTTTCTCGCCCGCGACGAAGGTGCCACGGTGACCGTGCTCGAGCGCGATCCGAGCTACCGGCGAGCATCGAGTGCGCTGTCGGCGAGTTCGATCCGCCAGCAATTCTCGACCCCGATCAACATCGCACTGTCGCAGGCCAGCCTGGCGTTCCTGCACCGCATCGGCGACGAGCTTGAAGTCGATGGCCAGCAGCCGGGCATCGACCTGGTCGAGGCCGGCTACCTGTACCTCGCCACCTCCGCCGGTGCGGCGCAGCTGCGTGCCAACCACGCGCTGCAACGGGCGCACGGCGCCGCGATCGAGCTGCTCGACACCGCCACGCTGCGCGTGCGCTGGCCCTGGCTGGCGACCGACGGACTGGTGCTCGGCGCGCACGGCGTGCGTGGCGAGGGCTGGTTCGACGGCCCGGCCCTGCACGCCGCGTTCCGGCGCAAGGCGCAGGCCTGCGGTGCGCGCTTCGTGCGCGCCGAGGCGGTGGCCTTCGATCGCAGCGGCGACCGCGTGCAGGCGGTGCGGGACGCCGACGGCCACGCCCATCCGTGCGATGCGGTGCTGATCGCGGCTGGCGCCTGGAGCGCGCCGCTGGCCGCCGCGCTCGGATTCGCGCTGCCGGTGCAGGCGAGCAAGCGTGACGTGTTCGTGCTGTCGTCGCCCGCACTGCTGCCCGGCTGCCCGTTGCTGATCGACCCGTCAGGCGTCTGGCTGCGGCCCGAAGGCAGCCTCTTTCTCGCCGGCGCGCCGCCGCGCGGTGACGATGCCGACGAGTTGCCGCTCGATGCGATCGATCATGGCCTCTTCGACGACGTCATCTGGCCGACGCTGGCCGCCCGCGTCCCGGCCTTCGAGGCGCTGCGCGTGCATTCGGCCTGGGCCGGCTACTACGAGATGAACCGCTTCGACCACAACGGCATCGCCGGCGCGTTGCCCGGCTGGCGCAACGCCTTCGTCGCCTGCGGCTTCTCGGGCCATGGCATGCAGCATGCGCCGGCCATCGGTCGCGCGATGGCCGAACGCATTGCCCGCGGGCGCTTCGACAGCATCGACCTCACGCCGCTGGCGGCCGAGCGCCTGCTGCGCGGCGAACGGCTGGTCGAAACCAACGTCATCTGACCGCGCTGCGCAGTCCCTGCAGGGCTTGATGCAGATCACGCCGGCGCCGGGCGGCACGCCCGCTCGGCAGATGCCGCCGCCATACTGACGCCATGCTGATCGAGACTCTGGGCAGCGCCCGCGACCTCGGACGCTTGAACGACATCGCCGGTGTGCTGATCCGCCACGGTTTCGGCGATACCGTGCGCCGCCTCGGGCTGGCCGAGACGCTGGCCCGCGCAGGCCATGTGCTGCACTGGGACCGCGCCGATGAACTGGCCCGCCTCGAACCGCCGGCCCAGGTGCGGCGGGCGCTCGAGGAGTTGGGGCCGACGTTCGTCAAGCTGGGCCAGATCCTGGCTGGCCGCGCCGACCTGTTCGGCCCCGAATGGATCGCCGAGTTCGCCAAGCTGCACAGCCGCGTGCCGCCGGTGCCGCTCGACACATTGCGGCCGCAACTGCGCGAGGACCTCGGCGACGAGCCCGAGGCCGTGTTCGCGCGCTTCGACGTCGAGCCGCTGGCGGCCGCGTCGATCGCGCAGGTGCACCGGGCGCAACTGAAGGACGGCACCGAGGTCATCGTCAAGATCCGGCGCCCCGACATCCGCAACGTGATCGAAGCCGACCTGCGTCTGCTGGACCGCGTGGCCGCGGCGGTCGACCAGGACTGGCCGGCGCTCAAGCCGTACCGGCCGCGCCAGCTGGTGCGCGAGTTCGCACGCTCGCTGCGCCGCGAACTCGACTTCGCCGCCGAGTGCCGCCACGCCGAGCGCATCGCGGCCAACCTGGCCGCGCTGCCCGAGGTGGTGATCCCGCGCGTGCACTGGGCCTACACCGGCGAGCGCGTCAACGTGCAGGACTACATCGACGGCGTGCCCGGCGAAGACCTCGAACGCATCACGCGCGAAGGCCTTGACCGCAAGGTGCTCGCCAAGCGCGGCGCGCGAGCGGTATTGAAGATGATCGTCGAGGACGGCTTCTTCCACGCCGATCCGCACCCCGGCAACGTCTTCTACCTGCCCGGCAACCGACTGGCGTTCATCGACTTCGGCATGGTCGGTCGGCTCTCGCCGCGCCGGCGCGAAGAGTTGCTGCAACTGTTGCTCGGACTGGTCGAGCGCCAGCCGCAGGCGGTGGCCGATGTGTTGATCGAATGGACCGGCGACCAGCATGCGGTGAACATGGCCCAGCTCGAGGACGAGATCGAGGCCTTCGTCGATCAGCACCACGGCACCCCGCTGGCCCAGTTGAAGCTGGGCCAGATGCTGGCCGAGGTGACCACCGTGCTGCGCGAGCACCGGCTGGCGCTGCCGGCCGACCTGGCGCTGCTGATCAAGGCCTTCATCTCGCTCGAAGGCATGGGCAGCGGCCTCGACCCCGACTTCCACATGACCACCGAGGCGCTGCCGCTGCTGCGCCAGCTGGTACGCGCACGCTACCAGCCCAAGGCGCTGGCGCAGCGCAGCTGGCTGGCCCTGCGCCGCACGCTGGCGGTGGCCGGCCAGCTGCCGCACGACCTGTCGCGGTTGTTGCGGCGCGCGCGCCACGGCCAGGTGCAGGTGGGCATCGAGATCGCCCACATCCGGCGTGTCGGCGATCAGCTCGACCGCGCGGCCAACCGGCTGTCGCTGTCGCTGGTGATCGCGGCGCTGATCATCGGCTCGTCGATCGTGATGACGGTCGGCGGCGGCCCGACGCTGCTGGGGCTGCCGGCCTTCGGCCTGCTCGGATTCGTCGGTGCCGCACTCGGCGGGCTGGCATTGCTGCGCTCGATGTGGCGCAGCCGCCACCCGCGCGACAATGACGACGACTGATGGCCCCCACGACTGCCCCGATGAGCGATCCCGGCACCCGCGACCCCACCGATCCCGACCTGCCGCAGCCGGCCGCGGCGCCTGCGCCGTCGATTGTCCTGAACCCGTTGCGCGTGGCCGACCCATTGCGCTGGCTGCAGCTGGGTTGGCGCGATTTCGTGCGCAGCCCCGGCATCGGGCTGTTCTACGGCGGCTGCTTCACGGTCATGGGCTGGGCGCTGCTGAAGGTCTACGAGCGCGCACCGGCCTATGTGCTTGCGCTCTCGGCCGGCTTCCTGCTGATGGGGCCGTTCCTGTGCCTGGGTCTGTACCGCGCGAGCCAGAGCCTCGAGCGCGGCGAGAAGCCCGATTTCGGCGATTCGCTGCTGGCCTGGGACACGCGCACCGGTACGCTGGCGATCTTCGGCTTCGTGCTGCTGGTGCTCGAGATGCTGTGGGGCCGCGCATCGCTGGTGGTGTTCGCCGTCAGCTTCGACGGCATGCCCGACTTCAAGGGTTCGATCCTGGCGCTGCTCGATCCCGACAACCTGGCGTTCATCGTCGCCTACGTCGCCGTCGGTGGTCTGTTCGCCGGGCTGATCTTCGCCACCAGCGTGGTCGCGATGCCGATGATCCTCGACCGCCCGGTCGACGCCATCACCGCGGGCCTGACCAGCCTGCGGCTGGTGTTCACGCAGCCGGGCGTGATGCTGCTGTGGGGTGCGCTGATCACTGCCCTGGTGGTGCTGGCGATGCTGCCGTGGTTTGCCGGGCTGCTGGTGGTCGGGCCGGTGCTCGGCCATGCCTCCTGGCACGCCTACCGGGCCGCGGTCAGGGCCTGAACCGGCTCGATCGCCCCCTGTCGTACATCGCGGCGAGCGGGTCACCGACGGCGTTGCGCTCGCCCACGCACGCCACCTTCTGCGTGGAGCGCGGGGCTGCAGGCTGAACTCGGCAGACCGTCCTGCTTACATTCCTTGGTGTATGTTCACGCTCCGACCGATCATCGGCGGGCCATTCGAATCGAGGCCGGGCTCGGTCACTCCTCGAGGCGGACACTGATTGCGGCCCTCCCCGCACCGACACGACAGCAAGGACCTCCAAGTGACGCGAAGCACCCTCGCTGTGGCCGCATGCCTGCGCCGCGGCCGACGACTTGCCCTGCTGCCATGGGCCATGCCGGCCTTGCTGGCGCTGGCCGCATGCGGCGGCGGGCAGAAGGCCGCCCAGGGCACCGGCGCTGCGGCACCGCCGCCCCCTGAAGTCGGCGTGGTCACCGTCGCCACGCAGACGGCACCGCTGACCACCGAACTGCCCGGCCGCGTCGAAGCCTCGCGCGTGGCACAGGTGCGCGCACGGGTGACAGGCATCGTGCAGAAGCGCTTGTTCCGGGAAGGCAGCGATGTCAAGGCCGGACAGGTGCTGTTCGTGATCGATCCCGCGCCCTATCAGGCGACGGTCGACAGCGCCAAGGCGTCGCTGGCCAGGGCCCAGGCCAACGCGATGCAGGCCAATGCCAACGCCAAGCGCTCCAAGCCGCTTCGCGAAGCCAACGCGATCAGCGAGCAGGACTACATCAACGCCCAGGCGACGCAGGCACAGGCCGAGGCCGACGTGGCCGCTGCGGGCGCGGCCCTGCGCACGGCCCAACTCAACCTCGGCTACGCCACCGTGACCGCGCCGATCTCCGGTCGCATCGGGCGTGCGCTGGTCACTGAAGGTGCGCTGGTGTCTCAGACCGAGGCCACGCAGCTGGCACTGATCCAGCAGATCGATCCGGTGTACGTCAATTCGACGCAAGCGGTGGCTGACGTGGCCCGCCTGCGCGCGTCGGCCGGGGCAGGTGGCAAGGCAGCCCCCGATTCAGCCGCCGTGCGCGTCATTCTCGACGACGGCAGCGAGCTGCCGCAGCGCGGCCGGTTGCTGTTCTCCGACCTGTCGGTCGATCCGACGTCGGGCCAGGTGACATTGCGCACCGAGGTCCCGAACCCACAGACGCGTCTGCTGCCGGGCATGTACGTGCGCACGCGCCTGGTGCAGGGCCAGATCGCAGGCGCGATGCTGTTGCCGCAGCAGGCCGTGACGCGCGGGCCCCAGGGTGACACCGTGGTCGTCGTCGGCGAGGGCGGCCAGCCGTCGCCGCGCCCGGTCAAGATCGGCGGCGCTGCCGGCTCGCAGTGGATCGTGCTCGAGGGCCTGAAGCCAGGCGAGCAGGTCATTGCCGAGGGTTTCCAGAAGATGCGTCCCGGCGCGCCAGTGAAGCCCGTGCCCTGGACCGGTGCCGGTGCGGCGGCACCGGATGCGGCATCGCCTGCAGCGGCAGCCATGCCGCCCGCAAGCGCACCGGCTTCGGCAGCCAGCCGCTGAGGGCCGCGCGCGATGGCCAAGTTCTTCATCGATCGCCCCATCTTCGCGTGGGTCATCGCGCTGTTCGTGCTGGTCGGCGGGGTGGTGTCCATCCTGCAGTTGCCGGTGGCGCAGTACCCCACGGTGGCGCCGCCGGCGATCGTCGTCACGGTCGGGTATCCGGGCGCTTCGGCAAGGACGCTCGAAGACAGCGTGCTGACCGTCATCGAGCAGGAGATGAACGGTTCGCCGGGGCTGATCTACATGGAGTCGGTGAGCCAGGCCAATGGCAGCGGCACGCTGACGCTGACTTTCCAGCCCGGCACCAACCCCGATCTGGCGCAGGTGGACGTGCAGAACCGCCTGGGACGCGCCACACCGCGGCTGCCGCAGGCCGTGACGCAGCAGGGTGTGCGCGTCGACAAGGCGCGGTCGAACTTCCTGTTGTTCACGATCCTGTCATCCTCCGACCCGAAGTTCGACCCGATCGCGCTGGGCGACTATGCGTCGCGCAACGTGCTGCCCGAGCTGCAGCGGCTGCCAGGCGTCGGCCAGGCGCAACTCTTCGGCACCGAGCGGGCGATGCGCATCTGGTTCGACCCGGCCAAGCTGGTCGGCTTCAACCTGTCCACCAACGACGTCAACGGCGCGATCCGTGCCCAGAACGCGCAGGTCTCGTCCGGCACCGTCGGTGACCTGCCCAATGTGCCGGGGCAGACCATCTTCGCCACCGTGGTGGTCGAAGGCCAGCTGGCCAGCGTCGAGCAGTTCGGCAACATCGTGCTGCGCGCCAACCCCGATGGCTCGGCGGTGCGGCTGCGCGACGTGGCGCGCATCGAACTCGGTGCCCAGAGCTATGCCACCTCGGCGCGCCTGAACGGCAAGCCTTCGACCGGCATCGGCGTGCAGCTTTCGCCCAGCGGCAACGCGCTGGACACCGCCAGGGCCGTGCGCACGCGCATGGAAGAGCTGAAGCAATACTTCCCGCCGGGAATGACATACGCCATTCCCTACGACACCTCGCGTTTCGTGCAGATCTCGATCTCCAAGGTGGTGGAAACGCTGATCGAGGCGGTGGCGCTGGTGTTCCTGGTGATGTTCCTGTTCCTGCAGAGCTGGCGCTACACCATCATCCCGACCATCGTGGTGCCGGTGGCGCTGCTCGGCACCTTCGGCGTGCTGCTGACGCTGGGCTTCTCGATCAACGTACTGACGATGTTCGGCATGGTGCTGGTGGTGGGCATCGTCGTCGACGACGCCATCGTCGTGGTCGAGAACGTCGAACGCATCATGAGCGAGGAAGGCCTGCCGCCGCGCGAGGCCACGCGCAAGGCGATGGGGCAGATCTCGGGCGCCATCATCGGCGTCACCGTGGTGCTGATCTCGGTGTTCGTGCCACTGGCGTTCTTCACCGGCGCGGTCGGCAACATCTACCGCCAGTTCTCGGTGGTGATGGCGGCATCGATCGGTTTCTCGGCCTTCCTGGCGCTGTCGCTGACGCCGGCGCTCTGCGCCACGCTGCTCAAGCCGGTGGAGGCCGGCCACCACCACGCCAAGGCGGGCTTCTTCGGCTGGTTCAATCGCGGCTTCTCCGCCACGGCCAAACGTTACGAAGGCGTGCTGGCGCGGCTGCTGAACCGCACCGGACGCATGCTGGTCGTCTATGCGGCCATCGTCGGCGCGGTGATCTGGCTGGTGCTGCGCCTGCCGACCTCGTTCCTGCCCAACGAGGACCAGGGCTACATCATCGTCAACGTGCAGTTGCCGCCGGGTGCCACGGCCAACCGCAGCCTGAAGGTGATGCAGCAGGTGGAGGGTTTCATGCTGAAACAGCCCGAGGTGAAGGGCATGGTCAGCGTGCTGGGTTTCAGCTTCTCGGGCCAGGGGCAGAACGCGGCGCTGGCCTTCGTCACGCTGAAGGACTGGGACGAGCGCAGTGCGCCCGGGCAGTCGGCCCAGGATCTGGCGCGGCGCACCTTCGGCGCGATGATGGGCGTGAAGGATGCGTTCATCTTCGCGTTGAGCCCGCCACCGATTCCCGAGCTCGGCAACGCCACCGGCTTCAATTTCCGGCTGCAGGACCGCGGCGGCAACGGTCGCGACGCACTGATCGCCGCACGCAACCAGCTGCTCGGCATGGCCTCGCAGAGCAAGCTGCTCGCCGGCGTGCGCCCCGACGGCCTGGAGGACGCACCGCAGCTGCGGATCGACATCGACCGCGACAAGGCGGGCGCCCTGGGCGTCGGTTTCGACGCGATCAACGCCGTGATCTCGACCGCTTTCGGCTCGACCTATGTCAACGACTTCCAGAGCCAGGGCCGGCTGCAACGGGTGGTGGTGCAGGCCGATGCGCCCGAGCGCATGCAGCCCGATGACGTCCTGCGACTGAACGCGCTGAACAATCGCGGCCAACTGGTGCCGCTGTCGGCCTTCGCCAGCACACGCTGGATCACCGGCCCGATGCAGTCGATCCGCTACAACGGCTATCCGACCATGCGCATTGCCGGCGACGCTGCACCCGGCGTCAGCACCGGCGAAGCGATGGCCGAGATGGAACGGCTGGCCGCCCGGCTGCCGCCCGGCTTCGGCTTCGAATGGACCGGCCAGTCGCGCGAGGAACGTCTGGCCGGAGCCACCGCGACCTATCTGTTCGGCTTCTCGTTGCTGGCGGTCTTCCTGTGCCTGGCGGCGCTGTACGAGAGCTGGTCGATCCCGTTCGCCGTGCTGCTGGTGGTGCCGCTCGGCGTGCTCGGCGTGGTGATCGGCACCGACGCGCGCGGCTTCAGCAACGACGTCTACTTCAAGATCGGCCTGATCACCATCATCGGCCTGTCGGCGAAGAACGCGGTGTTGATCATCGAATTCGCGAAGGACCTGCAGGCCCAGGGGCGCAGTGCCGTGCAGGCGGTGCTCGAAGCCGCGCACCTGCGTTTCCGGCCCATCGTGATGACCTCGATGGCCTTCGTGCTCGGTGTGCTGCCGCTGGCCATCGCCACCGGCGCGGGTTCGGCCAGCCAACGCTCGATCGGCACCGGCGTGATGGCCGGCATGGTCAGCGCCGTCGTGCTCTCGGTGCTGTTCGTGCCGGTGTTCTTCGTCGTCGTGCGGCGCGTCTTCAAGGGCAGCGAGCGCCAGCGCAAGCTCTATGCGCACGAGCTCGTACCGGGCGCGCCGGCCGAACCTGCGGCCGTGGCGGAGGGCCGGCAATGAGCACGCGCTGGACGACGCGCACCGGGTCGGCCCTGCTGACGACCTTGCTCGCAGGCTGTGCCTCGATGGCGCCCCCCTACGAACGGCCGGCCGCGCCGGTCGCTGCCACGTTCACCGGCGAGGCCGCGGCGGGAATGCCAGCCGCCGCGCCCGCTGCCGACATCGAATGGCAGCAGTTCTTCACCGACCCCCGGTTGAAGCGGCTCATCGCCATCGCGCTGCAGAACAACCGCGACCTGCGCATCGCGGCGCTGAACGTCGAGCGAGTGCGCGCGCAATACCAGATCCAGCGCTCGGAGCGATTCCCCAACGTGACGCTGGGCGCGACCGGGCTGGCCGAGCCGGACACGTCGGACAGCGGCACCAACACCTTCTACACGGCCGGCTTCAACATCACCGGCTACGAACTGGACCTGTTCGGTCGCGTGCGCAGCCTCAGCGATGCCGCGCTGCAGCAGTACCTGGCCAGCGACGAGGCGCGCAGGGCGGTACAGATCAGCCTGATCGCGGCGGTCGCCAACAGCTACATGACACTGCTGGCCGATGACGAGCAACTGGAGGTCACGCGCAGGACGCTCGAAACACGCGAACAGAGCTACACGCTGCTGAAGCTGAAGTTCGACAACGGCGCCGCGTCGGAATACGACTTCGCGCAGGCGGTGTCGCTGTTCGAGGGCGCGCGCGCGGCGCTGGCCTTGCTGCAACGCCAGCGCGCGCAGGACCAGAACGCGCTGGTGCTGCTGCTCGGCCAGCCGCTGCCGGCAGATCTGCCGCCGGGCCTGCCGCTGGAACGCCAGGGCCTGCTCTCCGAGCTTCCCGCCGGCCTGCCGTCGGAGCTGCTCGAACGGCGCCCCGACCTGCGCCAGGCCGAGCGACAGCTGATGGCCGCCAACGCCAACATCGGTGCGGCGCGCGCGGCGTTCTTTCCGCGCATCACGCTGACCGGCAGCGCGGGGCTGGCCAGCGACGACCTCGGGGGCCTGTTCGAGAACCGCGCCTGGCAGTTCGCCCCGCGCATCACGCTGCCGATCTTCGACGCCGGGCTCAACCAGGCCAACCTGGAGGTGAGCCAGGCAACGCGCGACATCGCCGTGGCGCAATACGAGCGCTCTATCCAGACCGCCTTTCGCGAAGTCGCCGATGCGCTCGCGGGCCGTGCCACGCTGGGCGAACAGCTGCGGGCGCAGCGCGCGCAGGCGCGCGCCGAGGAAACACGCTACCGCCTGGCCGACATCCGATACCAGAACGGCGCGTCGAGCTACCTGGATGTGCTCGATGCGCAGCGCACGCTGTTCCAGGTGCAGCAAGGCGTGGTCATCGCCCAGGCCGCCCAGGTGCAGAACCTGGTGACGCTGTACAAGGTGCTGGGCGGCGGCTGGAACGACGTCGCGAGGTAGCGACCGTACGGCGCGGGCGACCGGCGTCGCTTGCTCGCGCCTGCCGCGTCAGGGCATCAGCACCGTCGAGCCGGTGGTCTTGCGCGCCTCCAGGTCGCGGTGCGCCTGGGCCACGTCGGCCAGCGGGTAGCGCTGGTCGATGCGGATCTTCACCGCGCCCGATTGCACCACTGCGAACAGATCGTCGGCCATCGCCTGCGTCGCCTCGCGCGTGGCGATGTGCGTGAACAGCGTCTGCCGCGTCAGGTACAGCGAACCCTTGGGGCCAAGCATGCCCGGCGCGAACGGTGGCACCGGCCCGCTGGCATTGCCGAAGCAGGCCATCAGCCCGAACGGGCGCAGGCAGTCCAGGCTCTTGTCGAAGGTGTCCTTGCCGACCGAGTCGTACACCACCTTGACGCCCTTGCCACCGGTGATGGCCTTGACGCGGGCGACGAAGTCTTCCTTGCTGTAGTCGATCGCATGCGCCGCGCCGTGCTCGAGCGCCAAGGCACATTTGGCGGCGCTGCCAGCGGTGCCGATCAGCTGCAGACCCAGCGCCCTTGCCCATTGGCAGGCGATCAGGCCGACACCACCGGCCGCCGCGTGAAACAGCACGAAGTCGCCCGGCTGCAGGCCTTCGACCGGCCTCGTCTTCTTCAGCAGGTATTGCGCCGTCAGACCCTTCAACATCATGCCGGCGGCGGTGTCGAAGGCGATGCCTTCGGGCAGCTTGCACACCGTCTTGGCCGGCATCACGCGCGCTTCGCTGTAGCTGCCGGGCGGGGTGCTGGCGTAAGCCGCGCGGTCGCCGGCCTTCAGGTGCGTGACGCCTTCGCCGACCGCCTCGATCACGCCGGCGCCCTCCATGCCCAGCGTCAGCGGCAGCGGGTTCGCGTACAGGCCGGTGCGCTGATAGACGTCGATGAAGTTCAGGCCACAGGCGTGGTGGCGGATGCGCACCTCACCCGGCCCGGGAGCGCCGACCTCGACGTCGACGAGTTGCATCGCCTCGGGGCCGCCGTATTGCTGGATCTGGATGGCTTTGGTCATGGGTGGTCTCCGTGTGGGTCGAAGAGATTATCCGACCGGCGACAATGCCGCCGCCGATGAGACGCCTGACCCAAGCCCCCAACCTCGCACTGGCCTCACTGTGGTGCGACATGCTCCGGCAGGCCGGCCTCGACGCCAGCGTGCAACGCGCCTTCGCCGGCAGCATCGCCGGCGAAATCCCACCCGACCAGGCGCTGCCGGAGATCTGGATCCACGACGATGCGCGCATCGACGAAGCCCGCACGCTGCTCGCACAACTGCGGCGCCCGCCTTGGCGGTACTGGGTCTGCCGCGGCTGCGGCGAGCGCATCGACGGGCCGTTCGACCAGTGCTGGCAGTGCGGCGCGGCGATGCCCACATGAAGCCGAGCACAGCCCTGCTGATGACGGTGCCGCCACTGATGTGGGCCGGCAATGCCGTGGTCGGCCGCCTGCTGGTGGGCCATGTGCCGCCGTTGACGCTGAACCTGCTGCGCTGGGTGCTGGCGGCCCTGCTGCTCGCACCGCTCGGATGGCAGGCGCTGCGCAACGGGCGCGAGCTGATCGCGAGCTGGCCGTATCTGCTGGCCATCGGTTGCCTGGGCGTCGGCGCCTACAACGCGTTCCAGTACCTGGCGCTCACCACCTCGACGCCGCTGAACGTGACGCTGATCGCCGCGTCCGGCCCGCTGTGGATGCTCGCCGTCGGCGCGCTGGCCTTCGGCCAGCATCCGACGCCGCGCCAGATCGCCGGCGCGCTGTTGTCGCTGGCCGGCGTGGTGCTGGTGGTTTCGCGCGGCTCGTGGGCCACGCTGGCCCAGTTCGAGCTGGTGGCCGGCGATGGCTACATCCTGATCGCCGCGCTGTCGTGGGCCGTCTACAGCTGGCTGCTGGCGCAGCCGCCGGCGTGGCTCAGGCCGCCCGCGCGCGCGACGCTGCAGGCCTGGGGCTGGGCCGGCCTGTTGCTGGTGCAAATGCTGTTCGGCCTGCTTGCGGCCGGCGCCGCCGCCGGCGGCGAGATGCTGCTCACGCCGCCCACGGCCATCGCATGGGGCAACGGCTGGGTCTGGGCCGCGCTGCTGTTCGTCGCCGTCGGCCCGTCGATCGTGGCCTACCGCTGCTGGGGCCTGGGCGTGGCTGCTGGGCGGCCCGGCGCTGGCGGCGTTCTTCGCCAACCTGACGCCGCTGTTTGCCGCCCTGCTGTCTGCGCTGTTGCTGCGCGATGCGCCGCGCGGCTACCACGCACTGGCCTTCGCATTGATCGTCGCCGGCATCGCCGTGTCGGCAAGGCGCACACGATGACGCTGACGCGCCGCCAGTTGGTGTTGCTCGCGGCACTGACGCTGATGTGGGGCCTGAACTGGCCGATGATGAAGTTCTCGCTGCGCGAGATCAGCCCACTGCACTTCCGCGCCATCACGATGAGTGGCGGCACGCTGACCCTGCTGCTGTTCTTCACGCTGCGCGGCGTCGACCTGCGCCTGTCCCGCACCAATGCCTGGCACGTCGGTGTGCTGGCGTTGCCCAACATCGTCGGCTGGCACCTGTGCTCGATCATCGGGCTGGCGCAGCTGCCGGCCGGCCGCGCCAGCATCCTGGCCTTCACGATGCCGGTCTGGACCGTGCTGCTCGGCGTCGCGCTGTTTCGCGAGCGCATGACGGCGCGGGCCTGGATCGCGGTGGTTTCGGCCATCGCCGGGGTCGGCCTGCTCGCCGTCAACGAGTTGTGGGCCCTGACCGGCCGGCCGATCGCCGTGTTGTGGCTGCAGGCGGCAGCACTGTGCTGGGCCCTGGGCACGCAGCTGATGCGGCGCACGTCGATCGCGATGCCGACCGAGGCGGTGACGGTGTGGATGATGGTGCTGGGTTCGCTGTTCTTCTGGGCCGTCGCGCCGCTGGCCGAGGCCGCACCGGCCTGGCGCGAGTGGCACGCCGCGACCTGGTGGTCGCTCGCCTATGGCGTGTTCCTCAACTTCGGCTACGCGCAGATCATCTGGTTCAGCCTGGCGCGCGAACTGCCGGCGCAGGCCAGCGCTTTCTCGGTCATGGCCGTGCCGCTGATCGGCATCGCGACGGCCACCGCGCTGGTCGGCGAGATCCCGCAATGGACCGATTGGCTGGCCGCGCTGTGCATCATCGTGGCGATCGCCAGCGCGACCGGGGCCGCAGGCGCCAGTCGGCCGGCCCGGCGCGGCAGCGACAATCCGGCGCCATGACCGGTACCGCTCGCCCGACCCTGGCACTGATCGCGGCCGTCGATCGCAACCTGGCCCTTGGCCGCAGCGGTGCCCTGCTGTGGCACGAGAGCGAGGACCAGAAACACTTCCGTCGCGTGACGATGGGTTGCCCGGTGATCATGGGCCGCAAGACCTGGGACTCGCTGCCCGAACGCTTCCGGCCCCTGCCGGGGCGGCGCAACGTGGTCGTCACGCGTGATGCGGCATGGCGTGCCGACGGCGCCGACGCGGCAGCGTCGCTCGATGCCGCGCTGGCGCGGGTGGCCGACGCCGCCAAGGTGTTCGTGATCGGCGGCGGTGAGCTCTACGCGCTGGCCCTGCCACGGGCCGATGAACTGGTGCTGACCGAGATCGACACCGCATTCGACGGCGCCGACACGTTCTTCCCACGATTCGACCGCACGGCTTTCATCGAGACCGAGCGCGATCCGCGCACCGCGCCCGACGGCATCCGCTACGCGTTCGTGACCTACCGTCGCGGCGCCGCGTCAGCGCGCACGGCGCCGCGGCCGGGCACTCGATGAGGTCACCACCGCGGTTGCCATCACGACGACAAAGGCCAGCAGCGCCAGCGCCGAGCCGAGCGCGCCCCAGCGGGTGACGGCCAGAGCGCCGACCGCATCGCCGACCAGCCGCAGTGCCAGCGAGGCCTGCAGCAACGCCAGCGGCGCGTAGAACACCGGGTGGTAGGGCACCGCCACACGCAGCACCGCCGGGAAGATGATCGGCGCGTGGCCGAACACCATCGAGAACACGAAACCCAGCAGCAGCGCGTGCAGCGCTGCGTCGTACGCCGCCGTGCCGGGCTGCAAGCCCGAGAGGGCGACGATGGCCGCGCCCAGCGCCAGCCAGCCGTAGCCCGACAACAGGCACACCGCGATGTAGCGCGTGAGGCCGCGTTGGCGCACGGTGCGGCGTGCGATGTCGTGGCGCAGCAGCCAGCCGGCCAGCGCCAGCAGCGCCGCGCCGAAGACGTGCAGCCCCCAGGCTGCGGCGGGCTGGCCCGGCGCCAGCGAAGGCAGCAGCGCGAAGCCCAGCACCGCGACGATGCCCGTGAACGTGCGCAGCGCGAGCGGCGACGGCGGCATGAAGCGCGACAGCTCGAGCCGCTCGCCGGCGATCGTCAGCACGAGAAACGCCAGCCACCAGGCCACCACCTCGTGCACCGCCGCACCGCCGGCCCACAGCGCGGTGCCGACGGTCCAGCAGGCCGCCGCCGCCGCGAGCACGACGACGAAGCCCTCGCGCTGCCGGCGCAGCACCGCCAGCGTCGCCACCAGCAGCACGATGCTGCCGGCGAGGTAGCCCAGCGGCGCCCACGCCATGCCGCCGTGCAGCAGTGCCGCCGTACCCAGGCCGGCGAACAGGGGCGCGGCGTAGGCCCAGCCGCGCCCCAACGCGACCGCACGCTCCAGCGAGATGACCACGCCGAAGAAGCCGCAGATCATCAGCGGCCCGTGCCAGGCCGCCGCGCCGGCCGCCACGTCGGGCATCGGCCACGCGAGGCGGGCCAGCCCGGCACCGGTGCCGACGAACAGCGCGATGAAGCCCAGCAGCAACAGCGGCAGGCGTTCCAGCGCCGGCCGGCGCGGCGTGTGCACCGCGGCTGCACCCGACACAGGGGCGTCGCTCATCCCGATCGCTGCCAACCGAACAGCGTGCGCGCGACCTCGCTCATGCGATCCGGCGTCCACGGCGGATCCCAGACCAGTTCGACGTCGACCGGCAGACCCGCGGGCAGCACGGCCGCCAGTTCGGCGTAGACGTTGTCGACGATCATCTCGGCCATCGGACAGGCCGCGCTGGTCATCGTCATCTGCACCTGCACGCCCGACGGTGAAACCTCGATGCCGTACACCAGCCCGAGATCGACGATGTTGACGCCGGCCTCGGGATCCACCACTCGGCTCAGCGCATCGCGCACGTCGTCTTCGCTCGGTATCGTCATGGTTGGTCTCGTGCCTCGAGTACCGGTCGGCGGCACGCCGCGGGGGTCATGGCGTCAGCGTGCGTGGCCGGCCCACGGCGGGCCGATCGCGTCGAGCGTATTCTTGAGCAACAAGCCCAGCTCGGTGTCGCCTTCCATCACCAAGGCGCGGTCGAAGAACAGGCGGTCGGCGTCGTCGAGGCCACGCGCCAGCCGCAACAGTGCGGCAGTCCGTGCGCGGATCACGAGGGCCGGCGCACCGGGCGGCGCCACCTCGAAACCGCTGGCGCCCAGACGCAGCCGAAAGCGCACGCCGGGTTCGAGCAACTCGACCTCGACGATGTGTCCGGCCAGTTCCCGGCGCTGCGCGGCGTCCAGCCGGGGCCACAGCAGCCGATCCAGCACGCGCGCGGCGACGAACGACGGCGGCTGCACCGGCAGCCGGCGGACCATGCCGCGCAGCGCCTGGGCTGGCGCGCGCAGCACCGACGGCAGTGCCGCGAACTCGGGCTCGTGCAGCGGGCGCGTCGAATTCATAGCGCCACTGCCTGCATGCCTGGCCGCCGATGGGCGTAGCCGTTGACCAGCGCCCCCGGCAGGCCGAGTGTGTCGAGTTCGGCGCAGGCGTCTGTCACCGGTGCGCCGGCGTTGAGC
Organism: uncultured beta proteobacterium; assembly: GCA_963783785.1. Lineage (GTDB taxonomy): Bacteria > Pseudomonadota > Gammaproteobacteria > Burkholderiales > Burkholderiaceae_C > CADEEN01. Next base: position 42,475 of record CAWAOQ010000017.1, on the reverse strand, counting down.
ACGGCGTCGAACAGCGCCAGCACGCGCATGAATCCACCGCTGCACGGCGACAGCCTGACACGCGCAACGCCGGCTGCAGCCATCGCGTCGCGCTCGCCGATCAGGCAGTGCAGCGCGGCCGACTGCGTCTGGATGCCGTTGAGGACCAGAAACGGCTGGCCGTCACCGGCCGCCAGCAGCAGGCCGTCGGCGTCGTCGCGGCAGCGGAAATCGCAGGCATCCTTCTTCAGCCGGTGGTGGCGGGCAGTGAAGCAGCGCGCCGAGAAGGCCAACGGCATGCGTCCGAAGGCGAACACCTCGGTGACCACCGCACCGGCCGGCCCCACGACCGGGTCGTGCGGCGGGTTGACGCAGGCCACCGCGTCGAGCGCCAGCTCGAGCGGCGGCACCCAGCGGCTGGCCCCGAGCGGCGCCAGCTCCTGCAGCGCGGGACGGTTGTAGACATTGACATGCGGGCCGATCACGAACGGCAGTCGCCGGCCCGTGCCGGGTTGCAACGGCGCCAGCACGGCCAGCGCCGACGCATCGCCGGCCTCGACCGCGAAGCCGGCCTGCTCGCACAGCCGGCGCAATGTGCGCAATTCGGCCTCACCGGCGACCAGCGCCTGGGTCGCCAGCACGACGGTCTTGCCATGCGTCGCCAGGTCGGCCGCCAAGGCGAGCCAGTCCTCGGTCTTGATCTCGTTGCGCCGCGAGCAAACCACTTCGCCGAGCACCACGGTGTCGGCGGCGCTTTCGGCGACGTCGGCGTAGAAGGCCCAGGTGGCCTGGCGCGACCACCAGTACTGCAGCGGGCCGACGCTGAGCCCGAAGCGGCGCGCTGCTGCGGTCGGCACCGTGGTCTCCGTCATCGCCAGCTGCGCTCGTAGGCGCCCAGCGTCTGCTGCTGGCCCTCGGCCCAGCGCGACAGCTGCGCGGCCCAGGCCGGCTGCACCGTGTAGCGCGACGACGAGGCGGCATGGTCGATCGCAGCGCGCCAGACGCGCGTGACCTCGGCGACGTAGGTCGGGCTGCGCTGGCGGCCCTCGATCTTGATCGCCGCGACGCCGGCATCGAGCGAGCTGCGGCAGGATCGCCAGCGTGTTCAGGCTGGTCGGCTCCTCGATGGCGTAGTCGCGCTCGCCATCGACCGTGAAGCGACCCTTGCACAGCGTCGGGTAGCCGCGCGGCTCGTCCGGCGCGTAGCGATCGATCAGCACCTCGCCGAGCCGTGCCTCGACACCGGCCGCAGTCTCGGTCCAGCGCACATGTGCCGGCGGCGAGCACACGCCCGCCGTGTTCGGCGACTGCCCGGTGACGTACGACGACAGCGCGCAGCGCCCCTCGACCATCACGCACAGGCTGCCGAAGCCGAAGACCTCGATCTCGGCCAGCGTATGCCGGGCGATGTGCTGCACATGCGACAGCGTCAGCACGCGCGGCAGCACCGCGCGGCGGATGCCATAGCGTTGCGCGGTAGAACTCGATCGCCTCCCAGGTAGTGGCCGAGGCCTGCACCGACAAGTGCAGCCGCAGCGAGGGGTGATGGTCGCGCGCATAGGCCATCACGGCGACGTCGGCGGCAATCAGCACATCGGCCCCCAGCGCAGCGGCGCGGTCGACCGCCTGCCACCAGGGCGTCGGGTCGCGGGCATCGGCGAAGGTGTTGACGGCCATCAGCACCTCGCGCCCCCGCGCATGGGCGTAGCGAACGCCCTCGCCGACTTGCGCGTCGTCGAAGTTCAGGCCGGCGAAGTTGCGCGCGTTGGTGGCGTCCTTCAGGCCCAGGTAGACCGCGTCGGCCCCGGCGTCCACCGCCATCTGCAACGCGCGCAGCGAGCCGGCGCGCAGACGAGTTGTCGCCGCCGCGCCACGCCCGCTCAGCCGCCACGGCAGCTGCACGCACAGCATCCCGCTGCGTCGGCCACCGGCGTACCGATGGCCAGTCGACTGATGCGCACCTGCCAGACCGCCGGCCCGGCCTCGACGACGCTCCAGTCGAACTGCCCGGGCCGCGTGATCTCGAACTGGCGCCTGAGCGGCAGCGGCTCGTGGTCGTTGACGATCTCGAATGCACCAGCGAGCGGCAAGGCGTCGAAGGTCGTGAAGATCAGTGGATGGCGCTGTGCGGGAGGCACGATGCGGATATCGATGCGTTCTGGGGTCATGGTCACTGTCGCGGGCTGGGAAAGTGGTCCTTGAAGGCTAGCGACGCCCGACCATGGCCTTGATCCAGTTGAAGAACCGCACCGGTGAGGCTCGCCGGCCGAGGCGAGCCCCCTGCGCCTGTCTGCGGGTATCGTTAGGGGGCACCAGTCGATCCGCCCGTATGCCGATGCCCCCTCAGATCAATGCGTTGAGAACGTCGTGAAACTCGCCACCTGGAACGTCAACTCGCTCGCGGTGCGCCTGCCGCAATTGCTCGAATGGCTCGCCGCGAACCAGCCCGACGTGATGGTGCTGCAGGAAACCAAGCTCACCGACGACAAGTTCCCGCAGGCCGAGATCGAGGCCGCCGGCTGGCACGCGCAGTGGTTCGGGCAGAAGACCTACAACGGTGTCGCGTTGCTGTCCAGGAGCGAAGCCGGTGACGTCGTGCGCAACATTCCGGGCTTCAGTGACGAGTTGGCGCGCGTGATCACCGCCACGGTCGACGGCATCCGCATCGTCAATGCCTACGTCCCCAACGGCCAGGCACCGGGCACCGACAAGTTCGAGTACAAGTTGCAGTGGCTGCGCGGGTTGCGCGACTGGCTCGTCGACGAACTGGCTGCGCATCCGAAGCTGGTGCTGCTGGGCGACTTCAATATCGCGCCAGACGACCGCGATGTCTGCGACCCGGTCGCGTGGGCCGGCCAGATCCATTGCACCGACGAGGAACGCGATCAACTGCGCAAGCTGATCGCGCTCGGCCTGGTCGATGCCTTCCGGCTGTTCGAGCAGCCGCCGAAATCGTGGACCTGGTGGGACTACCGCAACCTCGCGTTCCGCAGGAACCAGGGCCTGCGCATCGACCTGATCCTGGTCAGCGAGGCGTTGAAGCCTCGGTGCAGGCCTGCACGATCGACAAGGCACCGCGCAAGAACGAGCGCCCGAGCGATCACGCCCCGGTGCTGCTGACATTGGCCTGAACCTCAGGCGAGCGCTTCAATCGGGCAGCGGCTGCTGCATCAATCGCAACGCGTACTGGCTGCGCTCCCGGCGGTCGGCCGCCGTGCCCTGGCGGTTGAGCAGCGATTCGGCCACCTCGTAGCTGTAGAGCAGGAAGCCGCGCATCGCGGCCTCCTCCGGCGCAAAGCCGAGCGCGCGCGAAGCACCTGCGCGTGGTAGGCGATGCGGCTGGCGTCGGCCTCGTCCACGGCCTGGCGCGCCATCTCGTCGCGCCGCGCCCAGGCGCGGATGGCGAGCTCGATGCGCGCCGCGCGCGCCGCCGCGCGGCCGCGGAAAGGCAGCGAGATGACGTCGCGCAGCTGCTCGCGCGGGTCGCTGCTGGCGCCCTCGAGCCGGCGCGTGAGCTGCTCGGTGGCGCGCTCGCGCCAGGCCTGCAGCACGCGGCGCAGCAGGTCCTCGCGGTCGCGGAAATGCCAGTAGAAGCTGCCGCGCGTGACCCCGAGCTGGCCGGCCAGCACGTCGACCCGCACGTGGTCGATGCCCTGGTCGACGAGCACCGCGGTGGCGGCCTCGATCCAGGCCTCGGGTGTCAGCGAGGCGCGCGTCGCGGCGTCGGCAGCGCGGCGCGCCGCGTGCGGCAGCAGCGCGCGGCTTGCGCGGGCAGTGCGGGTCGGGGGCGGTCATCGGCGGGAGCGTCGGGGGGCGGGTCGGTCTGCCGGGCGCGACCCGCGCATGATGCCATGCAGTTGTGTATGGAAACGCGGGCAAACCCCGATGCGCGGAACGCAGGCCGCGCCTAGCATCCGCTCGCCATACACATACACATGTGTATGGATAGACAGGCTGCTGCAGGGCGCCCGGAAGACCGCATGACGGCCGCTTTTTCGACGACCCGCAGATGCTGGCGCCGCGCGCAGTGCTGCGCACGCCCTGCGGCGGCGGCGCCTTCGTGCTGCGTCGCCGAGCCGCTGGCGCCCTACGCGCGCTGCGTCGGCGAGTGGCTGGAGCACTGGGCGCAGGCGACGCCCGAGGCGCCGGCCTTCGCCGAACCCGCTGCGCCGGCGGCGGCTGGCGGCGGCTGAGCTGGGCGCGAGCTGCGCCGGCAGGTCGGCGCGGTGGCGCAGGGCCTGCTGGACCTGGCGCTGCCCGCCGGCAAGCCGGTCGCCGTGCTGTCGGACAACGCGCTCGACCACCTGGTGCTGCTGCTGGCCGCCATGCACGTCGGCCGCGCGGTGTGCACCGTCAGCAGCGGCTACTGCCGGCTGGCGCAGGACGACTACAGCGCGCATCCACGGCATCCTGCACACGCTGGACCCGGCCCTGGTCTACGCCTCCGACGCCGCCGATCTACGGCCCGGCGCTGGCCGGGGCCGGCATCGACGCCGGTGGAGGTCTTCAGCAACGGCGCCGCCACGCACGCCCGGCGCGCTGGCCTTCGCGCAGCTGGCCGCCACCGCCGAGACGCCGGCCGTGATGCAGGCCTTCGCCGCCGTCACGCCCGACACGCACGCCAAGTACCTGCTCACCAGCGGCTCCACCGGCCACCCCAAGGTGGTCATCAACACCCACCGCATGCTGTGCGCCAACCAGCAGATGCTGGCGCAGACGCTGCGCTTCCTGGACGACGAGAAGCCGGTGCTGCTGGACTGGCTGCCCTGGAGCCACACCTTCGGCGGCAACCACAACGTCAACATCGTGCTGCGCAGCGGCGGCACGCTGTACATCGACGACGGCCGGCCGCTGCCCGGCGCCATCGAGCGCACGCTGGCCCACCTGCGCGAGGTGCAGCCCACGATCTACTTCAACGTGCCGCGCGGCTACGAGATGATGCTGCCGGCGCTGGAGCCGACGAGGCCCTGGCGCGCCACTTCTTCGGCCGCCTGCGCATGCTGTTCTACGCCGGCGCCGGCATGCCGGTGTCGACCTGGCAGCGGCTGGAGGCCGTGGCCGCGCGGGTGCGCGAGCGAGCCGGTCTGGCTGACCACCTCCTGGGGCAGCACCGAAACCGCGCCGGCCGTCACCTTCGCGCACTGGCGCTCGACCGCCCCGGCGTCATCGGCCTGCCGATGCCCGGCGTGAGGCTGAAGTTCGTGCCCAACGCCGGCAAGCTGGAGATGCGCGTCCAGGGCGACAACGTCTTCCCCGGCTACCGCGACAACGAAGCGGCCACGCGCGAGGCCTTCGACGACGAGGGCTACTACTGCATCGGCGACGCCGGCCACCTGCTGGACGCCGCCGACCCGCTGCAGGGCGTCGTCTTCGACGGCCGCGTGGCCGAGGACTTCAAGCTCACCAGCGGCACCTGGGTCAGCGTCGGCACGCTGCGCGTCAAGGTGGTGTCGGCGCTGGCGCCGTACGCGCAGGACGTCGTCATCACCGGCCACGACCGCAGCGAGATCGGCGCGCTGGTCTTCCTCACCGAGGCCGGCCGCGCCGCTGCCGCCACGCCGAGATGGCCGGCCACGTGCGCGACGGGCTGCGCGCGCTGAAGGAGGAAGGCGCCGGCTCGTCGCAGACGCCGACGCGCGCGCTGCTGCTGCCCGACGCGCCCAGCGCCGCGGCCGGCGAGATCACCGACAAGGGCTACGTCAACCAGCGCCTGGTGCTGAGCGCGCCGCGCCGCCGAGGTCGAGGCGCTGTACGCCACGCCGCCCGACGCGCGCGTCATCCGCCCTGACGCCGCCCAAACACCCGACGTCCGATGAATCCCGCCTTCGACCCCTGGCGGCCAGCGGCCCGCTGGCCGCACTGCCGCTGCTGCGCCTGGAGCAGCGCCGGCCCGGTGCTGCACGTCCGGCTGAACCGCCCGGCCAAGCGCAACTCGGTCAGCGACGAATTGCTGGCGCAGCTGCACACCGTGTTCCTGCACCTGCCGGCGCGTTCGCGCGTGGCCGTGCTCAGCGGCGAAGGCGACCACTTCTGCGCCGGGCTCGACCTGAGCGAGGTGAGCGAGCGCAACGTCGCCGAGGGCATGCAGCACTCGCGCGCCTGGCACGCCTGCTTCGACGCCATCCAGTACGGCCCGGTGCCGGTGATCGCCGTGCTGCACGGCGCGGTGGTCGGCGGCGGGCTGGAGCTGGCGGCGTCGGCGCACCTGCGCGTGGCCGAGGCCAGCACCTTCTACGGCCTGCCCGAAGGCACGCGCGGCATCTTCGTCGGCGGCGGCGGCTCGGTGCGCATCAGCCGCCTGATCGGCGTCGCGCGCATGACCGACATGATGCTCACCGGCCGCGTCTTCGACGCCGACGAAGGCCAGGCCTTCGCCATCAGCAACTACCGCGTCGCCGACGGCGCCGGCCTGGCCAAGGCGCTGGCGCTGGCCAGCAAGATCGCCGGCAACGCGCCGCTGTCCAACTACGCCATCACGCAGGCGCTGCCGCGCATCGCCGACCTGTCGGCCAGCGACGGCCTGTTCATGGAGTCGCTGATCTCGTCGATCGCGCAGGGCGACGAGGCGGCCAAGGAGCGCGTGCGCGCGTTCCTCGAGAAGCGCGCCGACAAGGTGGCCAAGTCATGAGCACGAAGGCCAGTTCCAGACGCTTCGACGACGTCTTCATCCTCGACGGCGTGCGCACGCCGCAGGTCGACTACCAGGGCGCCTTCGCCGACGCCAACCCGATCGACCTCGGCATCAAGGCCGCGCGCAGCGTGCTCGCGCGCGCCGGCATCGACGCCGCGAGGTCGACTCGGTGATCACCGGCAACATGGCGCCGGGCGGCTTCGACCAGTTCTACGTCGCGCGCCACATCGGCCTGTATGCCGGCGTGCCGCAGGAGGTGCCGGCGCTGAACGCGCAGCGCATCTGCGGCACCGGCTTCGAGGTCTTCCGCCAGGCCGGCGAGCAGATCGCGCTGGGCGTCGCGAGCCTGGCGCTGGTGGTCGGCACCGAGAGCATGACGCGCAACCCGATCGCCGCCTTCGACCACCGCGGCGGCTTCCGCCTCGGCGCGCCGATCGGCTTCAAGGACTACATGTGGGAGGCGCTCACCGACCCGGCCGCCGCGTCTCGATGATCCAGACCGCCGAGAACCTGGCGAGGAAGTACGGCATCACGCGCGAAGAGGTCGACGCCTTCGCCGCCGGCTCGTTCGCCAGCGCCGTGGCGGCGCAGGAGGCCGGCTGGTTCGCCGGCGAGATCGTGCCGGTGAGCAACGAGATCTTCGAGCTCGAGGCTACAAGCCGCGCGGCATCCGCCTGGCGGGCAAGGCCACCGTGGCCGACCGCGACACCCACCCGCGGCCGACGCCGCCCGAGGTGCTGGCCAAGCTGCGCACCGTGTTCAAGGACGGCGTGCAGACCGGCGGCAACAGCTCGGCGCTGACCGACGCCGCCGCCGCGGCGCTGGTCGCGCTCGGGCGCGGTGGCCCGACGCTGGGGCCGCGCGCCGCTGGCCCGGTGGCCGCCGCGGCCGTGGTCGGCGTGCCGCCCGAGATCATGGGCATCGGCCCGGCGCCGGCGATCCGGCTGCTGCTCGAACGCGCCGGCCTGACGCTTGCCGACATCGCGCGCTTCGAGATCAACGAAGCGCAAGGCGCGCAGACGCTGGCCGTGGGCCGCGAACTCGGCCTCGACCTGGAGCGCCTCAACGTCAAGGGCGGCGCCATCGCGCTCGGCCACCCGCTGGCCGCCACCGGCGTGCGCCTGACCCTCACCGTGGCGCGGCAGTTGAAGGAGATCGGCGCGCGCTGGGGCGTGGCCTCGGCCTGCATCGGCGGCGGGCAAGGCATCGCCTTGCTGATCGAGAACACGGCGGCGGCATGAGCGCGTCCCCGCGCCGCGTTCCCACCCCGCCCACCGCGCCCGAGCGCAGCTGACGGTGTTGCCGATGCCCGAAGACATCAAGACCCTGTGTTCCCAATCCATCACCCTGCAAGGAGACAAACGATGAAGAGAGTCCTGAAGATCACCCTGGCCGCCGCCGCGCTGCTGGCCCCGCCGGCGCGCTGGCCGACATCACCATCGGCGTCAGCGTGCCGCTCACCGGCCCGGCCTCGGGCCTGGGCATCCCGATGAGCAACGGCGTGAAGATGTGGCCGGCCACCATCGGCGGCGAGAAGGTGAAGGTGATCATCCTCGACGACGCCACCGACCCGACCAAGGGCGTGCAGAACGCGCGCCGCCTGATCAACGAAGACAAGGTCGACGTGCTCGTCGGCTCGGGCGTCACGCCGGTGGCCATCGCGATGGCCGACGTGGCCGCCGAATCGAAGACCGTGCAACTGGCGCTGTCGCCGGTCGGCCTGCCGCCGGGCAAGGACGCCTGGACCTTCCGCATGCCGCAGAGCAACGGCGTGATGGCCAATGCGATGGTCGCGCACATGGTCAAGCAGGGCGTCAAGAGCGTCGGCTTCCTCGGCTACACCGACGCCTACGGCGAGCAGTGGCTGCAGGCGCTGACGCCGCTGCTCGAGAAGGCCGGCATCAAGCTGGTCGGCAGCCGAGCGCTTCGCGCGCGCCGACACCAGCGTCACCGCGCAGGCGCTGAAGCTCACCGCGGCCAACCCGGACGCGATGGTCATCGTGGCCTCGGGCAGCGGCGCGGCGATGCCGCAACTCGGCCTGGTCGAGCGTGGCTACAAGGGCAAGTTCTACCAGACCCATGCCGCCGCGACGAAGGACCTGATGCGCGTCGGCGGCAAGGCCACCGAAGGCACCTTTGTCACCTCCGGCCCGGTGGTGGTGGCCGAGCAGCTGCCCGACAGCCACCCGAGCAAGGCGCTGGGCGTGAAATTCAACGCCGCCTATGAGCAGTCACGGCGCCGGCCTCGCGCAACCAGTTCGCCGCCCACTCCTACGACGCCTGCCTGATGCTCGACAAAGTGGTGCCGATGGCGCTGAAGAAGGGCAAGCCCGGCACGCCCGAGTTCCGCGCCGCGCTGAAGGACGCGCTGGAATCCACGCCCGCGCTGGCCGTCACGCACGGCGTGCTCGACTTCACGCCGACCGACCACTGGGGCTTCCGGCCCGACACCGGCGTCGTGATGAAGGTCGTCAACGGCGAGTGGAAGCTCGAGCAGTAGGACCACCCCCGAAGCGCCTGCGGCACACACCCTCGAGGGGGCACCGCCGGCGGACCGGCAGCGCCGGATCCGCGGCGGTTGCCAGGACTGCAACTCACCGGAGCTGTCGAGTTGGACTTCACGATCGCCAGCATCCTGGGCCTGGACGGCATCACCAACGGCGCCATCTATGCGCTGGTGGCGATCGCGCTGGTGCTGGTGTTTGCCGTCACGCGCATCGTCTTCATCCCGCAGGGCGAGTACGTCGCCTTCGGGGCGCTGACGATGGCGCTGTTGCAGACCGGCCAGGTGCCGGGCACCGTGTGGCTGCTGCTGCTGATGGCGGCCGCCGCGGCCCTGATGGACGGCGCGCAGGCCCGGCGCGAACGCTGGCCGGCGGCGCGCCGTGCGCCATGGCGCTGCGCACGCTGGCCCTGCCGCTGGGCGCCGCGCTGCTCGACCATCTGGCTCGCGCCGACCAAGCCGCCGCTGCTGGTGCAGGCCGCGCTGACGCTGGCGCTGGTCACGCCGATGGGGCCGCTGGTCTACCGCCTGGCCTACCGCTCGCTGGCCGATGCCAGCGTGCTGGTGCTGCTGATCGTCTCGGTCGGGCGTGCACTTCGCGCTCACCGGCCTGGGCCTGCTGTTCTTCGGCGCCGAGGGCTTCCGCAATCCGCCGCTTCTGGGACGCAGCGCTTCACGCTCGGCCCGCTGGGCCTGACCGGCCAGACGCTGATCATCTTCGCCGCCTCGGTCGCGTTGATCGTCGCGCTGTTCGTCTTCTTCGAGCGCACGCTGTCCGGCAAGGCGCTGCGCGCCACCTCGGTCAACCGCACCGGCGCGCGGCTGATGGGCATCGCACCGACGGCGCCGGCTCGCTGAGTTTCACGATGGCGGCCTTCATCGGCACGCTGTCGGGCCTGCTGATCGGGCCCATCACCACGATCTATTACGACAGCGGCTTCCTGATCGGGCTGAAAGGCTTCGTCGCCGCGGTCTTCGCCGGCCTGACGAGCTTTCCGCTCGCGCTGGCCGGCGCCATGGGCGTCGGCCTGATCGAATCCTTCGGCTCGTTCTGGGCCAGTGCGTTCAAGGAGGTGATCGTCTTCACGGCGATCCTGCCGGTGCTGCTGTGGCGCTCGTTCGTCGACGGGCACGATGAGGAACATTGAAGTGAAGCACCCGCGTCGCGGCTTCGCCCCTCCCCCTGGCGATCCGAGGGCGCCTGCTGCGCCTTGGGGCAGCGCCAGCGGACCGGCAACAGCCGGAGCCGCGGCGTTTGCTTGGCAACTGCTCCGGTTCATGCGTCGAGGGTCGCGCGAAGTGCGGTGGAGCGACTGGGATGAAGCGTCTGCAGTCTGCTTGCGGCCCTTTGCTGCGATTGAACCTTCGCATTGCTGGCATCGGCGCGGCAACGGGGCAGCCGGGCAGAACCAATGGTGGCGGGCGTGACCTCGAACAGCGACCCAGTTGCCGGCAAGGCGACGCTGAACGCCAGCGGCGCTTCATGAATTGAGCGCAGTGGACCATTGAGATGCAGCCACGCACCTTGGGCTTTGCCGCCTTTGCCCTCGCCGTCGCCGCGCTGCCGCTATTGCCGGTGCCGGACTTCTGGATCACGCAGCTCAACTACATCGGCCTGTTCTCGCTGGTCGCGCTCGGCCTGGTGCTGCTGACCGGCGTCGGCGGCCTGACGTCGTTCGGGCAGGCGGCGTTTGCCGGCATCGGCGCCTACACCAGCGCCTACCTGAGCACGCAGTTCGGCTTGTCACCATGGCTCGGCCTCGTCGCCGGCCTCGCGCTCACCGCGATGGTGGCACTGCTGCTGGGTTGGCTGACATTGCGCATGTCGGGGCACTACCTGCCGCTGGCGACGATCGCCTGGAGCCTGGCGCTGTACTACACGATGGGCAACCTCGATGCGCTGGGCAAGTACGACGGCCTGCTCGGCGTGCCGCCGATCGCGTTGTTCGGCACCAGCCTGCAGGCCGAGCGGCGCATCTATGGCTTGATCTGGCTGTTCGCGCTGGTCGCTGCGGTCGCCGTGTTGCATCTGCTGGATTCGCGGCCGGGCCGCGTGATGCGCGCGCTCAACATCAGCCGCGGCGGCGGCAGCACGATGCCCGAGGCGATGGGGGCTTCGACCTTCCGCTACAAGGTGGTGATGTTCGTCATCGCCGCGCTGCTGGCGGCCGTGTCGGGCTGGCTGTTCGCGCACATGCAGCGCAGCGTCAACCCGTCGCCGTTCGGCATCAAGTTCGGCATCGAATACCTGTTCATGGCCGTGCTCGGCGGCATCGGCAGCGTCTGGGGCGCGTTCACCGGCGCGGCGCTGGTCAAGCTCACCGAAGACCAGTTGCAGGTCTGGCTGCCCAAGCTGATCGGCACCGCGGGCAGCTACGAAGTCATCGTCTTCGGCATCATGCTCGTGCTGGTGCTGAAGTTCGCGCCCGACGGCCTGTGGCCGGCGCTCGAGCGCTGGCTGCCCCAGCGCCGGCGCAGCCAGCGATCTCGGCGATGCGCCGCCGCTCGGCATGCGCGACAAGCCCGTGCGCGGCGATCCGCTGCTCGAAGCCAGGGCGGTGCGCAAGGCCTTCGGCGGGCTGGTGGCTGTCAACGACATCAGCTTCACGATCCGCGCCGGCGACATCGTCGGGCTGATCGGGCCCAATGGCGCGGGCAAATCGACGACCTTCAATCTGATCTCCGGCGTGCTGCCGCTGTCGGGCGGCGAAGTCTGGCTGCGCGGCGCGCGCATCGACGGCCTGCCCTCGCGCGAGGTGGCGCGGCGCGGCATCAGCCGCACCTTCCAGCACGTCAAGCTGGTGCCCGACATGACGGTGCTGGAGAACGTTGCGCTCGGCACCTACCTGCGCTCGCACACCGGCAGCCTGGCGGCGATGCTGCGCCTGGACCGCGGCGAAGAACGGCGCGCATTGCAGGAGGCCGCTCGGCAGCTGCGGCGCATCGGTCTGGCCGAGCAAGCGCACGAATTCGCCGGCAACCTGCCACTCGGACCGCAGCGGCTGGTCGAGATCGCGCGCGCGCTGGCCAGCGACCCGTCGTTGTTGCTGCTCGATGAGCCGGCTGCCGGCCTGCGCCACAGGGAGAAGCAGGCACTGGCCGACGTGCTGCGGCAGCTCAAGGCGGAAGGACTTTCGCTGCTGCTGGTCGAGCACGACATGGATTTCGTGATGAACCTGACCGACCGCATCGTGGTGATGGAATTCGGCACGCACCTGATCGAGGGTACGCCGGCCGAAGTGCAACTCAGCCCCGCGGTGCGCGCCGCCTATCTCGGCACGGAGCATTGACCGTGGCCGAGCTGCTGCTGGAGGTGACGGATCTGCACGCCGGCTACGGCAAGGCCGAAGTGCTGCGCGGCCTGTCGCTGCAAGCGCTGGCTGGCAATGTGATCACCGTGATCGGCCCCAATGGCGCCGGCAAGTCCACGATGCTGAATGCGCTGATGGGCCTGCTGCCGGCGCGCGGCGGGCTGCGCTTCGATGGCCACGACATCTCGCGACTGACGCTCGAAGAGCGCGTGATGTGCGGCCTGGCCCTGGTGCCGGAGAAACGCGAGCTGTTCGGCACGATGAGCGTCGAAGACAACCTGGTGCTCGGTGGCTGGCGGCCGTTGAAGCTGAAGATGGCGTCATGGCGCGATGGTCTCGAGCGCGTGTTCACGCTGTTCCCGCGCCTGAAGGACCGGCGCGCACAACAAGCCGGCACGCTGTCGGGCGGCGAGCGCCAGATGCTGGCCATCGGCCGCGCGCTGATGGGCCAGCCCAAGCTGCTGATGCTCGACGAACCGAGCCTGGGGCTGGCGCCGCGGATCGTGCGCGATATCTTTGAAATCATCATGCTGCTGCGCGCCAGCGGCGTGACGATCCTGCTGGTCGAGCAGAACGCGCGCGCTGCGCTGCAGGTGGCCGACCACGGTTACGTGCTCGAGACCGGTGACCTGGTGCTCGAAGGCCCGGCCGCGCAACTGGCTGGCGACCCGCGCGTGATCGAGACCTACCTCGGTGCAAAGAGGCAAACGCCGGCATGAGGATCGAAGACCGCAGCGCCATCGTCACCGACGGCCACCTCGCCGGCGAGGCGATCCGGCTCGACAGCGCGCTGCGCATGGCACCTCGCCGATCGTGCTCGTGATGATGAACTCGACGTGTCTGCATGTCGGGCTGCAGGGGCGGGGCCACCAGGAGATCTCGACGCAGGATGCGCTCGCCTACGCCTTCGAGCGCGTGCAGATGAAGGCGTCGATGGCCGCGCAACCGGCGATGCGCCACACGCTGCTGCTGCAGGCGCTGACCGAGGCACAGTGCGTGATCGCTCACCGCGCCGCGCTGCCGCTCGGCGCTGCCAGCGTGTGAACCGCTCCTGCGGCGGCCCTACGCGGGCGAGCGACCCGGACCGCGTTCAGTCGTCGATCCCGAGCTCCTGGATCTTGCGCGTGATGGTGTTGCGGCCGATGCCCAGCCGCTGCGCCGCCTCGATGCGGCGGCCCCGGGTGGCATCGAGCGCGGTCAGGATCAGCCGGGCCTCGAACTGGCGTGTCAGTGCGTCCCACACCTCCGGCGTGCCGGCGTCGAGCAGCGCGCGCGCCTCGCGTTCGAGGCCGCCCAGCCAACCGGCGCCAGCGCTTGCAGGCGGGGTGGCCGTCGGCGTGGCAGGCTGCGGCACGGCCGCGGCGACCGGAGTGGCCGGCACGGACACCGGCGGCGCGACTTCGGCACCCAGCAGTTCGGGCGGCAGGTCCTTGGCCTCGACCACCTGGGCCGGCGCCATCACCGTCAGCCAATGGCAGATGTTCTCCAGCTGGCGCACGTTGCCGGGGTAATCGAACGCCACCAGCCGTGCCAGCGCGTCATCCGACAGGCGCTTGGCCTCGACGCCAAGGTCGGTGGCGCTCTTCTGCAGGAACTGACGGGCCAGCATCGGGATGTCGTCGCGGCGCTCGCGCAGCGCCGGCAGGCGCAGGCGGATGACGTTCAGGCGGTGGAACAGGTCCTCGCGGAACACGCCATCGCGCACCCGCTGTTCGAGGTTCTGGTGCGTGGCGGCGATCACGCGGACATTGCTCTTCTGCGGCTGGTGGCCGCCGACGCGGTAGAACTGTCCGTCGGACAGCACACGCAGCAGGCGCGTCTGCAGGTCGAACGGCATGTCGCCGATCTCATCGAGGAACAGCGTGCCGCCATCGGCTTGCTCGAAGCGCCCGCGGCGCATCGTCTGGGCGCCGGTGAACGCGCCGCGCTCATGGCCGAACAGTTCGCTCTCGAGCAGATCCTTCGGGATGGCCGCGGTGTTGATGGCCACGAACGGGCCGTTCGCTCGCGGACTGTGCTTGTGCAGCGCGCGCGCCACCAGCTCCTTGCCCGATCCGCTCTCGCCGGTGATCAGCACCGTGACGTGGCTCTGGCTCAGGCGGCCGATGGCGCGGAACAGGTCCTGCATCGCGGGCGCCTGCCCGAGCATCTCGGGGGTCTCGCCGGGCCGCTCGGCGGCGACCGCCTCGCGCAGGCTTTCCTCGACGGCGCGACGGATCAGGTCGACCGCCCTGGCCACGTCGAAGGGCTTGGCCAGGTACTCGAACGCGCCGCCCTGGAACGCCGATACCGCGCTGTCGAGGTCGGAGTAGGCGGTCATCACGATCACCGGCAGGCCCGGCAGCCGCTGCTTGATCTTGGCCAGCAGGTCCAGCCCCGAGCCGCCGGGCATGCGGATGTCGCTGACCAGCACCTGCGGCTCGTCGTCGTCGAGCGCCGCGAGCACGTCGCGCGCGTTGGTGAAGGTGCGCACGGCGAACTGCTCGCGCTGCAGCGCCTTCTCGAGCACAAAGCGGATCGATTGATCGTCGTCGACGACCCAGATAGGTTTCATGCGCGGGCTCTGCAGTCAGGGCAATGGAATGAGGACAGTGAACACGGTGCGACCCGGTTCGCTGGCGCATTCGATCGTGCCCTGGTGTTGCTGCACGAAGGTCTGCGCCAGCGTCAACCCGAGGCCCGACCCGCCTTCGCGCCCCGTCACCAACGGGAAGAAGATGCGCTCGCGGATCACCTCGGGCACACCGGGCCCGTTGTCCTCGATATGCAATTCGAGTGCCAGACGCCATCGTTGCTTGCCGATCGTCACCTGTCGGGCGATGCGGGTGCGCAAGATCAGCTCGGCATCGCCGGCCGCGATGCGCTCGGCCAGCGCCTGCACGGCGTTGTGCGCGATGTTGAGCACCGCCTGGATCAACTGCTCGCGGTCGCCGCGGAATTCGGGAATCGAGGTGTCGTAGTCGCGCCGCACGGTGAGGCCGCGCTGGTGTTCGGCCAGCACCAGCGAACGCACGCGCTCGCAGACCTCATGGATGTTGACGTCGGCGACGATGTGGGCCCGGCGGTGCGGCGCCAGCAGCCGGTCGACCAGCAATTGCAGGCGGTCGGCCTCGGCAATGATGACCTGGGTGTACTCGGTCAGCTCGCGCTTGCCTTCGAGCTCCATGCCCAGCAGCTGCGCCGCGCCGCGGATGCCGCCGAGCGGGTTCTTGATCTCGTGGGCCAGGTTGCGCACCAGTTCCTTGTTGGCCTGGGCCTGGCCTTGCGTGCGCTCCTCGCGGTCCTGGCGCGTCTGCTGCTCGATCTCGATCATCTCGACGAGCACGCGCTCCGCGTCATCGGTCTGCGCGACGATGACGTGGACCGGCAACAGCTCCGGGTGGCCGCCGCCGGGCCGCCGCACCTGCGCGTCGAAGCGCCCGCTGGCGATTCGGTTGGCAGCCACGGCAGCCAGCGTCTCGCGCAGCGGCTGCGGCTCGGCCAGCCAGTCCGGCAGGGCCGTGCCCAGCAGCGCGCGACGCGCCACGCCGAGCAGATTCTCGAAACTGGCGTTGGCGTGCAGGCACAGCCCGTCCGGGCGCACCACGGCGACCATCGTCGCCAGCAGGTCGAAAGCCGCCAGCGGGTCGGTGTCCTGGCGGACAGCGCCTGCCATCGGAGGGCCGTCAGGCCAGCGCCGGGCCGCCATGGGCCACGGGTGGGCCCTGCGTGGCCGCGGCGGCCAGGGTTCCCCTCGGGGGACGTGAACGACGCGAACTGGAGCCTGTCATTCCTTGGGGGCCGGAAACTTGGCCAGTTCGCGCTTCAAGGCCGCCACGTCGTTCTGCTTGCGCGCGATCGCGGCCTTCATTTCCTCGACGCGGTCGAGGTATTTCTGGTAGTTGCGCTCGCTGCCGAGGCGCTCGGGTTGGCCGTTGTTGAATTCCTTCTGCATCTCGGCCAGCTTGGCTTCCTCGCGCCTCAGTTCGACTTCGAGGATCTTGCGCGCGTCGCTGTCACGTGAACGCTGCTCCCCGGCGTCGACCTTGGCGTCGGAGGCGCGCGACGCCGACCCATTCGGCGGCGTACCGGCCACCGGCCGGGGTTTGGGCGGCGCGACGATGGTGATCGGTGCGCCTTCGATGGTGCGGCAGTTGCGGTCCTTGGCCTGCTGCGGCGTGAGGCCGTTGGTGTATTCCACCCCGCCCGACGGCCCCGGGCAGCGATAGACAGTGACAGCCTGCCCGAGCGCCGCCGCGGCCACCGACAACAGCGCCATCCCGACGCCGGCTGACTTTTTCATCGAGTGCGTTTTCATAGCCATTCAACGCATTGTGGCCCAGTGTCGGTGCACAAGACAAAAGGGGTGGCTCGCGCCACCCCCTCATCGGCCGTCAGGCCGTGACCGAATCACGCCTCACAGCGTGTAATACATGTCGAACTCGATCGGATGGGTGGTCATGCGAAAGCGCGTCACCTCCTGCATCTTCAGCTCGATGTAGGCATCGATGTAGCCATCGGTGAACACGCCGCCCTTGGTCAGGAAGGCGCGGTCCTTGTCCAGGTAGTCCAGCGCCTGATCCAGGCTGTGGCAGACGGTCGGGATCTTCGCGTCCTCTTCCGGCGGCAGGTGGTACAGATCCTTGGTCGCCGCCTCGCCCGGGTGGATCTTGTTCTCGACGCCGTCCAGCCCGGCCATCAGCATCGCCGAGAAGCCCAGGTACGGATTGCACAGCGGATCGGGGAAACGGCACTCGATGCGGCGGCCCTTCGGGCTGGCCACGTACGGAATGCGGATCGCAGCCGAGCGGTTGCGCGAGCTGTAGGCCAGCTTGACCGGGGCTTCGAAGTGAGGCACCAGCCGCTTGTAGCTGTTGGTACCGGGGTTGGTGATCGCGTTCAGCGCACGGGCATGCTTGATGATGCCGCCGATGTAGTACAGCGCAAACTCGGACAGGCCGGCATAGCCATCGCCGGCGAACAGGTTCTTGCCGTCCTTCCAGATCGACTGGTGCACGTGCATGCCGCTGCCGTTGTCGCCGACGATCGGCTTGGGCATGAAGGTCGCCGTCTTGCCGTAGGCGTGCGCCACGTTGTGGATCACGTACTTCTGCAGTTGCAGCCAGTCGGCGCGCTGCACCAGGGTGCTGAACTTGGTGCCGATTTCCATCTGGCCGGCGGTGGCCACCTCATGGTGGTGCACCTCGACCGGGATGCCGAGTTGCTCGAGCAGCAGGCACATCTCGGAGCGCAGGTCCTGGGCGCTATCGACCGGCGGCACCGGGAAGTAGCCGCCCTTGACGCCGGGGCGGAAGCCCGAGTTGCCGTGCTCGTATTCCTTGCCGCTGTTCCAGGCGGCTTCTTCGGACTCGATCTTCGAGAAGCAGCCCGACATGTCGACGTTCCAGCGCACGCTGTCGAAGACGAAGAACTCGGGCTCCGGGCCGAAGAAGGCGGCGTCGCCGATGCCGCTGCTCTTCAGGTAGGCCTCGGCGCGGCGCGCCAGCGAACGCGGGTCACGCTCGTAGGGCTTGCCGTCGCCCGGCTCGAGCACGTCGCAGCTCAGCAGCAGCGTCGGCTCTTCGAAGAAGGGGTCGATGTTGGCGGTGTTGGGGTCGGGCATCAGCAGCATGTCCGAGGCCTCGATGCCCTTCCAGCCGGCGATCGACGAACCGTCGAAGGCGTGGCCGGCGCTGAACTTGTCTTCGTCGAAGTGCGACACAGGCACGGTCACGTGCTGCTCTTTGCCACGGGTGTCGGTGAAGCGGAAGTCAACGAACTTGACCTCGTTGTCCTTCACCATCTTCATCACGTCGGCAACGGTCTTGCTGGCCATCAGGGCTCTCCTGGCAGGGGGCTTTTTGGAACGGGGGTGTGGGATTGCTCAGACTCGGCGGCTGCAACGCATCGTGCAACTTCGCCAAAAAAGCGCAGGGCAATGTAGCAGAAAGCATGCCCGCAGCCGGTGCGCATCGCCACCGCCGGGGCACCAAAGCGATGCCCCATTGCGATGCATCAATGTGCACCGCGGCGGGGCGCAGGCTCGGCGGTCAGCGCACCAGTTCGGGGCCTGTCTTCGCGCCGAGTGCAGCCAAGCCGGCCAGCAGCGCGGCATAGGCTGCCGACAGCGATGGATCGCTGCCCTTGACGCCCAGTTCGATGTGTCGGCCATGCACCGGATGGTCGACGCTCGGCAGGCTGAATACCCGCACACCCCCGTGGTCGCGCTCGACGGTCTCCATCAATGGCGTCAGCGTGGCTTCCATCGAGCCGTACACGATCACCGAGCGCTCGGTCTGGTGCAACGATCCATGCAGCGCACGATAGCGGCCATCGAGCAGCGCCTCGATCATCGGGTGCGCCATCACCGGGAACCCCGGCACGAAGTGCACCGTGCCGACCGAGAAACCGGGGATCCGGTTGTACGGATTGGCGATGATCTCTGCGCCCGCCGGGAACACGCCCATGTTCAGGCGATGGACGTTGTCGGGCGCAACGGGGTCGAAGGCAACGCCCTTCTCGGCCGCCTGGTCGCGCATGCGTTGGGTGATCAGGGCCTCGGCCTCGGGGTGCAATGCCAGCGGCACGCCGAGTGCCGCCGCCGCGCACTGGCGCGTGTGGTCGTCGGGGGTGGCGCCGATGCCGCCACAGCAGAACACCACGTCGCCACTGCCGAACGCGTCACGCAAGGCCTCGGTGATCAGGGCCCGATCGTCGCCGACGTAGCGCGCCCAGGCCAGCGCCAAGCCGCGCGCGGCCAGCAGTTCGATGACCTTGGGCAGGTGCTTGTCCTGGCGCTTGCCCGAGAGGATCTCGTCGCCGACGATGATCAGGCCGAAGTTCATGGTTGTGGCAGAGCCTCGATGGGTTGAATGGCCAATGGACGGTTCGTGCTCCGCAACTGCTGCAATGCCGCCAGCGCGTAATGCGCGAACCACAGTGCGGCAAACGCAAAGACCAGCGTGTACAGCCACACCGACACCAACACCAGCAGCGGCGCAAAGATCAGTGCCGCCGCCCCGAGTGCCCACAGCAGCGTCGGTGCAGCGCCGAGGTAGCCAGTGATCACGCCGATGGCCAGCAACGGCCAGCGGTGCTCGCGCAGGATCGTTCGGCGCTCGTCGGCACTGGCATGTTCGGCGAGCACGTCGAAGGCCATCACGCGGTAGGTCAGCCAGCCCCAGATCAGCGGCGGCACGATCAACACCAGCGGCGGCACGAACCACAACGGGATGCTCAGCACCAGCGCCAGCAACGCGAGCAGCGTGCAGCCCAGCGACCACAGCACCGACTGCCACAGGCGCTGCGCCGCGCCTGGCCTCGAGATCGGCAAAGCGTCGCTTGGCGACCAGCGAGACCAGCGCCGGCGCCATGAACAGCGCCACCAGCAGCAGCGACAGCACCACGATCGCCGGCAATGCCAGCGCAACGATCACGAGGGGTGCGATCAATGCACGAAGGCCGCTGCCGCCGAGGCCCTCGAGCCACGTCAATAGTGCATCGATCAGCGCCCAGCCTTCGAGCGTGGCGCGCATGCCGGCCACGGCCGGTTCCCAGAAGAAATAGCCGAGCGCCAGCGTCATACCGCCGGCCAGCAGCAGCGGCGCCAGCGACAACACGATCACCCGCGGATGCAGGCAGTACGCAGCGGCACGCCAGAAGGCATCGAGGAGTCGATTCATGCCCTTGCCGCCACGGCCCTAACGCAGGTTGCCAGTGTGGCCGAGCGAATAGCGACCCGGCTGCGGCCACACCGTCAGGCCATGCGGCTCGGCACCGACCTTGACCTGCGCGACGTCGCCACTGTGGGTGTCGAAGCGGTAGATCACGTCGTCGTAGCGCGCCGCGAGCCACAGGTACTTGCCATCGGCACTGACGTTGCCCATGTCGGGGCTGCCGCCGCCAGGGACGCCCCAACGCGCCACGACCTTCTCGCTGGCGAAGTCGATCACCGCGACACCCCCATTGCCCAGGCGCGACGCGTGGATCTTGTGCGAGCCTCGGTTGGCGACATACAGGCGCTTGCCGTCGCGGCTGGGATACAGGCCGTGCGCGCCCAGTCCGGTGGCGATGAAGCCGACCTGCGTGAACGACGCGCCATCGATGATGTGCACGCCGTCGGCATGCATGTCGGCAATGTAGAAACGCTTGCCGTCGGGCGAGCTGCGGATGTCCTGCGGCATGCCCTTGGTGACGGTGCAGAGCTCGGTCTCGCCGGGCTCCCAGACCTTGCCGGCCTGCGCCCGCGGCGCATCCCGGGACTCCTTGAAGCGAGTGGCCGGCATCTGCAACTTCAGGTAGCCAAGGACCTTGCGATCGACCAGGTCGATCTTCACCAGCGTGCCGGAAAACTCGCAGGTGAAGATGGCGAAGCGGCCATCGATCGCAAAGTCGGCGTGGTTGACACCCGGGCAGTCGGGCACGTCGATCGAGTATTGCGAGGCCATCGTCTTCGGATCGCGGAAGTCCAGGCGCTTCCTGGCTTCGGCCACCACGATCGCCGACTTGCCGTCGGGCGTGAAGTACATGTTGTACGGGTCGTCGACCGGCACCGGCTGACCTGGTTTGCCACTCTTCGGGTCGATCGGCGTCAGGCTGCCATCGGTGCGGCCCTCGGCATTGTTCGTGACCCACAGCGTGCGCAAGTCCCACGACGGCACGATGTGCTGCGGGCCGAGGCCGACCTTGAAGCGGTCGACGACCTTCATCGCCACCGGGTCGACGACATAGACATCGTTGGAGCGCAGGTTGGGCACGTAGATGCGCTCGAGGTCACCGGCCAGCGCCGGACTGACCTTGCCGGCCGCAGTCTCGCTGTAGAGGTTGCGCGCGTCGACCACCGGTGGCATCCCGGCGACCGTGGCCACAGCCGGGACGACGGCTGGAGCGGGCGGCGCGGCCACGGCCGCCGCCGAAGCGCCCTGTTGCGCCGCTGCCGCGTTGCGCTGCGCGCCAATGACGATCAGCCCCCCGGCCAGCACCAGCGCCATCGCACCGCCGACCACCTGCAACCTGCTCATGCTCATTACCAACACTCCAACGACTTCTTGTACAGGGGGCGGCTCGTGACGCATCAAGGCTTGCGTGCGCGGGCCTGGATGGCCGCAACCGAGACGTCGACGATGTGCTCGACACCCGGACGCCCCAGCTCGGCCGTCGCCCGTCGCGGATCGCCGGCCACGCCGTCGTGCGCATCGCGGGGGCGGGCCAGCGCAATGTCCATGCGCACCGACGACGGGTCCAGTGCCATTGTCAGCGCCGTATCGGCCAGGCCGGCGTGGGGGCCGATCTCGTTCTTGGCAAAGCCGCGTGCAGCGAGTGCCTGCGCAAAGTCGTCCTGCGCTGCGCGATAGTACTCGGGCAGTGAGTGCACGCGCGCCGCAGCGCCCCACTCACGATTGAGTTTGGCGGCCACCCGCTCGAGACTGGCGCGGTAGCCCCCATGGTCGCCGAGAAACACGACATCGCGCAGTCCGTGCCTGCGCAGGCTGCGTGCGGCAGCTTCGAGCGTGGCCTCGAAGGTGGCCTCGGGTATCGAGATCGTGCCGCTGTAGCGCATGTGCTGCGTCGCCGGCTCGATGGCACCCTCGGGCACGTAGGCCATCACCGGCGCCACCACCGTGTTGCCCAGGCGTTCGGCAATGCGCACCGCCAGCAGCTTCACGCGCACGTTGTGCTTGCCCAGGGTCATGTGCGGCCCGTTCTGCTCGGTACCGCCGATCGGCACCAGCACGGTGGTGACGCCACCTGCAATGCGGTCGCGCAGCTCGGTCCAGGTCAGGTCTTCAAGGTAGACCGTGGCTGGCGACGCCAGCGCATGGCCGGCAAGAGCGGCAAGCATCGTCGCCACCCACAGCCAGCGCCACTGGCCGGCCACGCTACTCTTCATCACCACCGAGCACCGAACCGAGCAGTCCGCCGCCGGCGAAGCCGCCGAGCACCGAGCCCTCTTCGCGCGAGCCGCCGCGCTGTGGCGCGGCTGCGAACACGCGGCTGGCCAGGCGTGAGAAAGGCAGGCTTTGCAGCCACACCGTGCCCGGGCCAGTGACCTTGGCGAAGAACAGGCCTTCGCCGCCGAACAGTGCGGTCTTGATCTTGCCGACGTACTGGATCTCGAAAGCCACCGCCGGTGTCAGCGCCACCAGGCAGCCGGTGTCGACAAACAGTGTCTGCCCGACCTGCAGTTCGCGCTTGAGGATGCTGCCGCCTGCGTGCACGAAGGCCAGGCCATCGCCCTCGAGCTTCTGCATGATGAAGCCTTCGCCACCGAAGAAGCCAACGCCGAGCTTCTGCTGGAAGTGGATGCCAAGCGACACGCCGCGCGCCGCGCACAGAAAGGCATCCTTCTGGCAGATCAGCGTGCCGCCCAGCACCCGCAGGTCCATCGGCATGATCTTGCCGGGGTACGGCGCGGCGAACGCCACACGCTGCTTCTGCGGCGACTGGTTGGTGTAGACCGTCGTGAAAAGCGACTCGCCGGTGATCAGGCGCTTGCCGGCGCCGAGCAGCTTCCCGAACAGACCGCCGCCACCCCCGGAACCATCGCCGAAGACGGTATCCATGGCGATGCCGGGGTCCATGTACATCATGCTGCCGGCCTCGCCGACCGCGGCCTCGCCAGGATCGAGTTCGACCTCGACGAACTGCATCTCGGCGCCCTTGATCTCGTAGTCGACCACATCCATCGCCATCACGTCGTCCTCCGCAGGCCACTCAGGAAACGGCAGCGATGGTAGCGAATGCGGCGGGCGGGCCGCGGCCACCGACCGGGCTTCGCCCCGGATAATCGCCTGCATCCATCCCATGAACACGCCCGTCCCGCCCAGCGACGCACCCAAGCCCAGCGACACGTATGTGCAATCGTTCGCGCGCGGCCTGGCGGTCATTCGCAGCTTCGGTGCCGGCGCGCCAAGCCAGACGCTGTCAGAAGTGGCCGCGCGCACCGGCCTGACACGGGCCGGCGCACGTCGCATCCTGTTGACCCTCGAAGGGCTCGGCTACGTGCGCAGCGAAGGCCGCCAGTTCCATCTCACGGCACGCACGCTGGACCTCGGCTTTGCGTACCTGTCATCACTGCCGCTCTGGAACCTCGCCGAGCCGGTCATGGAAGCTCTGGTTGCCGAGGTCAAGGAATCGTGTTCTGCCGCCGTGCTCGACGGCAGCGACATCGTCTATGTGCTGCGCGTGCCGACTCACCGCATCATGAGCATCACGCTGGGCATCGGCAGCCGCCTGCCGGCCTTCTGCACGTCGATGGGCCGCGTGTTGCTTGCCGGCCTGCCGCCCGATGAGGCCAGCCAGCGTCTGCTGGCAGCGGCTCGGCCCGCGATGACGGCGCGAACCTTGACCGACGCACGACGCGCTGATGGCAGAGATCGCACGCGTGCGCGAACAGGGCTGGTGCCTCGTCGATCAGGAACTCGAGGCAGGCCTCGTGTCACTGGCTGCACCGATCAGCGACCGCAGCGGCCGTGTCATCGCGGCGCTGAATCTCAGCGCGCAGGCGGTGGCCAATCCGCCCGCGCAGATGCTGCAACGCTGCCTGTCGCCATTGCGCGCTGCCGCAGCGCGCATTTCGAGCACCTTGCAGATGAAAGCGTGATCGCAAGGCCTTCACAGGCCTTGCAACAAGAAGATGGTGGAGCCGGCGGGAATCGAACCCGCGTCCGTAAACCATCACCGGACAGTTCTACATGCGTAGCTGGCTGATTTGTTTCTCACTCCTCGGTCGCGCAGCAGCACGCTACTTTCGGAGCCAGTCACTGAATCTCGTCTTGAACCGAGTGACCCGGTTCAACACCAGCCGATGTGAATGACCTCTCAGTCGTTGGTCTTGCGACCTTCAACCCGGCCCATCGGCCTGCCGTTGAGAGGCTCACCGGTTTTAAGCGGCGAGTGCGTACGTTTGATCGTTCGCAGTTACTTTGTTTCCAGTGGATTT
This sequence comes from uncultured beta proteobacterium, assembly GCA_963783785.1. Classification (GTDB taxonomy): domain Bacteria; phylum Pseudomonadota; class Gammaproteobacteria; order Burkholderiales; family Burkholderiaceae_C; genus CADEEN01. Next base: position 18,131 of record CAWAOQ010000017.1, on the reverse strand, counting down.
ACGAGCGAACTGGTGCTCGGCATGCCCTGCGCCGGATCCGTACCCACGTCGAAACCAGGTCGGCCCCAGGAGCGCGTATTTTAGGACATCTGCAGCCATTGCAAGAGCGCACCCGGTTCGGCCAGCACGGCGTGGGCTCCCCAGGCCTCGATCGGAGCGCCCTCACCCAGGTAGCCCCAGGCCGCAGCCAGCGTCACCATGCCAGCGGCATGACCTGCCTGGACGTCCCGCAAGTCGTCGCCGACATAGACGCAGGCCGCTGCCGCGACACCGGTGCGGCGCGCCGCCTCCAGCAGCGGCGCGGGATGTGGTTTGCTGTGCGGCGTCGTGTCGCCGCTGATCACCACCGCCGCCCGCCCGTGCAGGCCCAAACCTTCGACCAGCGGGCGCGTGAAGCGCTCGGCCTTGTTGGTCACGATGCCCCAACGCCAGCCCTCGGCGTCGAGGCGTTCCAGCACCGGCACCATGGCCTCGAACACCGCGGTACGCTGAAGCAGCCCCGCCGCGTAGCGCTGCAGGAACTCATCGCGCAGCGCCAGCGAACGCGTCCTCATCGGGCCTGACACCGAGCGCGATGCCGACCATGCCACGCGCACCGGAACCCACCATCGGTCGCAACGCGGCGAACGGCAGTGGCTCCAGCCCCCGCGCCGCGCGCATCGCGTTGGCCGCGGCGGCGAGGTCCGGCGCGCTGTCGACGAGGGTGCCGTCGAGATCGAACAGCACCAGCGGTGCGGCAACAGTCATGGCGCCGGCAGGCGACAGCCAAACAGGTAATTCACGCTGGTGTCGCCCGACAGCCAGTAACGCCCGGTCAAGGGGTTGTATTCCATGCCCCGGGTGTGCTCGATGAGCAATCCGGCGTCGCGGCACCACTGCGCCAGTTCGCTCGGCCGGATGAACTTGGCGTATTCGTGCGTGCCCTTGGGCAGCAGTTTCAGCACATGCTCGGCACCGACGATTGCGAACAGGAACGACTTCGGATTGCGGTTGATCGTCGAGAAGAACACCTGCCCGCCCGGCTTGACCAGTGTCGCGCACGCCCGAACGATCGAAGCCGGATCGGGCACATGCTCGAGCATCTCCATGCAGGTCACGATGTCGAAGGCGGAGGGGCTCTCGGCGGCCAGGGCCTCGGCGGCGATCTCGCGGTAGTCCAGGTTGTCAACGCCAGCTTCGAGCGCATGAAGCTGCGCCACCTTCAGCGGCTTGACGGCCAGGTCCACACCCACCACCTGGGCCGCGCCGCGCCGCGCCATCGACTCGGCAAGGATGCCGCCGCCGCAGCCGATGTCGAGCACACGCTTGCCGCGCAACCCGTCGGCACCCGCGAGCCGCTCGATCCAGTCGAGCCGCAACGGATTGATCTGGTGCAGCGGCTTGAATTCGCTCGTCGGATCCCACCAGCGGTGAGCGAGCTCGCTGAATTTGGACAGTTCCTGGGGATCGGCATTGATTGTCATGGCGGGATGCTAGCGATTCCTGTCCACAAACAGAAAACCCCGCCGCAGCGGGGTTTCCTTCGAAGGAGTCGGCGAGCCGATTACTTCTTGGTGCGCGTACCGACGACCTCGATCTCGACACGGCGGTTCTTCGCCTTGCCTTCCTTGGTCTTGTTGTCGGCCACGGGCTGCTTCTCGCCCTTGCCTTCGGTGTACACGCGGTTCTTCTCGATGCCCTTGCCCGTCAGGTAGGCCTTGACGGCTTCGGAGCGGGCCACCGACAGCTTCTGGTTGTAAGCGTCGGAGCCGTCGCTGTCGGTGTGGCCGACGGCGATGATCACTTCGAGGTTGATGCCGGCGGTCTTGCTGACGAGATCGTCGAGCTTGGCCTTGGCTTCGGGCTTCAACACCGACTTGCCGGTATCGAAGAACGCGTCAGCCGCGAAGGTCACCTTCTCGCTCACCGGTGCGGGCGGCGGGGGCGGCGGGGGCGGCGGCGCTGGTGCGCGGCGGGGGCGGCGGCGGCGGGGCTACCGCGGGGGCCGGCGGCGGGGGCGGCGGCGGCTTGGCAGCGCCATCGCAGTTCGGGTGCGCCGTGGCCGGCGTCCAAGATGCGTCACGCCAGCAAAGCTCGTTGGTGCCGTTCTTCCAGACGGTGCCGTCAGTCGAGCGCCAGTTATCCGCACCACTTGCATACTTGAACTGCTCAGGGGTAGGGGTTTGGGCACTGGCGGCCATCGGGATGGCGACAAAGGCGGATGCGAAGAGCATCGCCACCTTGTTCAATTTCTTCATTGATTCTCCTCTCAAGGAAAGCCGCAGTTGCCTGCGAAACGTCCAAATCGGAAGCGAGATAACCTGGCAAACACCCGGTTTGGCGAGCGCTCACCACCGACCGAGTCATTGTGCCAGAGGTTCCTCGGCGGGCTGCATTTTGGCGGCGCAGAGCGTGCGCCAGTCGCTCCGATGTTGCGCGAGTGCCACAGCCGCCGACGAATAGAATTCCCGACTCCTTCGCGGCAGGCCCCTGCGCCCGCCCGCCCTCCCTTCTGCGCACCCCATGACCTCCTTCGCCAAGGAAACACACGCCGTCAGCCTCGAAGAAGAGATGCGGCGCTCGTACCTCGATTACGCGATGAGCGTGATCGTCGGCCGCGCCCTGCCTGATGCCCGCGACGGCCTCAAGCCGGTGCATCGGCGCGTGCTGTTCGCGATGCACGAGCTGAACAACGACTGGAACCGGCCCTACAAGAAGTCCGCACGTATCGTCGGCGACGTGATCGGCAAGTACCACCCGCACGGCGACACCGCTGTCTACGACACGATCGTTCGCATGGCGCAGGACTTCTCGCTGCGCCACATGTTGGTCGACGGCCAGGGCAATTTCGGGTCGGTCGACGGCGACAACGCCGCGGCGATGCGCTACACGGAGATCCGGCTGTCGAAGATCGCGCACGAGATGCTGGCCGACATCGACAAGGAAACCGTCGATTTCGGGCCCAACTACGACGGCTCGGAGAAAGAGCCGCTGGTGCTGCCGAGCCGGCTGCCGAATCTGCTGGTCAACGGTTCGGCCGGCATCGCGGTGGGCATGGCCACCAACATCCCGCCGCACAACCTGAACGAGGTGGTCGACGCCTGCCTTCACCTGCTGAAGAACCACGAGGCGACGATCGAAGAATTGATGGAGATCATCCCGGCACCGGATTTCCCCACCGCCGGGATCATCTACGGGGTCAACGGCGTGCGCGAGGGCTACCGCACCGGCCGGGGCAAGGTGGTGATGCGCGCCAAGTGCCACTTCGAGGACATCGACAAGGGCGCGCGCCAGTCGATCATCGTCGACGAGATCCCTTACCAGGTGAACAAGAAGACGCTGCTCGAGCGCATTGCCGAGCTCGTCCACGAGAAGAAGATCGAAGGCATCAGCCATATCCAGGACGAGAGCGACAAGTCCGGCATGCGCGTGGTGATCGAATTGAAGCGCGGCGAAGTGCCCGAGGTCGTGCTGAACAACCTGTACAAGCAGACGCAACTGCAGGACACCTTCGGCATCAACATGGTGGCGCTGATCGACGGCCAGCCGAAGTTGTGCAACCTCAAGCAGTTGCTCGAGATCTTCCTCGAGCACCGTCGCGAGGTGGTCACGCGGCGAACGGCGTTCGAGTTGAAGAAGGCGCGCGAACGCGGCCACGTGCTCGAGGGCTTGGCGGTGGCGCTGGCCAACATCGACGAGTTCATCGAGACCATCAAGACCTCCCCGACGCCGCCGGTGGCCAAGGCCGCGCTGATGGCCAAGAGCTGGGACAGCGCCCTGGTGCGCGAGATGCTGCAGCGCGCCGAAGCCGACACCGCGGGCGGTCGCGCCGCCTACCGGCCCGAGGGGCTGCCGCCGCAGTACGGCATGCAGTCCGACGGCCTGTACCGGCTGTCGGACGACCAGGCGCAAGAAATCCTGCAGATGCGCCTGCAGCGCCTGACCGGGCTCGAGCAGGACAAGATCGTCGGCGAATACAAGGAGGTGATGGCACAGATCGCCGACCTGCTCGACATCCTGTCCAAGCCCGAGCGCGTGACGACGATCATTGCCGACGAACTCACCGCGCTGCGCGCCGAGTTCGGCAATACCAAGGCCGGGGCGCGGCGCAGCGTGATCGAGCGCAACGTCCAGGAGCTGGGCACCGAGGACCTGATCACGCCCGCCGACATGGTGGTCACGCTCAGCCACACCGGCTACATCAAGAGCCAGCCGATCGGCGAGTACCGCGCTCAGCGGCGGGGCGGCCGCGGCAAGCAGGCGACGCAGACCAAGGAAGACGACTGGGTCGATCAGCTCTTCATCGCCAACACGCACGACTGGATCCTGTGTTTCTCCAACCGCGGCCGCGTCTACTGGCTGAAGGTCTGGGAAGTGCCGCAGGGCGGGCGGGCGTCGCGCGGCAAGCCGATCGTCAACATGTTCCCGTTGCAGAGCGACGAGAAGATCACTGTCGTGCTGCCGCTGACCGGCGAGTTCCGCACCTTCCCGGCCGACCATTTCATCTTCATGGCCACCGCGCTGGGCACGGTGAAGAAGACTTCGCTCGACGAGTTCAGCAATCCGCGCAAGGCCGGCATCATCGCCGTCGACCTCGATCCGGGCGACTACCTGATTGGCGCCTCGCTGACCGACGGCAAGCACGACGTGATGCTGTTCTCCGACGGCGGCAAGGCGGTGCGCTTCGACGAAGACGATGTCCGCTCGATGGGCCGCACTGCGCGAGGCGTGCGCGGCATGATGCTCGAGCCCGGCCAGAGCGTGATCGCGATGCTGGTGGCCGAAGACGAAACGCAGTCGGTGCTGACCGCCACCGAGCGCGGCTACGGCAAGCGCACGTCGATCGTCGAATACACCCGACACGGTCGCGGCACCAAGGGCATGATCGCGATCCAGCAGAGCGAGCGCAACGGCAAGGTCGTCGCCGCGACGTTGGTGCGGCCCGAGGACGAAATCATGCTGATCACCGACCGCGGCGTGCTGGTGCGCACCCGCGTGTCTGAGATCCGTGAACTCGGTCGTGCCACGCAAGGCGTCACGCTGATTGCGCTGGACGACGGGTCCACGCTGAGCGGCCTGCAACGCATCGTCGAGAATGACGCGAACGACGCCAATGTCGACCCCGCAATGGATGCCGGTCCCGCTGGCGAGGAGAACCCGACGTGATGTCCCGAAGTCTTCTGTGTGCGCTGTTGCTCGTCGCCAGTTCGCTGACGCAGGCACAGAACACCGCCTCGCCGGCCAAGAAGGAACTGGTGCAGAAGCTGCTGCAACTGCAACAACCCGCGCTGGAAGGGGCCGCGCGCAACCTGGTCGAACGCCCGGCTGCGCAGATGATGCAGCAGGCCGGTGAAGTATTGCAGACACAGATCCCCGCGGACAAGCGCGAGGCCATCGGCAAGAGCATCGAGGCCGACGTGAAGAGATACATCGACGAGGCTTACCCGCTGGTGCGCGAACGTGCGATCAAGCTCGCGCCCTCGACCGTCGGCGTGGTGCTCGAGGAGAAATTCACCGAAGACGAACTCAAACAACTCGTGGCCTGGTTCGAGTCCCCAGTGAACAGGAAATTCCAGCAAGCCGGCGGCGAGATGCAGAGCAGCTTGATGCAGAAGCTGGTGGTGGAGGCCCGTCCGCTGGTCGAGCCGAAGTTGCAGGCGCTCGACCAGAAGGTGCGCAGCGCGCTCGGCGCACCACCGGCAGCCGCCGCCAGCGGCAGCGGCGGCACACCGCGGCCCGACCCGAAGCCCGCCGCCAAGCCCCCGGCACGACCGGCGAGCAAGTAGACCCATGTGCACCCGAGTCATGTCATCGCAGTGGCGGGCCCGAGCGGCTCGCGCCAGCCGGACATGAGCGGCGCCGGGGCCGAGGGCAACCTGGGCGCGCTCCGCGCGCAGATCGACGCCGTCGACCGCGAGCTGCTGGCGCTGCTCAATCGCCGCGCAGAGCTGGCGTTGGCAGTTGGCGAGATCAAGAAGCACGAAGGTTCGGTGGTGTTCCGGCCCGAACGTGAAGCGCAGGTGATCGATGCCCTCAAGGCGGTCAATCCCGGGCCGTTGCAGACTGCAAGCATCGCGCCGATCTGGCGCGAGATCATGTCCGCGTGCCGCGCGCTCGAGACGCCGACGCGGGTCGCCTACCTGGGCCCGGCAGGCACGTTCAGTGAACTCGCCGCACTCGGCTACTTCGGCTCGTCGATCGTCCGTGTACCCTGTGCCAGCATCGACGAGGTGTTTCGCAGCACTGCCGGTGGCGCTGCCGACTTCGGCGTCGTGCCGGTCGAGAACTCGACCGAAGGCGTGGTCGCACGCTCGCTCGACCTGTTCCTGACCACCCCGCTGGCGATCATCGGCGAGACCAGCCTGTTCGTGCGCCACAACCTGCTCAGGAAGCTGGACTCGCTCGACGGCATCACCGCGGTGTGTGCGCATCCGCAAGCGCTGGCGCAGTGCCACAGCTGGCTGTCCAACCACCTGCCCAACGTCGAGCGCCGACCGGTCGCCAGCAACGCCGAAGGCGCGCGGATGGCGTCGCTGGACGCGGCGCTGGCGGGCATCGCCAGCGAGCGCGCAGCCAGCGAGTACGGCTTGCACGTGGTGGCGCCGGCGATCCAGGACGACCCCCACAACCGCACCCGTTTTGCCATCGTCACGCTGGCCGATCGCCACCCCCTACCGCGGGCTTCGGGCCACGACTGCACCAGCCTGGTGGTGTCGGTGGCCAACCAGCCGGGCGCGGTGCACGACATGCTGGTGCCGCTGAAGGTGCACGGCGTGTCGATGACACGCTTCGAGTCGCGGCCGGCGCGTTCGGGCCAGTGGGAGTACTACTTCTACATCGACATCGCCGGCCATCCCGACGAACCGCATGTGGCCACGGCGTTGAAGGAACTGCGCAGCGTGTGTGCGTTCTACAAGCTGCTGGGCACGTATCCGCTGGACACCCACTAGCCCCAGGCACGACGATGTTCAACCAGCTCGGTGTGATCGGCTGTGGCCTGATGGGCGGCTCGTTCGCGCTCGCATTGAAGCGCGCCGGGCTGGTCAAGCGCGTCATCGGCTACAGCAAGTCGCCGTCGACCACCGAGCGCGCAAAGAAGCTCGGCGTCATCGACGACGCCGCCGAGTCGGCGCTGCTGGCAGTCTCCGGCTCCGACATCGTGCTGATCGCCGTGCCGGTCGCGGCCACCGAAGCCACGTTCAAGGCGATCCGCCACCTGGTCGAGCCGGGCGTGCTGTTCATGGACGTCGGCTCGACCAAGCGCGATGTCGTGGATGCCGCGCGCCGAGTGTTGAAGGAACGCATCCCCAGCTTCGTGCCAGCACATCCGATCGCCGGCAAGGAGGTGGCCGGCATCGCCAACGCCGATGCCACGCTGTACAGCGGCCGCCAAGTGATCCTGACACCGCTATCCAGCACCCAGCCCGAGCTGGTGCAAAAGGCCACCGACGTGTGGAGCGCGATCGGCGCCCAGGTGTTGAAGATGACACCCGAGAACCACGATGCCGCTTTCGCTGCGGTCAGCCACCTGCCGCACCTGCTTGCTTTCGCCTACTTCAGTGCGGTGGCCAAGCAGCCGGCGGGGCAGGACTTCCTGGCCCTGGCCGGGCCGGGCTTTCGCGATTTCACCCGCATCGCTGCCAGTGATCCCGCCGTCTGGCGCGACATCCTGGTCTCCAACCGCGAGGAGATCCTCAAGCAGTCGCTGCGTTTTCGGCACACGCTCGACGCGCTCGAGCACGTGATGCGGTCGGGCAATGTCGAGGCGCTGGAGGATCTGCTGCGCCAATCGTCCGAGGCGCGTGCCGGCTGGCAGATGAGCGCCGGCGTCAAGACGCCCGGTGCGCATTGACCGCGGCATGTTCGCGATCCCGTTCCTCGACCTGCCCCCCCTTCGCAGCGCCGCCGGCACGGTGGTGCTGCCTGGCTCCAAAAGCATCTCGAATCGCGTGCTGCTGCTGGCCGGCCTGGCCGCCGGCACGACCGCGATCCACGATCTGCTCGATTCCGACGACACGCGGGTGATGCTCACGGCGCTGCAGCAACTGGGCTGCGGCGTCGAGCGCGACGCCGGCGTGCTGCGCGTGCGCGGGCTCGGCGGCCAGCTGGCGGTCCAGCAGGCCTCGCTGTTCCTGGGCAATGCCGGCACCGCGATGCGCCCACTGGCGGCCGCGCTGGCGGTGCTCACCGCGCTGCAGGGCGGTCGATTCGAATTGCGTGGCGTGGCGCGCATGCACGAGCGGCCGATCGGCGACCTGGTGGCGGCCCTGCGCCAACTGGGCTGCCGTGTCGATGAGCTTGGCACGGTCGGCTACCCGCCGCTGGCGGTGAGTGGCGATGCTGGCGGCGCATTGGCGACCGCCGCACCGATCCGCGTGCGCGGCGACGTCTCGAGCCAGTTCCTCACCGCCCTGCTGATGGCGCTGCCGCTGGCCACGGCGCAGGGGCCGATCACCGTCGAGGTGCAGGGCGAGCTGATCTCCAAGCCCTACGTCGATATCACGCTGGCATTGCTGGCGCGCTTCGGCATTGCCGTGCAGCGCGACGCCTGGCAGCGCTTCACGATTCCGGCCTGCAGTACCTATCGCTCCCCCGGCGCGATCCACGTCGAGGGCGACGCCTCTTCAGCTTCCTATTTCATCGCGGTCGGTGCGCTGGCTGCGACCGGCGCGCCGGTACGCATCGAGGGTGTCGGTGATGCGTCGATCCAGGGCGATATCCGCTTCGTCGAAGCTGCCCGTGCGATGGGCGCCGACGTGCGCAGCGAGGCCAACGCGCTGGAGGTGCGCCGCGGTGCCTGGCCACTGCGGGCCCTCACGCTCGACTGCAACCATATCCCCGACGCGGCGATGACGCTGGCGATGATGGCGCTGTACGCCGACGGTCCGACGACGCTGACCAACATCGCCAGCTGGCGCGTGAAGGAAACCGACCGCATCGCCGCCATGGCCGCCGAACTGCGCAAGCTCGGCGCCAACGTGGCCGAGGGCCGCGACTGGATTCGGGTCGCACCACCGGCGCACTGGCAAGCCGCGAGCATCCACACCTACGACGACCACCGCATGGCGATGTGCGCGTCGCTGGCCGCTTTCAATCGGCTGGCCGGGGCGCAGCCGCCGCAGCCGGTGCGGATCGTGGATCCGCAGTGCGTCGCCAAGACCTTCCCCGACTACTTCGAGACGCTGTTCGCGCTGGCCCGGTGCGAGCCGGCAGACGTGCCGGTAATCACCATCGACGGGCCCACCGCGTCGGGCAAAGGCACGCTGGCGGCGGCAGTCGCAGCGCGACTCGGCTACCACCTGCTCGACTCGGGCTCGCTGTACCGCGTGGCCGCGCTCGCCGCGCAGCGCAGCGGGTGCCTCATCGACGATGCGGCACCCGACGCCGCGGTCGTCGCGGCCCTCGCCGCTGCGTTGCCGCTGCGCTTCGAGCCGGGCCGCATCGTGCTCGACGGCGAAGACGTCACCGAGACGTTGCGCGACGAGGCGGTCGGGTTGGCCGCGTCGCGGGTCTCGGCCCTGCCCGAGGTGCGCCGCGCGCTGCACGGCCTGCAGTTGTCGTTCCGTCGCCCGCCCGGCTTGGTCGCCGACGGGCGCGACATGGGCACCGTGGTGTTCCCCGACGCCACGCTCAAGATCTACCTCACAGCGAGCGCCGCCCAACGCGCGGAAAGGCGCCATAAGCAATTGATTTCAAAAGGAATTTCAGCTAACATCGCCGACCTTCGCGCCGACCTCCAGGCGCGCGACGCGCGAGACAGTTCGCGCAGCGTCGCGCCCCTCAAGCCGGCCGAAGATGCGCTGTTGCTCGACAACTCCGCGCTCAGCGTCGAGCAATCGATCGAATGGGTGCTGGAGGCGTGGGAAGCACGCAGGCCGTTCCCGGTGCGATGAGCACCGGAAGCAGCCAACCAGGCCGCCGCTTCGCTCCGAAGCGGTGATCGATGACCCAACCGCCACGCGAGTGGCAGAACTGCCGGCACACCACCTCCCCTGTTTCGCCGGCGCCAGGAAACCCTACATGTCCCTAACCCAAACCGCCACCACCGCGGCCCCCGATTCGTTCGCGGCCCTCTTCGAAGCCAGCCTGCAAAAGCGCGACATGCGCGCCGGCGAAGTGATCTCCGCCGAGGTCGTTCGCATCGAGCACAGCTTCGTGGTGGTCAACGCCGGCCTCAAGTCCGAGGCCTATGTACCGATCGAAGAGTTCAAGAACGACACCGGCGAGCTTGAAGTCCAGGTCGGCGACTACGTCTCGGTGGCCATCGACGCGCTCGAGAACGGCTACGGCGACACCATCCTGTCGCGCGACAAGGCCAAGCGCCTGGCCTCCTGGATGTCGCTGGAGAACTCGCTCGAGTCGGGCGAATTCGTCACCGGCACCGTCAACGGCAAGGTCAAGGGCGGCCTGACCGTGCTGGTCAACGGCATCCGCGCCTTCCTGCCCGGCTCGCTGCTCGACACGCGTCCGGTCAAGGACATGAGCCCGTTCGAGGGCAAGACGATGGAGTTCAAGGTCATCAAGCTCGACCGCAAGCGCAACAACGTCGTGTTGTCGCGCCGCGCCGTCGTCGAGGCTTCGATGGGCGAAGAGCGCGCCAAGCTGATGGAAACGCTGCACGAAGGCGCGATCGTCCACGGCGTGGTCAAGAACATCACCGAGTACGGCGCGTTCGTCGACCTCGGCGGCATCGACGGCCTGCTGCACATCACCGACATGGCCTGGCGCCGCGTGCGCCACCCGAGCGAAGTGGTCACGGTCGGCCAGGAACTGACGGCCAAGGTGCTGAAGTTCGACGCCGAGAAGAACCGCGTCTCGCTGGGCATCAAGCAGCTGGGCGACGACCCGTGGCACGGCGTCTCGCGCCGCTACCCGCAGAGCACGCGCCTGTTCGGCAAGGTCACCAACATCGCCGACTACGGCGCGTTCGTCGAGATCGAGCCGGGCATCGAAGGCCTGGTGCACGTCTCCGAGATGGACTGGACCAACAAGAACGTGTCGCCGTCGAAGATCGTCGCGCTCGGCGACGAAGTCGAAGTCATGGTGCTCGAGATCGACGAAGACAAGCGCCGCATCAGCCTGGGCATGAAGCAGTGCAAGGCCAACCCGTGGGAAGAGTTCAGCGCCACCGTCAAGCGCGGCGACCGCGTCAAGGGCCCCGTCAAGTCGATCACCGACTTCGGCGTCTTCGTCGGCCTGTCGGCCGGCATCGACGGCCTGGTGCACCTGTCCGACCTGTCCTGGCACGAGCCGGGCGAGGCCGCCGTGCGCAACTACAAGAAGGGCCAGGAGGTCGAGGCGATCGTGCTGGCCGTCGATGTCGAGCGCGAGCGCATCAGCCTGGGCATCAAGCAACTCGACGGCGATCCGTTTGCCACCTACACCACGCTCAACGACCGTGGCGCACTGGTGACGGGCAAGGTCAAGACCGTCGACGCGCGTGGCGCCGAGATCCAGCTCACCGACGACGTGACGGGCTACCTGCGGGCCTCGGAAATCAGCCGCGACCGCGTCGAGGATGCGCGCAACGTGCTGAAGGAAGGCGACGAAGTCGAGGCCATGATCATCAACGTCGACCGCAAGACGCGTTCGATCCAGTTGTCGGTCAAGGCCAAGGACAGCGCCGACCAGCAGGAGGCCATGCAGCGCCTGTCCCAGTCCAGCGAGCGCGAGAGCGCCGGCACGACGAGCCTGGGCGCCCTGCTGCGCGCCAAGATGGATACGAAGGACAACTGACGGCCCCCGGGGCGCCTCAGGCGGCGCCCCACCCCGTCGGGTCGCCGCCTTGCTGGGGCAGCCCGGCACGGCGGCGGCGCTCGCTAACACCCATCTCGTCTGCCCATGACCCGCTCCGACCTCGTGGCTGCGCTGGCTGAGCGATTCAGCCAACTCACGCACCGCGACACCGAGTTCGCGGTCAAGACCATGCTCGACGCGATGTCCGACGCCCTCTCGCGCGGGCACCGCATCGAGATCCGCGGCTTTGGCAGCTTCGCCATCAACCGCCGGCCGCCGCGGGTCGGCCGCAATCCGCGCAGCGGCGAGCAGGTCCCCATACCGGAGAAGCTGGTGCCGCACTTCAAGCCGGGCAAGGCGCTGCGCGAAGCGGTCGACGCCAACGTGCCGGTGACCGACGATCCCCTGGCGAAGCCGCAGCGCCGCGATTGAGCCTTGCGACGCGCCCTGCGGGGCGCGTCGTTCATTGCCAACCCGTTCGCGGCCCGTAGAATCGTCCGCCAATGCGTGCACTCGCCTGGCTCGTCAGGGCCCTCGTCTTCTTCGCCCTCTTCGCCTTCGCGCTGAACAACCAGGAGCCAGTGGATGTGAACTGGTTCTTCGGCTTCAAGTGGCATGCGCCGTTGGTCATCGTCGTGCTCGCCGCCTTCGCTGCCGGCTGCGCCATCGGTGTGCTGGCGATGGTGCCGAGCTGGTGGCGGCAGCGCCGCGTGGCACGGCTGGCCGCGCCGACGACCACCGCGCAGACCAGCACGGCGCCGTCGACCCAGGTGCCGTCGAGCTTCGGCGCCGAGGCCGCGCTGCCGCCGCGCGAGGGGCTGTAGCCCGCATGGATTTCGACCTGCAATGGCTGCTGCTGGCCCTGCCGATCGCGTTTGCACTCGGCTGGATCGGATCGCGCATCGACCTGCGACAGTGGAAGCGTGAGCAGCGCAGTTCGCCCAAGGCCTACTTCAAGGGCCTGAACCTGCTGCTCAACGAGCAACAGGACAAGGCCATCGACGCCTTCATCGAGGCGGTGCAGAACGATCCCGACACCACCGAACTGCATTTCGCGCTTGGCAACCTGTTCCGCCGCCGCGGCGAGTTCGAACGGGCGGTGCGCGTGCACCAGCACCTGATGCAGCGCGCCGACCTGTCGGCCGCCGAGCGCGAGCGCGCGCAGCATGCATTGGCACAGGATTACCTGAGGGCCGGCCTGTTCGACCGTGCCGAAGAGGCCTACCGTGCGCTCGAAGGCACGCCGTTCGACACCGAAGCGCGGCTGGCGCTGCTGCAATTGCACGAGCGCTCGCGCGACTGGCGCGCCGCGGCCGATGACGCCGCGCGGCTGGAGAAAGCCGGCGCCGGCTCGTTCGCGTCGCGCATCGCGCACCACTGGTGCGAATTGGCCCTCGAAGCCGATGAACGCGGCGACGCCGTCGAGGCCGAGGCCGCGCTGGCTCGAGCCCGCGAGGCCGCGCCGACTTCGCCACGGCCGTGGGTGCAGGCCGGTCAGCACCTGATCCGTGCCGGGCGCCACGCCGAGGCAGTGGCCACCTGGAACGAGTTGCGCCGGCGCCATCCGGACACCTTCGTGCTGATTGCGGCCGAGCATGCCGCCAGTGCCCAAGCCGCCGGCCTGGCCGATGAAGTCCTGGCGACGCTGCAGGCGCTCTACGTTCAACAGCCTTCGCTCGACCTGCTTCAGGCCATCGACATGCTCGACGCAGACGCCGCGCGTGTGCGCCAGCGCCATGCCGAACACCTGGCGCGGCAACCCACGCTGTCAGCCGCAGCCGCGGTGTTGCGCGACATGCCGGATGGCGATCTGCAGAACAGCCTGGTCGCCACTGTCGAGCGAGCGGCGAAGCCGCTGCATCGCTATCGCTGCGCCGCCTGTGGCTTCGAGGCCCAACGCCACTTCTGGCAGTGCCCCGGCTGCCTCAGCTGGGACAGCTACCCGCCGCAGCGCCTGGAGGACATGTGAGTGCCTCGCGCGTGATCCTGTGCATGAAGTGGGGCACCAAGTACGGCCCCGAGTACGTGAACCGGCTCTACGGCATGGTGCGGCGGCATCTGCGCGGCGACTTCCGTTTCGTCTGCCTGACCGATCGCAGCGATGGCATCCGGCGCGAGGTGCAGTGCCTGCCGATCCCCGACCTGGCGCTGCCAGAGGGCATCCCCGAGCGGGGCTGGACCAAGCTGACCACCTTCGCGGCCGACCTGCACGGCTTGACGGGCACCGCGCTGTTCCTCGACCTCGACGTCGTGATCGTCGACGACATCACGCCCTTCTTCGAGCAGCCGGGCGACTTTCTCATCATCCACGACTGGAAGCGCCCGTGGCGCGTCACCGGCAACTCGTCGGTCTATCGCTTCGAGCTGGGCGCGCATCCCGAGGTGCTGGAGCGCTTTCGTGTCGAGCACGAGCGCATTCGCAAGCGGCTGCGCAACGAGCAGGCCTGGCTTTCGGAGGTCCTGCACCAGCAGGGCAAGCTGTCGTATTGGCCTGCGGAGTGGTGCGCGAGCTGGAAGTACCACTGCATACCGCGATGGCCGCTGAACTACCTGCGCGCGCCCGCGATGCCGAAAGGCGCGCGGATCCTCATCTTCCACGGCGTGATCAACCCGCCCGACGCGATCGAGGGGCGCTCGACGCACCCGTGGCGCAGACCGTTGCCGGCGCCCTGGATCGCAGAGCACTGGCGTGAGTGAGGACGCCGAGATCGACGCCGTCGTGATCTGGGTCGACGGCAACGACCCGGCGCATCGCGCCAAGCTCGACCGCTACCTGACCTCGCTCGGCCACCGCCCGGTCTCGGCGGCCCCAACGCGATTCGGCTCGGTCGGGGAGATCGACTACTGCGTGGTCTCGCTGTTGCGTTTCGCGCCCTTCTTCCGTCGCGTCCACATCGTCACCGATGCCCAGCGCCCGGCGGTGCTCGATGCCGCCAAGGCTTGGCCCGCCGCCTGGCGCGAGCGCCTCGTGCTTGTCGACCACCGCGACATCTTCGCCGGACAAGAGCGCCACCTGCCGACGTTCTGCAGCCGCTCGATCGAGACCATGGTCCACCGCGTTCCCGGCCTGGCCGAGCATTTCGTGCACTTCAACGACGACGTCATGCTGATCAAACCGGTCGGCCCCGAGGCATTCTTCGTCGACGGCAAACCGCTGCTGCGAGGACGTTTTGTACCGATGCCCGAAACGCGCTGGACCCGCCGGCTGCGCACCTGGTGGCGGCAGATGCGCCCCCCCCGACCCGGCGCGGTGCGTCCGGGAGCGCTCGACGCCCAGGCGCTGGCCGCGCGCACCGTCGGTTTTGCCGATCGCTTCTTCGCGGTCGGCCACAACCCGCATCCGCTGCGGCGCTCGACCTTCGAGCGCTACTTCGCCGCGCACCCCGACGTGATGGAGCGCAATATCGGCTTCCGGCTGCGCGATCCGGCCCAGTTCACGCCCACCTCGCTGGCCAACCACCTGGAATTGCAGTCGGGCACCGCCATCACGGCGCCGGACGATCGCCTCGTCTACGTCAAGCCCGCCTCGCAGCGTGACGCCCTGCGCCGGCTGCGAGCCGCCGAGGCGCAACCGACGAAGATCTTCACCTGCATCCAGAGCCTGGACGAAGCCGATGAGCGCAGGCAACGCGATGTGCTTGCCTGGCTCGACCGCGTCATCGGGCGCACACCGGTGGCCTAGCAACCCGCCCGCCCCAGGGCGCGCGGCATGTCTACTCGCGCCAGTGCTCGTCGATCCAGGGCACCGGCAGCACGTAGCGCGTCAGGTGCCGCCACAGCTTGGGGTCGACGCGTTGCCCGCCGAAGGTCGCGCGCAGATGATCCCAGCGCGAGCGATGCGGCGGCACGCGCTTGTTCCAGCGCCCCGCCTGCACGTCGTCGGGATTGGGGCCCCCAGGAAAGGTGACGATGCGCGTGTCGGCCGGCAGGCGCGCAGTCATGAAGTAGCGCAGCGGAAAAGGCGGCAGGCAGTGGAGGCGGAAGTGCCGTGTCCATGCCTCGGGCCAGAACTTGATGCCACCCTTCACGGATGCGGTGACGTAGTGCTGCTCGAACTGGTACTTGTCGGCGATGCCCTGCGGGTCGGCGCGGAAGTCGTCCAGGATGTGCGGATTGGCACCCACCGGATAGCGGAACACCGAAGTCTGACCCAGCCGCTTGAGCGGCCGCGCCCAGTTGCGCGCCAGAATCACGTCGCCCGGCTCGCCATAGGTGAAGTAGTCGTCCAGCGGACTGACGATCACCGAGTCGAGGTCGATGAACAGCGCGACACCGGTCAGCCCGGGCACCTCGCGCGCCCATAGCACCTGCTTGCGCCACTTGCCCATCGTGCCTACCGGGTGCGCGCAGCCGAGCTCGGGCAGTTCGAAGAACTCCACCTCGGGACGCAGGCCCGCGGGCGTGTCGGCCAGGCAGACGAAACGGAACGGCGGCTGCAGGTGGCGCGCAACCATTGCATAGAGCCGGTTCACATACTCGGGGCCGTACTTGGCACCCCACTTCACGCACACGACCTGCTTCATCTGCCATCCATTCCGAGTGAGCGCTACGGTGCGGTCAGCGCACAAAAGTGAGGTTCAACCGGGTTTGCGGACCCCGCCGGTAGCCGTGCACAGCGAACAACGACTCGATCGTGCCCACGGTCTCGGGCATGTATTCGATGATGGCCAGGCGCGGCCAGAGCGACTGCGGCGCGTGCTCGAAGAAGTGCCGCAGCACCGGCGGCTCGTGGCCTTCGATGTCGATCTTCAGTGCATCGATCTTGTCGATGCCGCGCGACTGCAGCACATGCACCAGCGTGTCGAGTTCGACCCGCTGCACGATACGCTGGCCACCGGCGCTCTGCGCCTGGCCTTGCACCAGCGTGTTCTGGCCGCGCTGCGCCGGGTTGACCAGCAGTTCGCCGAATCCTGGCGCGTCGCTGAGCGCCACCGGGCAGACGTCGACCTCGTTGACGCCGTTGGTACGCAGGTTGAATTCGAGCCGGCGCCGCATCTCGGGGTCGGGTTCGACGGCAACGATCCGCCCGCGGCCCTGCAGGCATCGGTGCGCCCAGTAGGTGTACGCACCGACATTGGCGCCGATGTCGACGAAGGTCGCCCCCGGCTGCAGCTCGCGCTCGAGCAACTCGAGTTCCTCGCGGTCGAACAGCTGCGGCGCAAACAGCAGCTTGGTTTCCGCCATGTTGCCGCGCGGCAGCAGTCGCAGGCGCATGCCCCAGATCGTGACATCGACTGCATGGTGCACGCCGTACTTGATCGGTCGGCGCAGTGCCGGCACCAGTCGCCGCAGGCCAGGGCCGAGGGAGTGACCGGTGCGCAGAAGCAACCCATGCCACGCGCCCGGGGCATAGGTGCCCCACGGGGTCTGACTGTCGAATTGCAGGGCGTCCGCAGCGCGGCTCATGTGGCGGTCGCGCCGCTCGCCCGCAGAGGCGAGCGCAGGATGTGGATCGGTGTGGCCATCTTTGTCGTCCACAACCGGCCGGACTCCGTGGTCCACCGCGTCGGGATGTCGAGCTTACCCCAGGCGACCCAGAACCCTGGCCCACGAGCGGGCTCCGAACGAGCCCACCCCGAGGCGATCATCGTGACGGGCACCGCTCCACGGCCCTACTCGTACACGACGGCCGCGCGGCCTTCGTGGGCCAGTGTCTTCCAGCGCGCCAGCGCTTCGTCGCTGGGCCAGAAGCGCGCGGCATCGCCGAGGTCGAGCTCGGCCTCGGCGGCCTCGCGCTGCAACTGCAGGCGGATCGCCAGACCCTGCTGCAGTTCGCCGCGGTCGGTGGCGAGCCTCTTCGCGGGCCAGGTGCGGATCACGTCGGCCACCGGCGGCGGCTTGCCGTTGACTGCCACGGCCAGGTACTTGCCGAAGCGCGCGCGCGCTGCCGGCAGATCCCACACTTGATTGACGTTCAGGCGCAGCCCGCCGCTGAAACGATCGGGCTGCAGCTTGCCCTGCACGATCACCAGTTCGTCATCGCGCAGCCGTTCGCGGTTGGCCTCGAGCAGTTCCTCGTTGGCCACCGCCTCGATGTACTCGCTGCCATCGTCGAGCTTGAAGATCGCCATCCGGCCGCGCTGGCCATTGACCACGCGCAGGTCGCCAACGATGCCGGCCAGCAATTGCGGCTCGCGTGTGTCGACCAGGTCGGCAATGCGGCGCTTGGCGAATTGCCGCACTTCGTCAGCACTCTGCTCGAACAGGTGGCCCGACAGGTAGAAGCCGAGCGCGGTCTTCTCCAGCGTCAGGCGCTCCTTGATGCTCCAGGGCTCGACGGCCACCAGCGCCGGCTCCTGCGTGCTCGCCGCGTGCGAATCGGCGAAGTCGAACAGCCCGCCCTGATCGGCATGCGCAGCCTGCGTGTCGGCCCAGTCGAAGGCCAGCGAGACACTGGCCAGCAGAGCAGCGCGCCC
>CAWAOQ010000016.1:0-117115 GCA_963783785.1 uncultured beta proteobacterium | reverse complement strand
CTCCCAGGACTGGAAGGCCAGGTAGAGCGAGAACGCCAGCGGGAACACGCCGAACACGGCAAACAGGATCACGAACGGACTGAGGAAGACGTAGGGAGCCAGGGTCGGCGCAGCGCAGGGCGTTGGGCAGTTTCATGGTGTGTCGCTCAGCGAACCGGCGCGTTGCTTGAGCAGCCGTTCGGCGTCGGCCAGCGCGGTCTTGATGTCCTCGCCGCGGTCGAGCACCTTGTCGAGTTCGGTGTCGATCACCTCGCTCGGCGAATGCGTCCTGCTTGTGCACGTCGACCGCTGCGATGCGCTTGCGGCGGTGCGCCATCCAGGCGTGCCCTTTCGCCGCCGAGGAACTCGATCGGAAGCTCGAAAAACGGGTCGTCGTAGGTTTCCAGCAAGGCTGGGAATGCGTCCTGCGACTTGAAGGCGCTGAGCTGCACATCGCGATTGAGCGTCATCAGTCTGGATGAACTCCCAGGCCAGCAACTTGTTTGCGGCCGGCGCGCCGCGGGGAATGGCAAAGAAAGTGCCGCCATAGGCAGCGAATGCGCCTTCGGGCAATTGCGCGGCGCGCCACTGGCCCCTGGTGTCGGGCGCCAGCCAGTTGCTCAGGTGGCCGGCCAGCCAGGCGCCGGTCATCTGGGTGGCGATCGTGCCGCGCTTGAACCCTCGGACCATTCGTTCGACCAGGCGCCGACCTTGGCGTCGAGCTTCTGCTGGCGCACCTTGCGCGCCAGCTCGAACGCGCGCACGAAGCGCGGTGAGGTCACCAGCACGTTCGACTGGTTGTCGAAGTACAGGCCCTCGCCGGGCTGAATGCCGGTGCGGATCACGATGTCCTTCATGTCGCGCGCATGGGCCATCAGGTAGGCGCCGGTCGCGGCCTTGATCTTCGCGCCGGAGGCCACGTAGCTGTCCCAGGACCGCGTCAGCTCGGCTTCGCTGACGCCGGCCTTGGCCAGCACGTCGGCGCGGTAGAGCAGGGTGCCGGGACCGATGTCGGTGGGTGCGGCGACGACTGCGCCTTTTCGGCTGGTGGCCTGCTGGAAGGCGTAGGGCACCTAACGCGACTGGAACTGCTCGATGTCGTAGGGCGCTTGCGCAAGTCCTCGAGCCCGCCGCCCTGGGCGAAGCGGCCGACATAGCCAACCTCGAGTGCCATCACGTCGGGCAGGTAGAACGAGGTCGACAGCGCCGTCGTCATCGCCGTGTGATGGTCGCTGAACTGGCGGCTGATGACCTTGATCTCGACGTCGGGGTGCAGCCGCTTCCACTGCGGAATCGCCGACGCGACGATCTCGTCAACGGCCGGAAAGGCCGCACGGTCAGGATCTGCTGGGCCTGCGCGCGTCGCGCTCGAGCAGGCACAGGCCGGCACCCAGCCCTGCGCCACAACCGCATCGACCCGCGCCCTTCGCTCGCGATCTCTACACCCTCCGTTCGCGACCGCGCGGTTCAGATCGGCGACCGAAAGCGCTTTCAGAATTATAGGGCGCTCCGCGATCGTGTCAATCGAGGGTAAGTCGCGGGGGGTCCGCGCGGCTCGGCGCGGTCGCCGCGCGGGCTCGACCGCCCGGCCCGGCGGCGCGGCTGGACTCGCGGACAACGAGGCGCGGCGCCGGCACCTGACGCGCGGGCTCTCGCCGGCCAGCAGCTGCAACATCGCCGCGGCCGCCAGGCGGCCGATTTCGTGCGCCGGCTGGTGCACGGTGCGTCAGCGGCGGGATCGCATACAGCGCGGCCGGCAGGTCGTCGAAGCCGACCAGCGACACGTCATCGGGCACGCGCAGCGACCGCGCGGTGCAGCGCCAGGGCCGCGCCGAAGGCCATCTGGTCGTTGGCGGCAAAGATGGCGCGTGAAGGGCCGCGCGGCTGTCGAGCAGGCGCTCGACCGCCGCAGGCCGCTCTCCTCATGAACTGCCCGGCATCACCAGCGCCGGATCGAAGGCGATGCCGGCCGCTTCGAGCGCCGCGCGGTAGCCGCGCTGGCGTTCGTTGGCGTCCGGGTGCTCGGCGTCGCCGGCGATGAAGGCAATGCGCCGATGGCCCAGCTCCAGCAGGTGCTGGGTGGCCAGCCGGCCGCCCTCGAAATTGTCGAAGTCGAGCGCGAACAGGCCCGGCGCCTTCAGCGCGCGGCCGGTCACGACGACCGGCAGCGCCTTGGCTCAGGCTGCGCAGCGCCTGGTCGCTGAGGCGCCCGGTGAGCACGATGATGCCGTCGACGCGCCGCGAGCGCAGCACGTCGATGCAGCGCGCCTCTTCGCGCGGCGTTCCAGTGGCCGCTGACGAACAGCGGGCTGTAGCCGGCCTGTCGAGTTCGTCCTCGATGCCGCGCAGCGCCGACGCCGTAGAACGGGCTGTCGATCGCCTGCGTGACCACGCCGATGCTCAGCGTGCGCCCGCCGGCCAGGCCGCGCGCCACCGGGTTGGGCACGAAGCCCAGGCGCGGCGATCGCGTCGTCGATGGCCTTGCGCTTGTCCTCGCTGACCACGGCGGTGCCGTTGAGGATGCGCGACACCGTGCTCGGCGACACGCCGGCGGCCTGCGCCACCATTTCCAGCGTGACCTTCGGCTTTTCGCGCGCAACTGCACGCGTCCGTCGCTTTGTGTCGGAGCTGGTCTTCATCCCCACCCTTGCAGTGCGGGCCGCAGTGTAAACGGGAACGCGCCCGGCCGCCCGATTTGCGCTGCGCTTGCGCGTCGCCCAGCGCTACTTGTAGCATGCGCAACCGGCGCTGATCGAGAGTTCGTGTTGCGGCATGGCCGGCAGCTTCGGCTACGAGGCCGCGCATCACGCGGTATCGATGCAGATGGCCGAACTCAGCTTGCTGCCCGCGGTGCGTGCGGCGCCCGACGCGCTGATCGTCGCCGATGGCACGAGTTGCCGGCATCAGATCGCCGATGGCGCCGGGCGCGAGGCCCGACCGCTGGCGCGGGTGCTGGCCGACCACCTCGCCGGCTCGAACTGACAGCCCCCGCTGCGGGCTGGCGTCACTCGTACTTGCGCGCGTCCTCGATCACCTTGCCGTCGTTGGGCAGCATCCCCGGCCGGGCCCACACGACTTCGCCGCGCAGCTTGGTGACATCGCGCAGGGTCTGCGCCACCCGGTCGGCCAGCCCCTCGGCCGCGGCCTGGGCCAGTTCGGCATGCAGCGTCATGCGGTCGTTGGCCATCTCGCCTTCGACCACCAGCCGTGCACGGCCGATCTCGGGGTGGCGTTTCAGGACTTCGGTGACCTGGCTGGCATGCACGAACATGCCGCGCACCTTGGCGGTCTGGTCGGCGCGGCCGAGCCAGCCCTTGATGCGGGTGTTGGTGCGGCCGGTCGGGCAGCGGCCGGGCAGCACCGCCGACAGGTCGCCGGTACCGAAGCGGATCAGCGGGTAATCGGGGTTCAGCGCGGTCACGACGACCTCGCCGACCTCGCCGTCGGCCACCGGATCACCGCTGCCCGGGCGCACGATCTCGACGATCACGCCCTCGTCGAGCACCAAGCCTTCGCGCGCGGCGGTCTCGTAGGCGATCAGGCCGACGTCGGCCGTGGCATAGCACTGGTAGGCGTGGATGCCGCGCTCGATGAGCCAGTCGCGCAGCGATGGCGGAAAGGCCTCGCCGCCGAGCAGGGCCTTGCTGATCGAATCGATCGCCACGCCGCTCTCGGCGGCCTTCTCGACCAGGATCTTCAGGAAGCTCGGCGTGCCGATGTAGGCCTGCGGGCGCAGGTCGGCGATCGCTTGCAACTGCAACTCGGTATTGCCGACGCCCCCCGGGAACACGCTGCAGCCGAGCGCCAGTGCACCCGACTCCATCATCAGCCCGCCCGGCGTCAGGTGGTAGGAAAAGCAGTTGTGTGCCAGGTCGCCGGCGCGCAGGCCGGCGGCGTGCATCGCGCGCGCCAGGCGCCAGTAGTCGCTGGCCGTGCCTTCGGGTTCATAGATCGGGCCGGGCGACTGGTAGACGCGCTGCGCACGGCGAGCCGCGCCCTGCGCACGCCAGCCGATGGGCGAGAAGCCGCCGAACGGATCGCCTCGTTCACGGTTCGCGCGCCCGGCCTTCTGCCGCTCGAGCAGTTCGTGCTTGCGCAACACCGGCAGCGTCGCCAGCGCGGCCCGGCTGGTGATCGCGGCGGCATCGACGCCGGCCAGCAACGCGCCAACGGCCTGGGCATCGCGCTGTGCATGGGCAATCTGCGCCGGCAGCGCAGCCATCAGCGCGGCCTCGCGGGCTGCGGGGTCGCGCGTTTCCAGCGCGTCATAGTGGTCATGGCTCATTCGTCATGCTCCCAGCGCGCCAGGCGTTTCTTCACCTCGTCGACGAGCTTGCGCTGGTCGGTGGCGGACTTCAGCGCGACGCGATCCCACTCGGGCGTGAGCGCGAGACGGCGCGCGAGCCTGACCTGGATCGCCGTGCCATCGATCGCGAGTTCGACCACGCGCTTGCCGCGTTGCTCGAAGGCATTGCCGCGCTCGGCCAGCTTCAGGTCGCGCAACTGGCGCTTCAAGCTCACCAGCGCGTCCTCGGGCCGGAACGGCGGCGGCGCGAAGCCGAAGTCGTCCGAACCGCTCACGACAACCACCTCTTGCGCCGCCGGTAGCTCTTGATGTCCTTGAAGCTCCTGCGGTCGCCGCCCCCCATGCCGAGGTAGAACTCCTTCACGTCCTCGTTCTCGCGCAGCGCCTTGGCCTGGCCGTCCATCACGACGCGGCCGTTCTCGAGGATGTAGCCGTAGTCGGAGTAGCGCAGCGCCATGTTGGTGTTCTGCTCGGCCAACAGGAAGGTGACCTTCTCGCGCTGGTTCAGGTCCTTGACGATCTCGAACACCTCTTCGACGATCTGCGGCGCCAGGCCCATGCTCGGCTCGTCGAGCAGCACCATCTTCGGGTTGGCCATCAGTGCGCGGCCGATGGCGCACATCTGCTGCTCGCCGCCCGAGGTGTAGGCCGCCTGCGACGTGCGGCGCGTCTTCAGGCGCGGGAAGTAGGTGTAGACCTTCTCCAGCGTCTGCGCGACCGCGGCCTTGCCGTCCTTGCGCGTGTAGGCGCCGGTCATCAGGTTGTCCTCGATCGACAGGTGCGCGAAGCAGTGGCGGCCTTCCATCACCTGGATCACGCCGCGATCGACCATGTCCGAAGTCGTCAGCTTCTCGATGCGCTCGCCGCGCAACTCGATCGAGCCCTTGGTGACCTCGCCGCGCTCGCCGGCGAGCAGGTTCGAGACGGCGCGCAGCGTGGTCGTCTTGCCCGCGCCGTTGCCGCCGAGCAAGGCCACGACGCCGCCCTCGGGCACCTGCAACGACACCCCCTTCAAGACCAGGATGACGTGGTTGTAGATGACCTCGATGCCGTTGACGTTCGAGAAGGATGTTGCTCATGGTGTCGGCCCTTGGCTTCGGCAGCGGGGGGCCGTCAGCGGCGGCCCGCCGCGCAGCGGCACGGCGTGGCCCGCCCTGAACGGCCGTGCCGCTCAGCATCTGGCAGTCCTCCGGCGTGCGCGCGCGTGAGCTTCTTCTCCGCTCGCGTACTTGGCCGCCGCAGCCTTGACCATCGGCTTGATGATCTGCTCGTCGGCCTGGTACCAGTCGGACGTGAAGCCCCACTTCGCGCCGTCCCAGGTGTGGATGCGGGCCCAGGTCGCGCCCATGTGGTCGGCGCACGTGGTGCTGACACCGGGCGCATCACGCCGGCAAAGCCGAGCGCTTCGAGCTTCTTCTGGTCGAGCGCAAGGTTCTCCAGGCCCCAGCGCGCCTGCTCGCCGGTCATCACCTTGCCCTTGCCGAAGCGCTCCTGCGCGCGCCGCACGCCCTCGACGCCGAGCATCGCGATGATCGCGCCGCGCATGTACAGCACCGAGCCGACTTCCTCCTTCGGGCCGCGTGCCCTGGCCCTTGCCGTGCACGTAGCTTCGAGGATGTCCTTGGACGACCTTGGCGTCCGGGTCGGCGCCGTGCTGCATCGCCAGCGCGTTGTAGCCCTTGGCGCCTTCGCCGACGTCCTTGACATCGGGCTCGGCAGCCGGACCACCACACGCCGTACATCTTCTCGCGCGGGTAGCCGGTGGCCACGGCCTCCTTCAGCGCGGTGGAGTTCATCACGCCCCAGCCCCACAGCAGCACGTAGTCGGGCCGGCTCTGGCGGATCTGCAGCCAGGTCGACTTCTGCTCGACGCCCGGCGCGGTCACCGGCAGCAGCTGCAGTTCGAAGCCGTGCACCTTGGCTCGCTCCTGCAGCAGCGGGATCGGCTCCTTGCCGTACGGGCTGTCGTGGTAGACCAGCGCGATCTTCTTGCCCTTGAGCTTGTCCAGGCCGCCTTCCTTCTTGCCGATGTGCTGGATCAGCACGTCGGCGCCGACCCAGTAGGTGCCGAGCGAGCGGGAAGTTCCACTTGAACACGCCGCCGTCCTGCGACTCTCGCTGCGGCCGTAGCCGGCGGTGATCAGCGGGATCTTGTCGACCGGCGCCTTGTCGGTCAGCGCGAAGGTGATGCCGGTGGACAGCGGCTGGAACAGCGTGGCGCCGCCGTGCTTGCCCTTCAGGCGCTCGTAGCACTCGACGCCCTTGTCGGTGGCGTAGCCCGTTTCGCATTCCTCGTAAGATGATCTTCACGCCGTTGATGCCGCCCTCCGGGCATTGACCAGCTTCAGGTAGTCGGCATAGCCGTTGGCCCAGGGCGTGCCGTTGGGCGCGTAGGCGCCGGTGCGGTAGGGCAGCAGCGGGAAGAACTGCTCCTTGGCCTGCGCGTAGGCGGCGGGAGCGGTGAGCAAAGTGCTCAAGGCAGCCGCCGAGCGCGGCGGTGGTCAGGACCAGGGACTTCAATTTCATGTCTGCCTCCAGAGGTGTGAAGAAAACGAGCGCTCGTCAGTGCGATGGGGACGACTCAGTGCGGGAACGGCCAGAGCCGCAGCTTTTCCTTGGCCGACGGCCCACAGGCGGGCCAGGCCGTGCGGCTCGGCGATCAGGAAGAAGACGATCAGCGCGCCGAAAATCATGAACACGACGTGCGAGACGATCGCGGTGTCGAAGGTCAGGCCGACCAGCGCGCCCAGCGCCGGCAGCAACTGGTCGAGCAGGATCGGCAGCAGCACGATGAAGGCGGCGCCGAAGAAGCTGCCCATGATCGAGCCCAGGCCGCCGATGATGACCATGAACAGCAACTGGAACGAGCGGTCGATCGAGAACGCCGCCGGCTCCCAGGAGCCGAGGTAGACGAAGCCCCACAGCGCGCCGGCGACGCCGACGATGAAGGAGCTGACCGCGAACGCCGTCAGCTTGGCGTAGACCGGGCGGATGCCGATCACGGCGGCGGCCACGTCCATGTCGCGGATCGCCATCCACTCGCGGCCGATGTGGCTGCGCACCAGGTTCTTGGCCAGCAGCCCGAACACCGCCAGGAAGCTCAGGCAGAACAGGTACTTGGCCACCGGCGTCTCGATCGGGCAGGCCGAAGACGTTGAGGTCGGCCACGCTGACCGAGCCCGACGGTCGAATCGTTGGTGAACCACTTGATGCGCAGGAAGGCCCAGTCGACGAAGAACTGCGCCGCCAGCGTGGCCACGGCGAGGTACAGGCCCTTGATGCGCAGCGACGGGATGCCGAACACCACGCCGACCGGCCGTCGCACAGACGCCGCCGAGCAGCAACGACAACAGCACCGGCATGCCTTCGATGCGGACCTGGAAGTTGTAGGCCGCGTAGGCGCCGACCGCCATGAAGGCGCCGGTGCCGAGCGAGATCTGCCCGCAGTAGCCGACCAGGATGTTCAGCCCCAGCGCGGCCAGCGAAAGGATCAGGAACGGGATGAAGATGGCGCGAAACATGTATTCGCTGCCGAGCAGCGGCACGACGACGAAAGCGACGGCGAGCAGCAGCGCCATCGCGATGCGGTCTTGCAGGATCGGGAAGATCTGCTGATCGGCCGAGTAGCTGGTCTTGAACTGGCCGTTTTCGCGGTAGAGCATGTCGTCTTCCCTTGTGTGCTCAGACGCGATCGATGATCTTCTCGCCGAACAGCCCCTGCGGCCGCACCAGCAGGAACAGCCAGCGCCAGCACATAGGCGAACCAGATCTCGATGCCGCCGCCGAAGTAGGGGCCGATGAAGACCTCGGAGAGCTTCTCGCCGACGCCGATGATCAGCCCGCCGATGATCGCGCCGGGCACCGAGGTCAGGCCGCCGAGGATCACCACCGGCAGCGCCTTCAGCGCCACCAGCGACAGCGAGAACTGCACGCCGAGCTTGCTGCCCCAGATGACGCCGGCCACCAGTGCGACGAAGCCGGCCACGCTCCAGACGATGACCCAGATCCGGCTCAGCGGGATGCCGATCGACTGCGCGGCCTGGTGGTCGTCGGCCACCGCGCGCAGCGCGCGGCCGGTGCTGGTGTACTGGAAGAAGGCCGCCAGCAGCGCGACCAGCGCGCGCGGCAATCGCCGCGGCGGCGAGGTCTTCCTGGTTGACCAGCACGCCGCCCTGGAAGGTCTGCTCGAACAGGAAGATCGGGTCCTTCGGCAGGCCGACGTCGATCTTGTAGATGTCGCTGCCGAACAGCGTCTGGCCGAAGCCGTCGAGGAAGTAGGTGATGCCCAGCGTGGCCATCAGCAGCGTGATGCCTTCCTGGTTGACCAGCTTGCCCAGCACCAGGCGCTCGATCAGCCAGGCCACGCCGATCATCACGACCATCGCCACGCCGAAGGCCAGCAGGTTGACCAGCAGCTTGTCCGACAGGCCCGTCCACTTGCGGGATCCACTGCGCGAAGCGGGCCATCGTCAGCGCCGCGAACAGCACCATCGCGCCCTGCGCGAAGTTGAAGACGCCGGAGGCCT
This sequence comes from uncultured beta proteobacterium, assembly GCA_963783785.1. Lineage (GTDB taxonomy): Bacteria > Pseudomonadota > Gammaproteobacteria > Burkholderiales > Burkholderiaceae_C > CADEEN01. The sequence goes on along the minus strand of CAWAOQ010000016.1, from coordinate 108,304 downwards.
TGAAGATCAGCACGAAGCCCAGCGCCACCAGCGAATACAGCATGCCCGTCATCAGGCCGCCGATCAGCGTCTCGAGGAACGGTCCCATGGTCGGTCGCCTTCAGTGTGTGGTGCCGAGGTACGCCTTGATGACGTCCTCGTTGCTGCGCACCTCGTCCGGGGTGCCGTCGCCGATCTTCTTGCCGTAGTCGAGCACGACCACGCGGTCGGAGATGTCCATCACCACGCCCATGTCGTGCTCGATCAGCACGATGGTGGTGCCGAATTCGTCGTTGACATCGAGCACGAAGCGGCACATGTCCTGCTTCTCCTCGACGTTCATGCCGGCCATCGGCTCGTCGAGCAGCAGCACCTGCGGCTCCATCGCCAGTGCCCGGCCGAGGTCGACGCGCTTCTGCAGGCCATAGGGCAGGCGGCCGACCGGCGTCTTGCGGTAGGCCTGGATCTCGAGGAAGTCGATGATGTGCTCGACGAAAGCGCGGTGCTCGTTCTCCTCGCGCCGCGCGGCGCCGAGGTACAGCGCCTGCTGGAAGAGGTTGGTCTTCATCTTCAGGTTGCGGCCGGACATCAGGTTGTCGATGACGTTCATGCCCTTGAACAGCGCCAGGTTCTGGAAGGTGCGCGCGAAGCCCAGTTCGGCGACCTGGCGCGAGTTCATCTGGCTGAAGGTCTGGCCACGGAAGTTGATCGAACCCTGTTGCGGCTGGTACACGCCATTGATGCAGTTGAGCATCGAGCTCTTGCCGGCGCCGTTGGGGCCGATGATGGCCCGGATCTCGTGCTCGCGGACGTTGAAGCTGATGTCGCTGAGGGCCTTCACGCCACCGAAGCTCAGCGAGATGTTGTTGACGTCGAGGATGACCTCGCCGATCTTCTTCGTCGTCATGTCAGGCGGCCTTCTTCACCGACGGGAAGGTCTTGACGTCGACGATCTTCAACGTCGCCGAGACGCTGCCGGCCCGGCCGTCCTCGAACTTGACGGCGGTCTCGATGAACTGCTCGGTCTTGCCGCCGTACAGCGCATCGACCAGCACCTGGTATTTCTCGCCGATGTAGCCGCGCCGCACCTTGCGCGTGCGCGTCAGCTCACCGTCGTCGGCATCGAGTTCCTTGTGCAGGATCAGGAAACGGCAGATCTGGCTGCCGGCGAGCATCGCGTCGGCGGCCAGGTCGGCGTTGACCTTCTCGACGCACTCGCGAACCAGTTCCAGCACCTGCGGCTTGGCGGCCAGGTCGGCGTAGCCGGCGTACGGCAGGTTGCGCTTTTCGGCCCAGTTGCCCACGGCCTCGAAATCGATGTTGACGAAGGCGCAGACCTTCTCGCGCTTGTCACCGAAGGCCACTGCCTCCTTGATGTACGGGAAGAACTTGAGCTTGTTCTCGACGTACTTGGGCGCGAACATCGCACCGTCGTTGGCGCCCCCCATCAGGCGGCCGACGTCCTTGGCGCGGTCGATGATCTTCAGGTGACCGCCGGCGTCGAGGAAGCCGGCATCGCCGGTGTGGTACCAGCCGTCGGGCGTCAGCACCTCGGCGGTCGCTGCGGCGTTCTTGTAGTAGCCCTTGAGCAGGCCGCTCGAGCGCACCAGCAATTCGCCGTTGGCTTCGAACCTGATCTCGACGCCGTCGATCGGCACGCCCACCGTGTCGGCCTTGACCTCGTGGTCGGGCTGCAGGCAGACGAACACCGCGGTCTCGGTCGAGCCGTAGAGTTGCTTCAGGTTGATGCCGATGGCGCGGTAGAAGGTGAACAGGTCCGGCCCGATCGCCTCGCCCGCGGTGTAGGCCACGCGCACGCGGGAGAAGCCCAGCGTGTTGCGCAGCGGGCCATAGATCAGCAGGTTGCCCAGCGCGTAGTGCAGCCTGTCGAGCACGCCGACCGGTTTGCCGCTCATCAGCGTCGGCCCGACGCGCTGCGCGACCGCCATGAAGTGCTTGTACAGCCACTTCTTCAGGCGGCTGGCGTCTTCCATGCGGATCGTCACGCTGGTCAGCAGGCCTTCGAAGATGCGCGGCGGGGCAAAGTAGTAGGTCGGCCCGACTTCCTTCAGGTCGATCGTCGCGGTGCTCGCGCTTTCGGGGCAGTTGACGACGTAGCCGCAGGCCAGCCACTGCGCATAGCTGAAGATGTTCTGGCCGATCCAGGCGGGTGGCAGGTAGGCCAGCACCTCTTCGTTGGCGGTCAGCTTGTCGAAGCGCGCGCCGGCAGCGGCGCGGTCGAGCAGCGTGAAGTGACTGTGCACCACGCCCTTCGGGTTACCGGTCGTGCCGGACGTGAAGAACATCGCGGCCACGTCGTCGGGCTTGCCGGCGGCCAATGCAGCGTCGAAGAAGCCGGGGTGCGCGGCGTCATATTGCCTGCCGGCTTCGATCAGCGCATCGATGCTTGCGAGCCCCGGCTCGTCGTACTTGCGCAGGCCGCGTGGATCGTCGTACCAGATGTGCGCCAGTTGCGGACACTGGGGCCGGACTTCGATCAGCTTGTCGACCTGTTCCTGGTCTTCGACGACCGCGAAGGCAACCTCGGCGTTGTTGATCGGGAAGACGAACTCGGTGACCGCGGCATCCTGGTAGAGCGGCACCGGAATCGCGCCGAGCACCTGGGCAGCGAGCATCGTCGCGTACAGCCGCGGCCGGTTCTCGCCGACCACCACGACATGCTGGCCGCTGGAAAGACCCGCGGCGGCCAAGCCACCGGCCAGCGCACGCACCATCGTCGCCAGGTCGCGCCAGTTCAGCGTCTGCCAGATGCCGTACTCCTTCTCGCGCAACGCCGGCGCGTCAGGACGCTTGGCGGCATGGTCGAGCAACAGGCGCGGGAAGGTGGTTTGCACCGTGAGTCTCCAGTCGGCATCGCCGGGTGCCGTTTTGAGCGCGATGGTAGGCGCAAGTTTGACGCCATGTTGTCGTTATGACGACAATTCATCGATCGAACCTTGGGGGGTTTCCCGGGGCCCGCCTGTCAGGTTGCTGTCAATGTCGTTCGTATGAGCCGCAACGGTACGGTCACCACGCCATCACTGCGCCAGAGGGTGCGGCGCGCCAGTCGCGAGGAGTTGCAGCGCGTGCCATGGCGGCCGCTGCTCGATGCGGTCGAGGCCGAGCGGGTGGCTGCCGACATGCAGGTGGCCGAGGCCGAGGTCGGCGAGTACCTGTGCCGCATCGGCCGCCCGGCCACGCTGTGGTTCGGCGTCGTCGAGGGCCTGCTGAAGATGAGCAACGACAGCGCGCTCGGCACGCCCGTCACGTTCACCGGCGTGCCCTCGGGGGCCTGGTTCGGCGAGGGCACCCTGCTCAAGCGCGAAAGCTACCGCTACAACATCGAGGCCTTGCGGCGCAGCGTCGTCGCCGGCCTGCCGCTGGCCACCTTCGACTGGTTGATCGAGCGCAGCATCCCGTTCAACCGCTACCTGATGAACCAGCTGAACGAGCGCCTGGGCCAGTTCATCGCGGCGCGCGAGATCGACCGCATGACCGACGTCGACACCCGCGTCGCGCGCAGCCTCGGTTCACTGTTCCACCCGGTGCTCTATCCCGGCGTCGGCGACTTGCTGCGCATCACGCAGCAGGAACTCGGCTACCTGGTGGGGCTGTCGCGCCAGCGCGTCAACGAGGCCCTGCGCGTGCTGCAGTCCCGCGGGCTGATCCGCGTCGAATACGGCGGCGTGCGGGTGCTCGACCTGGCCGGATTGCAGCGGGCACACCCGGCGCAAGCCGACGGCTGAGGCGCGGCAGCAGGCGGGCGCCAAACCTCACCCGTCGTTGCTGATGCCCGATGCGACATGCCCGGCCGGCACATGCGCGGCGGCATTCTCGATGTGGCCGGTCTGGTCGTCGAAGAAGAAGTCGGGTTCGAATTCCTTCAGGAACTCGCCCTTGGGCAGGCCGCCGAGGAACATCGCCTCGTCGACGTCGATGCGCCAGTCCATCAGCGTGCGGATCGCGCGCTCGTGTGCCGGCGCGCTGCGTGCCGTGACCAGCGCGGTGCGGATGCGCATGTTCCCGGCCGGCTCGCGCTGCAGCTGCTGCAGCGCTTCGAGCAACGGCTTGAACGGGCCCGGCGCCAGCGGCGTGGCGGCGCGGGCACGCTCGTGGGCCTGGAATGCCTCGAGCCCGCCACGCTGGTAGACGCGCTCCGATTCGTCGGAGAACAGCACCGCGTCGCCGTCGAACGCGATGCGCACCTCGTTCGGATGGGCGTCGGTCGCCCGCGCCGAGTGCGGGTACACGCGCGCGGCCGGCACGCCGGCGGCCAGCGCGGAGCGCACGTCGGGCTCGTTGGCCGACAGGAACAGGTGCGCATCGCAGCGGCTTGAGGTAGCGCCATGGGCTCTGGCCGCGCGTGAACACGCCGCGCTCGATCGGCAGACCGTAGTGCTGGCAGGAGCGAAACACCCGCATCCCCGACACCGGGTCGTTGCGCGACAGGATCACGACCTCGACCAACGGCGTGCCCGGCATTGAAGGCGAGCAGCTTGTTGACCAGCGAGAAGGCCACGCCCACCCGTGCCGGCCGCTCCAGCCGCTCGAGTTGCAATTGCATGTAGGCGCGGTCGTCGCTGGCCTCGAAGACGCGGTTCTCGTCCTCGAAATCGAACAGCGCGCGGGAGGAAATGGCCACCACCAGGCGACCGTCGAGCGAGGCGGGCATTGCCGCCGATGATATCGAGCCGTCAGTGGCCGACGAACCCCATCGGCCCGCGTTTGCCGGCGGGATGTCCGCCGGGCAGGTCGCGCAGCTCGATCGCGTCGCGGCCGTCGAGCTTGGCGTTGCCGAACGCGGCGGTCCAGGCGCGGCGCATGTCGCGCGGGGCCATCTCGCTCATGCGCTCGAGCACGGCTTCGGTCGGCACTTCGGCGAAGCGGCGGCCCCAGTCGTGGCTGTTGCGCAGGTTGGCGTACAGCCGCAGTGCAATCGCCCGGGCGGCGTCGCGGTCGGGGGCCTGCACCTCGTACACGCTCATGCGGTTCAGGATCGGCTCGGGGATCGCGCGCTCGTCGTTGGCGGTGGCGACCCAGATCACCTGGCTGGCATCGATCGCGACTTCGGCGAACTCATCGGTGAAGTCGTGCGCGGTGTCGTGCTCGAGCAGGCTGTACAGGGCGCCGAGCGGGTCGTAGGCATGTTCGCCGCGCGCCTTGTCGATCTCGTCGATCACCATCACCGGGTTGGCGTACGCGCCATCGACGAGCGTCTCGAACACCTTGCCGGGTCGCGCGCCCTTCCATTGCGACGACGCCCCCGACAGCACCCAGCCGGCGGTCAGGCTGCTCATCGAGACGAATCCCATGCCGGTGCCCAGCAGGTGGGCGACCTCGCGCGCGAAATGCGTCTTGCCGATGCCGGGCGGGCCGAGCAGCAGCATCGGCGCGATCTCGAGCGCGTCGCGGCTGTCCTGGCACAGCGCCAACTGGCGCTTGACGTCGTCGAGCGCGGCGTGGAAGTTGGGCAATTCGTCGTACAGGTGGTCCATCGCCGGCACCCCCGAGGGCTTGACCTGGAAGCGCTCCGGGCCCTTCTCGAGCATCCGCTCGTAGGTGCAGCGCAGGCTTTCGTGGTCCTTGGCCGGCAGCTTGTGCAGGCGGCGCTCGACATCGGCGCAGCGGTACACGTTGCGCATCTGCGCCAGCGGGATCGCGCCGGCGCCGCCGCTGCGCGCGGCGCCTACAGTGACCAGATCGGTCGACGACGAAGTGCCCATCTCACACCTCCGGACAGCCATGCGGCCATTGCAGCAAAGGCTACGGCAGCCGAGCGCCACAACAACCGGGTAAATACCTGTCAACCGTCACGCAAGTCGCGTGCCCGCGGCAAAGCTGACGTTATTTGACCCAGGTGTTGAGCTGGATGATCGGCAACAGCACCGCCAGCACGATCAGCATCACCATCCCGCCCATGGCCACGATCAGCAGCGGCTCGAGCAGCGTGGCCAGCGCCATCGCGCGGCGCTGCACCTCGAGGCTGAGCTGCGTGGCGGCGCGCTGCAGCATCTGCGGCAGCGTGCCGGTCTGTTCGCCCAGACGGGCGAACATCGGCAGCAGGCCCGGGAAGCGCTTCTTCGCGGCCAGCGCATTGGCCAGCGGCGCGCCCTCGCGCACCTGCACCAGCGCGGCGATCGCGTCGGCGCGCATCGCGCGGTTGCCCAGTGTCTCGGCCGCTGCCTGCAGGGCCTTCAGGATCGGCACGCCGGCCGCCGCCAGCATCGCCAGCGTGGCGGCAAAGCGCGCTGCGTTGTAGCCGCGCGCCAGCCGCCCGATCAGCGGCAGCCGCAGCCAGAAGGCGTCGAACCGCAGTCGCACGGCTTCGTTGCGCAGCGAGTAGACGAACATGCCGCCACCGATCGCCGCCGCCAGCAGGATCAGCCAACCCCATTGGCGGATGAATGCGCTCACGCCGAGCATCAACACCGTCAGCAGCGGCAGCGTTCGCTTGCTGCCGGCAAACACGCTGGCCACCTGCGGCACCACGTAGGTGACCAGAAAGACCACGATCACCACTGCGATCAGCGACACGATCGCCGGGTACAGCGTGGCACCGATCAGCTTGGCCTTGAGCGACTGGCGTTCTTCGAGATCGTCGGCGAGCTTTTCGAGCACGGTGCCCAGTGCGCCGCTCTGCTCGCCGGCCGCGACGACTGCGCGGTAGACCTCGTCGAACTCGCGTGGTGCACTGGCGAGTGCGCGCGCGAACGGGCTGCCGGCGTTGACCTCGCTGCGCAGGTGTGCGACCAGTTCGCGCTGGCGCGGATCCTCGGCATCATCGATCAGCGCGGTCAGTGCCCGTTCGAGCGGCAGTCCCGAGCCGACCAGCCCGGCCATCTGGCGCGTCCAGACCGCCCGCTCGGTGCTCGAGAAGACGTGCCGGCTGAAACGGCTGGCGCGGCCGTCGTTGGCCGCCTGCGCCACGGAGACCACTTCGAGCGGCACCAGTGCCTGCGCGCGCAACTGGGCCCGCGCAGCCTTGGCGTTGTCGGCATCGATGAGGCCGCTCTTGGCCTTGCCGTTGACGTCGAGCGCTTCGAATTTGTAGGCGGGCACTCAGCGGGCTAGTCATCGCGTCACGCGCATCAGTTCCTCGGGCGAGGTGATGCCCTGCTGGACGAGGCGCTCGCCGTCCTCGCGCATCGAGCGCAGGCCGGCGGCTTCGGCGGCAACGAACAACTGGCTCTCGGCGGCGCGGCTGTGGATCAGCGCGCTGACCTTGTCGTCGACCGCCATCAATTCGTAGACGCCGGTGCGCCCCTTGTAGCCGGTCTGGCCGCACTCGGCGCAACCGACCGGATGGTAGAGGCCGCGCGCACCGGGCTTCTTGCAGTGCGGGCAGAGCTTGCGCACCAGCCGCTGCGCCAGCACCCCGAGCAGCGAACTGCTGAGCAGGAACGGCTCGACGCCCATGTCGGTCAGGCGCGTCACGGTGCTCGGCGCGTCGTTGGTGTGCACGGTGGCCAGCACCAGATGGCCGGTCAGCGAGGCCTGGATCGCGATCTGCGCGGTCTCGAAGTCCCGGATCTCGCCGATCATGATCACGTCGGGGTCCTGGCGCAGGATCGCGCGCAGCGCCTTGGCGAACGTCAGGTCGATCTTCGGGTTGACCTGGGTCTGGGCGATGCCGGGCAGCTCGTACTCGATCGGGTCTTCGACCGTCAGCACGTTGGTGGTGGCCGTCTCCAGCGTCTGCAGTGCGGCGTACAAGGTGGTGGTCTTGCCCGATCCGGTCGGCCCGGTGACCAGCACGATGCCGTGCGGCTGTTGCACCAGGCGATTGAACTGCGACAGCACGTCGCCGCTCATGCCCAGCGACTCGAGCGTGAACTTCGATTCGCCCTTGTCGAGCAGGCGCAGCACCGCGCGCTCGCCGTGGGCGCTGGGCAGCGTCGATACGCGCACGTCGATCGCGCGTCCGCCGATGCGCAGCGAGATGCGGCCGTCCTGCGGCAGGCGCTTCTCGGCGATGTCGAGCTCGGCCATGATCTTCAGGCGCGAGATCAGCGCCGCGTGCAGCGCGCGATTGGGCTGCACGACTTCGCGCAGGGTGCCGTCGACGCGAAACCGCACCGACGAGTTGCGCTCGTACGGCTCGATGTGGATGTCGCTGGCGCCGTCCTTGGCGGCCTGCGTCAGCAACGCGTTCAGCATGCGGATGATCGGCGCGTCGTTGGCGGCCTCGAGCAGGTCCTCGACCGCCGGCAGGTCCTGCATCAGGCGCGACAGGTCGACCGCGCTCTCGACCTCGCCGACCACCACCGCGGCGCTCGACTCGCCGCCGGCGTAGGCCACCGCGATGCGCTGTGCCAGGCTGGCCTGGGCTTCGCGCTCGAAGCGCTGCACGTCATACACGCGCAGCACTTCCGACATCGCGGCCGGCGGCGTCTGCTCGCCGCTCCACAGCGTCAGCTGCTGGCCGTCGTCCTCGAGCAGCAGCGTGTGCGACTTGGCGAAGCCGTAGGGCAGGGGGTGACGTGCAGCCATCGCTCAGTTGGCTTTCGGCGCCGCATCGGGCGTGGCAGCCGGTGCCGCAGCGGGTGCGGCAGCCGGCGCGGAAGCCGGCGCGGAAGCCGGCGCGAGCGGCGACACCGGGTTGGGCCGCAGGACCGTCGACTGGCCGACCGGCAGCCACACGTTGGGCACCGCCTGGCCGATCTGCTGCTGTGCGCGGATCAGGTCGTAGCGGTCGAGCGAGATCTTGTTCGCATCCTCCGGCGTGCGCATCACCACCGGGCGCAGGAACACCATCAGGTTGGTGCGTGTCTTGGTGCGGGATTCGCTGCGGAAGAGGCCGCCGACCCAGGGCAGGTCGCCCAGCAGCGGCACCTTGCTCTTGCTGTCTTCGTAACGGTCGTCGATCAGGCCGCCGAGCACCAGGATCGCGCCGTCGTCGATGACCACGTTCGACTCGATCGATCGCTTGCTGGTGGTCGGGCCGGCACCCAAGGTGCCGGCGGCCTGCGTTGATCACGTCCGAGGCTTCCTGGTAGATCGTCATGCGCACCGTGCCGCCCTCGCCGATCTGCGGCTTGATGCGCAGCGTCAGGCCGACGTCCTTGCGCTCGACGGTCTGGAACGGGCTGGTCGTGCCGGTGCCGGTATTGGTGTACTGCCCGGTGACGAATGGCACGTTCTTGCCGATCACGATCTTCGCCTCCTCGTTGTCGAGGGTGATCAGGTTCGGCGTCGACATGATGTTGGTGTTGGTCTGCGTCTGCAGGAACTGCGCGATCGCCGACAGCGCGTACCTGCCGCCGAAGTCGTGGATCAGCCCGAGGTTCAGACCTGCGCCAAGGGCCACGGTGCCCGCCGCCGCGGCGGTATTGATGTCGATGATGCTCGGCACGCGGTTGTTGGCCAGGTTGGTGCCGATCACGACCGATGTTCTTGTCGCCGTCCTTGCCGATCAGGCCCGCCCATTGAAAGCCGACGTCGGCGGCGTTGTCGCCCGTGACTTCGACCAGCAGGCTCTCGATGTAGACCTGCGCCCGGCGCGAATCGAGCTGGTCGATCATCGAGCGCACCTGCCGGTACAACGGCTCGGCGGCGGTGATGACCAGCGAATTGGTCGCCGGGTCGGCCTGGATGAAGCCGCCGGTGCTGGGGCCGGCAGAGGCCTGGATCGGCGTGGTCGCGGGCGTCGCGCCACCGGGCTGCGCCGCGGTCGCGGTGATCTGGCTGCCGCCGCCACCGCCACCCGCGCCACCGGTGGTGAATGCAGCGCGCAGCACCGCCGCCATCTTCACCGCGTCGGCGTTCTTCAGGTGGACGACCCAGATCGTGCCGCCCGGGCCGCCACCCTGGCTGGGCCGGTCCAGCTTGTCGATGATGCTGCGCACCTGGGCCTGCCGCGCCGGGCTGGCGGCGCGCACGATCAGCGAATTGCTGCGCGCGTCGGCGATCACCGAGATCGCGCCGCCGGCGCCGGCGCCAGCGCCCGCGGCTCCAGGGGCCGCGCCCGGGGTGCCATCGGCCAGGCGCTGCACCAGCGGCGCCATGTCGCTGGCCACGCCGTGCTGGAGCGCCACCACTTCGATGTCGGAGGCAGACGGCTGGTCGAGCGCGGCGATGATCTTGCCCAGCCGGGCCAGGTTGTCGGCGTAGTCGGTGATGACCAGCGTGCTGCTGGCGGGGTTGGCGTTGATGGTGTTGTTGGGGCTGATCAGCGGCCGCAGCACCGCCACCAGGTTGTTCGGGTTCTCGTGGTTCAGGCGGAAGATCTGCGTCAGGATCTGGTCGCCACGCTGCTTGACGTCGCCGATCGACACCGTGCCGGCCTGCAGCTTGCCGTCGGCTTCGGGCACGACCTTGAGCAGGCCGGCGTTCTCGACCACCGTGAAGCCCAGTCCGCGCAACGCGGCCAGATAGTTCAGATACGCCTCGCGCACCGACAGCGGTGTTTCGCTGTAGACGGTGATGTTGCCCTTGACGCGAGGATCGACGATGAACTGGCGGTTGAGCATCGCGCCCATCGCGCGCGTGACCGCCTCGATCTCGGCATTGACGAAGTTCAGCGTCACCGGGGTGCCGGACTTCAGCGCCGCGCTGTGGCCGGCAGCGGGCCGCTCGGCGGGTGTCTGCGCGCCGAGCGGAGGCGCCAGCGCGACGGCGGCAACCGCAGTCGCCACCAGTCGCAAGCCGAGGGTTTGGTGGGGGTGCTTCATGCTCATCCGATCGAGATGATCGAGCGCGCACCTTGGCGCCGCCCGATGATGTTCAGGAGATTGTTCAACGCCGCCTCGCTGCCGTCGGCGGCTTGCGCCTCGCCGCGAAAGCGCAGGCCATTGGCGGTCCACTGGCCCTGGCCCGACAGGCGCAGCGCGCCGTCGATCGTCACCAGGTTCAGGCTGGCCGCATCGCCGCTGGCCGCGTCGCCGCGCAATGTCAGACGGTAGCTGCCGAGGGTGTCGAGGGTGGCCACGCGCGACGACGCACCGGCCAGGTCCAGCGAGGCTTCGCCGGTGAATCGCACGCGGCCCTGCACCCACTCGACGGTCAGGCCCGGCGAGGTCAGGCGCAGCGTGCCGCCGAGTTGCAGCGTGTTCCACGGCGTGCCCAGTCCGGCCAGCCAGGCGGCCGGCCACTGGCCGACGGTGTTGCTCTGCGCGGGCAGCAACTCCATGCTGAGGCGGCCGAGACCGGGCCGGATCAGCGCCCGCACTTCGCCACGCAGGCAGCAGGCCTGGCGCGCGCGCAACTCGGCAGCCAGGCCGCGCCACGACAGGTTCCACTCGAGCCGCCCGGGCAGCGCGCTGGCGTCGCGGCTGCCGGGCCCGCCGGTCAGCACCGGCAGTGCACTGCCGTTCCACACCGTGCCACGCGCGTCCGTCAGCAGCAACTGCTCGCCGGTGGCCGAAGACACGGTGGCAGCCAGCCAGGCGGCGGGCGCGAAGGCGACCAGGCCGATCAGCACACCGAGCAACGCGCCTGCCAGCGCCCAGCGTCCCGCGGCACCCCGCGTGCGCTGCCATGCCAACTCGGCCAGCGTCGACTCGGCAAAGCCGGTACGCGCGAAGCGTGCCTGGCGATGGCGTTCGCGGGTGCGCAGGGCGGCACTGATGATGCTCATGGCGCACCCCCGCCGGCCGGCAAGGCCACCACGATGCTGCCGCTGAAACCCTGCGGCCCGCGCGTCAGGTTGGCTTCGAGCGGGCGTGCGCGGGCGCTGCTGCGGGCCTCGGTCAGCCAGTCGCGCAATTGGCCGCCGTTGGCGCCGTTGAGTGTCAGCGTGGCACGGTCGCCCGCCACCTGCAGTCGGCCGGCACTCCCGAGGGCGCCGGTGGCCGCGCGCAGGATGCCGACCGCTTGCGTGCTGCCGATCACCGGTGCGCCGCGCAGTTCGCGCGCTTCGCCGGCCAGGCGCTGCATCTGCTGCAACTGGGCGTCGAGGCGGTCAAGCTGTGTCGGTGCCTCGCGCGCCGTGCGCCAGGCGGGCGCAATGGCCAGGGCCCAGGCCACGAACAGGCCGAGCACCCAGCCGGCCAGCGTCAGACCGCGGCGCTCGCGGGCGCCGAGCGACTGCCAGCGGGCGCGCAGCGGTGCCGTCCACTGGTCGATGGTGTCGCGCGCACCGGGCGGCAACGCCAATCGTGAATCGGAGAAGCGGGTCATGAAGCTCTGCCGGTGGTGGTGCCGGTGCGGCTGATCGTCAGCACGCCGTTGCTCGCGGCCACGTCCCAGCCACTGGCGGCCACCTGGGAGCGGAATTGCGCGATCTGCGCTTCGCTCCAGCCGGCGGCGGCGAAGCTGAGGCGGCCATTGTCGAAGCGCAGCGTCTGCAGGGCGGGTTGGCCCTCCGGCCAGGCCGCAGCGGCGACGCCGAGCAGGGGCTCGAGATCGCTGTCGCCGGCCCTGCCGGCCGCGGCGCGCAACGCATCGGTCTCGCGCTGCATCTGCACCGGCGCATCGAGCACGGCGCGCACCTGCGGGTGGGTGGTGCGCAGCAACTGGGTCATCGCTGCACGCTTGGTTTCGATCAGGCGCTGCTGGTGCCAGGCCCACAGATTCAGGCCGACCACCTGCAACAGCGCCAGCGTGACCAGGCCGTAGCGCACAGGGCGCCAGGGCTCACTGCGAAAGCGCCGCCAGGCACTGCGCAGCGCCAACGTTCCGCGGTGGCGTGGCGCCAGGTCGAACTGGCGCAGGTTCCACAACGAGCGCACGGCCTGCAGCATGCGCTGCTCGTCGGTCAGCACCAGCACGCTCGAGCCGAGCCAGCGCTCGGCCGGGGCGGCCACGGCAGGGTGCGCGGTCCAGCGCGCGGGCTGGGCGGCCCATCGCGGCAGCATCTGCCGCGCCAGCGCCCCCTGCACACTGATTGCCGCGACGCCGTTGGCATCAGACCAGGTCAGTTGCATCGGCGCAGCCGCGTCGGCGCCGAAAGGCGCCGAGAAGTGCCCGAGCGGCGTGTCTTCAGGCCACGACACCGGCACGGCGCGATCGACCTGGACGCCGGCCTTTTCGAGGGCCTGGAGCTCACCGGAGAACCAGGCCTTGTCGAGCACCGCGACCCAGGTGCTGCGGCCGCCCGCAGCGTCGGGTGCGACGGCCAGGTGCAGCGCTTCGGGTTCGTCGAGCAGTTGTTCTTCGAGGACGCCGGCGAGCGCCGCGCGTTGGCGCGCCGCGCTTGCCTTCGGCAGCGTGATGCGGTGCCAGCTGACATCCGTGTCGGCGACCACCGCCACCACGGTGTCGGCCTTGGGCAGCAGTGCGGCGGCCGCGCGTCCGTGCTTCGTCACGGCCAGCCCATCGGGGGTCAGCACATAGGTCAACTCGGCGCTCGCGGCGCGGGCGGGCGCGACGGTGCCGTCAGCGCTGCTTGGCAGGCGTGCACGGGCGGGCAACTGGATGACGAGAGTCGACATGGTGGCGAGTGAGGCTAGCGCCAATGGCGGGGGCCGGCAACGGTATCTGGCGTCAAATCAATAACTTGGCGAGTGTATTTGTAGCGATAACCGCGCCATGATGGCGTTCCTAGCCGCCTTCGCGCAGGTTCACGCGTTCGCGGCTCAGCACCACGATGTCGAGTTGTCGACGCTCGATCAGCGAGCGCTCCTCGAGCACGCGTTCACCCAGCCGCAATCGCCCCTGCACGATGAAGTAACGGCTGGCGACGCCGACGCCGTCGAGGTTGGTCTGCGGGTCGGCCGGGAAGTAGCTTCGTGCCTGGGGCGTGCTGAGGTCGCGCAGCGGCGCACGCTGGCGTTCCTGCACCAGGCGTTGTGCGCTGCCCAGGCTCATGCCGTCGACGGCCGCGGCGATGACCTCGGCGGGGGCGGTGTTGACGTTGACCCGCGCATCGGTCCCGCCGAGCATGATGACCCAGGGCTCGAGGCGGCGGATCGTGTCCTCGTCGATGCCCAGCCACGCCAGTTCGGCGACGCGCCGCGGTGCAATGGTCGCGCCGTCACCGGCCGCGCCCGCCGCCGCCGGCGGTGCCCAGGCCTTGCGCAGCGCCTGCGCGATGCGTTCGGCGGTGTCGCCGGGCAAGCCGGCCTGGTCGCACAGTCGCTGCAACACGCGCAACTGCGCCGGCGCCACCTTGCCTTCCGCATCGATCAGTCGGCGCAGGTTCCAGCGCGTCTGCGCGTCGGTGATCGAGCCCGACAGGAAGGCCTCGATGCCGTCGTCTTCGGCGGCGCTGTTGTTGTCGCGGTCGGCGGCCAGGAACGACGACAGACGCGCTTCGGCCAGCGGCACGGCCCATGGTTCACCGAGATGGTCCGCGCCGCCGGTGCGCGCGTCCTCGCGCAGGATCAGGCGCGCCCAGTCGAGCGCGCCCGACAGGATCCAGGCCGACTGCGTGCGTGCGCGCTCGGCAGTCTCGACCTGGATCGCGCGCCACTGTTGCCAGACCATGCTGGTGGCCAACGTCGCCACCAGGGTCAGGATCAGCATCGCCAACAGCAGCGCGGCGCCTGCTTGCCGGCGCCCGTTGCGATGCAGACGTCGTGGGCTCATGGCATCTGCGGCGCGAGCAGCACGTCGCGCGTCAGGTTGCCGGCCAGCGCGCCGGCGCCGCCCCCGAAACCGAGCACGGTGCGCACACCGGTGGGCAGTTGCGCGCGGGCGGCGACCGGTGCCGAGGCCGCCGGTGTCGCCGGCGCCGCAGCCACATCGGCGCTCGACTGGGCGTTGCTCCAGGCGTTGCCGCGGTAGAAATAGACCTGCCAGTCCGTCAGGCCATCGAGCATGCGCAGCTGGGCCGCTTCGTTGCCCAGCAGTTGCTGGCTGACCAGCCAGGACTCCTGCAATGCCGAGACCTGCGTCACCGCCGGGCCGGTCCAGCGCAGCCAGCGTTGCTCGCGTTGCGACCAGGCGACCACCTGCAACCCGTCGCCGGTTCGTCGCACCAGGCGCAGCGTCGCGCCGTCGAACGCCAGCGCCGGCACGACGCCGGTGTCGTGGACGGCCTGCAGGTCCTGCTCCCACTGGGCCAGCACGGTGTTGACACGCAACGTCAACTCGACCCGCTCGTCGCTCGCGCTGCGCGCGAGCGCGATGCCGGCCAGGCCTTGCCAGGCCATGCCGGCCAGCACGGCCATCAGCGTCAGCGCCACCAGCACCTCGACCAGCGTGAAACCGCACTGGGGGGATCGACGCTCACGGCCCGCCGGGCCGCAACCGGAACTGCGCGTGCCGCCGCGGCCGTGCAGGGGCCGCCGACGGGCGCTGGGGGGCGCGAACGAGGTGAGCCTGGGCGTCGTCATCAATATCGCGGCAACACCGTCGACAACGTCAGCAGCGGCTGGTCGCTGTCATCGGCCACGTTGGCGTCGACGCGGCGGAAATTCGGATTCGGCGTTGGTCGCACGCGCAAGTGGCCCTTGAACGTGCGGCCGAGTTGCTCGCACGCAAAGTCGCTGTCGCCGATGCCGGGAAACTGGCGCGCCAGCTTGAGGTTGACCAGCTGGTTGTCGGCGCACCACTGCGCCGCGCTGACATCGGCCAGGCGCTGCGCGTTGTTGGCCAGCGCACCGGCCGCCGTGATGCCGGCGCCCAGCGTGACCGCCACGATCGCCAGCGCCACCAGCACTTCGATCAGCGTGAAGCCGGCTGTGGCACGCTGCGCCGTCATGGTGTCGTGCGCTCGGGCTCGGCGGCTGGCCCGAACGGTGCCAGGCCGTCGCTGGCCAGCACCAGCCGGCGGTCGTCCAGGTAGAGCACGACGCGTTGCGCCGGCAGCACCGGCTCTGGCCCGAGCAACAGCGCGCGCGACCCGACGATCTCGGCGCTGACGCCATCGTTGAGCCAGCGCGTCGGCAGTTCGGCGCTCGTCGGCAGGCCGAGGAAGCGGAAGTTCGCGCCGTCGCTGGCCTGGGCATCCGCCAGCGCCCAGCGCACCGTGAGGCCCGAGGCGCGGGCCTCGGCGCGGGCCGACTCGAGCAAAGCCGACAGCCGAGTGCCCTCCTCGTCGAGCCGCGATTGCGTACCGTCGCGCAGCGCAAGACCGATCAGCGACGCAGCGATGGCCACGATGGCCATCACCACGATCACCTCGATCAGCGTGAAGCCCGCCGTCCGGCGCAGGCCCGGGCGCGGCGTGCGCACCTTACTGCCAGGAGCCGACATCCGCATCGTTGCCTTCGCCACCGGCCTGGCCGTCGGCGCCGAAGCTGAAGACATCGATCTCGCCCTTCACGCCCGGGTTGACGTACTGGTAGGGACGCCCCCACGGGTCGTTGGGCAACTTCTCGACGTACGGCTTCCAGTTCGGCGGCAACGCGCCGACGGTGGGCTTCCTGACCAGCGCCTCGAGGCCTTGTTCGGCACTCGGGAAACGCTGGTTGTCGAGCTTGTAGAGCTTCAGCGCCTGCATCAGGTTGTTGACGTCGGTGCGTGCGGCCGTCACCCGCGCCTCGTCTGCGCGGCTGAGCACATTGGGCACGATCAATGCGGCCAGCACGCCGATGATCACCAGCACAACCAGCAACTCGATCAGCGTGAAGCCGCGCGAGGTCAGGCGGCGGGTGGGCTTGGAGGTGGCGATGGTCATGGTGTCGACGGGTGGCGGCGCGTGCAGGCTGCACGGCAGGGTAGTTGAGGGCGCGCGGCAAGCGCTGCGATCTGCCTTGCTTCAATGATAATCGGCCGCCATGAAGGTACGCCTGCTTGCATTCGTGATCTGGGCCGCGGTCGCAGCCAGCGTCATGTTCTGGGTCCTGCGGCTGGGCGCGTCGTCGCCGGCGGCGCCCGCGCACACCGTGGCCGTCGGCGCAGCAGCCGCGCCGCGCGGCGACCTGACGCGCGTGCTCGGCGCTGCGCCGGTGCGTGAGTCCGCCGCAGCGGCGGCAGTCACGGTCGACTCGCCGCTGGCATCGCGCTTTCGCCTGCTCGGCGTGGCTGCACCGCGCCAGGGTGGCGATCGCCACGGCCTGGCACTGATTGCGGTCGACGGCAAACCGGCGCGCAGCTACGCGGTCGGCGCCTCGATCGACGGTGAGTTGGTGCTGCAGTCGGTGCACCAGCGCGGCGCCAAACTCGGCGGGCGCGGTGCCGCCACGCAGGTCAGCCTCGTGCTGCCCGCATTGCCGGCGCCGGCCACGGGTTCGCTGCCCTTGGCCGCGGCACCGCCTGCGACAGCACCACCCGCTGGCTGCGCCTGGCGTTGGCGTGCCGGGCACGGTTGCGATGCCGCCGCAAGTTGCTGCGCCGCCCGATCAGGGCGCGCCGGTGCCGGCACCGGCGCCGCCTCCACCGTCACAGGCCGCGGCGACGACGCAGTGACGTCGGCGCCGCGTCAGCGCAACGGCGCCGGGCCCGATGGGCCGTCGATGCTTCCGGGCTGCGATGGCCCTGCATCCTCGCCCTCGGCCACTTCCGTGAGCAGCGCAGCGGCCGCGCGCACCAGCGGCCAGGCCAGCGTGGCGCCGGTACCGTCGGTGCTTTCCATGCCCAGCTCCAGCAGCGCCGAGGTCTGGAACATGTTCAGCGCATAGTCCAGGCCGTTGTGACCGTGGCTGCGGCAGAACACGCAGTAGTCGGTGACCGGCGCGGCAATGCGCGTGGCGATCATCAGCGCCGCGCAGGCCGGCAGGCCGTCGACCATCACCAGGTGGCGGCGGCTGGCGGCAACCAGCATCGCGCCGACCATCATCGCGATCTCGAAGCCACCGAATGCGGCCAGCACCTCGACCGGGTCGGTCACGTCGCGGTGGCGGCCCTGCGCTGCCTGGGTGACGACGAGCAGGTGCGTCAGGCGGTTGGGGTCCATGTCGGGCTGCGCCAGCAGCAACTCGCGAATCGGCGCGCCGGCCAGGCGCGACAGCACCAACGCCGCGCTTTCGTGGCTGCCGACGCCGATGCCGGCGCAGGCCAGCACATTGCCCGGCAGCGACTCGCCGATCTCCATGCCCGCGCGGATGGCTGCCTGGGCCTGATCGACCGACATCGCCGGGCCGACGCGGGCATTGCGCGTGCCGTGGGCAATCTTTCGCATCAGCAGGCGTTCGTGCGGCGCCAGGCGCTCGGCGACACCGGCATCGACCACCGACAGCGCGATGCCCTGGATGGCGGCGAACACCGACACCGGCAGCTGCCCCGTCAGTGCCTGCCGCGCCCGGTTGGCCGTGCTGTGCCCGGGCGCCGTGGGCAGGCCTTCGACCGCGAGGCCGTGGTCACTGGCGAACAGCACCGCCTGCGGCTCGCGAAAGCTCGGCTTCAGGGTGTTCTGGATCAGGCCGATGCGCAAGGCCAGCGGCTCCAGCTCGCCCAGGCTGCCGGTGGTTTCGCTGCGCCGCTGCAGCTTGTCGCGCAGGGCATGCTCGAGCAGCGGGTTGGACGTCGGCGTGATCAGTGAGCGTGGAGCGGTCGACATGGCCGCGAGTGTAGGGCGGTGGCGCGCCGTGTGGACGCGAACTACCTCAGGAACAGCCCGTACACCGGGTTGTCGGTCTCGTCGACGTAGGGGTAACCCAGGCCGTCGAGGAATTCGCGCAGCGCGCGTCTGTCGGTCGCCGGCACCTGCAAGCCGACCAGGATGCGGCCGTAGTCGGCGCCCTGGTTGCGGTAGTGGAACAGGCTGATGTTCCAGCCCGGGTGCAGCGCGGCCAGAAAACGCATCAGCGCACCCGGTCGCTCCGGAAAGATGAAGCGGTACAGCCGCTCGTGGTGCGCCAGCTCGGAGCGGCCGCCGACCATGTGGCGCACGTGCTCCTTGGCGAGCTCGTCGTCGGTCAGGTTGACCGTGGCAAAGCCGTGACGGACGAAATTGCGCTCGATCTTGTCGGCCTCCTCGCGCTGGGCGATGGCGATGCCGACGAACACATGCGCCACGCGGGCGTCCGAGATGCGGTAGTTGAACTCGGTGACGCTGCGCGGGCCGATCAACTCGCAGAAGCGCTTGAAGGAGCCCCGCTCCTCCGGAATGGTCACGGCGAACAGGGCCTCGCGCTGCTCGCCGAACTCGGCCCGTTCGGCGACGAAGCGCAAGCGGTCGAAGTTCATGTTCGCGCCGCAGGTGATGGCCACGAACGTCTGGCCCTTGACCTTGTGCTCGGCCACGTACTGCTTGACGGCGGCCACGCCGAGCGCGCCGGCCGGTTCGAGGATGCTGCGGGTGTCCTGGAACACGTCCTTGATCGCGGCGCAGACGGCGTCGGTATCGACCACCACGAAATCGTCGACCAGTGCGCGGGTGAGGCGAAAGGTCTCTTCGCCAACCAGCTTGACCGCCGTGCCGTCGGAGAACAGGCCGACGTCGTGCAGCGTCACGCGGCGCCCGGCGCGCACCGACCGCAGCATCGCATCGGAGTCCTTGGTCTGCACGCCGATCACCTTGACCTCTGGACGCACCGCCTTGATGTACGCGGCCACGCCCGAGACCAGGCCACCACCACCGATGGCCACGAACACGGCATCGATCGGGCCCTGGTGCTGGCGCAGGATCTCCATCGCCACCGTGCCCTGGCCCGCGATCACGTGCGGGTCATCGAACGGATGCACGAAGGTCAGGCCGCGCTCGGCCTCCAGCGCCTTGGCGTGGCCGTGGGCATCGGAATAGCTGTCGCCGTGCAAGACCACTTCGCCGCCGAGCGCGCGCACGGCGTCGATCTTCAGGCGCGGCGTCGTCACCGGCATCACGATGGTGGCCTGGCAGCCGAGCTTCCTGGCTGCCAGCGCGACACCTTGCGCATGGTTGCCGGCCGACGCGCAGATGACGCCGCGTGCGAGTTGCTCGGCCGTCAGATGAGCCATCTTGTTGTACGCGCCGCGCAGCTTGAAGCTGAACACCGGCTGCTGATCTTCGCGCTTGAGCAGCACATGGTTGCCCAGTCGGCGCGACAGCGTGCGCGCGGGTTCGAGCGGCGACTCGATCGCGACGTCGTAGACGCGAGCGGTCAGGATCTTCTGCAGGTACTCGCCGCCCGCTACGCGCCGCACCCGGGGTGAGCCTGCCATCGTCTGCGTCTCCGTCCGCCCTCAATCGTGTTGCGGCGCATCATATGTCAGCGCCATGCCGTGACGGTGCCATGAAAAAGGGCCCAAGGCTTGCGCCTTGGGCCCAATCCACCCTTGGAGCGGTGGAGGAGACAACCGGGGCAGCAAGCACGATGTGATTGCTGCACTGCGATGCCAGTCTACCCGGGCATTTGTTGCGCTGCAATATCGAATTGGCAACAGATTTAGAGGTGCCACTCGGGTCGCTTTGATGCGGTGCACAATGCACCGCGACGGATCGATTCAGGTCCTCAAATGGTGCAGGAGTGATCGCCATGGAATGCACGATCGACTGGGTGGCCGCCAGCGGGATGGCCTTCGTGGCCGAAACCGGCAGCGGCCACCTGATTGCGATGGACGGGGCGCCCGACGGCGGCGGGCGCAACCTCGCGCCGCGGCCGATGGAGACCGTGCTTGCCGGCACCGGCGGCTGCACCGCCTATGACGTGGTGCTGATCCTCAAGCGCGGGCGCCACGATGTCACCGGCTGTCGCGTCAAGGTCAGTGCCGAGCGCGCGCCGGTCGACCCGAAGGTGTTCACGCGCATCCACATGCACTTCACCGTCAGTGGCCGCAACCTGAGCGCCGAGGCCGTCGCGCGTGCGGTGGCCCTGTCTCACGAGAAGTACTGCTCGGCCAGCATCATGCTGGCCAAGACCGCCGAGATCACCACCAGCCACGAGGTCGTGGCGGCCTGACGTCGCACCCGCCGACGGCGCGTGCGCCTGCGGCTCAGACGCGGTGCGCGGTGCTGGTCATGACCTTCGCGGCCAGTCGCATCGCCAACCGCAATGGCCGTGGCAGTTCGGCCGCGCCGGCCTGCTGCGCCGCATCGGCATGCCGCGCTTCGTCGTTCTTCATCTGCGCGACGATCGCACGTGACGCCGTGTCGCCCGCGGGCAGGCGCTCCAGGTGTTCGGCCAGGTGCTGCTCCACCTGACGCTCGGTCTCGACCACGAAGCCCAGGCTCCAGGCGTCGCCCGCGCGGCCGGCGGCCAGGCCGATCGCAAACGCGCCCGCGTACCACAGCGGATTGAGCAGGCTGGGCCGGTCGCCGAGCTCCTGCAGCCGCCGTTCGGTCCAGGCCAGGTGGTCGGTCTCCTCGCGCGCCGCAGTCGCCATCTGTGCGCGCAGTTCCGGGCTGCGGGCTGTCAATGCCTGGGCCTGGTACAGCGCCTGTGCGCAGACTTCGCCGACATGGTTCACGCGCATCAGGGCCCCGGACAGCCGCCGCTCGTCGGCCGACAAGGCTGCCGTTGGCGCCGCGGGGGGCGGCCGGCTCGCGCGAGCCGAGCCGCCGAGCGTTTTCAGCGCGGCGTCGGCCGCAATCAGCGTTCGATCGATGGCGGAAACCATGTCTGGGCAGTCGCCGGTATGGAGTTGCGACGAAGTCTTCACTGACATTATCGGCCTGCCTGGCAGACTCCAGTGGCCGCCTGTGCGGCCCGCTCCGTTGTAGCTCGACAACAGATGCGATCGAATTCACTGCGAATGCTTTGCAGCGGCGAAGGCCTCTGGTGCAATACACACAACTTCCGCTGAGGAGGTTGGCCTGATCAGCCCTCTTGCCGGGACGGACGGATTTTCCCGGGCGGTTCCTCGATCGGGACCCCTTTTTCAACCTAGGAGATAGTTGCAATGAAAAAATCTCTGCTTGCTCTGGCTGTGCTTGGTGCATTCGCTGGTGCTGCATCGGCCCAGTCTTCTGTCACGCTCTCGGGCATGGTCGACGCTGGTATCAAGGCCCGGGGCTCCGACTGGAGCATGGGCGGTTCGCAGTCGGGCTACAACAACTTCACGATCTCGGGCAAGGAAGACCTGGGCGGTGGCTTGAACGCCTTCTTCGTGCTGAACCATCGTTTCCTGATCAACAACGGCAAGTCGAACACGAGCTCCGGTAACGGCACCGAGCCGGCCAACAACGTGTTCTGGCGCAACGCCTTCGTCGGCTTGGGCGGCGGCTGGGGCGATGTTCGCCTGGGTCGCATGCTGATGCCTCTGCAGGACATGAACGGCGGTTTCGACGCGTTCGACACCGGCTATGTCGGCAGCACGCACACCGGCGGTCTGATGGCCACGGTCCGCGCCAACAGCGCGGTCTACTACCGTTCGCCGAGCTTCGGTGGCCTGTCGTTCCATGCCGCTGTTGCTGAAGCGCGCTGCTCAGTACAGAAATGAAACTTGCTGGCAGCTTCGCCGCCGGCGGTGCGGGTTACGCCGTCCCGGCGGCCGAGATGGGCAAAGAGCGCCCGATGGGCTTCAACGTCCGCTATGCGGCCGGTCCGTTCAACTTCGGCGCGGCGTATGACATCAACGCCGGCGACTACGACACCTGGGGTCTGTATGGCTCGTGGAACTTCGGCTTCATGAAGCTGTTCGGTCAGTACGAGTCGGGTGACATCCGGTCGCTGGCGTTGCGGCCGCCAAGGAAGGCATCGACGCCTACTCGATCAGCGCCAAGATCCCGATGGGCGCCTTCACCTGGAAGGTCGGCTACCTGGGCGTCAGTTCGGACGCGTCCAATGGCGACGGCTACAAGCTCGGCGGCGGCGTCGAGTACGCCTTGTCCAAGCGCACCAGCCTGTACTCCAACATCGGCCAGGCCGGTGGCGACCGCCCGACGGGTACGCAGGAAGACTTCCTGTTCGACATCGGCGTCACGCACCGCTTCTGATCGCCTTCCCAGGCGTTCATGCAAAGGGCCACCGCGAGGTGGCCCTTTTTCATGGCTGTCGCGCGAACTAGGGAAACTGGGTGTAGGCAGAGCGCAACATTGCGCATCGCAAAGCGAGACCTTGGGCCAAGCTTGGTTCAAGATTCGGGGCTGACGACAAGGAGACCCCATGAAGAGAGTGCTCGCCCCCACCTTGATGGCCATGGCCTGCTGCGCTGCCGTGGCGCAGTCGACACCGTCGACGCCGTCGGTCACGCTGTATGGCATCGTCGACGCGGGTGTGACCTACACCACCGGACTGGCCAGCGACAAGGCCGCGGTCGTCAGCGGCATCATGGATGGCTCGCGCTTCGGCTTGCGTGGCAACGAGGATCTCGGTGGCGGCTATCGCGCGATCTTCACGCTCGAGAACCGTACCGAGCTCAACAACGGCAGCGGCAGCAGCCGCCCGGCAACCGGCACGCCGGTGCCGGATCGGCTGAACCAGGCCGCGCTGCTCGGGCTGCCGGCTGCATTGCAGCCGGCGGTCAACGCGCGTCGCAGCGCAGATCGGCTCGGGCATCGGCGTCAACCTCGCCAACAACTTCTGGGACCGGCAGGCCTAGGTCGGGCTGGTCACACCGTTCGGCGCGGTGCTCGCCGGGCGTCAATACACACCCGTGTACGAGATCAACGCCACTTTCGATACGCTGGCCACGCAGTCGAGCTTTGCAGTTCGGGCAGGTCGGCGCGATTCCCTCGACCGTCGACATCCGCGTCAGCAATGCGCTGCAGTACCGCATCCAGTTGGGCGGGCTGACGGCCTCGGCGATGTATGCGTTCGGTGACGTGACCGGCAATGACAAGGCCAACCGTTTCGGCGGCGCCATGGCGATGTACAAGACCGATGGCTACGGCGGCGGTGTGGCCTACCAGAAGCGCAACAACGACATCGGTCTGGAGTCGCTGACGACGCTGCAGGTCGGTGGGTATTTCGCGGTGGGTCCGGGCGCGATCCACGCCGTGTATGCCGACGTCAAGGACGACAATCCGTCGGGGGTGTCGGGGATCGCGGCAGCGCTGACGCCATTGATCGGCGCGGCGGGCGCGTCGCTGGTGCAGTCGGCCTACACGACGGCGCTCAGGCAGGACGCGCAGATGTGGCAGCTGGGCTACAAGATGACCACCGGGCCGAACACCTTCTACGTCGCCTACAACGCCTACGACGACCGCCATGTCGGCCAATGCGGACGTCTCGTCGTACGGCGTGGTCTACTCGTACGCGTTGTCCAAGCGCACCGACCTGAACGCGGTCCTCGCGCTCTTCGACAACAAGGGCCTCGGGCAGGCGGCGCCAGGCCAGGCGGGATTCCTCGGTGGCTTCACCGAGTCGGCCGGCACCGATGCGACCAACGTCGCCTTCGGCATCCGCCATCGCTTCTGACGCCATCGCGTTGATGCCGACAGGGCCGCCTCCGAGGCGGCTCTTGTTTTTCAGACCATCCCGCATCGTGTTTCTCGACCTCTGACGGTTCCACCGTCGACCGTCCGCGGTGGCGGTTCGCCGTGGCTGCCCTGTGGGGATCGGCTGCGGTCGCATTGAGCGGCTGCACCACCACGCCGACCGCCGCGCCGGATCAGGCCGGAGATGCGGCATGGCATGCCGTGGCACTGCCGGGCAAGCGGGCGACGCAGTACCGCTGGGAGCACAAGGACGGACGAAGGGCGTTGGCCGCCCGCGCACAGGGCTCGGCATCGCTGTGGCGGCGCCCACTTGCGCGACCGGCCAAGCAGGTGGGCCCGGTCGAGTTCTCGTGGTGGGCCCAGGCCGTGCCGGCGCTGGGCGACGTGTCGGACGCCGACCATGAAGACGCGGCCGCGCGGGTGGTGTTCGCGTTCGCGGGCGACGCCCGCCGGCTTTCCACACGCAACCAGATGCAGTTCGATCTGGCCCAGGCACTGACCGGCGAGCCGCCACCGTTTGCGACGCTGATGTACGTGTGGGACGCGCGGCTGCCGGTGGGCACCGTGGTCGTGAACCCGCGCAGCGACCGCATTCGCAAGATCGTGGTCGAGTCGGGCGAATCGGGCCTGCGCCAATGGCGCAGCTATCGCCGCCACCTCGCCGATGATTTCGAGCTGGCCTTCGGCGAGGCCCCCGGTGCGCTGCAGGCCATGGCGGTGATGACCGACGGCGACAACACCGGCTCGGCACTCGAGACCTGGTACGGCGACATCACGCTGGACTGAATCTGCGCTTCGCAGTCGCCTCGGGTTGACCCCTTTGCGGCCGGCACGCGATTTGCGGAAGATGCTTCTCTTTCGATCGCGGGAGATTCAACGATGGTGCGCACTGCGCTGGCGACCCTGACGCTGACGGCCGCGGCCGTTGCGCTTGGCGCCGCGCCTGCCTTTGCCAAGACGCTGAAGTGGTCCAGTGCCAGCGATATCCCGACCTGGGACATCCATTCGCAGAACAACGCCCTGGCCAACGGCGTGCATGCGGCGGTGTACGAATCGCTCTTCTATTACAACAAGACGTTCGAGCTCGAACCGATGCTGGCCACCGGCTACAAGCAGCTCAGCCCAACGCAGTTGCGCATCACGCTGCGCAAGGGCGTCAGGTTTCATGACGGGGCGGCGTTCAATGCCGACGACGCCAAGTTCTCGCTCGAGCGGGCGATGGCCAAGTCATCGAACTACGGTGTGTATACGCAGGGCATCGAGCGCATCGTCAAGGTCGATGACGCCACCATCGATGTCTTCACGAGCGGTCCGAACCCGGTGCTGCTGCGGCAGTTGACCGAGCTGCGCATGATGGACCAGGGCTGGGCCGAGAAGAACAAGTCGCTCGAGCCCAAGGACATCCGGACCAAGGACGAGAATTTCGCGCACCGCAATGCCAATGGCACCGGCCCGTTCATGCTGAAGAGCTGGGAGCAGGACGTGAAGCTGGTGCTGGTGAAGAACCCCACTTGGTGGGGCAAGGCGGAGACCAACCTGACCGAGATCGTCTACACGCCGATCAAATCGGAAGCCACGCGGGTCGCGGCGCTGCTGTCGGGCGAGGTCGACATGGTGCTCGATCCTTCGCCGGCCGACCTGCCCAGGCTGCGTGCGGCCAATGGCCTGAAGGTCGTCGACGGGGCCGAGAATCGAACGATCTTCTTCGGCATGGACCAGCACCGGGACGAGCTGCCGGGCAGCAACGTCAAGGGCAAGAACCCGCTGAAGGACGTGCGCGTTCGCAAGGCGCTGTACCAGGCGATCGACATCCAGACCCTGCACCGCGTGACGATGCGCGGCTTGTCGCAGCCCACCGGCGCACTGATTGCGCCGCAGGTCAACGGCTGGACCAGGAAGGTCGACGCGCGCTGGCCCTACGACGTGGAGGCGGCCAGGCGACTGCTCGCCGAGGCGGGCTATCCAGGCGGCTTCGAGGTCGATTTCGCCTGCCCGAACAACCGCTACATCAACGACGAGGAAATCTGCCAGGCGGTGACGGCGATGTGGGCCCGGATCGGCATCAAGGCCAAGCTGCGCACACTGCCGCTGGTGACTTACTTCCCGATGATCCAGCGCTATGAGGCCAGCATCTACATGCTCGGCTGGGGTGTCCCGACATTCGACGCGCTGTATTCGTTGCAGTCGTTGGTGCGGTCGGTGGGTGCCCAGGGTGACGGCAACTACAACGTCGGCCGCTACAGCAACCCGCAGATGGACGCGCTGGTCGAGCGCATCAAGAAGGAGGTCGACCAGAAGAGCCGCAACGCGCTGATCGAGCAGGCGCTGCTGTTGTCGCACCAGGATGTCTCGCACATCCCGCTGCACAACCAGGTGATCCCGTGGGCGATGAAGAAGAACATCGAGCTCTACCACCGCGCCGACAACCGCGTCGACATGCGCGGCGTGAAGGTCAACTGAGCATCGCACCGGCGCCGCGGCGGCCCCCCGACCATGACCGTCTTCATCCTCCGCCGCCTGGCCCAGGCCGTCATCGTGATGCTCACGGTGGCATTCATCGCGTTCATGCTGTTCCAGTACGTCGGCGATCCGGTCACCAACCTGCTCGGCCAGGACGCGACACCCGAGCAGCGCACCCAATTGCGCGCCGACCTCGGTCTGGACAAGCCATTCCCGGTGCAGTTCGCTGCCTTCGTCGGCAACGCGCTGCAGGGTGAGTTCGGGTTGTCGCTGCGGCAAGGCCGCAAGGTGTCGGCGCTGATCGTCGAGCGCTTTCCGGCCACGGTCGAACTGGCGTTCGGTGCGGCATTGCTGGCACTCAGCTTCGGCATTCCGATGGGCGTCTACGCCGCATTGAAGCGCGGCAACTTCCTTGCGCAGGCGCTGATGGCGTTTTCGCTGCTCGGCGTCTCGCTGCCGACATTCCTGATCGGCATCCTGCTGATCCTGTTGTTCGCCGTCACGCTCAAGGTGCTGCCCAGCTTCGGCCGTGGTGAAACGGTGGCGCTGGGTGCGTGGACCAGCGGGCTGTTCACGCTGGACGGCTGGAAGCACCTGATCCTTCCAGCCGTCACGCTGTGCATCTTCCAGCTCACGCTGATCATGCGGCTGGTGCGTGCCGAGATGCTCGAGGTGCTGCGCACCGACTACATCAAGTTCGCCCGCGCGCGCGGTCTGCCCGATCGTGCGGTGTACTTCGGCCATGCGCTGAAGAACACGCTGGTGCCGGTGATCACGATCACCGGGCTGCAACTCGGTTCGCTGATCGCCTTCGCGATCATCACCGAGACCGTGTTCCAGTGGCCAGGCATGGGCCTGCTGTTCATCCAGGCCGTGCAGTTCGCCGACATCCCGGTGATGGCCGCCTACCTGTGCCTGATCGCACTGATCTTCGTGATCATCAACCTGATTGTCGACATGCTGTATTTCGCGGTCGACCCGCGATTGCGCATCGACAAGTCGACGGCGGGGCACTGACGATGCTGCAGGCTTTGGCAACCAACTCCGCAGGCGCCTACCGGCGGCTGGCAGGCTGGCACGGTGAGTTGACGGCGTTCCGGCGTGACTTGCACGCCCACCCCGAACTCGGCTTCGAAGAGCGCCGCACCGCGGCGCGGGTGGTGACGGCATTGCGCGCCGCGGGTGTCGACGAGATCCACGAAGGCATCGGCAAGACCGGCGTCGTCGGCGTGATCCATGGGGCGCAGCGTGCAAGCGGGCGCCAGATCGGGCTGCGCGCCGACATGGACGCGCTGCCGATGGGCGAGGAGAACGACTTCGCCTGGCGCTCGACCACGCGCGGCCTGATGCATGGCTGTGGGCACGACGGCCACACCACGATGCTGGTCGGTGCGGCGCGCTATCTGGCCGAGACACGGCGCTTTGCCGGCAGCGCGGTGCTGATCTTCCAGCCCGGCGAAGAAGGTTTTGCCGGTGCCAAGGCGATGATCGACGACGGCCTGTTCGAACGCTTTCCGGTCGAGTCGGTTTATGCCATGCACAACTGGCCGCAACTGCCGGCAGGGCATATCGGTGTCAATCCGGGGCCGATGATGGCGGCGGCCGACCGCATCGAAATCGTCGTGCACGGCAAGGGCGGCCATGGTGCGCACCCGTATCTGGCGGTCGATCCGGTGCTGGTGGCCGCGCACATCATCACCGCGGCGCAAAGCCTGGTGTCGCGCAACGTCAGTCCGATCGACAGCGCGGTCGTCAGCCTGTGTTCGATGCAGGCCGGCGACCCCGGCGCCTACAGCGTGATCCCGCGCGAGGCGCGCCTGGTCGGCACCTGCCGCAGCTTTCGGCCCGAGGTGCAGGACATGCTCGAAGACCGGTTGTCGCGGCTGGTCGATTCGGTGGCGGTGGCTTTCGGGGCCACCGCGTCGCTGCACTACCGCCGCTCCTATCCGGCCACCATCAACAGCCCGCCCCACGCCGAGTTCGCCGCCGATACCGCAGCGGCGCTGGTCGGCGAAGACAAGGTGCTGCGCGTGCTGCCGCCGAGCATGGGCGCCGAGGACTTTGCGTTCATGCTGCAGGTCAAGCCCGGCGCCTACCTGCGGCTGGGCCAGGGTGGCGGCTGCTTCCTGCACAACACGCGCTACGACTTCAATGACGAGGTGCTGCCGCTCGGCGCCGCCCTGTTCGCATCGCTGGTGGAGCGTTCGCTGCCGCTGGCCGTTGACATTCAACCGAAGGAGACCTGAGATGAACCAGTTCACAAGAACGCTGCTTGCCGCCGCCGTGGCCTTGACCTGCGGTGCCGCACAGGCCGCCACGCTGCGCGTGGCTGACGTCGGCGACGTGCAGTCGATGGACCCGCACTCGCTCAACGAGACGCTGCAGCTCAGCTTCACCGGCAACATCTACGAGGCCCTGGTGGCCCGCGGCAAGGACATGCAGCTGGTGCCGGCGCTGGCCACGCAGTGGAAGCAGACGGCGCCGACGGTGTGGCGTTTCGAATTGCGTCGTGGCGTCAAATTCCACGACGGCACGCCGTTCACGGCCGACGACGTGGTGTTCACTTTCAAACGGGGCGCCGCCGACGGCTCCGACATGAAGGGCTATACCGCGCCGATCAAGGACGTGCGCAAGAGCGGCGACAACGCGGTCGAGATCGAGACCAATGCACCGTTCCCGATCCTGCCCGACACGCTCACCAGCCTCTACATCATGAGCAAGAAATGGTGCGAGGACAACAAGGCCGAGGGCCCGGTCGACCGGCGCAAGGGCGTCGAGAACACGGCGTCGTTCAAGGCCAACGGCACTGGCCCGTACCGCCTGAAGGAGCGCCAGCCGTCCACGCGCACGGTGATCGTGCGCAACATTGCCTACTGGGACAAGATCGAGGGCAACGTCGACGAGGTGGTCTTCACGCCGATCGGATCCGATGCCACCCGTGTGGCTGCACTGCTGTCGGGCGAGATCGACGTGATGGAGCCGGTGCCGCTGCAGGATGTCGAGCGCGTCAAGGCTGCGGGCAAGTTCAATGTGCTGCAGGGCCCCGAGCTGCGCACCATCTTCCTCGGCATGGACCAGAAGCGCGACGAACTGCAGTTCTCCAGCGTGAAGGGCAAGAACCCGTTCAAGGACAAGCGCGTGCGTCAGGCCTTCTTTCAGGCCATCGACATCGAGGCCATCAAGTCGCGTGTGATGCGCAATGCCGCCACGCCGACCGCGTTGATGGTCGGCCCCGGCGTGCGGGGATTCCAGCCCGACATGAACAAGCGCCTGCCGTACGACCCGGACGCGGCGAAGAAGCTGCTCGCCGATGCGGGCTATCCCAACGGCTTCGAGGTCGGCATGAACTGCCCGAACGACCGCTACGTGAATGACTCGCCGATCTGCCAGGCGGTGGCGGCCAACCTGGCGCGCATCGGCGTCAAGGTCAACCTGCAGGCCGAGACCAAGAACACCTATTTCCCGAAGATCCTGCGCCGCGACACCAGCTTCTATCTGCTCGGCTGGACTCCCAGCACGACCGACGCACACGACGCGCTCTACAACCTGATGGCCTCGCCGACCGACAAGGGTCAGGGTCAATTCAATCTCGGCGCCTACAGCAATCCGAAGCTCGACGAGTTGACGGCCAAGGTGCAGAGCGAGACCGACCCGGTCAAGCGCAACGAGGCGATCCGCGAGGCCTTCAGGATTCACCTGGACGACATCGGCCACATTCCGCTGCACCAGCAGGCGCTGGCCTGGGGCGTGAAGAACAACGTCAGCGTCGTGCAGTTGCCTGACAACCGCATGTTCTTCAAGTGGGTCAGCGTGAAGTGACGGGCAGCGCGGCGCTGGCGCGCTTTTTCGATGGCGACGTCTGGCACAGCTTCCGCACCTCGCCGGTGGCGATCGGTGCGGCCGCCGTGGCGTTCGTCTGCGTCTTTTGCGCGCTGTTCGCTGGCTGGGTGGCGCCGCACAACCCGTTCGATCTGGCGACCCTCGAATTGAGCGATGCGCGGCTGCCGCCGGCCTGGTCCGACGGCGGCAGCACCAAGTACCTGCTCGGCACCGACGACCAGGGCCGCGACATCCTGTCGGCGCTGATGTACGGCGCGCGCATTTCGCTGCTGGTCGGGGTCGCGTCGGTGCTGCTGTCGGTGGTGGTCGGTGTCGGGCTGGGCCTGCTGTCGGGCTTTGCCGGCGGCAAGACCGATGCGCTGATCATGCGCGTGTGCGATGTGATGCTGTCGTTCCCGTCGATCCTGATCGCGCTGCTGATCGACGGCGTCGGCCGAGCGCTCTTTCCCGAAGCGCACGACACGCTGGCTTTCGCGGTGCTGGTGTTCGCGATCGCGCTGCCCGGCTGGGTGCAGTACGCGCGCACGGTGCGTGGCTCGACGCTGGTCGAGCGCAACAAGGAATACGTGCAGGCCGCACGAGTGACTGGCGTGCCGCCACTGCGCATCATGGTCAGGCATGTGCTGCCCAACGTGCTTGGGCCGGTGCTGGTGCTGGCGACGATCCAGGTCGCGACCGCGATCCTGACCGAGGCCACGCTGTCGTTCCTCGGTGTCGGCGTGCCGCCGACCCAGCCGTCGCTGGGCACGCTGATCCGCATCGGCAACGATTTCCTGTTCTCCGGCGAATGGTGGATCACGATCTTCCCGGGGCTGATGCTGGTATTGGTCGCGCTGTCGGTGAACCTGCTGGGCGATTGGCTGCGTGATGCGTTGAACCCGAGGCTACGTTGACAGGCGCCGCCGCACCGCTGCTCGAAGTCCGCCACCTGCGCGTCGAATTCCCGTCGCGTCGCGGCACGCTGCTGGCGCTCGACGACATCTCGTTCTCGATTTCCCCCGGCGAGGTGCTCGGCGTCGTTGGCGAGTCCGGGGCCGGCAAGTCGCTCACCGGCTCGGCCATCATCGGCTTGCTCGACCCGCCAGGGCGCATTGCCGGCGGCGAGATCCGGCTCGCCGGCCAGCGCATCGACAACCTGCCCTATGAGCAGATGCGCGCAATCCGCGGCCGCCGCATCGGCGCCATCTTCCAGGACCCGCTGACTTCGCTGAACCCGCTCTACACCGTCGGTCGCCAGCTCGTTGAAACCATCCGCACGCACTTGCCGCTCAGCGAAGGCCAGGCCCGTGCGCGGGCGATCAAGCTGCTGCAGGAAACCGGCATCCCGGCTGCCGAACAGCGCATCGATCAGTATCCGCATCAGTTCTCCGGCGGCATGCGCCAGCGGGTCGTGATCGCGCTGGCGCTGGCGGCCGAGCCGCAGCTGATCGTTGCCGACGAGCCCACCACTGCGCTCGACGTGTCGATCCAGGCCCAGATCATTGCGCTGATCCGGCGCCTGTGCAAAGAACATGGCGCGGCGGTGATGCTGGTCACGCACGACATGGGCGTGATCGCCGAAACCTGCGATCGCGTCGCGGTGATGTATGCCGGGCGCATCGTCGAGGTCGGCCCGGTCGCCGACGTGATCCACCGCCCGTCGCACCCCTACACGGTCGGTTTGATGGGGTCGATCCCGGCGATGGACGAAGAGCGCGAGCGGCTGCTGCAGATCGACGGCGCGATGCCGCGCCTGAACGCCATTCCGGCGGGTTGCGCGTTCAACCCGCGCTGCCCGCATGTCTTCGATCGCTGCCGGCAGGCCCGACCCGACCTGGTCGACGCCGGCCCGACCCGCGCGGCCTGCTGGTTGGTGGCCGAAGGCCGGAGGAGGGTCGCTTGAGCGCGAGCCGAGCGCCGGGCCGCCCCAAGCCGGCCCGCGTCCCCACGGGGGACCGGCCGATGTACCCATCGGGCGAGGGGCAGACATGAAGCCACTGGTGGAAGTGAAGGACCTCGCGAAGTCCTTCGATGTGTCGGCGCCGTGGCTCAACCGTGTCGTCGAGCGCAAGCCGCGCCAGTTCGTGCACGCGGTCGACGGTGTCAGCTTTGCGATCCAGCGCGGCCAGACGCTGGCGCTGGTCGGTGAATCGGGCTGCGGCAAGAGCACGGTGGCGCGGCTGCTGGTGGGGCTTTACAGCCCGACGCGAGGCAGCGTGCAGTTCGACGGCAAGGACACCCACGGCACGGCCGACAAGGCCCAGTTGCGCGTCATGCGCCGGCGCATGCAGATGATCTTTCAGGACCCGTATGCCAGCCTGAACCCGCGCTGGAAGGTGCAGGACATCGTCGGCGAGCCGCTCAGCGAGCATGGCCTGGTGACCGATCGTGCGGCATTGCGTGAGAAGGTGGCCGCGTTGCTGCGATCGGTGGGTCTGGCGGCGGCGGATGTCGACAAGTTCCCGCACCAGTTCTCCGGCGGGCAGCGCCAGCGCATCTCGATTGCGCGCGCTCTGGCCACACAGCCGGAGTTCCTGGTCTGCGACGAGCCGACCTCGGCACTCGACGTGTCGGTGCAGGCCCAGGTGCTCAACATCATGAAGGACCTGCAGCGCGAGCGTGGGCTGACCTACCTGTTCATCTCGCACAACCTGGCGGTGGTGCGCCATGTGTCGGACCGGGTCGGCGTGATGTACCTCGGCCGTCTGGTCGAGTTGGCCGACAAGACCGATCTGTTCGGCGCGCCGCGGCACCCCTACACGCGCATGCTGCTCGATGCGATTCCGGACATCCACATGAGCGGGCGCGCACGCACCCCGGTGCAGGGCGAAGTGCCCAATCCACTGAGTCCGCCGAGCGGCTGCGCATTCCATCCGCGCTGCCCGCACGCCAATGCGCGTTGCTCGCAGGAGCGGCCCGCGCTGAACGCCGTGAAGGGCGTTCAGGTCGCCTGCCATGCGGTCGAGGAAGGCCGCCTCTGACCGCTCACCGGTTCAGTCGATCAACTTCTCGTGGGCAAACAGCTCGCGCACGCTCTCGCGCTCGCGGATGACGAAGCTGCGCTCGCCATCGACCATCACCTCCGCGGCGCGCGGCCGGCTGTTGTAGTTGCTGGCCATGCTCATCGCATAGGCGCCGGCCGACAACACGGCCAGGCGATCGCCGGGTTGCACATCGAGCAGACGGTCGCGGCCCAGCCAGTCGCCCGACTCGCAGACCGGTCCGACGACGTCCCAGGCCCGCAATTCGGCGCCGGTTTGGCGCAGCACGCAGGGCACGATGCCCATGTACGCGTCGTACATGGCCGGGCGCACCAGGTCGTTCATTGCCGCATCGACGATGCAGAAATTCTTCTGGTCGCCGGGTTTGAGCACCAGCACCTGCGTGACCAGCACGCCGGCATTGCCGACCAGCGAACGGCCGGGTTCGAACAGCAGTTCGCGATGACCATGGCCGCGTGCGTCGATGCGCTCCAGCAGGCGGGCCACCAGCATCCCCGCATCGGGCGGGGTCTCGTCGGCATAGGTGATGCCCAGGCCACCGCCGACGTCGAGGTGGCCGATGCGGATGCCGCCGGCCTCGAGCGCCTCGATCAGGTCGAGCAGGCGGTCGAGCGCGTCGAGGTAGGGCTCTATCTCGGTGATCTGCGAGCCGATGTGGCAGTCGATACCCACGACCTCGAGGCCCGGCAGCGTGGCGGCCTGGCGGTAGGCCGCCAGCGCCTGGTCATGTGCGATGCCGAACTTGTTGCCCTTCAGGCCCGTCGAGATGTAGGGGTGTGTCTTCGCGTCGACGTCGGGATTGATGCGCAGGCTGACCGGCGCGCGTCGGCCCAGTGCGCCGGCGACCTCAGACAAGGTCGTGCAGCTCGCCGAGGCTTTCGACATTGAAGCATTTGACGCCCGCTTCCAGCGCGCGGCGCATCTCGTGGCGCAGCTTGCCGACGCCGGAGAACACCACCTTGCCGGCGTCACCGCCTGCGGCAAGCACGCGCTCGAGTTCGCCCACCGAGACGATGTCGAAGCCGCAGCCTGCCCGCGCGAACGTCTGCAGCACGGCCAATGTCGAATTGGCCTTCATCGCGTAGCAGACCAGGTGCGGCCGCCCAGCCAGCGCCTGGCGGTAGGCGGCCAGTGCGGCCAGCATCGCCTGGCGCGAGTAGACGTACAGTGGCGTGCCGTGTTCGTGCGCCAGCGCATCGAGACTCAGGCCCTCGAGGAAGAGTTGCGGGCCGCGCCACGCCAGGAAGGGGGCGCCGGGCAGCGGCGTCATCGGGGCGCCGCCGCTGCGGACGCTGCACTCGCACTGGGCGCGGGGGCGGCCAGTGTCAGCGGGCCTTTCTGGCCGCACGCCGCCAGCATCGCCACCAGCATCACGCTCGGCGCCACGCGCCGCAGCCCTGCTCGCGTCGGGGTCGATCGTGGCGCCGCTACACTGGCCTTGCGAACGGAAGTCATGCCGACGATTCTATGCAAGCCCCGTCCCTGTCCGATGCCGAGTACGACCGCCTGACCGCGGCGGTGCTGGCGCGCATCGAAGCCACCGTCGATCGCTGGCTGCAGGCCGATGTGATCGACATCGATAGCCAGCGCACGGGCGGCCTGCTCGAGCTGGTCTTTCCTGGCGGCAGCCGGATCGTCGTCAACACCCAGCCGCCTCTGCACGAACTGTGGCTCGCGGCACGAGGCGGCGGCTACCATTTCCGTTTCGTCGACGACGCTTGGCGCGACACGCGGGATGGTGTCGAGTTCTTCGCGCGCCTGTCGGACGAGGCCAGCGCGCAGGCGGCTCGCAAGCTGGTGTTCTGACCGCGGCGCCGGTCAGGCGCTCAATTGCGGAACAGGTCGAGGATGCCCTTGCGTTCGGCCTCGGTCGGTGGCGCGGGTGCCTGCTCCTCCAGGCCCAGGCTGCCGACACCAGCGCCGTGGGCGTACTCCTCGAAAGTCCAGTCGCCGCCGACGTTGATCACCCCCTCCGGCGGTTGGGCTTCCTGCACCGGCAAGCCCTTGAGGACCTGGGTCATGTACTCGATCCACACCGGCAGCGCGAGGCCACCGCCGGTTTCCCGGTCGCCGAGCTTCTTCGGGTTGTCGTAGCCGATCCAGACCACGGCCACCACGCTCGGATGCCAGCCCGCGAACCAGGCATCCATCGAGTCGTTGGTGGTCCCGGTCTTGCCGTAGATGTCAGCGCGCTTGAGGCTGGCCTGCGCGCGCGCGGCAGTACCTGATCGCGTCACTTCCTGCAGCATGCTGGTCATCACGAAGGCGTTGCGCGCATCGACCGTTCGCATCGAATCATCGAGCGCCGGCGCGTCGGCCTGCAGCAGCACGTGGCCCTGGCTGTCGGTCAGGCGCTCGATCAGGCGAGGCGCCACCAGGTAGCCGCCGTTGGCGAAGACCCCGTATGCGCTGGCCATCTGCATCGGCGTGACCGATCCGGCGCCCAGCGCCATCGTCAGGTAAGCCGGGTGCTTTTCGGCCTCGAAGCCGAAGCGCGTGATCCACTGCTGCGCGAACGGTGGGCTCACCGCCTCCAGCACGCGGATCGAGACCATGTTCTTCGACTTGGCCAGGCCTCGTTTGAGGGGCATCGGCCCGTCGAAGGTGCCGTCGTAGTTCTTCGGTTCCCACGGTTGGCTGCCGGTCGTGACGGCATCGAAGAACAGCGGCGCGTCGTTGACCACGGTGGCCGGCGTGAAGCCCTTTTCGAGGGCGGCCGAGTAGATGAAAGGCTTGAAGCTCGACCCCGGCTGGCGCCAGGCCTGCGTGACATGGTTGAACTTGCTCTTGCCGTAGTCAAACCCGCCGACCATCGCGCGGATCGCGCCGGTCGCGGGATCGAGCGCGACGAAGGCGCCTTCGACCTCGGGCACCTGCGTCAGCGACCACTGGCCCTTGGCATTCTTCAGCGCCCGGACCACGGCACCGCGGCGAATCTGCTTCTGTGGTGCGGCGTTGTCACCGAGGCCCGAAGTCACCGGCCGCAGGCCATCGCCGGTGACGGTGATCTCCTCTCCGTCCTGCAACACCGCGACCACCTTGCGCGGCGACGCCTCGAGCACGACCGCGGCGCGCAGATCGTCCTTGTCGGGGTGATCGGAGAGCGCCTCGGCGACCCGCGTGTCAATGCCGGCGGGGTCCGTCGGCAGATCGACGTAGGCCTCGGGACCGCGGTAGACCTGGCGCAGTTCGAATTCCATCAGCCCGCGGCGCAGCGCCCGGTAAGCCACGATCTGCTCGGCGACCTTGATGGTCAGCGTGGCATTGAGGCCCCTGGTGTAGGACTCCTCGCCGTACTGTGCAAAGACCAGCTGGCGCGCGGTTTCGGCGACATAGCCGGCGTGCACCGGAAGCTCCGACTGGGTTCGGTAGCGCAGCTTCTCGGCCCGCGCCGCTGCGGCCTGCTCGGCGGTGATGAAGCCGTTGTCGAGCATGCGCTCGATGATGTGCTGCTGGCGGATCGTTGCCCGCTTCGGGTTGACGATCGGGTTGTATGCCGACGGCGCTTTCGGCAGGCCAGCGAGCATGGCCGCCTCGGCCACCGTCACGTCTTTCAGCGGCTTGCCGAAGTAGATCTCCGCTGCGGCCGCAAAACCATATGCGCGCTGGCCGAGGAAGATCTGGTTCATGTAGGCCTCGAGGATCTGGTCCTTCGTCAGCTGGCTTTCGATCTTCCAGGTCAGCAGCACCTCGTAGATCTTGCGGGTGAGCGTCTTCTCGGTCGACAGGTAGAAGTTGCGCGCCACCTGCATCGTGATCGTCGACGCGCCCTGGCTGCGTGCTTCGCTGAATTGCGCCAGTCCCGCACGCAGCATGCCGACGTAGTCGACGCCGCCGTGGTCGTAGAAACGCGCATCCTCGATCGCCAGCACGGCATCCTTCATGACCTTGGGGATCTGCGCGACCGGCACGAAGCTGCGTCGTTCTTCACCGAACTCGCCGAGCAGCGTGCCGTCGGCGGAGTAGACCCGCAGCGGCAGCTTGGGGCGGTACTCGGTGAGGCTGGTGATCGGCGGCAGGTTGGGATACGCGACCGCCAGCGCGATCGCCACCAGGCCGCACACCAGCAGCACCAGCGTCACCAGCAGGCCCAGGGCCCAGGCCAGCGGACGCATGAGCCACGGGGCCCACGAAGGGAGGCGATTTTCGAGGCTCACGAGGTCGGGCGACGGGTGTCGCCGGTGGCGCGCCAGCAATGGCTGCGGCGATTATAGGAAGCGGGCACTCAACGCCTGTGGCGAACTGTGAACTGCTTCTCGGCTTGCGCTGCGCACCTCAGGGCTAACCCCATGAAGGCATCGCGCAGGCCGTGTCAAGGTCCATCCGAAGACGCGTCGCGCACGTCGGAGATACACAACGACGCGGGGCCGAAAAGCGTGCCTTTTTCTTTCGCGCTCAAAGGCTTTACTGCTAGCATTCAAGTAACTTCTTAACAGTCCAGCGTGCACGTTGGCCGCGATTGGCGGTGCACATGGGGGGAATTGTCGTGAGCTTTGTTGACACGCTGCTAGGCCGCGCGCATCCATCGATGATCGGGCTCGACATCAGCACATCCAGTGTCAAGCTGGTTGAGTTGGGCCAGAGCACCTCCGGTGAGTTCATCGTCGAGCGATTTGCCTCTGAACCGTTCGAGAAGGGCTGGATCACCGATGGCCAGATCGAGAAGTTCGACGAGGTCGCCGAGGCCGTTCGACGGGTGGTCAGCAAGAGCGGCACGCGAACCAAGAACGTGGTGATGGCGATGCCGCAGTCGGCCGTGATCACCAAGAAGATCATGCTGCCCGCAGGCCTGCGCGAGGAAGAGCTCGAGATGCAGGTCGAGAGCGAGGCCAACCAGTACATCCCGTTCTCACTCGATGAGGTCAGCCTGGACTTCTGTGTCATCGGGCCGAGCCCGACCTCGGTCGGCGATGTCGAGGTGCTGATCGCTGCCTCGCGCAAGGACCGTGTCCAGGACCGCCAGGGGTTGGCCGAAGCGGCCGGCCTGAAGCCGATGGTGCTCGACATCGAGAGCCACGCGTCCAGGCTGGCGATGAGCCGCATCATCAAGGCACTGCCCAACGAGGGCAAGGACGCGCTGGTCGCACTGTTCGAGATCGGCGCCGACACCACCAGCTCTGAAGGTGTTGCGCGACGACGAAATGTTGTATGACAGAGACCAGGCTTTCGGGGGCGCGCAGTTGACGCAGCTGATCTCACGCCAGTATGGCTTCTCGTTCGAGGAAGCCGAGTTGAAGAAACTCGGCGGCGACTTGCCCGAGGACTACGAGTCGTCGATCCTCGGCCCGTTCGTCGACAGCCTGTCGCAGGAGATCGGCCGTGCCCTGCAGTACTTCTTCACCAGCACGCCGCACCACAAGGTGCACTACGTGATGCTGGCCGGAGGCACCGCCACGCTGCCGGGCCTGAAGGAGCGGGTCACCGACCTGACGGGCTTCGCATCGATGGTCGTCAACCCGTTCGAGCACATGAAGCTCGGCGGCGCGGTGCGCGAGAACAAGGTTCGCCGTGAGGCGCCGTCCTATCTGA
Source organism: uncultured beta proteobacterium (assembly GCA_963783785.1). Classification (GTDB taxonomy): domain Bacteria; phylum Pseudomonadota; class Gammaproteobacteria; order Burkholderiales; family Burkholderiaceae_C; genus CADEEN01. Next base: position 69,454 of record CAWAOQ010000016.1, on the reverse strand, counting down.
CTGCCTGCGGGCTGGCGATGCGGAGGTTCATGCAGTGATCCTCATCAACCTGCTTCCCCACCGGGAAGAAAAGCGCAAGCGGCGCAAGGCGGCCTACTTCACGGGCTTGGCGCTGGGCGCCGTGGCCGGTGTGCTCGTCGTCGGCCTGTGGTATGCCGTGCTCGAGCAATTGAAGTCCGACCAGATGGAGCGCAACGCGTTCCTGGGCGCGGAAATCAAGAAGCTCGAAGCGCAGATCAAGGACATCGCGAACCTGCGTGCCGAGATCGAGGCACTGAAGGCGCGGCAGAAGGCCGTCGAAGACCTGCAGACCAATCGCAACATTCCCGTGTACCTGCTCAATGAACTGGTCAAGCAGACACCCGACGGTGTCTACCTCAGTGCGATTCGCCAGACCGGCCAGGTGGTGGCGGTGACCGGCGTGGCGCAGACCAATGAACGGGTTTCGGAGTTCCTGCGCAACACGCTCTACAACTCGCCGTGGCTCGAGAAGCCCGAGCTGATCGAGATCAAGGCCGGCGCGGCACAGGGTGGCGGGCGCCAGCGCGCCTACGACTTCTCGATGCGGCTGTCGATCAAGCGCCCCCAGGCAGCACCCACTCCGGCCGCGGCAGCGGCCAGCGCGCCGGCCGCGGCCGCCAAAGCCTCCTGAGGTAGCACCATGGCCACCCAGTCCAAGAAACGCGGTCTAGACATCGGCGCATCGTTCGAGGCGGCAGCGTCACAGTTCCGCAACCTCGATCCGAAGCAACCAGGCCAGTGGCCGCTGCTGCCCAAGCTGACCACCTGGTTGCTGCTCGGCGCCATGGTGGTGGTGCTCGGCTGGCTGCTGTTGCTGTCCGACAAGACCGACGAGCTGACTGCCGAGCGCAACAAGGAGCCCGCGCTCAGGCAGGACTACCGCGGCAAGCTCGCGCAAGCCGTCAATCTGCCCGAGTTGCGCAAGCAGAAGCAGCAAGTCGAAGAGTACGTGACGCAGCTCGAGAAGCAACTGCCCGGCAAGGCCGAGATGGACGCGCTGCTGACCGACATCAACCAGGCCGGGATCGGCCGTGGCCTGCAGTTCGAGCTGTTCCGCCCGGGCGCGGTGGCGGTGAAGGACTACTACGCCGAGTTGCCGATCTCGATCCGCGTCACCGGCCGCTACCACGACATCGGTGCATTCACCGCTGACGTCGCCAATCTGTCGCGCATCGTCACGCTGCACGATCTCCAGATCACCGGCGTGCAGCGCGAGGGCGGCGGCAACCTGGCGATGGACGCGGTCGCGCGCACCTACCGCTACCTCGACGCGAATGAAGTCGCGGCGCAGAAGAAGCCGGCAGCGGGGGCCAAGAAATGAAAGCCATGACCCATCGCCGACCCGCGCGCGTGGCGCGTCTCACGATCTCGGCATTGATCGCAACGGCCGCACTGGCCGGCTGCGGCGCGGATCTCGACGAATTGCAGCAGTGGATGGAGCAGCAGCGCCGCGAGGTCAAGCCGAATGTGCCACCACTGCAGCCACCGAAGAAATTCGATCCGCAGCCATACGCCGCTGCAGACGCCGTGGAGCCGTTCAGCACGCAGAAGCTGGCGGTGGCGCTCAAGCGCGACGAGCGGGCACCGAGTTCGCTGTTGGCCGCTGAACTGAAACGGCGCAAGGAACCGCTGGAGGCCTATCCGTTGGACAGCATGGCGATGGTCGGCAGTGTCAACAAGCAGGGCCGCCCCTTCGCGCTGTTGCGCGTCGACGGGCTGCTCTACCAGGTCAAGGTCGGCGACTACATGGGCCAGAACTACGGCCGCATCTTGCGCATCAGCGAGGCAGATCTCGTGTTGCGCGAGGTGGTGCAGGACGCCGCCGGAGAGTGGATCGAGCGCAACAGCACGCTGCAATTGCTGGAGCGGGGGGCGCGATGAAGAATCCGAAGGAGAAGCGCATCATGATGAAGTGGCGGGCATGGGGCACAGCACTGGTGCTGGCAATCGGCGCACCGGCCGCGGCCTTGGCGCAAGGGGTGATCCAGTCGATCACCAGCAGCCAGCAGGCAGGCGCCGACGTGGTTCGCGTCGAGTTGAGCGAAGCGCTCAGCGCGGTGCCGGCAGGTTTCGTGGTGCAGGCACCACCGCGCATAGCCATCGATCTGCCCGGCGTGGGCAGCGCGTTGGGGCGGCCTTCGGTTGAACTCAACCAAGGCAATCTGCGCTCGGTCAACGTCGCCCAAGCCGGCGAGCGCACGCGCCTGGTGCTCAACCTGAAGCAGTCCGCCACCTACCGTGCGCAGCTCGACGGCAAGACGCTGCTGATCATCGTCGACAGCGGCTCAATGGCTCAGACCACGCCAGCGACGGCGACCGCGACAGCCGCTGCGCCGACCGGCAACTTCGCGCCGAGCCAGAACCGCGAAACGCAGCCGTTGCGCGAGATCGATTTCCGCCGCGGCGGCGACGGCTCCGGCCGCATCATCGTCAGTCTGCCCACGAGTCAGGTCGGTGTCGACATCCGCCAGCAGGGCACTGGCCTGGTGGTCGAATTCCTGCGCTCTGCCGTCCCCGACAGCCTGCGCCGCCGACTCGACGTGACCGACTTCGGGACCCCGGTGCAAACCGTGACGACGTCGCAAATCGGCGACCGTGTGCGCATGGTGGTCGAGCCGCGTGGCAACTGGGAACACAGTGCCTACCAGAGCGACAACCAGTTCGTGCTCGAAGTGCGTCCGGTGCGCCTGGATCCGAACAAGCTGACGCAGGGCCCCGGCTACCAGGGCGAGAAGCTGAGCCTGAACTTCCAGAACATCGAGGTCCGTTCGCTGCTGCAGGTGATCGCCGACTTCACCAACTTCAACGTCGTCACCAGTGACACGGTCACCGGCAACCTGACGCTGCGTCTGAAGGATGTGCCGTGGGACCAGGCGCTGGACATCATCCTGCAGGCCAAGGGATTGGGTCTGCGCAAGAGCGGCAACGTGATCTGGATCGCGCCGAGGGACGAACTGGCGATCAAGGAGCAGGCCGAACTCGAGGCCGGCAAGAAGAAGACCGAACTGGAGCCTTTGCGCACGCAGAGCTTCCAGCTCAACTACGCCAAGGCCGAGGAAGTCATGACGCAGATCTCGGCCAACCAGTCGCTGGCGAACAATGCTGGAGGCGGTGGAGGTGCGAACTCCGGGCGGATGCTTTCGCCGCGCGGCAGCGTCAACTTCGACATTCGCACCAACCAGGTGTTCGTGACCGACATCCCGTCCAAGCTGGAAGAAATCGCCGGCGTCATCGCCAAGATCGACATCCCGGTGCGCCAGGTGCTGATCGAGGCCCGCATCGTCGAGGCGAACGATTCGTTCGGTCGCTCCCTCGGCGTCAAGTTGGGCGGCAGCGTGCAGAACGTGAAGGGTGGCCAGGTGGAAGGCTATCACAACGCCGTCGTTGGCGGCAGCGCCGGGCCCGGACGAGGCTCGCCGACGGGCGGTATCAACGACACCCAGTTCGTCAACTTGCCGGCGGTCGGTCAGGGCGGCTATGACCCGGCATCGTTTGCGGTGTCGTTGTTCAACAGCGCCGCGACCCGATACCTCAACCTCGAGATCACCGCCCTGGAGGCCGATGGCAAGGGCAAGATCGTGTCGAGCCCGCGGATCGTCACGGCGGATCAGAAGAACGCCTTCATCAGTCAGGGCACCAAGATCCCGTTCCAGCAGGCGACGAGTTCAGGCGCCACCGCGGTGGAATTCGTCGAGGCGACGCTGAAGCTCGATGTGACGCCGCAAATCACGCCCGAGGGCAACGTCATCCTGGTTGTGAAGATCAACAAGGACAGCCTGGGCACGCTGACGGCACTGGGTCGTGAAATCAACGTCAAGGAGGTCAGGACCGAGGTGCTCGTGGAGAACGGCGGCACCGTGGTGATCGGCGGCATCTTCGAGCAGAACGATTCGACGACGGTGACCAAGGTGCCTTTCCTGGGTGACCTGCCGTACATGGGCTGGATGTTCAAGTCGACGACGCGGGATACGTCGCGCACCGAGTTGCTCGTTTTCCTCACGCCGCGGGTTGTCACCGAGCGCAGCGTCATACGCTGACCGTTGAGCCGGTAGAGTCTGCGGTGCCAGAGCGCGCCGTCGAGCAGGCGTCGATCTCCTTCGTCGGCATGCCCGGCAGTGGCAAGTCCACTGTCGGGCGCCACGTCGCCAAGCACCTCGGGCTGCCCTTCGTCGACACCGACCATGTGATCGAGCAGCGAATCGGCTGCTCGATCCGTGACTACTTCGAGACACAGGGCGAAGCGGCATTTCGCGATGTCGAGCAGGCCGTGATCGACGAGATCACGCAATTGGCCGGGCATGTGATCGCCACCGGCGGCGGCGCCGTGTTGCGCGAAGCGAACCGCCAGGCCCTGCACTCGCGCACGACGGTGATCTACCTGCGGTCCTCGCCAGAAGACCTTGGGCGGCGGTTGCGGCACGACACGCACCGGCCGCTGCTGCAGGGTTCCACCGATCCGGTGCGTCGCCTGCGCACCTTGTTCCAGGACCGCGATCCGCTCTATCGCAGTGCGGCGCACTTCGTCATCGAGACCGGTCGTCCGTCGGTGCACTCGCTGGTCAACATGGTGCTGATGCAACTCGAGCTGGCCGGGGTCGTGCCGACCGCGAACACGCTGGGCGGCGCCCGCCCGTAAACTCGGCGCATGCCGAGTTCCGCAGTACTGCCGTCACGCACCGTATCGATCGCGCTCGGAGAGCGCAGCTACGACATCGTGATCGGCGCCGGCCTGTTGCGTGACGCGGCGGTCTGGTCAGGCCTGCCCGCCGCACACACGGCATTGATCGTTTCCAACCCGACGGTGGCGCCGCTCTATGCGAGCGGCGTTGCAGCAGGCGCTCGCACCGTGGTACCGGCGGGTGCTCACGCTCGAACTGCCCGACGGCGAGGCCCACAAGGACTGGACCTCGTTGAACCTGATCTTCGAGCGGTTGCTCGGCGAGGGCTGCGATCGCAGGACCGTGCTGTTCGCGCTCGGCGGCGGCGTGATCGGCGACATGGCCGGCTTTGCCGCCGCCTGCTACATGCGCGGCGTGCCGTTCGTGCAGGTGCCGACCACGCTGCTGGCGCAGGTCGATTCGTCGGTCGGCGGCAAGACCGCGATCAACCATCCGCTGGGCAAGAACATGGTCGGCGCCTTCTACCAGCCGCAGCGGGTGATCTGTGATCTCGATACGCTGCGCACCCTGCCGGACCGCGAGTTGTCGGCCGGCCTGGCCGAGGTCATCAAGTACGGCCCGATCGCCGACGCGGCCTTCCTCGACTGGATCGAAGCCCATCTCGATGAGCTGCTCGCTCGCGAGCCCGCCGCACTGGCCCACGCGGTGCAGCGGTGCTGCGAGATCAAGGCCACCGTGGTGGCCAGCGACGAGCGCGAGACGGGGCTGCGCGCGATCCTGAACTTCGGCCACACCTTCGGGCACGCCATCGAGACCGGCATGGGCTACGGCCAATGGCTGCATGGCGAGGCGGTGGGTTGCGGCATGGTGCTGGCGAGCGAGTTGTCGGTGCGCCTGGGCCTGATGCCGGCGGCCTTTGCCGAGCGCATGCGCCGACTTTGCGAGCGCGCCCGCCTGCCGGTGCGCGCGCCCGACCTTGGTGCGGATCGGTATCTCGAGCTGATGCGCGTCGACAAGAAGAGCGAGGGTGGCGAGATCCGTTTCATCGTCATCGAGGCGCTCGGCCGCGCGGCGCTGCGGCCGGTGCCGGACGCGCTGGTGCGCGAGACCCTCGCTGCCCACGGTGGCCGCTGATCGGCGCGCGAGATGCTCGCCCGCTACGCCTGCGATCCAGCACTCACGCAAGGTCGCCGCCTTGTCGAGCCGGCGTCGCCGCCGCGCACCGAGTACCAGCGCGACCGTGATCGCATCGTGCACAGCACGGCGTTCCGGCGCCTGGTCTACAAGACGCAGGTCTTCGTCAACCATGAGGGCGACCTGTTCCGCACCCGGCTGACGCACTCGCTGGAGGTGGCCCAGCTCGGCCGTTCGATCGCGCGCGCGCTGGCACTCAACGAAGACCTGGTCGAGGCCGTGGCGCTGGCTCATGATCTTGGCCACACGCCGTTCGGACATGCCGGCCAGGACGCGTTGCACGAGTGCATGCGCGATCACGGCGGCTTCGAACACAACCTGCAGAGCCTGCGCGTGGTCGACCGGCTCGAGCAGCGCTACCCGACCTTCGACGGCCTGAACCTGTGTCTCGAGACGCGCGAGGGTATCCTGAAGCGTTGTCCGGCGCGGGTGGCCGCGTCGCTGCAAGCCGCCGAGCCCGGCGGGGTGGCGCGGCGGTTCGCGCTGCACCAGCAGCCGAGTCTCGAAGCGCAGCTGACCAACCTGGCCGACGAGATCGCCTACAACGCCCACGACATCGACGATGGCGTGCGGTCGGGCCTGCTCGAGTTTGGCCAGCTCGACGCAGTGCCGCTGTTCGCCGAACACCGCGATGCCGCACTGGCCCAGTACCCCCGATTGGCCACGCTGCCCCGCCGGTTGCTGGCGGAGACGCTGCGCCGCATGCTGTCGGCGCAAGTGCACGACGTGATCTCAGCCACCCAGGCGCAACTCGATCGCCATGCGCCCGACAGCGCGGACGCGGTGCGCGGGCTGCCGCCGCTGGTGCGCTTCAGCGACCCGATGCGCGAGCAGAGCACCCAGCTCAAGCGCCTGTTGTTCGCCGCCCTGTATCGGCACCCCCAGGTGACGCGGACCACTGAACGTGCCCGTGAGGTGGTGCAGGCGTTGTTTGCTGCGTACACGTCCACGCCCGGCGAGATGCCCGAGGAGCAGGCCGTCGCCCATGCCCGGCGAGGCTTCCGCGTCGTGGCCGACTACATCGCCGGCATGACCGATCGCTTTGCGTCGCGCGAGTACCAACGCCTGACCGGGCGGCCGGCTTTCGTCGAGGGGTGACGCGGCATGGCGCGTGCCCCGCGGCTGGCCGTGGCCGGCGAACTGCATCATCTGCTGCAGCGTGGCCACAATCGTCAGAGCGTCTTTGTCGACGAGCGGGACCGTTCGGTCTATCTGGCCCTGTTGCATGACGCGGCGGTGCAGTATGGCGTTGCGATCCACGCCTATGCCTTGCTCGATGCCGAGGTGCATCTGCTGGCCACCCCGGCGCGGGCGGACTCGTTCAGTCGAATGATGCAGTCGCTCGGCCGCCGCTACGTCGCGGCCTTCAATCGCCGTCACGGCCGCAGTGGCACGCTGTGGGCGGGGCGATTTCTTGCCGGCGTGATCGATGGTGAGACGTTGGGGCTCGACGCGACGGTGTATGTCGAGTCGCTGCCGGTCGCGAGGGGCATGGCCGCGGCCCCAGGCGAATGGCCTTGGTCGAGCGCCGCACACCACCTTGGGCGTCGACGCGACCCGCTGGTCTCTGGACATCCAGGCTATTGGGCCCTTGGAAATACGCCTTTCGAAAGAGAGTTGGCGCACGCTCACAGACTGCAGGAAGGACTTTCGACCGAGCTGTCCAGGCGTTTCGAGAAGATGCCGGGCCAGGCCCTCGGACCGCCAGGCTTTGCCGCGCGGCTCGAGGAGCAGACGGGCCTGCGGTTGCAGCCCAGGCCCCGTGGCCGGCCTGCGCACCAAGGTGGGCGTCACTGATATCTATGTCCCCATTTAAGTGTCAGGTGCAGAGGTCTCCTTCACTTAATTGAGTCTGACCCCAGTTAATTCTGCTTGTCCGGTTTGCTGCGCCGCAGTAATCTCGCGCTCCCGCGAACACGTCTCTGGAGAGCGCCATGACCGAGGCTGCCCCGAAACCCGCCCGCCGTCACGACGCTGCCCACGCCGATGGTGCTTCGCCCCTGGAAGCGCAGGGCTTGTACGATCCGGCCCACGAGCACGATGCCTGTGGCGTCGGTTTCGTCGCCCATATCAAGGGCCAGCGTGCGCATGGCATCGTCGAGCAGGGGCTGAAGATCCTCGAGAACCTCGACCACCGTGGCGCGGTTGGTGCCGACAAGTTGATGGGCGACGGCGCGGGCATCCTGATCCAGTTGCCCGACGAGTTCTACCGCGCCGAGATGGCGGCGCAGGGTGTCGCGCTTCCGCCCCCCGGCGAATACGGCGTCGGCATGATCTTCCTGCCCAAGGAGCATGCATCGCGCCTGGCCTGCGAACAGGAACTCGCGCGCGCGGTCAGGACCGAGGGCCAGGTGCTGCTCGGCTGGCGCGACGTGCCGGTCGACCGCGACATGCCGATGTCACCGGCGGTGCGCGCCAAGGAGCCGGTGATCCGCCAGATCTTCATCGGCCGTGGCCCCGACGTGATCGTGCCCGACGCGCTCGAGCGCAAGCTGTACGTGATCCGCAAGACCGCCAGCTCGGCGATCCAGGCGCTGAAGCTGACGCACAGCCGCGAGTACTACGTGCCGAGCATGAGCTGCCGCACGGTGATCTACAAGGGCTTGCTGCTGGCCGACCAGGTGGGCCAGTACTACAAGGACCTGGCGGACCCCCGCGTGGTCTCGGCGCTGGCGCTGGTGCACCAGCGCTTTTCGACCAACACGTTCCCCGAGTGGCCGCTCGCGCACCCGTACCGCATGGTTGCGCACAACGGCGAGATCAACACCGTCAAGGGCAATTTCAACTGGATGCGCGCGCGCGAGGGCGTGATGAAGTCGCCGGTGCTGGGCGACGACCTGAAGAAGCTCTACCCGATCAGCTTCGAGCACCAGAGCGATACCGCCACGTTCGACAACGCGCTCGAGCTGTTGACGATGAGCGGCTACCCGCTGGCCCACGCCGCGATGATGATGATCCCCGAGGCCTGGGAGCAGCACGAGGGCATGGACGCACGTCGCCGCGCGTTCTACGAGTACCACGCCGCGATGCTCGAACCCTGGGACGGCCCGGCGGCGATGGTCTTCACCGACGGCAAGCAGATCGGAGCCACGCTCGACCGCAACGGCCTGCGGCCCGCGCGCTACATCGTCACCGACGACGACCTGGTGGTGATGGCCAGCGAATCGGGCGTGCTGCCGATTCCCGAGAACCGCATCATCAAGAAGTGGCGCCTGCAGCCGGGCAAGATGTTCCTGATCGACCTCGAGCAGGGCCGCATCGTCGACGACGAGGAGCTGAAGAACCAGTTCGCATTCGCCAAGCCGTACCGGCAGTGGATCGAGAACGTGCGCGTCAAGCTCGACGCGATCGACATCGCGCCCGCAGGGCCATTGCCGGCCCGAGGCCTCGCTGCTCGACCGTCAGCAGGCCTTCGGCTACACGCAGGAAGACCTCAAGTTCCTGCTGAGCCCGATGGCAGCCACCGGCGAAGAGGGCATCGGCTCGATGGGCAACGACTCGCCGCTGGCGGTGCTGTCGGACAAGAACAAGCCGCTCTACAACTACTTCAAGCAACTGTTCGCCCAGGTGACGAACCCGCCGATCGACCCGATCCGCGAGGCGATCGTGATGAGCCTGAACAGCTTCATCGGACCGAAGCCCAACCTGCTCGACATCAATGCCGTCAACCCGCCGATGCGGCTGGAGGTGACGCAACCGATCCTCGATTTCGACGACATGGCGCGACTGCGATCGATCGAGCGTCACACCAGCGGGAAATTCAAGACTTACGAGATCGATATCACCTACCCGCTGGACTGGGGCCAGGAAGGCGTCGAAGCCAAGCTGGCATCGCTGTGCGCGGAGAGCGTCGACGCGATCAGGAGCGGCCACAACATCCTGCTCATCACCGATCGCCACGTCGGCCGCACGCAGGTGGCGATCCCGGCACTGCTGGCGTTGTCGGCCGTGCACCAGCACCTGGTGCGCGAGGGCCTGCGCACGACGGCCGGACTGGTGGTCGAGACCGGCTCGGCGCGCGAGGTGCACCACTTCGCGGTCCTTGCCGGCTACGGCGCCGAGGCCGTGCACCCGTACCTGGCGATGGAAACGCTGGCGACGATGCACGCCGAGCTGCCTGGCGAGTTGAGTGCCGACAAGGCGATCTACAACTACATCAAGGCCATCGGCAAGGGCCTGTCGAAGATCATGTCCAAGATGGGCATCAGCACCTACATGTCGTACTGCGGTGCCCAGATCTTCGAGGCCATCGGGCTCGAGGCCTCACTGGTCGAGAAGTACTTCCGCGGCACCGCGTCGCAGGTCGGCGGCATTGGCGTGTTCGAGGTCGCCGAGGAGGCGTTGCGCATGCACCGCGCCGCCTTCGGCGACGACCCCTTGCTGGAAACCATGCTCGATGCCGGTGGCGAGTACGCATGGCGCACGCGTGGCGAAGAGCACATGTGGACGCCCGATGCGATCGCCAAGCTGCAGCACAGTGCCCGTGCCGGCAAGTTCGAGACCTACAAGGAATACGCGCAGATCATCAACGACCAGAGCAAGCGCCACATGACGCTGCGCGGCCTGTTCGAGTTCAAGGTCGATCCGAGCAAGGCGATCCCGGTCGACGAAGTCGAATCGGCGGCCGAGATCGTCAAGCGCTTTGCCACTGGCGCGATGTCGCTGGGCTCGATTTCCACCGAAGCGCACACGACGCTGGCGGTCGCGATGAACCGCATCGGCGGCAAGAGCAACACCGGCGAGGGCGGCGAAGATCCGGCCCGCTACCGCAACGAGCTGAAGGGCATCCCGATCGCCGACGGCACCAAGGTCAGCGACGTGATCGGCGCCAAGGTCATCGCCGCCGACTACGCGCTGAAGGCCGGCGACAGCCTGCGCAGCAAGATCAAGCAGGTGGCTTCGGGGCGCTTCGGCGTGACGACCGAATACCTGGTCAGCGCCGACCAGATCCAGATCAAGATGGCGCAGGGCGCCAAGCCCGGCGAGGGCGGCCAGTTGCCGGGCGGCAAGGTCAGCGAATACATCGGCATGTTGCGCTATTCGGTGCCGGGCGTCGGGCTGATCAGCCCGCCGCCGCACCACGACATCTACTCGATCGAGGATCTTGCGCAGCTGATCCATGACCTGAAGAACGCCAATCCGCGCGCCTCGATCAGTGTCAAGCTGGTCAGCGAAGTGGGTGTGGGCACCGTGGCCGCGGGCGTGGCCAAGTGCAAGGCCGACCATGTGGTGATCGCCGGTCACGATGGCGGCACCGGCGCCTCGCCGTGGTCGAGCATCAAGCACGCCGGCACGCCGTGGGAACTGGGCCTGGCGGAAACGCAGCAGACGCTGGTGCTCAACCGCCTGCGTGGCCGCATCCGCGTCCAGGCCGACGGCCAGATGAAGACCGGCCGTGACGTCGTGATCGGCGCGCTGCTCGGCGCCGACGAGTTCGGCTTCGCCACCGCGCCGCTGGTGGCCGAGGGCTGCATCATGATGCGCAAGTGCCATCTCAACACCTGTCCGGTGGGTGTGGCGACGCAGGACCCGGTGTTGCGTGCCAAATTCGCCGGTCGCCCCGAGCATGTCGTGAACTTCTTCTTCTTCGTCGCCGAAGAAGCGCGCCAGATCATGGCGCAGCTGGGCATCCGCAAGTTCGATGACCTGATCGGCCGCAGCGACCTGCTCGACACCCGCAAGGGCATCGCGCACTGGAAGGCGCGCGGGCTCGATTTCAGGCGCGTGTTCCACCAGGTGCAGGTGCCTGCCGATGTGCCGCGCTTCCAGGTCGACACCCAGGACCACGGGCTGGACAAGGCCCTCGATGTCAGGCTGATCGAGAAGTGCCGGCCGGCGATCGAGCGCGGCGAGAAGGTCCAGTTCATGGAGACCGCGCGCAATGTCAATCGCAGCGTCGGTGCGATGCTGTCGGGCGAGCTGATCCGTGTTCGACCCGAGGGCTTGCCCGATCACACGGTCTTCATCCAGATGGAGGGCACGGGGGGCCAGAGTTTCGGCGCGTTCCTGGCCGCCGGCATCACGATGTACCTGATCGGCGATGCCAACGACTACACCGGCAAGGGACTGTCGGGCGGGCGCATCGTGCTGCGGCCGAGCATCGATTTCCGCGGCGATGCGACGGCCAACATCATCATCGGCAACACCGCGCTGTACGGCGCGACCAGCGGCGAAGCGTTCTTCCGCGGCGTCGCCGGCGAGCGCTTTGCCGTGCGTCTGTCGGGTGCCACCGCGGTGGTCGAAGGCACCGGCGACCACGGCTGCGAGTACATGACCGGCGGCACCGTCGCCGTGCTCGGCAAGACCGGCCGCAACTTCGCGGCCGGCATGAGCGGCGGCGTGGCTTACGTGTACGACGAAGACGGCCACTTCGCCAAGCGCTGCAACACCAGCATGGTCGCGCTCGACAAGGTGCTGCCGCGCGAGGAGCAGGACGCCACGAGCTATCACAAGGGCCAGGCCGACGAACCGCTGCTGAAGCAACTGGTCGAGGACCACCACCGCTGGACCGGCTCGCTGCGCGCACGCCACATCCTCGATCATTGGGCCGAGTCGCGCGCGCGTTTCATCAAGGTCTTCCCGCACGAGTACCAGCGCGCGCTGCGGCAGATCAATGCCACGGGCCAGGCCTCGGCGACCATCGCCAAGGCCAAGGCGGACGCCAGGAATCCCGCCGTCCCCGCCAAGTAAGCCTCAGGAACAGATCATGGGAAAAGTCACTGGCTTCCTCGAATACGAGCGCCTCGAAGAGGGGTACGAGCCCGTTGCCAAGCGCGTGAAGAACTACAGGGAGTTCGTGATCGGGCTCAACGCCGAGCAGGCCAAGCAGCAGGGTGCGCGCTGCATGGACTGCGGCACACCGTTCTGCAACAGCGGCTGCCCGGTCAACAACATCATCCCCGACTTCAACGACCTCGTTTACCGCGGCGACTGGAGGAACGCGGCGCTGGTCCTGCACTCGACCAACAACTTCCCCGAGTTCACCGGCCGCATCTGCCCGGCGCCGTGCGAGGCGGCGTGCACGCTCAATGTCAATGACGACCCGGTCGGCATCAAGTCGATCGAACACGCGATCATCGACCGCGCCTGGGCCGAAGGCTGGGTCGTGCCTCAGCCGCCGAAGGCCCGCACCGGCAAGAAGGTCGCGGTGGTCGGCTCGGGACCGGCAGGCTTGGCGGCGGCGCAGCAGTTGGCGCGCGCAGGCCACGACGTGACGGTGTTCGAGAAGAACAGCCGCATCGGCGGTCTGCTGCGCTACGGCATTCCCGACTTCAAGATGGAGAAGACGCACATCGACCGCCGCATCGAACAGATGCAGGCCGAGGGCGTGACCTTCCGTACCGGCGTTCTGGTCGGTGCGTGCCCGGCGGACAGCAAGGTCACCAACGACGCCAAGCAGACCATCGGTGCCGACGCGCTGAAGGCTCAGTTCGATGCCGTGCTGCTGACCGGCGGCGCCGAGCAGAGCCGCGACCTGCCGGTGCCGGGCCGCGAACTCGATGGCGTGCACTTCGCGATGGAGTTCCTGCCGCAGCAGAACAAGGTGGTCGCCGGCGACAAGTTGAAGGGCCAGTTGATGGCCACCGGCAAGCACGTCGTCGTGATCGGCGGCGGCGACACCGGCAGCGACTGCGTCGGCACCAGCAATCGCCACGGCGCCGCCAGCGTGACCCAGTTCGAACTGCTGCCGCAACCGCCGGTGGAAGAGAACCGGCCCATGACCTGGCCCTACTGGCCAATCAAGTTGCGCACCAGTTCGAGCCACGAAGAAGGCTGCCAGCGCGAATTTGCGATCGCGACCAAGGCATTCATCGGCGAGAAGGGCCGTGTCACCGGCCTGACGACGGTGCGTGTGCAGTGGCAGGGCGGCAAGATGATCGAGGTGCCGGGCAGCGAGCAGACGTTGAAGGCCGATCTGGTGCTGCTGGCGATGGGGTTCGTGAGCCCGGTGCCGGCAGTGCTCGAGGCCTTCGGCGTCGAGCGCGACAACCGCGGCAATGCCAAGGCCGGCACCGATGCGGTCGGCGGCTATCGCACCAATGTCGACAGAGTCTTTGCTGCCGGCGACATGCGTCGTGGGCAGAGCCTGGTGGTCTGGGCCATCCGCGAAGGCCGGCAGGCGGCACGAGCCGTCGATGAGGCACTGATGGGGACGAGCAACCTGCCGCGCTGAGCAACGGACGGGCACCCGGCGGCATTCGGGCAATCCCTTGGTTTGCTGTCTGGCGTGCGAGAATCGCGCCGCCCTGCGGGCCCTGGGGCTTGCGGGCCCCCTTGCATCCTCTCCGGCGCGCTGACCATGCTGCGTGTTTTCCCGCCCGATGTCCGACACCCTGATCGAAATCGACCGCGTCACGTTCGGCTATGACCCGAGCCGGACGATCCTCGACGACATCAGTCTGAACTTCACGCGCGGCAAGATCACGTCCATTCTCGGCGGTTCGGGCTGCGGCAAGACCACGCTGCTGCGCCTGATCGGTGGCATGGCCGCGGCCAACAGCGGCCGCGTGGTGTTCGACGGCGAACTCATCGACGCTCGCGACCGCGACAAGCTGCTGCGCCAGCGCCGCCGCATGGGCATGTTGTTCCAGTTTGGCGCGCTGTTCACCGACTTGTCGGTGTTCGACAACGTGGCCTTTCCGCTGCGCGAGCATTCGGACCTGTCGGAATCGATGATCCACGACATCGTGCTGATGAAGTTGCACGCGGTCGGCCTGCGTGGCGCGGCCGAGCTGCGCATTTCGGAAGTCTCGGGCGGCATGTCGCGGCGCATCGCGCTGGCGCGCGCGATTGCGCTCGACCCCGAACTGATCATGTACGACGAGCCGTTCGCCGGCCTGGACCTGATCTCGATGGGGGTGGCGGCCAATCTGATCCGCAAGCTCAACGATGCGACCGGCGCCACTTCGCTGGTCGTCTCCCACGATGTGCCCGAGTGCATGGCGATCAGCGACCATGTGATCCTGCTGGCCAACGGCGGGCGCATCGTGGCGCAAGGCACGCCGGCCGACCTGATGGGTTCGCTCGATCCCGAGACGCGGCAATTCGTGCGCGGCGAGCCCGATGGCCCGGTCAAGTTCCATTACCCGGCACGTCCGCTGGCCGAGGACTTCGGCATCGGAGCCGCAGCGTGACGAGCGATGCTGCTCGCTGCGCTCGGCGCGCGCACGCTGCGCGTGCTGCAATCGTTCGGGCGGGCCGCGCTGTTCTTCGTCGATCTGCTGGTGCACATGCCGGCAGCGCTTCGCCGCTTCAGCCTGGTCGTGCGCCAGATCCATGCCATCGGCAACCTGTCGCTGGTGATCATCCTGTCGTCCGGCCTGGCGGTTGGATTCGTGCTCGCGCTGCAGATGTACTACGCGCTGGTCACCTACGGCGCCACCGAGTCGCTGGGGCTGATCGTGAACCTGTCGCTGGTGCGCGAACTCGGGCCGGTGGTCACCGCGCTGCTGTTCGCCGGCCGCGCGGGCACCTCGCTGACGGCCGAGATCGGCCTGATGAAGGCCGGCGAGCAACTGGCCGCGATGGAGATGATGGCCGTCGACCCGCGCAGTCGCGTGCTGGCGCCGCGCTTCATCGGCGGCGTGATCTCGATGCCGCTGCTGGCGGTGCTGTTCTCGGCCATCGGCATCCTCGGTGCCTATGTCGTCGGCGTCTTGCTGATCGGACTGGATTCGGGCAACTTCTGGTCGCTGATGCAGGCGCGGGTCGACGTATGGCGCGACGTCGGCAATGGCATCGTGAAGAGTTTTGCCTTCGGCGTCGTCTGCACTGCAGTGGCGCTGTACCAGGGGCACGAGACCGAGGCCACTCCGGAAGGGGTGGCCTATGCGACCACGCGCACCGTGGTCGTGTCGTCGCTGTCGGTGCTCGGGCTGGATTTCATGCTGACGGCGCTGATGTTCTCGACGCCCTGACCTCAACCGGAAGATCGCACTATGAGCAAAAAAGGTATCGAGACGATGGTCGGGCTGTTCGTGCTGCTCGGCCTCGCCGGCGCGTTGTTCCTGTCGCTGAAGGCGGCCAACCTTGCGAGCTTCGGCGAGCAGAAGGGTTACACCGTGCGCGCCAGGTTCGACAACATCGGTGGCCTGAAGCCGCGCGCGCCGGTGCGCAGTGCCGGCGTCACGATCGGCCGCGTCAAGCGCATTGCGCTGGATCCGAAGACCTTTCAGGGTGTGGTGACGATGGAAATCGATGACGATGTGCGCTTCCCGAAGGACTCGTCGGCGAAGATCCTGACCTCCGGGCTGCTTGGCGACCAGTACATCGGCCTCGAACCCGGCGCCGACGAGAAGGAACTGGTTGCCGGCGACGTGATTCGCCAGACCCAGTCGGCGGTGGTGCTGGAAAACCTGATCGGACAGATGATCTTCAACAAGGCTGCAGAGGCCGGTGACGCTGGCGGTGCGAGCAAGAAATGACCCCAGCCGATCGCTTGCGTTGCGTTGCAGCGGCGTGCCTGCTGGCCGCTTCCGGCGCAACCCACGCACAAAGCGCCAGCGATCCGTTCGAGGGCTGGAACCGAGCGGTGTTCGGCTTCAACGAGGACCTCGACGAGGCGGTGCTCAAGCCCGTCGCGACCGCCTATACGAACGTGGTGCCCGCACTCGTGCGCACCGGCGTGAGCAACTTCTTCGGCAACTTCCGCGACGGCTGGTCGGCCATCAACGAACTGCTGCAAGCCAAGCCGATCGCTGCGGCGCAGATGACGATGCGCGTGGCGACCAACACGCTGTTCGGCATCGGCGGCGTCATCGACGTGGCCAGTGACCTCGGACTCGAGCGCCAGCGCGAGGACTTCGGCCAGACGCTGGGCCGTTGGGGGTTGCCGGCCGGGCCCTACCTCGTCTGGCCGCTGCTGGGACCCTCGTCGCTGCGCGACAGCGCTGCGTTGCCGTTGGACCTGTCATGGGCGACTGGCGCACTGACCAACGACGGCGTGGTGCGCATTGGCTTGACAACGCTGGAGTTGATCGACGTCCGCGCCAGCCTTCTCGGTGCCAGTCGCATCATTGGCGACATCGCACTGGACAAGTATGTGTTCATTCGTGACGGCTACCTTGCGCGCCGTCGCAGCATGGTCTATGACGGTGAGCCGCCCGAGCTGGCGGAGCCGCCCGAGCCGGCGGAGCCGCAGGACGACGCGCCGGCTGCGCCCAAGTAAACCCCGATCCGCCGCTCGCGTTGAAGTTTTCGGCACCGATGCCGTCGGCGCCACTGAAAGGATGTGTATGTCTCTCAAGCAAGTTCTCGCGGCACTGTCGATGGGCCTGGCCTTGGCCGGCGCGCAGGCGCAGCCGGCCACCGCGCCCGATGCGCTGATCAGGCAGGTCTCGACCGAGGTCATCGACAGCGTCAAGGGCGACAAGGCGATCCAGGCCGGTGACGTCGGCAAGATCATCGAGCTGGTCGATACCAAGGTCATGCCGCACGTGAACTTCCAGCGCATGACGGCCTCGGCCGTGGGCCGCCATTGGCGAGCCGCCACGCCAGAGCAGCAAAAGCGCCTGCAGGACGAGTTCAAGATCCTGATCGTGCGCACCTATGCCGGGGCGCTGACACAGGTGAAGGACCAGACGGTGCAGTTGAAGCCGATGCGTGCTGGCGCGGACGACAGCGAGGTCGTGGTGCGCACCGAGGTCAAGGGCAAGGGCGATCCGATCCAGCTCGACTACCGCCTCGAGAAGAATGGCACCAGCTGGCGAATCTACGACGTCAATGTGCTCGGCGTCTGGCTGGTCGAGCAGTACAGGTCGAGCTTTGCGCAGGAGATCGGTGCCGGTGGCATCGACGGCCTGATCGCCAAGCTGGCCGAGCGCAACAAGGCCGCGGCCACCAAGACCTGAGCGGGCGGGGCATGTACGTGTTGCCCGAAACGCTGACGCTGGCGCAGGCCAACGCGGCGGTCAAAGCGATCGAGGCGGCGCTCGGCGAGGGCCATGTCGAGCGTGGCCCGCTGGTGATCGACGCCACCGGTCTGCGCAGCTTCGACACCGCGGCGATTGCCGTGCTGCTCGAGGCGCGCCGGCTCGCTCAGGCCGCCGGGCGAGCCTTCGTCGTGCGCGGCGCGCCGCCGGCGATGGTCGAGCTGTCCGGGCTGTACGGCATCGATGCGCTGCTCGGATTCGAGCCCGCCGTTGCCGTGCCTCATTCGGCCCGCGCGTAGCGCTTGGCGCGCAGGTTGCGCTTGATCTCTGCGAGCAACGGGCGCAATTCGCCGCCCAGCCGCAGCGCGACGCCGGTGGTCAGGATGTCGATGATGATCAGGTGCAGCAACCGCGACACCATCGGGCTGTAGCGGTCATCGTCTTCGGGGTGGTCCGCGGCCAGCAACACGTGCTGCGCACCGCTTGCCGCATGAGCCAGCGGCGATCCACTGGCGGTGATGACGATGGTCGTCGCACCCTTGCGGCGGGCGATCTCCGCCGCGTCGAGCAGGTCCCGGCTGCGGCCCGAGTTCGAGATGATCACCGCGCAGTCGCCGGGCTGCAGCATCGTCGCGCTCATCACCTGCACGTGCCCGTCGCTGACCGCACTGGCGGCGACGCCGAGACGGAAGAACTTGTGCTGTGCGTCCTGCGCCACGATGCCCGAGTTGCCGACGCCGTAGAACTCGATGCGCCGGCCGTTGCGGCAGGCCGCGGCCAGGGCCACGATCGCGCGCTCGATGGCATGGCTGGCGGCTTCGTTGCGGTACTTCAGCAGCGCGCTGACCGCGTTGTCGATCACCTTGACGACGATGTCGCGCCGGCTTGTCGTCTTCGTCGACGGCACGGTGCACGAACGGCAGGCCTTCGTTGACGGCGCCGGCGAGCTTCAACTTGAAGTCGGACAGCCCGTCGTAGCCGACGCTGCGGCAAAAACGCACCACCGTCGGCTTGCTGACCTGCGCACGCGCCGCCAGCTCGCCGACCGGCAGGCTGGCAAAGCTGCGTGCATCGGCCAGCACCAGCCTGGCCACCCGCTGCTCGGCCGGTGGCAACGCGGGCAGCGCGGCCCGGACACGGTCGAGCATCGTCACTCCTGCTCGGCCCAGGCAAGACCGTCGCGCGCCACGCCAGACGCGCCCGCCTCGGGCAGCTCGCCGTGGCGCCAGCCTGAACAGGGCCGGCAACAGCTGGCGCCCGGTGAGGTCGCCGGTGCCGCCGAGCACACGAGGTCGAAGGACATGGGATGTGGGGCCGCGCCGGGTCTGTAACTTTGTTACGTCGAAGATGATGCAGGAGTTTCTCCGGCCGGTCAACGCACGGTGCCGGGCCCTGGCCTCGGGTTTGCCCCGGGGCCGCCCTGTCCCTGATGCCCGGCCAGCGTCGTTACCATCGTCGCAACAGTTTCATGACCACCGGAGAGGCTTTGATGTCCTTGCGCACCTTGACCGTCGCCGCGGCTGTTGCCGCCACCGCCGTCCCCGCTGCCGCCCAGGAGGCCGGCCAGCTCAACGTCATCTGCTCGGTACAGGCCGAGTGGTGCAACATGATCCAGACCGTGTTCGCCAAGACCACCGGCATCAAGGTCAACATGTCGTTGAAGGGGTCGGGCGAGGCGCTGGCGCAGCTCATCGCCGAGAAGGCCAACCCGAAGACCGACGTCTGGTTCGGTGGCACCGGCGATCCCCACCTGCAGGCGGCGGAGTCGGACCTGAGCCTGGAGTACAAGAGCGCCGCGCTGCCGCAACTGCACACATGGGCGCAGCAGCAGGCTCAGCAGTCGAAGTACCGCACCGTGGGGATCTACTCCGGGCCGCTCGGCTTTGGCTACAACACCGAGTTGCTGGCCAAGAAGAAGCTCAAGGTTCCGCAGACCTGGGCCGACCTGCTCAACCCGGCCCTGAAGGGCGAAATCCAGGTCGCCAACCCGGCCTCCAGCGGCACCGCCTACACCATGGTGGCCACCCTCGTTCAGCTGATGGGTGAGGACAAGGCCTTCGAGTACATGAAGGCGCTGCACAAGAACATCAGCCAGTACACCCGCTCGGGCACCGGCCCGATCAAGGCCGCGGCGCGCGGCGAGACCACGGTCTCGATCAGCTTCGTGCACGACGGCCCCGGCGAGGCGATGCAGGGCTTTCCGATCGCGACCATCACGCCCGCCGACGGCACCGGCGCCGAGATCGGCTCGATGAGCATCATCAAGGGCTCGCGCAACCTCGAGCAGGCGAAGAAGTTCTACGAATGGGCGCTCACGCCGCAGGCGCAGCAGTTCGGTGCGGCATCCAAGCAGTTCCAGTTGCCCAGCAACAAGAGCACGCCGGTGGATCCGCGCGTGCCCGACTTCAAGAAGATCAAGTTCATCGACTACGACTACGCCAAGTACGGCGCCAGCGCCGAGCGGCGGCGCCTGATCTCGAAGTGGGAGAAGGAAGTCAACTCGCTGCCGCGCTAGCAAGCCGGTCGGTCAGGATGGAACTCCGCATGACGGCTCCGGCGCGCTGAACCCGCAGCGGATGGCCTCGGACCTGTCGATCGCCTCGCTGCCGCAGCACCGTGGCCGCGTGCGCGCGCAGCGCGTGGTGCTCGGCTGGCTGCTCGTGGGCTTTGCCGCCTACGCGCTGCTGCCCTGGTACTTCCCGCAGAACCTGACGCTGCTGAAGTCGATGGCGGGCATCTTCGGCGGCAGCGAGACGGCGAGCGGCCTGCTGCAGGCCGTGGCGCACCGCAAGCCGTGGCTGTGGATCGGGCTGGCCGGGCTGGCGGTCGCCTTCGTCGGCTGGCGCCTGCCTGTCGGCCGCGCGCAGGGCTGGACGCTGGTGGCCGGCGCCGCGGTCGGCCTGGCCGGGCTGCTGATCGGCGGCTTCACGATCGGGGCCCGCGGCTGGTCGTTCGAGGTGCTGAACGGCCTCTTCGGCGAGCTGGCCTCGGGCCAGTTCGGCGTCGGCCTCGGCGGCGCGCTGGCCCTGCTGTCGCTGCTGATGCTGCTGGGCGCAGGCATCGCCAGGCTCGGCTACTTCCGTGGCGACCTCTTCGTGGCCGGTGCCGTGGTGTTCTGCAGCGCGCTGCTGTTGCTCTTCGTCGCGCTGCCGGTGGGCAAGAGCCTGATCGGCGCCTTCCTGGCCGAAGACGGCAGCTTGTCGCTGGCGGCGCTGGCCGATCGGCTGGCGCACGAGCGCGTGTGGGGGCTGTCGTGCCTGGTCGGCGGCGTGCGCTGTGGCGTGGCCTGGAACACGCTGTTCCTCGCGCTGATCACGGCCGCCGGCACCACGCTGATGGGCACGCTGATCGCGCTGTATGCCGAGCGCGGCTCCAAGCGCCTGACCAAGCCGCTCAACGTGCTGGCGCTGCTGCCGATCATCACGCCGCCGTTCGTCGTCGGCCTCGGCTTGATCCTGCTCTTCGGCCGCGCCGGGCTGGTGAACCAGTTGCTCGAATGGGCTTTCGGCATCCAGCCCACGCGCTGGTTCTACGGCCTGTTCGGTGTCTGGCTGGCACAGATGTTCGCCTTCACGCCGATCGCGTTCATGATCATGCGCGGCGTGGTGCAGGGCATCAGTCCGAGCATGGAGGAAGCGGCGCAGACGTTGCGCGCCTCGCGCATCAAGACCTTCACGACGGTGACCCTGCCGCTGATGAAGCCGGGTCTGGCGAACGCCTTTCTCGTCGGCTTCATCGAGAGCATCGCCGACTTCGGCAACCCCATCGTCGTCGGCGGGCAGTACGCGGTGCTGTCGACCGACATCTTCTTCGCCATTGTCGGAGCGCAGTACGACCAGGGGCGCGCAGCGTCGCTCGCGCTGATCCTGACCGGCTTCGCGCTCACGGTCTTCTTCATCCAGCAGCGGGTGCTCGGCAAGACGAGCTACACCACCGTCTCGGGCAAGGGCGACGCCGGCATGGCGATGGCGCTGCCCGACAGGGTGCGCCGGCTCTGCCTGGGCGTGGCCGGGCCTTGGCTGGCGTTCACGGTGGTGGTCTATGTGTTCGCCTTCATCGGCGGCTTCGTGCAGACCTGGGGCCGCGACTACACGCCCACGCTCGCACACTTCCGCACCGCGTTCGATCTGCAATGGGGCGAGCTGGGCCTGGTGTGGGCCGGCACGGCCTGGAACTCGCTCTTCACCACGGTCAAGCTGGCCGCGATCGCGGCGCCGATCTGCGCGTCGATCGGGCTGCTGATCAGCTGGCTGCTCGCGCGCACCCAGTTCGTCGGTCAGCGTGCCTTCGAGTTCGCGGCGCTGCTGGCCTTTGCGATCCCCGGCACGGTGCTGGGCGTGAGCTACATCCTGGCCTTCAACGTGCCGCCGTTCGAACTCACCGGCACCGGTCTGATCATCGTGCTGTGCTTCGTGTTCAGGAACCTGCCGGTGGGGGTGCGCGCAGGCACGGCGAGCTTCAAGCAACTCGACAAGTCGCTCGACGAGGCCTCGACGATGCTGCGCGCCGGCACCGGCACCACGCTGCGGCGCGTGGTGCTGCCGCTGCTCAAGCCTGCGCTGGTGGCTGCGCTGGTGTACAGCTTCGTGCGCAGCATGACGACCGTGTCGGCGGTGATCTTCCTGGTCACGGCCGAGAACGAACTCGCCACGACCTACATCATCGGCCGCGTCGGCAACGGCGACTACGGCGTGGCGCTGGCCTACTGCACGGTGCTGATCGTGCTGATGTCGGCGGCCACCGCGTTGATCCAGTTCCTGGTCGGCGAGCGCAAGCTCGGGCGCCGGGGCACACAAGGGCATTGAAAACCATATGGCCTCCGGCATCGAGTTCCGCAAAGTCACCAAACGCTATGGCGACGCGAAGTCGCCTCTCGTCGTCAAGGGCATCGACATCGTCGTGCCCAAGGGCACGCTGACGACCGTCCTCGGCCCCTCGGGCTGCGGCAAGACGACGCTGCTGCGCATGATCGCCGGCCTCGACGCGCCGACCTCGGGCCAGATCCTGATCGATGGCCAGGACGTCACGGATCTCGGCGCCGCCGAGCGCAACGTCAGCATGGTGTTCCAGAGCTACGCGCTGTTCCCGCACATGAACGTGATCGAGAACGTCGGCTACGGCCTGTCGGTGCTCGGCGTCGGCAAGGATGAAGCGCTGCGCCGCGCCCGCGCGACGATGGACAACGTGGGCCTCGCCGGCTACGACCAGCGCCTGCCGAGCGAGCTCTCCGGCGGCCAGCAGCAGCGCGTGGCGGTCGCGCGTTCGCTGGTGCTGGAGCCGTCGGTGATGCTGTTCGACGAGCCGCTGTCCAACCTCGACGCGCGGCTGCGCCGCAGCATGCGCGAGGAGATCCGCGCGCTGCAGCAGCGCCTGAAGCTGACGGTGGCCTATGTCACGCACGACCAGGCGAGGCGCTGGCGGTCAGCGACCAGATCATCGTGATGGATGCCGGCCTGATCGCACAGGCCGGCACGCCGCAGCAGCTGTACGAACACCCGCACAGCGAGTTCGTCGCCGGCTTCATGGGTGAGGCGATGCTGTTCCCCGGTCGGGCCTTGGCCAGCGGCCTCGTGCAACTGGGTCCGCTGTCGATCACGCCGCGCCGTGCGGTGGCCGCGGGGCCGGTGAAGGTCGCGGTGCGGCCCGAGGCCTGGGCCCTCCTGCCGGCCGATGCCGCAGTCGATGCGGCCTCGGGGACGCTGGCCGCGACCGTCAGCAAGTGCGCCTACCTGGGCAGCGTGCTGGAGGTGACACTGGCCACCGAGTTGGGCGACATCTTCGTCGTCTCGCCCGAGGTCGAGCGCTGGTGGCAGCCGGGTGACGCCGCCACGCTGCGCCTGCTGGACCATGGCATCTCGGTGGTCGCAGCTTGATGCAATCGGGCGGTGCACAAGCGTTCTAATGGCGGTTTTCCGCAAGGCGTTTCCCGGTACAGCGGCCCATGAACCAGCTCGACCAACTCAAGCAATACACCACCGTCGTTGCCGACACCGGCAACTTCCATCAGTTCGCGGCCTTTGCGCCGCGTGACGCGACCACCAACCCGTCGCTGATCCTGAAGGCGGTGCAGCAGCCGGCCTATGCGCCGCTGCTGGCCGAAACGGTGGCGGCACGGAAGGGCCGGCCGCCCGATCGCCTCGTCGACGAGGTGCTGGTGCGCTTCGGGCTCGAGATCCTGAAGCTGGTGCCCGGGCGGGTCTCGACCGAGGTCGATGCCCGGCTGGCGTTCGATACCGCGGCCACCATTGCCCGGGCGCACCGCCTCGTCGAACTCTACGAGCGCGCTGGCGCCAGTCGTGAGCGCGTGTTGCTCAAGGTGGCGGCGACCTGGGAGGGCATCCAGGCGGCCAAGGCGCTCGAGCACGAAGGCATCCATTGCAACCTGACGCTGCTGTTCTCGTTCTGCCAGGCGGTGGCCTGCGGCGAGGCTGGCGTGACCCTGATCTCGCCGTTCGTCGGCCGCATCTACGATTGGCACAAACGGGCCGCCGGGTCCGCCTGGGACGAGGCCGCGATGGCCGGCGCGAACGATCCTGGCGTCAAGTCGGTGGCGCAGGTCTACACCTATTTCAAGCACTTCGGTATCGCCACCGAGATCATGGGAGCGAGTTTTCGCAACGTCGGACAGATCAAGGCGCTGGCAGGTTGCGATTTGCTGACCATCAGCCCCGAGCTGATGGCCCAGCTGCAAGCCAGCGACGCGCCATTGCCGCGCGCACTCGACCCCGAGGTGGCGCGGCGCGCCGCGGTCCACGCGGTCACCTACAACGAGACGGGCTTCCGCTACGCCCTCAACGAAGACGCGATGGCCACCGAGAAGCTGGCCGAGGGCATTCGCATCTTTGCCGCCGACACGGCCGAGCTGGAGAGGCTGATCGAGGGGCGGCCATGAGCTTGCGCTGCGACCGCACGACGGCATGGGCCGCGTTGCAGGGCCATTACGAAGCGCATGGCCGCGACTTCGACATCCGCGAGGCGTTCGCGCGCGACGCCAGCCGGGCCGCGACGCTGTCGTTCGAAGCGCCCGCGGTATTCGCCGACCTGTCGAAGAACCGGCTCGATGCGGCCACGCTCGTGTTCCTGCTCGATCTCGCGCGGGAATGCGGTCTCGAGGCGCAGCGCGACGCGATGTTCGCCGGCGTGCCGATCAACGCCACCGAGGGCCGTGCGGTGCTGCACACGGCACTGCGGGCGCCGCGCGGGCAGGGCCCGTTCAGCGACGATGTGCACGGTGTCCTCGACGCGATGCTGGGCTATGCGGAGCGCGTGCGCGACACCGCGTCGAGCGGCATCCGCCACGTCGTCAACATCGGCATCGGCGGCAGCGACCTCGGTCCGCAGATGGTGGTGCCCGCGCTCGACGCCTTCGGCCACCGCGCGCTGACGCTGCACTTCGTCAGCAACGTCGACGGTCACGACCTGACCCGCGTGCTGCGCCGGCTGGATCCCGCCGAAACGCTCTTCATCGTCGCGTCGAAGACGTTCACGACCCAGGAGACGATGGCCAATGCGCAGGCCGCGCGCGACTGGTTCCTGGCTGACGGCCGGATGACCGCGGGCGATGTCGCGCAGCACTTCGTCGCCACCACCACCAACGTCGAAGCGGCCGCGCGCTTCGGCATCGCCACCACGTTCGGCTTCTGGGACTGGGTCGGTGGCCGTTATTCGCTGTGGAGCGCGATCGGGCTGCCGATCGCGATCGCGATCGGCGCCGAACACTTCCGCGCGTTGCTGGCCGGCGCGCACGCGATGGACCGCCATTTCGCGACCGCACCGCTGGCGCAGAACGTGCCGGTGCTGCTAGGCCTGCTCGACGTCTGGTACCGCAATTTCCACGGCTTCACCAGCCGGTCGGTGGCGCCGTACCACCAGGGGTTGGCGCGGTTGCCGGCCTACCTGCAGCAGCTCGAGATGGAGAGCAATGGCAAGTGCGTCGACATGGCCGGCGAGCCCCTGCCGCTGGCCACCAGCCCGGTGGTGTGGGGCGAGCCCGGCACCAACGGCCAGCATGCCTATTTCCAGATGCTGCACCAGGGCAGCGACGTGATTCCGGTCGAGTTCATCGCGGTGCGGACGCCGTCGCACGCGCTGGCGGACCAGCACGCCAAGCTGCTGGCCAACTGCCTGGCGCAGAGTCAGGCGCTGATGCTCGGCAAGAGCGCCGACCAGGCACTCGCCGAGGCGGCGCCGACGGCTTCCAGGGCCATCGACGCCGGGACGCTGTCGCGGCATCGCAGCTTTCCGGGCAACCGGCCGAGCACCACCCTCGTGCTCGAGGCCCTGACCCCGCACTCGCTCGGCGCGCTGGTCGCGATGTACGAACACCGCGTCTTCACCAGCGGTGCGGTGTGGGGCATCAACAGTTTCGACCAATGGGGTGTCGAGCTCGGCAAGGCCCTGTGCAACCAGTTGCTGCCGCGATTCGCCTCGGGTGACACCACCGGGCTGGACGGTTCGACCGCGGCGCTGCTGGGGCGCCTGCGCTCATGACCCGGCGCACGGTCGTCTTCGACATCGGTGGGGTGGTCGTACGCTGGCAACCGCTGACGCTGCTGCGCGAGGCACTGCCGGGCCACGCCCGCGACGATGCCAGTGCCGCGGCCATGGCGGCGGCGGTGTTCCAGGGCCTCGTGCCCGAAGCCGACTGGGCCTTGTTCGATCGCGGCCAGATCGAGCCCGATGCGCTGGCGACGCGGATTTCGGCGCGCACCGGCTACCCGGCGGCCGACCTGCTGACGCTGATGGCCGCGATCCCCGCGCACATCACGCCGATGCCTGCCAGCGTGGCGCTGCTCGAGCGCGTGCGCGGCGCCGGCCACCGGCTGGCGCTGCTGTCGAACATGCCACGGCCGTACGCCGACCACCTCGAGGCACGGCACGCCTGCTTCGGCTGGTTCGAGGCCCGCGTGTTCTCCGGTCGCGTCGGCCTGATGAAGCCCGAGCGCGCGATGTTCGATCTCGCGCGCGACGCCCTTGCGCTCGATCTCGAACGCGCGCTGTTCATCGACGACCACCCGGCCAACATCGAGGCCGCGCGCGCACTGGGCTGGCAGGCGCTGCTCTTCGAGAGCGCCGCGCAGTGCGAGGCCGACCTGCGGCTTGGCGGCTGGCTCTGATCAGGACGTCAGGCCGCGCACGGCCTGCTCTGCCGCCTCGACGGCCTGCTCGACGACGCGCTGCTTCCACTCGGTCGTGTCGGTATAGAAGGCGTCGCGCACGCGGCGCTTGATGGCCGCCCCCTGCGTCGCTTCGGCCTCGGGATGGCACTCGAGCCAATGGTCGCCGCGCAGCGCGTCGATCACTTCCATCAGCGGCACGGTGCCGTACTCGAGCGCAATGCCGGTGTACTCGGCCTGCGCGCACTCCTGGTAGGCCGCCAGCCACATCAGCCCGGTGAGCCGGGCCGACGCCGAACTGCCGTCGTAGATCGAGGTCACCGCGGAGCCCCACCAGGCGCGCGCCCGCGCCAGCGCGGCGGCGTCGTCGCGGCAGGCAAAGATGCGCTCACCGTGGCCGCTCGGGCCCAGTCCGGTGTGCAGGTCGATCCAGCCGAGCCGGCGGCATTGCCGACCGTGATCCTGCAGCACATGGCGCAGCGTGATGTTGCTCCAGGTCGGGTTGACGCCGCCGTAGAACAGCCCTTGGGGGTGCGTGTACTGGCCGCCGGTGATCGCGGTCTGTGTCGCCTTGAGCCCGCGCTCGGCGATGTGCCGCTGCAGCGCGGCCTGCACGTCGGCGCTCGGCGGCCAGTGCTCGGGCACCAGCAAGTGCGCGATTTCGTCGTAGGCGGCACTCGACGGCAGCGGTTGCGAAAAGTCCTGGAAGTTGCGGTTCAGGTCGACGCCCTCGTGGGTCACGCGGCGCAGCCACGAGAAACCGTAGGGGTTGAGGGCGTGCACGTACAACACCGCGACGCCGCGTTCGCGCACCTGCGCATGCCAGGCCGGACTCTGCAGCAGGGCCACCTGCACGCCGGAGCCGCAAAAGCCCTCGGCGCCATGGCAGCCGCTGCTGACGATCAGCAGCGAGGCGGCGTCGCGCGGGCCCTCGCCGCACCACGTCCATCGCCAGCGCCTCGCCGTCGCGGCCGAGCATCGGATGAGCGTGGCTGTGGACGTCGAGATCGGCCGCCTCGGCGGCCGCGACGAACTTGCCGCGCGCCTCGGCGTAGGTCTGCGCGAAGGCGTCGGCGGCACTCATGATCTGCGCGGCGGCTGTGCGAGCCAGGCTTCGGCCAGACGCACCCACAGGGTCGCACCCAGCGGGATCAACTCGTCGTTGAAGTCGTAGCTCGCGTTGTGCAGCATGCACGGGCCCATGCCGTGGCCGCCGATGCGATGGCTGCCGTCACCATTGCCGATCAGGAAGTAGCAGCCGGGCTTGTCGAGCAGGAAGTAGCTGAAGTCCTCGGCGCCCATCGTCGGCTCGAAGGGCAGCACGTTGTCGGCCCCGAGCAGCGTGGTCGCCACGCGCTGGAAGAACGCCGTCTCGGCGTCGTGGTTGATCGTCGGCGGGTAGTTGCGCACGAACTCGAAGTCGCAGCTTGCGCCGAAGGCCGCGCAGGTGTGCTCGGCAACGGCCTTCATGCGCTGCTCGATCAGGTCGAGCACGTCGAGCGTGAAAGTGCGCACCGTGCCCTGCAACTCGCAGCTGTCGGGCACCACGTTGGTGGCCTCGCCGGCGTGGATCATCGTCACCGAGATCACGCCGGCATCGATCGGCCGCTTGTTGCGCGTGATGATGGTCTGGAACGCCTGCACCATCTGGCAGGCCACCGGCACCGGGTCGATGCCGTTGTGCGGCATGGCGCCGTGCGCGCCCTTGCCGCGGATCGTGATCTTGAATTCGTTGCTCGAGGCAAAGCAGGGGCCGGTCTTCACTGCGACCTGGCCCGCCGCCATGCCGGGCCAGTTGTGCGCACCGAAGATCGCCTCCATCGGGAACTTCTCGAACAGGCCGTCCTTGATCATCTCGCGCGCGCCGCCGCCGCCCTCTTCGGCCGGCTGGAACACGAGGTAGACCGTGCCGTCGAAGTCGCGGTGCCGCGACAGGTGCTTGGCGGCGGCCAGCAGCATCGCGGTGTGGCCGTCGTGGCCGCAGGCGTGCATCTTGCCGGGGTGCGTGCTGGCGTGGGCGAAGCGGTTGCGTTCGGTCATCGGCAGCGCGTCGATGTCGGCGCGCAGCCCGACCGCGCGCGTCGATGTGCCGTTCTGCACGATGCCGACCACGCCGGTCTTGCCCAGGCCGCGGTGCACCGGGATGCCCCAGTCGGTGAGTGCCTTGGCGATCAGGTCGCTGGTGCGCTGTTCCTCGAAGCACAGTTCGGGGTGGGCGTGGATGTCGCGTCGCAGCGTGGCGATGCCGGCGGCGTCGGCGAGGATGGACTCGATCAACTGCATGGGACGGCCTGCAATGTATGGAGCAGGCCAGTTTACGCCGCTGCAGTGGCCGATCGCGGCTATCGCGGCTGGGGCCGCGCCCGCACGCTCAGTGCATGAAGTGGCCGTCGCGAGCGACCATCGACAGGTCGACGAACGTCGAACCCTCATGCTCGCCACGGCGGTAGCGCGTGCTCAGACCGCCGAGGTCGAACGGGCCGCTCTCGAGTGCTTTCACGAAGCTGTCGCGGGTCAGGTCGCGGCCCGCGGCGCGCAGTGCCAGCACCAACGCCTTCGCCGTCATGAAGCCCTCCATGCCCCCGTAGGTGAACTCGGCGTTGGCATCGGCGCGCTGGCTGGCCGCCTGGTACTCCCGGGTGATCTCGCGCTTGCGCTCCCACGGGCTCGGCACCACCTGCGCGAACATCATCCCCGCGGCCAGCGGGCCGAGCGCCTTGGCCATCTGCGACGAACCCGAATTCACCGCCATGAAGTTGGTCTTCAGCCCGGCTGCCTTGGCCTTGACGATCAGTCTCTGGTACAGCCCGGACGAGCCATGATTGATCATCATGTCCGGCTGCGACCGTGCGATCGCCTGCACCATCTGGTCGAGCTGCGCGTCGGTGGGGTCCCCCTTGAACGGCAGGGGCAGCACCACCTGCAGCCCCAGCGCCTTGGCGATGATGTTGACGTTCTCCAGGTGCTCGCGGCCGGTGTCCGAATCGGCGTGGAGGAACCCGACCGTCTTCAGCCCGATGCTCTGGCCCCAGGTCATCAGCGCGCGGAATTCCTCACGGTGCTCGGCACGCACCGGAAACACCATCGGCTGGTGTGGCCGGCGCAGGGCAGGCGACCCCGCCATCGGGCCGAAGAACGGCACGCGTGTCTCCTGCGCCACTTTGACGATCGCCGTGGAGGGGCCGCCCTCGATCGAGCCGAACAGGATGAAGGCGCCGTCCTGAATCAGCTTGCGCGCATTGGCTTCCGCGGCGGCACTCTGGTTGTCGTCGTCGAGCGTCCGCAGCACGATCTTTCGACCATGCACGCCGCCGGCGGCATTGACCTCGTCGATGTACAACTTCGCGCCGCGGAAGGCGGCCACGCCGTAGGCATTCTTGCCGCCCTGCAGCGTGATGTTCTGCCCGATGACGATTTCGCTGCTCGTCACGCCCTGCTCGGCGGTGGCTGGCAGTGCCGCGGCAACGGCGAGGCACGCACCGAGCACGGTGTTGCGCAGCGTCGTGCAAAGAGGCAGTCTCATTGGATCTCCACGGTCACCACAGAACGGGCAAGGCTTAGCGTAACCAACGGTCAACGGCGGCGCCAGTGGCCGGGCCAGCCGCGACGCGGGCGTCCGTGCGATATTTCGCCGATGCGCCCCACGAGGAGACCACCCCCAAGCTCGCGTCGTTGGCTGCCGCCGGCGGCGGCGCATCAATGCCCGCGGGCGGCCGGGCGGCACTGACATGCCACGGACCGTTCACGCCGCCTGCCCGCACGACTGCCCGGACACCTGCGCGATGCGCGTCACCGTCGAGGGCGGCCGCGTGGTGCGCATCCAGGGCGATCCGGAGCACGCCACCACGCAGGGCGCGCTGTGCACCAAGGTCTCGCGCTATGCCGAGCGCAGCTACCACGCCGAGCGGGTGCTGCACCCGTTGCGGCGGGTCGGGCGCAAGGGGCGCGGCGAATTCGTCCGGGTGGGCTGGGACGAGGCGCTGGCCGACATCGCCTCGCGACTGAAGGAGATCGCCGCGCGCGACCCCGAGGCGATCGTGCCCTACAGCTATGCCGGCACGATGGGTCTGCTGCAGGGCGAGGGCATGGCCGCGCGCTTCTTCCACCGGCTCGGCGCGTCGCTGCTGGACCGCACGATCTGCTCGGCCGCCGGCGGCGACGCGCTGATCGCGACCTATGGCGCCAAGCTCGGCATGCACATGCGCTTCTTCGGCGAGAGCCGGCTGATCGCGATCTGGGGCAGCAACTCGATCGCCAGCAACCTGCATTTCTGGACGCTGGCGCAGCAGGCCAAGCGGGCCGGCGCCAAACTGGTGTGCATCGATCCGCGCCGCACCGAGACCGCCGACAAGTGCCATCAGCACATCGCCCTGCTGCCCGGCACCGACGGTGCGCTGGCGCTCGGCGTGATGCACGAGCTGATCACGGGGGATTGGCTCGATCACGATTACATCGAACGTCATGTCGACGGCTTTCCGGCCCTTCGAGAGCGCGCGCTGGCATGGCCGCCCGAGCGCGTGGCAGCGGTCTGCGGCATCACGGCCGAAGAAGTGCGCGGCCTGGCGCGCGATCTGGCGACGATCCGCCCGGCAGCGATTCGCCTCAACTACGGCATGCAGCGCGTGCACGGGGGCGGCAGTGCGGCGCGGTTGATCGCGCTGCTGCCCTGCCTGACCGGCGCGTGGCGGCACCGGGCGGGTGGTCTGCTGCTGTCGAGTTCAGGCTGGTTCGCGCCGTTCAGGAACCCGGCGCTCGGCCGCCCCGACCTGCTGGCGGGTCGGGCGCCGCGCACGGTCAACATGAGCACCATCGGCGACGATCTGGCGCGGGCGACCTCGCCGGCATTCGGGCCGAAGATCGAGGCGCTGGTGGTCTACAACAGCAACCCGGTCGCGGTGGCACCCGAGTCGAAGAAGGTCGTGGCCGGCTTCGCCAGGGAGGACCTGTTCACCGTCGTGCTCGAACACTTCCTCACCGACACCGCCGACCACGCCGACTATGTGCTGCCGGCGACGACGCAGCTCGAACACCTCGACGTGCACACCGCCTATGGCCACACCGACGTGATGTTCAACGAACCGGCCATTGCCCCGCTCGGCGAGTCGCGGCCGAACACGCAGATCTTTCGCGATCTGGCCGCACGCATGGGCTTTGCCGAGCCTTGTTTTGCCGAAGACGACGAAGCGCTGGCGCGACAGGCGCTGCTGTACGACAAGCTCGGCACCGATTTCGACACCTTGCGCCGGCGCGGCTGGGCCGCGCTGCCGGTGCCCGACGCGCCGTTTGCCGACGGCGGCTTTGCCACCGCCAATGGCCGCGCCCAGATCGACGCGCCCGGCCTCGGCGTACCCGATCACGTGCCGAACTACGAAAGCGTGCAATCCGCGCCCGAACTCGCTGCGCGCTTCCCACTGGCGATGATCTCGCCGCCGGCCCGCAACTTCCTCAACTCCAGTTTCGTCAACGTGCAGAGCCTGCGCAGCATCGAGGGCGAGCCGCTGCTCGAGATCCACGCCAGCGACGCGGCCGCGCGCGGCCTCTCGAGCGGCCAGCTGGTGCGGGTGTTCAACGACCGCGGCGAATACCACTGCCGCTGCGAGGTCAGCGATCGCGCACGCCCCGGCGTCGTCAACGGGCTGGGCATCTGGTGGCGCAAGTTCGGGCGGCGTGGCACCAACGTCAATGAATTGACGCACCAGCGGCTGACCGACATCGGCCGCGCACCGACGTTCTACGACTGCCTGGTGCAGGTCGAGACGTCTGCACTGCCTTGAAGCGCTGGGGACTCGTGGCAGGCATCGGCGCGGCAGCAGCCCTGGTGGCCGTGATCGGCGCGGTCTGCCTGAGCGTCGGCTGCGCCAATGTCGGCTATCTCGCCCGTTCGGTCAGCGGCCACCTCGATCTGGTGGCCCGCGCCAAGCCGATCGACGACCTCGCCGTCGACAGCGTCACGCCGGCCGAGTTGCGCGAGCGTCTGGCGTTGGCGCAGCGCATCCGCGACTTCGCGGTGCACGAACTGGCACTGCCCGACAACCACAGCTATCGGCGCTATGCCGATCTCGGCCGCCCCGCCGCGGTCTGGAACGTGGTTGCCGCGCCGGAGTTGTCGCTGGCACTCGAAACCTGGTGCTTTCCGGTCGTCGGCTGTGTCGGTTACCGCGGCTACTACGACCGCGCGGCGGCCGACGCCGAGGCTGCCGCGCTGCGCGCACGCGGCCTGGAGGTGTCGGTGTATGGCGTGCCGGCGTACTCGACGCTCGGCAAGCTCGACTGGCTGGGCGGCGACCCGTTGCTGAACACCTTCGTGCACTGGCCCGAAGGCGAACTGGCACGGCTGGTGTTCCATGAACTGTCGCACCAGGTGGTGTATGCCGCCGACGACACGATGTTCAACGAGTCGTTCGCCACCGCGGTCGAGCGCCTCGGCGGCTCGCGCTGGCTGGCACAGCAGGCGGGCGATGCGGCGCGCGCGCAGTACGCCGCCCTCGATGGCCGCCGCCGCGACTTCCGGGCCCTGACCGGACGCTACCGCGACCGCCTCGACGCGCTCTACCGCAGCCCGGCCAGCGAGGCCGAAAAGCGTGCCGGCAAGGCGGCCCTGATGCAGGAATTGCGCGCCGAGTACGCCGCGCTGAAGGCCGACCGCTGGGCCGGCTTCGCCGGCTACGACGCCTGGTTCGAACGCGCCAACAATGCGTCGTTCGGCGTGCTGGCCGCGTACAACGAACTGGTGCCGCACTTCGAGCGCCTGTTCGAGCGCGAGGGCCGGGACTTCACGCGTTTCTATGCCGAGGTCCGGCGCCTGGCCGGCTTGCCGAAGCCCGAACGGCACGCCACACTGCGCGCCATCTGAATGCGAAACGAGGAGTCCGATCGATGGCCGACATCAACATCCACCGCACGCACAGCCTGGGCCTGGACAAGGCGCGCAAGGTCGCCTGGCAGTGGGCCGAAGAGGTGGAACAGAAGTTCGGCATGGAATGCAGCGTGCTCGAAGGCGAGACCAGCGACACGGTGCGCTTCACCCGCTCGGGCGTGAACGGCCAGCTGATCGTCGCGGCAGACCACTTCGACCTGCAGGCCAAGCTCGGCTTCCTGCTGGGCGCGTTCTCGCGGACCATCGAGGCCGAGATCCTGAAGAACCTCGACACGCTGCTGGCCAAGAGCGCCAAGCCGGCCGCCAGGAAGACGGCCGGCAAGAAGGCGGCGGGCCAGGCTTAGGCGGCGCGGCCGGGCCGGCCGGCCCGCCGCCTGCGCGGAGCCCTACTTCAGCGACTCGACCAGGTCGATGTATTCCTTCATCGCGGTCTTCGCGTCCTTGCCCTTCTGGCCATTCCAGGCATCCCACTTGGCGCGGCCGACCATGTCGGTGAATCCTGGGCGCTTGCCCTCGACATCGCCGCTGGTGGCCTGCTTGTACAGCGAGTAGATCTGCAGCAGCGTGGCGTTGTCGGGCTTCTCGGGCAACTTCTTGCTGTCGGCGACCGCCTTTTCGAAGCTGGCTTTGAGATCGGCCATGGTGCACTCCTTTCGGGTTAGATTCGATGGACGACGTGGATCTTAGCGAGCAACGTCGCGCGCCTCATCGCCCCGCTCCGCCGTCCAACCGAGGAATAACCCGATGACCGTTGCCACCGCTGCTGCCGAGCGCATGTCGCGCGTCGATACCGCGTGGCTGCGCATGGATACCGAGGCCAACCTGATGATGATCGTCGGTGTGTGGCTGCTGACGCCGCGGCTGACGTTGGCCGAGCTGCGCGAGCGCGTGAGCACCGGCCTGCTGGCCTATCCGCGCTTTGGCCAGAAGGTGGTCGAGGACGCGACCGGCGCCAGCTGGGTCGACGATGCGGCGTTCGACATCGCGCGCCATGTGCAGAGAGAGGTGCTGCGCCGAAGGCAGGGCGAGGCGCCGCTCGATGCGCTCAAGCGCCGCGTCGCCGAACTGGCCACCACGCCGCTCGATCCGTCGCGTCCGCTCTGGCACTTCCTGCTGATCGAGGGCCTCGACAGCGAGCACAGCGCGATGGTTTCGCGCATCCACCACTGCATCGGCGACGGCATTGCGCTGACGTCGGTCGTGCTGTCGATCGCCGATGGCGGCAAGGCGCCGCCGGTGCACGTGCACCGCGGCGCGCCCGACCCCCATGAGGACGGCGGCGATTGGCTCACCGATGCCGTGATCAAACCGTTCACCGAGTTCACCGTGAAGGCCATCGGCATGTACGGCAAGGGGGTCGGCAAGAGCGTGGAGATGCTGGCCGAGCCCGGCGCGCCGCTGGCGGGGTCGCTCGATGTCGCGCGGGCGGGCTACCAGATCCTCAACGATGTGGCCGCCTTCGCGCTGATGCCCGACGACTCGCCGACACGCCTGAAGGGCAAGGCCACGCCGGGCAAGCGCGTGGCCTGGGGTGAGCCGCTGTCGCTGGCTGCAGTGAAGGCCGTCGGCAAGGTGCTCGATGCCTCGATCAACGACGTGCTGCTGTCGACGGTGGCCGGCGCGGTCGGCGACTACCTGCGCAGCAAGGGCGACGACCCCGGCGGCCAGGAGATCCGCGCGATGGTGCCGGTCAACCTGCGCCCGCTCGAACAGGCCTACCAGCTCGGCAACCGGTTCGGCCTGGTGCCGCTGACGCTGCCGATCGGCATCGCCAATCCGATCGAACGGCTGGTCGCGGTGCGCGCGCGCATGGCCGAACTCAAGGGCAGCTACCAGCCCTTGCTGGCCTTCGGCATCCTGGCGCTGTCGGGGCTGATGATCAAGCCGGTGCAGAGCGCGATCACCAGCCTGTTCGCGAAGAAGGCCACCGCCGTGATGACCAACGTGCCCGGTCCCAAGGAGCCGATCAGGTTTTGCGGCCGCACCGTCGAGCAGGTCATGTTCTGGGTGCCGCAGTCGGGCGACATCGGAATGGGTGTTTCGATCCTCAGCTACGCCGGCGGCGTGCAGTTCGGCCTGATCACCGACGCCCGCATGTGCCCCGACCCCGAGGCCATCGTGGCGCGGTTCGACCCCGAGTTCGACAAGCTGGTCTGGCTGGCGCTGATGGCGCCGTGGCCCGGCGAAGGCTGAGCCCGTCGTTGCTGCCGTTCACAAGCCTTCGGTCGCGACCAGGTTCGAGCGGGTGGTGCGCTCGCGAATCGCGCGCAGGGGCTGGTACTCGGGCGAGTCCCACCACGCCTTGAGCTGCGCCATGCTGGGAAACTCCAGGATCACGCAGCGTCGGGGCGACCAGTCGCCCTCGAGCACCTCGGTCGCGCCGCCGCGCGCCAGGTAGCGGCCGCCGTAGGCTGCGATGGTGGCCGGCACCTGCTGCCTGTAGGCCTCGTAGCCGGCCGGGTCGAGCACCTCGATGTCTGCAATCACGTAGGCGGTCATCGCGTGTTCTCCTGCAGCAGGGTGGCCATCTTCTGGTGAATCAATTGCACCGCCTTCAGGGGCCGCAGCATGACCTTGAACTCGACCACCTGGCCGGCCTCGTTCCACGTCAGGATGTCCACCCCGTTGACGCTGATGCCGTCGATCTCGACGCGGAATTCCAGCACCGCATCGTGGTCGCCGCGGACTTCGCGCACATAGCGGAACGACTCGTTGCCGAACACCCGGATCGCTGCAGCAAGGTATTGGGAGGTGATGGCCTTGCCGACCTGCGGCGTGTGCACGACCGGCGAATGGAACACGACATCGTCCGCGAGCAGTGCCGCGAGGCTGCTCGCATCGCGCGTGCTGACGATCTGGTGCCATTCGGTGAGCGGATGAATTGCCATGAGCAACGGTGCCATCGTGAAGCGGTCGACGACCAAGAATACCGCGCGCCCCGGTCAGGCCGTGCCTTCGCCGGCCAGGAAGCGCTCGACGATCGCGAACTGCGCGGGCGTGTTCAGCGCCGGCGCGTGGCCGCAGCCGGCAATCTCCACCACCACCGCGCGCGGGCCGCGCTGGCGCATCTGCTCGGCGGTTTCGCGCAGCAAAAGGTCGCTGGCCTCGCCGCGCAGACAGAGCACCGGGAGGTCGAGCGTGTCCCACTCGACCCAGCGCTCGTAGTCGTCGGGCCGGGTCACGAACTGCTGCACCATCGCCGGGTCGTAGTGCGGCGTCACGCGGCCGTCGGGCAGGCGCCGCACCGAGGTTTCGGTCAGGCGCCGCCATTGCTCGTCGCTGAGCCAGCCGTAAGGACGGTAGATGGTGCGGAAGTACTGCTCGAGTTCGGTCACCGTCGCAAACGCCGGCGGTGCGCCGGCATAGCTGCGGATGCGCTCGATGGCTGCCGGCGCCAGGCTGGGCCCGTTGTCGTTGAGCACCAGCCGAACGATGCGGCCGCGCAGCGTCGTCGCTGCGGCCAGCGTGCCGATCGCGCCGCCCATCGACGTGCCGAGCCAGTGGCAGCGCTCGATGGCCAGCGCATCGAGCAGCGCGGTGGCCTGCTGCACGTAGAAGTCGAGGCAGTACTCGCGCTCGGGCGCCGGGCTCCATTGGCTCAGGCCGCGACCGATCGTGTCGGGGCAGATCACGCGCCAGCCCTGCCCGGCCAGGTGCGCGGCAATGTCGTCCATGTCGCGCCCGGTGCGCGCCAGGCCGTGCCAGGCCACCAGCACCGGCGCGCGAGGGTCACCCCAGGCGACGCAGTGCAGTTCGCGCCCGGCGCAGTCGATGTAGTGCGATGTGGGGCTCTGCATCACGGCCTCAGCCGGGCAGGCGCGCGGCGCGCAGCCGCCCGACGATGCCGGTGGGAAAGTGGTAGACCGAGAGCACGAACAGCACCCCCAGCCAGAGCAGCCAGCGGTCGGGCGTGACCAGCGCACCGAGCAGCGGCACGCCTTCGAGGGCCGAGGCGCCAAGCTGCAGCAAGTCCTGCAGGTAGTTCTGCGCCAGCACGAACAGCACGCTGCCGATCACCGCGCCGTACAGCGTGCCCATGCCACCGATCACGACGATCAGCAGGATGTCGAGCATGATCTCGAACGACAGCGTGGTGTCGGGTCCGGTGTAGCGCAGCCACAGCGCCAGCAGCGCGCCGGCCAGCGTGGCGAAAAGCGCGGCCAGCACGTTGGACAAGGTGCGGAAGACGACGCTGCGGTAGCCGATCGCCTCGGCGCGGAAGTCGTTCTCGCGGATGGCCTGCAGCACGCGACCGAATGGCGAGTTGACGATGCGCAGCAGCAGCAGGAACAGCACCGTGGCCGCGACGAAGAGCAGCCAGTAGGTCAGCACCTTGCCGTCGATCGTGACGCCGAACCAGGGCGCGTCGAACGGCTCGAACGACGGCGACAACCACGCGGGATTCCTGAACGTGAGGCCGTCCTCGCCGCCGGTGAACTCGCTCAGCTGCGAGGCCAGGGTCTGGAATGCCGAGGCCACCGCGAGCGTGATCATCGCGTAGAAGATGGCCTTGACGCGCAGCGAGAACAGGCCGATCACCAGCGACAACGCCAGCGAGATCGCCAATGCCGCCGCGAGGCCGACGGCCACGGCCAGCCAGCCTTCGCCGAGTCGCGTGCTCGCGATCGCCACACCGTAGGCGCCGATGCCGAAGAACATCGTGTGGGCAAAGCTGACGATGCCGGTGTAGCCGAGCAGCAGGTCGTAGCTGGCGACGAGGACGATGAAGACCAGCATCTTGGCCGCCACGCCGAGCGCCTTGCTGCCGGGGAACAGCAACGGCGCAAACGCCAGGCCGAGCATGATCAGGATCAGGGCCGCGCTCAGCCAGCGGCTCTTCGGCAGGTCGTGCGAGAGCAGGCGATTCAGCATGATGTCAACGGTTGGTCACCGGGTACAGCCCCTGCGGCCGCCACAGCAGCACCGCCACCATCAGTGCGATGTTCGACACCAGCGCCACCTTCGGCGCCAGGAATCCCGCGTAGTTGGCCAGCAGCCCGACCGCGAGCGCGCCGACAAAGCAGCCCAGCGTGCTGCCCAGGCCGCCGATGATGATGACGATGAAGATCAGCACGTTGACCTGGGCGCCGATCTGCGGCACGACGATCTGTTGGTAAAGGCCCCACAGCACGCCACCGAGGCCGGCCAGTGCCGATCCGGCAACGAACACGCCGACGAACAGGCGCCGGATGCGATAGCCGAGGGCCTCGACCATTTCGCGGTCCTGCACGCCGGCGCGCACCAGCAGGCCGACCTTGGTGCGGTTCAACGCCCACAGCAGCGCCGCGAACACCGCCAGACCGATGACGACGCACAACACACGGTACTTCTCGACCGCGACATCGCCGAACACGAACGCGCCGCGCAGGCCCTCGGGCAGCGCCAGCGGGATCTGCTGCGGGCCCCAGATGACCTTGATGAGTTCCTCGCCGACGATCATGCCGCCCATCGTGATCAGGATCTGCTTCAGGTGTTGACCGTAGACGGGCCGCACGATGATGCGCTCGAAGGCGTAGCCGAGTGCCGCGGCCGCGCTCATCGCCGCGGCCATGGCCGCGAAGATCGCGATCAGGTTGGCGGCCAGCGACGGCGACAACGTCCACGCGCTCATGCCACCGAGCACGCTGGTGGCCACGAACGCGCCGGCGGCGATGAACACGCCGTGACCGAAGTTCAGCACGTCCATCAGGCCGAAGACCAGCGTCAGTCCCGAGGCGATGACGAAGATGATCAGACCCATCGCCAGGCCGGCAACGGTCAGCGTCGCCCAGGTCGATGGCGAACCGATCAGCGGCAGCGCGGTCAGCGCGAGCGCGCCCAGCAGCGCCAGCGGCCGGGTGTCCAAGCGCGCCTGCGGCATCGAGCCCGCCGGCGCCATCGCAGAGACCGTCATTGATGCGCTCCCAGCGACAGCCCCAGCAGTCGCTGCTGCATCGCTTCATCGGCGGCGAGGTCGGCCATCGCGCCGGCATGCACGACGCGGCCGTCGTCCATCACCGCGACGCGGTCGCCGAGCGCCTTGGCCATCATGAAGTTCTGCTCGACCAGCAGGATCGTCGTGCGCTGCGCCTTCAGCTCGCTGAAGGCCCGCACCAGGTTGCCGATGATGGCCGGCGCCAGGCCCTTGCTCGGCTCGTCGACCAGCAGCAGCGCGCGCGGCTCGACGACGGCGCGGGCGATGGCGAGCATCTGTTTTTGCCCGCCGCTCAGCTTGCCGGCAGGGCTGAGCCAGAACGTCTGCAGTGCGGGGAACAAGCCGAAGATCCAGTCCAGGCGCGCGGCATCGAGCTGGTCGGCGTGGCGCGCCGCGCGTGCCGCGAGCAGCAGGTTTTCCTTCACCGTCAGGTCGCTGAAGATGCCCATGCTCTCGGGCACGTAGGCGATGCCGCGCTGCGCGATGTCGGGCGTGCCGAGCGCGGTCATCGCTTCGCCGCGAAAACGCACCTCGCCGCGCGACGCCCGCCACAGTCCCATGATCGTGCGCAGCGTCGTGGTCTTGCCGGCGCCGTTGCGGCCGAGCAGCATCGTCACCTCGCCCTCGGGCACCGCGAGGTCGACGCCATGCAGGATGTGGTACGCGCCGATGTGCGTGTGCACGCCGTGCAGCTCGAGCAGCGCGTCAGACATGCCGGGAGCCACCCTGCAGGGCGGCGAAGGGCCGGGTCGCCGTGCTGTCGGGTGCGGCCGAAAGGCCGACCTCGGCGGCAACGATGCCGAGGTAGGCCTGTTGCACCACCGGGCTGGCGATCACCGCGGCCGGGTCGCCGTCGGCGACGAGTTGCCCGTTGTGCAGCACGACGATGCGGTCGGCCAGTTCGCGCACCACGTCCATCTTGTGCTCGACCAGCAGGATCGTGCGGTCGCGGCGGGCCTTCAGCGCGCGGATCAGGTCGAGCACGACCGGCACCTCGTCGGCGCTCATGCCGGCGGTCGGTTCGTCGAACATGTAGACCTTGGGGTCGAGCGCCATCAGCAGCGCCACCTCGAGCTTGCGCTGATCGCCATGCGACAGGCTCGACGCGACGGCATCGCGCTTGTCGGCCAGGCGCACCGCATCGAGCAGCGATTGCGCTTCATCGATCCAGTCCCGGCGGTCGAGCCAGACGGCGAGCAGGTTCAAGCCGCCACCGTGCCTGGCTTGCACTGCCAGGCGCACGTTCTCCCGCACCGTCAGGTTCGCAAACAGCTGCGTCAGCTGGAACGCGCG
Organism: uncultured beta proteobacterium; assembly: GCA_963783785.1. Classification (GTDB taxonomy): domain Bacteria; phylum Pseudomonadota; class Gammaproteobacteria; order Burkholderiales; family Burkholderiaceae_C; genus CADEEN01. The sequence continues at coordinate 28,550 of CAWAOQ010000016.1, read as the reverse complement.
GCCGAGGCCGCGCCGTGTTCGCAGCGGCGCCGCCATCGCGGTCAGGTCCTCGCCGTTCAGCAGCACGCGGCCTTCGCTGGCGGGCAACTGGCCCGAGATCAGGTTGAAGTAGGTCGTCTTGCCCGCGCCGTTGGGGCCGACGATGGCCGTCAGCGTGCCGGCCTCGAAGCGGCACGACACGTGATCCACCGCCACGTGACCGCCGAAGCGGATCGTCAGGTCGCGGGTCTCGAGCATTCCTGACCTTGCCCGGCCGTCAGTCGCAACGTCCCGGCGTGAACTGGCCTGCAGGCCACTCGCGCAGCGAACTGGTCTGCCACCACCAGCCGAGCGGCTGCCGGCTGCCCTTGGCCTGGAGCGCGCCAAATGCCTGCAGCGTGGCGCGGCCGGCCCACCAGTGCGTGGTGTTGGTGGCGGTGGTGCAGGCGGCCACCGGCGGGTCGGCCGGACCGCCCAGCAGGCGGTGCACCATCGCCATCACCGCGCGCACCTGCGGTCCCTGGCGCATCGCGTAACGCGGATCGTCGTGGCCCCACCAGTCCCAGCAGCCGTTCGGATTGCTGACGGTCTTCGCGGCCTGCGGGTAGAGCACGACGATGCGGTTGGTCTCGGCCCAGCGGTTGTAGCCCGCGTGGTCGGTGAAGTCCTGCCCGACGGTCGCGGTGTTCTGCTTGCAGCCATGGAAGGCGACATGCAGCCCGCAGCGATCCTGCGGCGTGCAGCCGGCGGGCAGGTAGATCCGCCCGGTCGGCAGCATCGCGTGGCCGGTCACGAATTCGCCCTGGTCGAACTCGGTGGTGGGCCGCGCGCTGGCGGCACGCGGATGGGGCAGGCGGCCGCGCGTGTCACCCGCCAGCGTGCCCAGGATCGCGCCGGCGAGATCGAAGTCGCAGTCGTTGAGGAAGTGCTCGCCCTGCCTGTCGCAGGCGGGGCCGAAATCCTCGGTGACGAAGCTGTGGCTGGCCGGAAGGTCGTTCTTCATGACCACCGACGCCGCGGGCAGGAAGGCCAGGTAGAAGCGTTTCAGGTCGGCCATCACGGCCGGCGCGACCGTCTCGTCGCGCGTGCCCGAGAAGAGGTAGACCTTGCCTGCGGCCACGTCTGCCAATGGCGCCAGCCGCTGGCTGGCGGCGTCGCGCCGCGTTTCTGCCACCAGGTCATCCACGGGGATGTCGCCCAGGTGCTTCATGCAGCGTCCGAGGGCGTTCAGCACCGAGCCCTGGGCACAGTTGCGTGGGCCACCGGCCACCACGCCGGCGCCGAGCCGAAAGGTCTCGGCGTGTGCGAAATGCATCTGCACCGCCATGTAGCCGCCCGACGAGATCCCCGATACCGACACCTTCGCCGGGTCGACCACGCCGTTGGGCAACGCCGGCGCGGCCAGCGCCGGCGCGGCGATCGCGAACGCCAGCAGCGCTGCAGCGGCTGCAGCCCGTCGATTCATCGCCTCAGCGCTTGTTGCGGATCGGCACCTGCATCTCCTCGGGCTTGATCTCCCGCACCAGTTCGGGCACGCCCCACGGGAACGCCGGATCGACCTTGATCTTGAAGTGATACATGCTCTGCATCGCCTGATGGTCTTCCTTGCGGAAGGTCATGCGACCCTTGGGCGTATCGAAGCTCATGCCCTCCATCGCGGCACTCAGCTTGGCGGTGCTGGCATCGCCCTTGGTCTTCTTCAGCGCCTCGACCACCGCGATCGCGGCGCTCATGCCGCCGGCGGTGAAGAAGTCGGGCGGGGCCTTGAACTGCTTGTAGTGGTTGGCCACCAGCCACTCGTTGACCGGGTTCTTCGGGATGCCGAAGTAGTAGTAGGTCGCGCCCTCCATGCCGGGGAAGTTCTTGTACGCGGCCATCGCCGGCAGGATGTTGCCGCCGGTGGCGATCTCGATGCCGTAGCGCTTGAGGTCGAGGTCGGCGATCTTGAACGGGTTGCCGGCACCCGCCCAGATGATGAAGATCACCTTGCGGCCAGGCAGGTCCTTCAACTTGTCGATCAGGCGCTGTGCGCCGGCGGTGAAGTCGGTGGTGGTCGTCGGCAGGTATTCCTCGTGGACGATCCTGGCCGTCTTCACGGCATCCTTGAACGCTTTCACGCCATCCCGGCCGAAGGCGTAGTCCTGCGCCAGCGTGGCGATGTTGACGCCGGCCTTGTCGAGTGCAACGGCGTTGCCGATCGCGTCCTGGCTCGAGTTGCGGCCGGTGCGGAAGATGTACTTGTTCCACTTGTCGCCGGTGATCGAATCGGCGACCGCGGGCTCCACCAGCAGGATCTTCTTGTACTCCTCGGCCACCGGCAGCATCGCCAGCGCCACGCCGGAGGATGTCGGTCCGACGGCGATGTCGGCCTTGTCGTCGCCGTAGGCCGCGGCCAGCAGGCTCTTGCCGACGTCGGGCTTGCCCTGGTCGTCCTTCTCGATCACCACCAGCTTCCTGCCGGCCACTTCCATCGTGCCGCCGGTGGCGTAGTCCAGGCCCATCATGAAGCCGGTGGCCGTCTGCTTGCCGTAGGCCTCGAGCGGGCCGGTCTTGCTGTGGATGTGGGCGATGCGGATCTCGCCGGCCTTGGCCTGGGCGTGGGCGCCGAGCGGCAAGGTCGACAGCGCGGCGAGCAGCAGCGTCAAACAGAGCTTGCGAGTCATTGAGCGGATCTCCTGGTGGCCATGTTGTGCGAAGGGCAGACCTTACCGCGTGGCGCCACGATCCGCAGCCGTGCGCGCGTCAAACCACGCCCGTGCAAACCCCGAGTCGACCCAATCCCGAGCAACAAGGCGTCGGCGTCAGGCCAGTGCGAGCAGGTGCCGGGTCAGCAACTCGGGCGCGCTGACCATCGGGCAATGCCCGGTCGGCAGTTCGACGATGCGCCAGCCCGGCTGGCTGCGCACCCGCTGGCGCGAACCATCGATCGTGGGATAGGCGGGCCGGGTGCAGTCGATGAAGCAGCGCGGCACGGCGGCCCAGCGCGCACCGTCGAACGGCATCGGCTCGCGATAGGGTCCGAACGGGTGGGGCACTTGCCGCCTGAGCAGCCAGTCCCGATCGGCGCCTTCGAGGCCGAAGTCACGCGGGTCCGGCGGCGGCAGCGCGTTGTCGTTGGCCGCGGCCGCGGCGCGGCGTGCGGCCACCACCTCGGGCGGATGGTTGCTGCCCCAGCCCTCGCCGGGCAGCGGCACCATCGCGTCCACATAGACCAGCTGCCGCAGCGTGCCGGTGCCGCGCGAGAGCAGCGCATCGGCGACGCCGGTGATCACCTGGCCGGCATAGCTGTGGCCGACCAGCACGATGTCACGCAATTCCTCGGCGTCGATCAGGCCGAGCACGTCGTCGATGTGCGTGCGCAGCGTGATGTCGGGCCGCCGCAGGTGCGCACGCTCGCCGTCGCCGGTCAGCGTGACGGCGTGCACTTCATGCCCGGCCGCGCGCAGCGGGCCGATGACGCGGCGCCAGATCCAGGCGCCGCCCCAGGCGCCGTGCACGAGAACGAAGGTTGCGCCGCTCATGGGCTGGAACTCTACCGGCATGCCGAGGCCGCCCCTCGGGCACACCCCGATGCGCGATCCCGGCCGTCTTGCTAGCCTGACGCACCCCACACGAGGAGACAATTCATGCAACGCAGACGGTTCATCGGCTCGCTGGCTGCCGGTGCAGCGGTTTCGGCCCCCTTCATCGGCACGGCCCATGCCCAGGCGATCACGCTGCACGGCGCCGTGCAGTTCAACGATGACCACGCGTTCAACAAGGCGCTGCTGAAGTTCGAGGAACTGGTCAAGAAGTACTACGGCAAGCCCATCAACTTCGTCCTGCACCGCAACAGCGAGCTCGGGCTGGAGAAGCAGTACTTCGAGTACATGGCGCAGGGCAAGGCCGTCGACTACGGCATCGTGTCGCCGGCGCACATGTCGACGTTCTCGAAAGCCGCGCCGTTCATCGACGCGCCGTTCCTGTTCCGCGACCTGGCGCACTGGAACAAGGTGCTCGACGCCGACCTGTTGAAGCCGATCGCCGACGAGGTGGCGAAGAACGCCGAGGTCATGCTGATCGGCTACGCCGGCGGCGGCACGCGCAACATCTTCGTCAACAAGCCGGTGCGCAACCTGGCCGAGATGAAGGGCCTGAAGGTGCGCGTGCAGGGCGCACCGATCTGGAGCCGCACCTTCAGCGCCATCGGCATGAGCCCGACGGTGATCGCCTACAACGAGGTCTACAACGCGATCCAGAACAACGTGATCTCGGCCGGCGAGAACGAGGCCGCGGGCGTCGAGGCGATGAAGTTCTTCGAAGTCGCGCCGCACCTGTCGATGACGCAGCACGCGATCACGATCCGGCCGATCTGCTTCTCGGGCAAGACCTTCGCCAAGCTGCCGCCCGACCTGCAGGCCGCGATCGTCAAGGCCGGCAAGGAGGCCGGCGCCTACGGCCGCGAGGTCGAATCGTCCGAGGACTCGGCCAAGCTCGAGGCGCTGGAGAAGGCCAACAAGTTGAAGCGCGTGCCCTTCACCGATCGCGACGCGATGAAGAAGCTGGCCGATCCGGTGATGGAGGCCTACGCCAAGGAAGTGGGCGCCGAGGCGATCTTCGCCAAGATCAAAGGCCATCTAGTCAACGAGTCGCAGCCACAACCCGGAGCCCGACGGCGACGTGCATCACGTCGCCGTTGTTTTTGCATGAACCTCTTTCGCCAAGTCCTCAAGCGCATCACGGCGGCGTACAGCCGCCTGCTGTCGTGGTTGCTGGCCACGTCGGTGGCGATCCTGATCATCCCGGTCAGCCTGCAGATCTTCTCGCGCTACACGTCGCTGATCCCGAGCTACATCTGGACCGAGGAAATGGCGCGCTTCCTGTTCGTCTGGATGATCATGATCGGCGCGATGATCGGCATCCGCGAGAGCACGCATTTCGATGTCGACGTCTGGCCGCGTCTCGGGCCGCGTGCCTCTGCACTGCTGAAGATCATCTCCAGTGTCTTCGTGCTGATCTTCGCGGCTGGTGTTCGTCTGGTGGGGCTGGGAGTTCACGCGCTTCGCCTGGAACCGCACTTCCGAGCTGGCCGACTTGCCGCTGTGGTTGATCCACATCGCCTGGCCGCTCACCGGCGTGACCTGGGTGCTGTTCCAGGGCGAACACCTGCTGAACGCGATCAGGGTGCTGATGGGTCGCGAGGAGGTGCTGGTATGAGCCCGCCGGTCCGCCTCAAGGGCGAATGCTCCCTCTCGGAGGGACGGCGCGCAGCGCCCGGGGTGCACCAATGACCGCCGCGACACTCGACCCCTCGACCGCCGCGCTGATCCTGTTCGGCATCTTCTTCACGCTGATGTTCGTGCGCGTGCCGATCGCGTTCGCGCTCGGCCTGGCCTGCCTGCCGATCTTCGTGCTCGAGGAGCGGCTCGACCCGCAGAACCTGATCCAGGAAACCTTCAACGCCTACAACTCCTTCATCCTGCTGGCGGTGCCGTTCTTCCTGCTCACCGCCAACCTGATGGGCGTCGGCGGCATCACCGATCGGCTGGTGCGCTTCTCGCGCGCGCTGGTCGGTCACTTCCCGGGCGGCCTGGCGCAGGTCAACGTCGTGCTGTCGATCTTCTTCGCCGGTGTGTCGGGCTCGTCGACCGCCGACGCGGCGAGCCAGAGCAAGATCTTCATCGACGCGCAGACCAAGGAGGGCTACGACGTCAGCTTCTCGGTCGCGATCACCGCGGTGTCGGCGGTGCTGGCGGTGATCATCCCGCCGTCGATCCTGATGATCGTCTGGGGCGGCGTGCTGACGGTGTCGATCGGTGCGCTGATGCTGGCCGGCATCATCCCGGGCCTGTTGATCGGGCTGGCCCAGATGGCCACCGTGCACGTCTATGCCAAGCGCCGCGGCTACCCGACCTACACCCGCGCCACGCTGCGCGAGGTGTTCGCGTCGGCGCTGGTGTCGTTGCCGGCGCTGATGACGCCCTTCATCATCATCGGCGGCAAGATCTTCGGCTGGTTCACCGCCACCGAGTCGGCCTGCATCGCGGTGCTGTACGCCGGTGCGCTGTCGCTGTGGGTCTACCGCGAGATGGACCTGAAGGGGCTGTACGGCGCGTTTCTCGACACCGGCAAGCTGTCGGCGGTGGCGCTGTTCTGCGTCGGCACGGCCAGCGCCTTCGGCTGGCTGCTGGCCTACTACCAGATCCCGAAAGCCTTGCTCGAGAACGTGCAGACCTGGGGCATGGGGCCGACGACCACCGGCTTCTTCATCGCCGGCGTGTTCCTGGTCGTCGGCTGTTTTCTCGACGCCATCCCGGCGATCATCATCGTCGGCACGATCCTGCAGCCGCTGGCGATGAGCGCCGGCATGGACCCGGTGCACTTCGCGATCGTCGGCATCGTGTCGCTGGCTTTCGGCCTGGTCACGCCGCCGTACGGCCTGTGCCTGATGATCGCCTGCGCGATCGCCAAGGTGCGGCTGGTCGACGTGTTGAAGGACACGCTGATCATGCTGGTGCCGATGCTGGCGGTGCTGGCCGCGACGATCATCTGGCCCAGCATCGCGCTGTTCATCCCGAGCCTGTTTCCGCCCGGGACGCTCTACTGACCCACCCCCGGAGCGGCTCGCCGCTCCCCCTCAAGGGGGCACCGCCAGCGGACCGGCAGAGCCGGATCCGCGGCGGTCGCTTGGGAAGAGCCGCGCATCGGGCAATTCGACTTACCTCGGCACGATCTTCGCGCCGGTGATCTTTTCCTGCGCCTCGACCAGCGACGGCACGAACTTGCCGCCGTAGCCGAGCGAGCAGGCCAGCGCCAGCGACTGATGCACGCCCTCGCCGACCACGGTCGGCACGCCCAGGCTCTCGGCCAGGTGGGTGTAGTAGCGGATGTCCTTGCGCGCGTTGTTGAGCTCGAACTTCATGCCCGCCAGGTCGCCGTCGAGCGTCTTGGCCATCACCTGGATCAGCCCCGAGTTGACCAGCCCGGCCGACATCAGTGCAATCAGTTGACGCAGATCGACGCCGGCCTTCTGACCGACCGCGAAGGCCTCGGCCACCGCCGTGCAGCTGGCCTGCGCAATGAAGTTGTTGAGCAGCTTGATGACATGGCCGGCGCCCGGCGCGCCGACGTGGAACACGTTCTCGGCGAAGGCGCGGATCACCGGTTCGAGCAGCGCGAACTGCGCCTCGGTGGCACCGACCATCACATTCAGCCGCCCCGCCTCGGCCTCGGTCGGCGTGCGCGCCAGCGGCGCGTCGACGAACTGCACGCCCTGGGCCTCGCACAGCGCGCGCAGACGGTTGGTCGATTCGGGCTCGGCGGTCGAGGTGTCGACGATCACCAGCCCCTTTGCCGCGCCGGCCAGCAGGCCCTCGGGCCCACTCACCGCGGCCTCGACCTGCGGCGACCCGGTGACGCACAGGAACACGATGTCGCTGCCGCGGGCCAGCTCGGCCGGCGTCGCGGCCAAGGTCGCCCCCGCGGCCAGCAGGTCGGCCACGCGCTCGTGGTTGCGGTGGACCGTGAGCGCCAGCGGATAGCCCTTGGCCCGCAGGTTCTTGGCCATGCCGTGGCCCATCATTCCCGAGGCGCCGATGAATCCGATGCGTTGCATGTGGTGGTCTCCTGTTGAACGTCGTGTGGGGATGAGGCGCGGCGCTGGCCGGCGTGGCGCAGCGAAGGTCGCGGCGCGGTTCGCGCTGGCCCCGATGATGCCTCGAATGCAATGTGGGCAGGGTCGACAGGCCGCCTGGATGCTGTAATGGCGAGCCGCCACCGACGCCCGCTGCCTCACCCGCGCTTCCTGACCATGCCCGACTCGACCCCGTTGCGCCTGTTGCTGTCCGATTGCCGGCGCCTGCTGTCGGTGCGCGGCGAGGCCAACGGACCGCTGCTGGCGCAGGAGATCATGCGCCGCGTCGACGCTCTCGACGACGCGCAGCGCGCTCGTTTCTTCGACCGGCTGGCGAGCGACTTCAATCCCGACCCGCAGCGCGTTCTCGATTGCGCGCGGGCCTATGCCGAGACACAGGGTGCCGAACAGTTGATCCGCCTGGCCCATGTGGCCGAGCCGCCGCGGCAGGAACTGTTCCGGCGCCTGAACGGCGCACCCGGCGGCACGGCAGCGATCGTTCGCCTGCGTCGCGCGCTGCTGGAGCGGATGGCGAAGCGGCCGCACCTGAGCGTGGTCGAGGCCGACCTGCTGCACCTGCTGTCGTCGTGGTTCAACCCCGGCTTCCTCGAGATGCGCAAGGTCGACTGGAACTCGCCGGCGCAATTGCTCGAGCAGATCATCCGCCACGAGGCAGTGCACGAGATCGACGGCTGGGACGACCTGCGCCGGCGCCTGCAGCCCGACCGCCGCTGCTTTGCCTTCTTCCACCCGCAGTTGCCCGATGAGCCGCTGATCTTCGTCGAGGTGGCGCTGTTGCCGGAAATGGCCGGCGCGATCGCGCCGCTGATCGACAAGCGCTCGCCGCCGCTGCCGCCCGAGCAGTTCAAGGTCGCGGTGTTCTATTCGATCAGCAACTGCCAGCCGGGATTGCGCGGCGTATCGCTCGGCAACTTCCTGATCAAGCGCGTGGCCGAGCACCTCAAGCGTGAACTGCCGCAGTTGAAGACCTTCTGCACCCTGTCGCCGATCCCGAGCCTGGTGGGCTGGCTGCAGCGTGCCGACGTGGCACGCTCGGCGACACCGCCACGCAGGCGCTGGCACGGTTGCGCCAGGCCTGCAACGGCGACCTGGCGGCGTTGACGCAAGCCGCGCGGCTGGCGGCGCTGCCCGGCGATGCACACCATGCGCTGTGGCGGCTGGCGGCGCATTACCTGGTGCAGGGGGGGGGGGGGGGGGGGGGTTCCCCTTCCACATCGCCGCCCGCGCCCGGGGCGGGAGACTGAAGGCCAACCCGGGGGGGGGGGGGGGGGAAAAGGGGGGGGGGGGGGTGGAGGCCCTTGGGGGGGGCCGTTTCGCCCCGGCGAGGTGGGGGGGGGCGGGGGCAGGCGCCGTTTTTTTCAGCGACACCCACAACGGGGGAGACCGCGCTGCACACGCTGAAAAAGATCCTCTTTTGGTGCCGCCGCGGTCGCGGCGCTCGTCGCACCGCGGGGGGGGGAGGGGGGGGGGACCAAACGGTGACCACCGTCGTGCCGTTCCCGCCCGGCGGCGGCACCGATGCGTTCGCGGGCCCGCGTTCGCGGGGGGGGAAGAACGCGGCCGCCAGTTCTTGATGGACAACAAGGGGGGGGCGGGGCACGCTGGGGGCCGGCATCGCGGCCAAGGCGCCCCCCGACGGCTACACCTTCTTCATGGGCGCGGCACCACACCATCGCGCCGAGATGTACCCGAAGCCACTACAACATCGAGACCGACTTCGTGCCGGTCGGGCTGATCTCGAGCGTGCCGCAGGTGTCGTCGTCAACCCGCAGCGGGGAAGGCCACCACGATGGCGCAGTTGCTCGACACCCTGCGCAAGAACCCGGGCAAGCTGAACTACGCTCGGCCGGCAACGGCACCTCGCACCACCTGGCCGGCGAGTTGTTCAAGCTCGAACCAAGACCTACATCACCCACATCCCGTACCGCGGTGCCGGCCCGGCGCTGCAGGACCTGATCGCCGGCCAGGTCGACCTGATGTTCGACGGCCTCGGCTCGTCGGCCACGCACATCAAGAACGGCCGCATCCGCGCCATCGCGGTGGCTTCGGACAAGCGCGCGCCCGGCTTCCCGGACATCCCGCTGGCCGCGGCCGGTGGTGCACCGAACTACGAAGTGGCGACCTGGTACGGCCTGTGGGCCCCCAAGGGCACGCCGCGCGAAGTCGTCACCGCGATGCAGAACGAGATGAAGAAGGCGCTCAACAGCGACGAGTTGAAGGCCACCTGGAACGGCCTGGGCGCCGAGACGCCGAACCTGTGGGGCGACGATTTCGGCAAGTTCGTGTCCAGCGAAGTCAAGCGCTGGGCCAGCGTCGTGAAGGCCTCGGGCGCCAAGCTGGATTGACGAGCGCCATGGCTCCGCGCGTGCATTTCGATCCCGGCGGCGCGACCGGCGTTGCCCGCATCACGCTGGCCAACGTGGACAAGCTGAATGCGCTGTCGGTATCGATGTGGCGCGAGCTGCGCGCGCAATTCTTTGCGCTGCAGGCCATGCCCGGCAACGTGCGCGTGGTGGTCGTCGCCGGCGAGGGCATCGACTTCGCGGCCGGCGGCGACATCGAGGAGTTCGCCGACTTTCGCTTCGACGAGAACACGCTGCGCCGCTTCCACGAGGACGAGGTCCTGCCGGCGCTGCAGTCGATGCTCGACTGCGACCTGCCGCTGGTGGCGCAGATATCGGGGGCCTGCATCGGTGGCGGGCTGGAGATCGCGGCCTGCTGCGACATCCGCATTGCCGGCGCGTCGAGCCGCTTCGGCGTGCCGATCGCCCGGCTCGGCTTCCCGATGGCGCCGGCCGAACTGCAGATCGTCGCCGCCGTTTTCGGCACGACAGCGCTGCGCGAACTGCTGATCGAGGCGCGCGTGCTCGATGCCCGTGCGGCGTGGGAGCGCGGCCTCGTCACCCGCGTCGTGCCCGACGACCACGTGGCCGCCGAAGCGCGTCTGGCTGCCGAGCGGATGGCCTTGCTGTCGCCGCAGGCACTGCGCCTGAACAAGCGCATGCTGCGCGAGTTCGCAACGCCGCCGCTGTCCAGTGCCGAGCAGCGCAAGTCGCACTACGCCTACGCCGACAGCGCCGAGCATCGCGAGGGGCTGGCGGCCTTCAACCAGAAGAGATCGCCACGCTTCTAGACCCGCCATGGCCCACAACCAGAGCCTGTACGCAGCGCTGCGCGCCGCCTTCCCGACCGATCTGGACGCGACGGCGATCGAGACCTGCGACACCCCCGTGCCGCGCTACTACACCTGGCGCGACATCGACCGCGCCAGCGCCCGCATCGCCAACCTGCTCGCCTCGCTGGAACTGCCCGCCGGCGCGAGGGTGGCGGCGCAGACCGACAAGAGCGTCGAGGCGCTGCTGCTGTACCTGGCGGTGCTGCGCGCCGGATTCGTCTACCTGCCGCTCAACACCGCCTACCAGGCCGGCGAGATCGAATACTTCGTCGGCAACGCCGAGCCGAGCGTGGTGGTGTGCAGCGCGCGCAACTTCGTATGGGTCAGCAAGCTCGCCTTCAAGGCCGGCGTGAAGAACGTCTTCACGCTCGACGACGACCGCAGCGGCAGCCTGCTCGACCGCGCCGCGTGGCACAGCGACGAGCATGAGCCGGCCGTCAAACGTGCCGATGAACTGGCCGCGATCCTCTACACCAGCGGCACCACCGGGCGCAGCAAGGGCGCGATGCTGACGCACGGCAACCTGCTGGCCAATGCGCGCACGCTGCACGGCTGGTGGGGCTGGCAGCCCAGCGACGTGCTGATCCATGTGCTGCCGGTGTTCCATGTGCACGGCCTGTTCGTGGCCAGCCACGGCGCGCTGCTGGCAGGCGCGAAGATGCTGTGGTTCAACAAGTTCGAGCCCAAGGCGACCATCGCGCAACTGCCTCGGGCGACGGTATTCATGGGCGTGCCGACGCTGTATGTGCGCATGCTCGCCGAGCCGACGCTGACGCGCGAGGCCTGCGCGTCGATGCGGCTGTTCGTGGCCGGGTCGGCGCCGCTGCTGCCCGAAACCTTCGAAGCCTGGCGCGAGCGCACCGGGCACACCATCGTCGAGCGCTACGGCATGAGCGAGACCGTGATGCTGACCTCCAACCCGTACCACGCCAAGGATGGCGAACGACGCGCCGGCACGGTCGGCTATCCGCTGCCCGGCGTGCAACTGCGCATCCATGACGAGAAGGGCCAGCCGTGCCGGCGCGACGAGATCGGCGGCATCGAGGTCAAGGGCCCCAATGTGTTCAAGGGCTACTGGCGCATGCCCGAGAAGACCGCCGAGGAGTTCACCCCCGACCTGTGGTTCAAGACCGGCGACGTCGGCAAGATCGACGAGCATGGCGTCGTCACGATCGTCGGCCGCAGCAAGGACCTGATCATCAGCGGCGGCTACAACGTCTACCCGGCCGAGATCGAGGGCTATTTGAACGAGCAGCCTGACGTCGCCGAGAGCGCGGTGATCGGCGTGCCCCATCCCGACTTCGGCGAGGCAGTGGTCGCAGTGGTGGTGCCCAAGCCCGGCGCCCGCATCGACGCGGCAGCGCTGATCGCGGGGCTGAAGGGAAAGATCGCCAACTTCAAGGTGCCCAAGCAGGTCTTCATCGAGCCCGAACTGCCGCGCAATCAGATGGGCAAGGTGCAGAAGAACCTGCTGCGCGAGCGGTTCAAGGCATTGTTCCCTTGACCGGAACCCGTGTTACACTGATCCCGTGCTATTTTGGAGCGGGGCCATGGCCAATCTCACCCTTGCCATCGACGATGCGCTGCTGCGCGAGGCGCGCATCAAGGCTCTCGAGCAGGGCACCAGCGTCAATGAGATCTGCCGCCAGGCGATCGAACGCCTGGTGAACCGTAACGAGGCTGGCGAACGTCTCGCGGCGGGCTTGCGCGAGTCCTTCGCCAATGCATTGCCGCGCGAACCCGGTGCCGGCCCCGCGTGGGAGGGCCGCGAAGCCTTGTACGCCGAGCGGCTCGATTCGATCTGCAAGCGCCGCGGGCAGTGAACGCCTTCTTCGACACCAATGTCATCGTCTATGCGCACGACCGCATGGACCACGCAAAACGCGAGCGAGCGTGCGCGCTGCTGGAGGCGCATGCCCTTGATGGCACCTTGACCGTGAGCACGCAGGTGCTGCAGGAGAGCTACAGCGCGCTGATTCGCAAGTCGCTGGTCGAACCATCAAGAGCCTTGTTCGCGATCGAGAAGCTGGCCGCCAGCCGCGTCGTCGGCTCGAATGCGGATTTCGTGCTGGACGCGCTGCGCCTGTCCCAGCGCTTCCAGCTATCGGTGTGGGATGCGCTGATCGTGCAGGCGGCACTGGCGGCGGGTTGCGGCACGCTCTTCACCGAAGATATGCAGGCCGGCCAGCGTTTCGGCGAGCTTGAGGTCGTGAATCCGTTCTCCGACGCCGTGCACGAGCCGCGCGCCGTGTGGCGCGAGGCGGACACGCCCTCGACCGACGCGCAAACCCGCACGCCAGCGTGCGGCCAAGCGATGACCAGGAGCGACAACACTCGTTGCCCGCGCTGCGGCGGCGCCTTTCATTGCGGCGCGAACGACGCCGGCCCTTGCGCTGCGGCAGGTTGCGCCTCGACGAGGCGACGCTGGCCGATCTGCGCACGCGCTACACCGGCTGCCTGTGCCTGGCCTGCCTGCGCGAGATCGCGGCGCCCACACTGCCTTTGGAGACCGATCGATGAAGCTGCTGTCATGGAACATCCAGTGGTGCCGCGGCGTCGACGGCCGCGTCGACCCCGGGCGCATTGCGCGGGTGATCCGCGAACTGGCCGACGCCGACGTGATCTGCCTGCAGGAAGTGGCGCGCAACTTCGACACGCTGGCTGGCAGCCGGGGCGAAGACCAGTTTGCGCTGCTGGCGGCCGCTTTCCCGGGCTATGCCGCGATCGAAGGCATCGGGGTCGACGTGCCGGGCGAGGCCGGTGCGCGACGCCAGTTCGGCAACCTGCTGCTGTCGCGGTTGCCGGTGCGCCAGGTCTGGCGCCACCTGCTGCCATGGCCGGCCGATGCGGTGCATGCCGACATGCCGCGCGTCGCGGTGGAGGCGGTGATCGAGGCGCCCGACGTCGGCGACCTGCGCGTCACCACCACCCACCTGGCCTATTACGTCGCCGCGCAACGGCTCGCGCAGGTCGACGCGCTGCGCGCGCAGCATGCTGCGGCGCAGCGCCACCGCACGCCGCCGCAACAGGCCGACGCCTCGCAGGGCCCGTTCCACTGGCGACCGTCGCCGGGCGCCCGGCATCGTGACCGGCGACTTCAACTGCGAGCCCGCGTCACCGGCTCACGCGCGCATGCTCGCGCCGTTCGACGACGGCACGCCGATGCTGCGCGATGCCTGGCAGGTGGCGCATCCCGGCACGCCCCATGCCCACACGGTGGGGCTGTACGACACCGCCCAGTGGCCGCGGTCGTTCGCCTGCGACTTCGTGTTCGTCTCCGACGACCTGGCGCCGCGGGTGGCGGCCTGTCACGTCGATGCGTCGAGCGACGCATCCGACCACCAGGCGATGGTCCTGACCCTGCGCGCCTGACGGGGTCGAGGGCCGGCACCACGCTGCCCCGGCTTCGAACGCCCTTGAAAGTCCGGCGCCCCGACCCTAGATCAGGTCTTGCCCGGGGCGCAGAGCCAGCCTGGCCGGCGCCCTCCAACCCCAGGAGGTCAAGACCATGTACCGCAGCCTGTTTTCCCGCGACCTGTTCGCGGAAATGGACCGCCTGCAGCGTGAAATGCAGCAGGCTTTCGATACCGCGTCGCCCAGCATCCGCGGCTTCGCGCAAGGCTATCCCGCGCTGAACGTCGGCAGCACGCCGGCCTCGGTGGAGATCTACGCCTTCGCGCCCGGCGTCGACCCCGCCAAGGTCGAGGTCCGTCTCGAACGCGGCGTGCTGACGATCGAAGGCGAGCGTGCGCCCGCCGTGCGCGCCGGCGACGACAAAGCCACGGCGCACATCAACGAGCGTTTCGAAGGACGGTTTCGTCGCGTCGTCAGCCTGCCCGACGATGTCGACCCGAATGCCGTCAATGCCAGCTACCGCGACGGCGTGCTGCATGTCAGCGTGAAGCGCCGCGAATCGGCGCAGCCGCGTCGCATCGAAGTGCAATGACCGTGAGGAGCACAGCCATGACCAATCAACAAGTGACCCGCCCGAACGACGCCGCCGCTGCCGCCCGCGAAGAGCCGGCGCTGCTGCCGCCGGTGGACGTGATCGAGGACTCGACCGGCATCACGCTGTACGCCGACTTGCCGGGGGTGCCGAAGGACCGGCTCCATGTCCGCGTCGAAGGCGAGACGCTGCAGATCGATGCCGAACTGGTGCTGGCCGTGCCCGAGGGCATGGCGGCCAGCCACGCCGAAGTGCAGCGCAAGCGCTACCGTCGCGCCTTCACGCTGAGCCGCGAACTCGATCCCGACAAGGTGGCGGCCGAGTTCAGCCAGGGCGTGCTGCGTCTGCGCATCCCGAAGGCCGAGCATGCCCAGCCGCGCCGGATCGAAGTGCAGGTGGCGTGAGGCGGTCGGGCCTCAGCGCCCGACCATCGCCAGCACGTCGGCCTTCAGGAAGCGCTCGACCAGCAGCATGAAGCCGATCGACGGGATCAGCAGCAGCAACGCGGTGATCGATGCGATCTGGTAGTTGCCGCCCATGCTGGCGTTGAACATCAGCAGCGGCAACGTGATCACGTCGGGCACGCCGACGAAGTAGGTGCCGGTGAATTCGTCGAGCGACTCGAGGAAGACGAAGATCGCGCTGGCGATCAACCCCGGCGCGGCCAGCGGCAGCGTGATGGTGGCAAAGCAGCGCCAGGGGCCGGCGCCCATGTTGCGCGCGGCCTGCTCGAGGGATTCGTCGACGGCGGCAAAGGCCGCGCTGGCGATCCACACCGCCAGCACCAGGCCGTGCGAGGCGTGCACCAGCACCACGCCGAGCACCGTGCCGTTGAGTCCCACCTCGTAGAACATGCGCGCGATGTTGACGTAGATCGGCAGGTTCGGGATCGCCTGCGGCAGCAGGAACAACATCAGGATGAAGCCGCGCCAGGGCAGCTTCAGCCGCGCCAGCGCATAGCCCGCGGGCACCGCCACGGCCAGGCAGAAGGCCACCGTCATCAACGCGATGCCGACGCTGGTGAACAGCGACTGCACCGCGTTGCCGCGCGGCTGGAACACCCGGACCCAGAACGCGAGGCCGAACTCCTGCGGCACCTTGGCCGGGAAGTACCAGCGCTCGGCAAACGCCCACAGCAGCAGGTTGGCCAGCGGCCCGAAGATCACGAACGCGAGCAGGCCGATGGCGGCGGCGCGCACGACGTTGGTCGCCCACCGGGAAGCCCAATCGCCGGCGCTGTTCATGCCACGCCCACCCGCTTGACCGCGTGGTGCAGGTAGACCCAGGCGCCGAGCGATGCGAACACCAGCGACACCAGGCACAGCGCATTGGCCACCGCGTAGTCGCCGTGGGTGCTGATGCGGTAGGCCACGTCCACCGTCATCATCGTCGGCGAATTCGGGTTGATCATCAGCGGCACCGACAGCACCGACAGCATCGTCACGAAGCTCAGAACGACGCCGACCAGCAGGGTGCCGCGCACCTGTGGCAGCACGATGCCGAACAGCACGCGCCAGCGCGGTGCGCCGAGGTTGCGCGCCGCCTCGATGTGCTGCACTTCGAGCGAGGCCATCGCGCCGGCCAGCAGCAGCGTGACGAACGGCGCCTGCTTCCACACGAAGGCGATCACGATGCCACGCCAATCGAGCATGCTCTGCGCGGCCAGCGGCTCGATCAGCCCGCCGCCCACCAGCACGTGGTTGAGCATGCCGTTCTTGGCCAGGAACGTGCGCATCACCTGGCCGGTGACGATGAACGGGATGAACAGCGGCCAGCGGTAGAGCCAGCGCAGCGCATTGCGCGTGCGTTCGTGCTCCCCCAGCGTCAGGTAGCCCGCGATCGCGATCGCCACCACCGCGATCAGCGCCGAACTCAGCAGCACGATCGCCACCGTGAAGATCATGTCGGTGGTGTAGAGCTCGAACGACTTCTCGAAGTGCGCCAGCGTCCAGCCGCCGCCCTTGGCTTGCAGCGACGTCACGACCGACAGGCCCAGCGGGACCAGGAAGAACACCGCGATGACGAGCAGGGCAGGGCTGATCAGCAGCAGCCCGGCCCACTTCCGGTTCATTTCAGTGGCCCCACTGCGCAGTGTTGGGCCTGCCTCGCGCGCAACCTTGTGACCGCTTGCAGCCCACTGCTGTCACTGAATTCCCGCTCTTGGTGGCAGTGGCGCGGCAACGGGGCAGCCGGGCAGCGCACGGCACGCAGCTGAGGCGGTCTTCGCTGCGCTGCGACTGCCCTGCGCTGCTCGGGTCCGTGGCCCCGTCGCGCAACTCGCTGCGCTCACTGCGTTCGCTGCGCTCGGACAGGCGCGCCGAGTCAGATCACGAGGCGCGCTGCGCGCGCGGGCCACGCACCCTGTGCTGCTCGGCGCCTCACATGCGCGCCGTGCGCTGCCCGGCTGCCCCGCTGCCGCACCAGCGGCGCCATGCGCAGAGAGCGGACACACGCAGACAGCCGCACAGCGCCGTGCGCAGCCACCCACTTCGGAAGTGGCCTCATGCAAGGGTCACTTCAGCACGACGCGCTCGTAGCCTTCGACGATGTCGGTGAAGTAGTCCGACAGCGGGAACGGCCGGCCGTAGCGCTGCAGCGTCTCGGGCTTGATGTCGGTGAACAGCTTGTCCCAGCTCTTGGCGTCGAGCTTGGCCTTGACGTGCTGGGCGTCGATGCCGGGGTACCAGTTGAACTGCTTGACGATGCCCTCGGCCTGGATCTCCGGGCTGGCGGCGAACTCGACGAACTTGCGCGCCAATGCGGCGTTGGCCGCCTTGGCCGGCACCGCGTAGTACATCGGCTGGCCGGGCAGGCCCGGCTCGGGCAGCGCGAGCTTCAGCTTCGGGCTCAGCTTGCCGTCGGCCTGCCAGGTGTAGAACATGTCGACCCACACCGGGCCCATCGTGATCTCGCCGCGGTTGAGCATGTCCAGCGTGCCGGCATTGCCGGGGGTCATCACGACGGACTTGTTGAATTCCTTCAAGGCCGCCAGCGACTTGTCGATCGCCGCCTTCTTGCTCGCGTCGTACGGGCCTTCCTCGAGGGTCTTGCCCAGGCCGCTGTTGGCCGAGACGTAGCCCATCACGAAGCCGACGCCCGACATGCCGCCCTTGACGCCGTTGTAGCCGAACTGCTTCGGGTACTGCTTGACCCAGGCCTCGAGCTCGGTGAAGTTCTTCGGCGGCGCCTTGACCAGATCCGGGTTGTAGGCCAGCGCGATCTGGCTGTGGAACATCGGGATCACGTAGCCGTCGACGTTCTGGCCGAGGGCGTTCTTCGCGCTGTCGCGGCTCACCAGCTTGTCGGTGGCGATCTGGCTGCGGTAGGCGGCCAGCAGGTTCTCCTTGACCATCGTCGCGGCGCCGCGCTGGTGGATCACCGCCACGTCGACGTCCCAGGCCGCGTTGCCGGCCTTCGACTGCGCCGAGAGCTTTTCGTAGATCTTCTGCGAGCCGGCATCGCCCGGCCCGGTGCCGACGGCGCGCAC
This sequence comes from uncultured beta proteobacterium, assembly GCA_963783785.1. GTDB lineage: Bacteria > Pseudomonadota > Gammaproteobacteria > Burkholderiales > Burkholderiaceae_C > CADEEN01. The sequence goes on along the minus strand of CAWAOQ010000016.1, from coordinate 10,330 downwards.
GCTGATGCCGGGGTTCTGCTTCTCGAAGCGCGGCGCGAGGAAGTTGTTGACGTAATCGACCATGTTCTGGTCGCCGGCAGTGACGACGTTGAGCGTGGTCTGCGCGTGAACGCCGGGCGCGGCGAGCACTGCCGCGAGCAGCGGCGTGGCGAGAAGGGCGAAGCGGGTCAGTCTCATGCGGGTCTCCTTGCTTTCATTGGGGGGCTGCGGGGAACAACAACAAAGCATCGCGCGGCACGATGACATGGGTGCGACTGCCTTCGGGCACCTGCGCCGGGTCGTCGACCCAGACCTGGCCGTGGCCGACCCGCACCCGGTAGCGCCAGCCGTGGCCCAGGTAGGCCGCCTGCTCGACAGTGCCGTCCAGCGCCAGCGCCGCGCTGTCGGGGCGGTGCTGCGCCGACAGCCGCGCACGGTCGCCGCGGAAATGGGCGCGGGTGCGTGCGGCGGCCGGCGTGCTGTCGTCGGCCAGCCGCATCACGGCGCCGTCCTGCACCAGGTCGATCGCGTTGTCGGCGCCCATGAACCCTGCCACGAACGGGTTGGCCGGGCGGTGGAAGATCTCTTCGGGGGCACCGTACTGCAGCACGCGGCCGCCGTCGATGACGGCAATGCGGTCGGCCAGCGTCAGCGCCTCTTCGCGGTCGTGCGTGACGTAGATCGCCGTGATGCCGACGCGCTGCTGCAGCGCGCGCAACTCGTGCCGCAGGTCCAGGCGCACCTTGTAGTCGAGGTTGGACATCGGCTCGTCGAGCAGCAGCAGCAGCGGGTCCACCGCCAGCGCGCGGCCGAGCGCCACGCGCTGGCGCTGGCCGCCGGACAACGCGCTCACCGCCCGCGCACCGAAGCCTTCGAGCTGCAGCAGCTTGAGCATCTCTTCGACGCGCCTGGCAATCTTGTCGCGCGCCAGGCCGCGCATGCGCAGCCCGTAGCCGATGTTGGCAGCCACGTCCATGTGCGGCCACAGCGCGTACGACTGGAACATCATCGCCGTCTGCCGCGCCTCGGGCGGCAGCGCGGTGATGTCGCGGCCTTCGACGACGATGCGGCCCGAGCTGGGTTTGACGAAGCCGGCGATCGCGCGCAGCAGGGTGGTCTTGCCGCAGCCCGAGCTGCCGAGCAGCGCGACCATCTCGCCGCGCTGCAACTCGAGGCTGACGTTGTCCAGCACCGGCGTCGAGCCGTACGAGACGCAGACCGAATCGATCGAAAGGTATGCGGGCATGGCCACCGGTTGCCACGGAGAAGGACGCCGACTCTACGCCCAAACGCCGCGTGCCGGTTATCGGTGTCGGCCCTCTGTGCGACGCGCCTTGGCACGGCGTGCGCGTCACGCTCGTCGCCACCGATGGGACAATCGCCGCATGGCCGACTCGCTGACCCTGACCCGCCCCGACGACTGGCACTTGCACCTGCGCGACGGCGCGGCGATGGCCGCCGTGCTGCCGGCCACCGCCCGGCAATTTGCCCGCGCGATCGTGATGCCCAACCTGAAGCCGCCGGTCACCACCACGGCGATGGCCGAGGCCTACCGCCAGCGCATCCTGGGCGCGCTGCCCGAGCGCGGACAGCCCGGCAGCGACTTCACGCCGCTGATGACGCTGTACCTGACCGACCGGCTGCCGCCCGACGAGATCGTTCGCGCCAAGGGCAGCGGCATCGTGGCCGTCAAGCTCTATCCGGCCGGCGCCACCACCAACAGCGACGCCGGCGTCACCGACCTGCGCCAGACCTACCGCACGCTCGAGGCGATGCAGCGCGAGGGCCTGCTGCTGCTGGTGCACGGCGAGGTCACCGATCCGGCGGTCGACATCTTCGACCGCGAGGCGGTGTTCATCGACCGCGTGATGCAGCCGCTGCGGCGCGACTTTCCCGAACTGAAGGTGGTGTTCGAGCACATCACCACGCGGGAGGCCGCGCAGTACGTGGCCGAGAGCGACCGCTTCACCGCGGCCACCATCACCGCGCACCACCTGCTCTACAACCGCAACGCGATCTTCCTGGGCGGGCTGCGGCCGCACTACTACTGCCTGCCGGTGCTGAAGCGCGAGCAGCACCGCCTGGCGCTGGTGGCCGCGGCCACCGGACGACTGGGCAGCGGCGCCAAGTTCTTCCTCGGCACCGACAGCGCCCCGCACGCGGCGGTGCTGAAGGAAGCCTCGGTCTGCGGCGCCGGCTGCTACACCGCGCTGTCGGCGCTCGAGCTGTACGCCGAGGCCTTCGAGGCGGCGGGCGCACTCGACAAGCTCGAGGCTTCGCCAGCTGGCACGGTGCCGATTTCTACGGCCTGCCGCGCAACCGGGGTACGGTGACGCTCAGGCGCGAGCCCTGGCAGTTGCCCGAGAGCGTGCCGTTCGGCGATGCGCGCCTGAAGCCGCTGCGCGGCGGTGAAACATTGAACTGGAGACTGGCATGACCGTGGACCGTGTGATGTTGCTGATCGATGCCGACAACGTGTCGGTCGACGTGATCGAGCAGGCCGTGGCGTGGGTCGCCAAGCACTGCGGCGGGCCGCACGTGCGGCGCGCCTACTGCACCGCGGAGTCGGCGGTCAAGCACCAGCAGCTCTTCAAGCGCCTGTCGATCCGGCCGATGGTCAACCTGGCCGCAGGCAAGAACTCGACCGACATCGCACTGGCCGTCGATGCGATCGACCTGGCCATCGCCGAGCGGCCCGCGGTGATGGTGATCGCCTCGTCGGACTCGGATTTCGCGCCGATGGTGGCGCGGCTGCGCGAGAAGGGCTGCCGCGTGATCGGCATCGGCCAGCAGGGCAAGATCGGCGACGAGACGCAGGCGATCTACGACGACTACGAGGTGCTGCTGCACCGCAAGTCGCGCACGGCGAGCGCCGAGGCGCCGCCGGCCGCGAAGGCGGCGCCGGTCGCCAAGGCACCGCCGGCACACAAGGCCAGCGCCAAGGCGCCGGCCGCCAAGAAGACGGTGCGGCGCCGCGCCGCCAGCGCCGAGGCCGCGCCGCCACCGCCGTTGCCCGACAAGGCCCGCGCGATCCTCGGCGCGCTGCCGGCGCTGCGCCGCGGTGAAACGGTCGAGTTGCGGGTGGCTGCCGAGGCCCTGCGTGATGCCGGCCTGCTGAGCCGAAGCGGCTCGTCGACCAAGCTGTTCGGCCAGTTTCCCGAGCTGTTCGCGCTGCAGCCGCCCAAGCAGCCCAACCACGTGAAGGCGTTGCCGGCCGCGCTGGCCTGACGCGCGACGGGGGCTCTCGGTCCCACCCTCTTGAAGCGGGCCCGCGCGCCCTAACATCCGCGCCGTCGAACCCTTCAACCTTGCGAAGCCGTCATGAAACGCATCTTCCTGTTCCTCGTCACCAACCTGGCCGTGATGCTGGTGTTGGGCATCGCCGCCAACGTGCTGGGGCTGAACCGCTTTCTCGCCGGCAGCGGCCTGAACGTCGGCTCGCTGCTCGGCTTTGCCGCGCTGATGGGCTTCGGCGGCGCGTTCATTTCGCTGTTGATGAGCAAGCCGATGGCCAAGTGGAGCACCGGTGCGCAAGTCATCAACGACTCGCCCGATGCCACCCACCAGTGGCTGGTCACGACCGTCAAGCGCTTTGCCGACAAGGCCGGCATCCAGATGCCCGAGGTGGCGATCTACCAGGGCGAGCCCAACGCCTTCGCCACCGGCGCGTTCAAGAACTCGGCGCTGGTGGCCGTGTCCACCGGCCTGCTGCAGGGCATGAACCGCGAGGAAGTCGAGGCCGTGATCGGCCACGAAGTGGCGCACGTGGCCAACGGCGACATGGTGACGCTGGCGCTGATCCAGGGCGTGATGAACACCTTCGTGGTGTTCCTGTCGCGCGTGATCGGCTACGTGGTCGATCGCATCGTGCTGCGCAACAACAGCGATCACCCGGGCATCGGCTACTACGTCAGCACCGTCGTGCTCGACCTGGTGCTGGGCGTGCTGGCGGCGATCATCGTGGCCTGGTTCTCGCGGCAGCGCGAATTCCGCGCCGATCGCGGCGCCGCCGACATGATGGGCCGGCCGCAGCCGATGATGAACGCGCTGGCGCGGCTCGGCGGCCTGCCGCCGGGCGAGTTGCCGCAGACGATCCAGGCGATGGGCATCAGCGGCGCGCGGAGCGGCCTGATGGCGCTGTTCTCGAGCCACCCGCCGATCGAGCAGCGCATCCGCGCGCTGCAAGAGCGCGGTTGATGCTTTTCGCGCTGCAAGAGCGCGGCTGACGCTTGCGGCGCTGCACGCGCAGCGCCGCGCGTCAGGACGCCGCGGCAGTTGCCGCAGCGGCTTCGATGCGCGCGCTTTCCTCGCGGCGCTTGGTGGCGACCTCCGCGTCGTGCATCAGGCGCGCGACGATCAGCCGCATCACGTGAAAGCCGAGCTTGGGGTTCTGGAAGTACAGCTTGGCCATGCCATCGGCCGACAGGCTGTACAGCGTGCAGTCGGTGGCGCAGACGACGGTGCGGGTGCGGCGGTTGTCGGGCGCGAACAGGCCGATCTCGCCAATGATCGAGCCGGGGCCGATCGGCTGGTCGGACTCCTGCAGCCTGAGCTCGCCGCTCTGGACGAACAGCATCTCGGTGGCGACATCGCCCTTGTGCCACAGCGTCTCGCCGGCCTTGGCCTCGCGCCGCGTCATGTGCGGCAGCAGCCACTCACCGACCGGCGAATCGGACTTGGCGTTCTCGATCGCGCGCACCAGCTTGAGGATCTCGCGCACCTTCTTGACGTTGATCGGGATCATCGCCAGGTACAGCGCGACCGTCGGCCACGAGCCGCCCTGCAACGCGTAGATGACGAGAAAGACGTTCGCCGACAGCGCCACCAGGCGCAGCGGCAACATGCTCTTCATCAGGTAGCTGGCGACCATCAGCGCCGCGCCGACGAAGCCGAAAAAATAGCCTAACGACGCCATCCGCCAGCCCTCCTTGCCTGCACTCGCGCACCCTGCGCAGCGGCAAGTATCGCCGGGACGGTGTGGCGGCTGCCGCCGCGCACGGCCGGCGGGCGCGGGTTCGCCCGCATCCCGCATAAACCCTCGGGCACCTACGTTGGGGCTTGACCCAAGCGCCGCTGCCGCGTAGAAACGCCCGCTTACAGGACGCGGGTCGCAAGGCTCAACGTCTGCGGCAGTCCTCAAATCCAGCGCCAGCGCCGGCCCGCTTCTTGCACCGCCTGAAGCAGTACGACGGTCCTAATGACCTCTAGGGGGTAAATCATGCATAGATTCAAAGCGCTGATCGTCTTTGTTGCCGCCACGCTCGGGGGCATTCCAGCGGCGTTCGCCGGGGCAGGGAATCTAAAGACGACGGTCACTCCAATGGAGCCCACCTTAAGGTGACCTATAGCGACGCGACCCGTGCCAGCTACATCGGCTACACGGTGTCGTCGAGCAATGCTGGCGGGAACACGATCAACAACATCTACTTCACGGCAGCGACGTCGGTTTCAGCCTCCTCGGAAACGCGACCCAGCTCGGCCGGAGGGGCAGCGTGCTGGCGCACGTACGACAGCGCGGACAGCGATCAGCCTGCACGCTCGGCAACTGATCGCCAACTGGTGAACTGCCCGTCGGCAGCTCGGATTCTCTTCAACGCGGCTGTCGAAGAATTCCTGCAGTGGTTCGCCAGCCCTGACCGCACGGCAACCGGGTAACGGACAAGGTCAACTTGACTGGGAAGACCTATTACGCCGAAACGACAGGTGGCGAACTCATCCCGACAATTCGATCATCGAGTGGGATCCGCCGACGTCGCGCACCGGTCATGACCCTGGCCGCTCGACCCACGAAGTCAAGTCGGTCATACCGCAGGCCGGCGGCACGATCTTCACCGGATCGCCGAACGGCGACGGTCTGACGACGACGCAGGATCCCTGGACGACCACAGTCGTCGTGCCGGCGCCGTGGCCGACTACAGAGCAGGCCCGCGGCACCGAGCTCAGCGATGACATCACTAGAGTCGGCCGACATGATCGACCGCCGATCACGAATTGGTGCATTCCTGGACTCGAACTACGCGCCGAAAACGACTCTGTGATCACGTTGCGTCGCGATTCGTCGACGATCAAGAAGGGAGCGAAAATCAGAATTCGCATGTCTACTACACGAAACCGACGACAGCTTCCCGTCGCAGCCGGCCGATCCCCATGTGCGCTGTCCACCGGCGCTCCAGCCAACGGGCCGTGTCGTCGATGGCAACGCCGTCTGCGCTGCATCAGCAGCCGCACATGCACGCCTACAAGAAGGTTGCCGAACGGCAGGTCTGAAGGCGACTGGGTGTGGGTGATCGAGGCCCTCGAGAACGGCAGGTAGATCAACTGAACGCCCCCGCTGCGGCGCTCAGACCAGCGCCGCGGTCAGCGGGCCCTGCACTCGTCGCCGCAGTGCCGAGCGGACGCTTTTAGCTGAGGCTCACAGCCCACCGGTCGCTCGAGCGCTGACACGATATCGCCCTTGGCCTGCATAGATCGCGATTGCCGAGCCATGATCGCTGCGCGGGCTTCGTCGATCCGCCCGGCCAGCATCAGCACGGTCGGCGAGTTCGGACAAGGTGTCGCCGCGCAGTTGCGGGTGCGTCGGTCTTCTGCGAGAGCTCGACCGCCGCGCGCGCCAGCGACTCGGCTTCGGCCAGGTTGCCGGCGCGGGCCACGATCGGCGCCCGGATCGAACGCCACAGTGCCTGCGACTCGATGTCGTCGGCTGCGGTTGCCGCCTCGGCGATCTGCGAGAAGACGAGTGCCTCGTCGTCGCGACCCTGGTCGCGCACGACGCGCGACAGCATCGCCGCCATCGTCGACAGGATGTAGGTCTCGCCCAAGCGCGTGAGGAACTCATAGTCGGGCATGACTTCGCGTTCGGCGGCAGCCAAGTCGCCGGCGAGCATCTCGACACGCAGATGTCGATTCCGGTAGAGGCGGCGCATCACGCCCTGGCCGAGCTCGCGAAGCAATCCACGGCCCCGCCGGTAGAGGGCGCGCGCCTTGTCGAACTCGCCGTTCATCGCGTGCAGTTGTGCCAGCGTGCACAGGAGCCTGCTCTCAGCCTGCCGGTCGCTCAGGCCATCGGCGATCATTTGCTCGCAGTGCGCGATCGCTTGCGGCACCGGCGTCGGCCCCAGCAGCGTGCTGATTGCAAGGCCCATCGCATTGCGCGCGATGAGGCGCTCGTCTCCCGCCAGTCGTGCATGGTCCATCGACCGGGTCAACTGCGTCGCTCGCCTGTCCGTAGCGGCCTGCCATCCCGTGGACGATTGCCGATCAGGCGCCAGGCCCTCGCCAACTCCGGGTGAGCGCTTCGCGCTCGAACAGCGGAATCGCCTCGTTCGCCACGCGCAGCGTCTCCTCGCCCCAGTCGCCCGGCTCGGCGCTGATAGATGCGCACGCGCATCCTCAGCAACTGGGCGGACGCTGCGATGCGCCGATTGCCGGCGCGCTCCGCTGCGGCCTCGGCCTCGGCAAGCACGGCGCGGGCTTGCGTGAAGTCGCCCATCTCCATCAGGACCTCGCCGAACTCGGGCAGCAGTGCGAGCCGTGCCGGGTCGTTCTCGCCGAGCAGCGCGATCGCGCGCCGGAACAGGTTGCGCCGCCGCATGCATGTCGCCGCGCGCGAAGGCGCGCTTGGCGGCGCTTGACAGACGCTGCGCAGCATCGACGCCGATCGCGATGCCCTGCTCATCCAGCGGCCCCAGTTCGGACAGGTAGCGATGCGCCTGTTCGAGGTGATAGCCGAGGATTTCCTCGAACTCGAGCCCGCGCTCGCTCTCGGCATTGACGCGGTCCTGCCAGCGCACGAACTCGATGTGCAGCGTGGCGCGGGCGCGCTTGAGCAGGCCCTTGTAGACGGTGTCGCGCACCAGGTGGTGGTGGAAGCGAAAGCTCGCCTCGGCGTCGTTCGAATCGGCGGGCTGGATGAAGTGCTTGTGGCTCAGCGACGCCAGGTGCTTGGGCACCGCCGCTCGCAGCACCGCAGGCGCCAGCGACTCGACCGCGGGCTGCGGAAACTCCAGCCCGACCACCGCGGCCGGCTCGACGGTCGCGCGCTCCTCGCGGCCGAGGCGGTCGAGCCGGGCTTCCAGCAGCGCATTGATCGTCGGTGGCACGATGATCTCGTCGTCGCCTTCCGCGGCCAGACCCGCCATGCCGGCCAGCCCCGACGCTTCGTCGTCGTGCTGCACCGCGCGGCTGTCGATCAGCATCGACAGCATCTGCTCGACGTACAACGGGTTGCCTTCGGCGGCCGCGACGATGCGCGCCACCACCGACGGCGACAACGAGGCGCTGCCGAGCAGGTGCATCACCACCTGCGCCGCCGCGGCGTCGCTCAGCGGCTTCAGCACCAGGCGTGCCGCGTTGGCCCGGTCGGGCCAGGTCGGGCGCTCTTCGACCAGTTCGTGGCGGGCCGTGGCCAGCAGCAGGATCGGCGAGTCGGTCGTGGCATCGAGCAGGTGCTCGAGCAGTTCGAGGAACGCCGGCTCGGCCCAGTGGATGTCGTCGATCAACGCCACCACCGGTTGATGCTGGGCCAGCCCTTGCAGGAAGCGCCGCGCTCCCCAGTACAGCTCGTGCATCGGGAACGAGGCGGTCGACAGCCCGATCGCCGAGGCCAGCCGCGCGGTGACATCGGCGTCGCCGGTCAGCGCGAGCACGCGCGCCGTCGCCTCTTCGGGCGTGTCGTCGGCGTCGATGCCGGCCGATGCGCCGACGATCTCGACCAAGGGCCAGAACGTGATGCCGTCGCCATAGGGCAGGCAGCGGCCGCGCAGCACGCGCGCGCTGTCGCCGGTGCGCTTGATCACCTCGTGAACCAGGCGCGACTTGCCGGCGCCGGCATCGCCGACCACCGTGACCAGGCGCACTGCACGGCCGTCGCAGGCCTCTTGCCACGCCTGCATCAGCACCGCGAGTTCTTCGTCGCGCCCGACCAGCGGGGTGTCGATCCTTCGCACGTTGCCGTCGAGCCCGGCCGCCGCCACCAGGCGGTAGGCGGGCACCTTCTCGGCCTTGCCCTTCAGCGTCAACGGCTCGACCGCCTCGACCTCGACCGCATCGCGCACCAGGCGCCAGGTCGTCTCGCCGAGGTAGATCTGGTCGACCGGCGCGGCCTGCTCGAGCCGCGCCGCCACGTTGACGGCGTCGCCGGTGGCCAGCTTCTGGTCGGCGGTCGGGTCGTCGTTGGCCACCACCTCGCCGGTGTTGATGCCGGTGCGGTTGGCCAGCGCGACGCCGTAGCGCTGGCGCAGGCCCTCGTTCAACTTGTCCAGCGCCACGCGCATGCCGTGCGCCGCGCGCACCGCGCGCAGCGCGTCGTCCTCGTGCGCCTTCGGCAGCCCGAACACGGCCATGATCGCGTCGCCGATGTACTTCTCGACCTTGCCGCCGTGGCGCACGATCTCGGCGGCCATCGTGCTGAAGTAGCGCTCCTTGACCTCGTGCAGCGCTTCGGTGTCGATGCGCTCGCCGAGCGCGGTGCTGTCCTTCAGGTCGGAGAAGACGATCGTCACCGTCTTGCGCATCTCGCGCACCGGCAGCGGCGCGGGCGCCGGCGCCGCGGCGGCCAGCGCCGCGCCGCAGTAGCCGCAGAGGCGGAACTTCGGGGGGTTCTCTTCGCCGCAACCGGGGCAGATCAGCATGGCCGCGAGTCTACTGGCGGAGCGTGACGCGTGGGAGAATCCACCCTGTGAAGCAAGCCAGACCGCCGCTGGTGCAAGCGCCGAAAGGCGGCACTGGAGGAAGGTCCGGACTGCACAGAGCAGCGCAGCGGCTAACGGCCGTCCGGCGTGAGCCGAGGATCAGAGCAACAGAGACGAGTCGGCGCCGCAAGGCGCCGGGTGAAACGGGCAATCTCTGCGCGCAGCAACACCAAGTAGGCCAGCGTTGACGTGGCTCGCGGAGCTGGCGGGTAGGTGGCACCGAGCCGGGCAGCAATGCCCGGCCCAGATGAATGGCGGTCACGCCGGGCCCTCGCAAGGGGGCCCGGTGCACAGAATCCGGCCTATCGGCTTGCTTCACACTTTTCATTGAACCGATGAACCCCAACGCTCCCGACCTGTGGCGCGGCCCGCGCTGGACGCTGGCGCTGCTGCTGGCCTGCCTGGGCATGCTCGGGCCGTTCGCGATCGACACCTACCTGCCGGCCTTCGACGGCATCGCGCGCACGCTCGCGGCCACGCCGGTGCAGATGCAGCAGACGCTGTCGGCCTACCTGTTCGGCTTTGCGCTGATGAACCTGTTCCACGGTGCGCTGGCCGACAGCTTCGGCCGCCGGCCGGTGGTGCTGTGGGGGATGGCGCTGTTCACGCTGGCCTCGGTGGGTTGCGCGCTGGCGCCCACCATCGGCTGGCTGATCTTCTTT
>CAWAOQ010000015.1:0-217374 GCA_963783785.1 uncultured beta proteobacterium | reverse complement strand
GTACTGGATGGGTTTGCGGCCGATTTCGGGCGCACTGCCCCCTTACCCCCGTTGTTTGTCAGCGTGCCGGGGACAGCACTGGATGGGGTTCAGGGGCCGAGCGCGCGAGTCGTGTGGCTGCGGTAGCGAACAGCTCGCGCAGCGGGTGGTGGCTGGCGAGCATCACGCGCACGCGGCGCGTGTTGCGCAGGATCGCCGCGCCGATCTTGAGCAGCCGCACGCGGATGGTGGCCGCGCTGGCGCGCTCCAGCTCGGTGCCCTGCAGGGCCAGCGCGCGCAGCCGCTGCATCAGCGTGTAGGCCAGCGCCGCCAGCAGCAGCCGGAACTGGTTGGCGAGGAAGCGCGTGGCAGCTCGCGCGCGTGCCGAACAGATCGAGCTGCGCCTCCTTGATCCGGTTCTCGGCTTCGCCGCGCTGGCAGTACAGGTGCTCGTACAGCTGTGCAGGATCGCCCTGCAGGTTGGTGACGATGAAGCGCGGGTTGGTGCCTTGGTCGCCGTACTCCAGCCGCGTGATGACGCGCCGCTCGTGCGCCAGCTCTGGGCCGCGTAGGCGAACTCGCCGATCAGCCGCTGCTTGGCTGCCGCTGGCGCGCGTAGGCTCGGCCAGACGCGGCTTCGGCCAACTCGACCGCCGCGTGCAGCCGTGCGTTGCGCGCCAGCCCGATGACGTAGCCCACGCCCGAGCGCTCGCACCATTGCAGCAGCCGGCGCCGGCAGAAGCCCGAGTCGCCGCGCACGATGATCCGCGTGTTCGGGCCAGGCCTGGCGCAGCCGCGTGCACCAGCAGCTTGATCAGCGCCGCGGCGTGCTTGGCGCCGTCGATCTTGCTGGGCCGCAGTAGCACGCCAGCATCGCCTGGCCGCAGAACACGTACAGCGGCAGGTAGCAGTGGTGGTCGTAGTAGGCGTGGAACTCGCGCAGCTCCTGTTGCGCCGTGCAGCGGCACGTCCGAGGCGTCGATGTCGAGCACCAGTTCCTCGGGCGCGCTCTTGTGGCTGGCGATGAACTGCTCGATCAGCACCTCGTGCAGCGCCCACGCCTGCGCGCGCGTGGCCCGGTTCTCCAGGCGGCTGAAGGTGGGCGCCGAGGCCAGCGCCTCGTCGCGCCCGACGGCCGTCTGCATCAGCACATCGTCGCGCAGCGCGTTGTGGTCGTTCAGGTCCTCGTAGCCGCAGCACAGGCCGTAGAGGCGCTGTGCCAACAGGTCGCGCAAGCAGTGGCGGATGCGCTCGGGGTCTCGCGGGTCGGGGATCGCCGCAGCCGCCGCGCGGCTCAAGCCCAGGTGCCGATCGACCTGGCGCAACAGCAGCAGCGCCCCATCGCTGCTCAGGTCGCCGCCGCTGAAGTCGGCTTCGATCACGCGCCGGCCGAAGCGCCCGAAATCGATCTTGTCTCTTCGTACACTTTGGCATCGGCAGTCCTCGGTTGTCGCAGGCGTCAGATACCTATGACAACGGGCTCAGCCACGAGGCTGCCGACCTTCTACTGATGAAATATCCGGGCTAGAGGCATCTGTCGCAGGCGGCCGGTCGCGGAAGTCGGCCCATGGCCGAGTCCGGTACTCCACCGGGCGCGCACACCGCGGGCTCCCGGCCCTCACCAGTAGTGCATCGCGTCGCGGTAGATGGACTCCAGGTCCAGCTTGGAAACGCTGCGCGGCGCCATCGCCAGCGGGCGCTGCTGGGCGAAGGCCCCTGCGGCCAGGGCCGGCACGTCGGCTTCGCTGTAGCCCAGCGCGGCGATGCCTGACGGCAGCGCGGTCGCCCGCATCAGCGCGATGAAGGCCCCGGCGAGGATCCCGCCTGCGTCTTCGGGTGCCGCGCCGGCAATGTCGATCCCCAAGGCGGCAGCCGCCTCCAGGTGCCGGCCCGGATTGGCCGACGCGGTGAAGCGGAAGGCGGCCGGGGCGTTGATCACCACCGCGATGCCGTGCGGAACCATGGCCTCACGCTCTTCGTAACCGGCGGCGGTGAACTCGTGCTTGAGCGTGGCCACCGAGTAGGACATGGCGTGGGGGATGTGCACGCCGGCGCTGCCGAAGGCCAGACCGGCAAGCGTCGAAGCGAACATCAGCTGGTGGCGCGCCTCCTTGTCGCTTGCGTCGCGCACGGCGCGGACCAGGTACTTTCCGCCAAGGCGGATGGCGGCGATCGCGCCGATGTCGTTGTAGGGCGTCGAACCCTGGTACGGCGGTCGCTGGGACGGATGGGCCGGCCGCGGCCGGCTGGTATAGGGCCGCGCCGTGTACGACTCGACGGCATGGGTGAGCACGTCGAAGCCGGTCGCCGCGACGACGCCGCCAGGCAGCGTCTCGGTGGTCGTTGGATCGATGATCGCCAGCGAGGGCTTGAGCCAAGGCGAGGCGATGCCCGTCTTCAGGCCGACCGACTTCAGGTCGACGATCGTGATGCCGGTCGTCTCGCTGCCGGTGCCGCAGGTGGTCGGGCAGGCGATGTGGGGCTTCAATCGGCCCGGAATCGGCTTGGCCCTGCCGATCGGCGCGTTGATGTAGGCGATCAGTTCGTCGGGGTAGGTGGACAGGAGATTGGCCGCCTTCGCGGTGTCCATCACCGACCCGCCGCCCAGCGAGACGAAGCCGTCGAAGGCCCCTTCGCGGGCAAAGAGCGCCGCTGCCTCGAATGAATCGCTGTTCGGCTCGCAGCGCGCCTGGCCATAGACCTCGACGTCGAGGCCCGCGGCGCGGAGCGCGCCGACGGTTGTCTCGCCGGCAACGCTGGCCAGCACATGCGGATCGACGAACAACGCGACCCGCTTCATGCCGAGTGCCTGCGCGTCCGCTCCCACTTCGCGCAGTGCGCCGGGGCCGAACTTGATCGGCGTGGAGCTGACCGAGAAGATCGTCTCCCCTTCGCCGGGAGCCAGGAATGTTGCATTCGTCGACATGGGTTGGTCGCCTGCCTGTTGTCGTTGAAACCGATATTCACCCGATGGACTCCGAATCTGGCCTCGGGCACTGCTGCTGCGGATCGCTGCTGATCCGCTCAGCGCATTTTGCGCCGGCATGTTCCAGACCGGGCGCACAGCTTCGAGCGGCAAGTACAGCTCGCCGGTCATGGATGCCGGCTTCACCACAAATCAGAATCGGCTCTCGACGCCCGGTGATCGCATCCGCTGGTGGATCGCCCGCGCATGGGTCACCCAGCCATGCGCCTCCCAGCGCCAGAACATCAGTGCGCCGCGGATCCACTCATCGGCGGCATAGGCAATCCAGATCCCGACCAGTCCGTAGCGCTGACCCAGGACCACCGAACCGATGCCGAGCACAAGGATCAGCGAACTGATGGCCGCCGAAACCGGGAAGATCACATCGCCCGTCGAGCGCAGGGCCCCCAGCACCACGAGATTGGCGACACGGCCTGTCTCGAGCACGAACGAGATCCACAGCAGCGTCTGTGCCGCGTGGATCACCACAGGGTCGCGCGTGAAGGCGCGCATGATCCACGGCGCGCCGGCCGCAACGATCAGCGCCATCGCGCCCGAGGCCAGCATGCCGTTGCGCAGCCCCTTGCGCACCAGTTGGTGGGCACTGCGGAACTCGCCCGAGCCGATCAGGTGGCCGACCATGATTTCGCACGCCCAGCCGATCGCCAGGCTGATCAGCAGCACGTAGCGCAGCGTTTGCAGCACGTAGGCCTGCGTGGCGAGCGCCGAGACTCCCAGCTTCGCCCCGGCCGACAGCGACATCAGGAATGCGATGCGGTAGGCCAGGTCGAGCGAGGCACCCGGCACGCCGATGCGCAGCACCGGCATCAGCGCGCGTGCCGGACAGTGCCACCAGTCGCGATGGCCGGGCACCAGGTTCATGCGTCGGCGCCACAGCCACAGGTGCAGCGCGAGGCCGGTGGCGCGGCTGAGCGTCAGCGCGAGCGCGTAGCCGGGCAGGCCCAGGCCGTCCCAGTCGCCCACGCCCACCATCAGAGGGAAGGCCAGCATCAGGTGGGTGGCGTGCATCACCAGCATCACGAACAGCGTGTCGCGTGCGTACAGGTGTGCGCGCAAGATGCTGGCCATCACCAGGTTGTAGGCCTCGAGCAGCGCAGCGAGCGCCAGCAGCGGAAGGTAGGTCCCGGCCAGCGCCGCCACGGACGCCGGGGCGTTCAAGACGTCCAGCGTCCAGCCACTGAAGAACAGCAGCCAGATCGCCGCCACCGCGCCCAGCCAGGTGCAGGCACCCAGGCCGACGAGCGCCGTGCGTTGCGCGGCGTCGGACCGGCGGCCGCCGAGCGCCTGCGTGATCGTCACGCCCACGCCGATGGCCAGCACGCGGAACAGCACGAACAACGATTCGAGCACTTGCTGGCTCAGGCCGAAAGCGCCAGCGGCGGCATCCGAGATCTGCGAGGCCATCCACAGGCCGGCCATGCCGACGCTGATGCCGATCAGGAATTCGCCCAGGATCGGCCCGGCGATGGGGGTGATCCGGGGGCGCTGTGGATGGGCCATGGCGGACTTGAACGGCGACCGTATCGAGCCGGTCCTTGACCGCTGATGGCGATGCCCAATCGATCAGGCCACTGCCAATGCGCCAGAGTCGATGGGTGCCTGAGGTCGGTACCAATATATCAGTGCAGTACCAGGTACCGAGTTGATGGCGTCGTGAATGGCACGCTCTCCAAGTGCCGGGGCGCAGAACGCGCCGGCCTACAGCAGGCGCTCGCGGCCGCGCTCCGCCTCGGTCCATTGGCGGACATCGTGCGCGGCCCGCCGCAGCAATCGGTAGGCCTGCTCGTGCGCCAGGCGGCGCACGCCCGCGGCGGAGTCTTCCGTCAGGATCAACCCCATGCCGCCGCGACGTGGTTTCCACAGTTCGCGTCCGGCGTCGTAGCTGCGCGACCAGCGCGTCGCGCCGCCCTCATCGACCACCTGCACTTCGAGCGCCAGACGTACCGTCACGTCGCGACGCTCCATCGACCCAACGGCCCCAGCGGGATGAAGTAGACAAAGTCGTCGCGGAAGTCAAAGCGGATCGCGCCCGGCACGACGATCACCTTCCAAGGTGCAGCGAGCGCTTCGGTCGCGGCGGACTGTGCGGCGCCTTCAGGCTCGGTCTCGACAGTGGCGAACTCATGCTCGAATGCCAACTGAGCGGCGGCGGCCACGATGTCGCCGGCCCGCGTGCGCACCTGGTGCGAATCGAAACCGCCCAACCCGCCCGCCGTGACCACCAGGTTCGACTGCACCGAGCTCATCCGGATCCGAACTGCCCCGGTGGATCGCACCGTGTCGGTTTCCGGCGCGGCGCCGAACAGCTGGCGGTCGAGCGTCGCCTCGTAGGTGGCGCATGCGGACAAGCTCAGCGCCAGCATGACCACGGCCACGCGCAGGCAGACCGATCGCACCGCCGCGCGCGATGAACAGGCAACAGGCCCGCCGCGCATCAGCGTTGCTCCCGCGGCGGCGTCACGATGGTGAGCGGCGCGCCCGCGCGCAGCACGCCCAGCGTCAGCGGCATCGTGGCCGGGACTTCACGCACCACGAGCTCGAGCGCGGCCGGGCTGTCGACCGGTCGCCCCTGTGCGCTGACGATCGCATCACCGACCAGCAACCCTGACTGCGCCGCTCGCCCGCCCGGCGCGAGTGCGCTGACGATCGCGGCCGATCGCGGCTCGTTGGCAGCCGTGGCGCCGCGAACGGCCATGCCCAACGGCGCCGCAGCGAGCGCGACGCTGTCCAGGCCGAGCGAATCGCAGCGAAAAGGCAGCACGACCGGCGATGGGTATGAGTAGCTGCGCGCCGACGCATCGACCGCGCGCCCAACGCCTGCGCCGGCCACCGCGGTGTAGATCGCGAACACGCCGACCAGTGGCGCGTACGGCGTGGCCAGCAACGGAGAGAACGCCGCGATCGCGACGCCCGCTCCGGCCGCGCCGCCGACCGCGGTGCTGGCCGGCGACACCGGACGCAATGGATCCGGTGACAGCGAGGTGCCGGCCGACTGGTCGCGCGCGCGGCATGACACTTCGAGCGCACGAGCCGACGTCATCAGCTGCACATCTCCGGGCGTCGGATCGACCGTCCAGGTGCCCTGGTCGTTGCTCAGCACGCAAAGCGCGGCAGCACAGCCCGGGGTCTCCACCCGCACCTGCTGCGGCATGGACGGCGCCGACGGCGCGGTTCCGCAGGCAGTGAGCCCGCAGCCAAGCAGGGCAGCGGCGAGTACCCGGCACGCCGCCCGCGGGCACTTCCGTGTGAGCGCAGCCGTCGCGATGACGTCGTTCGTCATCACGAAAGTGTGCCGCTGCCGAATATGCCGGACTTGTCCGGCCTCAATCCATCCGCATCAGGCTCGGGTCGTCCCGCAGCCGACGCAGTCCAGGGGCCACTGATGGCCGCAAGCCCGGCGTCGGATGCCGTGCGGTCTGACCCTCTGCCGGCGAGACCGCACCCCAACGGCGCGCTGCCTACCGCCCGCCACCGCTCCGCGGTGCCGCTGAATTCGACGGCGTCTTGCGCTCGCCACGTTCCGCCTGCGCCTGCGCCAGCGCGGCATCCAGCGCGGCTTCGGTCATTCCCTTGAGGGCGCAGAAGTTGGCCTTGCTGAGCGGGCTGGACTCGTAGCTGCGCAGCAGCATCGCCCGCTCGCGCTGCGCCGGGTCCGCGGGCAGGGTGGCGGGCGGTGCGGCTTCGCGCGCCTGCGCTGGCCGTTCGGCACGGGTGGCATGCGCTGGCCGTTGCGGGTGTCGCGGTGGCCGCGCCGACGGCGGTGACTGCGGCGATGGCGGTGCGCCGCTGCCGCGCTCGGGCCGCGGCCCGTCATCGCGACGCGGGCGCAGTGGCTGCGCTGCAGGCCGGGGGGCGGCGTCGGGTCGCCGGCCGGGCTGGCGCTCTGGACGTGTCTCACGTCTCGCACCGGGGGCCGGCTCGCCTTCGGCGGCCGTCGCGTCGCGCCGCGGTGCCGGTCGCTGTGCGGCGCGGCGCTCGGCGGCCAGCGCATGGCGACGCGCCAGTTCGTCGGTGGCGGCCTGGCGGTGCTCGGCGGCAATCTCGCCGGCGGGTTGGCCGTCGAGGTCGAAGCGGTGCGGCGCGATCGAGAGCGCCTTCAGGTAGGCATTGCTCGTGGTGTAGCGGCTGAAGAAGATGCCCAGCATGCGCTTGGTGAACACGCCCGGCGCGCGGGCCTGGATGTCGGCGTGGATGCGCAGCTTGATCGGCTTGGCCGGCCCGGGCGCGCCGGGTGCGGTGAACAGCGCGGGGAACAGTTCGGCCAGGCGCGCGCCACACGCGGCGGGCGACAGCTCCGGCGCGTTCGTCCAAGCTTCTCCGGCGGGCGACAGCTCCGGCGCGTTCGCCAAGTTCCCGGCGGGTGACTCTGCAGGCGGCTCCTCGTCCGGCTCTTCGGGCGGTATGTCACGCAACTGATCGGGCACGGTGTCCGGTGCGTCGAAGCTCGCAGCATCGCTTGGCATTGCTGGCGCTGACACGGCTGCCGCCTGCGTCGGCACCTCGCCACTGGTTGCGGAGGGGGGCTCTGGGCTCATGGGGCGCGATTGTCGTTCAGCGGCGGCGCACGGGCCATGCGCCGGCGCCGATCCTGTAATCTCGGCCCCGCCTCACACGCTCTGCCCACCATGTTCGGCATCACCGACTTCACCGCATTCTGCGCCGCGATCCTGGTCTTTCTCGCCTTGCCCGGCCCCGGCACCTTCGCGCTGCTCACCTCCACCGCCAAGGGTGGCTTCAGAGGCGGCGCCGCAGCAACGCTGGGCGTGATCGTCGGCGACCAGGTGCTGCTGTGGCTGGCGGTGGCCGGCGTCGCGGCCTTGCTGGCCGCCAATCCGATGGTCTTCAACGCGGTGCAGTACGCCGGCGCCGCGTACCTGGCGTGGATCGGCCTGAAGCTGCTGTTCTCGCGCGGCAGCGGCAGTGCCTCGCCGGTCCGCATCGAGCCGCACCATTACGCGCGCCAGGCGTTCTTCATCACGCTGCTCAACCCGAAGGCGATCGTCTTCTACATGGCCTTCTTCCCGCTCTTCATCGACCCTGCCACGCACCGCGGCCTGGCCACGTTCGCGGCGATGGCCGTCACCATCGCCGTCATCACCGCGGTGTATTGCCTGACGCTGTGCGCCTTCGCCGAAGCGGTGGCCGCCAAGGTGCGTGCGCACCGCTCGGCTGCGCGCTGGCTCGAGCGCATCGCCGGGGTGTTCCTGGTCGGCTTCGGCATCCGTCTCGTGCGAGACTGACGCCATGGCATTCCCGAACGCGGCGCGCATCTTCTGCATCGCCAACCAGAAGGGCGGGGTCGGCAAGACCACCACCACCGTCAACCTCGCCGCCGGGCTGGCCCGCGTCGGCCAGCGCGTGCTGGTCGTCGACCTCGACCCGCAAGGCAATGCGACGATGGGCTCGGGCATCGACAAGCGCAAGCTCGAGCTATCGGTCTACGACGTGCTGCTCGAGTCGGCCAGCCTCGCCGAAGCGCGCCAGCCCAGCGCCAAGGGTGGCTACGACGTGCTCGGCGCCAACCGTGAACTGGCCGGCGCCGAGGTCGAGCTGGTGGCGCTGGAGCGGCGCAACGAGCGCCTGCGCGATGCGCTGGCCGTGGCTGCGGCCGAATACGACTTCGTGCTGATCGACTGCCCGCCGTCGCTGTCGCTGCTGACGCTCAACGGGCTGTGCAGCGCGCACGGCGTGATCGTGCCGATGCAGTGCGAGTACTTCGCGCTCGAAGGCTTGAGCGACCTGGTCAACACCATCAAGCAGGTGCACGCCAACCTGAACCCGGCGCTGCAGGTCATCGGCCTGCTGCGCGTGATGTACGACCCGCGCATCACCTTGCAGCAGCAGGTCAGCGCGCAACTGCTGGACCACTTCGGCGACAAGGTGTTCCGCGCCGTGATCCCGCGCAACGTGCGCCTGGCCGAAGCGCCGAGCTATGGCCAGGCCGGCGTGGTGTTCGACCCGTCGTCCAAGGGTGCGTTGGCCTACATCGAGTTCGCTCGCGAGATGGTCGAGCGGGTCAAGGCACTGGTGTGAGCGGGGGAGCGGCGGTGTCGCCGCTGTTCGACCGGCTGCTGCTGGCCCACGTCGAGGATGCCGGCCTGAATGCCAGTGCGCCGCCGCAGCAGCGCTGGTTCGACGGCTGGCTCGTGCGTTTCTCGCCTGGCAAGGCCAAGCGGGCGCGCTGCGTCAATGCCATTGCCCCCGGCCGCCTGTCGCTCGACGAGAAACTCGCCCGCGCCGGCGCGGTGTTCGCCGAAGCGCAGCTGCCGATGGTCGTGCGCATCACGCCCTTCAGCGAACCGCAGGACCTCGATGCACGGCTCGCGGCCCGCGGCTGGCCGCGCGTCGATGACACGCGCGTGATGGTTTGTCCGGCGCTCACGGCGATGGCCGATGAGCCGCTGCCGGCCGGCCTGCTCTGGCAGGCGATGGGCCACAGCGCGTTCGCGCAGGCCATCGGCCAGTTGCGCGGCTCGCCGCTGTCGCAGCGGCAGGCCCATGCGCAGCGGCTCGAGCTCTCGCCGGTGCCGTTCCAGGCGCTGGCCATCCGCCGCGAGGCCGACGGTGCGCTGGTCGCCTGCGGCCAGGTTGCGCGCGAGGCCGACCTGGTCGGCGTGTACGACGTGTTCACCGCCGAAGACGCGCGTGGGCAGGGCCTGGCCCGGCGCTTGTGCACACGCCTGCTGACGCGCGCTCGCGACGAAGGGGCGCGCTCCGCGTACCTGCAGGTCGAGGCCGACAACCACGCTGCGCGCAGCGTCTACCGGCGCCTGGGCTTCGCCGATGGCTATGCGTACCACTACCGTGTGCCGACGCCGCCTGGCTGACGCCATCCGGCGCTCGCGCCGTCACGGCGCCGGGCGCCGCGCCACCATGTCGATCTCCACCCGTGCCCCCTTGGCCAGGCCGGTCACGCCGATGCAGGTGCGCGCCGGCCGCCGGCCGGCGGGGAAGTAGCTCGCGTAGACCGCGTTCATCGCCGCGTAGTCCGCGTCGAAGTGCGTCAGGTAGATGCGTGCCGACAGCACATCGGCCAGGCCGAGGCCGCAGCCGGCGAGCACGGTCTGCAGGTTCTTCATCACCTGGTGCGTCTGGGCCTCGATGCCCTCGGGGTAGGGCGCGTCGATCGAGGTGCCTGCAAACGGCATCTGCCCGGTGACGAAGACCCAGCCGTCGGCCTCGACGGCATGGCTGAACGGCGCGACCGGATCGGGCGCGCCCGGGACCATGTGGAAGATCGGCAACATCGCGATGCCGTTCGCTACAGCCCCAGCGCCTCGTCGCAACCGAGGTGCAGGTTCATGCATTGCACCGCGGCGCCGCTGGCGCCCTTGCCGAGGTTGTCCTCGCGGGCGATCAGGATCGCCTGGCGGTCGTCGGCGAAGACGAAGATGTCGATCCGGTTGGTGTCGTTGGCGCCCTGCACGTCGAAGAAGTTCGGCTCGGCGATGGCCGGGTCCGACAGCGGCATCACGCGGATGAAACGCTCGCCCTCGTAATGCCGCTCGAAAGCGTCCACCATGGTCGCGCCGTCGGTGCCGGGTTTCAGTTGCGACAAGTGCAGCGGCACGCTGACCGCCAGGCCCTTGTAGAAGTTGCCGACGATCGGCATGAACACCGGCTTCACCGTCAGGCCGCTGTAGGCCATCATTTCCGGCACATGCTTGTGGCTGAGCTTCAGCCCGTAGGGGCGCGGTGCTTCGAGCTGCGCGTTGCCGCCGGCACCCGACGCGAAGGCGGCGGCCGACGCCCTGTACTCCTCGATCATCTTCCTGCCGCCGCCCGAATAGCCGGTGATGGACGTCGCCGTGACCGGCAAGTCGCGAGCCACCAGGCCGGCATCGACCAGCGGCCGCAGCAGCGCGATGAAGGCGGTCGAGTGGCAACCCGGGTTGGCGATGCGCTTGGCCGCGCGCAGCGCCTCGCGCTGGCCCGGCGCGAGTTCGGGGATGCCGAAGGTCCAGCCCGGCGCCACGCGGTGCGCGGTGCTGGCATCGATGACGCAGGTGTTCGGGTTGTCGACCAGCGCCACCGCTTCGCGGGCCGCGGCATCGGGCAGGCACAGGAAGGCCACGTCGGCGGCGTTGAGCAGGCGCGCGCGCTCGGCGCGGTCCTTGCGCTTGTCGGCGTCGATCTTCAGCACCTCGATGTCGCTGCGCGCGGCCAGGTACTCGTGGATGCGCAGTCCGGTGGTGCCTTCCTGGCCGTCGACGAACACGAGGTGCTTTTTCATGGGGCGTCAAAATGGCGGCGACTGTGTGCGCAAGGATAAGGCAACCCCCGTGACCGAACTCCGTGTCCTGTTGCTGCCGGGCTGGCTCGACTCCGACGCGGGCCACTGGCAGAGCCGCTGGGAGCGACTGCACGGCTACGAGCGCGTGGTCCAGGACGACTGGCTGTGGCCGCGGCGCGGCGACTGGATGGCCCGGCTCGAAGACGTGCTGCTGGCCAGCGATGCCCCGGCACTGCTGGTGGCGCACAGCCTGGGCTGCCAGCTGGTGGCGGCGTGGGCCGCCCACTCGCGCCAGACGCGGCGCGTGTGCGGCGCGCTGCTGGTGGCGCCGCCCGATGCCGAGCGCGACGACATGCCGCCCAACCTGCATTCGTGGCGGCCGATCGTGCGCGGCTGCGCTGCCGTTCGCGGCGATCGCCGTCACCAGCGACGACGACCCCTACTGCCGCCCCGACCGCGCCGCGCAGATGGCGCGCGACTGGGGAGCGCGTCAGGTCAGCATCGGCGCCGCAGGCCACATCAATGGCGAATCGGGGCTGGGCGACTGGCCCGCCGGCCACGCCCTGCTCGGGCAATTGCGCGCCGCCGGGGCGACTTCGGCGGCGCCGAACGCGGGGCCCACGCTGAGGGCCGGCCGCCGCCATTGCGGCCGATCACCGACAATCGCGCCCCATGGTCACCAAGAAACCCAAGGGCCTGGGCATGGGCCTCGAAGCGCTGCTCGGCCCCAAGGTCAGCGACGCGCCGCCCGCTGCACCCGGCGGCGCCGCGCCCAGCACGCTCAAGCTCACCCAGCTGCAACCCGGCAAGTACCAGCCGCGCACGCGCATGGACGAAGGCTCGCTCTACGAGCTGGCCGAGAGCATCAAGAGCCAGGGCGTGATGCAGCCGGTGCTGGTGCGGCCGGTCGGCGCGACCGCTACGAAGTCATCGCGGGCGAGCGCCGCGTGCGTGCCGCCAGCCTCGCCGGTCTGGCCGAGGTGCCGGTGCTGGTGAAGGACGTGCCCGACGAGGCGGCCGCGGTGATGGCGCTGATCGAGAACATGCAGCGCGAGGATCTGAACCCGCTCGAGGAAGCGCAGGGCCTGAAGCGGCTGATCGATGAATTCAATCTCACGCATGAACAGGCGGCGCAGGCCATCGGCCGCTCGCGCAGCGCGGCCAGCAACCTGCTGCGGCTGCTCAACCTGGCCGCACCGGTGCAGCAGATGCTGATGGCCGGCGACCTCGAGATGGGCCATGCGCGGGCGCTGCTGGCGCTCGACGGCGCCGAGCAGATCCTGGCCGCCAACGAGGTTGCGGCGAAGAAGCTCTCGGTGCGCGAGACCGAGAAGCTCGTGGCCCGCAAGGCGGCCGGCAACGGCGGCCGCCAGACGCCGCTGCTGCGCGTGAAGCACGAGAAGCCGCGCGACATCGTGCGCCTGGAAGAGGCACTGGCCGATCAGCTGACGGCGGCCGTCGAGATCCGCGTGCAACGCAAGACCAAGCGCGGCGAGCAGGGCGAGATCGCGATTGCGTTCGGCTCGCTCGACGAGCTGAACGGATTGCTCGACAAGCTCGGCGTGACCGAGCGCTGAGCCGAGGCTCGAAGGGCTCAGGCGTCGAACGGCACCAGCGTCAGGCCGGCGGCGAGCAGGCGCGCGGCCAGCGCGCCGCCGAGCGCGGTGGCCGGTGTCAGCACGCCGCCCCGGTTCGGCCCGCCGGGCAGTCGCTCGGCGTCCTGCGCCAGCGCCAACGCCGACTCGCAGACGAAGACCGTCGTCGCCCGATTGCCCGGGTCGCCGCGGCCGGCGATGCGACCGCGCAGCACCGTGCCGCGCTCGCCGGTGCCGACCAGTTCGCAGCGAAACGAGCCGTTGTCCATCGCTCGCTCGCGTCGGGCCTTCGCCCGGCGCCGGCGCCAGCCGCTCGGCCGCGCGGCGCAGCGGCGCGAGCGCCAGCGCGGCACGGCCGGCCGCCATGCCGACGCTCAACGCGGTGGCCGCCACTGCACCGGCAGGGCCACGGCCGATGCGCAGGTATTCCTGGTAGCGAAAGTCGGGCGCATAAGGGCCGTCGTCGGCCGCCAGCGCAGCGCTGCGGCGCACCACGCGGGTGTTGATCGGTCCCATCACGAACGGGGCCAGCCAGCCGTCGAAGTCGGCGTCGCGCAAGGCACCCGCCGGGTCGCGGTGAGCCGCGGCGTCGGCGGGTGCGGTGCCCTGGCGGGTTGAGCAGGAACGGGTCGTCGAGCAACGCGGCATCGCCCTGGTCGAGGGCGTTGATCAGGGACGCCACGGTGCCGCCGTTGAGCCCGCCGCGGATCGAGAAACAGGCCTTGACGCGGACGCAGCGCTCGCCGTGCCGTTGCTGCAGCGCACGCGCCACCAGCCAGGCGCCGAGGTCCGACGGCACCGAATCGAAGCCGCAGCCGGGCACGATGCGGGTGCCGTTCGCGGCCGCCGCGCCGTGGTGGCGGTCGATCATCCGGCGCACCCACGGCGTCTCGCCGGTGATGTCGACGTAGTGCGTGGCCTGGCGCACGCAGGCGGCGACCAGTTCGCTGCCATGGCGCGCAAACGGCCCCGCGGTGCTGAGCACGACGCGGGCCTGTGCCGCCAGCGCATCGAGCGCAGCGGCGTCGCCGGCCTCGGCGACGATGACTGCCGGCGACGCCGCGCCCAGGTCCGCACGCAACGCTTCGAGCCGGGGCGCCGAGCGCCCGGCGATGGCCCAGCGCACGCCCGGCGCATGCTCGGCAAAGTAATGCGCGGTCTGGCGGCCGACGAAGCCGGTCGCGCCGTAGAGGATGACGTCGAAGGCTGCGCCGCATGGGCGCGAATTCTGCGCCGTGCGTGGCCCGGCGCGGGCTGCCCCCGGAAACATGGGGCGTCGGCCAAGCCTGCGCTCCGGCTTCTACACTGGTGGCGTACCCGGTTCACGCCCATGCGACTCGCGCCCACCCTTCGCCGCACCGCCGCGCTCGTCTTGCTCTGCGTGGCCGGCAGCGCCGGTGCGGCCCCGCCCGCGCGATCTCGACGACGACGGCCGTCGGCGAAATGATGGGTGAGCTGATGTTCCGCGCCGACCTGATGAATGCGCTCGACGCCTTGTGCCCGCGTGGCAAGGCCGCCCCCGACTGGCACGTGGCCTTGCCGGCCTTGCCGCCCGAGGTGACGACGCCGGAGTTGCTCGATCTGTCGCGGCGGCTGGCCGCCGACGCCGGCCGGCAACTGGTGCGGGAGAACGGCGGCTGCGCATCGCCGGCCTTCGCCGAGGCCTACGCCGAATCGCGCCAATCCTTTGGTGAACTGATCGAGCGCTGGCGCCAGCTCTGAGGCAGCGCCAGCGGGGCCGCGGCTTCAATAGGTCGCGCGCCCACCCGAAATGTCGAGCACCGAGCCGGTGGTGAACGAGCAGTCTTCGCTGGCCAGCCAGCAGATGCCGGCAGCGATTTCCTGCACCTCGACGAAGCGCCCCATCGGGATCTTGCTCGAGCATGAAGTCGATGTGCTGCTGGCTTCATCGTCGTCGAACATCGCTGTCTTGGCGGCCGCAGGTGCGATGGCATTGACGAGGATGCCCTTCGTCGCCAGCTCCTTGGCCGAGCGACTTGGTCAGCGCGATCAGGCCGGCCTTGCTGGCGCTGTAGTGCGAGGCGTTGGGGTTGCCTTCCTTGCCGGCCACCGAGGCCACGTTGACGATGCGGCCGTAGCCCTGCTTCAGCATCTGCGGCACCACGGCGCGGCAGGTCAGGTAGGGCGCGATCAGGTTGACCTCGACCACGCGCCGCCAGACGTCGGGCGCGAGTTCCCAGGTCGTGCCGTTGCCGCCGGTGATGCCGGCGTTGTTGACCAGGATGTCGATGCGGCCGAACTCGGCGACGGTCTGCGCCGTGGCCGCGGTGACCGCGGCCTCGTCGGTCAGCTCGACCTGCGCCGTGCCGACGCGGCCGAGCGCGGCAAGCTGCGCCTTGGCGCTGGCCAGCAGCGGCGCGTCCTGGTCCCACAGCATCACGCTGGCGCCCGAGCCCAGCATGCGTTCGGCGGTGGCGTAGCCGATGCCCTGGGCGCCGCCGGTGATGATGGCGACGCGGTTCTTCAGGTCGATCTGGTTCACGAGGCAAGTCCTTTGAGGGTGATCGTCGGCGTCCGGCCGCGCGCGGCAGTCGGCGATGTACTGGCGCACGATGTCGGCGAACGAGGCTTCGGGCGTGAGACCCAGCTTCGCGGCACGCGCCGCGCTGGCACCCTTGGGCCAGTTGGCGACGATGCCGGCGATGCGTTCGTCGCGCTCGAAGCGCACGTGCGCGCGCACCGCCGGTCCGGCGACGGCCTCGAGCGCGGCCAGCATCTCGCGCACCGTGACGTTCAACGCCGGCAGGTTGAGCGCGAGGCGGCCGCCGAGCGCGTCGCGCGAGGCCTCGTAGACGGCGATCAGGCCCTCGACCGTGCGTGCCGGCGACGACACCGGGTGCGACACGCTGGCGTCGACCGGGCAGATCGACTCGACGCCTGCCAGCGGCTCGCGGATGATGCCGCTGAAGAACGACGACGCGGCGGCGTTGGGCTTGCCGGGCCGCACCGTCACCGTCATCAGGCGCGCGGCGCGGCCGTCGATGAAGCCCTTGCGCGTGCAGTCGGCGATCAACTGCTCGCACATCAGCTTTTGCGTGCCGTAGGAGGTCTGTGGTGCCGGCAGGGTGTCGTCGGCCACCACGTCGGGCAATGGCCGGCCCGGGTCGGGGCCGAACACCGCGACCGAGCTCGAGAACACGAAGCGCGGCGCATTGCCGGCCTTGCGCAGGGCATCGAGCAAGGCGCGCGTGCTGTCGAGGTTCGAGCGCATGCCGAGGTCGAAGTCGAGCTCGCACTCGCCCGACACCGCCGACGCGAGGTGGAACACGCCGTCGAAGCGTTCGGCGCCGAGGCCGGCGCATTGGTCGAGCAGCGCGCCGGTGCGTGCAGCCACGCGCGGGTCGGCCAGCAGGTCGGGCGGCGGCGCGAACTGGTCGGCCAGCACCAGTGCATCGACGCGCTGGCCGGCCAGCGTGCCGCGGGCGAGCAGCGTGCGCGCGAGCCGCGCGCCGACGAAGCCGGCGCCGCCGGTGATCAGGAGTTTCATGGTTTCTTTGTCCGGTAGGGTTGGAACCAGCCGAGGCCGGCCGAGGTGCCGCCAGGGGCGGTGAGACGGGGTCGGTATTCGCAGCCGATCCAGCCGCCGAAGCCGACGCGATCGATCAGGTCGAACAGGTAGCGGTAGTTGACTTCGCCGAGATCGGGTTCGTGGCGCTCCGGCACGCCGGCGATCTGCAGGTGGCCGACGCTGCCGGCCGGCAGGTAGCGCTCGAGCTTCTTGGCCAGATCGCCTTCGACGATCTGGCAGTGGTACAGGTCCATCTGCACCTTCAGGTTGGGCGCGCCGACCTCGGCGACGATCTCGTGCGCTTGATCCTGCCGGTTGAGGAAGAAGCCGGGAATGTCGCGCGTGTTGATCGGCTCGATCAGCACGTCGACGCCGTGCGGTGCGGCCTGTGCCGCGGCCCACGCCAGGTTGGCGACGTAGGTGGCGCGCAGCGCCTCGCGTTCGCTGCCCGCGGGCGCCAGGCCGGCCATCACATGCACGCGCGGGCAGCGCAGCGCGGCCGCGTAGGTCAGCGCCTGTTCGATGCCGCGCTTGAACTCATCGTCGCGTCCGGGCAGGCAGGCCATGCCGCGCTCGCCGTGGTCCCAGTCGCCCGGCGGGCCGTTGAACAGCACTTGCTGCAGGCCATGGTCGCGCAGGCGGGCGGCCAGGTCACCGGCGGCGAAGGCGTAGGGGAACAGGAACTCGACCGCGGTGAACCCATCGGCCGCGGCAGCGGCGAAGCGGTCGAGGAAGGCATGCTCGTTGTAGAGCATCGACAGGTTGGCGGCGAAGCGGGGCATCGTGTCAGGTTTACCAGTGGGCGCCGAACTGCGCGCGCAGCTCGGCCAGTTGTTCATCGGCCAGCGCGGCCGGCTTCGGGTTCGTCATCAGCCACAGCCGCGCGGTCTCTTCGAGCTCTTCGAGCACCGCCATCGCGGCGGCCGGCGTCTCGTGCCAGACGACGGGGCCGAGCCGATCGAGCAGCACCGCACGGATCGGCACATTGCGGCCGCGCGCGGCGGCGATCAGCGCCGCGACCTGCGCCGCGACCTCCGGATGGCCCGGCCGGTGGTACTGCAGCAGCGGCACGTGGCCGACCTTCATCACGAAGTACGGCGTGATCGGCGGCAGCACATCGGCCTCGCGCCACACGCCGGCCAGCGTCAAGGCCACCAGGTGCGTGCTGTGGGTGTGGATCACGCAGCGTGCGGCGGGGTCGGCGGCGTAGATCGCGCGGTGCAGCGCCAAGGTCTTGCTCGCCCGCGCGCCGCTGTGCTGCACGCCGGCATCGTCGACGAAGGCCAGCTGTGGCGGATCGAGGAAGCCGAGGCAGGCGTCGGTCGGCGTGATCAGGTAACCGCCCTCGACGCGCGCGCTGAGGTTGCCCGCGGTGGCATGCACGTAGCCGCGATCGAACAGCGACGCGCCGACGCGGCAGAGCTCTTCGCGCAAGGCCTCGGTGGTCATCTCACCGGACCATCGCCAAGGCCTTGGCGAAGAAATCGACGCTGCCGAAATTGCCCGACTTCAACGCCAGCAGCAGGGGCCGGCCCTCGGCCTGCGTCCACGGCACGCCGGGGTCGATCGTCGCACCGACGCGCAGGCGCTGCACCTGCAGGGCTTGCACGACGGCGCCCGACGTCTCGCCGCCGGCAACGACGAGGCGCCGCACGCCGCGGTCGAGCAAACCGGTGGCGATCTCGGCCAGGCAGGCCTCGACCAGGCTGCCCGCACGCTCGGCGCCGAGTTGCTGCTGCACGGCCTTGACGTCATCGGCGGCGGCGGTGGCGTACACCAGCACCGGCCCCTGCGCCAGGCGGCTGTCGGCCCAGGCCAGTGCCTGGGCGGCCAGCGGCGCACCTTCGGCGAGGCGCAGCGCATCGATGCGAAATGCCGGCAGGCCGGCCTGCAGCCAATGCTGCACCTGTGCATTGGTGGCGGTCGAGCACGAGCCCGACAGCACCGCGGCGTGGCCGCCCACGGCCGGCAGGGCCGCGGCCTGGGCGTCGGGTCGGACCCAGCCGCGCGCGGCATAGGGCGCGGGCAGCCCGAGCGCGAGCCCCGAGCCGGCCACCACGAGCGGCAGGTCGGCACAGGCGGCGCCCAGCGTGCGCAGGTCGGCGTTGTCGATCGCATCGGCGACCGCGATGCGCACGCCGTCGGCGCGCAGCGCGGCGATGCGCGCGGCCACCGCATCGGTGCCGGCCGCCACCGCATCGTGTCGCAGCAGGCCGACGCGCAACGTGGTCTGCGCCTGCAGCCAGCGCACCAGGTTGGCATCGGTCATCGGCGTCAGCGGGTGGTTGCGCATGCCCGAGTCCGACAGCAGCAGGTCGCCGACGAACAGGTGGCCGCGGTAGACGCTGCGGCCGTTCTCGGGGAATGCCGGGCAGGCGATCGCGAAGTCGGTGCCCAGCGCGGCCATCAGGGCCTCGGCCACCGGGCCGATGTTGCCGCGCGGCGTCGAGTCGAAGGTCGAGCAGACCTTGAAATAGAAGCGTCGGCAACCGGCGGCGCGCAGGCGCTCCAGCGCGGCCAGCGACTCGCGCACCGCGTCGGCGGCCGGGACCGTGCGCGACTTCAACGCCACCACGATCGCGTCGGCATCGAGCACGGCATCGGCCGGCGGTACGCCGATGGCCAGCAGGGCCGACATGCCGGCTTGCACCAGCATCCCGGCGACGTCGGTCGCGCCGGTGAAATCGTCGGCGATGACGCCGAGCGCAGGTTGCGTTCATGGTGTGGTGCGTCAGGCGTTCGCGGGCCGGATGACGCCGCTGGCCACCAGGCGTTCCTCGCCGTTGCGGTGGTGCTTGATCGCGGCACGGCGCGCCGCCTTCTCGTCACCCGCCGCGATCGCGGCGAGGATCGCGCGGTGCTCGTTGCGCACCTGCTCCATGAAATCGGCGCGCATCGACTCGTAGCCCTTGGCCACCGTCATCGCGTCGCGCGTGTAGTCCTCCAGCACGGCCAGCAGGCGCAGGAACTGCGGGTTGCCGGTGGCCTCGCCGATGGCGCGATGGAAGGCCAGGTCTTCTTCGACGCCGAGCTCGCCGCTCTCGGTGGCCGCGTCGACCGTGGCCAGTGTTCGCCGCAGCGCCGTCAGCTGGGACTTCGTCGCGCGTTGCGCCGCGAGTGCCGCCATCTCGCCTTCGACGACGCGGCGCAGTTCCACCATCTGCACCACCGCTTCCATCGATTCGAGCAGCTTGGGGTCGAAGGCCAGCGCGCGGTGTGCCGGCGGCGCGGTGACGAACACGCCCGAACCCTGGCGCGATCGCACCAGCCCCTGCGACTTGAGCTGGTGCACGGCCTCGCGCACCACGGTGCGCGACACGCCATACGCGGCGGCAAACTGCAACTCGGTGGGCAGGCGGTCGCCGGGCTTGAGCGCGCCACTGTCGATCCGCTCCGCAATCTTCGCCGCAAGCCGGTCCGAAAGCCGCTCGGCCTCGAGGCGAAAACCGTCCGCTCGGCTGATCTGCTTCGGGTCAATCCGGGCTGAAACGATAATTGACATGGTAGTCTGGTCATCATACAAGTGCGCCCAGCGCCGTGCCAAGCACCGCGCGGCGTAATGAGACCCGGAGATTTCCCTCGATGGCCAGTGTCAGCATCCGTTCGGTGACCAAGCGTTTTGGCGACGTCGAGATCCTGCATGGCGTGGATATCGAGATTGCACACGGCTCGTTCACCGTGCTCGTCGGCCCGTCGGGCTGCGGCAAGAGCACGTTGCTGCGCATGATCGCCGGGCTCGAGGAGATCAGCGGCGGCGAGATCCGCATCGCCGACAAGGTGGTCAACGACGTGCTGCCCAAGCAGCGCGACATCGCGATGGTGTTCCAGAACTACGCGCTGTACCCGCACATGACGGTGCGCCAGAACATGGCCTTCTCGCTGATGCTGGCCAAGGTCGAGAAGAGCGCCGCCGAGGCCAAGGTGGCCCGCGCCGCCGAGATCCTCGGCCTGACCGCGCTGCTCGACCGCTACCCGCGCCAGCTCTCCGGCGGCCAGCGCCAGCGCGTCGCGATGGGCCGCGCGATCGTGCGCGACCCGCAGGTGTTCCTGTACGACGAGCCGCTGTCCAACCTGGATGCCAAGCTGCGGGTGGCGATGCGCACCGAGTTGAAGGAGTTGCACCAGCGCCTGAAGACGACCTCGATCTACGTCACGCACGACCAGATCGAAGCGATGACGATGGGCGACAAGATCGTGGTGATGAAGGACGGCCGCATCGAACAGACCGGCAGCCCGCTGGAGCTTTACGACCAGCCGGCCAACCTGTTCGTCGCCGGCTTCATCGGTTCGCCGGCGATGAACTTCCTGCCCGGCACGCTGCGGCGCGCGAACGGCGCGGTGCAGGTCGAGCTGGCCGACGGCACGCGCGTCGGCGCGCCGGCCAACACCACCGGCAGCGATGCGCAGCCGGTGATCTTCGGCACCCGGCCCGAGCACCTCGTGCTGGTCGAGGGCACCCAGCGCGGCACGATCCCGACCGAGGTGGTGGTGGTCGAGCCGACCGGCGCCGATACCTTCGTGTCGTGCCGCCACCACGGCGCCGAGCTGGCGGTCGTCTTCCGCGAGCGCCACAGCTTCAAGCCCGGCAGCACGATCCACCTGCAGCCCGACCCGTCACGCGCCCACCTGTTCGATGCCGCCAGCGGCCGCTCGCTGGCCGCCTGAACCGACCCTTTCCACACCCTGGTGCCGACAACGAGCACCTTCCACAAGCAAGGAGAACCCAGATGGACCAATTCAACCGCCGCCGCTTCCTGGAAGGCACCGCCGGCATCGCCGCGAGCACCGCACTGGGCGCCGGCGCGATCTGGGCGCCCGCCGTCCACGCGCAGACCGCGCTGACCTTCAAGCCCGAGAAGGGCGCCAAGCTGCGCGTGCTGCGCTGGAGCCGCTTCGTGCAGGGCGACATCGACGCCTACATGGCCAACGTCAAGAAGTTCACCGAGAAGACCGGCATCGAGGTGCGCGTCGACAACGAAGGCTGGGAAGACGTGCGCCCGAAGGCGGCGGTGGCCGCCAACACCGGCGCCGGCCCGGACATCATCCTGTCGACCAACGACGACGCCAACCTGTACCCCGAGAAGCTGCTCGACGTGACCGACCTGGCCACCTACCTGGGCAAGAAGTACGGCGGCTGGTTCCCGGCCTGCGAGGCCTACCTGCGCCCCGATGGCAAGAAGTGGATCGGCGTCGCGCTGGGCGCCGCCGGCGCGATGCTGGTCTACCGCCAGAGCCATGTGAAGGCGGCCGGCTTCGACACCTTCCCGAAGGACACCACCGGCTTCCTCGCGCTGCTGAAGGCGCTGCATGCCAAGGGCACGCCGTCCGGTTTTGCACTGGGCAACGCGACCGGCGACGGCCTGTGGACGAACTGGCTGATCTGGTCGCACGGCGGCAAGCTGGTCGACGAGAACAACAAGGTCGTGATCGACAGCCCCGAGACGATCAAGGCGCTCGAGTACGCCAAGGAGATGTACGCGACCTTCGTCCCGGGCACGCTGTCGTGGCTGGACCCGAACAACAACAAGGCCTTCCTGGACGGTCAGATCAGCCTGACCAACAACGGCATCTCGATCTACTACGCCACCAAGAACTCGACCGACCAGAAGGTCAGGGACCTGAAGGAAGACGTGCAGCATGCGCAGTACCCGATCGGCCCGGTCGGCGTGCCGACCGAGTCGCACCTGTTCTTCAACCAGATGGTCATGAAGTACACCAAGTACCCGCAGGCAGCCAAGGAGTTCCTGCGCTTCATGATGGAACAGGAGCAGTTCGATCCGTGGCTCACCGCGGCCGGTGGCTACATCGCCCCGCCGCTCGCGGAGTACACGAAGGCCGCGATCTGGACCTCGGACCCGAAGCACACGCCGTACCGCGATTGCGTCAAGAACCTGCGGCCGGCAGGCTATGCCGGCAAGCTGGGCTACGCCTCGGCGGGCGCCGCGGCCGACTTCATCGTCACCAACATGGTGGCCGAGGCGGCGAGCGGATCGAAGACGCCGAAGGAAGCCGCCGAGCGCGCACAGAAGCGCGCCGAGCGTTACTACAAGGTCTGACCGACCGCTGCCGGCGTCGGGCATCACCGCGATGGCGCGTGATGCCCGGCGCCGTCGCGCGCCCGCGACCGGCCGCCTACGCCCCTCGCGCCATGATCCTCATCGAACGACTCCAGAACAGCCGCAACGCGCTGGGCCTGCTGTTCATGCTGCCGGCCGCGGTGCTGCTGCTGCTGTTCCTGACCTACCCGCTCGGGCTGGGCTTCTGGCTCGGCTTCACCGATACCAAGGTCGGGCGGGCGGGCGAGTGGATCGGCCTCGAGAACTACCAGTTCCTGTGGGGTGACGCCGTCACGCGGCTGGCCCTCTTCAACACCCTCTTCTACACCTTCGTCGCCAGCGTCATCAAGTTCGGCCTCGGCCTGTGGCTGGCGATGCTGCTCAACCGCAACATCCGCTTCAAGACCTTCTTCCGCGCCGTCATCCTGCTGCCCTACATCGTGCCCACCGCGCTGTCGGCGATCGCGTTCTGGTGGATCTACGACGCCCAGTTCTCGATCATCAGCTGGATGCTGGTCAAGATGGGGCTGATCGACAAGTACATCGATTTCCTCGGCGAACCCTGGAACGCGCGGCTGTCGGTGATCGCCGCCAACATCTGGCGCGGCATCCCGTTCGTCGCGATCACGCTGCTGGCCGGGCTGCAGACGATCTCGCCCTCGTACTACGAGGCCTCGGCGATCGACGGCGCGTCGCGTTGGCAGCAGTTCCGCCACGTCACGCTGCCGCTGCTGACGCCGATCATCGCGGTGGTGATGACCTTCTCGGTGCTGTTCACCTTCACCGACTTCCAGCTGATCTACGTCATCACCCGCGGCGGGCCGCTCAACGCCACGCACCTGATGGCCACGCTGTCGTTCCAGCGCGCCATCTCCGGCGGCGCGCTCGGCGAAGGCGCGGCGATCTCGATCGCGATGGTGCCGTTCCTGCTGGCCGCCATCATGTTCAGCTACTTCGGGTTGCAGCGGCGCGCCTGGCAGCAAGGGGGAGCCGACAAATGAGCACGACCGGAGCCGGCGCGAGCTCGGCGTCGACCGACACCGTCGGCATGAGCTACCTCGACACACCGTCGCGCAAGTTCGTGACGATCTACCTGCCGCTGATCGTCTTCCTGATCGTGCTGCTGTTCCCGTTCTACTGGATGGCGATCACTTCGGTGAAGCCCGACAACGAACTGCTGTCGCGCACCGGCAACCCGTTCTGGGTCATCGCGCCGACGCTGGCCCACTTCAAGAAGCTGCTGTTCAACACCGCCTACCCCGAGTGGATGTGGAACACGGTGCTGGTGTCGGTGGTGGCGACCTTCGTCTCGCTGGCCTGCTCGGTGTTCGCGGCCTACGCGATCGAGCGGCTGCGCTTCCAGGGCGCCAAGCAGATCGGCCTGTCGATCTTCCTGGCCTACCTGGTGCCGCCGTCGATCCTGTTCATCCCGCTGGCGGCGATCGTCA
Organism: uncultured beta proteobacterium; assembly: GCA_963783785.1. Classification (GTDB taxonomy): domain Bacteria; phylum Pseudomonadota; class Gammaproteobacteria; order Burkholderiales; family Burkholderiaceae_C; genus CADEEN01. The sequence continues at coordinate 193,548 of CAWAOQ010000015.1, read as the reverse complement.
ACCAGCTCGGCCTGTTCGACACCCGCTGGGCGCTGATCCTGACCTACCCGACCTTCCTGATCCCGTTCAGCACCTGGCTCCTGATGGGCTACTTCCGCTCGATCCCCTACGAACTCGAGGAGTGCGCGCTGATCGACGGCGCCAACCGCTGGCAGATCCTGACCAAGATCGTGCTGCCGCTGGCGGTGCCGGGGCTGATCTCGGCAGGCATCTTCGCCTTCACGCTGTCGTGGAACGAGTTCATCTACGCGCTGACCTTCATCTCGTCGTCCGAAGTCAAGACCGTGCCGGTCGGCGTCGTCACCGAGCTGGTCGAGGGCGATGTCTACCACTGGGGCGCGCTGATGGCGGGGGCCCTGCTCGGCTCGCTGCCGGTGGCGTTCATCTACTCGTTCTTCGTCGAGTACTACGTCTCGGGGCTCACCGGCTCAGTCAAGGAATAGGCGGACGCCATGCGGATCGGTTTCATCGGCCTGGGCGCGATGGGCGCGCCGATGGCCATTCGCCTGGCGGCCTCGGGACACGAGGTGGCGGGCTTCGACATGCGCGCCGACGCGGTCGCCGCGCTCGCGCGCGCTGGTGGCCGCGCAGCCACCAGCGCGGCCGATGCGGCGCGAGGTGCCGAGTTGTTGTGGCTGATGGTGGTGACCGGCGAGCAGGCGCGCGCCGTGCTGTTCGACGGCGGCGCCGCGGCGGCGCTGCCGCGCGGCGCCATCGTCGCGCTCGGTTGCACGCAGGCGCCGGCCATGGCGCAGGCCACCGCCCGCGAGCTCGAGGCGATGGGCCTGGCGATGCTCGATGCCCCCGCCTCGGGCGGTGCCAAGCGCGCGGCCGACGGCACGCTCACGCTGATGGTCTCCGGTGCCCCCGAGGTGTTCGCGCGTGCCAGGCCGGCGCTCGACGCGATGGCCTCGCGCGTGTTCGACTGCGGCGCCAGCGCGGGCCTGGGCTCGGCCGCCAAGATGGTGAACCAGCTGCTGTGCGGCGTGCACATCGCCGCCGCGGCCGAGGCGTTGCACCTGGCCGAGCGCGCCGGCATGGACCCGGCCAAGATGCTCGAGATCATCGGCGTGTCGGCCGGCAACAGCTGGATGTTCGGCGACCGCGGGCCGCGCATGTTGCAGGACGACCCGGCCGTCACCAGTGCGGTCGACATCTTCGTCAAGGATCTCGGCATCGTGCTCGGCGAGGGCCGCGCCCTCAAGGCCGGCCTGCCGCTGTCGGCCACCGCGATGCAGATGTTCCTCGCCGCCTCGGGCCTCGGCCATGGCGCGGCCGACGACAGCCAGGTGATTCGCGCCTACCGCGCCCTGAACGGCAAGGGCAAGAAGTGAGGGCGCCGCGGGCGCCATCGGCGTCCACCGGTGCGCCACCGGCTCGACGCAGCGCGAGACCCTGCGAGGCAGGCCGCGGTCGAGCGGTTCGATGCGGTGCTAGGCTCGGGCCGCATGCGCAGCGGCTTCCACGACACCTTCATCACGCGAGGCCAACGAGCCTGGCGCGGTGAACAATTTGCCGCCCGCCGCGGCGGAGCGCCGAATCCCCATGGAGCGACCGTCTTGCCTGCACGCGCGGTGCGCGCCGTTGCCGCTGTGCTGAGAAAGGCGCCTCGGTGAGCCCGCTCCTCGCCGGCAAGTCGGTGATCGTCACCGGCGCGGCGAGCCCGCAGGGCCTCGGCATGGCCAGCGCCCTGCTGCTGGCCGAGCATGGCGCGCGCGTGCTGATCACCGATCTCGATGCGGCGGCGGCCGAGGCCGCGGCGCGCGCACTGCCCGGCCGCGGCCATTTCGGCGCGCGCTGCAACGTCACCGACAAGGCCGAGTGCGAGGCCGCCGCGGCGCTGGCCGTCACCCACTTCGGCCGCATCGACGTGCTGGTCAACATCGCCAGCATCAGCAGCCCGCAACGGCTGATGGAGGTCACGCCCGAGATGTATTCGCTGGTGATGGACGTCAACATGCGCGGCACGCTGTACATGACGCAGGCCGTGGTGCCGACGATGAAGAAGCAACAGACCGGCAGCATCGTCAACATGAGCAGCGTGTCGGCGCAGCGCGGCGGCGGCGTCTACGGTGGTTCGCACTACTCGGCCGCCAAGGCAGCGATCCTCGGCTACACCAAGGCCGCTGCACGCGAACTCGGCCCCGACAACATCCGCGTCAATGCGATCTGCCCGAGCTTCATCGACACCGACATCATCGCCGGCCTGATGACGCCCGAGCGCCTCGACGCCATCCTCAAGAGCGTGCCGATGGGCCGCCCCGGCCATGCGCACGAGGTCGCCGGTGGCGTGGTCTTCCTGGCCTCCGACCTGTCGAGCTACGTCACCGGCAGCGAACTCGACATCAACGGCGGCTCGCACATCCACTGACATCCACCGAAGGTCTGGGTATGACGACGAAGAAGAAGGCTCCCTCCGAATTGCGCAGCCAGCAATGGTTCGGCCGCCAGGACCGCGATGGCTTTGCCTACCGCAGCTGGGTCAAGGGCAAGGGCGTGCCGCACGACCAGTTCGATGGCCGGCCGGTGATCGGCATCTGCAACACGTTTTCCGAACTGACGCCGTGCAACTCGCATTTCCGCACGCTGGCCGAGCAGGTCAAGATCGGCGTCTACGAGGCCGGCGGCTTCCCGCTCGAGTTCCCGGTGATGTCGCTCGGCGAGACGCTGCTGCGGCCGACCGCGATGCTGTACCGCAACCTGGCCAGCATGGACGTCGAGGAGAGCATCCGCGGCAACCCGATCGACGGCGTGGTGCTGCTGATGGGCTGCGACAAGACCACGCCGTCGCTGCTGATGGGCGCGGCGAGCGCCGACCTGCCGACCATCGGCGTCAGCGGCGGCCCGATGCTGAACGGCCGCTGGCGCGACCAGCAGCTCGGCTCGGGCACGGGCGTGTGGAGCATGAGCGAGCAGGTGCGCGCCGGCACCCTGAAGCTGGCCGACTTCTTCGAGGCCGAGAGCTGCATGCACCGCAGCCACGGCCACTGCATGACGATGGGCACCGCCGTCGACGATGGCCAGCATGGTCGAGGCGCTCGGCGTCGGCCTGCCCGGCAACGCGGCCTACCCGGCCGTCGACGGCCGGCGCAACGTGATCGCGCGCAACGCCGGGCGGCGCATCGTCGACATGGTGCATGAAGACCAGAAGCTGTCGGCGGTGCTGACGCGCGAGGCCTTCGAGAACGCGATCAAGACGCTGGCCGCGATCGGCGGCAGCACCAACGCGGTGATCCACCTGATCGCGATCGCCGGGCGCCTGGGCGTGAAGCTGACGATCGAGGACTTCGACCGCCTGGCCAGCGAACTGCCGTGCCTGGTCAACCTGCAGCCCAGCGGCCAGTACCTGATGGAAGACTTCTGCTACGCCGGCGGCCTGCCGGTGGTGATGAAGGAGATCGCCGCGCACCTGCACACCGGCATCGTCACCGCCAGCGGCAAGACCGTGGCCGAGAACATCGCCGACGCGCAGAACTGGAACACCGAGGTCATCAAGCCGCTGGCCACGCCGTTCAAGGCCAAGGCCGGCATCGCGGTGCTGCGGGGCAACCTGGCGCCGCGCGGCGCGGTCATCAAGCCGAGCGCGGCGACGCCGGCGCTGATGCAGCACACCGGCCGCGCGGTGGTGTTCGAGGACATCGAAGACTTCCACACCCGCATCGACGACGACGCGCTCGACGTCGACGAGACCTGCGTGCTGGTGCTGAAGAACTGCGGCCCCAAGGGCTACCCCGGCATGGCCGAGGTCGGCAACATGCCGCTGCCGCCGAAGGTGCTGAAGAAGGGCATCACCGACATGGTCCGCATCAGCGACGCGCGCATGAGCGGCACCGCCTACGGCACCGTGGTGCTGCACACCGCACCCGAAGCCGCCGCCGGCGGCCCGCTGGCGCTGGTGCGCAACGGCGACCTGATCACGCTCGACGTGGCGGCGCGCAAGCTGCACCTGCATGTCGACGACGCCGAACTCGCGCGGCGCCGCACGGCCTGGACGCCGCCGGTGCCCAAGCTCGACTCAGGCTACTGGAAGCTCTACACCGACCACGTGCTGCAGGCCGACGAAGGCGCCGACCTCGACTTCCTGCGCGGCAAGCGCGGGGCCTTCGTGCCCAGGGACAACCACTGACGGCCTAGCCGTCGGTGGCTGCGTCCACCGTCAGGGCTTCTTCTTGGCCGAGCTGCCGGCCTTGGGCGTCGGCGGCGGTGCTTCGTCGGGCTTGTGGTCGCCGAGCGTGCCCTTCAGCGGGCAGAACGAGAACGCCGGGCATTTCTTGCAGCCCACGGCAATCGCAATCGGGCAGACGGTCATGGCAGTTCTCCAGGTCAGTAAGCCGCCATGCTACCCCTGATGCAGTCAGGGTCCGCCCGCTGGACACGGCCCGTCGCGTGCATAGACTGGACCACCTCTCTTTTCTTGAACCCGAGGAGTCTTTCGATGCGTCAATCGTTCAAGCCGGCAGCCCTTGCCGCCGCCGCCGCGCTCGTCACCATGCTGGCCGCCGCGCCCGCAGTGGCGCAACAGAAATTCATCACCATCGGCACCGGTGGCGTGACCGGCGTGTACTACGCCGCCGGCGGCGCGATCTGCCGCCTGGTCAACAAGGACCGCGCCAAGCACGGCATCCGCTGCTCGGTCGAATCGACCGGCGGCTCGGTGTTCAACGTCAACACCATCAAGGCCGGTGAACTCGACCTGGGTTTCTCGCAGTCCGACGTGCAGTACAACGCTGCCAAGGGCCTGGGCAACTTCAAGGACGCAGGCGCCTACGGCGACCTGCGCGCGGTGTTCTCGGTCCACCCCGAGCCGTTCACGGTGCTGGCGCGCAAGGAAGCGAACGTCAAGACCTTCGCCGACTTGAAGGGCAAGCGCTTCAACGTCGGCAACCCCGGCTCGGGCACGCGCGCCTCGCTCGAGGAGCTGCTGGCGGCCACCGGCGGCAAGCTGACCGACTTCTCGCTGGCCTCGGAGCTGAAGGCCGACGAACACGGCCCGGCGCTGTGCGACGGCAAGATCGACGGCTTCTTCTACGGCGTCGGCCACCCGAGCGCCAACATCCAGGACCCGACGACCTCGTGCGGCGCCAAGCTGGTGTCGATCACCGGCCCGGCGGTCGACAAGCTGATCGCCGACAAGCCCTACTACGCCAAGGCCACGATCCCGGGCGGCCTGTACCCGAACAACCCCGATGCCACCACCACCTACGGCGTGCTGGCCACCGTGGTGGCGTCGAGCAAGGCCCCCGCAGACTCGGTGTACCAGGTGGTGAAAGCCGTGTTCGACAACTTCGACGAATTCAAGAAGCTGCACCCGGCGCTGGCCAACCTGAAGCCCGAGAACATGATCGCGGACGGCCTGTCGGCCCCGTTGCATGAAGGGGCGGTGCGCTACTACAAGGAAAAGGGCTGGATGAAGTAGCCGCCGCCCGTGGCGACCGATCTGGAGAAGGCACCCGAGGCGCTGCAGCAACTCGTCGCCGAGACCGATACCGGCGGGCGCAAGCCCACCGGTGCCGCGGCGCGGGTCATCTTCACGGTCTCGCTGGCCTGGGCACTGTTCCAGCTCTGGTACGCGTCGCCGCTGCCGTTCACCTTCGGCGTCGGCATCCTGAACGACACCGAGGCGCGTGCGCTGCATCTGGGTTTCGCGCTGTTCCTGGCCTTCACCGCCTGGCCGGCGTTCCAGCGCTCGCCGCGCGACCGGGTGCCGGTCATCGATTGGGCGCTCGCGCTCGCCGGCGCCTTCGCCGGCGCCTACCTGCTGCTGTTCTACAACCAGCTCGCGACGCGGCCGGGCCAGCCGACGCCGATGGACATCGCGGTGGCCGCCACCGGCCTGGTGCTGCTGCTCGAGGCGACCCGCCGCGCGGTGGGCTGGCCGATGGCGGCGCTGGCGGTGCTGTTCATCGCCTACGCGATGCTCGGGCCCTACATGCCCGAGGTGCTGCAGCACCGGGGCGCGTCGCTGAACCGCCTGATGTCGCACCTGTGGCTGACCACCGAGGGCGTCTACGGCATCGCGCTGGGCGTGTCGACCGGTGCGATCTTCGTCTACGTGCTGTTCGGCACGCTGCTCGACCGCGCCGGCGGCGGCAACTACATGATGCAGGTGAGCTATGCCGCGCTCGGCCATCTGCGTGGCGGGCCGGCCAAGGTGGCGGTGGTGTCGTCGGCCCTGAACGGCATGATCAGCGGCAGCTCGGTCAGCAACGTCGTGTCCGGCGGCATCTTCACGATCCCGCTGATGAAGAAGGCCGGCTACGGCGGCGTCAAGGCCGGCGCGATCGAGACGATGAGCTCGGTCAACGGCCAGATCATGCCGCCGGTGATGGGCGCGGCGGCCTTCCTGATGGTCGAGTACGTCGGCATCCCGTACTCCGACATCGTCAAGCATGCACTGCTGCCGGCGGTGCTGAGCTACATCGGGCTGTTCTACATCGTCCACCTCGAGGCGCTGAAGATGGGCATGAACCCGGTCATCAACCGCCCACCGCGGCCGCTGGCCACCAAGGCCCTGCGCTTCGGGCTCGGGCTGTCGGGCATGGGGGTCGTGATCGGCGCGCTGTACTACCTGTTCGCGGCGATCAAGGCCGGCCTCGGCGCCGCGGCGCCGTGGGCCGTCGGCGCGGTGGTGCTGGCGCTGTACGCCGTCAGCGTGCAGCAGGCGGCGCAAAGCCCCGATCTGCCCGACGACATCGACATCGACAACCCCAAGCCGCTCGACACCTGGCCGACGGTGCGCGCCGGCCTGCACTTCCTGATGCCGATCGGCACGCTGATCTGGTGCCTGATGGTCGAAGAGATGTCGCCGTCGCTGTCGGCGTTCTGGGCCATCGCGGTGCTGGTGGTGCTGATGCTGACGCAGCGACCGCTGATCCGCCTGCTGCGCAAACAGGCGGTCGGCGATACCTGGTCGCAGGGCTGGCACGAAGTGATCGGCGGCATGACCGACGGCTCGCGCAACATGATCGGCATCGGCGTGGCCACCGCCACCGCCGGCATCATCGTCGGCGGCATCACGCTGACCGGCCTGGGCCTGCGCATGACCGAGTTCGTCGAGTTCGTCAGCCAGGGCAACGTGATCGCGATGCTGCTGTTCATCGCCTTCGTCTGCCTGGTGCTGGGGCTGGGCGTACCGACCACCGCCAACTACGTGCTGGTGGCCACGCTGATGGCGCCGGTGGTGGTCGAGCTCGGTGCGCAGAGCGGGTTGATCATTCCGCTGATCGGCGTGCACCTGTTCGTCTTCTATTACGGGATCATGGGCGACATCACGCCGCCCGTCGGCCTGGCGACGTTCGCCGCCGCAGCCATCAGCGGCGAGGACGCGATCGAAACCGGCATCCAGGGCAGCGTCTATGCGCTGCGCACCGTGATCCTGCCGTTCATCTGGATCTTCAACCCCGCGCTGCTGCTGATCGACGTGCACTCGTGGGCCGAGGTGCTGGTGGTGGCGGGGGCTTCGACGGTGGCGATGCTGGTCTTCGCCGCACTGACGATGAACTGGATGCGCGTGCGCATGAAGGCCTGGGAATGGCCGGTGCTTGCACTGGCGGTGGTGTTCATGTTCCGCCCCGACTTCTTCATGGACCAGCTGGCGCCCGAATACAAGAGCGTGCCCGCGACGCAGGCCTTCGCGGTGGCCGGTCAGCTGCAGGACGGCGAGCGCCTGGTGGCGGTGATCGGCGGCACCACGCTGGAGGGCAAGGAGCTCAGGAAGACGGTGGCCGTCAACCTGGGTGAGGCCAACGCCGATGGCCGCAAACGCCTGGCTGCCGCCGGCCTGACACTGGCGCCGCTGGGCGACAAGATGCAGGTGATGGGCGCCAAGTTCGGCAGTGCCGGCGCGCAAGTCGGGCTTCGAGGAGGGCTTCGACGTCGTCGAGCTCAAGGTGCCGAGCGGCCGCGCGTCGCCGCACTGGTTCTACCTGCCCGGCATGGCGCTGATCGTGCTGGTGTGGCTGGCGCAGGGCCGGCGCAGGGCGGGGTCGAGAAGATGACGAAGATCATTCATCGCAGCCTGCGCAGCACGCCGCCGGTGGCGGTGGGTGGCGAAGGCGTCTGGCTGATCGACGCTGCCGGCAAGCGCTACCTCGACGCCAGCGGCGGCGCGGCGGTGTCCTGCCTCGGCCACGGCCACCCCGACGTGCTCGCGGCGATGCACGCGCAGATCGACCGCCTGGCCTATGCGCACACCGGTTTCTTCACCAGCGAGCCGGCCGAGCAACTGGCCGACCACCTGGCCGCGCGGGCGCCCGAGGGCTTGACGAACATCTACTTCGTCAGCGGCGGCTCCGAGGCGATGGAAGCGGCGCTGAAGCTCGCGCGCCAGCACTTCGTCGAGATCGGCCAGCCCGGGCGCACGCTGTTCATCGGCCGCCGCCAGAGCTACCACGGCAACACCCTCGGCGCGCTGGCGGTGGGCGGCAACGAGTGGCGGCGCAAGCAGTTCGCGCCGCTGCTGATCGACGTGCTGCGCGTCTCGCCCTGCTACGCCTACCGCGACCAACGCGCGGGCGAAAGCGAAGCGCAGTACACGCAACGCCTGCTCGACGAACTCGACGCGACGATCCAGGCGGCCGGCCCGCAGCGCGTGATCGGCTTTTGCGCCGAGACGGTGGTCGGCGCCACCGCCGGCGCGGTGCCGCCGACGGCCGGCTATTTCAAGGGCGTGCGCGAGATCTGCGACCGCCACGGCGTCCTGTGGATCGCCGACGAGGTGATGTGCGGCATGGGCCGCACCGGCACGCTGCACGCGGTCGAGCAGGAGGGGGTGGTGCCCGATCTGATGATCATCGCCAAGGGCCTCGGTGGCGGCTATCAGCCGATCGGCGCCGTGCTGGCCCACGAGCGCGTGATCGCGCCGTTGCGCGACGGCAGTGGCCTGTTCCAGCACGGCCACACCTACCTCGGCCATCCGACCGCCTGCGCCGCCGCGCTGGCGGTGCAACGCGTGATCGAACGCGACGACCTGCTCGCGAACGTGCGCGTGCGCAGCGCGCAGCTGCGGGCTGCGCTGAGCGAGCGCCTGGGCACGCACCCGCATGTGGGCGACATCCGCGGCCGCGGCCTGTTCGTCGGCGTCGAGCTGGTGCGCGATCGTGCGAGCAAGGCCACGTTCGAGCCGGCCAGGAAACTGCACGCCCGCATCAAGGCCCGCGCTTTCGCCAACGGCCTGCTGTGCTACCCGATGGGCGGCACCATCGACGGCCAGCACGGCGACCACGTGCTGCTCGCGCCGCCGTTCATCGTCAGCGAGGCCGAGGTGCAGGCCATCGTCGATCGGCTGGCGATGTCGATCGACCAGGCGCTGGCGGAATGAAGCCGTTCGACGAGGGCCCCGATCGGCTGCCGCCGATCCCTGCCGAGCGCTGGACCGACGCGCAACGCAAGGAAGCCGAGGCGATGATCGCCGGTCCGCGCGGCGCGGTGCTGGCACCGTTCATCCCGCTGATGCGCAGCCCCGAGCTGATGGGCCATGTGCAGCGCATCGGCGAATACCTGCGCTTTCGCAGCGCCATCGGCGTGCGGCTCACCGAACTGGCCATTCTCGTCACCGCCGCCGAGTGGCAGCAGGCCGTCGAGTGGGCCATCCACGCCCCGATCGCCGAGCGCGAAGGCGTCGCGCCCGAGACCATCGCCGCGCTCTCGCGCCGCGAGCGCCCGCCGCGGCTGGCCGACGACGAAGCGGCGGTGTATGACGTCTGCATCGAGCTGCACCGCGAGCGCCGCGTCAGCGACGCGACCTGGGCTCGCGCCATCGCGCAGTTCGGCGAGGCCGGCGTGGTGGACCTGATCGGCATCAATGGCTACTACGCGTTGCTGGCGATGGTGATGAATGCGGCGCGTACGCCTGCATAGCCGGCGTCGATGAAGGGCCGCGCGCGGCCAGCAGCGGTTCAGGCGCGGCGCGCGGCACTACCATGTCGACGGTGTTGTTCCTGAGCCGAGGTTCTGTGACCCATCCGTTCAAGGCGGTTGCCGTCGTCGGCGCGGGCGCCGTCGGCAGCTTCTACGGCGCGATGCTCGCGCGCGCGGGCCATCGCGTGACCCTGATCGGGCGCGCCGCCCATGTGCAGGCCATCGAGCGCGACGGCCTGTGCCTGGAGATGGCTGGCAAGCTGGAGTTCGTGCGCGTCTCGGCAAGCACCGATCTGGCGGCTGCGCGCGGCGCGGACCTGGTGCTGTTCTGCGTCAAGTCCTCCGACACCGATGCGGTGGCGCGCGAGTTGGCGCCTTGGCTGGACGAGGGCGCGCTCGTGCTGAGCCTGCAGAACGGGGTCGAGAATGCAGCGACCATCGCCCGCTGCGTGAGCCGGACCGTCGTGCCGGCGGTGGTCTATGTGGCCACCGCGATGCCGCGGCCGGGCTGCGTCAGGCACCACGGCCGGGGCGACCTGGTCATCGGCGCGCTCGACGCGGCGGCCGCGCGCGATCCCGCGGTCACGCGGCAGCTGCAGGCGTTGGTGGCGTTCTTCGCCACGGCCCAGGTGGCGGTGCGCGTCTGCGACGACGTGATGGCCGAGCTCTGGTCCAAGCTGATGGTGAACTGCGCCTACAACGCGATCTCCGGCCTCGCGCAGGCCACCTATGCGCAGTTGGCCGAGCAGCCCGCGATCCGCGAGCTGCAACATGCCGTCGTGCGCGAAGTGGTCGCGCTGGCGGCCGCCGAACGCGTGAACCTGCCGCTCGAAGCGTCACTCGAGGCGATGGAACGCATCGCGATCGCGATGCCCGCCCAGCGCTCGTCGACGGCGCAGGACATGGCCCGGCACAAACCCACCGAGATCGATCACCTGAACGGATTCGTGGCCCGCCGCGGCCGCGAACTGGGCGTGCCCACGCCAGTCAACCAGGCGCTGCATGCCTTGGTCAAACTCGCCGAAGCGGGCTATGGCAGCGCCGCCTGACGAGCCAACCGCGGTGCCGGCCGAGTTCGCGCAGGCCTTGCGCGAACTCGGTCTCGCCGGAGACCGGCCGCTGACCGGAACACCGCTTGCCGGCGGCGTGTCGTCCGACATCTGGTGCATCGACACCGATCGTGGCCCCGTCTGCGCCAAGCGCGCGCTGGCCAAGCTGCGGGTGGCGGCGGACTGGCGCGCACCGATCGAGCGCAACCTCTACGAGGCGCGCTGGATGCAACTGGCCCACCAGGCCGTGCCGGGCTGCGCGCCACGGGTGCTCGGCCAGCATCCCGGGCTCGGCGTGCTCGTGATGAGCTACCTGCCGCCGACCGACCACGTGCTGTGGAAACACGCCCTGCGCGACGGCCACGTCGACATGGCGACCGCGCGCGAGGTCGGTCGCACGGTGGCGCGCATCCACGCCTATTCGGCGGCACGCCCCGAGCTCGCGGCGCAGTTCGACACCGACGCGATCTTCTTCGAGATCCGGCTCGAGCCCTATCTGCTGGCCACCGCGCGGCGCCACCCCGACCTGGCGCCCGTGCTGCAGCGACTGGTGGCGCAGACGCAGGCGCACGCGGTCGCGCTGGTGCACGGCGATGTCAGCCCGAAGAACATCCTCGTCGGACCGCGGGGACCGGTGTTGCTGGACGCCGAATGCGCGTGGTGGGGCGACCCGGCGTTCGACATTGCGTTCTGCCTGAACCACCTGCTGCTCAAGTGTCTGTGGAACGCGCCCGCCACCGGCGCCTTTCTGGCGGCCTTCGACGTGCTCGCGGCGGCGTACCTGAACTCGGTCGACTGGGAACCGCGGGCCGAGCTCGAACAGCGCGCTGCCGCGACTGTTGCCGGGCCTGTTTCTCGGCCGCGTCGATGGCAAGTCGCCGGTCGAGTACATCACCGAAGAGGCGCAGCGCGACAAGGTCCGGCGCGTGGCGCGCGCCCTGCTGCGCCAACCGGTCGATCGGCTGCACGCGGTGGCAGCGGCATGGCATGAGGAGCTTGGACGATGAACGATCGAGGCATCCGATCGGTCCACGCGCGGCGCGTGTGGGACAGCCGCGGCCGGCCGACGGTCGAAGCCGAAGTGTCCCTGCAGGACGGTTCGATGGGTCGCGCGATGGTGCCGGCGGGTGCGTCCAAGGGCACGCGCGAGGCGCTCGAGTTGCGCGATGCGACGCCCCGCTTCGGCGGGCTCGACGTGCTTCGGGCCGTCGCCAACGTCAACGGCGAGATCGCGCGGGCGGTGATCGGCTGCGCGGCCGACGACCAGGCTGCGCTGGACCAGCGGCTGATCGATCTCGACGGCACGCCGGCCAAGACACGGCTCGGCGCCAACGCGACGCTCGCGGTGTCGATGGCCGCCGCGCATGCCGCCGCGGCCTCACTGGGGCTGCCGCTGCACCAGTACCTGGGCGGCCCCGATGCCACCTTGCTGCCGATGCCGCAGATCCAGATCTTCGGCGGCGGGGCACACGCCGGCCGCCGCGTCGACATCCAGGACTTCATGATCGTCTGCCCCGGTGCGCACAGCTTCGGCCAGGCGATCGAGTGGACCGCCGAGGTCTATCGCTGCGCGGGCATGCTGATGCAGCAGCGCGGTTCGAGCTTCGGCGTCGCCGACGAAGGGGGCTGGTGGCCCGATTTCGCGACCAACGAGCAGGCCCTCGAAACGCTCGTCGCGGCCATCGAAGGCGCAGGGTTCGTGCCCGGCGAGCAGGTGGCCATCGCCCTGGACGTCGCGGCCTCCGAGTTCGGTCGCCGGGGCCGCTACACGCTGGGGCTGGAGTCGCGCGCGCTCGATTCCGATGGCTTGATCGAGTTGCTGCTGCGCTGGATCGAGAAGTACCCCATCGTCTCGATCGAAGACCCGCTGGCCGAAGACGACCCGGACGGTTTTGCGCGCTTCACGCGGGCGGCCGGGCACCGACTGCAGATCGTCGGCGACGACCTGCTGGTGTCGCATGCACCGCTCGTTCGGGAAGCGGCGGCGATGGGTATGGCCAACGCGGTGCTGCTGAAGCCGAACCAGCGCGGCACGCTGACCGAGACATGGCAGGCCTGGCAAGCGGCGCAGGCGGTGGGCTATGCCGGCATCGTGTCGGCGCGCTCCGGCGAGACCGAAGACACCACCATCGTGCACCTGGCGCTCGGTTGGCAGACCGGGCAACTGAAGGTCGGTTCGTTTGCGCGTGGCGAGCGGATGGCCAAGTGGAACGAGGGGCTGCGGATCGAGGAGCGGCTGGGCGCGCGCGCGCGCTTCGCGGGTGCCGGCGTCTTCGGGCGCAATCCCCGCTCCCCGCTCGCGCATCAGGCCAGCACGCCGGCTGCGGGCGCATGACCTGCACGCCCGACGACGCCAAGCCGATGCCCCCGCGGCATGCCGAGACCCTGGCCGATGAACTGCGGCGCGCGGCCGCCGAGGCGCCCGAGCGGCCCTTTCTGCGCATGGTGCACGGGCAGTGGTCGTACCGGCAGATCGACGAGGAGAGCGACCGCGTGGCGGCCGGCCTGCACGCCCTGGGCGTGCGCCCGCGCGACAACGTCAGCCTGATGCTGCCCAACGGCTGCGAGTTCGTGGTCGTGTGGTTCGCGCTGGCCAAGCTCGGCGCCGTGACTGCGCCGGTCAACACGGCGTTTCGCGGCCCCGTGCTGGCGCAAGCGATCGATCTGGTGGACAGCCGCCTGCTGATCGCACACGCGTCGCTGCGCGACCGATGGGGCGAGGTGCGCGGCGCACTCGCGACGATCGAGCAGGTCGTCGAAGTCGGCGGCGATGGCACGGCCCAGGACACCTTGCCGTACGCCTCGCTGCGTGACGCGGACCCGGCGGTCCAGCCGCCGCCGAGCCCGCCGATCGGCTTTGCCGACCTGTGCCTGCTGCTCTACACCTCGGGCACCACCGGCCGCTCGAAGGCGGCGATGATCTCGCACCGCTTCGTGCTGGCCCAGGCGGCAGGCGTGATCGAGGGCCTCGGGCTGCGCCGGGACGACGTGCTCTACTGCCCCTACCCGCTGTTCCACCTCGACGCCGCGGTGATGACGGTGGCCCCGGCGCTGCTGCTGCGCGGCGTGGCGGCGATCGGCGAGCGCTTCAGCGTCTCGCGCTACTGGGACGAGATGCGCGCGCTGCAGGCGACGGTGTTCGACTTCATGGGCGCGACGCTGACGATGCTGTGGAAGCAGCCGCCGAGCCCGCGCGACCGCGAGCACCACGCCCGCCTGGGCTGGGGTGTGCCGCTGCCGGACTGGGCCGGCGCATTCGAGCAGCGCTTCGGCTGCCGCCTGGTGGAGCTGTACGGCTCGACCGAGGTCGGCGCCATCATCTACACGCCGCTCGATGCGCCGCGCCGCGCCGGGGCCTGCGGCAAGCCGCTCGCGCGCTGGGAGGTGAAGCTGCTCGACGAGCGCGGCTTCGAGGTGCCGGTCGGCGAACCGGGCGAACTGGTGGTGCGGCCCAACGAACCGTCGGTGATCATGGATGGCTACTGGGGCATGCCGGAGGCCACGCTGGCCGCCTTTCGCAACCTGTGGTTCCACACCGGCGACCTGCTCAGGCGCGACGCCGACGGCTATCTCTACTTCGTCGGACGGCGCAAGGACATCGTGCGGCGGCGCGGCGAGAACATCTCGGCCGCGGAGGTCGAAATGGGCCTCGAGACGCACCCCGAGGTGCTGGCCTGCGCCGTGTTCGGCGTGCCCAGCGAGATGACCGAGGAAGAGGTCATGGCCTGTGTGGTGCCGCGTCCGGGGGCGTCGCTGACGGCGCCGGCGCTGGCGGCGCATGCCGCCGGACGCATGGCACGCTTCATGGTGCCGCGCTACATCCGCTTCATGGCCGCGCTGCCGACGACGCCCACCGACAAGGTCGAGAAATTTCGCCTGCAGCAGCAGGGCATCACCGCCGACACCTGGGACCGCGAGAAGGCGGCCACTCCAACCAAGGAGGCATCATGAGCCACGCCACGCTGCACCACGACGGCCCGGTCGCTGTCGTCACGCTGAACCGCCCCGAGCGCCTGAACGCGATCGGCACCCGGCTGCTCGCCGACCTGCATCTGGCGCTGGTGCAGGCCCAGACCGATGACGGCACGCGGGCCATCGTGCTCACCGGTGCCGGCCGGGCCTTCTGCGCTGGCGACGACCTGAAGGAGTTCGCCGAGCAATCGAGCAGCCCGGCGTCCATCGCCGCGACCTGCGAAGCGATCCAGCAGATCACCCGCGACATCATGTTCGGGCCCAAGCTGGTGGTCGGTGCGGTGCAGGGCTGGGCGGTGGGCGGCGGCTTCGAGTGGCTGCTCAATTGCGACATGGTGGTCGCGGCCGACGACCTGGTGGCCTTCTTCCCCGAGATGGCGCTGGGCCACTTCGTCACCGGCGGGGTCACGCAGCTGCTGCCGCAGATGCTCGGCCACCAGCGCGCGATGGAGCTGATCGTGCTGGGCGAGCGCCACGGCGCCGCTGCGCTGCAACGGCTGGGGATCGTCAATCGGGTGGTGCCGGCAGCCGAGCTGATGCCCGCGGCGCTGGCCCTCGCGCACCAGGTGGCGGCGCGCTCGCCGCTGGCCACCTCGCAGTTGAAGCGCGTGGTCACGAGCCAGCTGCAGCCGCAACTGGCGGCGGCGCTCGAGCTGGAACGCCAGGCCGCGATGGCGTGCTTCGCCAGCGCCGACACGGCCCGGCGCATCGAGGCCTTCGCAGACAAGCGGCTGTAGCGCCGCGCCGCTCAGGCGAACCGCTTGGCGCCGTTGGCGGGGTCGCTGGCCAGCGCCTCGACGCCGGCGATGAATTCGACCGGCAGTTGCACCATGCCGGGCGGCTTCTCGCGCAGCCACGCGCTGACCACCGGATCGGTGATCTCGACGGGCACGTCGAAGTAGAACCCCTCGCCGCGCTCGCCGGGGCGGCCGGCGTTCTTGTACTTGAAACGCTCGCGCCACAGGCCATTGCCGGCGGGCGGGTACTTCTCGTAGGCGCGGTACTTGTAGCCCAGCCAGTACGAGCGAGCACCCTTGGGCTCGCTGCGCACCTCGATGACGTAGATGTCATTGCCCAGTGCCGCCTCGGAGGCCTCGGGTTCGTTGGACGTGAACGAGAAGGGCGCGCGCCGCACATCCTTCATCGTGGTGGCGAGCGGGCCGTGGTCTTGGGCCATGTGCTTGACGGCGTATGCAGACAATTGAGCGAACTCCCTGGGGGGCCTGGCGGTTGACGGGAGCGGCGCCAGCACATTCGCGCTGGCCAACCCGGATGAAGCCATGGTGACACAGATGCCGCCGGCCAGCGTGGCCGCAGGCGTCAATACCCGTCAATAGGCGTACTTGGCCACCGCCCTCTCGTCCCACGCGATGCCCTGGCCGGGGCGGTCGGGGACGCAGAGCTGGCCGTTCTCGATCTTGAACGGCTCCTGCAGCACCGGATCGGCCCAGTCCTGCCACTCGAGCCAATGCGCCGTGTCGGTGACGCGCATCAGGTGCGCCGCGATCTCCGGATACAGGTGCGTCGACATCGGCACGCCGGCCGCGCTGGCGATGCCCGCGGCGCGCAGCCAGCCACTGACGCCGCCGATCCGCATCAGGTCGGGCATCACCAGGTCGCAGGCGCCGGCGCGCAGCGCCTGGTACATCTGGCGCGGACCGTAGAAGTTCTCACCGATCTGCAACGGCGTCTTCAGCTCGCGCGCCAACTGCGCATAGCCGGGAAGGTTGTCGTACGCGATCGGTTCCTCGAACCAGTACAGCCCGTGGTCGTCCAGCGCATGGCAGCGCAGCAACGCATCGCCCAGCGACAGGCCCTGGTTGAAGTCGCACATCAGCTTGACTTCGGCACCCACCGCATCGCGCACCGCGGCGATGCAGGCGATGTCGTCGGCCAGCCGGTCGCGGCCGAGACGCAGCTTGAGTGCCGAGAAGCCGCCCTCGCGCACCAGCGCTTCGGCCTCGGCGCCGATGGTGTCGAGCGGCGTCAGCCACAGCCCGTTGCTGTTGTAGGCCGGCACCGGCCCGATGCTGCCGCCGAGGTATTCGGCCAACGGCTGGCCCGCCGCCTGCGCCAGCGCGTCCCAGGCGGCCATGTCGAGCCCGGACACGGCGATCAGCGTGAGGCCTTCGCGGCCGACCAGGTGCAGCGAGCCGATCGCCTTGCGGTACTGGTCGAACGGCGCCACGCGCTGGCCCTTGAGGGCATGCGCCAGGTCGTCGATCATCGGGACCAGGTAGCGCGCAGACAGTTCGAGATAGGGCTCGAGATAGCTGCGGCCGACGATGCCCTCGTTGGTCTCCAGGTCGATCAGGATCAGCGGCCAGTCGCGGAACAGGCCGACGCGCGACACGATCGGCCGCTTCAGTGGCAGCCGCACCGGCCGGGCGCGCACGTTCTTCACGGTGAGCTGTGCAGCGTTCATTCGACCCCTCCCTGCCGCATGGCGGCGGCGACCGGGGCCGAGCGTGCACCGATTGCGGCGCGAGTGCAACCGTGGCCGGCGCCGCGTGCAGTGACGCTACTGGGTGACGACGACCACGCCGAACGCACCGACCGAAACGGTCTTGTCGTTCGCGGTCGTGTACGACGCGACGCCCAGCGAGTGGTACGTCGACGTGAAGGCCGTCAGCGAGCCGATCCCGAGCGCGCCGGCGATCGGGCTGCGCTCGGCGATGGTGGCCTTGATCTGGGCCCGGTGTTGCTCGGCCGACGGATTCAGCGCGAGTGCAAGCACCAGCACCGACAGCACACCGATGACGGCGACGTAGCGGGACTTCTGCATGGCCGCGCATCAGCCCCGCACGAACAAGGTCTGCAGCGGCTCGTCGCCGACCTGCCGGCTCCAGTGGCCGTGGACTTGCGGATCGAAGGCCGCGCCGGCCGGCAGCGTGTCGGCCGAATAGAAGTGCTGGCCGGGCCGGAACACGCGGCTGGTGCCGTCCTGCAGCCCGATCTCCATCGCGCCCTGCAGGATGAACACCCATTGCGGGTCGCCGGTGCAGTGGAACTCGCTGCGAAAACCCACCGGGCTCTCGCGCAGCTGGTAGCCGGCGCTCGGGCGCAGCGCCGACAGCCGCGCCTGCGGCTTGCCTTCGCTGAGGGCGATGGCCTGTTCGCGCCAGCGCGCACGGCCGTCGGGGCCGGTTTCGAGGATGACCTGGGTGAAGGCGGCGAGGGTGTCGTTCATGGCGGCGGGGCCTGCAGTTGGGTCAGTGCACTTTGCACCAGCGTATCGGTCGGGGCGCCGGCGTCGAGCGTGATCGCGCGCTCGTCCGGGCCCGGCGTTTCGAGCGTCGCCAGTTGGCTGTCGAGCAGCGAGGCCGGCATGTAGTGCCCTTGGCGCGCCGCCAGGCGCGCGGCGAGCATCTCGCGGTCCGCCGGCCAGGTGCACCACGCGCAGGTCGGGCGCGCCCTGGCGCAGCACATCC
Source organism: uncultured beta proteobacterium (assembly GCA_963783785.1). Taxonomy (GTDB): domain Bacteria; phylum Pseudomonadota; class Gammaproteobacteria; order Burkholderiales; family Burkholderiaceae_C; genus CADEEN01. The sequence goes on along the minus strand of CAWAOQ010000015.1, from coordinate 175,238 downwards.
CGGTAGCGGCGCTTCAGTGCCGAGCAGGCCAGCACCACGCTGCGGCCGGCCCGGCGTGCGGCGGCCAGTTGCGCGGCCAGCGCTTCGAGCCAGCCCTGGCGGTCGGCGTCGGTCAGCGCGATGCCGGCGGCCATGCGGGCGACGTTGGCGGGCGGATGGAAGGCGTCGCCCTCGATGAACAGCGCGCCGAGTTCGCGCGCCAGGCGCTCGCCCACCGTGCTCTTGCCGCAGCCGCAGACGCCCATCACGACCACCGCCAGCGGCGCCGTGCTCATCGCGGCGCTAGCGGCACTCGGGCACCGCGCTCGGCAGCGGCTGGCCGGCGAAATGCGCTTCGAGGTTGGCGAAGGCCCGCGCGGCCATGGCGTGGCGCGTCTGCGTGGTGGCGCTGCCGATGTGCGGCACCAGCACCACGTTGTCGAGGGCGCGCAACGCCTCGGGCACGTTGGGCTCGTTCTCGAACACGTCGAGCGCGGCGCCGGCGATCGTGCCTTGCTGCAGCGCGGCGATCAGCGCCGTCTCGTCGACCACCGAGCCGCGCGCCACGTTGACCAGGTAGCCGTTGGGGCCGAGCGCACGCAGCACGTCGGCGTCGATCAGCTTTCTCGTCGCGGCGCCGCCGGGCGTGATGACGACCAGGAAGTCCGATGCCGCGGCCAGTGCCTGTGGCGTGGGATAGAAGGCGAACGGCAGATCGGCCTTGGCGCTGCGCGCGGTGTAGGCCACGCTCATGCCGAAGGCCAGAGCGCGTTGCGCGATCGCCTGGCCGATGCGGCCCATGCCGACCACGCCGAGCCGCGCGCCGGACATCTTGCGCGCCAGCGGCATCGGGCCGCCCGGCCACTTGCCGGCGCGCACGTAGGCATCGGCCTGCGGGATGCGGCGCGCGATGTTGAGCATCAGCGCCAGCGCCAGGTCGGCGACATCGTCGTTGAGGACGTCGGGGGTGTGGCCGACCATCACGCCGCGGGCCTTGGCCGCGGCCACGTCGACGCCGTCGTAGCCCACGCCCATGATCGAGATGATCTCGAGCGCCGGCAGCCTGGCGATCAACTCGGCACTGACCTTGGACTCGCCGCTGCCGCAGATCGCGCGGATGCGGGGCGCGATGCGCTCGAACGCGGCCGCGTCCTGCTCGTGCAGCCGGTCGTGCACGTTGAACGCGTGCTGCAGCGGCTCCATCAGGAACGGCGCCAAGCGGGCCACGGTCAGCAGGTCGGGTTTGTTGGCCACGGCAGACTTCCCGCAAAGTTGTGTGATGACCGTACGATAGCGCACCCTGACCTCGAGACGCTGCAGCCATGACCGATCCCCACGCTCCTCCCCAACGCACGGCCATCATCACCGGGGCCGGCAGCGGCATCGGCCGCGCCTGTGCGCAGGCCCTGGTGGCCGACGGCTGGCGCGTGGCCTTCGTCGGTCGCCGGCAAGCGGCGCTCGACGAATCGGTGGCCGGCTGCGGCGACGTGCAGGGCCGAGCCATCGCGGTGCCCACCGACGTCGGCGACCCGGCCTCGGTGGCGGCACTGTTCGACACCGTGAAGGCGCGCTTCGGTCGCCTGGACCTGCTGTTCAACAACGCCGGCGTCTCGTCGATGAGTTCGCTGCTCGAGGACCTGCCGTTCGAGCAATGGCAGGCTTCGGTGGCGGCCAACCTCACCGGCACCTTCCTGTGCACCCAGCAGGCGTTCCGCCTGATGAAGGCGCAGACGCCGCAGGGCGGGCGCATCATCAACAACGGTTCGATCTCGGCGCATGCGCCGCGGCCGAATTCGGTGGCCTACACCGCCACCAAGCACGCCGTCACCGGCATCACCAAGACGGCGTCGCTCGACGGCCGCAAGTACAACATCGCGGTCGGCCAGATCGACATCGGCAACGTCGCCTCCGACATGACGGCCCGGATGGTCGCCGGCGTGCCGCAGGCCGACGGCAGCATCAAGCCCGAGCCGCGGATGGCGATGGACAGCGTGGTCGCCACCTTCATGACGATGGCCCGGCTGCCGCTCGAGTCGAACATCCTGAACGTCACGGTGATGGCGTCGGCGATGCCGTTCGTCGGGCGGGGGTGAATCGATGCGGGCCGAGCGCCGGGCCGCTCCCAAGCCGGCCCGCGTCCCCTCGGGGGACCGACCGATGTCCTCGTCGGACGAGGGGCTGACATGACTCTCGATGTGGTCACCCTCGGCGAGGCGATGGCGATGTTCGTCGCCGAGGAGCCCGGGCCGCTCGAGCAGGTGCGGCACTTTTCCAAACGCACGGCGGGCGCCGAAACCAACGTCGCGATCGGCCTGGCGCGGCTCGGCCTGAAGGTCGGCTGGCAAAGCCGGCTCGGTGCCGACTCGATGGCGCGCTACCTGCTCGCGGCCATCGGCGGCGAAGGGGTCGACTGCTCGCGCGTGGTCTGCGATCCGGACCAGCGCACCGGATTCATGTTCAAGGGCCGCGTCGACGATGGCAGCGATCCGCCGATCGAGTACCACCGCAAGGGCTCGGCCGCCAGCCAGCTCGGCCCCGACCAGATCGATGAAGCCTGGATCGCCGGCGCGCGCCACCTGCACGTGAGCGGCGTGTTCGCGGCGCTTTCGCCCGCCACGCTGGCCGCGACACGGCGCGTCATCGAGTTGGCGCGCCGGCACGGCCGGACCGTCTCGTTCGATCCGAACCTGCGCCCGACGCTGTGGTCGTCGCGCGAGGTGATGCGCGACACGCTGAATCGGTTGGCCGAGGGCAGCGACTGCGTGCTGCCGGGCCAGGCCGAGGGCGAGTTGCTGACGGGCAGTGGCGACCCCGTGGCCATTGCCGCCTTCTACCGGCAGCGCGGGGCCAGGCTGGTGGTCGTGAAGCTCGGCCCCGAAGGCGCGTACTACGACGGCGAGCAAGGCTGCGGCCATGTCCCGGCGTTCCCGGTGACCAAGGTGATCGACACCGTCGGCGCCGGCGACGGCTTTGCGGTCGGCGTGATCAGTGCCTTGCTCGAGGGCCGGGCCGTGGTCGACGCGGTGCGCCGCGGGGCCTGGATCGGCGCCCGTGCCGTGCAGGTGCGCGGCGATACCGAGGGCCTGCCGACGCGAGCCGAGCTGCTGGCGGCCGCGCTCTGAGTGCCGGACGTACGGGAAAACGATTGCGCGAAGCGACGCCAAAGCCGCGACACTGCACCGGCCAATTGGTCAGGCCAATTGGCCACAGCCCCCGATGCCCCTGCACACCATCGAGCCGCGCCGGCTCTATCGCCAGATCGCCGACCAGTTGCGCACGCTGATCGCGGCCGGTGAGTTCGCGCCCGGTTCGCGGTTGCCGCCCGAGCGCGACCTGGCAGCGCAGTTGGGCGTGTCGCGGCCATCGGTGCGCGAAGCACTGATCGCGCTCGAGGTGGAAGGCCTGGTCGAGGTGCGCATGGGCTCGGGCATCTACGTCACCGCGCTGGCCGTGATGTCCGCGGCCGCGCCGCCTGAAGTCGGCTCGGCGCTGGGCCCGTTCGAGATCATTCGCGCCCGCCAGCTGATCGAGTCGGAACTGGCGGCCGTGGCGGCGCGGCAGAAGGCCACCGGCACGGTCAAGCGGCTGCGGGCCGCCATCAAGCTGATGGAAGACGACATCGCGCTCGGCGTGATGCCGATCCGCGGCGATCGTGCATTCCATCTCGCGCTGGCCGAGGCCAGCGACAACGCCGCGCTGGTGAGGGTGGTGACCGAGCTGTTCGACGAGCGCAACAACCCGCTGTTCGAGCAGCTCGGACGCCATTTCGAGAACGCCCGCAGCTGGCGCCAGGCCGTGGCCGAGCACCGCGCGGTGCTGCGTGCGGTGGCCGCCGGTGACGTGGCGGCGGCGCGCGCCGCGATGCGGGCCCACCTGGGCAACTCGCACGACCGCTTCGCGGTGGCCTGGACCGAATCGACGCCGGCCAAGGAGGCTGCATGACCACTCTTGCCTGCACGCTGCACGGCGCGCTCGACCTGCGGCTGACGCCGACGGAGCCGCGCGCGCTCGGTCCGCACGACGTGCGCCTGCGGCTGGGTGCCGGCGGCATCTGCGGCTCCGACCTGCATTACTACCAGCATGGCCGCGTCGGCGCGTTCGTGATCCGCGAGCCGCTGGTGCCGGGCCACGAGGCTTCGGGCGTGGTCGATGCCGTCGGCGGTGCGGTCACCCGCGTCAAGGCCGGCGACAAGGTGGCGATCGACCCGTCGCATCCCTGCGGCCAGTGCGATTACTGCCGCGGTGGGCGCATGAACCTGTGCCGCAAGATGTTCTTTCTCGGCAGCGCGAGCATCTTCCCGCACGCCCAGGGCCTGTTCGCGCAGTCGTTCGTGATGCCCGAGCGCCAGCTCACGCCGGTGACCGAGCCCGAGATCACGCTCGGCGAGATCGCCTGCGCGGAGCCGCTGTCGGTCGGCCTGCATGCGGTGCAGCGCGCCGGCTCGCTGCTCGGCAAGCGCGTGCTCGTCACCGGTGGCGGCACCATCGGCTGCATGTGCGTCATCGCCGCGCGGCTGGCCGGCGCGGCCGAGGTGGTGGTGGCCGACATCGCCGAGCGCCCGCTGGCGATGGCGCGCACCGTCGGCGCCGACAGCGCGGTCCGCAGCGACACCGATGCCGCGACGCTCGCCGACCGCTTCGACGTCGCGCTCGAAGCCGCCGGGGCCGCCGCCGCGCTGGCCACCTGCCTGGCCGCGGTGCAGCGCGGCGGCCGCATCGTCCAGGTCGGCACGCTGCCGGCCGAGTTGCCGTTCCCGGCCAACAGCGTGATGGCGCGCGAACTGGACTACGTCGGCGCCTTCCGCGCCAACGGAGAATTCGATCTCGCGGTGCAGGCGATCCGCATCGCGCCGCGTCGATGTGCGGCCGCTGATCAGCGCGCAACTGCCGCTGTCGCGGGCGCAGGAGGCTTTCGAGCTGGCGCTCGATCGCAGCCGCAGTACCAAGGTTCAACTGGTGGCCGATGAGGCCTGACTTACCCCCAAAGAGGAGACTCGCGATGAAACGCACCCTGCTGAAGACCCTGCTGGCCGCCGCTGTCGTGGCGCTGGCGTTGCCGGCCGCCGCCCAGACCAAGCTGAAGTGGGCTCACGTCTACGAGACCAGCGAGCCGTACCACACCGAGTCGGTGTGGGCCGCCGAGGAGATCAAGAAGCGCACCAACGGCAAGTTCGAGATCCAGGTCTTCCCGGCCTGCTCGCTGGGCAAGGAGACCGACATCAACCAGGGCATGACGCTGGGCACGGTCGACATGATCATCAGCGGCCCGTCGTTCGCCGCGCGCAGCTACCCGCGCATCGGCATCGCCTACTACCCGTTCATCTTCCGCGACGCCGACCACCTGCTGGCCTACAGCAAGAGCGACGTGTTCAAGGAAATGATCGATGGTTACCGCGCCAAGACCGGCATCCAGATCCTCGCCTACACCTACTACGGCGCGCGCCACACCACCGCGCAGAAGGCCTTCACCGATTGCGCCGGCATGAAGGGCATGAAGATCCGCGTGCCCGACGTGCCGGCCTACCGCGCGACGCCCGAGAGCCTGCGGCGCCAACCCGACGCCGATCGCCTTCGCCGAGGTCTACCTGGCGCTGCAGAACGGCACCGTCGAGGCGCAGGAGAACCCGCTGACCACGATCGAGGCGAAGAAGTTCTACGAGGTGCAGAAGCACATCATGCTGACCGGCCACATCGTCGACGGCCTGACGACGCAGGTCGCGCCGCACGTCTGGAACAAGCTGTCCGACGCCGAGAAGAAGATCTTCTCCGACGTGGCGCTGGAGGCCGCCGCGCGCGCCACCGCGCAGATCAAGAAGCGCGAGGCCGAACTGGTCGACGAGTTCAAGAAGAAGGGCCTGGGCGTGCAACGCAGGTCAACCGCCAGAGCTTCGTCGACGCGGTGCTGAAGAACAAGAGCGTCGAGTCGCTGGGCTTCGACAAGAAGGACTACGACCGCATCGTCGCGATCAAGTAGCCGGCGCCGCGCCGTGCCCTCGCTCACGGCCATCCAGGGCGAGGCTGTCGCGATGGTGCGATCTCGCAGCCGACCACCGCAGCCCAGACATGGACATCGATGCCGGCCCGAAGGTGATGGGCGACGACGGCGAGTTCCACGCCACCGACGAGGCGGTCGACCTGTCGCACACGCCGGTCGAGGCCTGGGCCGCGCTGGCGCTGTTCTGGGCGCTCGGCGCGACCGTCTTCTACCAGTTCTTCACCCGCTACGCGCTCAACAACTCGGCCTCGTGGACCGAGGAGATCGCGCGCTACCTGCTGATCGGCGTGGTCTTCGTCGGCGCGTCGATCGGCGTGGCCAAGAACAACCACATCCAGGTCGATCTGCTGTACCGCTACCTGCCGGCGCGTGCCGGCGCGTGTGCTGGCGCTGCTGGTCGACGTGCTGCGCATCGGCTTTCTCTGCTCGATGACCGTCTTCACGGTGCAGATGATGCTGAAGATGGGCAACTACCAGATGACCATCGTCGACCTGCCGATGAACATCGTCTACGGCGTGGTGCTGTTCGGCTTCGCGGCGATGTCGCTGCGCTCGATCTGGGTCATGCGCGTGCACTGGCGGCGCGGCTACTCGGTGCTCGAGCGGCCCGAGTCGCACATGGACGACCGCTGATATGAACCCCCACGCTCACTTTGTTCGCTGCCCCCCGAGGGGGCGCTCAGTGCCCTTGGGGCGGCCCGGCGGACACTGACATGCTGAAGATCATCTTCCTGTTCCTGATGGCCAGCGGCCTGCCGGTGGCCATCGCGATGGCCGGCTCGTCGCTGCTCTACATCCTGGTCAGCGGCGACCTGCCGCCGTTCGCGGTGGTGCACCGCATGATCGGCGGCATCGACAGCTTCCCGCTGCTGGCGGTGCCGTTCTTCATCCTCGCCGGCAACCTGATGAACAACGCCGGCATCACCAACCGCATCTACAACTTCGCGCTGGCGCTGGTCGGCTGGCTGAAGGGCGGGCTGGGCCACGTCAACGTCGTCGGCTCGGTGATCTTCGCCGGCATGAGCGGCACCGCGATCGCCGACGCGGCCGGTCTCGGCACGGTCGAGATCAAGGCCATGAAGGACCACGGCTACGACCTCGAGTTCGCGGTCGGCGTGACGGCCGCATCGGCCACGCTCGGGCCCGATCATCCCGCCGAGCCTGCCGTTCGTGATCTACGCGATGATGGCCAACGTCTCGGTCGGCGCGCTGTTCCTGGCCGGCATCCTGCCCGGCGTGCTGATGGCGCTGCTGATGATGGTCACGGTGGCCTACTTCGCGCACAAGAACGGCTGGGGCGGCGACGTCAAGTTCTCCGGCAGCCGCTTCGGCCGCGCGCTGATCGAACTGGCGATCGTGATCGCCTGGCCGCTCGGCGCCTGGGCGCTGGTCAGCAAGATCGACCTGCCGGCGCAGCCGGTGGTCTTCGGCGCGATCGTCTCGCTGTTCGCGCTCGACCGCGTCTTCCGCTTCCAGGCCGTGCTGCCGATCATGACCCCGGTGCTGCTGATCGGCGGCATGACCACCGGCCTGTTCACGCCCACCGAAGGCGCGATCGCCGCCAGCGCCTGGGCGATGTTCCTCGGCCTGGTGTGGTACCGCACGATGAGCTGGAAGATGTTCGTCAAGGTCAGCCTCGACACGGTCGAGACCACCGCGACGGTGATGTTCATCGTCGCCGCCGCGTCGATCTTCGGCTGGATGCTGACCGCCACCGGCGTCACCGCGCAGATCGCCGAATGGGTGCTGGCCGTCACCAAGGAGCCGTGGCTGTTCCTGCTGATGGCCAACCTGCTGATGCTGTTCGTCGGCTGCTTCCTCGAGCCGACCGCGGCGATCACGATCCTGGTGCCGATCCTGCTGCCGATCGTGCTGCAGCTCGGCATCGATCCGGTGCACTTCGGCCTGGTGATGGTGCTCAACCTGATGATCGGGCTGCTGCACCCGCCGATGGGCATGGTGCTGTTCGTGCTGGCGCGCGTGGCCAAGCTGAGTGTCGAGCGCACGACGATGGCGATCCTGCCGTGGCTGGTCCCGCTGCTCGGCAGCCTGGTGATCCTGACCTACGTGCCGGCGATCTCGCTGTGGCTGCCACGCACGCTGGGTCTCTGAACCTTTCTCTCGAGGCTGCCATGACCCGAATCACCGGCGTCGAAGTCCTGCGCATCGACCTGCCGCCCCCGGTGCCGCGCAGCGATGCGATCCAGTCGTTCGTGACGCAGGAAACGCCGATGGTGCGCATCACCTGTGACGACGGCTCGCAGGGCACCGGCTACAGCTACACCATCGGCACCGGCGGCTCGAGCGTGGTGGCGCTGCTGCGCGACCACCTCGCGCCGCGCCTGCTCGGCCGCGATCCGGCCGAGATCGAGGCGATCTGGCGCGACGGGATGTTCGCCACCCACGCCACCACCGTCGGCGCGATCACGCAGCCTGGCGCTCGCGGCCATCGACACCGCGCTGTGGGACTGGCGCTGCCGCCGCGACGGTCAGCCGCTGTGGAAGGCCGCCGGTGGCGCGAAGCGGCGCATCCCCGTCTACACCACCGAGGGCGGCTGGCTGCACATCCCGACCGAAACCATCGTGCGCGAGACGCTGGCCGCGCAGGCGGCGGGCTTCAAGGGCGCCAAGGTCAAGGTCGGGCTGCCGCATGTGAGCGACGACGTGGCGCGCCTGAAGGCGGTGCGCCAGGCGGTCGGCGATGGCTTCGAGATCATGGTCGACGCCAACCAGTGCTTCACGCTCAGCGAGGCGCTGCGCCGCGCGCCGCGCTATGCCGAGCTCGGCATCGCCTGGTTCGAGGAGCCGCTGCCGGCCGACGACATCACCGGCCACGCGCGGCTGGCGGCGGCGAGCGAGATCCCGATCGCCGTCGGCGAATCGCTGTACTCGCCGAGCCAGTTCGCGGCCTATGTGCAGCAGGGCGCGGCGTCGATCCTGCAGGTCGATGTCGCACGCATCGGCGGCATCACGCCGTGGCTGAAGGTGGCGCACCTGGCGGAGTGCCACAACCTGATGGTGGCGCCGCACTTCCTGATGGAACTGCACGTCAGCCTGACGGCGGCGGCGCCGAGCGCGTCGTGGGTCGAGTACATCCCGCAACTCGACGCCGTGGCGTCGAGCCGCATGGCCATCGAAGACGGCCACGCCATCGTGCCCGACACGCCCGGCCTGGGCATCGAATGGCTGTGGCCCGAGATCGAGCGCCGCGCCGTCGAGCGCAGCGAGATCCGCTGAATTCAACCCGAACCGAGGAGCGAGCACCATGCCCCCCCGCCTTGCCGGCAAGACGGCCTTCCTGACCGCGGCCGCGCACGGCATCGGCCGCGCCACCGCGCTGGCCTTCGCGCGCGAAGGCGCCCGCGTGATCGCCACCGATGTCGACCAGGCCGGCCTGGATGCACTGGCGCGCGAGTGCGGCGCCAGCGTGCGCATCCTCGACGTGACCGACGCCGCGGCGATCGCGGCCACCGCCCGCGAAGTCGGTGACATCCAGGTGCTGTTCAACGCCGCCGGTGTCGTGCATGCCGGCACCGTGCTCGATTACAGCGAGGCCGACTGGGACCTCGCGTTCGACCTCAACGCGCGCTCGATGGCGCGGACGATCCGCGCCTTCCTGCCCGGCATGCTGGCGCAGGGCGGCGGCTCGATCGTCAACATCGCCTCGGTCGCCGGCAGCGTCAAGGGCGTGCCCAACCGCTTCGTCTATGCCGCGAGCAAGGCCGCGGTCATCGGCCTGACCAAGGCGGTGGCGGCCGACTTCGTGACCCAGCGCGTGCGCTGCAACGCGATCTGCCCCGGCACGGTCGACTCGCCGTCGCTGAAGCAACGCATCGCCGCGCAGGCCCGGTCGAGCGGCAAATCGGAGGCCGAGGTCAAGGCGATGTTCGTCGCACGCCAGCCGATGGGCCGGCTCGGCACCGCCGACGAGATCGCTGCACTGGCGGTCTACCTGGCCAGCGACGAAGCCGCGTTCACCACCGGCAGCGTGATGATCGCCGACGGCGGCATGTCCAACTGAACGATGTCCTCTGCAAGCGCCATGAACACCGATCCCGTGATCCGCATCCACCCCGCCGACAACGTCGTCATCGCCCGCCGTCAATTGCTCGGCGGCACGACCGTCGCCGCCGAGGGCCTCACCGTCGCCGGCCTGGTGCCGCCCGGCCACAAGGTCGCGACCCGCGCGATTGCAGTGGGCGAGCCGGTGCGCCGCTACAACCAGGTGATCGGCCATGCCACGCAGGCGATCGCCCCCGGCCAGCACGTGCACACCCACAACCTGGCCTTCGCCGAGTTCGCGCGCGCACACGAGCCCGGCGCTGGCGCACAGCCCACGGCCTACGTCGCCGAACCCGCCACCTTCGACGGCATCGTGCGCGGCGACGGCCGCGTCGCCACGCGCAACTACATCGGCGTGCTGACCAGCGTGAACTGCTCGGCGACGGCCGCGCGCGCGATCGCCGACCAGTTCCGCCGCGACATCCACCCCGAGGCGCTGGCCGCCTTTCCGAACGTCGATGGCGTCGTCGCGCTGACGCACGGCATGGGCTGCGCCACCGACAGCGAGGGCGAAGAGCTGCGCGTGCTGCGGCGCACGCTCGGCGGCTATGCCAGGCACCCGAACTTCGCCGCGGTGCTGGTGGTCGGCCTCGGCTGCGAGACCAACCAGATCCAGGGCCTGGTCGCGCAGGAAGGCTTGCAGGAAGGCGCCCGCCTGGTCACCTTCAACATCCAGGACACCGGCGGCACCGCCAAGACCGTCGCCCGCGGTGTCGAACTGATCCGGCAGTTGCTGCCCGAGGCCAACCGCGTCAAGCGCCAGCCGGTGCCGGCACGCCACCTCACCGTCGGCCTGCAGTGCGGCGGCAGCGATGGGTACTCGGGCATCACCGCGAATCCGGCGCTCGGTGCCGCCGTCGACCGCCTGGTGCGCCACGGCGGCACCGCGATCCTCAGCGAGACGCCCGAGATCTACGGCGGCGAGCACCTGCTGACGCGCCGCGCGGTCAGCCAACAGGTGGCCGACAAGCTGCTCGCCCGCATCGCCTGGTGGGAGCAGTACACGGCACGCAACCGCATGTCGATGGACAACAACCCCTCGGCCGGCAACAAGGCGGGTGGCCTGACGACGATCCTCGAAAAGTCGCTCGGCGCGATCGCCAAGAGCGGCACCACCAATCTGGTCGACGTGGTCGAGTTCGCCGAACCCGTCACCGCCCGCGGCTTCGTCTACATGGACACCCCGGGCTACGACCCGGTATCGGCCACCGGCCAGGTCGCCGGCGGCGCCAACCTGATCTGCTTCACCACCGGCCGCGGCTCGGCCTACGGCTGCGCGCCGAGCCCGTCGCTGAAGCTGTCCACCAACACCGCGTTGTGGACCAAGCAGCAGGACGACATCGACATCGACTGCGGCGGCATCGTCGAAGGCGTCGACTCGGTCGACGCGGCGGGCGAGCGCATCTTCAGGCTGATCCTCGACACCGCGTCAGGCCGCAAGACCAAGAGCGAGCTGCATGGCTACGGGCAGAACGAGTTCGTGCCTTGGCAGCTTGGGGCGGTGATGTGATGCGCGGCGTGCTTGGTTCGGTGTGCGGGCGACATCCGCGGGCCGGCCTGCGCCTCGGCCCGCTCAGGGCTGCCCCGGCGAAGAACCTCAGACCCGCAACGTGCGATTGAACAACGCCAACGTCCGTCCCCAGGCCAACTTCGCCGCTGCCTCGTCGAAGCGCGGCGTGGTGTCGTTGTTGAAGCCATGTTGCGTGCCGGGGTAGGTGTAGGCCTCGAACCGCACGCCGGCGGCCTTCAGTGCGGCTTCGTAGGGCGGCCACGAAGGGTTGACCCAGGTGTCGTTTTCGGCAAACGCGAGCAGCAACTCGGCCTTGATCGCACCGACCTTGTCCAGCGGCGCGGCCGGGCCATAGAACGGCGCGCCGGCGGCGAGCTCGGGCACGCGGGTGGCGATCAGGTTGACGATGCCGCCGCCCCAGCAGAAGCCCACGGCGCCGAGCCTGCCATTGCTGCCGGCAAGGGTGCGCGCATGGTTGGCGGCGGCGACGAAGTCTTCGCGTGTCTTGGCCGGGTCGAGCTTGGCGAACAGCTCGCGCGCCTTGTCCTCATTGCCGGGGTAGCCGCCTTGCGTGAAGAGGGCGTCTGGCGCGACGGCGATGAAGTTGTCCAGGGCCAGCCGGCGTGCAATGTCTTCGATGTGCGGGGTGAGGCCGCGGTTCTCGTGGATCACCAGCACCGCCGGCAGCGCGCCGGCGGCCTGCGCCGGGCGCGACACGAGCGCGCGCACCTTGCCGTTGCCGGCAGGCGAGGCGAACTCGATGAATTCGTTCTTCAGGCGCGCATCGGTGGGCGACACCTTTTGCGCGGCCGCGAAATTCGGGCTCAGCGCGGCGAGCAGGGCGGCCGCGGTGGTGCCGCTGGCGGCGGCAACGCGCGCGGCGCGGTCGAGAAAGCCGCGGCGGTCGAGCCGACCATGAACGTACTGGTCAAAGAGCTGCAGCACTTCGGGGTCGAAGTCGGCGGCGGTCTTGCGTGGCGGGGTCGTCGGCACGGCGGGCTCCGGGCAGGGTCGAAAGAACGCGCCTTTTACTGACGAAGATATTTCCCTGCAACACAGGGGGCCATTGGCATCTGCCCTTGATTCGCACGGGTCAGCATGAAGATCACCGACGCCCGCGTCATCGTCTGTTGCCCCGGTCGCAACTTCGTGACCTTGAAGATCGAGACCGACCAGGGCCTCACCGGGCTCGGTGACGCGACGCTCAACGGCCGCGAACTGGCGGTCGCGAGCTACCTCACCGACCATGTGGTCCCGTGCCTGATCGGCCGCGACGCGCACCAGATCGAAGACATCTGGCAGTACCTGTACCGCGGCGCGTACTGGCGCCGCGGGCCGGTGACGATGAGCGCGATCGCGGCGGTGGATACGGCGCTGTGGGACCTGAAGGCCAAGGCCGCCGGGCTGCCGCTGTACCAGTTGCTCGGCGGCGCCAGCCGCTCGCGCGTGCTGGTCTATGGCCATGCCAACGGGCGCGACCTCGAGCAGACGGTCGACGAGGTGCTGCGCTACAAGGCCATGGGCTACCAGGCGATCCGGGCGCAGAGCGGCGTGCCGGGGCTGGAGAAGGTGTACGGCGTCGGCCGTGGCACGCTGTTCTACGAGCCGGCCGACGCGTCGTTGCCTTCCGAGCACGACTGGGCCACGCACAAGTACCTGGCGCACACGCCCAGGCTGTTCGAGGCGGTGCGCGCGGCGGTGGGTCCCGATATCCACCTGCTGCACGATGTGCACCACCGGCTGACGCCGATCGAGGCCGCGCGGCTGGGCAAGGACCTCGAGCCCCACCGCCTGTTCTGGATGGAAGATGCGACGCCGGCCGAGAACCAGGACGCCTTTCGCCTGATCCGCCAGCACACCACGACGCCGCTGGCCGTCGGCGAGGTGTTCAACACCATCTGGGATTGCAAGGGCCTGATCGAGAACCAGCTGATCGACTACATCCGCGCGACGGTGGTCCATGCCGGCGGCATCACGCATCTGCGCCGCATCGCCGACCTCGCGTCGCTGTACCAGGTGCGCACCGGCTCGCACGGCGCGACGGACCTGTCGCCGGTGTGCATGGGCGCGGCGCTGCACTTCGACCTGTGGGTGCCCAACTTCGGCATCCAGGAGTACATGCGCCACACCGACGAGACCGACGCGGTGTTCCCGCATGCCTACACCTTCGAGGGTGGCTACATGCACCCCGGGGAAGTGCCGGGCCACGGCGTCGAGATCGACGAGGCACTGGCCGCGAAGTACCCGTACCAGCGCGCCTACCTGCCGGTCAACCGGCTGCAGCACGACGGCACGCTATGGCACTGGTGATGCGGCTGCATCCTTCGACACTCGGCGCATTGCCGGCGGCGGTGCAGCGCCCGACCTACGACCGCGCGGCCCTGCGATGCGGCATCGTGCATCTGGGGTTGGGGGCCTTCGTGCGCGCGCACCTGGCTGCGTACACCGACGCTGCGCTCGACGCCGGAGGCGCACCCGACTGGGGCATTGCTGGCGTTTCACTGCGCCATCCCGACACGCGCGACGCGCTGGCGCCGCAACGGGGCCTGTACACGCTGGCGCTGCGCGATGGCGACGGCGAGCGGCTGCACGTCGTCGGCAGCGTGCTCGAGGCGCTGGTGGCCGATGACGGCGGTGCAGCGATCGCGCAGCGCATTGCGGATGAGCCCACGCGCATCGTCAGCCTGACCGTGACCGAGAAGGCCTACGCCAGCGACGCGCCCGACAGTGCCGTGGGCCTGATCCTGCAAGGGCTGTCGTTGCGCCATGCGCGCGGGCTCGGGCCGGTGACGCTGCTTTCGCTCGACAACCTGCCGTCCAACGGCCACGTGCTGCGCCGTCGCGTGCTGGCGCTGGCCGAGCGGCAGGGCCCCGCCGCGCTGGTCGGCTGGATCGGCACCCACTGCACCTTCCCGTGCAGCATGGTCGATCGCATCGTGCCGCGCACGACGGACAGCGACCGCGAGCGCATCGCCGCCGCGCTCGGCGTGCACGATGCCTGGCCGGTGGTGGCCGAGCCGTTCATCGACTGGGTGGTCGAGGACCGCTTCGCTGCCGGCCGTCCCGATTGGCCGGGCGTGCGCTACGTCGCGACGCACGACGAGGTCGCGGCCTGGGAGCGGCTGAAGCTGCGCATGGTCAATGGCGCGCATTCGGCGCTGGCGTACCTCGGCGTGGTGGCAGGTTGGACGACCGTCGACATCGCGATGGCGCAGCCGGCGTTGCGCCGCTACATCGACGCGATGCTGCGCGACGAGGTCGAACCGACGCTGACGGGTCTGGCCGTGCCGCCTGGTTATCGCGCCCGCCTGCTGCAGCGATTCGCCAATCCGGCGCTTGCGCACCGGTGTGCACAGATCGCGATGGACGGCTCGCAGAAGATTCCGCAGCGCCTGCTCGGCACCGTGCGCGACCGGCTGGCGGCCGGTGCGCCGATCGCCCGGTTGGCGCTGGCGCTGGCCGCCTGGCTGCACTTCCTGCGCGGCCGCGACGAGGCCGGCAACGACTACGCGATCGACGATCCGCTGGCGCCGATGCTGCAGGCGCTGCTGCGCGACGCCGATGCGCTGCCCGACCCGAGAGCCCGCGTCGAGCGCCTGACCCACTGCGCGCCGGTGTTCGGCGACCTGGCCGGCGAGCCGCGGCTGGTCGATGCGCTGGTGCCGGCCCTGCGCAGCCTGCGCGAGCGCGGCGTGGCTGCGACGCTCGACGCGGCGTGACCCACCTGCGATGACGGCGACACAATCCCACAGGAGCCACGCAACCCCATGACCCCCACTTCCCGTCTGGCGGGCAAGACCGCCTTCCTCACCGCTGCCGGCCAGGGTATCGGCCGCGCCACCGCGGTGGCCTTCGTTCGCGAGGGCGCCCGCGTGATCGCCACCGACATCAACGCCGCGCTGCTGCAAAGCCTGGCTGCCGAAACCGGTTGCACCACGCGCGTGCTCGACGTGACCGACGGCGCGGCCATCGTCGCAGCCGCGCAGGCGGTTGGCGCCATCGATGTGCTGTTCAACGGCGCGGGTTTCGTGCATGCCGGCACGGTGCTCGACTGCACCGAGGACGAATGGGCATTCGGCTTCGACCTGAACGTGCGCTCGCAATTCCGGCTGATCAAGGCCTTCCTGCCCGCGATGCTGGCCAACAACGGCGGCCAGGGCGGGGGCTCGATCATCAACATGGCCTCGGTGGCCGGCAGCATCAAGGGCGCGCCCAACCGCTTCGTCTATGGCGCCACCAAGGCCGCGGTGATCGGCCTGACCAAGTCGGTGGCGGCGGACTTCGTCGCCAAGGGCATCCGCTGCAACGCCATTTGCCCCGGCACCGTGGAATCGCCCTCGCTGCGCGATCGCATCGCCGCCGGCGCCCAGGCCAGCGGCCAGACGCTGGCGCAGGTCGAGGCCAGCTATGTCGCGCGCCAGCCGATGGGCCGCCTTGGCCGCGCCGAAGAGATCGCGGCGCTGGCCGTCTACCTGGCCAGCGATGAATCGGCCTTCACCACCGGCACGACCCAGATCGTCGACGGCGGCTGGTCGAACTGATTTTCCCCAACCGAGGACACCACCCCATGAAACTGCTTCGTCACGGCCCCAAGGGCCACGAAAAACCCGGCCTGCTCGACGCCAACGGCCGCGTGCGCGACCTGTCGGCGCTGCTGCCCGACATCACGGCCGCCACGCTCGCCCCTGCCGCGCTGGCCGCGCTGCGCGGGCTCGACCCCGAGGCGTTGCCGGTCGTGCCGCAGGGTCGGCTCGCGGTGCCGTGGACCGGGATGACGAAATTCATCGCCATCGGCCTGAACTACGCCGATCACGCGGCCGAATCGAACATGCCGATCCCGAAGGAGCCGATCGTCTTCATGAAGACGGTGGGCTGCGCGGTGGGGGCCAACCACCCGGTGGTGCTGCCGCAGGGCTCGGTCAAGGCCGACTGGGAGGTCGAGCTGGGCATCGTGATCGGCAGCCGCGCGCGCTATGTGTCGGAGTCCGAGGCCCCGGCGCACGTGGCCGGCTACTGCGTCGTCAACGATGTCTCCGAGCGCGAATTCCAGCTCGAGCGCGGCAGCCAGTGGGACAAGGGCAAGGGCTGCGACACCTTCGGTCCGATCGGTCCGTGGCTGGTGACGTCCGACGAGGTCGGTGACCCGCAGAACCTGTCGATGTGGCTGGAGGTCAATGGCCACCGTTACCAGAACGGCAGCACCAAGACGATGATCTTCGGCGCGGCCCAGATCGTCAGCTACCTGAGCCGCTTCATGACCCTCGAGCCCGGCGACCTGATCACCACCGGCACGCCGCCGGGTGTCGGCATGGGCATCAAGCCGAACCCGGTGTACCTGAAGCCCGGCGACACGATGCACGTCTGCATCGAGAAGCTCGGTGAGCAGCGGCAGACGGTCCACGCCTGGGATCCGGCGTTGATCGATGGTTGATCGACGACGCCTGCATCGATGCCGGAACTTTCACGGCCGCTGCAGGGTCTTCGTGGCGTGTACAACATCGTGACGGGTGATGCTTGCCATGCGCACCGTCACGCCATAGAAACACGGCAGCGCGTGTCAGCCGGACGGGCGCTGCCACGTTGAGGGAGGACATTCGGCCATTGGCTGTGAAATGCTGGCGAAAACCGGCGCGCCCTGGGTATTGACCCGATGTCGCTTTTGGCCTTGCTGGAGACAAGATAGCGCGCGATTCATGTCCTCGAGGATCGGAAAGCTCTGATGCCGCCTGGGCCCGTCAAGCCGGGACTGCATCAGAACTTCCCAGACAGCGGCAGGCTTGTTGCTTGCCGGTGCCGAGTCCCTTGATGGAGGTCCGCACATGGACGTGATCAGCAGTTTCACCGCACGCTTCGAGCGCACGCGCGAAGAGGAACTCTCGCTCGAAGAGTATCTCGACGAGTGCAAGAAGAACCCGCTGGCCTACGCCACCGCCGCCGAGCGCATGCTCAAGGCGATCGGTGAGCCGCAGATGGTCGACACCCGCAACGAGCCCGCGGCTGTCGCGCATCTTCGCCAACAAGATCATCAAGATCTACCCGGCGTTCGCCGAGTTCTACGGCATGGAAGATGCCATCGAGCAGGTGGTGTCGTACTTCCGCCATGCCGCGCAGGGACTCGAGGAGAAGAAGCAGATCCTCTATCTGCTCGGGCCGGTCGGCGGCGGCAAGAGTTCGATCGCCGAGCGGCTGAAGCAGTTGATGCAGGACGTGCCGTTCTATGCGATCAAGGGCTCGCCGGTCAACGAATCGCCGCTCGGGCTGTTCAGCGCGGTCGAAGACGGGCCGATCCTCGAAAAGGAATACGGCGTACCGCGCCGCTACCTCAACCGCATCCTGTCGCCATGGGCCGTCAAGCGACTCGACGAGTACGGCGGCGACATCCGCCAGTTCAAGGTCGTCAGGCGCCACCCGTCGATCCTGAAGCAGATCGGTGTCAGCAAGACCGAGCCGGGCGACGAGAACAACCAGGACATCTCGTCACTGGTCGGCAAGGTCGACATCCGCAAGCTCGAGACCTATGCGCAGGACGACCCCGATGCCTACAGCTACTCGGGCGGTCTGTGCCTCGCCAACCAGGGCCTGCTGGAATTCGTCGAGATGTTCAAGGCGCCGATCAAGGTGCTGCACCCGTTGCTGACGGCCACCCAGGAGGGCAACTTCAAGGGCACCGAGGGCTTCGGCGCCATCCCCTTCGACGGCATCGTGCTGGCGCACAGCAACGAGAGCGAGTGGAAGGCGTTCCGCAACAACAAGAACAACGAGGCCTTCCTCGACCGCATCTACATCGTCAAGGTGCCGTACTGCCTGCGGGTGTCGGAAGAGGTCAAGATCTACGAGAAGCTGATCCGCAACTCGTCGCTGGCCGAGGCCAAGTGCGCGCCGGGCACGCTGAAGATGATGAGCCAGTTCGCGGTGCTCACGCGGCTGAAGGAGCCGGAGAACTCGTCGCTGTACTCGAAGATGCTGGTCTACGACGGCGAGAACCTGAAGGACACCGACCCGCGGGCCAAGAGCTACCAGGAGTACCGCGACTACGCGGGCGTCGACGAGGGCATGAGCGGCATCTCGACGCGCTTCGCGTTCAAGATCATCTCCAAGGTCTTCAACTTCGACAGCCAGGAAGTGGCGGCCAACCCGGTGCACCTGATGTACGTGCTCGAACAGCAGATCGAGCGCGAGCAATTCCCGAAGGAACTCGAGGAGAAGTACCTCGGCTTCATCAAGGAGCACCTGGCCACCCGCTATGCCGAGTTCATCGGCAAGGAGATCCAGACCGCCTACCTGGAGAGCTACAGCGAGTACGGCCAGAACATCTTCGACCGCTATGTCACGTACGCGGATTACTGGATCCAGGACCACGAGTACCGCGACACCGACACCGGCGAGGTCTTCGATCGCAGTGCGTTGAATGCCGAACTCGAGAAGATCGAGAAGCCCGCCGGCATCGCCAACCCGAAGGACTTCCGCAACGAGATCGTCAATTTCGTGCTGCGCGCGCGCGCCAACAACCACGGCAACAACCCGGTGTGGACCAGCTACGAGAAGCTGCGCACGGTGATCGAGAAGAAGATGTTCTCCAACACCGAGGAGTTGCTGCCGGTGATCAGCTTCAATGCCAAGGCCAGCGCGGACGAGGCCAAGAAGCACGAGGACTTCGTCACCCGCATGGTGGCCAAGGGCTATACGGCCAAGCAGGTTCGCCTGCTGTGCGAGTGGTACCTGCGGGTGCGCAAGTCAAGCTGAGGACAAGACCGTGCTGCAGTCCATCATCGATCGGCGGCTATCCGGCAAGAACAAGTCGATCGGCAACCGCGAGCGCTTCCTGCGCCGCTACAAGGAACAGATCCGCGAGGCGGTGAAGCGCGCGGTCGACGGCCGCGGCATCCGCGACATCGAGCGCGCCGAGGACGTCAACATCCCGAGGAAGGACATTTCCCAGCCGGTGTTCCACCACGGTCAAGGCGGCACGCGAGAAATGGTCCACCCCGGCAACAAGGAGTACGTGCGCGGCGACCGCATCGAACGGCCCAAAGGGGGCTCAGGCGGCCAGGGCGGGAAGGGCCAGGCCAGCGATTCCGGCGAGGGTGACGACGACTTCGTCTTCACGCTGTCCAAGGAGGAGTTCATGCAGGTCTTCTTCGAGGACCTGGCGCTGCCCCACCTGGTGCGCACGCAACTGGCCGAGACGCCGGAGTGGAAGAGCCATCGCGCCGGCTTCACCAGCGATGGCACGCCCACCAACCTGCATGTGGTGCGCTCGCTGCGTGGTGCGATCGGCCGCCGGATTGCGATCGGTGCCGCCGCACGGCGCGAACTGCGCGAACTGGAAGAAGAACTCGACGCCCTGTTGCGCGATGCGCCGGTCGGTGACGCCGTTTCTCGCCTGAAGATCACCGGGCTCGAAACGCGCATCGCCGACTTGCGTGCACGGGTCGCCCGCATCCCCTTCCTCGACCCGATCGACCTGCGCTTCCGCAACCGCGTGCGCGTGCCGGTGCCGACCTCCAAGGCGGTGATGTTCTGCCTGATGGACGTGTCCGGCTCGATGGACGAAAGCCGCAAGGACCTGGCCAAGCGGTTCTTCATCCTGCTGTACCTGTTCCTGACGCGACACTACGACAAGATCGACATCGTCTTCATCCGCCACCACACGCAGGCCGCCGAGGTCGACGAACAGAACTTCTTCCATGCCACCGAAACGGGCGGCACCGTCGTGTCAAGCGCCCTGGTGCTGATGGAGGAGATCATCCGCGCGCGCTACAGCCCGAGCGAGTGGAACATCTACGGCGCTCAGGCCAGCGATGGCGACAACTGGCACCACGACAGCGGGCGTTGCCGTGAGTTGCTGGCCGAGAAGATCCTGCCGATGACGCGCTACTTCGCCTACGTGCAGGTGGCCGAAGAAGAACAGAACCTGTGGCAGGAGTACGCGCAGCTGGTCGGGGTGGTGCCGCAGTTCGCGATGCGCAAGGCCACCGAGGCATCGCAGATCTACCCGGTGTTCCGCGACCTGTTCAAGAAAGAAGGCGTCGAGCCTCGCGCGGCATGAAGAGAAAACTCAAGGGCTTGCATGAACCGTTGCCCGCTGGCCCGCGCCCGGCGGCGAGGCTGCCCGGGCCGAGCGACTGGACCTTCGATCTGATCGAGGAGTACCACCGCGTGATCCGCGAAACCGCGGCGCGCTTCGGGCTGGACACCTACCCGAACCAGCTCGAGATCATCACCGCCGAGCAGATGATGGACGCCTATGCCAGCGTCGGCATGCCGGTCAACTACCGTCATTGGAGCTACGGCAAGGAGTTCATCGCCACCGAGAAGAACTACAAGCGCGGCACGATGGGACTGGCCTACGAGATCGTCATCAACAGCAATCCCTGCATCAGCTACCTGATGGAGGAGAACACGATGGCGATGCAGGCGCTGGTGATCGCCCATGCCGCGTACGGCCACAACAGCTTCTTCAAGGGCAATTACCTGTTTCGCATGTGGACCGACGCGTCGTCGATCATCGACTACCTGGTCTACGCGAGGAACTACATCGCCGAGTGCGAGGAGCGCCACGGCCTGGAAGCGGTGGAGTCGCTGCTCGACTCGTGCCATGCGCTGGCCAACCACGGGGTGGACCGGTACCGGCGTCCGAGCCGCAAGTCGCTGGCGCAGGAGCTGGCCGAGCGCAAGGATCGCGAGCACTACGCGCAGCAGCAAGTCAATGACCTGTGGCGCACGCTGCCACGGCGTGCCGACAAGGACGGTGGCGCCCCCGAAGCCAAGCGCTTCCCCGAGGAGCCGCAGGAAAACATCCTCTACTTCGTCGAGAAGCACGCGCCGCTGCTCGAGCCGTGGCAACGCGAAGTGGTGCGCATCGTGCGCAAGGTGGCGCAGTACTTCTATCCGCAGCGCCAGACGCAGGTGATGAACGAAGGCTGGGCCACGTTCTGGCACCACACGCTGCTCAACACCATGTATGACGACGGCTGGCTGACCGACGGCGTGATGATCGAGTGGCTGAAGTCGCATACCAACGTGATCCATCAGCCGCGCGTCGGCGACCGCGGCTACAGCGGCATCAACCCCTACGCGCTGGGCTTTGCGATGTACACCGACATCAAGCGCATCTGCGACTCGCCGACCGACGAGGACCGCGCCTGGTTCCCCGCCATCGCCGGCACGCCCTGGCTGCCCGCGCTGCACCATGCGATGCACAACTTCAAGGACGAGAGCTTCGTCGGCCAGTACCTCAGCCCCAGGCTGATGCGCGAGTTGCGGCTGTTCGCGATCGTCGACGACGAGAACGACGACGAACTCGAGGTCAGCGCGATCCACGACGACGCCGGGTACCGTCGCGTGCGCGAGGCGCTGGCACACCAGTACGACCTCGGCTCGCGCGAGCCCAATATCCAGGTCTGGAATGTCAACCTGCGCGGCGACCGCGCGCTGACCCTGCGCCACACCCAGCACAACGACCGTCCGCTGGACGATACCGCGCAGGAAGTGCTGAAGCACGTCGCGCGGCTGTGGGGCTTCGGCGTGCAGCTCGAGAGCGTGAATGCATCGGGCGACGTCAGCAAGCGCTGGAGCCTGGCAGGCGCCGGCCGCCTGAGCTGCACCTTCAGAACGCGAAGATCTTCCCCGGATTCATGATGTTCTTCGGGTCGAGCGCACGCTTGATCTGGCGCATCATCTCCACCGCGCCCGCGCCGGCCTCGTCCACCAGGAAGCCCATCTTGTGCAAGCCGATGCCGTGCTCGCCGGTGCACGTGCCTTCGAGCGCGATGGCGCGCTGCACCATGCGCTGGCTCAGGTCTTCGGCCACCGCACGCTGCGCGGCGTCGCCGTCCTTCACCAGATAGGCCAGATGGAAGTTGCCGTCGCCGACATGGCCGACGATGTAGTACGGCAGTCCGCAGGCATCGGCCTCGGCCACCGAGGCTTCGATGATCTCGGCCAGGCGCGAGATCGGCACGCAGGTGTCGGTGGTCACGGTCCTGCAGCCCGGACTCATCTGCATGCCGGCGAAATAGGCCTTGTGCCGCGCCGTCCACAGGCGTGAGCGTTCCTCCGGCGTGCTGGCCCATTCGAAGTTCTCGCCGCCCAGTTCCGAGGCGATCGCCTGCACGGTTTCGGCCTGCTCCTTCACACTGGCGGCGCTGCCGTGGAACTCCATCAGCAGCATCGGCGCCTCGCGCAGGCCGAGCTTGCTCTGCGCATTCACCGCGCGTACCGCGTTGACGTCGAGCAGTTCGCAGCGTGCGATGGGTACGCCCACCTGGATCAGCTGGATCGTGGCGTTGACCGCGCCGGCGATGTCGGGGAAATGGCAGATCGCCGCGCTCACCGCCTCGGGCAGCGGGTACAGCTTGAGCGTGACCTCGGTGATGACGCCGAGCGTGCCCTCGCTGCCGACGAACAGCCGCGTCAGGTCGTAGCCGGCGCTGGACTTGCGCGCCCGCGTGCCGGTGCGGATGACCTCGCCGGTGGCCGTGACGACGGTCAGGCCGAGCACGTTCTCGCGCATCGTGCCGTAGCGCACCGCGTTCGTGCCGCTCGCGCGCGTGGCGGCCATGCCGCCCAGGCTGGCATTGGCGCCGGGGTCGATGGGAAAGAACAGCCCTGTGTCCTTGATTTCGCGGTTCAGCTGCTCGCGTGTCACACCGGCCTGCACGGTCACCGTCAGGTCTTCGGGGTTCAGGCGCACGATCTGCGTCATCGCCGACACATCGACGCTGGCGCCACCCTGCACCGCCAGCAAATGGCCCTCGAGCGACGAACCGGTGCCGAACGGAATGACCGGTGTCGCGTGTTCGTGCGCCAAGCGCAGCACGGCCGCCACCTCATCGGTGCTGTGGCAGAAAACCACCACCTCGGGCGGCGTCACCGGAAAGGGCGACTCGTCGCGGCCGTGCTGCTCGCAGACGGCCGGAGCCGTCGAGCAGCGCTCACCGAATCTCGCGCGCAAGGCGCCGAGCATTGCAGCAGGCACGAGGCGCAGGTCCGGGCGCAACGGCAATTCGTGGGGTGCATTCATCATCGTGCTCCGAAGCAGCGGCCAGGCCGATTCTAGGGATTCGATGGCGAACGCGCGTGACTCGCGCCGAGGCCCCGCGGGTGCAGGTCAGGAACCGATCGTGGCAGCCGCCACGTCCACGCGTATCAACGGCCGGTTCAGTGCGCCGGCGGCAGCGCGGGCGTAGTCGTTGGCCCACGCTGCGTCGGCGAAACCCTGCGCGGTCGCTGCCTCCGCGATGGCCAGCAACTTGTCGGCGAGCAGCACCTTGCCGGTCGGCCGTGTCGGCACGCATTTCAGGCGCTCGAACTCCTGGTCGAGCCACTTGCGTGCGGCTTCAGCGGTCAGTGCGTCTGCGGCGCGCAGCGTAATCTCTTCACTGCCCGGCAACAGGACGATCACTTGGTAGCGCATGGGTCCTCCGTGAACTCGATGACGAAAGCCCAAGGCTAGCAGGCGGCCGGGTTGGCGGCTACGGCCTCTCGGGCCACTCCTGCACAATCCCGGTCACGATGGGACGACGACTGACCCAGATTGCGACCCGCACCGGTGACGACGGCACCACCGGCTTGGGCGATGGCACGCGGGTGCCGAAGGACGCGCTGCGGGTGCATGCCATGGGCGATGTCGACGAATTGAACTCGGGCATCGGCGTGCTGCTGGCCGAGCCACTGCCCGCCGACGTCCGCGAGCTGCTGGTCGTGATCCAGCATGAGTTGTTCAACCTCGGCGGCGAGTTGTCGATCCCCGGCCTCGAGTTGCTGAAGGCCGACGCGGTGCTCCGCCTCGATGACGCGTTGGCGCACTACAACGCCACGTTGCCGCCGCTGGCCGAGTTCATCCTGCCCGCCGGCACGCGCAGTGCCGCGCTGGCTCATGTCAGCCGCACCGTGGCCCGCCGCGCCGAGCGCGCGGTGGTCGGGCTGGCGGCGCACGAGAAGGTCAACGCCGCGCCGCGGCAGTACCTCAACCGCCTGTCCGACCTGCTGTTCGTTCTGGCGCGCGTGCTCAACCGCGCCAATCTCGATGGCCTCGGCGGTGGTGACGTCTACTGGAAGAGCGAACGGCTCGCGCGTTCGCAGGGCGACGAGCCGTCGCACTGAGAGCGCGGCCCCCGCGACCGTTCGGCCGCCCGTGGCTCCACCCGCTAGGCGTTGCGCCGGGCCTTGACCGCATCGCTGAGGACGTTCAGCACCTCGAGCGACTGGTCCCAGCCCAGACAGGGGTCGGTGATGCTCTGGCCATAGGCGAGCGCGGCCGGGTCGTCCTTGCCGGCGCTGAACTTCTGCGCACCGGCGACCAGGTGGCTCTCGACCATCACGCCGAAGATGCAGCGCGTGCCGGCCGCCAGCTGTGCCGCGACATCGCGCGCCACATCGATCTGCCGTTCGTACTGCTTGCTCGAGTTGGCGTGGCTGAAGTCCACCATCAGGCGGCAAGGCAGCTTGGCCGCTTCGATCTCCTTGCATGCCGCGGCGACGCTCGCGGCGTCGTAGTTCGGCGCCTTGCCGCCGCGCAGGATGACGTGGCAGTCCTTGTTGCCCTTGGTCTCGACGATCGCGACCTGGCCGTTCTTGTGCACCGACAGGAAGTGGTGCGGCCTTGAAGCGGCCTGGATGGCGTCGATCGGCGATCTTGAGGTTGCCGTCGGTGCCATTCTTGAAGCCGATCGGCGCCGAGAGCCCCGAGGCCAGTTCGCGGTGGACCTGGCTCTCGGTGGTACGCGCGCCGATCGCACCCCAGGCGATCAGGTCGCCGATGTACTGCGGGCTGATGGTGTCGAGGAACTCGCTGGCCGCCGGCACGCCCACCCGGTTGATGTCGACCAGCAGCTGTCGCGCGATGCGCAGCCCCTCGTCGATTCGGTACGCTCTCGTCGAGGTAGGGGTCATTGATCAGGCCTTTCCAGCCGACCGTGGTGCGCGGCTTTTCGAAGTACACCCGCATCACCACCTCGAGCGTGTCGGCGTGGCGGGCCCGTTCGGCCTTGAGCTTGCGGGCGTACTCCAGCGCCGCCACCGGGTCGTGGATCGAGCACGGCCCCATCACCACCAGCAGCCGGTCGTCCCGGCCGTTGAGGATGCGGCGGATCGCTTCGCGCGTGCTGCCGATCAGTGTTTCCACCGGCGTGCCGGCGATGGGAAAGAAGCGGATCAGGTGCTCGGGCGGCGGCAGCGGCGTCACGTCCTTGATGCGCTGGTCGTCGGTCTGGCTGGTCTTCTCGCTGAGCGCATAGCCATGCCCGCCGTCGGTGCCGCTGCCGGCGTGGCCTTGCTGTTTGGGACTCATGCGGTTTCTCCTGTCGAAGGTCGTGAATCGAACGGGCAACAAAAAACCGCCGGGGCTGCCGGCGGTCTTTTGAGTGCGTTGCGCTTGTCTTGCTTAGGCGCTTGCCTCTCGAGCCACCGGGGGGGGCGAGAACCAAAAGTAGCCGAAGTAAAACGGGGCGGCGCGACGCATGGTGGGCAATGTAGCACGGCCCGCCGGCGGCGCGCTGCCGTCAGGCCGTGCCACCGACGGTCAGCCCATCGATGCGCAGCGTCGGCTGGCCGACACCGACCGGCACGCTCTGACCTTCCTTGCCGCAGCTGCCGATGCCGGGATCGAGCTGGAGGTCATTGCCGATCATCGACACGCGCGTCAGGCAGTCGGGGCCGCTGCCGATCAACGTCGCGCCCTTCACCGGGTACTGGATCTTGCCGTTCTCGACCCAGAACGCTTCGCTGGCGGAGAACACGAACTTGCCGCTGGTGATGTCGACCTGGCCGCCGCCGAAGTTGGTGGCGTACAGGCCGCGCTTCAGACTGGCCACGATCTCGTCGCGACTGCGGCTGCCGGCCAGCATGTAGGTGTTGGTCATGCGCGGCATCGGCAGGTGTGCATAGCTCTCGCGGCGACCGTTGCCGGTGGGTTTCACGCGCATCAGGCGCGCATTCAGCGTGTCCTGGATGTAGCCCTTCAGGATGCCGTCCTCGATCAGCACCGTGCGTTGTGTCGCATGGCCCTCATCGTCGACATTCAGGCTGCCGCGGCGATCGGGCAGCGTGCCGTCGTCGAGCACGGTCACGCCCTTGGCCGCGACGCGCTGGCCGATGCGGCCGCTGAACGCGGAGGAACCCTTGCGGTTGAAGTCGCCTTCGAGGCCATGGCCGATCGCCTCGTGCAACAGCACACCGGGCCAGCCGGGGCCGAGCACGACGGTCATCGCACCGGCCGGTGCCGCCCGGCCCTCGAGATTGGTCAACGCCGCATTGACCGCCTGGGCGACATAGCTCTCGATCACCGCGTCCTGGAAGTAGCCCAGACCGAAGCGCCCGCCACCGCCGCCACTGCCGACTTCGCGGCGACCGTTCTGCTCTGCGATCACCGTGACCGACAGCCGCACCAACGGTCGCACGTCGGCGGCGCGGGTGCCATCGGCGCGGGCCACCAGCACCACGTCGTACTCGGCGGCCAGCCCGGCCATCACCTGCACGATGCGGGGGTCCTTGGCGCGGGCGAGGCGCTCGACCTTCTCCAGCAGAGCCACCTTCTGCGCGCTGTCCAGCGTCCCGATCGGGTCGGTCGCGGCATACAGCGTGCGGCTGCCGACAACCGCCGATCGAGCGCCGACCTTGACGCGCTTGCTCTGCCCGGCCGCCGCAATAGTTCGCACCGTGCGCGCGGCGTCCTGCAGGGCGGCTTCGGAGATGTCGTCGCTGTAGGCAAACGCAGTCTTCTCGCCGGCGACCGCACGCACGCCGACGCCCTGGTCGATCGAGAAGCTGCCACTCTTGACGATGCCCTCTTCGAGGCTCCATCCCTCGTGGCGCGTGCTCTGGAAATACAGGTCGGCATCGTCGATGCGGTGCGCCGCGATCGTCTGCAACGCCTGCGCGAGCTTGGCGTCATCCAGACCGAACGGCTCCAGCAACAGCGCCTGCGCCTGGGCCAGGCGTTCGAGGGTGGGTTCGCGGGCAATCATGCGGGTCATTGTAGGAGTCGAGCGCCGGCGCTGCCGCCTGCACGGTCATCACCCTTCATCACGGACTGTCAACTCGATCCGGGCCGCCGCGCACAGGGCGGGCCGGCCGCTCAGTCGGCTGGCGCGTCGCGCCAGGCCAGGGCTTGCGCATAGAGCCGGTTGCGCGGCGCGCCGGTCAGCGTTGCGGCCAGCGCCACCGCCTGCTTGAGGGGCAGTTCGGCCAGCAGCGTACGCAGCGTGCGCTCGATTTCGGCTTGGCGCGGATCGCTGCCGCTTGCACTGGCCGGCGCGGCATGCAGCACCAGCACGAACTCGCCGCGTGAACGGTTGGCGTCGGCCGCAAGCCAGTCCGGTGCCTGCGCGGCATCGAGCGTCACCACGGTTTCGAACTGCTTGGTCAGTTCGCGGCCGATGGTCACGCGCCGCGAGGGCATCGCCGCGGCCAGCGCATCGAGCAGCGCGGCGATGCGGTGTGGCGCCTCGAACAGCACCAGCGCCTCGCGCGTTCGATCGGTCAGCGCGGCAATCGCGCTGGTGCGCTCACCGCTCTTGGCCGACAGGAAACCGATGAAGGCGAAGCCTGCCGCGTCGGTGTCGCCGGCGACGGACAAGGCTGCCAGCACGCTGCTCGCGCCGGGCACGGGCACGGTGAGGTGGCCAGCCGCTTGCGCCGCAGCGACCAGCGCGGCGCCGGGGTCGGAGACCACCGGCGTACCTGCGTCGCTGATGTAGGCCACGCGCTCGCCGCGCGCGAGCCGCACCAGGACCTGGGCAGTGGCGGCATGTTCATTGTGCTGGTGCAGCGCCAGCAGCGGCTTGGACAGGCCGAGGTGGCCGAGCAGCGAGCCACCGATGCGCGTGTCCTCGCAGGCGACGGCATCGACCAGGCCGAGCACATGCACTGCGCGCAACGTCAGGTCGGCCAGGTTGCCGATCGGCGTGGCCACCACGTAGAGCGCGCCGGCGGGATACTGCTGTGCCCCCGCCGCTGCGGCGGCGGCCTGGGTGATGATCGCGGCAGTGGCAACGGAGGTGGCGACGATGTTCTCCCGCCGCAGTGCGGCAACCGACAAGCAGCGGCGCGGCGACATCGGCCGAGGCGCAAGCGCTGGCGCACCTGCAGGGCCAGGGGCTGGCGCTGGTCGAGCGCAATTATCGGGTCGCACGCGGTCCGCATGCCCGCGGCGGCGAGGTCGATCTGATTCTGCGCGAGCGCGACGGCACGCTGGTCTTCGTCGAGGTGCGCGCGCGCACCGATGCGCGCCACGGTGGCGCGGCGGCCAGCGTCGGCGCGGCCAAGCGGGCCAGCCTGGTGCTCGCGGCGCGCCACTACCTGCTGCGCTTCGCCGTGCCGCCACCCTGCCGCTTCGACGTCGTGGCGATCGAAGGCGGCGCCCTGCAGTGGCTGCGCGGTGCCTTCGACGCGGCCTGAAGCACACAGGAACCGATCGTCGAAAGAGCGTGTCATATGATCCATGCCCATGCTCGAACAGCGCATTCAGCAGCAATTCTTCGACAATGCCGACTTGTTGTCGCAGACCGCCGAAGCTCTCTCCAGACCCATCGCCGCGGCCGCGCAGGCATTGCTCGGATGCATTACGGCAGGCGGCAAGTTGATGCTGTGCGGCAGCGGGTCCGCCGGTGCGCTGGCTCAGCATGGCGCGGCGCTGATGGTCGGCCGCTTCGAGCGCGAACGACCGGGCCTGGCGGCACTCGCTGTCGGCGCCGACAGCGAGGTGCGTGCGCTCGGTGCGCCGGGCGACGTGTTGTTGGCGATCGCCAGCAATGGCGTTGCGCCTGCGCTGACCGCGGCCGTGCAGGCAGCGCACGCCAAGGACATGACGGTGGTGGCGCTGACCGGACGTGACGCGGGTGGTCTCGCGGCACAACTCGGCGAGACCGATGTGCATATCGCCGTGCCGCACGAACGCGCGGCACGGGTCTTCGAGGTCCACGCGCTGGTGTTGCACTGCCTGTGCGACGCTGTGGATCTCCAACTCTTGGGTGAACAGGATTCCGCATGAACAAGCACAACCCCTCGCGGCTGCGCAGCGCCGCCCTGGCCGCGCTGGCTGCGGTCACCGTGGCCAACACCATGCTGCTCGGCGGCTGCGCCGCCGTGGTCGTTGGCGGGGCGGCCGTCGGCACCGCGATGGTGGCCACCGACCGTCGCACGTCGGGCACCCAGCTCGAGGACCAGAACATCGAGCTGAAGGCCCTCACGCGCATCAGCGAGACCGTCGGCGACCGCGGCCACGTCAACGTCACCAGCTACAACCGCATGGTCTTGCTGACCGGCGAGGTCGCCAGCGAGGCCGACCGCACGGCCCTCGAACAGGGCATCGGGCGCATCGAGGGCGTGCGTTCGATCGTCAATGAACTGGCTGTCATGGGATTGAGTTCGTTCACTGCGCGCTCCAACGACACCGTCCTGACGAGCATGGTCAAGGCCAGCTTCGTCGATGCCAAGGACCTGCAGTCCAACGCCTTCAAGGTGGTCACCGAACGCGCCACCGTCTACCTGATGGGCCGCGTGACCGAGCGTGAAGCGGCGCGCGCGGCCGAGTTGGCCCGCGGTGTGTCGGGTGTGCAGAAGGTGGTTCGGGTGTTCGACATCCTGACCGATGCCGAGCTGGCTGCGCTCGGGGGCACCAAGACCTGAGGCGAACGCGGCAGGCGCCGGCTGCGCGCGAGGCGCCTCGCCAGCCGGCCAGGGCCATCACTTCAGGCGCTTGATCAGGCTCGAAGTGTCCCAGCGCCGCCCGCCCATCGCCTGCACGTCGGCGTAGAACTGGTCGACAAGCGCCGTCACCGGCAGCTGGGCGCCGTTGCGGCGCGCTTCGTCGAGCACCAGGCCGAGGTCCTTGCGCATCCAGTCGACCGCGAAGCCGAAATCGAACTTGTCGTCGATCATCGTTGTGCCGCGGTTGTCCATCTGCCAACTTTGTGCGGCGCCCTTGCCGATCACGTCGAGCACCAGTTTCATGTCCAGGCCCGCCTTCTGGCCGAAGGCAATGGCCTCGGCCAGCCCCTGAACCACACCGGTGACGCAAATCTGATTGACCATCTTGGCCAGTTGGCCCGGCGCCCGGAGCGCCGATCATGCGTGACGGCCTTGGCGTAACGCCATTGCCACCGGCTGGATCGCGTCGAACGGCGCGGCATCGCCACCGCACATGACAGTCAACGCGCCATTGACGGCGCCGGCCTGGCCGCCCGACACCGGCGCATCGATGAACGCCAGGCCGCGCGCCTTCGCCGCGCGTCAACTCGCGCGCGACCGCGGCCGAGGCGGTGGTGTGATCGACGAACACGCTCGCCGGCGCCATGCCGCCGAAGGCGCCGTCGGTGCCCGAGCGCCACCGAGCGCAGGTCATCGTCGTTGCCGACGCAGGCGAAGACAACGGCTGCGCCCGTGGCGGCTTCACGCGGACGTCGCCGCCGTGCGCCCGCCGTACTCGGCCGCCCATTGCGCGGATTTCGCTGCCGTTCGGTTGTAGACGCAGACGCTGTGCCCGGCGCGAGCCAGGTGGCCGGCCATCGGATAGCCCATCACGCCCAGGCCCAGGAACGCGACGCTGCGCGGTTCGATCGAGGCGTATTCCTTCATCGCGAAACCCAAAGACAAATCGATGCAACGAGTTTACGACTCACGCGACTTGCCGATCCAGCTTCGTCCCCTGGGACAGGCCGCGCAGCGGCCAGGGGCGATTCCTGTTAGCGCCCGAAGCGCGATCCGGCTTCCCCGGTCGCGGTTCGTGGCCCCCTGGGGGGCGGACGCCAGGCGGCCGGGGCTCAAACGATCGACAGGTGCTCGGTTCCCGACGCCAGATCCGCCGTGCGCGCGCGCTGGCTGTTGAGCTTGATCTGCAGGCGCAGATCGTTCAACGAGTCGGCGTTGCGCAGCGCGTCTTCGTAGGTGACCATGTTCGTCTCGTAGAGATCGAACAGTGCCTGGTCGAAGGTCTGCATGCCCAGCTCGCGCGAGCGCTTCATCAGTTCCTTGATCTCGCCGACCTCGCCCTTGAAGATCATGTCGGCCACCAGTGGCGTATTGAGCAGGACTTCGACAGCCGCGATGCGCCCCTTGCCTTCCTGCCGCGGCAGCAGGCGCTGCGAAACCAGCGCTTTCAGGTTCAGCGACAGGTCCATCAACAACTGCGCACGTCGCTCTTCGGGGAAGAAGTTGATGATGCGGTCCAGCGCCTGGTTCGAGCTGTTGGCGTGCAAGGTGGCCAGGCACAGGTGGCCCGTTTCGGCGAAGGCCACCGCGTGCTCCATCGTCTCGCGGTCGCGGATCTCGCCCATCAGGATCACGTCGGGTGCCTGACGCAGGGAATTCTTCAGCGCCGGCGCCCAGTCGTCGGTATCGATGCCGACCTCGCGTTGGGTGACGATGCAGTTCTTGTGGGCATGGACGAACTCCACCGGGTCTTCGACGGTGATGATGTGGCCGTAGGAGTTCTCGTTGCGGTAGTCGACCATGGCCGCCAATGACGTGCTCTTGCCCGAGCCGGTGGCGCCGACGAAGATCGTCAATCCGCGCTTGGTCATCGCGACATCCTTCAGCACATGCGGCAGGCCCAGGCTGTCGATCGTCGGGATGACCTGCGGGATCGTGCGCATCACCAGGCCGACATGGCCCTGTTGAACGAAGGCGTTGACACGAAAGCGCCCGATGCCGGTCGGCGAAATCGCGAAGTTGCACTCCTTGCTGCGCTCGAACTCGGCGGCCTGCTTGTCGTTCATCACTGCGCGCGCCAGCGCCATCGTGTGCTGCCCCGTCAACGGCTGCGGCGAGACCTTGGTGATCTTGCCGTCGACCTTGATCGCCGGCGGAAAGTCGGCGGTCAGGAACAGGTCGGAGCCGTTGCGGCTGACCATCAGGCGCAGCAGGTCGTTGACGAACTTAGAAGCTTGGTCGCGTTCCATGCTGGATCCTTGAAGAGCGTTGGCGCAGGCTGGGGCCGGCGCCGGGCCGCTTCCAAGCGGCCCTCGCCGCCCCCGTCGGGGGGCAACGAACGAAGTGAGGGGAGGCCGTCATCTAGCCGGGGAAGTTTTCTGGCGTGCGGGCGCGGCTGCGGGCCTCGGCCGGCGTGATCACGTTGCGCTTGACCAGTTCGGTCAGCGTCTGGTCGAGCGTCTGCATGCCCATGCTTTGGCCGGTCTGGATCGCCGAGTACATCTGCGCGATCTTGTTCTCGCGGATCAGGTTCTTGATCGCCGAGGTGCCGAGCATGATCTCGTGCGCGGCGACGCGGCCCGAGCCGTCTTTCAACTTGCACAGCGTCTGCGAAATCACCGCGACCAGCGACTCCGAGAGCATCGACCGCACCATTTCCTTCTCGGCCGCGGGGAACACGTCGACGACGCGGTCGATGGTCTTGGCGGCCGAACTGGTGTGCAGCGTGCCGAACACCAGATGGCCGGTCTCGGCGGCGGTCAGCGCCAGCCGGATGGTTTCCAGGTCGCGCATTTCGCCGACCAGGATCGCGTCGGGATCCTCGCGCAGTGCGGCGCGCAGCGCGTTGCTGAACGACAGCGTGTGCGGACCGACTTCGCGCTGGTTGATCAGGCACTTCTTGCTTTCGTGGACGAATTCGATCGGATCCTCGACCGTCAGCACGTGCCCATATTCGTTCTCGTTCAAATGATTGACCATGGCCGCCAGCGTCGTGCTCTTGCCCGAACCGGTCGGGCCCGGTCACGAGCACCAGCCCGCGTGGCTTCAAGGACAACTCGGCGAAGACCTTGGGCGTGTTCAGCTGCTCGAGCGTCAGGATCTTGCTCGGGATCGTCCGGAACACCGCACCGGCGCCGCGGTTCTGGTTGAACGCGTTGACGCGAAAGCGCGCCAGGCCCTGGATCTCGAACGAGAAATCGCACTCCAGCGTATCTTCGTAGTGCTTGCGCTGCGAGTCGTTCATGATGTCGTAGACCATGTCGTGCACATGCTTGTGCTCGAGCGGGTCGACATTGATGCGGCGCACATCGCCATGCACCCGGATCATCGGCGGCAGGCCCGCAGACAGGTGCAGGTCGGAGGCCTTGTTCTTGACCGAGAAGGCCAACAGCTGAGTGATGTCCATGGGTGTGCGAGCGGCTCTTGAGATAGTCTCAGCTCATTATGGCGACCATCGCGACGAAGTTACAACAAGTGCGGCTGCGGATTGCTGCCGCCTGCGTTGCCGCGCGACGTCCCGTGCAAAGCGTCACGTTGCTGGCGGTGAGCAAGACCTTCGGCCCCGCGGCGGTGCGCGAGGCCCATGCAGCCGGCCAGCTTGCCTTTGGCGAGAACTATGTCCAGGAGGCGCTGGCCAAGATCGACGCATTGGCCGATTTGCGGCCGTCGATCGAATGGCACCTGATCGGCCCGCTGCAGAGCAACAAGACGCGCGAGGTCGCGGCAGTATTCGACTGGGTCCACAGCGTCGATCGCCTGAAGACCGCCGAACGCCTCTCGGCGCAACGCCCGCGCGACCTGCCGCCGCTGCAACTGTGTCTGCAGGTCAACATCAGCGGCGAGACCAGCAAGAGCGGGGTCGCGCCTGCCGATGTGTTCGCGCTGGCGCGCGAGGTCGCTGCGCTGCCGAACGTGACGCTGCGCGGATTGATGGCCATCCCCGAGCCGACGGCCGACTTCGCGGCACAGCGCGCACCGCACCGGGCGCTGCGCGAACTGCTCGTGTCCCTGCAATCGGAGGGCCTGGCGCTCGACACGCTGTCGATCGGCATGAGCGACGATCTCGAGGCTGCGATCGCCGAAGGCGCGACGATCGTGCGCGTGGGTACGGCGATCTTCGGTGAGCGGTAAGTGGGTCAGATCGCCAGCGTCGTCGTGTTCTTGACCTCTTCCATCACCGCGTAGGTGCGCGTCTCGCGCACGCCGGGCAGGGTCCAGATCACGGTGCCGACGAACTCGCGGTAGGCGGCCATGTCGGCCACGCGCGTCTTCAACAGGTAGTCGAAGCCGCCAGCCACCAGATGGCACTCGAGGATCTCGGGGCGCACCTGCACCGCGGCCTTGAACGAGTCCATCACGTCGTGCACGGTGCGGTCGAGCAAGACTTCGATGAACACCATCAGACCGGCGCCGAGCTTGGCTGGATTCAGTCGCGCTTCGTAGCCGAGGATGAAGCCATCGCGCGTCAGCCGTTTCACGCGCTCGAGCACCGCGGTCGGCGACAGGTGCACCGTTTCCGCGAGCTTCAGGTTGCTGATGCGCCCGTCGGCCTGCAGCGCACGCAGGATGCGGGCGTCGATCTTGTCCAGGCCGGGGGGCGCGGATCCAGCGTTCATGGTGGATAAAACTCCGGGTCGCGGCAGAAACTTGGAATCATTCGCGGCGCATTGCCGCGTAATCTGCGGATTATCCAACTGCGAGGGATCGCCGTGAATCCGCAAGCGCCGCTCTTTGATGCCCCCCCTGCACGACCCCGCCTGCCGTTCCCCTACCGCCCTGAAGCGGCCGTGGTCCAGGCCTCGTTGCAGCGCCTGGGCGACCTCGATTGGACGGCGGTGGCCGGCAGCGCGCGGCCGTGGGTCGAAGGCGTTCGCACCCGCCCAGCGCCGTTCTGGGCGATGGAGTCGCTGCTGCACGAGTACCCGATCTCGACCGCCGAGGGCCTGGCGCTGATGCGGCTGGCCGAAGCGCTGCTGCGCGTGCCCGACGCCGAGACGGCGATCGCTCTGACCGCCGACCAGCTGGGCCGTGCGGATTTCGATGCCGACGCGGCCGAGGGCCCGCACCGCATGCTGGCCAGCCTGTCGGCCAGCGCGATTGCGCTGTCCAAGCGCTTCCTGCCCGAGGGCGAGCACCCGCCAGGCTTGTTGCAGCGGCTCGGTGCGAAGACGGTCGTCGCCGCCACCGTGCGGGCCTTGCAACTGCTGGGGCGCCAGTTCGTGCTCGGGCGCACGATCGACGAAGCGATGAACGAGGCGGCCGGCCAGCGCAAGTCGATGCCGAACCTGCGCTTCAGCTACGACATGCTGGGCGAAGGGGCTCGCACCGATGCCGATGCGCAGCGCTATCTCGCGGCCTATCGCGAAGCGATCGCGGCGATCGCGGCCGGCCGCACGGCCGCCTCGCCGCACAGCGCCGACGGCATCTCGATGAAGCTCAGCGCGCTGTTCCCGCGCTATGAGGAGACGCAGCGCGAGCGCGTGTTCGCCGAACTGCTGCCGCGCGTGTGGAGCCTGATCGAGCCGGCGGCGCGCGCGAACATCAACCTGACCATCGACGCCGAAGAGTGCGAGCGGCTCGAACTCTCGCTCGACGTGATGGACGCGCTGGCCGCGCGCATCGCCCGGGTCTACCCGCAGTGGGGCGGCTTCGGCCTCGCGGTGCAGTCGTACCTGACGACCGCGCTCGCGGTCGTCGACGAGGTCGCCGCGATGGCGCACCGCCACAACCTGAAGTTCATGGTGCGCCTGGTAAAGGGGGCCTACTGGGATGGTGAGGTCAAGCGCGCGCAGGAGGCGGGCCTGCCCGGCTACCCGGTGTTCACGCACAAGCACCACACGGACATCTCGTACCTGGCTTGCGCCCGGGCGTTGATCGACAACCACGAAGTGATCTACCCGCAGTTCGCCAGCCACAATGCCGGCACGATCGCCGCGATCCTGCAGATGGCACGCGAGCAGGGCGCCGCGTTCGAGTTCCAGCGCCTGCATGGCATGAGCGAAGGGATCTACCGCGAGGTCTTGCGGCAGACCCCTGCGGGCCAACCGACGTCCACCCCCCACGCTCCTGTCGCTCGAGCGGGGGGCCCGCAGGCGGTTCCGCTGCGCGTGTATGCGCCGGTGGGCGAGCACCGCGACCTGCTGGCCTACCTGGTGCGGCGGCTGTTGGAGAACGGGGCCAATTCCTCGTTTGTGCACCAGTTGGCCGACGAAGCGGTCAGCACCGAGGAGCTGCTCGCCTCGCCGCTGCAGGCTCGCGACGCCGGCGGGCTGCCGCTGCCGATTGCGCTGTATGGCGCGGCGCGCGCCAACTCGACCGGCGCCGACCTGGCCTGCCTGGCGATGCGCGAACCCCTCGAGCAGGCCCTGGCCGCGGTGCACCTCGAGCCGGTGGCGGTAGCGACCGCAGCCGACATCGACGCCGCGATGCGCCGCCTGCAGGCGGGATTCGTGGCTTGGAACGCGCGCCCGGCGGCCGCCCGCGCCGAGTTGCTGCGACGTGCCGGCGACCTGCTCGATGCACGCCTGCCCGAGTTCTGCGCGCTGCTGGTCAAGGAAGCGCACAAGACCCTCGGCGACTGCGTCGCCGAGGTGCGCGAGGCGGTCGATTTCTGCCGCTACTACGCCGAACAGGCCGAACGAGCCGAGGCCGGCGCGGACGCGCAGACCTTGCCACTGCACGGGCGCGGCGTGTTCGTGTGCATCAGCCCGTGGAACTTCCCGCTGGCGATCTTCGCCGGCCAGGTGGTGGCTGCGCTGGTCGCCGGCAACACCGTGGCCGCCAAGCCGGCCGAACAGACGCCCGTGGTGGCGCGTCGCTTTGTCGCGCTGCTCCACGAGGCCGGCGTGCCTGCCGACGCGGTGCAGTGGCTGCATGGTCCCGGCGAGACCGTCGGCGCCGCGCTGGTGGCCGACGCTCGCACGGCCGGTGTGTGCTTCACCGGCAGCACGCAGGTGGCCCGCCTCATCAACCGCTCGCTGGCCGCCAAGGACGGACCGATCGTGCCGCTGATTGCGGAAACCGGGGGCCTGAACGCGATGATCGTCGACAGCACCGCGCTGCCCGAGCAGGTGGTCGATGCGGTGGTGCAGAGCGCGTTTCGCAGTGCCGGCCAACGCTGCTCGGCGCTGCGCCTGCTGTGCGTGCACGAGGCCATCGCCGACGGTGTGATCGAGATGCTGCGGGGTGCGCTGGCCGAGTTGCGGGTCGACGACCCGTCACTGCTGGCCACCGATGTCGGCCCGGTCATCGATGACGAGGCCTTCGCCAACATCACGCGCCATGTCGAGCGCCTGCGCCGCGATGCGCGCCTGCTCGGCGAGACGACGGTGACCTCGCGCGTGCCGCGTCTGGTCGCGCCAGTGGCGTTCGAGATCGCGGCAGTCGCCGACCTGCAGCGAGGAGATCTTCGGTCCGGTGCTGCATGTCGTGCGCTGGGGCGGCGAGGTCGCTGCGCTGGTGGCCCAGATCAACGCCCTCGGCTACGGCCTGACGCTCGGCGTGCAGACGCGCATCGACAGCCGCGCCGCGCGCATTGCCGACAGCGCGCGCGTCGGCAATGTCTATGTCAACCGCAACATGATCGGCGCGGTGGTCGGCGTGCAGCCCTTCGGCGGCGAGGGCATGAGCGGCACCGGCCCGAAGGCCGGTGGGCCGCATTACCTGCGGCGTTTTGCGGCGCTGCCGTCGGGGGTGTCGGACGGGCGCTCCTGCTTCCGCATGGGCCGCCGAGTCCGACGCGGCCTCGTTGACCGTCCTGCAAGGCGGATTTCGAACATGGTCGGCGCAGGGGTTGCCCGAACGGGTCGAGGCCGTGCGGCGGGCGGCGCAGCGGCTGACGGCTGACGCGGCCACCCTGCTGCGTGGCCACGCCGATCAGGCGCTGGCCCGCCTGGGCGATCGCGAGCTGCCCGGTCCGACCGGCGAGAGCAATCGCCTGCGGCTGCATCGCCCGCGGCGTGTTCGCGGTGCTGGCGCAAGGGGCCGCTGAGCGGGACACGGCCGCCGCGGTCGGCGGCGGCACTGCTGGCCGGCAACAGCGTCGCCTGGTCGATGCGGCCGCGGGCAGGCGCTGCGCGCGGCGTTCGTGGCGGCGGGCGTGCCGGCGCGACGCGATCGAGCTGTTCGCCGCGACGGCCACCGGCAGCGTGCTCCGCCAGCCCGCACTGGCCGGCGTGTGCGTCGTCGCGGGCGGCGGCAGGTCTCGCACGACAGGTGGCGCGCGCGCTGGCCGACCGCGACGGCGCGATCCTGCCGCTCGTCACCGGCGCCGAGGCGCAGCGGGCCGACATGCTGTGGCGCTTCTGCGCCGAACAGACGCTGACCATCAACACCGCCGCGGCCGGCGGCAACGCCGAGTTGCTCGCCGGTGCGGCCATGGCCGCAGCGGAGGTCAATCCAGCTTGACGCCGATCCGCGTGATGATCGGCCCCCAGCGCTTGGCTTCGGCGTCGAGCACGCGCTTGAAGTCGGCGGCGCTGCCGCCCACCGCGGTGAGCCCCTGCGCGTCGAGCGTGGCCTTCACTGCGGGATCGTTGAGCAGTTCATTGACGTCGGTGTTGATCCGCGCGACGACCGCATCGGGCGTGCCGGCGGGTGCGAAAAGGCCGTTCCAGGCCAGCGATTCGACGTTCTTGTAGCCGGCGTCGGCGAGCGTCGGCAGATCCTTTTGCGAATCGGGGCGCTGCGCACTGCTCACCGCGAGCATGCGAACCTTGTTGTTGCGCACGTGGGGCAGCAGGGCGGGCGCCACCATGAAAGTCGCATCGGCCTCGCCCTGCGCCACGGCCATCGCCGCCGGCGGCGAGCCGTTGAACGGGATGTGCGTGGCGGTGATGCCGGCTTCGGACAGGAACAGCTCCATCGTCAGGTGCGCCGAGCTGCCGTTGCCGAGCGACGAGTAATTCACCTTGCCGCCCTGGCCCTTGGCCCAGGCGACGAACTCGGCCACCGTCCTGGCCGGCACCTTGTCGGCATTGACTGCCAGCACGTTGGCCTGGCTGGTGGTCATCACGACCGGCACCAGGTCCTTGGCCGGGTCGTAGGGCATCTTGCGGTAGAGGAACGGCGCGAATGCCACCGGGCCGTTGAAGCCGATGGCCAGCGTATGGCCGTCGGTGGCCTTGGCGGCGACGTCCATGCCCAGCATGCCGCCCGCCCCGGGCCTGTTCTCGACCACGACCGGCTGGCCCCAGCGGGTACCGAGCTTGTCGCTCATTGCGCGCACGATCAGGTCGAGCGAACTGCCGGCCGGTGCCGGCACGACGATCTTGACTGGCCGGGTCGGCCAAGCCGATTGGGCCTGCGCGGGCAACGCCCCGGACAACGCCGCGGTGGCGGCAGCAGCGAGCAGCAAGCGTCGTTTCATCGGGCAGTCTCCGCAGGCATCGGCACAGGGCCGCATCGTAGCCGCTGTCCGGGTGTGCGACGATTCGCGCCCCTGCGACCCGACCGCTCCTTCGCCCATGTGGATCAAACGCCTGCTTGTTGCCCTCGTCGTCCTCGCCGGCGTGGTGTCCTTCTACTTCTGGCTGGCCATGAAGTGGAGCTACTCGAGCGGCGAGCGCGCCGGCTGGGTGCAGAAGTTCTCGCACAAGGGCTGGGTCTGCAAGACCTGGGAGGGCGAACTGGCGCTGGTGTCGCTGCCCGGCAGTGCCGTGGAGAAGTTCTATTTCACCGTGCACGACGAGGCCGCCGCCGCGCAGATCCAGCAGGCGATGGGCAAGCGCGTGACACTGCACTATGAAGAAAAGGTCGGCCTGCCGACCAGTTGCTTCGGCGAGACGCGCCACTTCGTCGGCAAGGTCACCGTCAACGCCGACATCCCGATCGGGCCGGGCGTCAGCATTCAAACCGCACCCGCGCCCGCATCCGCGGCGCCGCCGGCTTCGGCAGCGTCGAACTGACCAGTCCGATCAGGGATACAGCCCGCGTTCCTGCCGCGCCGTCAGGATGCGCTCGCAGGCCACGGCGAAAGTGGCGGTACGCAGCGTGATCTTGTGGCGGTCGGCGGTGTCCCAGATGTTCTTCAGCGCGCCGGCCATGATCTTGTCCAGGCGCAGGTTGATCTCGTCCTCGGTCCAGAAGAACGACGAGAAGTCCTGCACCCACTCGAAGTAGCTGACGGTCACGCCGCCGGCGTTGCAGATCACGTCGGGCACGACCAGGATGCCGCGGTCGGCCAGCGTATCGTCTCCGCCCTGCGTGGTCGGGCCGTTGGCGCCTTCGAGCACCAGGCGGGCCTTGATGCGGGCGGCGCGCGTGGCATTGATCTGGCCCTCGAGCGCGGCGGGAATCAGGATGTCGCAGGGCACGTCCCAGAACGACTCGTTGTCGATCGCCTCGCCGCCCTTGAAGCCGGCCACGCCGCCGGTCTTGCCGACATGAGGGACCAGATCGGCGAGGTCGAAGCCGTTCGCATTGACGATGGTGCCGGTGTGGTCCTGCGCGGCAACGATCTTGCCGCCGGCCTGCGCGAACAACTCGGCTGCCGACGAACCGACGTTGCCGAAGCCCTGCACCGCGATGCGGGCGCCGTCGAGGTTCAGCCCGAGGCGGCGCGCCGCTTCGCGGCCGGTGACGAAGACGCCGCGGCCCGTGGCCTTCACGCGGCCGAGCGAACCGCCCAGGTGCAGCGGCTTGCCGGTGACCACGCCGGTGGCGGTGGCGCCGACGTTCATCGAGTAGGTGTCCATCATCCACGCCATGATCTGGGCGTTGGTGTTGACGTCGGGCGCGGGGATGTCCTGGTTGGGTCCGATGATGATGCCGATCTCGCTGGTGTAGCGGCGCGTGATGCGCTCCAGCTCCTTCATCGACAGCTTCTTCGGGTCGACGCGGATGCCGCCCTTGGCGCCGCCGTAGGGCAGGTTCACCGCGGCGTTCTTGATCGTCATCCAGGCGGCCAGCGCCATCACTTCCTCGAGCGTGACATCGGGGTGGTAGCGCACGCCACCCTTGCCGGGGCCGCGCGTCAGCGAGTGCTGGACGCGAAAGCCTTCGTAGTGGGCGATCGTGCCGTCGTCCATCTCGATCGGCACGTCGACGATCAGCGAGCGCTTGGGCCGCCGCAAGGTCTCGACCCATCTGGCGAGCGGCCCGAGGTACGGCAGCACGCGGTCGATCTGCATCAGGTAGGTGCCCCAGGGGCTCTCCGGGCCGGGGTTGACGTAGCTCAAGCTCATGGCAGTAGGTCTCCTTGGGGTGGGCGTGGGGCGCGTTGGCGTCGTCGCTGCCTCGTGGGCTGCCGATGACCTGCCGCGCCAGGATTCTTGTGGTGACCCGGACTGTAGGTTGTGCGGCACCGCATGTGTCACGCTCGATCATGCCTGCTTTGCATGGACGCCACCATTGCCTGTCATGGCGCCGACCTACACTCGCCGCATGAGCGTTTCGAAACTGGCCTTCGTCGGCGGCGGCAACATGGCCGGCGCCATCTTCGGCGGCCTGCTGCGCGGCGGCTGGCCCGCAGCGGCGATCAGCGTCGTCGAGCCCTCGGCCGAGCAGCGCGCGCGCCTTGCCGCCGCGCACCCGGACATGCACCTGCTGGCCGGGGCCGATGCGACGCTGGCGGCGGCCGACATCGTCGTCTGGGCCGTCAAGCCGCAGAACTTCGCCGAGGCCGCTGCGCCCTGTGCGGCCCACGTCGGCGGCGCGTTGCAGCTGTCGGTGATGGCCGGCATCCGCAGCGAGGTGATCGCGCAGGCCACCGGCAGCCAGCGTGTGGTGCGGGCGATGCCCAACACGCCGGCGCTGATCGGCCGCGGCATCGCCGGGTTGTTCGCCCGTCCGGCGGTCACCGCCGGAGAGCGCAGCGACGTCGAGCGGGTGCTGGCGCCGACCGGGCAGTTGCTGTGGCTCGACCGCGAAGGCGATCTCGACGCGGTGACCGCGCTGTCGGGATCGGGCCCGGCGTACGTGTTCTATTTCATCGAGGCGATGATGCAGGCCGCCGCCGAGATGGGTCTCAGCGAAGCCCACGGTCGCGCGCTGGCGCTGGCCACCTTTGCCGGCGCCACGGCGCTGGCGGCGCAAAGCGACGACGCGCCCGCCGTGCTGCGCGAGCGCGTCACCTCCAGGGGCGGCACCACGCTGGCCGCGCTGACGGCGCTCGAGGACGAGCGGCGTGAAGGCCGCATTCGTGCGGGCGCTGCATGCCGCACGCCGCCGTGCCGAGGAGCTCGGCCGCTGAGCCGGCACTATCGCGCCGCGAGGTCCAGCGCGGTGCCCGCGAAGACCGCGAAGCCGAGCCAGTGATTCTGGCGGAAGGCCGTGAAGCAGCTCTCGCGCGCGCGGCCACGGATCAGCGTGAAGTGCCAAAGCGCCTGCGCGGCTGCCGCGCCGATGCCGGCGAGGAACCATCCGCCGAGGCCGAGCATGCGGCCGAGCATGGCCCACGACGCCAGGTACAGCGCGTAGAACGCCATCACCGCGGCGACGTCCATGCGGCCGAGTGTGATGGCCGAGGTCTTGATGCCGATCTTCAGGTCGTCGTCGCGGTCGACCATCGCGTACTCGGTGTCGTAGGCCAGCACCCAGAACAGGTTCGAGACCATCAGCGCCCAGGCCGGCCAGGGCAGCGCCGCGCGCAGTGCGTCGAGCGACCACTCGTTGCCGCCCAGCACGGCCGAGAATGCCATCGGGATGCCGAAGCTGAAGGCCAGGCCGAGAACTGCTTGCGGCAGTGACACGAAGCGCTTGGCGTAGGGGTAGGCCAGCGTGATCGCCAGCGCCACGAACGACAACGCGATCGTCGGCGCGTTGGTCGTCATCACCAGCGCGAAGGCGGCCAGCGCCAGTACGGCGCCGGCGCCCAGCGCGTGCTGCACGGGCAGTGCGCCGCGGGTCACCGGCCTTTGCGCG
The DNA here is from genome assembly GCA_963783785.1 of uncultured beta proteobacterium. Classification (GTDB taxonomy): domain Bacteria; phylum Pseudomonadota; class Gammaproteobacteria; order Burkholderiales; family Burkholderiaceae_C; genus CADEEN01. The sequence continues at coordinate 132,180 of CAWAOQ010000015.1, read as the reverse complement.
GTGCGCTGGACATGGCGGTCGAAGTTGCGGTCGGCGACGTCGTTGATGCAGCAACCGGCGCTGCGCATCAGCACCGTGCCGAACACGCACACCGCCAGCAGGTGCCAGCCCGGAAAACCGTCGGCCGCGATCCACAGCGCCGACAGCGTCGGCCACAGCAGCAGCAGCCAGCCGGCCGGGCGGTTCCAGCGGATCAGGTCGAGGTACAGGGCGAGGCGCGAGCGCATGGCGGTGGGTGCGCGGCCGATCAGCTTTCGAGCCGCTTCTGGAACACCAGGCCTGCATGCTCGCGCAGCGCGTGGAACTTGATCTTCGGCCAGTTGGCTTCGATCGCACGCAGCTCGGGGGCGTACTCGACGAGCAGGGTCGGTGCATCGACGGCGTCGTAGGCGACGCGGTGGGCGTTGCCGTCGATGAAGCGCTGCAACTCCTTCGGGTCGTCGCAGGTCACCCAGCGCGCGATCTGGAAGCGGCTCGGCATGATGCGCGCCTTGCAGCCGTATTCATGTTCGAGCCGGTGCGCGACGACCTCGAACTGCAGCTGCCCGACCGCGCCGAGCAGCAGCACCGAGCCCGCCACCGGCCGAAAGACCTGGATCGCGCCTTCCTCGCCGAGCTGGGTCAGGCCGGCCTTCAGCTGCTTGGTGCGCAGCGGGTCGGCGACCTCGACGCTGCGGAACATCTCGGGCGCGAAGAACGGCAGCCCGGTGTACTGCAGCGCCTCGCCCTCGGTCAGCGTGTCGCCGAGCTGCAGCACGCCGTGGTTCGGGATGCCGATGATGTCGCCGGCGAAGGCCTCGTCGAGCAGCTCGCGCCGCTGCGAAAGGAACGAGACCACGGTGTTGGGCCGCAGTTCCTTGCCCGAGCGCACCACCTTCAGGCGCATGCCGCGCTCGAAGTGGCCGCTGGCCACGCGCACGAAGGCGATGCGGTCGCGGTGCGCCGGGTCCATGTTGGCCTGGATCTTGAACACCACGCCGCTGAATTTCGGCTCGTCGGGCTGGACCACGCGCTGCAGCGCCGTGCGCGCCGACGGCGGCGGCGCCAGGTCGACCAGCGCGTCGAGCACCTCCTGCACGCCGAAATTGTTGATTGCCGAGCCGAAGAACATCGGCGTCTGGTGGCCGGCCAGGAATTCGGCTTCATCGAACGGTGGCGCGGCGTGCTGCACCAGCTCGATGTCGTGCCGGGCGTGCGCCCACTCGGCGCCGAAGCGCTCGGCGTAAAGCGGGTTGGCCAGGCCGTGCAGCATCTCGTCGTCGTCGCGCTGGCGGTCCTCGCCCGGTGCGAACACGCGCATGCGCTCTTCGCGCAGGTCCATCACGCCGTGGAACCGCTTGCCCATCCCGACCGGCCAGGTGAACGGCACCACGCTCATGCCGAGTTCGCGTTCGATCTCGTCCATCAGCGCCAGCGGCTCCTGCACCTCGCGGTCCATCTTGTTGACGAAGGTCAGGATCGGCGTGTTGCGTGCGCGGCAGACCTGCAGCAGCCGCCGCGTCTGCGGCTCGACGCCGTTGGCGGCGTCGATCACCATCAGCGCGGCGTCGACCGCGGTCAGCACGCGGTAGGTGTCTTCGCGAGAAGTCCTGGTGGCCGGGCGTGTCGAGCAGGTTGATGACGCAGCCGCGGTATTCCATCTGCATCACCGACGATGCGACCGAGATGCCGCGCTGCTTCTCGATCTCCATCCAGTCGGAGGTCGCATGGCGCGAGGCCTTGCGCGCCTTGACCGAACCGGCGATCTGGATCGCGCCGGAGAACAGCAGCAGCTTCTCGGTCAGCGTGGTCTTGCCCGCGTCGGGGTGCGAGATGATGGCGAAGGTGCGGCGGCGGCGCACCTCGCTGGCGAGGTCGGTGGACATGGCGGGCGGTGGGCTAAACCGCTGATTATCCCGGCCTGCCCGAGGGGCCCGGCATCCGCGTCGATGTCGATCGCCGGGCCGCGCCTTGTCAATGCTCGCGACGCCGCGAGGGTGTCACTCCTCCAGCAGTGACCGCAGCATCCAGGCCGTTTGCTCGTGCACGGTCAGGCGCTGCGTGAGCAGGTCGGCGGTCGGTTCGTCGCCGGCCTTGTCGGCCAGAGGGAACAGGTTGCGCGCAGTGCGGGCCACCGCCTCGTGGCCGTCGACCAGGATGCGCACCATCGCCAGTGCCTTGGGCGGCACAGCCGGGGCGTCGGGCAGCGAACCGAGCTTGCTGAATTGGGCATACGAGCCCGGCGCCACATGGCCGAGCGAGCGGATGCGTTCGGCGATCGGGTCGACCGCATTCCACAGCTCGGTGTACTGGGCCATGAACATCGCATGCAGCGTGTTGAACATCGGCCCGGTGACGTTCCAGTGGAAGTTGTGCGTCGTCAGGTACAGCGTGTAGGTGTCGGCCAGCAGCCTGGACAGGCCGGCGGCGATGGCGGCGCGATCCTTGTCGCTGATGCCGATGTTGGGGGCGAGTGGCGGAGTCTTCTTCGACATGACGGGTTCCTCGATGGCCGGGCCCTGCAGTCTGCCGCTCTTGGAGGCTCGGCGCCAATCGATTGGCCGCATTGCGGCCATAGCCTGTGCCGCAGGCCTCAGGACAAGCGCTTCACGCCCTCGAGCGCACAGGCGTAGACGGCATTGCGCAGTGCTGCGATCGCCTCGTAGCGCGTGAAGCTGCGCCGCCAGGCCAGCACCACGCGGCGCGTCGGCACCGGGGCGGCGAAGCGCACGTAGGCCACATGCGGCTGCGGCCCGCTGGGCACGCTCAGTTGAGGCACCACGGTGACGCCCATGCCCGAGGCCACCATGTACTTGATGGTCTCCAGCGAGGAGCCCTCGAAACTCTTGCGGATACCCTCGGCATCGCTGGAGAAGCGCGCGAACTCGGGGCAGACCTCGAGCACGTGGTCGCGAAAGCAGTGCCCGGTGCCCAGCAGCAGCATCGTCTCCTTCTTCAACTCCTCGGCGCTGACGGTCTTGCGCTTGGCCAGCGCGTGCGTCTTGGGCACCGCGATCATGAACGGCTCGTCGTACAGCGGCGCGATCGCCAGGCCGCTGTCAGGGAAGGGCTCGGCCATGATCGCGCAATCGAGCTCGCCGGTGCGCAGCATCTCGAGCAGCTTGACGGTGAACTGCTCCTGCAGGATCAGCGGCATCTGCGGGCTCATGTCGATCGCGTGCCGCACCAGATCGGGCAACAGGTACGGCCCGATGGTGTAGATGATGCCCAGCCTGAGCGGCCCGGCCAGCGGATCCTTGCCGCGCTTGGCGATCTCCTTGATCGCGGCCGCCTGCTCCACGACGGTCTGTGCCTGGCGCACGATCGCATCGCCCAATGGCGTCACGCTGACTTCGTTGGCGCCGCGCTCGAAGATCTTCACGTCGAGCTCTTCTTCCAGCTTCTTGATCGCCACCGACAAGGTGGGTTGCGACACGAAACAGGCTTCGGCAGCACGGCCGAAGTGCTTCTCGCGGGCGACGGCGACGACGTAGCGCAGTTCGGTGAGGGTCATGGCCGCATTTTGCCGCCCCGCGCGGCCGGCGTCAGTGCCGGGCGGCGCCTCGGCCGCTACAGGCGATAAACGCGGCGGGCGGTGCCGCCGAGCACGGCCGCGCGCTGGCCGGCATCGAGCGCAGCCGAGCAGCGCCGTGGTCTCGCGCCACCAATCGTCGTACGACGCGGCGAGTTCGAGCACCGGCCAGTCGCTGCCCCAGAGCACGCGCGGCGCGCCGAAGCACGCCAGCACATGCCGGGCCCAGGGCCGTGCCGCATCGGCCGGCGGCGCGGTGCCGGCCTCGGTCAGCAGGCCGGACAACTTGCATGCCGCCCTCGTTTCACCGGCCAGGCGGGCCAGGTCGTCGGCCCAGGGCTGCCACTGGTTGGTGGCGATCGCCGGCTTCGCCGCATGGTCGATGACGACCGTCAGGTTCGGGTGGCGGCGGCACAGTTGCAGCAGGACCGGCAGGTGCAGCGGGCGCACCAACGCGTCGAGCGCCAGGCCGTGCTCGACCATCGCGTGCAGCGCCGGCGCGAGCGCCGGCTGCAGGATCCAGGCGGGGTCGGGCAGGTCGTGCAGCATCGGCCGCAGCGCCTTCAGCTTGGGATGGGCGGCAAGCCGGGCGACGCGCTGCGCCGCATCGTCGGCCAACAGGTCGACCCAGCCGACGACGCCGGCGACCGCGTCGTGGCGCTCGGCCTCGGCCAGCAGGAACGCGGTCTCGGCCTCGGTCGGTGCGGCCTGCACCAGCACGCCGGCCTGCACGCCGCAGGGCCGGGCCTGCGCCTGCCAGTCGTCGATGCGCACATCGCGGTAGATCGGTGCCAGCGCCGGCGTCAGCCAGCCGTAGTCGCCGCGCGCCAGGCGCCAGCAATGGAAGTGGGCATCGACGATCACGGCGTCGGCGCCGCGGTCGGCAGCAGGCCGGCCTCGCGCAGTGCGGGCCAGAAGTCGGGCGCGATCGGCTCGCGCAGCATCGCCTGCGCGTCGTGCCACTCCTGCGGCGTGCGCGCGCCGAGCATCACGATCTCGATCGCCGGGTGCGCCAGCGCGAACTGCAGCGCCGCCGCGCGCAGCGGCACGCCGAATTGGTCGCACAGCGCCTCGATGCGCGCGGTGCGCTCGATCCAGCCGCGCGCTGCCGGCGCGTAGTCGAAGCGAGCCTGGCCGGCGCGCGTGCCGCTGGCGAGGATGCCGGAATTGAAGACGCCGCCCAGCGCCACATGCACGCCGCGCGCCAGGCATCTGCGGCAGCAGCGCCGGCAGCGCGCTGTGGTCGAGCAGGCTGTAGCGGCCGGCCAGCAGCAGCGCGTCGAGGTCGGCCTCGCGCAGCACATCCAGCACCACGGCGACGTCGTTGACGCCGAGGCCGACGGCGCGGATCAGGCCCTCGCGCTTGGCCCGCTGCAGCGCCGGCAGGGCTTCGTCGAGCACCTGGCGCAGCACCTGCGGCGCGCGCGCGCCGTGGGTGACGGCGTCGAGGTCGTGCACGTAGGCGACGTCGATGCGCGCCAGGCCGAGCCGCTGCAGGCTGTCCTCGAGGCTGCGGCGCACACCGTCGGCGCTGTAATCCCAATGCTGGTCGAACGGCAGGATGCCGACGTAGCCGTGCTGGTCGCGCGCTGCGGCCGGGTTCGGCCGCAACAGCCGCCCGACCTTGCTCGACAGCACGAAAGCGTCGCGGGGCCGTGCTCGCAGCGCGTCACCGAGGCGCCGTTCCGACAGGCCGTGGCCGTAGTGCGGCGCGGTATCGAAGCTGCGGCAGCCACTGGCCCATGCGGCATCGACGGTGGCGCGGGCCTCGGCGTCGGTGACCGCCGCGAACAGGTTGCCCAGCGGCGCACCGCCGAGCCCGAGCCGCAGGCCGTCACCGATGCAGGGAGGAAACAGGGGCGGCGTCACAAGGGTTTCCACGCGTGAACGAGACGCAGGTTATGACTAACATGTCAGTGCGTCGATACGGGTATGCCCGCAAGCCCTGCTGGCGCCGAATCGTTCGATCGCCGTCGCGATGCTGAAGAACCTGCCACCGCTGCTGACCCCCGACTTGCTGCACGCGCTGGCCAGCATGGGCCATGGCGACGAGGTCGCGATCGTCGACGCCAACTTCCCGGCCGCGCGCGTGGCTGCCGCGCGCGGTGCGCGCCTGGTGCAGGTGGCCGGTGCCGACGCGCCGGCGCTGCTGCGGGCCGTGCTGGCGGTGCTGCCGCTCGACGACTTCGGGCCTGCGGCGGCCTGGACCATGCAGGTCGTCGGCGACAGTGCGGCGGTGCCGCCGCCGGTGGCCGACTTCCAGCGCGTGTTGCGTGCGGCCGGCGAGCGCGAGGCGGTGCCGCTGGAGCGCTTCGCGTTCTACGAGCGAGCCGAGGCGGCGTTTGCGATCCTGCGCAGTGGCGAGCAACGCCGTTACGGCAACCTGCTGCTGCGCAAGGGCGTGGTCGACGCGGCATGACGGCCTCCAGTTCCACACCGGCGGCGCGTGCCACCGCGCCGAGCCTGCGCGCGCAGGCCTACGAGAACTTCCAGCAGCAGATCGCGCAGGCCAACATCCGGCCCGGGCAGTTCATCTCGCAGCGCGAGCTGATGCAGTTGCTGGGCATGCCGCTCGGGCGCGGTGCGCGAGCTGATCCCGCGCCTGGAGGCCGAGGGCCTGCTGCGCACGGTGCCGCAGCGTGGGCTGCAGATCGCGCATGTCGACCTGAGGCTGATCAACAACGCCTTCCAGCTGCGCGGCATGCTCGAGCGCGAGGCGGCCATGCACTTCGCCGCCAGCGTTTCCGACGCCGACCTGGCCGGCGATCGAGGCCGCGCATCTGCGCATCGTGCGGCGCGCCCGCCAGCGGCCCGATCGACGACGCGCTGCTGACCGACGCGACGACGGTCGACTGGGGACTGCACGACCTGATGATCGACGCGCTGGGCAATGCGCTGATCTCGCAGACCTACCGCGTCAACAGCCTGCGTGTTCGCCTGATCCGGCTCGAGAGCTCGCTGCTGTCGAGCGAGGCGCTGCTGCCGGCGATGGAAGAGCACCTCTGGTTCATCGACGCGCTCAAGCGCCGCGATGCGCCGCAGGTCGCCGAGCGCCTGGCCCACCACATCGAGAGTGCGCACCGTCGCGTGCTCGGCCTGCCGCGGCCACCGCTGCCCTGGTCCCTGAAGGACATCCCGCCATGAATGCCATCCCGAAGAGCGTGCCGTTCAGCGGCATCTGGCCTGCGCTGCTGACGCCGCTGCGCGCCGACCTGAGCCTGGACCCCGCGCGCCTGGTGGCCCATGCGCGGCGCCTGCTCGACGCCGGCTGCAGCGGCGTCACGCCGTTCGGCACCACCGGCGAAGGGCCGGCCTTCGGTGTCGACGAGCGGCGCGCGGCCCTCGAAGCGCTGGTGGCTGGCGGCGTGCCGGCCGGCCGCATCCTGGCGTCGACCAGTTGTGCCGCGCTGCCCGAGACCGTCGCGCTGACGCGCCATGCGCTCGACCTCGGCGTGCAACGCTGCATGGTGCTGCCGCCGTTCTACCTGAAGGGCGTGCCCGACCAGGGCATCGTCGACAGCTACCGCTATGTCATCGACCGCGTCGCCGATGCGCGCCTGCGCCTGGTGCTGTATCACATCCCGCAGGTCACGGCGGTCGGGCTGTCGCACGGCGTGATCGGCACGCTGCGCCGCCTCTACCCGGACACCATCGTCGCGATCAAGGACAGCCAGTGCGACCAGGCCCATTCGGTCGGGCTGGCGAAGGCCTTCATGCCCGGGCTGATGGTATGGGTCGGCAACGAGCTCGACCTGCCCGCGATGGCGCGACTGGGCAGCAGCGGCGCCGTCAGCGGCGTGGCCAACTTCATGCCACGCACGGTGGCGGCACTGGTCGGCGAGCCCGATTCGCCGCGCACGACAGAGCGGCTGGCGCGCGTGCGCGCGCTGCTCGACATCGTCGGCGGCTACGCGATGACGCCGGCGTTCAAGGGCATCATGTCGATCGTCGACGGCGATGAAGGCTGGCTGCCGGTGCGGCCGCCGCTGGTGCCGCTCGACGGCGCGCAGTTGACCCGCCTGAAGCAGCAGATGACCGCGTTCGGCCTCGATCCCGAGCGCGACTGAGCTTGCAGATTCCACCCAGACCGACCCGCCCAGAGGGAGACCCCATGAACCCGATCGCCCCCCTTCGCCGCGGCCTGCTGGCCGCCACCGCCGCCGCTGCGCTGTGCGCCGGCCTGCTGCATGCGCCGCTGGCGCTGGCCCAGAACAAGGTGCTGCTGCGCATCTCGACGCCGGCCGTGCCCGACGACTGGCACGGCAAGATGTGGACGGTGTTCAAGGACAGCCTCGACAAGAGCGCGCCGGGCGAGTTCGACGTCCAGATCAACCTCAACGCCACGCTGTTCAAGCAGGGCACCGAGCCGGCCGCGATGGCCCGCGGCAACCTCGAGCTGTCGTCGATCTCGGCCTTCGACATCGCCAAGCTGGTGCCGGAGTTCTCGATCTTCACCGCCGGCTACATCATCCGCGACCCGCAGCACCAGCAGAAGGTCTTCGCCGGCCCGATCGGGCAGGAAATGTTCAAGCTGGCCAGCGACAAGATGGAAGTCACGCTGCTGACGCCGATCTACCTCGGCACGCGCCAGGTCAACCTGCGCGAGCAGCGCAACGTGCGCACGCCGGCCGACCTGAAGGGCGTCAAGCTGCGCATGCCGGGCAGCAAGGAGTGGCTGTTCCTCGGCGAGGCGCTCGGCGCGACACCGCACGCCACTGGCCTTCGGCGAGGTCTACCTGGGTCTGAAGACCGGCACCATCGACGGTCAGGACAACCCGCTGCCGACCGTGCGCGCGGCCAAGTTCTACGAGGTCACCAAGCAGGTGGTGATGACCAACCACCTCGTCGACGGCATCTTCATCGCCATCTCCGACAAGGCCTGGAAGGCGATGACGCCGGCGCAGCGCCAGAAGGTGCAGGCCGCGGCCGACGCGGCGGCCGCCTTCAACAACGAAGGTCGCATCCGCGAGGAAGGCCAACTGGTCGAGTTCCTGAAGCAGCAGGGCCTGCAGGTCACCACGCCGGACCTCGAGGCCTTCCGCAGCACGGTGCAGGCGGCCTACATGGCGTCCGAGTTCGCCAAGCAGTGGCCCAAGGGCATGCTCGAGCGCATCAACAACACGCGCTGACCGTCCGACGTGTTGCGCTGGGCCCAGCGTGCCGCCGACGCGATCGGCGGCACGCTCTTCACGGCGATGTTCCTGGTCTTCCTGGTCCAGATCGCGGCCCGCTTCGGCTTCAACCGGCCGCTGCCCTGGACCGACGAACTGGCGGTGGTGCTCTATGTCTGGGTCATCCTGTGGGCCGCGGCGTTCATGGTGCCGGCGCGTGAGCACGTGGTGTTCGACCTGGTCTGGAACGCGGTCGGCCGGCGCGGCCGCCGCGTGATGGCCATCGCCGGGCAACTGCTGATCGGCGGCCTCGCGGCCTGGGCCTTGCCGGCGAGCTGGGACTACGTGCACTTCATGCGCGCGCGAAGGCACGCCGGTGCTCGGCATCCCGTTCATGTGGGTCTATCTGCCGTTCGTGCTGCTGCTGGCGGCGCTGGTCGCTGCGCGCCGTGCTGGGCGTTCGCGCGGCCTGGCGCGGGCGAGGGCCTGGACGGCGAGGTGCGCGGGTGACGCTGCATCGCTGGCCGTGCTGCTGGCGACGCTGGTGCTGGGCATGCTGCTGCGCATGCCGATCGGCTTCTCGATGCTGGCGGCCGGCATCGCCTACCTGGTGGTCAAGGGGCAGGACATCGGCCTGGTCGCCGAGCAGGTCTGCAACGGTCTCTACAACAGCTATGTGCTGCTGGCGGTGCCGCTGTTCGTGCTGGCCGCCAACGTGATGAACGCCGGCACGGTCAGCGAGCGCATCTTCGACTTCTGCCGCATCCTGGTCGGGCGGCTGCGCGGCGGGCTGGCGCAGGTCGACATCCTGGTCAGCGTGATCTTCTCGGGCATGAGCGGCAGCGCGATCGCCGACGCCGCCGGCCCCGGGCTGGTGACGATCAAGCAGATGCTGAAGAAGCCGGGCTACTCGCCGGGCTTCGCCGGCGCGGTGGTGGTGGCCAGCGCCACCATCGGGCCGATCATCCCGCCGTCGATCCCGATGGTGCTCTACGCGCTGGTGTCGGGCGCTTCGGTCGGCGCGCTGTTCCTCGGCGGCGTGGTGCCCGGGCTGCTGATGGCCGGCGTGCTGATGGTCACGGTGCAGATCATCGCCGTGCAAGCGCAACATGCCGCGCGAGGCGCCGGTGCCGCTGCGCGAGTGGCCGGCGGTGATGTTCCGCGGCGCGCTGCCGGTGTCGTTGCCGCTGGTGCTGCTGGGCGGCATCTACAGCGGCGCCTTCACGCCGACCGAGGCAGCGGCGGTGGCGGCGCTGCATGCGCTGGTGCTGGCCGGCCTCGTCTACCGCGCGCTGACCTGGCGCACGCTGGCTGGCGGTGATGCTGGAATCCACCCGCTCGAGCGCCGTCATCACGCTGATCATCGCCGGCGCGTTCTTCCTCAACTACGCCTTCACCTCCGAGGGCGTGCCGCAGCAACTGGCCGCTGTGGTGGCGTCGGCGCAGCTCACGCAGCTGCAGTTCCTGCTGCTGGTCAACGTCGTGTTCCTGGTGCTGGGCTGCGTTCTCGACACCGCGGTGATGCTGCTGGTGTTCGTGCCGATGCTGATCCCGACCGCCAAGCTGCTGGGCGTGGACCTGGTGCACTTCGGCGTGCTGGCGATCGTCAACATGATGATCGGGCTGATCACGCCGCCGTTCGGCATGCTGCTGTTCGTCACCAATGCGCTGGCCGGCATCCCGATCCGCGACATGCTGGCCGAGGGCTGGCCGTTCCTGATCGCGCTGCTGCTGCTGCTGCTGGCGATCACGCTGTTCCCGCAGCTGGTGCTGTGGCTGCCGCAGTCGATGGGCTATGGCCTGAAATGAACTGCCAGTCGTCTGCCTGGCCAGCTTCAACGCCGACCTCGTCTCGCGCGTGCCGCGGCCGATCGCGCGCGGCGAGACGCTGATGGCCAGCGGGTTCACGATCAGCCCGGGCGGCAAGGGCTCGAACGCCGCGGTCGCCTGCGCGCGCCAAGGCGCGCAGGTGGCGGTGATCGCGCGCATCGGCGACGACGATTTCGGCCGCATGGCGCTCGCGCTGTGGGCTGCGCGAGGGCATCGACGCCACGGCCGTCGAGGTGGTCGACGGGCGAGCCCAGCGGCGTGGCGCAGATCTGGTCTACGACGACGGCGACAACAGCATCGCGGTCGCGCCCGGCGCCGGCGCCGGCCTCGGTGCGCGCCATGCCCAGGCCGCGGCCGCCACGCATTGGCCGGTGCGCGGGTCGTGATGGCGCCCAACGAGGTGCCGTTCGAGGCCACGCTGCGCGGCGTTCGCGCTGGCCCGCGCGGCCGGTGTCACGACGCTGCTGAACCCGGCGCCGGCGCGCGCGCTGCCGGACGCGTTGCTGCGCGCTGTGCGACGTGCTCACGCCCAACGAGACCGAGCTGCGCGCGCTCGCCGGCATGCGCGGGGGGCACGCCGGTCGCTGCCGCCGCAGCGCGCCTGCTCGCGCGCGGCGTCGGCGCCGTCGTCGGTGACCCTCGGCGCGCGCCGGCTGCGCGCTGCATCGGTCGCGGCCGGCCGCCGCTGCGCGATCGCGGGCCCATGCGGTGGCAGTGGCCGACACGATCGGCGCGGGCGACACCTTCACCGGCGCGCTGGCCGCGGCGCTGGCGCGCGGTCTGGCGACTCGATGCCGCGCTGGCCTGGGCCAACGCCGCCGCGGCGCTTGTCGGTCGGCGCGCGCGGCGCGATCGCCGGCATGCCCAGGCTCGATGCGGTGCGCGAACTGCTTGCCTCGCGTTGAGGCAGCGTCGCATGCGTAGTTGCGATCGACCGCATGATTGCGGACAGCGGCTCGCGACCCGTTCGATGAGTTCGACTCTGGCTCAACGAATGTCGGCAATGTGGCGCTGAGCGAACCGTCACTCAACGGCTCCCTATGGCAAGACCCGGCCAGAAGCAGCCGGTCGCGAGCGGCGGCAATGTAGCAACGCAAAGGTGGCCTCGGATCGCTGACACTGGCCAGCGCCGCCCGCGCGTGGGCAAACGAATTTCAATCGCCCTCTGCGAATCCCGACGCCGGCCGGGTGCCTGGGATACCTCGACCTGGGACGTCTCGACCGCTGCGCGGCGCTCGATTGACCTGGCCTGGTGCGTTCTCAGGCCGCACCATCGGTCTTGAACTCGAGGTCGCCTCTGCCAAAGCGGTGACGGCGCAGTGCGGGCGCGGCCGGCCCTGCTGCTTCAATGCGTGGCGATGCGCTCGCCGCGCGCCTCGGCGACACGTTCGGCGTGCCACCAGGCGAGCAGACGCTTGAAGTCGCCACCGAAGCCGACCTTGAGCAGCTCTTCGTAGATGACCGAGCAGTTCGCCGCGTCGCCGACGCCGAGCAGGCGCTCGGTCGCATCCCGCTCGCAGCGCAGGTAGGTCGCCTTCAGGCTGCGCACTTCGCGGTCGACGGCCGCCTGGGTGCCGTTGGGCGGCTGCGCGCGCGGGTTCGAAGCAAGGGTCGCGAGCAGAAGCGAGGCAGCGATGGTGGCTGCGATGGGCAGAGTGCGATGGTGGGTCATGGGGCCTCCGATGGCGGGTGAGGGTGCCGCTGCCATTGCGCCTCCACAGCTCGCGCGCCGTCATGAAGGAACCTGCGCCCGTGGTGAAAAAGGCTGAAAATTCCTCCCACAGACCGGGGAGACCAGATGCAGGTCCGAGCCGCCAACCGGTTGCGCTTCGAAGAGTTCGATCTCGACGTCGGCTGTCGCACGTTGCGCCGGGCCGGTCGGAAGCTCGACCTTCGCCCGCGCAGCTTCGACGTGCTGGTCTACCTGGCCGAGGCCGCAGGCCGGCCGGTGGGCAAGGACGAGATCCTGGCCGCCGTCTGGCCCGACGTCGTTGTCGGCGAGGAGTCGCTGACGCGTTGTGTCTCCGACATCCGGCAGGTGCTCGGCGAGCACGGGCAGCACATCATCAAGACGCTGCCACGGCGCGGGTACCTCTTCGCGGCGCCGGTCGAGCCTGTGCCGGCCTCACACGCCGCCGATGCGGGGCTGGCCACACCCGCTGGCGACGCGGCAGTACCGTCCTCGTTGGCTCGGGCGGCGAATGGCACGGTCGCGGGTGAGGCCGCCGCGCCGGTGAGGCGAAGCGCTGCTGCCGTCGCGCTCTGGAGCGGCCTCGCGGCTGCCACCGTCGCTGCGGCAGCGTTGGCTTGGTGGTGGCAGCAGCGCAGCGCACCGGTGGTGCCACCCGTACCGCCTCGCCTGTCGATCGTCGTGCTGCCCCTTGCAAGTGATGGCGGCGACCCGGCGCAAGACCGGCTGGCCGCCGTGCTCACCGACGAGATCACGGTCGACCTGTCGCGCATCCCCGAGGGCTTCGTGATCGCCCGGGCGACCGCGGACAGCTACCGCGGCCGCAGCGTCGACGCGCGTCGTGTGGGACGCGAGCTCGGCGTGCGCTACGTAATCGACGGCGGCCTGGTGCGCCTGGGCGACGCGGTGCGACTGACCTTGCAGCTCGTCGACGGCGAGAGCGGGCGCGCCCTGTGGGCAGAGCGTATCGATGGCGAGCTGCCCGACCTTCCCGCGCTGTACCGCCGAGTCACCGGGACGGTGGCGAGGTCGCTGGACCTGACGCTGCAGGAAGTGGAAACCGCACGTGCGCGAGCGCGGCCCGCTGCCGACTCGCAGGACCTGTTGCTGCAGGCGCGGTGGCTGCTGCTGCAGTTCAACCGGATGACGCCGGACTCGCTGAAGGAGGCGCGCCGTCTGCTCGAGCAGGTGAGCGCACGTGACCCGGCGTCGGCGCTCGCCCTCGCGCTGCTGGCACAGACCTATAACTACGACGTGTCGCAGCGCTGGCTGAGCCTACGAGGCGCGACGCGCGAGCAGTGGCTGCAACAGGCCGACAGACTCTCGGAGCGGGCCTTCCAACTGGATCGTGCCGATGCACGTGTCGTCGGCGTGCGCGGTACGACGCTCGCGCTGGCCGGCCGCTCCGAGCAGGCGGTGGAGATGCTCGAGCGCCAGATCGGGCTCAATCGCAACGATGCAAGCGCCTGGTTCTGGCTCGGTTATGCCCGTTGCACGCTCGGCCGGCAGGATGAAGCGATCGCCGCCCTCGAGCAGGCGCGGCGGCTCAGCCCGCGCGATCCGAATCTCAACGGCATCTTCCTCGTCACCGCGGCGGCGCATCTGTACCTGGGCCGCGACCGCGAGGCGCTCGAATGGGCGCGGCGCTCGGTGCTCGAGCGGCCGCAGCACGCGGTGGCTCATTCGTGGGTCGCCGCGGCGGCAGCGAACCTGGGCGAGACAGAAACCGCGCGCGCGGCGCTGGCGGAGTTCAGACGGAGGCTGCCCTCCTACACGATTACGTCGTTCCGCGACGAGCGGCTGTGCGCGAACGACCTCTGCCGCGCCCAGCGCGAGCGTTACTACGCGGGGCTGGCGAAGGCTGGGCTGCCCGAATAGGTTGACTCCGCGCTGCGGGGCCTTCTTCGGGTGGCTGCGCGTGGCTCAGGCCTCACGCCTTCAAGTAGTCCACACGCGAGGCCAGCCAGCGCTGCACCTGCGCAGCGGCGGCCGCCGGGTGTTCGGCCAGCAGTCGCGGCGCCATTGCGCCGGGCGGCTCGAGCAGCGCGCTGTCGGCGCCAGGTCGGCGAAGCGCAGCAGCGCATCGCCGCTCTGGCGCGAGCCCATGAACTCGCCGGGGCCGCGGATCTCGAGATCGCGGCGCGCGATCTCGAAGCCATCGCTGGTGTCGGCCATGGCGCGCAGCCGGTCCTTGGCCGTCGGCGACAGCGGCGGCGTGTACAGCAGCACGCAGACGCTGGCCACCGCGCCGCGGCCGACGCGGCCGCGCAACTGGTGCAGCTGCGACAGGCCGAAGCGCTCGGCATGCTCGACCACCATCAGGCTGGCGTTGGGCACGTCGACGCCGACCTCGATCACGGTGGTGGCCACCAGCACCTGCATCTCGCCGCCGGTGAACAGCGCCATCGCAGCGGCCTTCTCGGCCGCCGGCATGCGCCCGTGCAGCAGGCCGACCATCACGCCGGGCAGCGCGGCGCACAGCTGCTGGTGCGTCTCGGTGGCGTTGCGCAGGTCGAGCGCCTCGCTCTCCTCGATCAGCGGGCAGACCCAGTAGACCTGCTTGCCCTGTGCCACTTCGTCGCGGATGCGGCCGATCACCGCGTCGCGCTTGCCGTCGGCGAACAGCTTGGTCAGCACCGGTGTGCGGCCCGGTGGCAACTCGTCGATCGTGCTCACCGCCAGGTCGGCGAAGTAGGTCATCGCCAGCGTGCGCGGGATCGGCGTCGCGCTCATCATCAGCAAGTGGGGCTCGAGCGCCTGCTGGTCGAGTTTTTCGCGCAGCGCGAGCCGTTGCGCGACGCCGAAGCGGTGCTGCTCGTCGACCACCGCCAGCCCGAGTCTGGCGAACGCCACGTCGTGCTGGATCACCGCGTGCGTGCCGACCACCAGGCCGGCTTCGCCCGACGCGACACGCTCGAGCATCTGGGTGCGGCCCTTGCCCTTGCGGCTGCCGGTCAGCCAGGCGACGCTCACGCCGAGCGGCTCCAGCCAGTGCACCAGCTTGCGGAAGTGCTGCTCGGCGAGGATCTCGGTCGGGGCCATCAACGCGCATTGCCAGCCGCTGTCGATGGCCACCGCCGCGGCCAGTGCCGCCACCACGGTCTTGCCCGAGCCGACATCGCCCTGCAGCAGGCGGTGCATCGGTTGCCCTCGGGCCAGGTCGGCGGCGATCTCGCCGGCGACGCGCCGCTGCGCCGCGGTCAGCGTGAATGGCAGTGTCGCCAGCAAGCGTTCGTGCAGGCCGCCGCGCAGTGGCGCCAGCGCGGGGGCCTGCAACAGCGCCCGTTCGTGTTGCGCGGTCAACTGGCTGAGCTGCTGTGCCAGCAACTCCTCGTACTTCAGGCGCTGCCAGGCCGGGTGGCTGCGGTCTTCGAGCGTCGCCAGCGGCGTGGCCGGTGGCGGCTGGTGCAGGAAGTGCAGCGCCTCTCTCAGGGTCGGCAAGCTCGGCAGACCATCTGGCAGCGCGTCGGGCGGCAGCACCTCGTGGAGCGGTGCGCGCTGCAGTGCCGAGGCCACCGCCTTGCGCAGGTAGGCCTGCGGCAACTGGGCACTGGTCGGGTAGACCGGCGTCAGCGTCGTCGGCAGCGGCGTCGAAGCGGGCCTGACATGCGGGTGGACCATCTCGCGGCCGAGGAAGCCGCCGCGCAACTCGCCCTGCACGCGCAGGCGCACGCCGGCCGCCAGCGCCTTCTGCTGCGACGGGTAGAAATTCAGGAAGCGCAGCACCAGCGGCTCGCCGTCGTCGTCGACCAGCCGGGCCACCAGCTGCCGGCGCGGCCGGAACTCGACCCGGCACTCGGCGACCGTGGCCTCGACCTGCACCACGTCGCCTTCGTGCGCATCGGCCAGCCGTTGCACGTGGGTCTGGTCTTCGTAGCGCAGCGGCAGGTGCAGCGCGAGATCGATGTCGCGCACCAGGCCGAGCTTCTCCAACGCCCGCGCCGGGCCCGATTTGGCCGTTGGCGACACGGGGGCGATGCACGGGCATGGAACAATCGTAGCGCCCTTAGCTCGCAGGCCGGTACAGCCCGCACGTCATGACCCGACCACACCCTTCGCCGATTTCGACTTCTCGCTGCCGCCGGAGCTGATCGCCCAGCACCCGGCGCCCGAGCGCAGCGCCTCGCGCCTGCTCGACGGCCGCGGCGCGACGCCGGCCGACCGGCTGTTTCGCGAACTGCCCGGCGCTGCTGCGACCCCGGCGACCTGCTGGTCTTCAACGACACGCGCGTGATCAAGGCCCGGCTGTACGGCGTCAAGGCCAGCGGCGGCGCGGTCGAGGTGCTGGTCGAGCGCGTGCTGCCCGGCCACGAGGTGCTGGCGCATCTGCGCGCGAGCAAGTCGCCGCGGCCGGGCAGCGTGTTGCGACTGGCCGGCGCGTTCGATGCCGAGGTGCTCGGCCGCGGCGGCCCTGATGGCTCGCTGTTCACCTGCGCTTCCCGTGCCGAACCGCTGGCGCTGCTGGCGGCGCACGGCCATGTGCCGCTGCCGCCCTACATCACCCATGCCGACGACAGCGATGACGAGCGCCGCTACCAGACCGTGTTCGCCGACGCGGCCGGGCGCGGTGGCGGCACCGACCGCGGCACTGCACTTCGACGAGGCCGTGCTGGCGGCGCTGCGCGAGCGCGGCGTGGCTACGGCCCGGCGTGACGCTGCACGTCGGCGCCGGCACCTTCCAGCCGGTGCGCAGCGAGCGCATCGAGGAACACCGGATGCACAGCGAGTGGTACGAGGTCGAGCGAGGCCGCGGTGGCGGCGGTGGCGGCGGCACGCGAGCGCGGCGGCCGCGTCGTCGCGGTCGGCAGCACCAGCGTGCGCTCGCTCGAATCCGCGGCGCGCGCCAGCGGCACCCTGCGGGCGGCGTGCGGCGAGACCGACATCTTCATCACGCCGGGTTTCGAGTTCCGCGTCGTCGACGCTGTTGCTCACCAACTTCCACCTGCCCAAGAGCACGCTGATGATGCTGGTGTCGGCATTTGCCGGGCACGCCCATGTGATGGCGCTGTACCGCCACGCGATCGAGGCCCGCTACCGCTTCTTCAGCTACGGCGACGCGATGCTGCTGGCGCGATCTGCTGGCGCGTGATTGCCGCGGCGACAATCGCGCGGCGATGCTCAAGTTCGAACTGCTCACCACCGAGGGCCGCGCCCGCCGCGGCCGCCTGACGCTCAACCACGGCGTGGTCGAGACGCCGGTGTTCATGCCGGTGGGCACCTATGGCTCGGTCAAGGGGGTGATGCCGCGCTCGCTCGACGAGATGGGCGCGCAGATCATCCTCGGCAACACCTTTCATCTGTGGCTGCGGCCGGGGCTGGACGTGCTGCGGCGCTTCGGTGGCCTGCACCGCTTCGAGGGTTGGGACAAGCCGATCCTCACCGACAGCGGCGGCTTCCAGGTCTGGTCGCTCGGCGAGATGCGCAAGATCAGCGAAGAGGGCGTCAAGTTCGCGTCGCCGGTCAACGGCGACAAGATGCTGCTGACGCCCGAGGTGTCGATGCAGATCCAGACGGTGTTGAACAGCGACATCGTGATGCAGTTCGACGAGTGCACGCCGTACGAGACCAAGGGCCACCGCACCACCGAGGCCGAGGCGCGCGCGTCGATGGAGCTGAGCCTGCGCTGGGCCGGGCGCTGCCAGGCCGAGTTCGCTCGGCTCGAGAACCCGAACGCGCTGTTCGGCATCGTGCAGGGCGGCATGTTCGAGAGCCTGCGCGAGGCCTCGCTGGAGGCCCTGGTGGCGATGGACCTGCCCGGCTATGCGGTCGGCGGCGTCAGCGTCGGCGAGCCCAAGGACGAGATGCTGCGCATCCTGGCCCACACCCCGCACCGCCTGCCCGCCGACAAGCCGCGCTACCTGATGGGCGTCGGTACGCCGGAAGACCTGGTGCAGGGCGTGGCCGACGGCGTCGACATGTTCGACTGCGTGATGCCCACCCGCAATGCGCGCAACGGCCACCTGTTCACCCGCTTCGGCGACCTGCGGCTGCGCAACGCGCGCTACAAGACCGACGACCCGACCTGTCGATCCGACCTGCCGCTGCCACACCTGCGCCGCGGGGGCCGCGGACGGTGGCGGCTTCAGCCGCGCATACCTGCACCACCTCGACCGCTGCGGCGAGATGCTCGGCCCGATGCTGGCCAGCATCCACAACCTCCACTACTACGTGAACCTGATGCGCGAGATGCGCGAGGCGCTCGACGGCGGCCGCTTCGAGACTTTCCGGGCGCAGTTCAAGGCCGACCGCACGCGAGGCGTCGATTGACGCTGCGCAGCGCCTGCGGCCTGGTCACCAGAACTGCCAATTGCCCGTCGCGACGACCCAGGCGCCCAGCGCACCGTTGGTCGCCGCATGCGCGATCACCGGCAGCCATAGCTTGCCACTGCGCACATACAGCCACGCGTAGGCCAGCCCGGCGACGATCGCGGCCAGCCACATCGTGTGAGCGAGCATGAAGACGAAGGTCGACAGCACGATGGCCTTGGTACCCACGCGCTGCGGATCGACGCCTTCGAACACCGGCCGTTCGATCCAGCGCATCAGGAACGAGCGCCAGAACAGCTCTTCCATCACCGGCACCAGCAACGCAGCGCCGATCCAGCGTACGGCGACCAGTGGCCAGTCGATCGTGCCGGCGGCGGTCAGCGGCGTGAAGCCGGCGCTCGGCGCACCGATCGTCATCCACGGCGCATCGAGCTGGATCCACAGCGCGAACACGCCCAGCCCCACCGCGGCGGCCTGCAGCGCCTCGGCGGCGGTCGGACGCAGCTGGCGTGCAAACTCGCCGTACTCGCGCCAGAAGGCCGCCAGCAGCCCGCCGACGGCAACCACGGTGACGCCATAGATCCAGCGCGGGTCGATGCCCCACGAGCCGTCCGCCGGCGCGGCACCGCGCAGCGCAAGCAGCGCCATGAAGAGGGCGAAGGGCACGATTCGAAGCCACGCGGCGCGGCTGAGCGACATCGCCATGCCGATGCTCCGACCTGCGGGTCTAGGCGGCCTGCTGCTCGAGCAGGAAACTGGCGCCGTCGAACTGGCCAAGCACCTCGACCAGGAACGGCAGCACCTCGCGCAACGTGTCGTGCAGGCCGTGCGGCGGGTTGATCACGAACATCGAGCTGCCCAGAAGACCGAAGCCGCGTTCGCCGCCGGCGGCGACGGTCAGCCGCGCGTGCAACCAGCCCTTGGGTGCGGCTTTCGCAGCGGCATTCTGCAGGCGATGCGGCAGCTGCTGCGACTCGAGCGTGCGCAGTTGCGGTATCCACACCAGCACGATCGCCGTCGCAAAGCACTCGAGGATCTCGCGCACGGCCGCCCAGCACCTTGGCGTAGTCGGACTTCATCTCGTACGACGGATCGATCAACACCACGCCGCGGCGCGACGGCGGCGGCAACTCCTTGTGCAACGCCGCGAAGCCGTCGGCGAGCGAGACCTGCGTGTTCGGTCGCTCGCCGAGGAAGGCGCGCAGGATGCGCTCGTCGGTCGGATGCAGTTCGTACAGGCGCAGCCGATCGTTGGCGCGCAGCAGCAGGTTGGCGATGGCCGGCGAGCCGGGGTATTGCTCCAGGTCGCCACCGCCGTTGAATTCGCGCACCAGGGCGACATAGTCGGCCACCGCCGGCGGCAGATCGTCGCGCTGCCAGAGTCTGGCGATGCCGCTCTGGAACTCGTCCTTGGTGTGGGCGTAACGCCCTTCGAGCGAGTAGCCGCCGGCGCCGGCGTGGGTGTCGACGAGGGTGTAGGGCTTGTCCTTCGCCGCCATGTGCGTGAGCACCTGCGCCAGCACCAGGTGTTTGAGCACGTCGGCATGGTTGCCGGCGTGGAAGGCATGGCGGTAGGCGAGCATGGTGCCCGCACTGTAGCCGCAGCGGCTACTGCAGCCCCGCTGCGCGCAGGCTGGTCGCCAGGCCTTCGGCAAAGGCGCGATAGCCGGCTGCGTTGGCATGGATCTGGTCGGACTTCAGCTGTTCGTTGCCGAGCACATGCGCCCAGCCGCCGGCATGCAGTGGCAGTGCCAGTTCGGCCGCGACCCTGTCGTACAGCGGATGGTCCGACAGCCCCGCACCCACAGCGGCGGCCAGCGTCGGCCGCGGCACCGCCACCAGAAGCACCTGGGCGCCGGCCTCGCGCGCCAGCGCGACGATCCGGCGCAGGTTCACTTCGGTGTCGGCCTCGGGCAGCCGGCGCAGGAAGTCATTGCCGCCGATGCTCGCGATCACCAGCGCCGGCTTGTGTTCGGCCAGCAGTCCAGGCAGCCGCGCCAGCGCCTGCGCCGAGGTGTCGCCCGGCACGCCGGCGTTGACCACGTGCCAGCCGGTCAGCTGCGCCAGTTGCGCCGGGTAGGCGGCTTCGGGCGCCGCGCCGGTCCCATATGTGATCGAGTCGCCGAGCGCAAGCACCACGCTGCCGGCGGGCAGCGGCACGGCACGGGCGGACTTGCGCTTGCCGCAGCCGGCAAGCAGTGCCGTGGCCGCGGCAGCGCCCAGCAGCGCGCGTCGCTTCATGACCGAGCCCGCGCCTTCGGCACACGGGCGCGGAACAACTCGTCGATGCGCACCTCGCGTGGGCCGGGCTCGACGCGAAAGGTCTCGCCGGCCTCGATCGAGCCCGGCAACAGCACCGCAAGGTAGTAGCCGCACCAGCCCGACTGCTGCATCAGCGCAGCGGCTTGCGCGAAGCCCATCCTGGCGTTGAACTTGAAGCAGGGCAGCCGCGGCTCGCTGACGGCCAGCGCGCAGTCGGGAAAGCGCAGCACGTCGCCGATCCAGGCCTCGCTTTCGGGCAGGCCTTCGAGGGTCAGGTTCTCGCCCAGGCTGCCCGGGGCGAGGGCGTCATTCCACGCCGACACACCGGCCTGCGCGCGCACCGTGCGCCAGAACGCATAGTGTTCGGCCGGGTAGGCGTAGACCGCCTTGGCCAGGCCGCCGTGCACGACGAGATCGGCCTGCTCGTCACCGGCCAGGCCCAGCGCCTGCACCGCGACGCGGCCGGCCACCGGGGCCTTGAAGATCGCGCTGGCGACCCGTCGTTCGCCGACGCTGATGAAGCCCGTGCGGCCGGTATTGACGCTGGTCACTTTCATCCCGGGAGATTGTCGCGTCGCCGAAAAGCACGACGGCATGGCCTCATTCCGCAAATGCATGATCCCCGTCAAACCGGCGGATATGGCCTCATTACACTCGAATGACAATCTGGCCCAGGGCGCTGCCGGACGGTGCGGCGCAACCGCGTGGAATCGCGCGGCATTGGGCGAATCCCGGGCGTCGCCGGGATTCGCCCAATCCCGCTTGTTGCATCCCCTTGAATGGAGTCTCCGCGATGAACCGACCTGCGCTCGAAGGCCTGCGCCTCAACGTACCCGCCCATGTGAAACACCGCCGGCTGATCGACTGGGTGGCCGAGATGGCCGCCCTGACCGCGGCGCGCGACGTCGTCTGGTGCGACGGCAGCGTCGAAGAGTACAACCGCCTGTGCGACGGGCTGGTGGCCAATGGCTCGATGCGCCGACTCAATCCCGCCAAGCGCCCGAACAGCTTTCTCGCGCTGTCCGACCCGAGCGACGTCGCCCGCGTCGAGGACCGCACCTTCATTTGCAGCGAGCGCCAGGAAGACGCCGGTCCGACCAACAACTGGGTCGCCCCGGCCGAGATGCGCGCGCTGCTGCAGACCGGCGACAACGCCCTGTTCAAGGGCTGCATGAAGGGCCGCACGCTGTATGTCGTGCCGTTCTCGATGGGGCCGATGGGCTCGCACATCTCGCACCTCGGTGTCGAGCTGACCGACAGTCCGTACGTGGTCATCAGCATGCGCACGATGACGCGCATGGGCGAGGCCGTCTACGAACTTCTGGGCGAGGACGGCACCTTCGTGCCCTGTGTGCACACCGTGGGCGCGCCGCTGGAGCCGGGCCAGAAGGACGTGGCCTGGCCCTGCAACAAGACCAAGTACATCGTGCACTACCCCGAGACGCACGAGATCTGGAGTTACGGCTCGGGCTACGGCGGCAATGCGCTGCTGGGCAAGAAGTGCTTCGCACTGCGCATCGCCTCCAACATGGGCCGCGCGCAGGGCTGGCTGGCCGAGCACATGCTGATCCTCGGCGTGACCACGCCGCAGGGCAAGAAGTACCACGTCGCGGCGGCTTTTCCGAGCGCCTGCGGCAAGACCAACTTCTCGATGCTCGTGCCGCCCAAGGGCTACGAGGGCTGGAGCGTGACGACTGTCGGCGAGGACATCGCCTGGATCAAGCCGGGTCACGACGGCCGCCTGCACGCGATCAATCCCGAGGCGGGCTATTTCGGCGTCGCCCCGGGCACGAACGATCACACCAACCCGAACTGCATGGCCATGCTCAAGCGCGACGTGGTGTTCACCAACGTCGCGCTCACCGATGACGGCGACGTCTGGTGGGAGGGCATGACCGACGAGCCGCCGGCGCACCTGATCGACTGGCAGGGCAAGGACTGGACGCCGCAGATCGCCAAGGCGACGGGCGCCAAGGCCGCGCACCCGAATTCGCGCTTCACGGTCTCTTCCATCCACAACCCGGTGCTCGACACCGAGTGGGACAACCCGCAGGGCGTACCGATCGATGCCTTCCTGTTCGGCGGCCGCCGCTCGACGACGGTGCCGCTGGTGACCGAGGCGCGCGACTGGACCGAAGGCGTCTACATGGCCGCGACGATGGGCAGCGAGACCACGGCGGCCATCGCCGGGCAGGTCGGCGTCGTGCGCCGCGACCCGTTCGCGATGATCGCCTTCTGCGGCTACAACATGGCCGACTACTTCCAGCACTGGCTCGATGTCGGCAGCAAGCTGGCGCAGGCGGGCGTTCGCCAGCCGAAGATCTACTGCGTCAACTGGTTCCGCAAGGGTGCAGACGGCAAGTTCATCTGGCCGGGCTACGGCGACAACATGCGCGTGCTGGAGTGGATCGTCGGCCGCCTCGAGGGCAAGGCGGGCGGCCAGGAAAACGCGTTCGGCATCAGCCCGCGCTATGAAGACCTGCACTGGGGCGGCCTGGCTTTCAGCCGCTCACAGTTCGACAGCGTCATCGGCATCGACCGCACCGCGTGGCGCGACGAGGTCACGCTGCATGGCCAGTTGTTCGAGCAACTGGCGTATCACCTGCCCAAGCCGCTCGTCGCGACGAAGGCGCGCCTGGCGGCAAGGCTCGACGCCTGACGCGGCGGGCGCCCGCGATCGCGGGCTGTCAGCGAGGTTGCTCGCCTGCAAGACGGTCGAGTTCTTCGGCGGCGACGCGCAGATCGGCCGCAAAGCCGGGCTGGCTGGCCTCGTAGCTCGCGGCACGTTCGTAGAGCGCCGCTGCCGTGTCGCGGGCCTGCCGCCCGGCGGCGTCGGCCGCCCGCGCGGCGGTGAGGGCGCGCCAGAGGGCGGCCCAGCGGGCGAGGTCGTTGTTGGGCAGAGTGAGGACGTGGTTCATGAAATGCTTTCGCGCGGATTCGTTCATTGCTGCACTGCAGTATGGGGTAAACCCTAACAGTTTTCTTGGCTTCAGGGTGATCTGGAAGCCATGGTCCGCTCGCGATCAAGTCGACTCACCAGGGTGATGCAAGCCATCGATTCGAAGTATTTGAAGGCCTTATAACGAAAGTGTCCACTTACACGTGAGTGTTGGATGGAGCCGACACCCGCGATGCCGCTGCCCGACAATGTCGCCATGAAACAAGACCTCACCGACGCCGAATTCGATGAACTCGACGCGCTGCTGCAGGCCACGCCGGCGCCGAACGAGCCACTCGACGTGCTGATGCTCGACGGCTACCTGGTCGGTACGCTGGTGCAGCCAAAGGTGGTGCCGGTCGAAGAATGGCTGCCGGCGGTGTTCGATCTCGAGGGCCGCGTGCTGGCGGCCGACACCGATCCGATCTGGCTGGCGCGGATCCGCACCCTGATCGAACGCCGCCAGCAGGCACTCAATGCCGCAATCAGCGAGGAGGGCTGGTTCGACCCGCTGATCGTCGATACGGACCGCCTGCCGCCGGTGAGCGAGTACGAGCCAGTGCAGTCGCCCATTTCGCGCGCGCTGCTGCCGTGGGCAGCAGGCTTCCACTGGGCGCAGGAGCGAATGCCTGACCTCGGTGACATCGAAGACGATGCGATCGGCAGCGCACTGGCGCGCATCTACCGGCACCTGCCCGCAGAAACCGATGAAGACCGCGAGGTCGTCGCGCTGCTCGACCGCGAACACCCGCTGGGCACGCTCGACGCCGCGATCGAAGACCTGGTGCTCGCGGCCGTCGATCTGTGGGACCTGACGCACCGCCAGCGCTTCCACGTCGAGACCATCCGGCGCGACACGCCCAAGGTCGGCCGCAACGACCCCTGCCCTTGCGGCAGCGGCAAGAAGTTCAAGGCCTGCCACGGCCGCTGAACAGTGCGCATACAACTGCTGTCGGACCTGCATCTCGAAAGCGAGGCCTTCGAGCCGGTGCCGCATCCCGAGGCCGACTTGCTGGTGCTGGCGGGCGACATCGATGCCACCTGGCGCGGCTACGAGCGCTTTGCCGGCTGGCCGGTGCCCGTGCTGGCGGTGGCGGGCAACCACGAATTCGACGGCCGGGAACTGGACGCCGCCTGGCCCGCGCTGCATGAGCATTGCGCCCGCTGTGGCATCACGCTGCTCGAGCGCGACAGTCGCGTGCTGACCGCGCGGGACGGACGGCGCATTCGCTTCCTCGGCACCGTGCGCTGGTGCGATTTTGACGGGTTGGGCACAGCGCAAAGAATGCGCGCGATGCGAGCGGGTGCCTACTTCCAGCGCGTGATGGGGGCCACGAAGGGTGGACTGCCGTTCGACGCCGATGCGGTTCGGCGCGCTGCGTTGGCCTGTCGCAGCTGGCTGGCGGAGGCGTTGGCTGAGCCCGCCGAGGGCCGCTGGGACACGACCGTTGCGATCACGCATTTCGCACCCAGCCTGCGCAGCGTCGATCCGCGCTACGGCCTGATGCCGAGCACGGCCAGCTTCTGCAACGCCGATGACACGCTGCTGCCGGCTGCTGCGCTGTGGATGCACGGCCACTTGCACTGCCGCCACGATTACCGCGTGGCGCGTGGCGACGGTCGTGGCACGCGCGTGGTCAGTCAGGCGCGAGGGCTCGAAGGCAAAGGCGAAAGCGCCGGGTTCGACGCGGGCAAGCTGATCGTGGCTTGACGCCGAGCAAGCCGCGCGCGCGGCTGCATGCGACACTGTTCGCGTCGGCCCTTTCGGAGCAACAACGATGAAGATCCTGGTCGCTGCAGACGGCAGTTCCTACACCAAGCGCATGCTGGCCTATCTGGCGGCACACGACGAATGGCTCGGTGCCACCACCTGTACACGGTGCTCACCGTGGTGCCGCCAGTGCCTGCGCGGGCTGCGGCGGCGCTGACCAAGGACGTGCTGAGGACACATTACGCCGACGAGGGCGAAAAGGTGCTCAAGCCGATTCGCGCTTTCTTCGCCAAGCAGGGACTGACCTCGGAGTTCATCGCCAAGACCGGAGCCGCGGCCGATGTCATCGCTGCGCAGGCCGAGAAGGGCAAGTACGACCTGCTGGTGATGGGCTCGCACGGCCATGGCTCGCTGGGCAATCTGGTGATCGGCTCGGTGGCCACCAAGGTGATGGCCCAGTGCCGCACGCCTGTGCTGCTGATCCGCTAGCTAACGCGCGGCGAGGCCGTCAAAGCAGGTTGACAGCACGGTTTCGGCGATCTGTTCGTCGCTGTGGTTGCCACTGGCCTTCAGGAAGCCCAGCACCGGATCGCACGCCCTTGCGTACAGCGTGTAGAGCACCGCTTCCGGGGGCAGCGCCGGGTTGATCTGGTTGCTCGCCTGTGCGGCCGTGATCCACGCACCCAGGCGGTCGCTGAGCGTCACCAGCCGATCGAGGTAGGCACGATGCTGCATCAGCGTTGTGCGCAACGTCGAGCTCTGCGACGGCAGTGACGGCATCTCGCCGGCCAGTTGCACCTGCACCGTCCAGCGCGCGACCGCCTTCAGATGCTCCAGGGGCGTGGCTTCGGTGCGCGCGGCTTCCTGGTCGAGGAAGGCCAGCGCACGGTCGAGTACTGCGACCATCGCGGCTGCCGCCAACTCTTCCTTGGAGGTGAAGTGCTTGTACAGGCTGGCCTTGGCGATGCCGACGTCGGCGGCGACTTCGTCGACCGTCATGGCCTCGAAGCCCTTTTCTGCGAGCAGGCGATTGACCGAACTGACGATCGCGTCCTCACGCACGCGCAGCACTTGTTGACGGAAGGAACCATGGGCCATGGCCGCGAGTGTAATGTCTCGCCGTCGTGCTGAAACGTCTCGGGGTGAAATATGACTATTTCGTTCTGATTGGAACTGATGAGTTGTCGCCAAGCGAAGACAAGGCAGCCGGCGCGCATGCCATGGCCGCGCGGCTCGCTCGATCTCGCGCCGAGAAGGACCGCTCAGCGCTGCTTCCGTGCTGCGGCGGGCCAGCACGATGCGGCAGCGGCCCGCGCATCGTCCTCACGGCCATCGTCTTCGAGGGCAGCCAGGCTGCAGTCGAGTCCATAGGCGGTACCCATGTCAGCGGCATCGGGTTCGATGGCGCTGTCTTCCCACACGCGGGCCAGCCGCTGCAGGGTCGACATTTTCTTCGTCGCTGGCATGCTGGTTCTCCTGGCCCCGTGAAGAAGCCTGTGAAGGGGTACCGACAGTGTCGGACGCCAGCATGGGTTTCGAGCAACGAAGAACCGCCCGCTCTGCGCCACAGTTCACGCGAACCTCGACTGGATGCCGTGCGCGCTTGGGGAGGCTGTCGATCGTTCTGGGGATGGCAATGCCCGCAACTGCCACTAGGCTTCTCAACGGGCAGTCGCGGGCTGCCCGACCCACGATGCCATGCGACCGATCGCGCTTCAATCGATGACCTGGGTCACCGTCGTCGCGGCGGTGGCCAGCGCCCTGTGGCTGGCCGGCGTCGAGGCCGAGCGCGGGTTCGATTCACGCGCCATACGGGCCATGGTTCCATCGGCTGCGTTGGCATGGCCCAGCGAACCCGCAGCGGCTGGCCCACAGCAACGGCGGCGCGACGCTGCCGTTGCCGCGCCAGCCGCGTCGCGCTGAGCCCGCCGGGTCAGCCTCGGCGTGGCCGCCGGGCCCGTGGCGTCGCACTGCGCGGCCGTGACACATCGGCCAGCAGCAACGTGCAGCGCACCAGGTCTTCCACCGCCTCGGCGACGCTGTCGGGCGGCTCGATTGCGTCGATCAGCGGTTGCAGGTCGTCGGCGTCGTCCAGGTCCTCGGGATCGAAGTGGGCATACAGCACTGCCAGTGGCTCGAGCAGTTCGGGCCCGTCCTGCTGCAGCAACGCCGGGAACAGATCGAGGCCGGCCGCGAATCCGGCAATCCATGGCAGCACGACGTCGGACGGTTGTATCGCGCCGCCGCCGGCTGGCGCCTCGAGATCGAACACCCAAGGGTCGAACCATTGCCGTTCGCGGATCGCGCGGTCGAGTTCGGCATGGCGCCGCTCCACCAGCGCGTCCAGCACATCGAGCTTCACGCCGGCAGGCACCGGGCGACCATCCAGGTCGTGCACGTGACGCAGCCAGTGTGCGCGTGGCACCGGCTCGGGTTGCAGCAGCACGGCCACGAGGAAGCCGTCCAGCGCCGCGAGGTCGAGCGGTTCCAGCGGCGGCGGGAGGGCGTCGAGCAGGGTCCCGAGCCGGTCACGCTCGTGGTCGCTCAGTGGGCGCTGCAGCGGCGTCGCGATCGCGGGGGCGTTCGGTCGCGCGGGCGGGCGGGGGTCGTCGGTGGCCATCTGTGGATTGTCGGCGTCTGATGATCGTCGATCCAGGATCTGGAGACGGGTGCACCGCACGGCAACATCCCGGGTGCATGCGTTTCCGTCGTCGCCTCGCACTAGACTTCGGGCTGGGCCGCGATGATGCGGCACGAAGGGATGATCATGGGTGCCTCCGAAGCGTTTACCACCAGCATCGACGTCAGCCACTGGATCGCCGGCCGGCGTGACGCCGGCGCCAGCGGTCGTGTGCAGCCGGTCTACAACCCGGCCAGCGGCGCGGTCGCGCGCCAGGTGCATCTGGCCGGCGAGCGCGAGGTCGCGGCCGCGGTGGCTGCCGCCGATGAAGCCTTTCCGGCGTGGGCCGATACACCGCCGATCCGGCGCGCGCGCGTGCTCAACAAGTTCCTTGAACTGATGAACCGGCACAAGGACACGCTGGCCGCGATGATCACCGCCGAGCACGGCAAAGTCTTCTCCGATGCGCAGGGCGAGGTCATGCGCGGCATCGACATCATCGAGTTCGCCTGCGGTGTGCCGCAGTTGCTGAAAGGCGACTTCACCGACCAGGTCTCGACGGGCATCGACAACTGGACCTTCCGGCAGCCGCTCGGCGTGGTGGCCGGCGTCACGCCGTTCAACTTCCCGTGCATGGTGCCGTGCTGGATGTTCCCGGTGGCGCTGGCGTGCGGCAACAGCTTCGTGCTGAAGCCCAGCCCGCTCGACCCGAGCCCGAGCCTGCTGATGGCCGAGTTGCTGCGTGAAGCTGGCCTGCCCGACGGCGTGTTCAACGTCGTGCAGGGCGACAAGGTGGCTGTCGAGTCCTTGATGGCGCACCCGCTGGTGCGCGCGTTGAGCTTCGTCGGATCGACGCCCATCGCGCATTCGCTGTACCAGAGCGGGGCCCAGCATGGCAAGCGCGTGCAGGCGCTCGGCGGCGCCAAGAACCACATGGTGGTGATGCCCGACGCCGACGTCGAACAGGCTGTCGATGCATTGATCGGCAGCGGTTACGGCTCTGCCGGCGAGCGCTGCATGGCGATCTCGGTGGCGGTGCTGGTCGGTGACGTGGCCGACAAGATCGTGCCCAGGCTGGCCGAGCGCGCGCGCTCACTGAAGGTCGGCAACGGCATGAACGCCGACGCCGAGATGGGCCCGGTGATCAGTCGCGCTGCCAAGGACCGCATCGAGAGCTACATCGCGCTCGGCGTCGAGGAAGGTGCGAAGCTGGTGGTCGATGGCCGTGGCTTCACCATCGCCGGCCACGAGCAGGGCTTCTTCACCGGCGGCACCTTGTTCGACCACGTGACGCCGGGCATGCGCATCTACAAGGAAGAGATCTTCGGCCCGGTGCTGGTCTGCGTGCGGGTGAAAGACTTTGCCCAAGCGGTGCAACTCGTCAACGACCACGAGTACGGCAACGGCGTGGCCTGTTTCACCAGCGACGGCAATGTCGCGCGCGAGTTCGCACGGCGCATCCAGGTCGGCATGGTCGGCATCAACGTGCCGATCCCGGTGCCGATGGCCTGGCACGGCTTCGGCGGCTGGAAGCGCAGCCTGTTCGGCGACATGCACGCCTATGGCGAGGAAGGTGTGCGCTTCTACACGAAACAGAAGAGCGTGATGCAACGCTGGCCAGCCAGTATTGGCAAGGGCGCCGAGTTCGTGATGCCCACGGCAAAATAGGGCCCCGTGACCTGGCGTTCGCATGAAGACTGATCCGACAACCGCCGCCGCTGCGCTCGCCGCTGCACAGGCCGACCTGGACGATGGCCGTCTGCAATCGGCGCTGACCGCGGCGCGCGCCCTCGCCGCGGGTGACGCACCTGCGACGGTGCAGATCGAAGCGCTGCGATTGCAGGCACAGTCGGCGTTTCACCTCGGTGAGCAGGGCGAAACCATCGCCGCGGTGCAGGCGCTGTTCGAACGGCTCGGTGGTGGCGGCCTGGCCTACCCGTCGCGCAGTGCGCTGCTGGCGATATCCGCGGTGGCCTGCGGCGAGCTGGCGCGCTTCGATGAGTCGCTCGCCCACCTGCAGCAGATGCTGTCGGTGGCCGCTCGCGGCGGTTCTTTCGAGGGCTATGTGCGTGCCCGCAGCACTGCGGCCACCTGCTTCGCGCTGTTGGGGGATCCCTGGGCCGGCCAGCGCCTGCTGTCCGAACTCCTGGGACTGTTTCAGGGCTTGCCGAGCGAGGCCTCGCTCGAAGCGGCCGTGCGCAACAACCACGCGTCGATCTGCCTGCGCGTCGTGCGTCTGGCACGCGATGCGGGCGAAGCCGCCGACGTCACCGAAGCCATCGAGCATGCCCAGGCGAGCCTTCAACGGGTTCGCGAGATCGTGCGGTTGACCGGCGATGCGCGTCGCGGCGCCCTGGCGGATATCTACGCCGCCGAGATGGCCCTGCTGCGCGGCGATGCTGCCGAGTCTGCGAGCCAGTTGCAGCGCGCCATCGAACATGCCGACGCCACCGGCCAGTCGGCACACGTGCGCTTTCTGAAAGTGCTGCAGGCCGAGGCTTTCATCGCCGCCGGTGCGCCTGAACAGGCGCTGGCGCAACTGCGCGAAGTGGCCCCGTCGATACGCGAAGGCCATTGCCTCGGGCTGCGCATCCGCTGCGTGCAGCAGTTGCACCGCGCCTGTGCCGCCGTGGGTGCTCATGAAGAGGCCCTCGATCACGCGGCGCGGGCGCGTTCGCTCGAGCAACACCTGCTGTACCGGCAGCTGCATGCGCAGTCGCGCTTCCTGCGCTCGCGGCTCGAGCTCGAGCACCTGTACCGCTATCGTGCCAACGCCAGCCGCAGCATCAGTTCGCGGCCGGGCGCACTCGACTTGACCAAGGGCGACGAGAGCTGACGCCGCGCGCTGCTGCGCGCGTTGTTCAAGTCCCGATCACGCCGCCGTCCTTCTTGCGCACCACCACCGTGGCCGAGCGCGGCCGTCCGCCTGGCTTGTAGTCGGGCCAGTTCGAGTACTTCGCCGGCTCGGCCGGATCGCTGCGCTCGCTCGGCGTTTCGCCGGGATGCTGGACGTTGAGGAACATCGTCGTGCCGTCGGGCGTCCAGGTCAGACCGGTGATCTCGCAGTTGGTCGGGCCGGTGAGGAAGCGCCGCGTCTGGCCGGTGGCCACATCGCAGGCCAGCATCTGGTTGTTGCCAAAGTTCTTCAGTTCGCCCTTGTGCATCGCGGTCGGGCCCATGTCGGTCTGGATCCAGAGCACGCCGCGGGCATCGAAGGCGAGGCCGTCGGGGCAGGCGTAGAGGTCGCCGTGGATGTTGCCCCTGGCCTCGGCGCGCTCGTTGGCCGGGTCGCCGCACAGCACCAGGTGATTCCACTTGAACGTGGCGCCGTCGAAGTCGCGGTCGTCCTGCCAGCGGATGATCTGGCCCATCACGTTGTTGGCGCGCGGGTTGGCGGCATCGACGCCGGGCATGTCCTTCGCGCCGCGCGAACTGTTGTTGGTCAGCGCGCAATAGACCCAGCCGCTGTGGTGATCGATCGCCAGCCACTCCGGCCGGTCCATCTTGGTGGCGCCGAGCAGGTCACTGGCCTGGCGTGACTTGATCACCACCTCGCCCTGGTCGGCAAAGCCGTTGGCTGGCGCTCAGCGGGCCCTGACCGTGCACCAGCGGCAGCCAGTTGCCGCTGCCGTCGGCATTGAAGCGCGCGACGTACAACGTGCCGTGGTCGAGCAGCGTGCGGTTGGCCTTGGCGCCGCCGGGAGCGATCTTGTCGCGGCTGACGAACTTGTAGATGTACTCGAAGCGCGCGTCCTCGCCCGAATACACCACGGCGCGGCCGTCCTTGGTGACGCCGACCCAGGCCCCTTCATGCGCAGCGCGGCCGAGCGCGGTGCGCTTGACCGGCGTGCTCGTCGGGTCGAACGGATCCATCTCGACCACCCAGCCGAAGCGGTTCGGCTCGTTCGGGTTCTTCGCCGCATCGAAGCGCTCGTCGTGTTCCTCCCAGCGATAGAACGACGACTTGCGCATGCCCCAGCGCCGCTGGTGGGCATCGATGCTGTCGCCGCCGCCGAAGTAGCCGATCCAGTTTTCTTCGCCCGACAGGTAGGTGCCCCACGGCGTCTTGCCGCTGGCGCAGTTGTTCAGCGTGCCGAGCACGGTGCGGCCTGCGGGGTCGGCGGCCGTCTTCATCATCGCGTGGCCAGCGGCTGGGCCACCGACTTCGAACGGCGTGGCCATCGTGAACCGGCGCGCGTAGTTCGACGGCCGCACCATCTGCCAGGTGCTGCCCTTCAGTTCGACCTCGATCACCGACAGCCCGTGCGCGTTCTGGCACTTTCTGACCTTCTCGGCAGTCCAGGTCTTCAGGCCATCGGTGTGCAGCAGTCCGTCGTCGGTGTACTCGTGGTTCATCGCCAGCAGCCCACGCGTGCTGCCGCCGCCGAGCGCGTAGAAGTGAATGCCGTCGTGGTGCATGCCCATCTGCACTGCCTGCTCGGCAGCGCTGTTCGAGGCGTCGGGCCTGAACGCCGGCATGTTGCCCGGCACGCCGACGGCCTCGCCCCAGGCCGCTATCACCGAGGCGACATAGCCCTCGGGCACGACGAGGGTGTCGGTGGCGACCGCCGGCACGCTCTTGAAGCCGATCACCGGCAGCGCCGGCTTGGCCGTCGTGCGGGTCGCGGCCCCCGCGCATCCCGCCAGCAACGGCGCAAACAGCGTGCTGGTGGCGACGCCCAGTCCGCCGCGCAGCACGGTGCGCCGTGCCGGATCGCTGACATCGTGGATGCTCGGGTTGGACGAGCGGTTGCTGTGCTCCATCGTGTCGAAGTCCTTGCCGGCCATGCGTGCGTCTCCTTGAGGGTGGATCGCTGCATTGTGTAGACGCCGGCGAGCCGCGTGTGACCCGGTAAACACCGAGGCCGCCGCGAGAGGGTCCTCACACGTAGCGTGCCAGCGCCTGCACGTCCTCCGGGAACAGCTGCCCCGCCTCGGCGTGCAGCACGCGGCCATCGCGCCCGCGCACCAGCGTCACCGGCAGGCCCCGCGGTTTGGGCAGCGCGCGGTGCAACGCGGGCGTGACCCAGGCCGCAGGCAGCGTGTAGCCGCGCCGCGCCAGGTAGTCGCGCGCCGGCTGCGGCCCTGTGTCGATCGACAACGCGAGCACCATCAGCCCGCGCGTCCGCTGCGCGCGCCACAGCGCTTCGACATGCGGCGTGGTCTCGGCGCAGAAAGGGCACCAGCTCGCCCACCAGTAGAGCAACAGCACGCGGCCGTCGGCGTCGCGCGGATCGAAGTGCGTGCCGTCAAGGCGCTCGATCGGCGGCACGTCGAGCGGCGCGCCCACGGCGGGCAGCGGCGGCGCCTTGGCCTCCTGCACAGCTGCATCGCCCAACGCCGTCTGCGCACCGCTCCCGAGCGGCAGGCCGAGGGCCATGGCGGCGAGCAGTTGGCGACGCAGCGGGTCCATGCGTGAAGGCTACAGCTTTTCGGTCTCACCCGCCCGCGGCTGCCACCTCATCAGCCGCCGCTCGATGCGCCCAACCAGCGCGTCGAGCAGCAGCGCGAAGGCGCGCATGCGCTGGCCCTTGTGCTGCATGTCCACGGTGTGTTCGCACGCACCCGAGACGACATCGGTGCCGCCGCCCACCACGGCTGCAGAAGATGAGGGGCCGATGTAGCCTTGCGCCGCCCGCAACGCCTCGGGGTCGGCCCCAGCATGCGCAGGCGGTGCCAGAATGCGCCGACCATGCTGCGAGTCCTCGGCCGTGTCTCATCGATCAACGTGCGCAAGGTGCTGTGGACCTGCGACGAGATCGGCCTGCCGTTCGAACGCGAGGACTGGGGCCTCGGCTTCCGCTCGGCCCAGTCGCCGGAGTTCCTGGCCTTGAACCCGAACGGGCTGGTGCCGGTGATCGTCGACGACGGCTTCGTGCTGTGGGAGTCGAACACCATCTGCCGCTACCTGGCCGGGCGCCACGGCCGCGCCGATCTGTTGCCTGTCGAACCGCAGGCGCGTGCGCGCGTCGAGCAGTGGATGGATTGGCAGGCCGGCGAGCTGAACAGCGCCTGGCGCTATGCCTTCATGGCGCTGGTGCGCCGGAGTCCGGCGCACACCGACGCCGCGGCCATCGAGTCCAGTCGCCAAAGCTGGGACCGCCACATGCGGATCCTCGACGCGCAGTTGGCGCTGACCGGCCACTACGCGACCGGCCCCGACTTCACGCTGGCCGACATCGTGCTCGGCCTGTCGGTGCACCGATGGCTGATGACCCCCTGCACGCCATCCGAGCGGCCGTTGCTGCCCGCCATCGCTGCGTATGTCGAACGCCTGCGCGAACGGCCCGCCTTCCTTCAACACGCGAGCATGGAGACGCCCTGATGACCCTCGCCCAGCGCAATGCCCCCTGCGTGCTCGTCACCGGCGCCAGCCGCGGCATCGGTGCCGCGACGGCGATCGCCTGCGCCCGCCACGGCTGGGACGTCGCCGTCAACTGCACGCGCGATGTGGCTGCCGCGACGGCGGTGGCTGCGCAGGTGCAGGCCCTCGGCCGGCGCGCGATCGTGGTGCCGGCCGACGTGGCCGACGAGGCTGCGGTGCTGGCGATGTTCGCGCGCGTCGACGCCGAACTGGGTCCGTTGCATGGGCTGGTCAACAACGCCGGCGTGATCGATGCCCAGACCCGCGTCGATGCCATCGGCGTCGCGCGCCTGCAGCGCATGTTCGCGATCAATGTCTTCGGCAGCATCGTCTGTGCACGCGAGGCCGTGAAGCGCATGAGCACCGCCCATGGCGGCCAGGGCGGCGCGATCGTCAACCTGTCGAGCGTGGCGGCCAAGCTCGGGGCGCCGGGCTGGTATGTCGACTACGCCGCCAGCAAGGGCGCGATCGACAGTTTCACCATCGGCCTGGCGCGCGAGGTGGCCACCGAAGGCGTCCGCGTCAATGCGGTGCGCCCCGGCATCATCGACACCGACATCCACGCCTCGGGCGGCCAGCCCGATCGCGCCCACGCGTCGGCCGCACTGATCCCGATGCAGCGCCCCGGCACCGCCGACGAAGTGGCCGCGGCCATCGTCTGGCTGCTGTCGGACGAGGCGCGCTACACCACCGGTGCGATCCTCGACGTCAGCGGCGGGCGGTGAGCAGGAGCCTGCCCCGTTGACGCCGTCGATGCATTCGATGCATTCGAGCGCCCCGTTCTTCCGTGAAGCCGGCAAGGGCCCGGGGGTGGTCTGTCTGCACTCGAACGCGAGCAGCTCCGCTCAGTGGCGGGGCCTGATGGAGCGCCTGACGGCGAGATTTCACGTCCTCGCGCCGGATGCTCACGGTGCGGGCAAGGGTCCGCCATGGCCCGCGGACCGACCCGTCACGCTGCGCGACGAGGCGGAGCTCATCGATCCGGTCTTCGCGCGTGCCGGCGAACCGTTCGCGCTGGTGGGCCACTCGTACGGCGCGGCCGTGGCTTTGATTGCGGCGATGCGGCAGCCGCATCGCGTGCGAGCGTTGGCGATCTACGAGCCGACGCTGTTTGCGTTGATCGATGCCGAATCGCAGCCTCCCAATGAAGCCGACGGTATTCGTGACGCGGTGGCGAGTGCCGTCGCGGCACTCGCCGGCGGGAACCCCGCTGCCGCCGCCGAGCACTTCATCGATTACTGGATGGGCGCCGGCGCCTGGGCCGCACGCCCGAGCCGCGTCGTGCACCGATCGCAGCGGCCATCGTCAACGTCCAGGGCTGGGCCAACGCGTTGTTCGGCGAGCCCACCCCCCTGGCGGCCTTCGAGACCCTGGACATCCCGGTGCTGCTGATGATCGGTGCGGACTCGCCGGCCTCTTCGCGAGGAGTCGCGCGCCGGCTGGCGCGCGTTCTGCCACGCGTGGAGATGGTCGAGTTCGAGGGCCTGGGTCACATGGGCCCGATCACGCACCCGGAACTCGTCAACGGAGCCATCGCAGATTTCCTCGAACGCTGACCGGCCGATCTTCCGCGGGCGAAAGGTCGGCGCGCCACTGGCGAGCAGCAGCTTCTGAACCATGCCCGGACGCCTTCGTCGGGGAGGAGCCTGCCTACCACCTGCATGCACTGCACCGCGCGGCCACGGGCATGGACAGGTCGATCCTGCACGGCCTGTCTAGGGATTGCCACGCCGGACCCGAACTGCACACGATCGTTGATCGCATTCGGGAGAACGCTCCATGGCAGGCAAACAGCGCAAGGCCCCGACGCGAAAGTCACAGGGCGGCCAGATCCGCACGACCTTCCAGACGGCGAAGTTCGACGCCCGCCCCGACCGGCTGGACTTTCGCGATCTGGCGTATGCGTCACCACTGCGTTCGCTTGCGCCCTGCTGGCCCGACGACAACCAGCTGCGCGCCTGGCTGCCGCCGTACATCAAGGCCCGCCTGGTGCTCGACCAGGGCCGCGAAGGGGCCTGCACCGGCTTCGGCCTGGCCGCTGTCGTCAACCACCTGTTCTGGGTGCGCCACCTCGGCGCCGAAGCGGCGGCGCCGTTCGACCCGGTGAGCCCGCGCATGCTCTACGAGTTGGCGCGGCGCTACGACGAATGGCAGGGCGACGGCTACGAAGGCTCGTCGTGCCGCGGTGCGCTGAAGGGCTGGCACAAGCACGGCGTGTGCGCCGATGCGCTGTGGCGTTATCGGGGCAAGGACGGCGACGTGCGCCTGCTGCGGCCGGCCGAAGGCTGGGACGTCGATGCCGTCTCGCGGCCGCTCGGCGTGTACTACCGCGTCAACGGCAAGTCGGTCGTCGACATGCAGTCGGCGATCGAGCAGATCGGCGCGGTGTACGTGTCGGCCCGCATTCACGATGGCTGGGATCGGGTGCCCGAAGTCGCCAAGGCGCCGCGCTCGCACGGCGAGTTGCCGCTGATCCCGCCCGCCGCCGACCCGCGCAGGACCGGCGGCCACGCCTTCGCGCTGGTCGGCTACAACGAGCGCGGCTTCGTGGTGCAGAACTCGTGGGGGCAGGCCTGGGGGGCGCGCGGCTTTGCCGTGATGTCGTACGCCGACTGGGTCGCCTTCGGCACCGACGCCTGGGCCTGCGCGCTGGGGGTGCCGCAGGAGCGCGCGCGCCAGCCGCATCGCATCGAAGCCCTGCGCTGGCCCTCGCGCAGCGGCCGCTCGCTGGGCTACTTCGACTTCAGCCCGCGCAACCCCGACAACCCGCCCGACGATCCGTGGCCGATCGATCGCGAGTTCGACCACAAGCCCTACCAGCCCTGGACCACCGCGCAGGCCTACGGCCACACGCTGGTGACGGGCAACGACGGCCGCCTCTGCATCACCGACATCACCGCCGGCGTCGGTGGCGACGCCGGGCAGCTGGTGCGCGAGATTGCCTTCACCCGGCCGAAGGCCTGGTTGGCAAGCCAGGCCGAGCCCAGGCTGTTGGTCTATGCGCACGGCGGCCTGAACAGCGAGCCCGAGGCCATCGACCGCATCCGCGTGCTGGCACCGTACTTCGAGGCCAACGGCATCTACCCGCTGTTCCTGACCTGGCGCACCGGCCCGCTCGAGACGCTGACGGCGATGCTGGAAGACAAGTTCCGCTCGTTCTTCGGCGCTTCGACGCCTGCGGAGATGCGCGCCGCCGGTTTTCTCGACGAGCTCGGCGAGGCGCGCGATCGGCGCGTCGAAGAGCTCGCCCGCCGTGTGCTCAAGGGCGTCTGGTCCGAGATGCGCGAGAACGCCGCGGGCGGCGCCCAGGCCGGCCACGGGCTGGCGTTGCTGGCGCAGTCGCTGGCCCAACTGCGTGGTGCCACGCAGGGCCGCGGCTTCTCGCTGCACCTGGCCGGCCATTCGGCAGGCGCGATCCTGCTTGGGCATCTGGTGGCACTGCTGGCGGCGCCGCCGGGCGGGGCGGCACCGGTGGCGGTGGCCAGTTGCACGCTGTATGCGGCGGCCTGCTCGCTGCGGTTCGCGCTCGACAAGTACCTCGGCGCCGCGAGCGCGATCCTGCCCAGCAGCCAGATCGCGCTGCACTGCCTGAAGGACCGCGAGGAGAAAGACGACTTCCTGGCGGGCGTGAAGGGCCTGCACCTGTACGGCAAGTCGCTGCTGTACCTGGTCAGCCGCGCGCTCGACGATGAACGCAAGATGCCGCTGCTGGGGCTCGAGCGCGCAGTGACCCCGGGCTGGGAACGCGACGCAGACCAGTGGGCGGCGTCGCAGTTGCCATCGGTGCAGCAGTGGCTCGCTCGATTCAAGGGCCGCGTGCAGCCCGTCGAGGCGCCCAGTGTCGTCGTCAACAAGAAGGGCAAGACGGTGCCGGCGCAGCATGGCGCTTTCGACAACGACGTGGCGGTGATCGCGCAGACCATCGAACGCATTCGCGGCGCAGCGCCGGTGCAGCCGATCGAGTGGCTGGACTACTGAGGGCGCGGCTTCAGCGGCGTTCGACCACCACCGGCTTCAGCAGCATCCTCTCGCGCACGCGCTCGGCCGCGCGCTGCGCCTCGTCGCGGCTCGCGAACGGCCCGGCCTGCACGCGGTGCACTGTGCGGTCGGCAAACACCGTCAACATCGGCGCAAGGTCTTCGACCGCGTCGGAGGCCTGTTGCTGCATCTGCTGGGCACCGCGACTGTCGCGGTATGCGCCGAGCTGGATCCAGAAGCCGCGTGTCGCGACGGCGGGCGCACTGCCCCCTTCGCTGGCCGTCGCGGCCACCGGCACCGCCGCGCTCGCGGGCACAGCCTCTACGGCAGCGGCCACGGCCGGCGGCTCGTCGCCGTCGATCGGCGGTGTGTTGCGCTGCCAGGCGCCGGTGCGGATCTCGTCGGGCGTGATGCGCTCGACCTTCACCGTCGTGAGTCCGGCCACGCCGAGCTTGCGCGCCGCGGTGTAGCTCAGGTCGATGACGCGGCCCTTGACGAACGGGCCGCGGTCGTTCACGCGAACGATCACCGAGCGGCCGTTGGCCGGGTTGGTGACGCGCGCAAAGCTCGGCAGCGGCAGCGTCGGGTGCGCGGCCGTCATCGCGTACATGTTGTAGGTCTCGCCGCTGGCGGTGCGGCGGCCGTGGAACTTGCTGCCGTACCAGGAGGCCAGGCCGCTCTCGCTCAGCGGCGCATCGGCGGGCAGCGGCACATAGCTCTCGCCGAGCACCTCGTAGGGCTTGTTCGGGCCACCGGCGCGGATCGGCTCGAGCATCGGTAGCGCATCGGGCACCTGCATCGGGTCGAGGCGCGGGCCGGGCTGCGGCGCTTCCAGCGGAGGCGTCGGCGTGCGCGTCGCGCAGCCGGCGACCAGCAACACGGCCAGCGCCAGTGCAAGCGTCGTCGCCCATCGGAAGGCAGCTGCAGGCCGGTGCGTCGTCATCATCGCGCCGCGAGGGTAGCAGCGGCTGCGCTGGCTATGATCGATGCAACATGATGTTTTGCCGCTGGTGTGCAATGTTGGCGGTGCGGCGCGCATGAATCCGCTGCCGTCGATCCGCGTCGAAGACATTGCCGCGCACCCGGCGTTTCGCCGCCTGGCCAGCCTTGCCGGCATCGATGTCGACCTGCGCTACGCCAGTGCCAACAACTTCGACGGCCGCGTGCTCTACGACGGCATCGACTGCGCGTGGCTGCGCGCCGAGGCCGCTGCCGGCCTCGAAGCCGCCGCGACCTGGCTGGCGCGCACGCATCCCGGTCACCGCCTGCTGGTGCTCGACGCATTGCGCCCGCAGCGCGTGCAGGAGGCGATCTGGCGCGACGTCGCCGGCACGCCGGCAGCGCACTACTTCGCCGAGCCGTCGCGCGGCTCGATCCACTCGTTCGGCATGGCGGTGGACGTGACCCTGCGCGACGCCGCTGGCCGCGAACTCGACATGGGCAGCGGCTTCGACGCGATGACGCTGGCCTCGCACCCGGCCCTCGAAGCCGAGCAACTCGCCGCCGGTGCGATCACGCCGGCGCACATCACTGCGCGCGAGTGGCTGCGCGGCGCGATGGCGGCCGGCGGCTTCGTCGGCATTGCCCACGAGTGGTGGCACTTCGACCACGGCGACCGCGAGCACGTGCGGCGCACCTACCCGCGCGTGCTGTGAGCGGATCAAGCGGCACTGCCCACGCTTGATCCTCGCTTGATCTTCGTTACCGTGCGCACCGCACGGCTGCGCGACTTCCAAAGTCGAGGTTGTCGATCATCGGTGCCTGTGTCGGCAAGCAAATCGGCGGCCTGCTGTGGCAGGTGTGCAGCGAAGGCGCGACTGCGCGCCTGGCGGCGGCGTGCGTCAACATCCGGCCTGGCCGGCATGCGACGCCGCTGCCTACACTGCCTGCCCATGAAGCTCCTGCTCGCACCGATGGAAGGCCTGCTCGACCACAGCCTGCGCGACGTGCTCACGCGCGCCGGCGGTGTCGACCGCTGCGTCTCGGAGTTCATCCGCGTCACCGACCAATTGCTGCCCGACCGCGTGTTCCTGCGCCTGATGCCCGAGCTGGCGCAGGGCAGCCGCACCGCCGCGGGCACGCCGGTGCGCGCGCAATTGCTCGGCTCCGATGCAGCCTGCCTGGCCGACAACGCCGCCGCGCTGGCCGCGCTCGGGGCCGAGGGCGTCGACCTCAACTTCGGCTGTCCGGCGCCCACCGTCAACCGCCATCGCGGCGGCGCGGTGCTGCTCGACGACCCCGGCCTCGTGCACGCCATCGTCGCGGCGGTGCGGCGCGCGGTGCCGGCGGCGCTGCCGGTGTCGGCCAAGATGCGGCTCGGCCATCGCGACGCGTCGCTGATGCTCGACAACGCGCGCGCCATCGCCGATGCCGGCGCCTGTGAGTTGGTGGTGCATGCGCGGACCAAGGCGCATGGCTACCGGCCGCCGGCGTACTGGGACAGCATTGCTGCAATCCGCGAGGCGGTGCACATCCCGGTGGTGGCCAACGGCGAGATCTGGAGCGCCGACGATGCGCGCCGCTGCGTCGAGGCGTCGGGTTGCGATGCGCTGATGCTCGGCCGCGGCATGGTCGCCGACCCTGGCCTCGCGCTCGCCATCCGCAGCCCCCTCGGGCCGGCGCTGGCTTGGCCCGCACTGCTGCCGCTGGTGGCGCAGTACTGGCACCACATCGCCGCGCATGTGCAGCCGCGCCATCGCGCCGGGCGCCTGAAGCAATGGCTCAACTTGCTGCGCCGCCGCCACCCCGAGGCACAGGCCGCGTTCGACGCCGTTCGCACGATCGAGGACCCGGCACTGGTCGGTGCGCGGCTGTTCGCATCCGCCTGAGCGGGGGTGCCGCGCGCGGCGCTCAATGCCGGCGCAGCCCCAGCCACATCACCGTCGCCACCACCAGCAGCCCGCCGGCGACCTGCATCGGCGCGATGGCCTGGCCGAGCAGCGCCCACGCGAGCACCAGCGCAAAGATCGGCTCGATGTTCATGATCGCCGAGTTGCCGACCACGCCCAGCCGCGGCAGCACCGTGAACAGGATCGTGAACGCGGTGCCGTACAGGAAGGTCAGCGCCAGCAGCCCCCACCAGCCGGGTGCGGCCTGCGGCAGGGCAAAGCCGCCCTGCGAGGCCACGCCGGCCAGCGCCACCAGCGCGGCCACCGCCATCGTGGTGGCGGTGCGCACGCGGCCGTCGAGCGTGCCGGCCTCGTGCTGCGTCAGCACCAGCACCATGCCGAAGGTGGCCGCGGCCGCCAGCGCGAAGGCCACCCCGATGCCGATGCGCCCCCATTGCCCGGCCACGCCGAGGCCCGAGGCCGCGCCCAGCACGTCGAGTGCCAGCGCCAGGCCGAGCAGCATCACCGGCATCGCCCGCAGCACGCGCGGCTCGGGGCGGTGGCGGTAGATCACGCGCGCCCACAGCGCCGTCCACAGCGGGTAGGTGTTGAAG
Source organism: uncultured beta proteobacterium (assembly GCA_963783785.1). Classification (GTDB taxonomy): domain Bacteria; phylum Pseudomonadota; class Gammaproteobacteria; order Burkholderiales; family Burkholderiaceae_C; genus CADEEN01. Next base: position 90,456 of record CAWAOQ010000015.1, on the reverse strand, counting down.
GCCAGCAGCGCGAGCGCCACCGGCAGACGCGCCACCGCGGCGTAGAGGCACAGGCTCTGCACGCCGATCAACAAGCCGATGCCCGGCAGCGCGCGCCGATGCCGTGAGGTCAGGCGCACCGGCACCTGTTGCACCACCAGCAGCAAGCCGACCACCAGCGCGGTGACCGTGCTGCGAAAGCTCACTGCCGTGGCGACATCGACGCCGTGGTTGAACGCCACGCGCGCCGCCACATGGTTGGCGCCCATCATCAACGCGATCAGCAGCAGCGTGGCGAAGGCGACGCGAGTGAGCGTGGCGCTCGGGGCAGCGGCTTGAGTCATGCCCGCATTCTCACGGGGCCGCTGCGGGCGCTGACCCAAGTGCCATGACCGTGCGGCACCTCATCGCGTCATCGGCAATGCCACTCCCATGGCCACGAACATGCCTCCGCATGCGCGATTGAAGCTCTTGCCGATACGTTCGAGAAGCGGACGGATGCGATGTGCCAGCAGCGCCATCAGATACTCGACGACAAACTCGACCGCCACGAAGATGGTCGCCATGACGATGAACTGGACCAGCAGGTCACGGCTCGGGTCGATGAACTGGGGCAGGAAGGCGCCGTAGAACAGCAGCGCCTTCGGATTGGAAACTGCCGTCAGCAAACCCTGGCGAAACAATGCGCCGCCGCGGCTGTCGGCGCTTGATGCGTCTGCCTGAAGCTGAATCGCCGGCGCGCGCCAGAGCTGGATGCCGAGCCAGACCAGATAGGCGCCACCCAGCAGTTTCAGGACCGTCAGCGCGCCCGCCGAAGCTTGCAGCACGGCGCCGATCCCCAGCATCGAAAGCGCAATCAGTGCCAGGAAGCCGACCGCACCGCCAGACACCGTGAACAAGGTCTTGCGGTGGCCGTGCAATGCACCGTGGGTCAACACCAGCAGACTGTTCGGCCCGGGTGTCAGCGACAGACCCACCGCGGCGACGAGATACAGCAACCAGGTATGCAGGGCCATCGAATCCTCGCGCGCCAATGCGTTGGGGAAGGCCAGTCTACGACCGCTCGGCATGTCCTCCTTGTGCGGCCTGCCAAGGCCCGTGCCAGCTGTCGACGATCGAGAGATGCCGGCACATCCGCGCTGGCGCGTGGGCGCTTTGCGCCGGATTTCCTGCCGATTGGCGCTGCAGGGCCGACGCCGAGCGCGGCCGTCCCACGACCTTCGTCGATGCGCTCACCAGGGCGGGCCGGCCGCCCCTCGAGTCAGCTGGCGCGGCCGGCATGTCCGGCCATTGCCGTCGCCAGCAACGCGGCACCAGGCAACAGCAAGGCGTCTGCCGACGCCATCGTGGCCAATGTCGCGCCGGTGATGGCGCACCACAGCAGCGGGACCGGCCACAGCAGCCCCCACGCCACCGTCAGGCGCCGCGGCGCCGCCGCGCCGTTCAGGTTGCCGGGACGCACGAGCAACAGCAGACCGAGCGTGCCGAGCACGGTCGGGTCGGGGGCGAGACCGAGCACTTCCACCTGCCGCCACGGCCGACCGAGCAGCGTGCCGATCATCGGTTGCACGGCGAGCGCAAAGGCCAGCAGGAGCAGGGCGAGCCTGCGGTCGCGACCGCCCCGTCGACTGGCGCTTGGCGCATTGGCGTCGAAGACGGCCCAGCACAGCAGCAGCGCACCCTCGATCGCGAACGCCGCGGCGAACCAGGTCGCCGCCCAGTTGATGCTGGCAAAGCGCTGCCAATGAAAGGCCCAGGCCACCCACAGCCACGCCGCCGCGAGCAGTGCACACGCGGCGCGGGGTGCCCACGGGCGGTCCTGCCACAGTGCCACGCACAATGCCAGCCCGAGGCCGATCGCCAGCAGATGGGCTGGCCAAACGTCGGCGTTGTAGAGCTCGAACAACCGGTAGTAGGTGCGCGCCGAGAACAGCAGGAAGTCCGACGGCCGGTAGGTCCACCACTCGGACATCGCCGCGCCGCCGTCAGAGCGCCGCAACGTGTGCGGCCATGCGCCGCCGCAGCGCCGCATCCGGCATCGGACCGAGCGCGGCGCCGAGGTTCTGCCGCACATGCGCGACGCGGCTGGTGGCCGGGATCGCGCAGGTGACGGCCGGGTGCGAGACGATGAACTTCAGCGTGTACTGCGCCCAGCCGTCGCAGCCGAGTTCGCTGGCCGCCCATGCCGGCAGCGGATGGCGCTGCAGTGCCTGCAGCAGTGCGCCTTCGCGGAACGGCCGGTTGGCGATGACGGCGATGCCGCGCTCGGCGGCCAGCGGCAGCAGGCGCTGTTCGGCTTCGCGGTCGAGCGGGTTGTAGGTGAGTTGGACGAAATCGAGCGGCTGGCTGCGCAGCAGGGCTTCCATCTCGCGGTGGCGCCGCCCCTCCGAGGTGGTGATGCCGACGTAGCGCACGTGGCCGGCGGCCTTCATCGCCAGCAGCGTGGGCAGGTGGGCTTCCCAGTCGAGCAGGTTGTGCACCTGCAGCAGGTCGAAGCGCGGCACGCCCCAGCGACGGGCCGAGGCGTCGATCTGCGCCGGGCCGCGCTTGTCGCCGGGGCTCGAAGAGATCCACACCTTGTCGGCGGCGAACACCGGTGCCTTGCCGCCCAGTCGCGCCAGGCCGAAGCCGATGGTGGCCTGCGACGAGCCGTACATCGGCGACGAATCGATCAGCCGCCCGCCGGCGTCGAAGAAGGCCCGCATCACCGCGGCACAGGCGTCCAGCGCGACAGGGTCGTTGCCGACGTTGAAGGTGATCCAGCTGCCGAGGCCGACCACCGGGATCGACTCACCGGTGGCCGGGATCGGCTTGGTGGCGACGGACGCGGCCCCCGACTGCGCCGCGGCGGCCAGCGCCCCGGGCAGCGCGGCGGCCAGCACCGGCAGACGTTGCAGGAACGCGCGCCGCGTCGGCTTGGGCGGGGAGCGCATCGGGCGGGCCGAGCGCAGGCTCAGTGCGTCAGTTCGAGCACCACATTGCCCGACACCGGGTCGGTCACGCCGAGCCCGTTGCCGAGATCTTCGAGCTCGGCGCGGAAGCTGTCGAGCAGGGCGATCATCTGCGGCCGCGCCGCCGCGAGGCTGTCGAACGAGTCCCACTCGCCGATCATGCAGTAGCTTCGCTCGCCGGTCTTGACCAACGAGCCGCGCAGGAAGCCCTTGAAGTCGCGGCCAGCGCGGCGGTGGGCCTCGATGAAGGCCTCGTCCCGGCCGGGCTTGACGCGGAAACGCACGATGTTGAAGGCAGTCATGGGATTTCCTTTCTGGACAGCGGCCACATATCACCGCCGCGCATCGGTCGTGCGCGGCAGGGCGCGTCTTACGCCTGCCACCGGGCGGGGTCAATCCCCTGCGGCCGGCGCCGCACCGGCTTCAGGGCCGACGGTAGACATCGGTGCTCAGGTAGCGCAGCCCGGAGTCGCACAGGATCGTGGCCACCGTTGCGCCGGACCCGAGGCGCTGGGCGACGCGGATCGCGGCCACCACGTTGGCGCCCGACGACGTGCCGGCGAAGAGGCCCTCCTCGCTGGCCAGGCGCCGCGCCATCGCCTTGGCATCGGCGCTGGTCACGGTCTGGATCTCGTTGACCAGTTCAGGGGCCCACAGTGGCGGCACGAAGCCGATGCCGATGCCCTCGATCTGGTGCGAGCCGCTGGGCCCGCCCGACAACACCGCCGACTCGGCGGGTTCGACCGCGACGATCCGGATGCCGGGCCGGTGCGCCCACAATGCCTGCGTGGCACCGTGGATCGCGTGCGCGGTGCCCACGGCATGCACGAAGGCATCGACGTTGCCGCCGGTCTGGGCCCAGATCTCTTCGCCGAGTGGGCGGTAGCCGCTGCTGGCGTCGGTGTTGTTGAGTTGATCGCAGTACCAGTGGCCTGGCCGCTGACTCAGCTCGGCGGCCTTGGCGATCATCGCCTTGATCAGCTCCGCGGTGATCTTCTTGCCGTCGCTGAGGACGTCGGTGATGCGCGCGCCGAAGGCTTCCATCATGCGGCGCTTCTCGTCGCTGAAGGCGTCGGAGAACACGATCTCGAGCTTGTAGCCCCTGACGGCACAGGCCAGCGCCAGCGAGATGCCGGTCGTGCCTGCGGTGTACTCGACCACGGTGCCGCCCGGCTGCAGGCGTCCCGCGGCTTCGGCCCCTTCGATGGCCGCCTTGGCCATGCGGTCCTTCATGCTGCCGGTCGGGTTGGTGTACTCCAGCTTGGCCAGCACGCGTGCCGAGCCTCGTGGGATCACCCGCTGCAACTCGACGATCGGCGTATTGCCGATGGCGTGCAGCACGTCGTGCGCGACGGTGGGCATCTGCGCCTCCTGGCCTGGCCGATGGGGAGGCGGAGATGCTACGCCGACAGCGCGGCGCCAGGAAGCTCAGGCGTCAGCTTCGAGCCCGTGCTGGGCCATGCATTGCAGCTCGGCAGCCAGGGCGGGCATCGAGTGTTGGATGCTGCGGGCGTAGGCCATCAGCTCCTCTGCTGTTTGCGGCTCGCGCTGTGCGGTCAGCCGCCGCAACTGTTGCCGCGCCCGGCGCCAGATCCGCGTCAGCAGTTCGGTGGCGATGCTCTCGTGCGCGGCACTCGCGGCGGTCGCACGGACGACGTGACTGGCACTCATGGCGCGACCTTTCGTCGCAGACCGTGCGCGACCCGGCGCACGAGATGACCACTTCTGCACAATCCACAAGGCCGCGATGGCCGCCCATTGCGCGCCGCGTGGCGACGCGATGGTGGGCTGTGCGATGACCGTGATGTGCTGGCTGGACATGGTGTCTTCCCTTTCTCGGCGGACGGGGCATGGCAACAACCCCGCACGAACACAGATTAGGGTTTTCACCTAGACTGGTCCAATTCCGACTCCGAATCCGGGCATCACCGTCGCGAATGCCCGTCCCACCACACCATGCACAGCCCCTCGATCAACTTCCGCACGCTGGACCTGAATCTGCTGAAGGTCTTCGACGTCGTGATGGTCGAGCGCAACGTCACGCGCGCGGCGGCCCGGCTGGCGATGACGCAGCCGGCGGTCAGCAATGCGCTGCGGCGCCTGCGCGAGGCCACCCACGAGGAACTCTTCGTCCCGAGCCCGGGCGGCGTGACGCCGACGGCCCATGCCCAGACGCTGTGGCCGACGGTGCGGGCCTCGCTCGAGAGCCTGCAGGCGGCCTTCGCGCCGCAGGGGTTCGATCCGCGCACCGACGCGCGAAACTTCACGCTGGCGATGGCCGATGCGACCGCGGCGTTGATCGTGCCGGTGCTCGTGAGCACCCTGCAGCGCGAGGGCTGCTGCGTCGATTTGCGCGTCGTGCCGTTGGCCTCGCGCGATCCGCGGCCCATGCTCGAACAGGGCCAGGCCGACATCGCGCTCGGCTTCTTTCCCGATGTCAGTGCGGCCCTGGCGGCCGAGGGCGAACGCAGCGTGCTGCGCCTGCAGCCGCTGTACGGCTGTGAGTACATGGGCGTGATGCGGCGCGGCCACCCGCTGGCGCAGCCGGGTGCGTTGACGCTCGATGCCTACTGCGCCGCCGATCACCTGCGCGTCAGCTTTGCCGGCCGCCCGCGTGGCTTCGTCGACGAGACGCTGGCGCGGCTGGGCCGCGAGCGCAGGGTCTTGATCACAGTGAGCAATTACTTTACTGCCGGCGCGGTGGTGCACCAGTCGGACTTGTTGACGGTCTTGCCGAGCAGCTTCGTGCCGGCCACCGGCTTTGCATCGCAGCTGGCGGTGTGCGAGCTGCCGTTCGATCTGCCTGGCATCGAGGTCGGGCTGCTCTGGCACCGGCGCCATGAGCAGGACACCGCCCAGCGCTGGTTGCGCGCGACCGTCGAGCGCGCGGCGGCCCAAGTTGCGGACGCGACGCAGGCTGCGCGCCGTTGATTGCGGGTACGCAGATCGATCCGGAGCGCGCGCGGCAGTGCAGTTCCCTGGCCGGCTTCGGCTGGTCGCGTTGCCAGCGGTCGGCCCACTCGAGCCGTCTCCATGATGCCGCCGGCGACGCATGACGGTTCAGTCGTCGACCTGCACCAGCTTCATCCGTCCCGATGCGCCGCTCTTGATGCGCACCTGCGTGCGACGCACGCCGAAGTGCTTGGCCACCAACGCGACAAGCGCCTCGTTGGCCTGGCCCTCGACCGGCGGCGCCGCCACCTGCGCCAGCCAAGTGCCGTCATGCTGCGCGACCAGCACGCTCGCGCGTGCGTTCGGCTTGACCTTGACTTGCAGGATCTTCAGGATGGGGTGCTCGCAGTGTCCGGCGGGCAGGCCGGCGTTGACGGGCAGCGATGACATACTCGCCGCCGCCGGGCGCTGCCCGGCCCGATCTTCGCCGAGGAAGGAAGCGGATGTCCATGCTGCCGCCCGATCACGCGCAACGCGACCTGCTCGCCGAGGAGGTCCATGCCCGCCCACCCGAAGCCGTGCGGGCGCCGGCGCGAGCCAGCTATGTCGCGGTGCTGGTCGATGCCGACCAGCGCGAGCGCGAACGGCGTCACCTCCAGTCGCTGTGCCAGCGCCATGCGGTGGCGGCGCCCGACGCGGCCGCCACGCTCTTTCGTGCCACGCTCGGTGCGCTGCGCCTGAAGTGGGAGCGGCATGGGGAGTTCTCGGGTTACACGTTCATCGTCGACGGTGTCGGCGCCGAGCCGTTCGCCGATCCGGCCGCGGCGCTGCTGCCCGACGGCTGGCTGGCAGGCATCCCGGGGCAGACGATCGCCGCGGTGCATGCGGAGCTGCGTGCCGCCCAGACGCAGCCGCCCGATGCCGCCGCATTGACCCGCCTGTTCGGCGGCCGCAGCGTCGCGGGCGCCGAGCTCGCCGAGGGCGCGGCGCTGGTCTACACCGATTTCCACCTGTACGACGACGGCTGCACCCATGTGCTGCTGCTCGACCGCCGGCTCGCCGAGAGACAAGCCGGCCGCATGTTGCAGCGGCTGTTCGAGATCGAGGCCTACCGCATGCTGGCGCTGCTGGCACTGCCGATCGCGCGCCGCCAGTCGCCGCGCATCGCGGCCATCGAGAGCGCGCTCGCCACGCTGACCGACGGTATCGCGCGCGACGAAGGCGAGGACGAGGCGCTGCTGCAGCAACTCACGAGGCTGGCGGCTGAGGTCGAGAGCGGCATCGCCGCCAGCCAGTTTCGCTTCGGTGCCTGCGAGGCCTACCACGGCCTGGTGCTGCGGCGCATTGCCGAGCTGCGCGAGGTGCGGCTGCCGGCGCTGCAGACCATCGACGAGTTCATGGGCCGCCGCCTGACGCCGGCGGTGGCCACCTGCGCCACCGTCTCGCAGCGCCTGCGCGGCCTGTCCGAGCGTGTGGCGCAGGCCAGTGCGCTGTTGTCGACGCGGGTGGACATCGCGCGCGAGCGGCAGAACCAGAAGTTGCTGGCGTCGATGGACCAGCGCGCCAAGCTGCAGCTGCGCCTGCAACAGACCGTCGAGGGCCTGTCGGTGGCCGCAATCGTCTACTACGCTGCCGGCCTGGTGGGCTACGCCGCCAAGGCGCTGCATGCCGCTGGAGTGCACGTCAACCCCGACATCGCAGTTGGCGTCGCGATTCCGGTGCTTGCGGCAGCCGTGTTCTGGGCCGTGCGCCGCGCACGGCAGCACATCGTTTCTGCCGAATCGCTGATCGACTGAACCAATTCGCCACCAAGGACGACTGGCGCGCCCGGCTGGGATCGAACCAGCAACCCCTGCCTTCGGAGGGCAGTACTCTATCCATTGAGCTACGGGCGCGAGGGGGCGGATTCTATCAGCGGCCCCTCTGGGCGGCAGGTCTCAACGGGGTGGTTTGACCTCCACCTGCAAGCCGGCGAACCAGGCCGACAGGTCGGCGATGTCGGCGTCGCTCAGCGGTTTGGCAATCACCGCCATCACTTCGTGGCGCCGCTCGCCGCTGCGGAACGCGCGCAGCTGCGCGCCCAGGTAGGTGGCCGGCTGCCCGGCCAGGCTCGGCGTGTCGGGCGCATTGGCCAAGCCCAGCGGGCCGTGGCAGACCGTGCAGGCGAGTGCCTTCTGTCGCCCCGCCGCCGCATCGGCGGCGAGTGCCGGCGTGGCTGCCACGAGCAGCCACGCCAGCCGAGCCGCAAGCTCACGGTGCCGTGTAGGTCACGCGGTACAGCGCACCCGCGAAGTCGTCGCTGATCAGCAGCGAACCGTCCTTCATCACCGCCACGTCGACCGGTCGCCCGCGGTACAGGCCGGTGTCGGCGTCGAGGAAACCGTCGGCGAAGACTTCGGACTTGTCGGCCGTGCCGTCGGCCTTCAACGACACGAAGTTGATCAGCGCGCCCGTCGGCTTGGTGCGATTCCACGAGCCGTGCGAAGCGACGAAGATGCCGCCCTGGTACTTGGCCGGGAACTGCTTGCCGGTGTAGAACGTCATGCCCAACTGCGCCTGGTGTGCCGGGAATTCGATTTGCGGCTTGGTCCAGTTGGCCGGCGGCTTCATGTCCTTGAGGTCCGGTGCGGCCGACGTGCCCGCGATCTGCACGTTGTTGCCATGGATGAACGGGTAGCCGAAATGCTCGCCGCCGGCCTTCGTGATGTGGTTGAGTTCCCCGGGCGGCGTGTCGTCACCCATGCCGTCGGTTTGGTTGTCGGTGAACCAGACGGTCTTGTCCTTGGGGTTGATGTCCATGCCGACCGAGTTGCGCACGCCACGCGCGAGCACCTCGCGGCCCGAGCCGTCGAAGGGGTTCAGGCGGATCATGCCGCCGATGCCCAGCTGCTCGTATAGGGCGACTTTTTCCTTCGGCTGCACGTTGTAAGGCTGGCCGAGCGTGATGTGGAGCTTGCCATCATCGCTGACGCGGCAGGTGCGCGCGCCGTGGTTGTAGCTCTCTTCCTCTGGCGGCACCAGCTTGCCTTGGCCGACAACCTCGATCACCGCCACGTCCGGTCCCTCGTAGAAGAACTCGGCGGCCGGGAAGTTCAGCACGCGGTTGTGCTCGGCGACGATCAGGAAGCCGTCCTTGGTCCAGCACACGCCGTTGGGATTGCTGAACTTCAGGCTCGGGGCAAAGGACTTCACCTCGTCGGCGATGCCGTCGCTGTTGCGATCCGTCACGGCCCACACCGTCGTCTTGCGCGTGCCGACGAACAGCATGTTCGTGCTCGGCGCGACAGCCATGTGGCGCGCGTCGGGCACCACGGCGTACAGCGAAATACTGAAGCCCGGCGGCAACTTGACGCGCTTCAAGTTCTCCCTGATCGCATTGGCGTTGGCGCCCGTCTGCGGTACGACCGGAATGTTCAGGTCGGTGGTCGCGACCTTCATTTGCTTGAGCTTCTCGATGTTGGTCTGGGCCTGCGCCTGGCCAGACACCAGCAACGTGATCGCGGCGCTGAACGCGGCGACAGCGAATTGACGGGATCTCTTCATGTGTGTCTCCAATTCTTTTGGGTGAACACGTCCCACACGGTGATCGACACGGGGACGTTGCGTTACTGACAATGGCCCTACCGTTCCAGCATTTCGATCCTGCAGCCGTCCGGACCCCGGACGAAGCTGCGAATATGCCCGCGGCGGGTGCCGTCGGTATAAGGTTCTTCCCGAACCTGGCTTCGCGCCGCGCATGATCTGGCGATGGGGCCGCCGCTATAATCCCGCGCCGTTGCGTGCCCTTGGCACGCTTTGTTTTGCCGGGGTGTCGCGGGCGTGCCGTCCGCCACCTGTCGATGGCCGGCCACCACGAGGATTCCATGAGCGACGCCCACGCCGAACACGACCTGCCCCACGAGGGCCCGATCAAGACGCCCAGGCAATTGCTGTGGGCGGTGGTGCTGGCTTTCGTGGTGCCGATCATCGTCATCGTCCTGCTGGTCAACTATGTCGTCGCCGACAAGGTGCCGGCGGCCGGCAGCGACGGCATGGCTGCCGAGGCGGTGGCCAGGCGGATCCAGCCGATCGGCAGCATCGAGATCCGGGACGCGAGCGACACGGCTTCGCTGAAGACCGGCGAGCAGGTGTACGCCGCGCAGTGCGTGGCTTGCCACGGCAGCGGTGCGGCCGGCGCGCCGAAGATCGGCGATGCCGTCGCATGGGGCCCGCGCGTGAAGGCCGGCTACGAGGCCTTGCTGGCGTCGGCGCTGAAGGGCAAGGGCGCGATGGGCGCGCAGGGCGGCGGTGACTTCAGCGATGTCGAGATCGGCCGCGCGGTGGTCTACATGGCCAACCAGGGTGGCGGCAAGCTCGAGGAGCCCAAGGTGGCGGTTGCTGCGCCGCCGGCGCAGGCCGCTGCCCCGGCTCCGGCGGCTGCGCCTGCTGCGGCGACTGCGGCACCGACTGCTGCTGCCGCGGCCGTGGCAACCGCTGCGGTGGCTCCGGCGGCGGCGAAGGCCGAGGCGGTGCCGGCGCTGTATGCGCAGAGTTGCGCCGTTTGTCACGCTGCCGGTGTGGCCAACGCGCCCAAGCTCGGCGACAAGGCGGCTTGGGCACCGCGGCTGGCTGCCGGGGTCGATGGCCTGACGGCCAGCGCGATCAAGGGCAAGGGTGCGATGCCGCCCAAGGGCGGCGTGGCAGCCGCCAGCGACGCCGACATCAAGGCGGTCGTGTCCTACATGGTTTCGGCCGTCAAGTAAGCCGACGACCCTCCGCTTCGGCCCGCTGTTGCGGGCTCAGGACGTAGCCGAAGCGCAGCGGCATCGCGGCGAAAGCCAGCGGCTCCGGCTGCCACAGCCCCGCCTCGACGGCACGTGCGGCATCGTGCATGTCCTGGGTATGCACCAGGCCGAAGCCGATGTCGGTGTCCAGGAACAGGCGCCCGCCGTCGTCGAGCCAGACGCTTTGCAGTGTGGCCGGCAGGCCGCTGTGGCTGGTCAGCGCGAAGGTGCGCGCATCGATGCGCCAGACGAAGGGCGCGGCCTCGAGTTCGACGTACACGCGCTGCGGGCCGTTCTGGAAGTACCAGGCGCCGTCGTCGTCGCGGGCGTAGTTGCGATGGATGAAGTCGCGCAGCTTGTCATGCAGGATGCGGCTGCCTTTCACGCGGGGGAACGGGCCCGCGGCCTGCACGCGGTCATCGCGCATGTACCAGTCGCCGCGTGCATCGAGCGCCAGCCAGCCGCGGCAGGCTGGCACGTTGGGCCACTTCTTCAGTGCGGCCTTGACGATCTCGTCCATGAAGACTCCGATGCGGTCGACTCAGCCATGGTCTCGCAGCCAGCCCAGCACCGCTTGCGGCAGGGTCATCACATGGCCGGGTGGCGTGCCGGCCGGAAAGCCGACGTGGCCGCCGTGCGCCGGCTGCCATAGCGTGACATGGCGGCCGACCTCGTGCGGCGCTGGCAGGCACCAGGCGGGCACGAACGGGTCGTTGCGCGCATTGAGCACCAGCGCCGGGATGCGGATGGCGTGCAGGTGCGGCTTGGCCGAGCCGCGCGCCCAGTAGTCTTCGGTGTCGCGAAAGCCGTGCAGCGGCGCGGTGAAGACGTTGTCGAATTCGTACAGGTCGCGCGCCGCGAGCAGGCGATCGCGGTCGAACAGTCCCGGGTGCTGGGCCCACTTGGCCAGCGCGCGCGGCTTCATCGAGCGCAGGAACATGGGCGTGTAGGTGACGCGGTTGAAGCCGCTGCAGAGGGCTCGGCCACCGGCCGCCAGGTCGATCGGTGCACTGACCGCGGCGATCGCGCTGGCGGTCTGGCCGGCGCTGGCGCCAGCCTCCTCGGCCCAGCGCAACAGCGCATTGCCGCCGAGCGAGACGCCGACGGCGAGCAGTGGCTTGCTGCTGCGTTCGCGCAGGCGCGCCAGCATCCAGCCGACCTCTTCGAAATCGCCGGAGTGGTAGGCGCGCGGCGCGAGGTTCAACTCGCCCGAGCAACCGCGGAAATGCGGCACCGCGAAGTTCATCCCGGCTTGTGCCGCCGTGTGCGCGAAGGCCTGCGCGTAGTGGCTGCGCGACGACCCTTCGAGGCCATGGAACAGCACCAGCCACGGTGCGCCGGGCGGGCCGGGCTGGATGTCGACGTCGACGAAGTCACCATCCGGCGTGAACCAGCGTTCGCGCTGGTAGTGCGGTGCCGGCGCGTGGCGAACCAGCGTGCGCCGCGAGAACAGCGCCGGCCAGATGGTCTGCGCATTGCCACCCGGCAGCCAGCGCGGTGCGCGGTACGCCTGCATGGATGGCCCCGTCAATGCAGCGTGGACGGCGCCTCGACGATTTCGGGCAGTTCGCGCATCGAGCCGGGACTGGCATGGTGCGCCACCAGGCGCCAGCCCAGCGCACTCTTCAGGTACACGTTGGTGGCGATGACCCACGCCGTCTGCAGGCCCTCGGCGGTCTGGATGTCGACGCGTTCGAGCAGGTTGTGTACCGCGCAGCCGGCACTCTCGATGCGCTTCAGTTTCTCGAAGCGCACCGGGATCGTGCCATTGGCGAACATCGCCTCGAAGGTGGCGCGGATCGCGCCATGTCCGACCACGCGCGGGCCGCCGGGATGCACACAGACGACCTCGTCGTCGTCGGACCACACCGCCATCAGGCGCTCGAGGTCGCCGCGCTGCAATGCCTCGTAGAACTGCGCCTCGACGTCGTCGACGGACGCCATCAACGCAGCGATCTGTGCTTTGGGGCGGGGCATCGCGGGTCAGTGCCCGCCGTGCGTGCGGGCTCCGCCGGTCAACCGATAGACCGTGCCGCAATACGGGCACTTGCCCTCGCCGGTGGTGGCCACGTCGATGAACACCCGCGGGTGGTTGCTCCACAGCGCCATCTTCGGGTTCGGGCAGAAGACCACGCCGGGGCCATGCAGATCGGCGGCTTGGACTTCCACCGTCGCGGGCGGGGACAGGGTTGCGCTCATGCGTGCGATGGGGGGTTGTCCTTTGGCGGCGCGGCTCAGACGCGAGTCAGCCACTCGGCGTATTTCGGGTTGCGGCCATTGACGATGTCGAAGAAGGCCGCCTGGATCTTCTCGGTGATCGGGCCGCGTGAGCCGCTGCCGAGTTCGATGCGGTCGAGCTCGCGGATCGGCGTCACCTCGGCCGCAGTGCCGGTGAAGAAGGCCTCGTCGCAGATGTAGACCTCGTCGCGCGTGATGCGCTTTTCAACCAGTTGCAGCCCCAGGTCCTGGCAGATCGCGAACACGGTGTTGCGCGTGATGCCGTTGAGCGCACCTGCCGACAGATCGGGCGTGTAGACCACACCGTTCTTGATCACGAACAGGTTCTCGCCGGCGCCTTCGCTGACGAAGCCCGACGGGTCGAGCAGCAGTGCCTCGTCGTAGCCGTCGTCGGTGGCCTCCATGTTGGCCAGGATCGAGTTGGTGTAGTTGCTCACCGCCTTGGCCTGCGTCATCGTGATGTTGACGTGGTGGCGGGTGTAGCTGGAGGTCTTGACACGGATGCCGCGCTTCATCCCTTCTTCGCCGAGGTAGGCGCCCCAGGGCCAGGCAGCGATCATCAGGTGGATCTGGTTGCCCTTTGGCGACACCCCCAGTTTGTGGGATCCGATCCACGCCAGCGGCCGGATGTAACAACTCTCCAGGCCGTTGATGCGGACGACCTCCCGCTGTGCCTCGATCACCTGATCGATCGAAAACGGGATCTTCATGCGCAGGATCTTGGCGCTGTTGAAGAGCCGCTCGGTGTGTTCGCGGAGCCGGAAGACGGCCGTGCCGCCGGTAGCGTTGTACGCGCGCACGCCCTCGAAGGCGCCGCAACCGTAATGCAGCGTATGCGTCAGGACGTGGATCTTGGCGTCGCGCCATTCGACCAATTGACCGTCCATCCAGATCTTGCCGTCGCGATCGGACATCGACATGCCATGCTCCAACGTCGTTTCTTCGTTGAGCGGAATTCTATGCGGCGCATGGAAAGCCAAGCGGGCCGTGCGAAGCGAGCCACGGTTTGTGGTTGGACCCCCCAACCAGGGGGGTGTAAGTGGTTGTGTCGACGATCGGACTGCGCAATATTCACTGCATGGACTGATGCGGACGGGTTGCTCCCTATTCGGCGGCCCGCGTGTAACTGCAAGTGCGTACCCGAGACATGATTATGAGAATTGTCAATTCCGCGATCGCCCTGATCATCATGGTGATGTTTTCCTGGCCTGCCCTGGCCGCAAACGACGGCGGTGTCTGCTCGTCCGCGGACATCACATCTGGCGCAGCGGCCTGCGACGATCTCTTTACCGGAAACTCGTACGCGCTGATGCTCGCCGGCCTCGGCGCCGTCGGTTTCATTGCCAGTCGCCGCCGCCAAGGCTGAGCAGCGACCGCAGTACCGCAAAGCCCCGCCTCGGCGGGGCTTTTTCATGGTTCATTCGGCCCGCGTCAGCCTCCACACCTTGCAGCGCCCGCCGTCGAACTCGATCTCGACCTCGGCACCCGATTCGTCGCGCCACGCGAACGTCTCCGGCTCGTCGCGCACCTTGCGGCCCAGGCTGCGGGTGAGCTTGATCACGGCCATCAGCGGCATGCCCGGATGCAGCTTGGCATGCAGCATCACGGCACTCGGCACCTGGCCGACGGGCGCCTGCGCGGCCAGCCGCATCACGCGCAGCGCGCGGCTGAACTGCAGCAGCAGCCAGAACACGACCACCGTGATGGCCAGCAGCACGCCGCGCCAGCCGTAGCCGGCGTAGCCGACAGCCACCGCCGCCACGGCCAGCGCCCACCCGATCGTCGCCGCGTTCATCGCCTACAACCCTCGCAGCACGTCGATCGCCTGCTCGACGCGCTCGACCGGATGGATCGCCAGGCCCTCGATCGGCTTCTTCGGCGCGTTGGCCTTCGGCACCACCGCGACCGAAAAGCCGAGCTTCGCGGCTTCCTTCAATCGCTCCTGGCCGCGCGGCGCAGGGCGCACCTCGCCGGCCAGGCCGACTTCGCCGAAGGCGATGAAACCGCGCGGCAACGGCTTGCCGCGCAGGCTGCTCTGGATGGCCAGCAGCACCGCCAGGTCGGCGGCCGGTTCGCTGATGCGAACGCCGCCGACCGCGTTGACGAACACGTCCTGGTCCATGCAGGCCACGCCGGCATGGCGATGCAGCACCGCGAGCAACATCGCCAGGCGGTCACGGTCCAGGCCCACCGACAACCGCCGTGGGCTCGGCCCGCCACTGTCGACCAGCGCCTGCACTTCCACCAGCAGCGGCCGCGTGCCTTCGAGCGTCACCAGCACGCAGGAGCCGGGCACCGGCTCGCCGTGGGTCGACAGGAAGATCGCGCTCGGGTTGGCGACGCCCTTGAGGCCGCGCTCGGTCATCGCGAACACGCCGATCTCGTTGACCGCGCCGAAGCGGTTCTTGATCGCGCGCACCAGGCGGAAGCTCGAATGCGTGTCGCCCTCGAAATACAGCACGGTGTCGACGATGTGCTCGAGCACGCGCGGCCCGGCGAGCGTGCCGTCTTTCGTGACGTGGCCGACCAGCACCATCGCGCAGCCGCGCGCCTTGGCCGTGCGCGTCAGCTGCGCCGCACACTCGCGCACCTGCGCCACCGAGCCGGGCGCCGAAGTGAGCTGCTCGGAGTACAGCGTCTGGATCGAATCGATGACGCAGAAATCCGGCGCCTCGGCCTCGATCGCGGCCAGGATGCGCTCGAGGTGGATCTCGGCCAGCACGCGCACGCGGGAGCCGTCCAGGCCGAGCCGGCGCGCGCGCAACGCCACCTGCGCGCCGCTCTCCTCGCCGGTGACGTAGAGCGCCTTCATCTGCGCCGACAGCGTGTCCACCGCCTGCAGCAGCAGCGTGCTCTTGCCGATGCCGGGGTCGCCGCCGATCAGCACCACGCCGCCAGGCACGATGCCGCCGCCGAGGACGCGGTCGAGCTCGCCCTGGCCGGTGGGCGAGCGCGCCACGTCGGCGGCGTCGATCTCGGCCAGCGTGGCCACCGCCGCGGTCTTCGCCAGCGGCTGGAATCGGTGCCGCGTGGCCGCAACCGACTCCGCGACACCTTCCTCCAGCGTGTTCCAGGCGTTGCAGTGCGGGCATTTGCCGAGCCACTTCGCGCTCGTGCCGCCGCATTCGTTGCAGGTGAAGATCGTCTTGTCGTCCTTGGCCATCAGCGCATTGTCGCGGGCTCGGCAGAACAGCTCAGTCGTCGATCTTGGCGCGCGCGGCCTTGACCTGTCCGCGCTGCGCCTTGCCTTCGAGGCGGCGCAGCTTGGAGCCGTAGGTCGGCCTGGTCGGCTTGCGTTGGCGCGGCGGTGTGGCCACCGATTGCACCAGCGCATTCAGCCGTGCCAGCGCGTCGGCGCGATTCATCTCCAGGCTGCGGTGCTCCTGGGCCTTGATGACGACGACGCCTTCCTGCGTGATGCGCGAATCGCCGAGTGCCAGCAGCCGCTCCTTGACGCCGTCGGGCAACGACGAGGCGCGGACATCGAAGCGCAGGTGCACCGCGTTCGAGACCTTGTTGACGTTCTGGCCGCCCGCGCCCTGAGCGCGGATCGAGGTCAGCGTGACCTCGTCCGGGTTGACGGTGAGTGGCGCGGCCTTCACCGCTGCGGCTTCACTGTGCCGGCGGCTTGCCGCGCACCTTCTGCACCACGAACAACAGCACCAGCGCGCCGACCACCGAAGCGATCCAGCCGGCCGGTTCACCGACGGCGTACATGCCGAGCGCCTGGCCGACGTAGCCGGCAACCAGCGAGCCGCCGATGCCCACCAGCCCGGTCAGGATCCAGCCCATCTTCTGCTCACCCGGCAGGATGAAGCGCGCGATCGCGCCGACGATCAGGCCGACGACGATGGTTCCGATCAAGCCCATGGCAGACCCCTTGTCAGTCGATGCGGTCCGCATCATGCACCAACCACGTGTGCCGGCACCCGCGGCTGCCAGCGCGCACATCAACTCATAGCCGATCGTGCCGGCGGCATGCGCCACCTCGTCGATCGGCAGCACCGTGCCGCGCGGCCCGTGGCCCCACAACGTGACTTCGCTGCCGATGTCGGCCTCGGGGGTCGGCGACAGGTCGACCGCGAGCATGTCCATGCTGACGCGGCCAAGGGTGCGCGTGCGCACGCCGTTGACCAGCACCGGCGTGCCGGTGGCGCAGTGGCGCGGGTAGCCATCGGCATAGCCGCAGGCGACGATGCCGATGCGCAGCGGCGACCCGGCCCTGAAACTGCTGCCGTAGCCGACCGAGTCGCCGCTCTGCAATGACTGCGTCGCGATCAGCCGCGAGCGCAGCGTCATCGTCGGCTGCAGACCCCAGTCTGCGATGTCGTGCGCTGGAAAGTCCGGCGCGCTGCCGTAGCTGAGGATGCCGGCGCGCACCCAGTCGCTGCGCAGACGGTGGCGCAGGATCGCGGCGCTGTTGGCGAGCGAGCGTTCGCCCGGCAGGTCGTGCGTGGCGGCTTCGAACGCGGCCACCTGGTGCGCGATGCCGCGCTCGCCGTCGGCATCCGAAAAGTGCGTCATCAGCGAGATCTCGTCGACCTGCGGCAGCGCGTTCAGGCGAGCCCATGCGGCGCGGAATGGCGCGGCAGCGAAGCCGAGCCGGTTCATGCCGCTGTTCATCTTCAGGAACACGCGGTGTGGCTGGTGTGTCTTGTGCGCGGCCAGCCAGTCGACCTGTTCACTGCAATGGACCACGTGCCACAGATGCAGGCGCGAACACAGCTCGAGGTCGCGTGCCTCGAACGCCCCTTCGAGCAGCAGCACCGGGCCACGCCAGCCGCAGGCGCGGATGCGTTCGGCCTCGGCCAGGTCGAGCAGTGCAAAGCCGTCGGCGCTGCGCAGCCCTTCGAACGCGCGCTCGATGCCGTGGCCATACGCGTTGGCCTTGACGACGGCCCACAGGCGGGCGTCGGGGGCGCGGACACGCGCGCGTGTCAGGTTGTGCGCCAGGGCATCGGTGTGGATCAGGGCCTCGATCGGGCGCGGCATGGCGTCATTCTGCCCGCACGGAGGGCCCGGCGAAGCTGCGTGCTATAACGCGGCGCCCACCTAGAGGCACGACCCGGAGACACGCCGCTGCGCCGCGCATGAAACGAGGCTTCTACACGATCATGTCGGCGCAGTTCTTCAGCTCGCTGGCCGACAACGCGTTGTTCGTGGCCGCGGTCGAGTTGTTGCGCACCTCCGGCGCTGCCGAATGGCAACGCGCCGCGCTGGTGCCGATGTTCGCGCTGTTCTATGTGGTGCTCGCGCCTTACGTCGGCGCCTTCGCCGATGCGCTGCCCAAGGGCAAGGTGATGTTCGTCTCCAACAGCATCAAGGTGGTCGGCTGCCTGCTGATGCTGTTCGGCACCCACCCGCTGGCTGCCTATGCGGTGGTCGGTCTCGGCGCGGCAGCCTATTCGCCGGCCAAGTACGGCATCCTGACCGAGTTGCTGCCGCCCTCGCAGCTGGTCAAGGCCAACGGCTGGATCGAGGGCTTGACGATCGCCTCGATCATCCTCGGCGTGCTGCTCGGCGGACAGTTGGTCGGGCCGAGCATCGCGCCGATGCTGCTCGGCATCGACCTGCCGCTGATCGACACCGGCATCGACACCGGGCCCGAGGGGGCGATCGCGGCGCTGGTTTCGCTGTACGTGATCGCGGCGTTGTTCAACCTGCGCATTCCGCGCACCGAGGCGCCGCTGCAGCCGATCGCGCACGGCCCGCTGGCGCTGGTTCGCGATTTCTCCCATTGCAACGCGCGGCTGTGGTCCGACAAGCTGGGCCAGATCTCGCTGGCCACGACCACGCTGTTCTGGGGTGTCTCGGGCAACCTGCGCTACATCGTGCTGGCGTGGGCCGCGGCAGCGCTGGGCTATGGCACGACGCAGGCGTCGAGCCTGGTCGGCGTGGTCGCGGTCGGCACCGCAGTCGGCGCGATCGTGGCCTCGGTAGCGATGAAGCTCGACCGCGCCACCGGCGTGATCCCGCTCGGCATTGCAATGGGGATACTGGTGATCGGCATGAATTTCATTGCCAATGCCTGGGCGGCGGCGCCATTCCTGGTGCTGCTCGGTGCCATCGGCGGCTACATGGTGGTGCCGATGAACGCGCTGCTGCAGCACCGTGGCCACAACCTGATGGGCGCCGGCCGCTCGATCGCGGTGCAGAACTTCAACGAACAGGCCTGCATCCTCGGGCTCGGTGCGTTCTACACCGCGATGACGAAGTTCGGCCTGTCGGCCTTCGGCGCCATCACGATGTTCGGCCTGGTGGTGGCCGGCACGATGGAGCTGATCCGCCGCTGGCACCGCTACAACACCGTGATGCATCGCGACGAAGTCGAGCGCCTGCTGGCCATCGCGCGCTCGGACCCGCATTGAACCCGACCACGGCGCTGCGTGCGGGGCATCGCGCAGCCACGGTGCCGGCGCTCGCGCTGGTCCTCAACGCCTTCGTCTGGGGTGTTTCCTGGTGGCCGTTTCGCCGGCTCGAGAGCGCCGGGCTGCACCCGCTGTGGGCCACGGCGCTGATCTATGCCGTTGCAGTGATCGCAATCTCGCTGGCGCGGCCGGCGGCGTGGCGCGAGCTGGTCGGGCATCCCGCGCTGTGGCTGCTGGTGCTGGCCTCGGGCACCACCAACGCGGCCTTCAACTGGGCGGTGACCATCGGCGACGTCGTGCGCGTGGTCCTGCTGTTCTACCTGATGCCGCTGTGGGCGGTGCTGCTGGCGCGGCTGCTGCTCGATGAGCGACTGACCCGCTCAGCGCTGCTGCGTGTGGCGCTGGCGCTGGCCGGCGCGCTGGTGATCCTGTGGCCTGCCGGAGGCGGTCTGCCGCTGCCGCGCACGCTCGCCGAAGCGCTCGGTGTGCTCGGCGGCTTCAGCTTCGCGCTCAACAACGTGATGTTGCGGCGCGAAGCGGCGCGCTCCGAGGGCGCCCGCGCGCTGGCCATGTTCGTCGGCGGCATGCTGGTGGCGTCGCTGCTGGCGCTGCTGCTGACGCCGGGCGGCACGGTGCCGGCGCCGCCGGCGCCCGCGCCGGGCTGGGTCGCCGGCGCATTGGCGTTGGCCGCATTCTTCCTGGCCGGCAACCTGGCGCTGCAGTTCGGCGCCACGCGGCTGCCGGCCAACGCCACCGCAGTGATCATGCTGACCGAGGTGCTCTTTGCCAGTGTGTCGGCGCTGGCGCTGGGCGCCGGGACGCTGGACGCCCGCCTGGCATTCGGCGGCGCAGCCATCGTCGCTGCCGCGCTGCTCGCCGCGCTGCCGCGCGACGCCCACTCGTGAATCAGCGGCGCCGCGTCGGCGTCGGCGGAGCACCGAGCGGATCGAATGCCTGCAACTGGCTGTGCAGATTGCCCGGCCGGCTGTTGACATAGGGCGCGTCGCCCGGCATCGGCAGTCGGACATCGAGTTGGCGCAATGCGCGCCTCAAGACGTCGTCGTCGAACGGCTTGACCAGGTAGGCATCGCAACCGGCGAAACTGCCGCGCACGCGATCGGTGGCGCTGGCCTGCGCCGCGACCATCACCACCTTGGGCGCCGCCGCGGCGGCCGGCGGGTGGCGCGAATGCTTGAGATGCTGACACAGCGCCAGGCCGTCGAGCTCGCTGTGCGGGCCCAGGTCGACATCGACGAAGACGAGGTCGTACTTCTGCAGTGCCAGCAACTCGAGCGCACGTTGGCTGCTCGGCGCCGTCTCGGTGCGCAGGCCGAGCGCCTGCAGTTGCCGTTCGAGCGCGTGCAGCGCCGCGTCGCTGCTGTCGACCAGCAGCACGGAAGTCGGCGCACTGAGGTCTCCCGTGCGCCGTGGCGCGTTGCGCCGCGCGGCCTTGTCGACCAGCGGTTGCGGTTGCGGTGGCGGTGATGCCGGCAGAGGCGCGGGCGGCTCGCTGTCGGGCACCGCGACGGCCACTGAAGGCGTCGGTGTCGTTTTGCGTGGCGTTCGCGGTGGCGTTGACGGTGCCGCGGCCGCGGCCCGCGACGTGCGCAGCGCGACGGTGGCATCGAGCTCGCGGAAGACCTGCAGCGGATCGATCGGTCGCATCATCCAGGCCAGCGCGCCGTCGGGCGTCAGCGAGCCGATGAACACCGTATCGGCGACCCGATCGGCACCGAGCACGGCATCGATTGTTCCTGCGTGATCGGCGTCGGCAATCACGAAGTCTGCGTCGGCCAGCGTGGCCGCCTCCTTGTAGGCAGGCACGCGGTTCTGCGACAGGCGCAGGTACGAGACCAGCGCCGTGCGCTCGAAATCACCGAAACCGAGCAGCGCGACCCGCTTTGCCGCCTTCGCCATGTGTGCGTTCATCAAGCCGATGCCCTTTGCCGTAGGGCATGTTCCTCGCAGGAGGCTGTTGCTGTCAACGCGAGCGAGCCCCTAGAACACCAGGCCTGATCTCGGCAAGACGCTACGATGCGGGACCGGCTGCGCAAGATCCTGCCGGCCGCCGCCCCCACGCCAAAACGAGAGCCCCATCATGCCCAAGCGCTCGATCTACGACTTCTCCTCCGTGTCGATCAATGGCCAGCGGGCCGATTTCGCGGCCCAGCGCGGCAAGGTGTTCCTGATCGTCAATACGGCCAGCGCCTGCGGCTTCACGCCGCAGTTCAAGGGCCTGGAGAAGCTGTGGGAGGACTACGCCGATCGTGGTCTGGTGGTGGTCGGCTTCCCGAGCAACCAGTTCGGCGCACAGGATCCTGGCAGCAATGACGAAATCGCCTCCTTCTGCGAGATGAACTATGGCGTCACCTTCCCGATGATGGCCAAGGTCGACGTCAACGGCGCCAGCGCCGAGCCGCTGTGGCAATGGCTCAAGGGCGAGGCCCCCGGCTTGCTCGGCAGCGAGGCGGTCAAGTGGAACTTCACCAAGTTCCTGGTCGGCCGCGACGGCCAGGTGATCAAGCGCTACGCGCCCAACGACGAGCCCGAGTCGCCTGCGCCGCGACATCGAGCAAGCGCTGGCCGCGAACGCACCCTGAGAGCGCACCGCGATGTTCCAACATCTCGAGCCCTACGCCGGCGACCCGATCCTGAGCCTCAACGAGGCCTTCCATGCCGATCCGCGGCCGCACAAGATCAACCTGTCGATCGGCATCTACTTCGACGATGCCGGCCGCATTCCGGTGCTCGGCTGCGTGCACGAGGCCGAGACGCAGATGTTGGCGGCGGCGGGGCCGAAACCGTACCTGCCGATCGAGGGTTCGGCGGCGATGCGCAGCGCGGTGCAGGCGTCTGCTGTTCGGCGCCGATCACGAAGTGATCACGGGCGGGCGCGTCGCCACGCTGCAGACCATCGGCTCTTCGGGCGGGCTCAAGGTCGGTGCGGACTTTCTCAAGCGCTGGTTGCCTGGTAGCCAGGTCTGGGTCAGCGATCCGACCTGGGACAACCACCGCGCGATGTTCGAAGGCGCCGGCATCGCGCGTCCACAGCTACCCTTACTACGACAGCGCCACGGGCGGTCTGAAGTTCGACGCCATGCTGGCCACGCTGTCGGCATTGCCGGCCAAGAGCGTGGTGCTGTTGCACGCCTGCTGCCACAACCCGACCGGCGTGGACCTGACTCATGCGCAATGGGAGCGCTTGGTGCCGGTGTTGCGAGAGCGCCAGTTGCTGCCCTACCTCGACATCGCCTACCAGGGCTACGGCGACGGCATCGACGAGGACGCCTTTGCGATCCGCGCTGCTGGCCTCGGCGGGCCTGACGTTCTTCGTCGCCAACTCGTTTTCGAAGAGCATGAGCGTGTACGGTGAGCGCGCTGGCGCGCTCAGCGTCGTCTGTGCCGACAAGGCCGAAGCCGAACTCGTGCTCGGCCAGTTGAAGGCCACCGTCCGGCGCAACTACTCGAGTCCGGCGATCCACGCCGCAGGCATCGTCAGCCGCGTGCTCACCGACCCTGCCTTGCGTGCGGCCTGGGTCACCGACGTGGCGGCCATGCGCCAGCGCATCCTGGCCATGCGCCAGCGGCTCCACGACGTGCTTGCCGCCAAGTTGCCGAGCCGCGATTTCGGCTACTTCCTGAGCCAGCGCGGCATGTTCAGCTACACCGGACTCAGTGCCGCGCAGGTCGATCGGCTGCGCAACGAGCACGCGGTGTACCTGGTGCGCTCGGGACGCATGTGCGTGGCGGGGCTGAACACCCGGAATGTCGAATCGGTCGCAACCGCGATGGCGGCCGTGCTCTAGCAACCCGGCGGGCTGAGTGTCAAATCACACGGCGCGCGCCTCGGCGTCGCGAGCTGGGCTTGCGGCCGCCAGGAACATGTTGTTACGCTAGCATTGCTCATTGGCGTGTGAACGCATACGATACCGGCATGTACTTCAAGAAGACCGCGAAAGGCCAGGCCGAGATCGAAGGCGGTGTGCGCGAGCTCCCGCAACGGCTGCGCATGGTGCTGCTGCTGGTCGACGGCAAGCGCAGCGCGGTCGAATTGCGCCAGATGATGGCCAATGCCACGCCGGACGCGTTGCGATCGTTGCTCGACGAGGGCTACATCGCGCCGACACCCGCACCTGCCCCCAAGCGCCGTTCGTCGACCGCTTCGCGAACGGCGTCTCCCCCGCAGGGAGCGGCCGATTCGGTGTTCAAGGCCTCGCAGATGCCCAGCCGCTTCGACGTCGCATCGCGGCCCGAACACGAAGCGGCGACGGACAGCCAGCGTGCCCAGATCGAACGTTCGCTGCGGCGGGCACTGGGCCCCACGGCCGATTCGCTGATCGAGACCGTTCGGAAGGCACGCACCGTGGCTGACCTGGTCGAGGTGCTGAAGACCGCGCAGCGCGCGATCACGAATGCCCGCGGCAAGGACGTTGGCGACGAATTCGCGTCGCGCTACGGCTCGCTCGACGACCTGTGACGTGAAGCCGTCGCTGCGCCGGCGGCAGCGCTAGATGCAGCGCCCGCCGTCGACCTCCATGCACACGCCGGTGATCATCGAGGCCTCGTCGCTGCACAGGAAGCAGGCGGCGTTGCCGAGGTCTTCGGGCGTCGAGAAGCGGCCGAGCGGGATCGTCGACAGGAATTTCGCCCGCATCGCGGGCGTGTCCTCACCCATGAACGTGGCCAGCAGCGGCGTTTCGCCCGCCACCGGGTTCAACGCGTTGACGCGGATGCCGAACGGCGCCAGTTCGACTGCGCAGGCGCGCGTCGCGGTGATGACCCAGCCCTTGCTGGCGTTGTACCAGGCCAGCCGCGGGCGCGGGCTGACGCCGGCCGTGCTGGCCATGTTCAGCACCACGCCGCCGCCCTTGCCCTGGTTGGCGGCCTTGAAGCGCGGCACCGCCTCGCGCATCGCCAGGTAGATCGCCTTCATGTTGACCGCGCACAGGCGATCGAACTGTTCCTCGGGCAGGTCCTCGAGCGGCTGCGGCAGGTGGCCGATGCCGGCGTTGTTGACCAGGATATCGAGGCGGCCGAAGTGCAGTTCGGCGGCCTCCATCATCGTGCGCACGTCGGCGGCGACGCTGACGTCGACACGCAGCGCGCGCGCTGCCGGTCCGACGCCGGCGGCCACGTCCAGCGCCGCGTCGAGGTTCAGATCGGCGACGAGCACCTGCGCACCTTCGGCGACGAACTTCCTGACGATGCCGGCGCCGAACCCCGAGCCGCCCCCGGTGACGATGGCCACCTTGTCCTTCAGTCGCATGGTTCGTGTCCTCGTGTTTGCCTGCAGGGGCCGCCCGGCGGCGGTCAGTCGTGCTTGATCGCGATCGTCTTCAGTGCCGAAAAACCGTACAGCGCCTCGAAGCCCTTTTCGCGGCCGTGGCCCGAGGCCTTGACGCCGCCGAACGGCAGCTCGACGCCGCCGCCGGCGCCATAGTTGTTGACGAACACCTGGCCGCATTTCAGGGCCCGCGCCACCCGCAGCGCGCGGCTGCCGTCGCCGGTCCACACGCCGGCGACGAGACCATACGCCGTGCCATTGGCGATACGGATCGCGTCGGCTTCGTCGTCGAACGGCACCACCACCTGCACCGGCCCGAAGATCTCTTCCTGCGCCAGCGCGTGCGTGTCGGCCACTGGGGCCAGCAGCGTCGGCCGCACATAGAAGCCGCCTGCCGGTGCGGCGGCGCTGACCGTCGCCTCGGCGGCGACCGCCAGACCGCTGTGGCGTGCGACCGCCAGATAGCGCTCGACGATCTCGAGCTGCCGTGCCGAGATCAGCGGCCCGACATCGAGGTCGGCCAGTGCCGGCCCGACGCTCAGGCGCCGGTAGCGCTCGGCCATGCGTTGCACGACTTCGTCGAAACGGCTGCGCTCGACCAGAATGCGCGACGCTGCCGAGCAGGTCTGCCCGGCGTTCTGGATGCCGGCGTTGACGAGGAACGGCAACGCGGCATCGAGGTCGGCGTCGGCGAACACGAGTTGCGGGCTCTTGCCGCCGAGCTCGAGCGTGACCGGGATCGTGTTCGCCGCCGCCGCCGCCTGCACCAGCCGCCCGACGGCGACCGAACCGGTGAACGACAGGTGCGCGACACCGGCGTGCGCGGTGAGCGCCGCGCCGGCCTCTTCACCGAGCCCCGGCACGACGTTCAAGGCACCGGCCGGCAGCCCGGCTTCGACCGCCAGCTGCGCGAACGCCAAGGCCGTCAGGCAGGCCTCTTCGGCCGGCTTCAGCACGCAGGCGTTGCCCATCGCCAGCGCCGCACCGACGCTGCGGCCGATGATCTGCATCGGGTAGTTCCACGGCACGATGTGGCCGGTCACGCCGTGCGGCTCGCGCAGCGTCAGGGCGGTGTAGCCGGCGGCAAACGGAATCGTCTCGCCCATCACCTTGTCGGCTGCACCGGCATAGAACTCGAGGTAGCGGGCGAGGGCCAGCGCATCGGCCTTGGCCTGCTTCAGGGGCTTGCCGACGTCGAGCGCTTCGAGTTGCGCCAGGTCGTCGGCCGCAGCCAGCACGCGGAGCGACAGGCGCATCAGCGCCCGGCCGCGGTCGGCAGCGGTGAGGCGACCCCATTCGCCGGCCAGCGCGGCCTGGGCCGCCTGCACCGCAGCGTCGATGTCGGCGGCGTTGCCGCGAGCGATCCGGGCCAGCACGCTGCCGTCCGACGGGTTGACCAGCGGCAGCGTTTCGCGCGTCGCACCGTCGCGCCAGTGGCCGCCGACGAACACGTGGTTCGTGGCGCCGAGAAGGGGCAGGGTGTGCATCGTCGCAAGTGTGACGCAACTGTCGCCGGGCCGCCCCAAGACAGTTGCGCGCCCCCCGGGGCCGACGCCACAGGCGTCTTGGGGCGGTCACTTCTCGATGCAGGATACTCCGCCGCGACCATGCTGCTGTTCCTGCTCCGGCGCGCCGCCACCTTCGCCGCCACGCTGCTCGCCGCGTCGCTGGTGGTGTTTGCCGTGCTCGAACTGCTGCCCGGCAGCCCGGCTCAGGTGATGCTCGGCGAGACCGCCACGGCGGAGGCCATCGCCGCGCTGGAGGCCCGGCTCGGGCTCGATCGCCCGGCGCCGGTGCGCTACGCGTCGTGGATCGGCGGGCTGCTGCGCGGCCAGAGCGCGGTGAGCTACGCCTACGACACGCCAACCTTCGAGTTGATCGCCGAGCGGCTGCAGGTCAGCCTGCCGCTGGCGCTGCTGGCGATGACGCTGACGGTGGTGGTGGCGCTCGTGCTCGGCGTCTACGCTGCGTCACGCCACAACGGCCCCGGCGACTTCGGCGTGATGGTGCTGTCGCAGTTGGGCGTCGCGGTGCCGAGCTTCTGGCTGGCGATCCTGCTGATTCTGTTGTTTGCGGTGCAGTGGCAATGGGTCAGTGCCGGTGGCTTTCCCGGCTGGTCGGGCGCAGAGGCCAGCGATGGCGGGCTGTGGCCCGGCCTCAAGGCATTGCTGCTGCCGGCACTGTCGCTGGCCGCGGTGCAGGCGGCGATCCTGACCCGCGTGACGCGCTCGTCGGTGCTCGAAGCGATGCGCGAGGACTACGTGCGAACGGCGCGCGCCAAGGGCCTGTCGCGCCGCGCCGTGTTGTGGCGGCACGTGCTGCGCAACGCGATGATCCCGGTGCTGACGATCATGGGCCTGCAGTTCGCCAACCTGATCACTGGCGCGATCGTGGTCGAGAACGTGTTCGTGCTGCCGGGCATCGGCCGCCTGGTGTTCCAGGCCATCAACAACCGCGACCTGGTGCTGGTGCGTGACGTCGTGATGCTGCTCGCGGCGGTGGTGGTGGCGATCAACTTCGTGGTCGACGTGCTCTATGCACTGGTCGACCCGCGGCTGCGGGTGGCGGGCGATGCCTGAACGGGCCGTCCGCCGGGCAATCGGCCACCCGAGCTTCGTCGTCGGCGCGCTGCTGGTCGGCGCGCTGCTGCTCGCCGCCGCGTTGTCGCTGGCGTGGCAGCCGTATCCGCCGGCCGAGATCGACATCCCGAACAAGCTCGCGTCGCCGTCGCTCGCGCACTGGCTCGGCACCGACAGCCTCGGCCGCGACATCGCTTCGCAACTGCTGGTCGGCAGCCAGAACTCGATCGTCGTCGGCGTCATTGCGGTCGGCATCGGCCTCGTGGTCGGTGTCGCCCTCGGCTGCCTGGCTGCCGCGCGGCGTGGCTGGGTCGAGGAAGCGGTGATGCGCTTCGCCGACTTCACCTTTGCCTTTCCTGCGCTGTTGTCGGCGATCATGCTGACCGCGATCTACGGCCCGGGGCTGGTCACCAGCATCGTCGCCATCGGCCTGTTCAACATTCCGGTCTTCGCGCGCCTGACGCGGGCCAGCGCGCGCAGTGTGTGGACGCGAGACTACGTGCTCGCCGCACGCGCGGCTGGCAAGGGCGCCTGGCGCATCACCACCGACCACGTGCTGCCCAACATCGCCAACGTGCTGATCGTGCAGGCCACGATCCAGTTCGCGATGGCCATCCTGGCCGAGGCGGCGCTGTCGTACCTCGGCCTGGGCACGCAGCCGCCGCAACCAAGCTGGGGCCGCATGCTGAACGAGGCGCAGACGATGCTGTTCGAGGCGCCACTGCTGGCCGTCTACCCGGGTGTCACGATCGCGCTCGCGGTGCTGGGCCTGAACCTGATGGGCGACGGGCTGCGCGACCTGCTCGACCCCAAACTGGCCAGACAAAGGTGATGCAACGATGACCACGACGCTGAAGATCGACTTCGTTTCCGACGTGGCCTGCCCGTGGTGCGCGGTCGGACTGGCGTCGTTCGAGCAGGCGCTGAAGGACGTCGGCGCGGACATTGCCGTCGAACTGCACTTCCAGCCCTTCGAGCTGAACCCGACGATGGGCACCGAGGGTGCCGATGCCGCCGAGTACCTGATCGCCAAGTACGGCATGAGCCGCGAACAACTGGCCGAGAGCCGAAAGCGCATCGCCGAGCGCGGCGCGGCAGTCGGTTTCACCTTCGGCGAGCGCAAGCGTGTGTGGAGCACCTTCGACGCGCACCGACTGTTGCACTGGGCCGGTGTCGAAGGCCCGCCAGGCAGCCAGCACGCCCTGAAGTGGGCGTTGCTGCGGGCCTACCACGGCGAGGGCCGCAACCCCAGCGCGCACGCCGTGCTGCTCGAGCTGGCGATTGCAGTCGGTCTCGACGGCGAACGCGCGCGCGAGGTGCTGGCGCGCAACGAGTTCGCCGACGACGTTCGCGAGGCCGAGCGGTTCTGGCAACAGGCCGGCATCAATGCCGTGCCGGCGGTGGTGATCAACCGGCGGCATCTGGTGTCGGGTGGGCAGCCGCCGGAGGTCTTCGCGCAGGCGCTCCGGCAGATCGCCGCCGAGGGTTGACTGCACTGCCCGACGATGAGTGCCCTGCTCGAAGTCAGCGACCTGCGCGTCACGCTGGCCACTTCGCACGGTCGCGCCGACGCGTTGCGCGGCGTGTCGTTCGCGCTCGAGCGCGGTGGCACGCTCGGACTGATCGGCGAATCGGGCTGTGGCAAGTCGATGACCGCGCTGGCGCTGATGGGCCTGTTGCCCGAAGGTGCCACCGTGTCGGGTTCGATCCGCTTCGACGGCCGCGAGCTGACCTCGCTCGACGAAGACATGCTGTGCCGCCTGCGCGGTGACCGCATTGCGATGGTGTTCCAGGAGCCGATGACGGCGCTGAACCCGCTTCACCCGATCGGCCGCCAGATCGCCGAGCCGCTGCGCCTGCACCGCGGGCTCGACGCGGCGGCGGCCCGCAAGGAAGCGCTGCGATTGCTCGAGCGCGTGCTCGTGCCGAAGGCCAGCGAGCGGCTGGATGCCTATCCGCACCAGTTGTCGGGCGGCCAGCGCCAGCGCGTCGTGATCGCCATCGCGCTGGCCTGCGGCCCGGACCTGCTGATCGCCGACGAACCGACGACCGCGCTCGACACCACGGTCCAGCGCGAGGTGTTGGACTTGCTCGACGAGTTGCGGCGCGACAGTGGCATGGCGCTGCTGCTGATCAGCCACAACCTCGATGTGATGGCCGCGCGCGTGGCTCGCCTGGCGGTGATGTACGGCGGCAGCATCGTCGAGAGCGGCCCGACGCAGGCCGTGTTCGAGCGGCGCGCACACCCTTACACGCGAGGGCTGTTCGCGGCCCGGCCGACGCTCGGCGCGCCGCGCGCGACGCCGCTGGCCACGATTCCCGGCCGCGTGCCGGCGCTGCACGAGATGCCGGCCGGTTGCGCGTTTGCCGATCGCTGCACGATGGCGATCGACGATTGCCGGACGGCGCTGCCGCCGACCGCCGCGGTCGGCGCCGGTCACAGCGTTCGCTGCATCCGCTGGGAGTTGCCGACGTGAGCACCCCGACGCTGCTGGTCGAGGCTGCCGGCCTGGGCAAGCAGTACCGCCTGCCGCGCGAGCACCTGCTGGCGCCGGCACCGACGGGTGCACGCGCTGCACGACGTGAGCTTCGCGCTGCAGCCGGGCCGCACGCTCGGCGTGGTCGGCGAGTCGGGCTCCGGCAAGAGCACGCTGGCGCGGTTGGTGATGGCGCTCGAGGTGCCGAGCGCGGGGCGCGTGTTGTTCGAGGGCCGTGACCTGCATGCGCTCGATGCCGGCGCACTGCGCCGCGCGCGGCGCGATTTCCAGATGGTGTTCCAGGATCCGTACAGCTCGCTCGATCCGCGCATGACGATCGCGCGCACGGTGGCCGAGCCGTTGGAAAGACTCGACCACGTCGGCCGGGCCGAGCGTCGTGAGCGCGCCGCGGCGATGCTCGACGCCGTCGGCCTCAATGCCGCGCAGGACCTCGACAAGGTCCCGCATGAATTCAGCGGCGGCCAGCGCCAGCGCATCGCGATCGCGCGGGCGCTGGTGACGCATCCGAGATTGATCGTCGCCGACGAACCGGTCAGCGCACTCGACGTGTCGGTGCAGGCCCAGGTGCTCAACCTGATGCAGGACTTGCAGCAGCGCCTGGGCCTGGCGTACTTGTTCATCAGCCACGACTTGGCGGTGGTCGAGCGCATGGCCGATGAGCTGCTGGTGCTGCAGCACGGTTGCGTCGTCGAGCGGGGTCTTCCGCGCGACGTGCTGCGCTCGCCGGCGCACCCCTACACGCGACGGCTGCTGGCGGCCGTGCCGGTACCGGTATGGCAGGTGTAGGCCGCTCCGCCCGGTGTGGCAGCATTCGCGCTGGTTCGAACCCCCGCCCCTTGGAGGCCGCCCGATGAAATCGATCCACTCCGCCGCCATCGTCCTCGCCGCAGCCTTGTGCGTTGCGGGGACGGCCCACGCGCAACCCAGCAAGACCAGCGTCACGCTGGCGATGGTGCTCGAGCCACCGGGCATGGACCCGACGATCGCACCGGCCGCGGCGATCGGCGAGATCGTCCACTACAACGTGCTCGAGGGCCTCACGAAGATCAACGTCGACGGCTCGGTGACGCCGCTGCTGGCCGAGAGCTGGACGATGGAGCCCGACGGCAGAAGCTACACCTTCAAGCTCAGGAAGGGCGTGAAGTACCACGACGGCGAAGCCTTCGATGCCGCCGACGTGAAGTTCAGCTTCGAGCGCGCGAAAGACGACAAGAGCACCAACAAGGCCAAGAAGGCGGTGTTCGACAACATCGCGCGCATCGACACGCCCGATGCCCACACGGTGATCCTGACGCTCAACAACGCCGACGGCAACTTCCTCTTTCGCCTGGGCGAGAACACCGCGGTGATCCTCGACCCGAAGAGTGCCGCCGGCACGGCGACCAAGCCGGTCGGCACCGGGCCGTTTCGCTTCGACGACTGGAAGAAGGGCTCTTCGGTCACGCTGAGCAAATGGGACGGCTTCCGCGATGCCAAGGCCGTGAAGATCAACCGCGTGACCTTCCGCTTCATCAATGACCCGGCAGCCCGCGTCGCGGCGCTGCTGGCCGGCGACATCGATGGTGTGCCGCGGCTGGACGCGCCACAGGCCGTCAAGCAGTTGCAGGCCGACAAGCGCTTCGTGGTCTCGATCGGCAGCACGGCGGGCAAGGGCATCATGACCATCAACAACAAGAAGAAACCCTTCGACGACGTGCGCGTGCGTCGTGCGCTGATGCACGCGATCGACCGCAAGGCCTTCATCGACGGTGTGCTGGAGGGGCTGGGCAAGCCGATCGGCAGCCACTTCGCGCCGACCGATGCGGGCTACGTCGACCTCACCGGCCTCTACCCCTACGATCCCGAGAAGGCCAAGGCGCTGCTGAAGGAGGCCGGCGTGGCCACGCCGCTGAACGTGACGTTGACGCTGCCGCCGCCGCAGTACGCCCGCAAGGGCGGCGAGGTGCTGGCCGCGCAGCTGGCCAAGGTCGGCGTGATCGCAAAGATCGAGAATGTCGAATGGGCGCAGTGGCTCGGCGGCGCCTTCAAGGGCAACTTCGACCTCACGGTGATCAACCACGTCGAGCCGCTCGACTACATGCAGTACGCCAACGCGGGGTACTACTGGGGCTACGACAGCAAGGCCTTCCGCGATCTCGCGGCCAGGCACGCCGCAGCTGTCAGTCCGAAGGAGCGGGCCAAGCTGTTCGGCGACCTCCAGCGCCTGATCGCGGCTGACGCGGTCAATGCCTTCATCTTCAATCCGTCCCAGGTCGCGGTGGCGAGGAAGGGCCTGAAGGGGCTGTGGTCGAGCTCGCCGATCTTCGCCAATGACATGGCTGCCGTGAGTTGGCAGTGAGCCGCCAGACCATCGAGCGCCTGTACTCGGCGTTTGCAGTGCTCGATGCCGATGCGATGACCGCCTGCTACGCCGAGGACGCCTGCTTCGACGACGAGGCCTTCTCGCTGCGCGGCCGGACGCAGATCGGCGGCATGTGGACCATGCTCTGCGACGCCGTCAAGGCCAAGGGCCGCGACGTGTGGAAACTCGAGGTCAGCCGCGTCACCGAGCGCAGCGCGCATTGGGAGCCGACCTACCGCTTCTCGGCCACCGGCCGCACCGTGCGCAACGTGATCGACGCCGAGTTCGAGTTCGACGCCGCGGGCCTGATTGCCCGTCATCGCGACCGTTTTGACTTCTGGCGCTGGTCGCGCCAGGCCTTCGGTGCGCCTGGCCTGCTGCTGGGCTGGACGCCGATGTTGCGCGCCAAGGTGCGCGCCGAGGCGGCGAAGAGCCTCGATCGCTTCGTCGCGTCGCGTCGGGCCGCCTAGCGATGGCCACACTGCACGACCGCAGCGCCGCCGAACTGCTCGCGCTCTATGCCGCGCGCGAGAGCCTCGCCGGTCGAGGTGATGCACGCCCTGCTGGCGCACATCGAGCGTTGCGAGCCGCAGATCGCCGCGACCTGGGCGCTGGACGCCGACGCCGCGCTGCAGGCCGCGCGCGACAGTGAAGTACGCTGGCAACGCGGCGAGGCGCGCGCGCTCGAGGGCGTGCCGGTGACGCTCAAGGAAAACATCGCCACGCAGGGCACGCCGGTGCCGCTGGGCACTGCTGCCACCGTGCTGACGCCGGCGGCCGCCGATGCGCCGCCTGCCGCGCGGCTGCGCGAAGCCGGCGCGGTCATCGTCTGCAAGACCACGATGCCCGACTACGGCATGTTGTCGTCCGGTCTGTCGAGCTTTCACAAACTCGCGCGCAACCCGTGGGACCTGTCGAAGAACCCCGGCGGCAGCAGCGCCGGCGCTGCTGCCGCCTGTGCCGCCGGATATGGCCCGCTGCACATCGGCACCGACATCGGAGGATCGATCCGTCTGCCGGCCGGGTGGTGCGGTGTCTTCGGTCTGAAACCGAGCCTGGGCCGCATACCGATCGATCCACCGTACCCCGGCCGCGTGGCCGGGCCGATGACTCGCACGGTCGAAGATGCCGCGCTGGCGATGACGGTGCTGACCCTGCCTGATACCCGCGACACGATGAGCCTGCCGTATCAGGCCATCGGCTGGCGCGAGCTCGAACTCGACGTCCGTGGTTTGCGACTGGGCCTGTGGCTCGATGCTGGCTGGGGCTCGCCGCTCGATCCCGAGGTGCGTGCGGTGATCGAGGGGGCGGCCAATGCCTTCGAGGCCGCCGGCGCGATCGTCGAACCGGTGGCACCGTTCACGAGCCGGGCCATGGCCGATGGCATGGACGCCTTCTGGCGCATGCGCGCCTGGCTGGAGATCTCGGCGCTGCCGGTCGAGCGCCAGGCCCGTGTGTTGCCCTACATCCGCCACTGGGCCGGAGGTGGCGCGGCGCTCAGTGGTGCGCAGGTGTTCCGTGGCTACAGCCAGATGGGTGCGTTGCGCGATGCCGCTGTCGCAGCCACCAAGCGCTTTGACTTCGTGCTTGCGCCAGTCAGCCCGGTGGTGTCGTTCCCGGCGGAGTTGGCGAGCCCGCTCGATGACCCCGAGCGCCCGTTCGAACACATCGCCTTCACGCTGCCGTTCAATATGAGCGAGCAGCCCGCGGCGTCGATCAATGCGGGCTACAGCCAGACCGGTCTGCCGATCGGTCTGCAGTTGATCGGCCACCGTCACGACGACCTCGGCGTGCTGCGGCTGGCCCGTGCGTGGGAGCACCTGCGCGGGCCGCAGCGGCCCTGGCCGATGAGCGCCTGAGCGCAATCATGCGTGCGCGCTAAAGTCGCGGCCATGACGCAGCACGATGCCCGCGGCCTCCCGGTCGGCAGCCGGTCGGCCGCAGCGCGCGCTGCGGTCGATGTCGCGCTGTGGCGGATGGTGTCGTTCTACGACACGCCGCTGGCCGACCTCGACGCGGCGATCGCCGCCGATCCGGGCTGGGCATTGCCGCACACGATGAAGGCCGGCTATCTGGCCAGCCTCACCGAGGCCTCGCTGCTGCCGGAAGCTGCCACGCACCTGGACGCTGCGCGAACACTGACCAGTGGGCAAACGCCGGCCCGTGAACGCACGCATCTCGAAGCCACCCAACTGGTGCTCGAAGGCCGCTGGAGCGCTGCCTGCCGCAGTTGGGACGCCCTGTTGATCGATCACCCCTGCGACGCGCTGGCGCTGCAATGGGCCCAGCTGTGGGACTTCTACCGCGGCGACGCGGCTGCGCTGCGGGCCCGGCCGGCGCGCGCATTGCCTGCGTGGGACGAGCATGACCCGCTGTTCCCGCACGTGCTGGCGCTGTGGGCCTTTGGCCTGGAAGAGAACCACTGCCTCGGGCAAGCCGAAGAGGTCGGACGCCGCGCGCTGGCGCTCGACGCTCGCGCACCGTGGGCGGTGCATTGCGTCGCACATGTGATGGAGATGCAGGGCCGCTTTGACGACGGTGCGGCATGGCTGCGTCAGCATCAGGGCGCGTGGGCCGAGGGCAATGGCTTTGCCGGCCACCTGTGGTGGCATACCGCGCTGTTCCGCCTGGAGGGGCTGGATGTCGCCGGCACGCTGCGCGTCGTCGACGGCCACCTGAGTGCCGACCAGCTGCAGATCGGCCTGCAGCGGATCGACGCGGCGTCGGCGCTGTGGCGGCTGCACCTGCTGGGTGCGGATGTGGCCGCGCGCTGCGCCGCGCTGCATGCGGGCTGGCCACTGCAGGGCGCAGATGCCGCCGGCCACTACGCGTTCAACGACATCCACGCGCTGCTGCCAATGCTGGGGGCCGGCGATCTGCACGCGGCCGAACGCTGGCTGGCGCGCTGCGCCGAGCGTGCGATGGCTGCGGCCGACGCGCGTCGCGACAACCATGCGGTGGCGCGCGAAATCGGGCTGCCGCTGGCACGCGGGCTGGTCGCCTTTGCGCGTGGCGAGCCCGACGACAGTGCCGACCTGCTCTACGCCGCGCGCGCCCAGGCGCAGCGCCTGGGAGGCAGCCATGCCCAGCGCGACCTGATCGACCAGACCCTGTTCGCCGCCTGCGCCCGCGGCAGCCGCAAGGCGCTCGGTCGTGCGCTGCTCAACGAGCGCGCGCTGGCCAAACCCGTGACGCCGCTGACACGGCATTGGCAGCAGGCCCTCGAGGCCGACAGCGCACAGGCCCGCAAGTAGCGGCACTCGATGCGCCGCAACGACCTAGACCCAGGGCGCGGGTAGCCCTTCGCGCTCTATCACCCGCTGCACTGTCGGTCGCGCCAGCATGCGTTGCAGGAACGGACCCACGTGCGCCAGCGTACGCGCCGGGCGCTGCATGCCGCGTGTCCAGCGGCACAACATGAACGCGTAGGGGTCGAGCGCTGAAAAGTCTTCGCCGAGCAGCCACGGCCCATGGTGAGACGCGAGTTGCGCATCGATCTGGTCGACGAGCCCGGCAATTCGGGTTTCGGCCGCGGCCTTCACCTGCGCCGCGCCCGCGGCATTGCCCGCGGCGACGTAACGGTCGCTGTAGAAGTACATCGGCATCTGCGACTGCAAAGAGGCAGCCAACCACACGAGCCACTTGTAGAAGTGTGCCCGCTCGGCCGTGCCGATCCGCGGCGCGAGGCCGGCTGTGGCGTGCGTGTCGACCAAGTGCAGCACGATGGCCGCGGTCTCATACAGCACCAGATCGCCATCGACCAGCACCGGGATCAGCCCGTTCGGGTTGAGCTTCAGGTATTCGGACGACTTGTGCGCGTTGGCGCTGCGATCAACCAGCTTCAACTCGAAGGGTGTGCCCAATTCTTCGAGCAGCAGGTGCGGCGTCATGCTGGCATTGCCGGGGAAATAGTGCAGTTGGATCATGAAGGTGATGCCCGTTGGCCACGTATCGACATGCGCTAGCGTACCGCGGTCCTGCCGCGGGGCGGGATGGCATGCCCGCGACGGTGTGAGCGCTTCGTTGTATGGTCGCGCCCATGAGCGCACCGCGCCGCGGCATCCATCTCGAATACAGCTTTGAAGCCACGCCGGCCGACCAGCGTGGCGCAGTCATCACCAACCCGTTGATCGACCTGTTGCGCACGCTGCGCGATACCGGTTCGATCAGCGCCGCCGCGCGCGCGCTCGGTGGCTCGTACCGCCATACCTGGGGCGCGCTCAAGCATTGGGAGCAGGTGCTCGGCGCCGACCTGGTGGTCTGGACGCAGGGCCAGCCGGCCCGCCTGACGCCGCTGGCCGAGCGATTGCTGTGGGCCGAGACGCGCGCGCGCACGCGGCTCACGCCGCACATCGAGGCGCTGCGCAGCGAGCTCGAGCGTGTGCTGTCGTTGGCCTTCGACAGTACGCACGAGGCGCTCACCGTGTACGCCAGCCATGACCTCGCGCTGCCGCTGCTGCGTGACCGCGCCGAGGCCCAGGGCCTGCACATCGAGCTTCGCTTCGCCGGCAGCAGAGACGCGCTGCAGGCCTTGGCCGACGGCCGCTGCGACGTGGCCGGCTTTCATGTGCCGGCACTCAAGGCAAGCGCGTCGCCGACGTTCGCCCGCGCATTGAAGGGGTTGCTCAAGCCCGGTCGCCACAAGCTGATCGCTTGCCACCGACGCATGCAAGGGTTGATCGCGGCGCACGGCAATCCCCGCGAAGTGATGGGCATCGCCGACCTCGCGCGACCCGGAATGCGCTTCGTCAACCGGCAGCCTGGCTCGGGCACGCGCTTGCTCACCGAACACCTGCTGGCCGAGGCTGGCGTGCCGCCCGAGCGGATCGCCGGCTTTCACGGGCCTTGCGAGGATACGCACGTGGCGGTCGCGGCTGCGGTCGCCAGCGGGATCGCTGACGTGGCGGTGGGGATCGAGGCGGCGGCGGCGCAGTTCAGGCTCGCGTTCGTGCCGCTGATCGAGGAGGACTACTACCTGCTCTGCCGCAAGGAAACGCTCGAGCGCGTTGCCTTGGTGCGGCTGCGCGAACTGCTGGCGGGCACGGCGTGGCAGGAAGCGCTGCTGACGCTGCCGGGCTGTGCCGCGAGCGCCATGGCCGGCGATGTCCTCGCGTTGACCAAGGCCCTGCCTTGGTGGCATTACCGCACGCCGCGCCGCAGCGGGAAGGCGCCGTGAACGGGTCGTCGTCGGCGCGGCGGTCGTGGAGCGGGAGGCTCGTACCCGGTCAGCGCGCGAGCACGATCGCGTCATGCGGATCGAAAGCCAGGCCTATCGGCGCGCCGGAAAGTGGCGGCGCAGTGGCATCGGCGTCGCCGAAGACCAGCAACTCGCCCCATGGCGTGCGCACCAGCACCTCGATGTGGCTGCCAAGGTAGTCGGCGCGCTTGCAGGTGCCAGCCAACGCCGCACCATCAGGCTCGATCAGGCGCAGGCGATGCGGGCGCAGGGCCAGCGTCGCCGCGCCGGCGGCGACACCGTCGCTGCGCACCGGCAGCGTCACGCCGCCCGCGCTGAACAGCGTGGCTTCGCCATCGCGCAAGATTTCGCCTTCGACGAGGTTCGCATCGCCAATGAAGTCGGCCAGGAAGTGGCTGGCCGGTTGCCGATACAGCGTCTGCGGCGAACCCTGCTGCGCGATGCGGCCGCGGTCCATCACGATGATCTGGTCCGACACTGCCAGTGCTTCGGATTGATCGTGGGTGACGTAGAGCACCGTCAGTTGCAGTGACTGCTGCAGCTCGCGGATCTCCTGCCGAACGCGGCGGCGCAGCTTGGCATCGAGGTTGGAGAGCGGCTCGTCGAACAACAGCACCGCGGGTTCGAGCACCAGCGCGCGCGCGACGGCGACGCGCTGCTGCTGGCCGCCCGACAGCTCGCTCGGCAGGCGCTGTTCCAGCCCGGCCAGTCCCGAGCATGTTCAACTTGTCCTGCGCCAGCGCGCGGGCCGCGGGCCTTGTCGCACCTTGGCCGAGATCGGGCCGTAGCAGACGTTGTCGAGCACGCTCATGTGCGGGAAGAACGCGTACGACTGGAACACCAGGCTGACGTTGCGCTCGCTGGCGGCACGGTTCGTCACGTCTTCGCCACCGATCAGGATGCGCCCGCTGCTCGCCGTTTCCAGACCCGCGGCCATGCGCAGCGTGGTGGTCTTGCCGCAGCCCGACGGGCCGAGCAGCGTGACCAGCGTGCCCGGTTCGATCGTGAAGGACACGTCGTCGACGGCGGCCATGTCGCCGTAGCGCTTGCTGACGCGGTCGAAAGTGACGCCGCCCGCTTGTACCCGGTCATGTGCTCATTCACGCTCCCGTGACGATCAACGGCTGCTGCGCTCGCGCCGCCCGAGCCGGGCCGCACCGGTGAAGTGCTGCACCAGCAGCAGCACCGCCAGCATGAACAGCATCAGCACCGTCGAGTAAGCGATCGCCAGCGGGTATTCGCCGGCCTCGACGCGGCCGATGATGTAGACGGTGGCCAGGTTGTACTTGGCGGTGGCCAGGAAGATCACCGCGCTGACCGCGGTCATCGCGTGCGTGAAGCTGAACACCAGCGTGGCGACGATCGCCGGCTTCAGCAAGGGCAGCACCACCTGGGTCAGCGTGCGCCAGGTCGACGCGCGCAGCGTCGACGAGGCTTCGTCGAGCGACTTGTCGATCTGTGCCAGCGCCGCGATGCCCGCGCGCACGCCGACGGGCATGTTGCGGAAGACGAAGCACAGCACCAGGATCGCCATGCCGCCGGTCAGTTCGAGCGGCGCGACGTTGAAGGCCACGATGTAGGCCACGCCGATCACGGTGCCCGGCACCGCAAAGCTCACCATGGTCAGGAACTCGAAGGCGGCACGACCGACGAAGCGGTGGCGCGTGATCACGTAGGCCGACAACAGGCCGACCGCAGCGGTCAGCGGCGCGGCGACCGCGGCGACTTCGATCGTCGTAAAGAAGCTGTCCCAGGCCGAACCGGTGAAGCGCGGCCAGCCGGCGCTCCAGTCGATGCCAAAGCCGGCGCCGATGTGGCGTCAGCGCCAAGCTCATTTCGCCGCGGCCGATGTCCTTGACGAAGCCGCCGACGGCGATCACGGCGTAGCAGGCCAGCGTGAAGCCGATCCACGCGACGGCCGTGCCGGTGCAGGCCCAGCGCAGGCCGTCGGGCAAGGCCGCCGCGATGCCCGAATCGCCCTTGCCGCCGACGCTGACGTAACTCGCGCGGCCGAGCCAGCGCTGTTGCAGCCAGAACGCAATCAGCGTGAAGATCAACAGCACGACGGCCAGCGACGCGGCGCGGCCCGGGTCGTGCTGCGCGCCGGCGATGGCGAAGAAGATCTTGGTCGACAGCACCTCGAAATTGCCGGCCAGCACGATCGGGTTGGCGAAGTCGGCCAGGCTTTCGACGAAGCCGAGCAGGAAGGCATTGGCCAGCGCTGGCCGCAGCAGCGGCCAGGTCACGGTGCGGAAGACCCGTGCCCGCGAGGCGCGCAGCGTCTGTGCCGCTTCCTCGAGCGTCGGGCTGATCGCAGCGATCGCGCCTGACAGGATCATGAAGGCGATCGGCGTGAACGACAGCACCTGGGCGATCGTCACGCCCGGCAGGCCATAGATCCAGCGCGTGCGCGGCAGGCCGAAGGTTCGAAAGGAAGGTGGTCACCAGCCCGGTGCGGCCGAACAGCACCACCAGCGCGAGCGCGATGACGAAAGGTGGCGTGACGATCGGCAGCACCGACATCAGCTTGGCCACAGCGCCCAGGCCGCGCTGCTGGCCACGCTGGACGGCAAGCGCCAGCACCAGCGCAAAGCCGGTCGACAGGAAGCCGACGATCGTCGCCAGCATCAGCGAGTTCACGGCCACGCCGCAGCCTGTGCCGCCGCCGAAGCAGCCCAGGCCCCAGATGTCGGATGCCGTCAGGCGGGCGATGCAAGGCCGGGCGCAAAGGCGCCAGCGCTGTCGCGTAGCGCAGCCACCAGCGCGCGGCCGACCGGGTAGAAGATGAACAGCAGCAACAGGCCCGCCGATCGACGATGACGATCGTGGCCACGGTCGTGTCGCCGCTCGAACCGCCCGCAGCGCGCGCCGCGCGCGGGCGAACAGCAGCCCGCAGGCGGCCAGCGCAACCGCCGCGCCAAGGCCGAAGTTCGCGCCCGACGGCCCGGCCGCGAAGCCCGGTCCCAGGGCCCAGACGAGGGCCAAAGCGGCGCTGCCGGCCAGCGCAACGAACTTCGAGCGCCACGAAAACCACGAAGGCCGCCAGGCAGCGATCAGCACCGGCGCATGCGCGGTGGCGGCGCCGCCGAGCGCCAGCATAAGGCCGACCCGCCGACGGCCGGCCGACCAGGGCAGGCCAACGCCGCGACGAGCGCCGCGCGCCGCCGCGCGACCAGCCAGCGGTCAGGGCGCGGCCGCGTGACCGCCGCGGCCGGCAGGGCCGAGTGTCGCTCATCGCGCCGTACGCGGGCTCACTTCGGCAGCTTCGAGACCTCGTCGTCCCACCGCGTCAACAGGCGCTAGCGCTCGGCCGATGAGCCGTACTTGACGAAGTCGTAGTCGATCAGCTTGATCTCGCTCAGCTTGGGCGCCTGCGCCGGCACCGGGGACTTCTTGTTCGACGGCACCTGGTAGCTGATCTTGCGGTTCGAGCCGATCGCCTGCGCCTCGGGCGACAGCGCCCAGTCGTACCACTTGCTTGCGCGTTGGCTCGAGGTTCTTCGCGCCCTTGATGATGCTCATCGAGCCAATCTCGTAGCCGGTGCCTTCGCAGGGCGAGACGATCTTCACCGGCGCGCCGCCGATGGCCTGCACCACCGCATCGTGCTGGAAGGTGATGCCGATCAGGCTCTCGCCGGTGGCTGCCGCGCGCGCCGGCGCGGCGCCGCTCTTGGTGTACTGGTTGATGTTCTTGTGCAGCGCCTTCAGGTAGTCGAAGGCCTTCTGCTCGCCCATGATCTGCACCAGCGTGGCCAGCATCGTGTACGAAGTGCCCGACGAATTCGGGTTGGCCACCTGCACGTCGTCCTTGTAGATCCGGCTTGACCAGATCGGACCAGCACTTGGGTTCGGGCAGCTTGCGCTTGGCCAGTTCGACCGTGTTGTAGCTGAAGCCGAGCGCGCCGGCGTAGACGCCGACGGTGCGGAACTTGAGCCGCCTTGGCCTGGTTCTTCGCCCAGTCCTGCAGTTCTCGCCAGGCGCGGCGAAACATAGGAGTCGGTCAGGCCTTCTTCAGCGGCCTGCAGGTGCGGGTCGCCGGTGCCGCCCCACCAGATGTCGCCCTTCGGGTTCGCGGCCTCGGCCTTGAGCTGGGCGTAGAACTCGCCCGAGCTCTTGCGGGTCATCAGCACCTTGATGCCGGTGGCCTTCTCGAAGGCCGCCACCATCGGCCGGCACCACTCTTCCTGCACCGTGCAGTAAACCACCAGTTCGCCCTGAGCAGCGGCGGGCGCGGCGCCGGCCAGCAATGCCAGCAGCGACAGGATCTTGGTCAACAGTCGGGTCATGGTTGTCTCCTTCAGGGGTGTTGCAGGGCAATGCCGACCACGTCGGCGAGCGCGTCGCCGAGCGCGCGGTTGGTGGCCAGGATCGGGTTGCCATCGGTCAGCCCGTCGCCGGCGAAGAACGGATTGATGCGGCCCCCGGCCTCGGCCACGAGCAGCAGGCCGGCGGCGCAGTCCCATGAATTGATGTGCAACTCGCAATAGCCTTCGGTGCGCCCTGCGGCGACGTCGGCCAGGCCCAGTGCACCCGAGCCCGCGCGGCGAAAAGCGCAGCCGGCATCGAGCACACGTTTGACCATCGCCAAATAGTCGGCCTGCGGGCGGCGCAGCGACCAGCCGCACTCGACGGTGGCTGCATCGAGCGAAGACACGGGGCTGACCGCCAGCCGCTGCGCGGAGCTCCCGCCTTCGGTCAGCCACGCACCGCGATTGCGCTCGGCGAAATACAGCCGCTGGTGGCTGGGATCGTGAAGCGCGCCGACGGTCGGCACGCCATGCTCGGCATAGCCGATCGACACGCAGTAATGGGCGATCGAGCGCGCATAGTTTGCCGTGCCGTCGATCGGGTCGATGATCCAGACCCGCTCGGCAGTAGCCAGGCCGTCGCTGGCGCCGTCTTCCTCGCCGAGCACTGCATCGTTGGGATAGGCCTTGGCGATCGCCGCTCGGATGAAGCGCTCGACCTCGCGGTCCATCGCCGTGACTTCGTCGTGCCGGCCTTTGAGCGACACCAATGGTGAACCGAATGCGCCGTGGGCCAGGCGGCCCGCTTCGGCGGCGAGTCGGCAACAAAAGTCGAGGCGGTCCATCGGCACGGGTGGCAGGGTCGGGGGCTCGCGCGACGATCGTGCGCGCCGCACGGATGCTACCTGCCGCATGACGAACGCGGGCGTTGAACGGATCGGGGTCAACCCGACTACCACCTGGCCACCGGTCGAGGCGTTGTTGCCCGCCGAAAGAGGTGGCCATCGCGATGGCCGCTGGCCGTCGCGGCTACTGCGGGGGGGCCTCCGCATTCCCCTCGTCGCCCTCTGGCGGCGGGGCTGCTGCCACGCGATAGGCCTCGCTGGCCCACGCGCCGAGATCGACGCCGGCGCAACGGGCACTGCAAAACGGTCGCCAACGGTTCGCGGCCGTGAACAGGCTCGGTGAACCGCAGGCCGGGCAGGGCACCTGGCGCACGGACGTCACGGCGTCTGACTTGCGTGTGTTCAAGAGCAAAGCGTCAATTCGAACGATTGGTCCTCGGTCACCGGCTTGGTGCGACCTTCGGCGTCGGCGCGCATCAGGCGGATCGAGACCATCAGGCGATGTCCCGAGATCTCGGGGATCAGGTCGAGCGCTTCGTCCAGCCGCACGCGCAGCAGGTGGTAGGTCTTGCCTTGCGGCAGGTTCTGCTGGAACTGGCCTCCCCGCGCCACCACACGCTGCGGCACACCCGCGTCACGCAGCAGGCCGAGCAGCACGTTGAGGGCCTCGGCCAGTGGGGTCAGCGTCGAAATCCACTGCATCAGGTCGGCCCGGCGGCGTGCCGGATCGCGCTGTTGCCAAGCGTAGTAGGCGGGCAAGTCGAATTCGCAGGTGCCGCCTGGGATGTTGATGCGGCTGCGGATGCCCATCAGGAACTCGTTGCTGGTGAGGGCGCTGCCGGCCTTGCCGGGCAGGGCGTTCAGGCCACTGAACGCTCGGTCGACCTTGGCCAGCACGGCGTCGAGCGCCGTCTCCGAGATCGCCGGGTTGCCACG
The DNA here is from genome assembly GCA_963783785.1 of uncultured beta proteobacterium. Lineage (GTDB taxonomy): Bacteria > Pseudomonadota > Gammaproteobacteria > Burkholderiales > Burkholderiaceae_C > CADEEN01. The sequence goes on along the minus strand of CAWAOQ010000015.1, from coordinate 47,337 downwards.
GTAGGCCTGCAGTTGGCCTCTGTGGCGATCGAGATCCTTGAGCAGATCGCTCTTCAGGTCCGCTCGGGAGGCGACGTCGATGACTTCGAAGATCGTCGCCAGCGCGAAGTGATGGTCGAGCGGCGCATCGCGTGGCATCAGCTGGCCGAGGCGATCGAACAGGTGTTCGAGGCGCAGCATGGTGCGGATGCTTTCGGTGAACGGGTACTCGTAGCGAACCAAGGCGGGCTTTCGCAGCGCATCGGCCGGCGCCGCGGCGGTCATTGTTCCACAGGGGGCGACGTTGCCGCTTGCCAGAGCCTCCACAGCGCGCGCACCTCGGCCTCGAGCGCGTCCAGGGCCAGGCCGTCATTGAAGATCACGGCATCGGCGATCGATCGGCGTGCTGCGCGCCCGGCCTGGCTGGCGATCACGCGCCGGGCTGTGTCGAGCGACCAACCCGGGCGCTGCATCACGCGATCGATCTGTGTGGTCTCGCTGCAGTCGACGACCAGCACGCGGTCGACGCGCTCGCGCCAGTGCTGCGATTCGGCGAGCAGGGGCACGTCAAAGACCACGACCGCCGTGTTCGCGATGGCTGCCTCGCGTGCGGCCTCGTCGCCGATCAGCGGATGAAGCGCGCCTTCGAGGCGCTGCCTCGCCGCCGGGTCGGAGAACGCCAGCGACCGCATGGCTTCGCGATTCAAGGCTCCGTCGGCCGAGGCAATCGTGTCGCCGAAGATCCGCCGCAAGGCTGGCATGGCGGCGCCGTCAGGGCCGGTGAGGCGACGGGCAATGGCATCGGTATCGATGAGCGTCGCCCCAAGCTGCCGGAGCGTCGCGGCAACCGTGCTCTTGCCACTGCCGATGCCGCCGGTCAGGCCGATATGCAACGGGCGCTGAGGAGGGCGCGACATCGCGTGCGCGGATTCAGGCCCAACCGATCCAATCCAGGACTGTCGGGGCGCCAGCCAGCATCACGACCAGGCCAGCACCGGCGAGGAACGGACCGAACGGCACGTAGCGTCCTTCGCGCAGCGTCGCAGCCAGCTTCATCGCGATCCCGACTGCGGCGCCGATCACCGAGGCCATCAGCAGCATCGGCACGATCATCTGCCAGCCCAACCAGGCGCCTAGCGCGGCGAGCAACTTGAAATCACCGAAGCCCATGCCTTCCTTGCCGGTGGTGAGTTTGAACAGCCAGTACACCGACCAAAGCGACAGGTAACCGGCTACGGCACCCCAGAGGGCGGTCGACAGCGGGATCGTCCAGCCAAGTGCGGCCGCGATCAGGCCGGCCCAGAGCAGCGGCAACGTCAGCGCGTCGGGCAACACCGTGGTGTCCCAGTCGATGAGGGCCAACGCCAGCAGCGCGGCCGCCACCGCGCTCCATAGCAGCACGGCAACCGGCTGGCCCGCAAAGCGCCAGGCAATGACCGCGAACATCACGGCCGTTGCCAATTCCACGACCGGGTACCGCAGCGAGATGCGGGTACCGCACGCCGAGCATCGCCCCTTCAGCCGCAACCAGCCGAGCAAGGGAATGTTCTCGTGCCACGCCAGCGTGTGGCCGCAGGCGGGACAGCGCGAACGCGGGTGGGCGATCGTCAGCGGAGCCAGTCCGGTCACGGCCTGGCCCAGCGCCGCGGCCGTGCGCTGCTGATCCGTCGACGGCGCCGAGCGTTCTTCTCGGCCACCGAATACCCGCCGCCAGGAATCGGCGTCGGCCAGTTGATGTGCCACGTCGGTCCACCACTGGCGCTCGAGCATCAGTGGCAGACGGTGGATCACGACATTGAGGAAACTGCCCACGCACAGACCGATCAGGGCCAGTGCGAGGGGGGACAGCAGCAGGTCGAGCGGCAGCAGGTCGCTCATCGGCGCGGCGTCAGACCACCGCTCCGAGCTTGAAGATCGGCAGGTACATCGAAACCACGATGCCACCGATCAACACGCCCAAGATGACAATGATGAACGGCTCCATCAGGCTCGACAGGCCCTTGACCATCTCATCGACCTCGTCCTCGTAGAACTCCGCCGCCTTGCCAAGCATGTGATCGAGCGAACCCGACTCTTCACCGATCGAAGCCATCTGCAGCACCATCGTCGGGAAGACGCCGGTGTTCTGCATGGCCATCGTCAATGCCGTTCCGGTGGACACTTCCTTCTGGATCTGCTCGGTGGCCTGGGCATACACCGCGTTGCCCGCGGCGCCGGCGACCGAGTCGAGAGCCTCGACCAGCGGGACGCCCGCGCCGAACATCGTCGACAGCGTCCGCGTCCAGCGGGCGAGCACGGCCTTGCGAATCAACTCGCCGAACACCGGCGCACGCAGCAATAGGCGGTCCATGGCCATCTGCATCTTCTCGGAGCGCCGCCACGACTGCATGAAGAAGTAGCCGCCGCCGATCATCACGCCGAACAACAACCACCAGTACCTGACGAACTGGTCGGATATCCACATCACTGCGAGTGTCGGCGCCGGCAAGTCGGCGCCGAACGACGTGAACACCTCCTTGAAGGCAGGGATCACGAAGATCATGATGACTGCGAGGACGACAAAGGCGACCACCATCACCGCGGTCGGGTACATCAAGGCGGACTTGATCTTGCTCTTCAGTGCCAGCGTCTTTTCCTCGTAAACCGCCAGCCGCTCAAGGATCGCTTCCAGGATACCCGCGGCCTCGCCGGCCTCGACCAGATTGCAGTACAGCGCGTTGAACTGCATCGGGTGCTTGCGAAAGGCCACCGACAAGCTGGTGCCGGTTTCGACATCGGTGCGGATGTCAGTCAGCAGTTTGGTCATGCGCGGATTGGTGCTGCCGCGGGCGACGATGTCGAACGCCTGCAGCAGCGGCACACCGGCTTTCATCATCGTCGCCAACTGGCGCGTGAATATCGCGACGTCCTTCTGCTTGATCGATGAGCCGCCGCGCATGCGGCGCTTCCGGACCCTGGTGACCAGGATGCCCTGCCGGCGCAGGCTTGCGCTGACCGCCGCTTCGCCGCCGGAGCGGACTTCACCGCGAACGACCTTGCCGTTCTTGTCCTTGCCTTCCCATTCGAAGACGAATTCCTTGATGTCCCTTGCGGCTACTGCAGTCGCCATAACGCCTCCGAGGCCTGACTACTCTGTGTTGTGACGGGCGGGGTGCCGACGCTCATCACTCGTTGGTCACGGTAATGACTTCTTCCAGCGTGGTCACGCCGGCGCGCACCTTGGCCAGGCCAGCTTGGCGCAGGTCGCGCACACCGTTCTTGACGGCCTCCTGCTGGATATCGAGCGCGGATCCTTCGGCCAGGATGATGCGTTGCATCTCCTCGGTGATCGGCATCACCTGGTACAGGCCGACGCGGCCCTTGTAGCCGTTGCTGCACGCCGAACATCCGACGGCCTTGTAGGGCTTCCAGGTGCCGTCGAGATCGGCGTCACCGAAGCCGGCCCGCTTGAGCGCCTCGCGCGGGTATTCCACGGTGGTCTTGCAGGCATCGCACAGCCGCCGCGCCAATCGCTGCGCGGTGACCAACAGCACGCTCGACGCGATGTTGAAAGGTGCGACGCCCATGTTGAGCAGGCGGGTCAGCGTGCCGGGGGCGTCGTTGGTGTGGAGTGTCGACATCACGAGGTGGCCGGTCTGGGCCGCCTTGATCGCGATATCGGCAGTTTCCAGATCGCGGATCTCGCCAACCATGATGATGTCGGGATCCTGACGCAAGAAAGCCTTCAGGGCCACCGCGAATGTGGTTCCTGCCTTCTCGTTGACGTTGACCTGGTTGACGCCCGGCAGGTTGATTTCGGCCGGATCTTCGACGGTGGAAATGTTGACACCCGGCTGATTCAGGATGTTCAGGCAGGTGTAGAGCGACACCGTCTTGCCAGAGCCCGTCGGGCCGGTGACCAGGACCATGCCGTATGGTCGCTGGATGGCGTTCATCAGGCGCTCTTTCTCGATCTTCTCGTAGCCGAGCGCGTCGATACCCAACTTGGCCGAAGACGGATCGAGGATACGAATCACGATCTTCTCGCCGAACAGCGTGGGCAGAGTACTGACGCGGAAGTCGATCGCGCGGTTGCCGAACTTGAGCTTCATGCGGCCATCCTGGGGCACGCGTTTCTCGGCGATGTCCAGGCGGCTGATCACCTTGATGCGTGATGCCAGCTTGTCCTTGATTGCGATCGGCGGCTGCGTGATCTCCCTCAGTTCGCCGTCGACGCGGAACCGCACCCTGTAGTGGTACTCGTAGGGCTCGAAATGCAGGTCGGACGCGCGCGCATTGATGGCGTCGATGAGCATCTTCTGCAGGAAGCGCACGACCGGAGCGTCTTCGACGTCGGAAGCGACTTCATTGGACTCCTGCTCGGCTGCGCTCTCGTCGGTGACATCGAAATCAAAGTCGCCGGCAGCCAGAGATTCGATCGTGTCGCTGATGTTCGCGCCATTGGCGGCGACCAGCTTGGCCAATTTGTCGTATTCGACAACCACCCATTCGGGCGACAGCTGGGTCGCGAACTTGATGCGCTCGACGGCCTCTTGGTCGGTGGGGTCGGCTCCGCCGATGAACAGGCGGTTGCCGCGCTTGCCAAGCACCACGACTTGGTATTGGTTGACCAGCTTGCTGTCAATCACATTGCGCGGCAGTCGATCGGCGTCGACGGCAGCGAGATCGAGAATCGGCAGCGCCAGCGCGCTGGACAGCGTGTGCGCGAGGTCAGCTGCAGACACCGACCCGGCAGTGATCAGCGTCGATACAAAACTCGCCTTGCGTTCCGCGGCGGACTTGACCAGCGCCTCGGCAGCCTTCGCGTTGAGCTTGCCGGCGTGCACAAGCACCCGGGCTACACCGGACAGCGAGGAGTGGGGGGCTTCAGCCAGCGTGTCCACGTGGGAGGGCGTCAACTCATAATGCAAAAAGGCGACGGAATCATCGCTGATCCCCCAGGCACTGTAAATCAGCGCGCTTGCCCATCTCGGCAACAGTTCACACCGGCGCTCACCGCGCACGGTCCGCGTTGCCAGTCGGCGCTACGCAGTCAATTCTGGTCGGGGTGAGAGGATTCGAACCTCCGGCCTCTACGTCCCGAACGTAGCGCTCTACCAGGCTAAGCTACACCCCGTTGTGTCGCTGGACAGGGTCTTCAGACACCCATGCCCATGGTCGACGCGCTCATGACGAGCGGTCGACCGACCGAACACATAATTCTAACAGAGCATCATGGTGCGCCGAAGGCGGCAACAAGCGAAGGCACCCGTGTGCCTTGGCCGCTTCATCGCGGGCCACGCTGCGCGCCGCATCCAGCGCGCCGGTGCGGCGGACCACGCTGACGATCTCCCCGAGGCGTGCCACCTCGCCATGCTCGATTGCATGGCGAACCAGGTCTCGCTCGGCAGGCTCGCCGCGAGCCATTGCCAGCAGCAGTGGCAGTGTTGGTTTGCCCTCTCGCAGGTCGTCGCCGACGTTCTTGCCCAATTCATGCGTCTCGCCGTCGTAGTCCAGAAGATCATCGACGAGCTGGAATGCCGTACCGAGGGACCGCCCGTAGTTTGCGCAGGTTTCCTCAGTCAGCGCGTCTGCACCAGCCAGTAGCGCGCCCAGACGGGCGCTGGCCTCAAAGAGCTTGGCCGTCTTGAATCGAATGACACGCAGGTACTCGTCGACGGCAAGGTCGGCGTCGTGCATGTTCATCAGCTGCAACACTTCACCTTCGGCGATGACATTTGTCGCATCGGCCAGCACATCAAGCACGCGCAGGTTGTTCACCGAAACCATCATTTGGAAGGCGCGCGAATAGAGGAAATCACCCACCAGCACGCTGGCGGCGTTGCCGAATACCGCATTGGCGGTCTGGCGCCCGCGCCGCAGCGACGATTCGTCGACGACGTCGTCGTGCAGCAGGGTAGCGGTGTGGATGAACTCGACGGTGGCTGCCATCGTGAACCGCTCCGGGCCCTGAAAGCCCAGCGCGCCGGCGAACAACAACACCAGCCGAGGCCGTATCCGCTTGCCCCCCGCGCTGACGATGTAGTGCGCGATCTGATTGATCAGCGCCACGTCCGATCGAAGCCGCTCGGCGATGACCGCATCCACCTGCGTCATTTCAGCCGCCATCAAGTCAACCGCGGGATCGGGTTCTGGGCGGCTGGGGGTGGTCGCGGGGGGCATCACGGAATTGAGGAAAACGCGAACGCGCTGGAGGATTATAGGAAGGAGCTCGCTGCAGTCGTCAGCCATGGCGCATGGAGCCCGCGATCGCGAAGGGCTTGTGCTAGAATTTCCAGTTCCGTTTATTGGCCTAGTCAGCCATGATCGGGTGACAGTCAGCGGCGTTGCATTGCCCGGCTGTCCGGCATTGCCCCGCCTCGGCGGGCAGTCTCTCGAAAGGGCTCACATGTACGCGGTCATAAAATCTGGTGGCAAACAATACAAGGTTGCTGCCGGCGAAAAGATCAAGGTCGAACAGATTGCTGCGGACGTTGGCCAGGAAATCGTGCTCGATCAGGTGCTGGCTGTTGGTAGCGGCGCAGACCTGAAGGTCGGTTCGCCCCTGGTTGCCGGCGCGAGCGTGACAGCCACTGTTGTCGCCCAGGGCAAGCATGACAAGGTGCACATATTCAAGATGCGCCGTCGCAAACACTATCGCAAGTCGCAGGGTCATCGTCAGACCTTCACTGAGTTGCAGATTGGCGCTGTGACCGCCTAGGTCGCCGCCGCAACACAAAGAGGCAATTCAACATGGCACAGAAGAAAGGTGGCGGCTCCACCCGTAACGGCCGCGACTCCCAACCCAAGATGCTTGGCGTCAAGGCCTTCGGCGGTCAGGCGGTTTCGGCCGGTTCGATCATCGTGCGCCAGCGCGGAACCAAGTTTCATGCAGGCACAAATGTCGGTATGGGCAAGGATCACACCTTGTTTGCACTTATCGATGGCCAGGTCCAATTCGCGACGAAGGGTGCGTTGAACCGCCAGACGGTCAGCATCAACCCGGCCTGACGCATTACGCGCCGGCACGCGAAGCCCCGGCCCGCCGGGGCTTTTTCACTTCTACCATCCATGCCGTATGAAGTTCGTCGATGAAGCCACGATCGACGTTGCCGCCGGCAACGGTGGCGCAGGCTGCGCGAGCTTCCGGCGCGAGAAATTCATCCCCTTCGGCGGCCCGAACGGTGGCGATGGCGGGCGCGGCGGCAGCATCTATGCCGTTGCCGATCCCAACCTCAACACACTGATCGACTACCGCTATGCGCGCCGCCATGAGGCCCGTAATGGCGAGGCCGGTCGCGGCTCGGACCAGTTCGGCGCGGCAGGCGCCGACATTGTGCTGCGCATGCCTGTGGGCACCATCCTGACCGATGTCGACACGGGCCAGGTCGTTGCCGAACTGCTGGTGCCCGGTGAGAAGGTGCTGATCTGCAGAGGGGGCGACGGCGGCTTCGGCAACCTGCACTTCAAGACAAGCACGAACCGCGCACCGCGGCAGAAGACACCCGGATGGCCGGGCGAGCAAAAGAAGCTGAAACTGGAGTTGCGCGTGCTGGCCGATGTCGGTCTGCTCGGTATGCCCAATGCCGGCAAGAGCACGCTGATCGCTGCGATATCGAATGCGCGTCCGAAGATCGCCGACTACCCGTTCACCACGCTCCATCCGAACCTCGGCGTCGTGCGGGTGGGCCCCGAGCAGAGCTTTGTCGTGGCCGACATCCCTGGCCTCATCGAAGGTGCGGCAGAAGGTGCCGGGCTGGGGCACCAGTTTCTGCGACACCTGCAGCGAACGCGTTTGCTCTTGCACCTTGTCGATCTGGCGCCGTTTGACGACAGCGTCGATCCCGTGGCACAGGCCAAGGCAATCGTCAAGGAATTGAAGAAGTACGACCCGGCGCTGCATGCCAAGCCGCGTTGGCTGGTACTCAACAAGGTGGATATGTTGAGCGCCGAAGAGCGTGCTGCGCGCGTCAAGGATTTCACCAGGAGGATGCGCGGCAAGGGTCCGGTATTCGAAGTCTCGGCCCTGACGCGCGAGGGCCTCGAGCCGCTGCTGAAAGCCGTCTACCAGCACGTTGCGGCCAGCAAGAATGCACAGCCCGCGCCGGTAGACCCGCGATTCGATGCCGAGGTCGACGTCGAGGGCGTCCCCCGTGAAGGAGCTCCGCGGTGGCTGACTTGCCGCGCACGGTGCTGAGTCATGCGCGCCGTATCGTCGTCAAGGTGGGCTCGAGCCTGGTTACCGACGAAGGTCGCGGCATCGATGCCCAGGCCATCGGCAACTGGTGCCGGCAGTTGGCGGCATTGGCGGCACAGGGCCGTGAGTTGGTGATGGTTTCCAGTGGCGCGATTGCCGAAGGCATGAAACGCCTGGGCTGGTCGACCCGGCCGCACGAGTTGCCCGAGCTGCAGGCGGCTGCCGCCGTTGGCCAGATGGGTCTGGCTCAAATGTACGAGACCCAGTTGTCGCAGCATGGCCTGCGCAGTGCGCAGGTATTGCTCACGCACGCCGACCTCGCGGACCGCGAGCGTTACCTCAATGCCCGCTCGACGTTGCTGACGCTGCTTGCGTTGAAAGTGATCCCGGTCATCAACGAAAACGATACGGTGGTCAACGACGAGATCAAGTTCGGTGACAACGACACGCTTGGCGCGCTGGTCGCCAACCTCGTCGAAGCCGATGCGCTGGTGATCCTTACCGACCAGCGTGGGCTGTATGCCACCGATCCACGTCAAGATCCGGCGGCACGATTCATCGAGGTTGCGACAGCCGGGGACCCCGCACTCGAGCGCATGGCCGGAGGGGCCGGGTCGTCGATCGGCCGCGGCGGGATGATCACCAAGGTGCTGGCTGCGAAGCGCGCGGCGCGCAGCGGTGCGGGCACGGTGATCGCGTGGGGCCGCGAGCCGGATGTGCTGGTGCGCCTGGCGGCCGGCGAGTCGATTGGAACGGCGCTGCTCGCGGCGACACCGAAGCTCGCGGCGCGCAAGCAATGGATGGCCGATCACCTGCAATTGCGCGGCTCGGTCACCATCGATGCCGGAGCGATGCAGAAGCTGCGCGACGAAGGCAAGAGCCTGTTACCGATCGGCGTGGTTGAGGTCAATGGCGAATTCGCGCGTGGCGACGTGATCGCGGTGCGTTCGACAGGTGGCTCCGAGGTTGCCCGCGGGTTGTCCAACTACTCGTCGGCAGAGACTCGGCTGATCGCTCGAAGGCCCTCGTCGCAGATCGCCGCTGCGCTTGGTTACGCCGGCGAAACGGAACTGATTCACCGCGACAACCTGGTGTTGTCGGCCTGAGGGATCAGCCCGTCGCGCGGTTACTTCGCCGCGGGCTCGATCTCGCTACCGCTGCTGTCAGGAGGCACGGACTCATCGCGCCAGTGACCGCGCATGCCCGAGCGCAGGTAACGGTTGTGGTGCACGGTGCGAGGCAGGAAGCGCGCCAGTTCGGTCAGCGCCATCTGGTAGACGTCGCGCTTGAACTCGATCACCACGTCGAGCGGCACCCAGTAGTCGTTCCATCGCCACGCGTCGAATTCGGGATGGTCGGTGGCGCGCAGGTTCATGTCGCTGTCGCGGCCGATCAGTCGCAACAGGAACCAGATCTGCTTCTGTCCCTTGTAATGCCCGCGCGCGTCGCGACGGATGAAGTGGTCGGGCACCTCGTAGCGCAGCCAGTCACGCGTGCGCGCGATGATCTGCACATGGTCCGGCAGCAGGCCGACCTCCTCATGCAATTCGCGGAACATGGCCTGCTCGGGCGACTCACCGTACTTGATGCCGCCCTGGGGGAACTGCCACGAGTGGGTGCGCAGCCGCTTGCCCCAGAACACCTGATTGCGCGCGTTGAGCAGGACGATGCCGACGTTGGGCCTGAAGCCTTCACGGTCGAGCATAATCAGACCTCGATCTATTGACTGATTTCATTATTGCACCGGCCCGGTGCGGCGCGCGAACCCTCGGTTTCCCGCATCCGATGCAAGTGTCGGTGCAGCGCCTGCTGCGGCCCGAGCGAGCCCACGCACGAGCCCATGAAAGCTACGCAGTTCTTCATCGCCACGCTGAAAGAAGCTCCCGCCGACGCCGAGGTCGTGAGCCACCAGCTCATGCTGCGCGCCGGGCTGATCAAGCGTCTCGGCGCCGGCATCTACAACTACATGCCGATGGGACTGCGCGTGATACGCAAGGTCGAGGCGATCATCCGCGAGGAGATGAACCGCGCTGGCGCGGTAGAGCTATTGATGCCGGTGGTGCAGCCCGCCGAGCTTTGGCAGGAGACCGGTCGATTCCAGCAGATGGGCCCCGAGTTGCTGCGCGTCAAGGACCGCCATGACCGTGACTTCGTGATCCAGCCGACCAGCGAAGAAGTGATCACAGACATCGCGCGACAGGAGCTGCGCAGCTACAAACAACTGCCGAAGAACTTCTATCACATCCAGACCAAGTTCCGCGACGAGCGACGGCCGCGCTTCGGGCTGATGCGCGGGCGCGAATTCACGATGAAGGATGCCTACTCCTTCGATCGCGACGCCGCGGCCGCTGCGAAGAGCTATGCCGTCATGCTCAAGGCGTACGGAGCGATCTTCGATCGATTTGGCCTGCGCTACCGTGCTGTTGCGGCCGACAGCGGCGCGATCGGCGGCGACCTTTCGCAGGAGTTCCAGGTCATCGCCGACACCGGCGAGGACGCGATCGTCTATTGCACGACATCGGACTACGCAGCCAACATCGAGCTTGCCGAGGCGACCGCACCACGGGTGCCGCGTGCTGCCGCGACGCAAGCGTTGCGCAAGACGCCAACGCCCGGCAAGAGCACCTGTGAAGACGTGGCCGCACTGCTCGGTGTGCCGCTGGCCGCGACCGTGAAGTCGCTGGTGCTGGCCACGGACGAGCGCAACGAGGTCGACGATCCCGTCAAGACCACCGTGTGGCTGTTGCTGGTGCGCGGCGACCACGCGCTCAATGAAGTCAAGGCCGGCAAGTTGCCAGGCCTGAAGTCGGGCTTTCGTTTCGCCACTGTGGCCGAGATCGAGGACCATTTTGGCTGCAAGCCCGGCTACCTGGGGGCCATCGGCACGCGCAAGCCAGTGAAGGTCGTTGCCGATCGGACGGTTGCGCAGATGAGCGATTTCATTTGCGGGGCCAACGAACTCGACTTCCACTACACCGGCGTCAACTGGGGTCGTGACCTGCCCGAGCCCGACCTGGTGGCCGATATCCGCAATGTCGTTGCCGGCGATCCTTCACCCGACGGTCAGGGCGTGCTTGCGATCCAGCGCGGCATCGAGGTGGGCCATGTGTTCTATCTGGGCACCAAGTACAGCGCGGCGATGAACGCGACCTACCTCGACGAGACCGGCAAGCCGCGGCCGTTCGAGATGGGGTGCTACGGCATCGGCGTGACCCGCATTCTGGGCGCGGCGATCGAACAGAGTCACGACGCCCGCGGCATCATCTGGCCAGACGCGATGGCGCCGTTTACGGTGGTGCTTTGCCCGATCGGTTATGACCGCAGCGAGGCGGTGCGCATGCAGGCCGACGCTCTGCACGAGCAGACTCGACCGCCTCGGCATCGACGTCATGCTCGATGACCGCGGCGAACGTCCTGGCGCCATGTTCGCCGATTGGGAACTGATCGGCGTGCCGCACCGTGTGGTCATCTCTGAGCGCGGCTTGAAGGACGGTGTCGTCGAATACCAGGGCCGGCGCGATGCAGCCGCCACGCCGATGGCGGTGGATGCCGTGCTGGCCAAGTTCAGCGCATGGCGGCCGCAGACGCCGGTGGTTGCCTGAGCAGCCGGCGTGCTGCACTGGTCGTGGCCGCGGCCTGCGCGCTGCCTCGATTCTCACTGGCCGGCGCGCAGATCGAGGAGCCGCTGGCCGATGCGGTGCGATCGGCGCTGTCTGCCGCGATTGCGGCCGATGCGCCCCCCCGGCCCAGTTTTGCCGACATCGAGGAGCGGCTCGTCTACCTGCGCTGGCTCGGCGCGGCCAGCGAGCGCCTGAAGCGGCGCAAGAGCGAAACGCGCACGCGCATCGAATTCCTCGAGACGCTCTGGTACGAAGCCAAGCGGGCCGGGCTGGAGCCGGCGCTCGTGCTTGGACTGATACAGGTCGAGAGCGGGTTCCGGAAGTACGCCATCAGTTCGGTCGGCGCGCGCGGCTACATGCAGATCATGCCGTTCTGGGCCCGCCTGATCGGTGACGGCGACGCCGCCAAGCTGTTTCACATGCAGACCAACCTGCGGTTTGGGTGCGTCATCCTGCGCCACTACCTCGACCGTGAACGCGGCGACCTCTTCATGGCGCTCGGCCGCTACAACGGCAGCCGCGGTCGGCCGGAGTACCCGAACGCCGTGTTTGTTTCGCGGCAGCAGTGGCTGGTTCCGTAGCGGCTACAGGCCCTGCCATGGCTGGGGCGATGCCGCGTCGATGCCCAGCAGGGCCAGCACCCGTTCGACAGCTTCGTCGACCAGCGCGTCGATGGTCGCGGGCCGGTGGTAGAAGGCCGGCAGCGGCGGGAACACCACCGCCCCCATCTCGGTGACCGCGACCATGTTGCGCAGGTGTGCCAGATTGAACGGCGTCTCGCGAACCATCAGGACCAGTCGCCGGCGCTCCTTGAGCGTCACATCGGCTGCGCGTGTGAGCAGGTTGTCGCCGAAACCATGTGCGATCGCGGCCAGTGTCTTCATCGAGCACGGCGCTACCACCATTGCCGTCGTGTCGAAGCTGCCGCTGGCGATGCAGGCGCCGATGTCGCCAGGCGAGTAAGTGTGGCTGGCGAGGGCTTCCAGCATGCCTCGGTCCAGGCCCATCTCGTGGTGCACGCTGAGCACGCCGGCCGGCGTTGCCACCAAGTGCGTCTCGATGCCCAGGTTGCGCGCCCTCTCGAGCAGGCGGACTCCGTAGATCGCACCGCTGGCGCCGGTGACGCCGACCACCAACCGGCGCGGCTTGCCGCTCACTGCGCGGCCAACACCTGCTGCAACTCGCCGGCCTGGTACATCTCCATCATGATGTCCGAGCCGCCGACGAATTCACCGTTGACGTAGAGCTGGGGAATCGTCGGCCAGTTCGCGAAGTCCTTGATGCCCTGGCGGATGGCCTCATCCTCGAGCACGTTGACCGTTTTCAGGTCATTGACGCCACAGGCCTTGAGGATTTGAATTGCGCGGCCGGAGAAGCCGCACATCGGGAACTGGGCCGTCCCCTTCATGAAGAGCACCACGCGATTTTGTTGGACGATGTCGGCAATGCGTTGTTGAACGTCGTTCATGATTGGTGCGCTGGAGGCAGTCTGGGAAAGCCGTGGTTATACGGCAATCCTGACGGCAACCTCGCGAGCGGGGTGAACCGGCTCGATTCGCGTGCGTTGCGCCGCGCCGGGCATCAGAAGGCGTATGAGGCGCCGACCTGCAGCACCGGGCGCAGCCGCAACTCTCGCAGGAGCTCGTCCAGCCCTTGCGCGCCAAGCTCTGCATCGCGCCCCGTTCGCAGGCCGCCGCCGGTGGCCAGGCCAACATCGGCTGTAAAGCCCCAACCGCCGCGCAGCGACATGCCGCTGTAGCCTAGGCCGATGTACGGAGCGGCCGACCATGCCTCGTGGCCGGCATCGCCGAGGGCGGGAAAGGCCGACCGCATGCCGCGTGACACGGTAAGACTGGCGCCTTGCCCGGAGGCCAAAGCTGGTGTACCGAGCGGCAGGGCACGCTGCCCGAGCATGAGGCCGCTGGTGGCGCGAAAACCACCGACGCCGTCGGATCCACCCAGCCGCATCTGGCCCCAATAGTAGTCACCGAGCAACTGACCTGCGTTGATCTGCCAGGTCGTACTGGCGTCTGGAACGGCATTGGTCGCCACACCGATGCGAGCCTGCCAGCGAGGCCAGGGAACCTGTAGAGCGCCCTTGTCTTGGCCGACCCTCAGGCCCGTTTGCGCCTGGGCAGGTACAAGCCCCGTGCCCAACGCCAGGCAGGCAACAAGGCCCCATAACGCAACTCTCGTCGTGCTCATCGCGGACTCCTCGGGTTGCCCCCGGACGACTACCCTATCGCGTGGCGGAGACCGCGCCCGGCGCGGCCGCCTCTACGCTCCAATGCTACGCTGGAGGTGGGACGGCTTGGGCTGAAGCGAGTGCGACGGAATGGCGCATTTGTGGATTTACGGGGGCGGTGTTGCCGAGGCGCGTCACCGCCCCGATTGATCGTGCCGCCCACCGCTGACCCGCGGTCGGCCGGCCAGGTCAGTGCGCGTCATCACAGACGTGAATCCGCACTTAAGCAGGCGCTCACATACGGCCTCGGCCTGTTCGAAACCGTGCTCGACCAAGAGCCATCCGCCGGCATGCAGGCGGTCTGGGGCACCGGCCACGATGCGCTCGATGTCGGCCAATCCGTCGCCTGAATCCTCTCGCGCCACGAGTGCCGCGATGGGCTCGTGACGCAGCATTGAAAGATGCGGATCGCCAGGCGCGATGTAGGGCGGGTTGGTCAGCGCCAAGTGCACGCGTGCCGGCGACGATGCCGGCAATGCGTGCCACCAGTCGCCCAGATGCCAAGTGACCGGCAACTGCAGCCGCTGGCCATTGCGGCTCGCGACTGACAACGCGGCGGCGCTGGCGTCGGTGGCGTGCACCTGCGCACGGGGCCAGGCATGTTTGACTGCCAGCGCGATTGCCCCGCTGCCGGTGCCGAGGTCGACGACGCACGGCGAATCGATCTCCGCCAACGGCCCGGACAGGAGTTCGATGGCCCAGTCGACCAGTGTCTCGGTGTCGGGTCGGGGCACCAGCACATCGGCCGTTACGTGCAGCGCCAGGCCATGGAACTCGCGCTCGCCAACCAGGTAGGCCAACGGCTCGCCCGCAGCCCGGCGCGCAAGCAAGCCTGCGAGCGCCCGCGCATCAGCCTCGGCCAGCGGCGCATCGTCGTGCGCCAGCAGCCACGCGCGCGGGCATCCCAGCAGGTGCGCGAGCAGAAGCTGGGCATCGAGCCGCTCGACGCCAACTGTCCGGGCGTGGGTCAGGGCCTGCCCGACGTTCGCCATCTCAGCCGCGTCCAATGCCACCGCCGCTTTCAAGTGCAGCCAGCTGCTCGGCCGCGCGCGCGGCCTGCAAGGCGGTGATCACATCGTCGAGTTCGCCGTCCATTACCGCGCCAAGCTTGTACAGCGTCAGATTGATGCGGTGATCGGTCAGACGACCTTGCGGGAAGTTGTAGGTGCGGATGCGGTCGCTGCGGTCACCGCTTCCGACCAGGCTCTTTCGCGTTGCGGCCTCCAGTGCCTCCCTTGCGAGGCGCTCCTTGTCGCGCAAGCGAGCCGCCAGCACCGCCATCGCCTTGGCTTTGTTGCGGTGCTGCGAACGGTCGTCCTGGCACTCGGCCACCAGGCCGGTCGGCAGGTGGGTGATGCGGATCGCGCTATCGGTCTTGTTGACGTGCTGACCGCCTGCGCCGCTCGCGCGAAACGTGTCGATGCGCAGGTCAGCCGGATTGAGCTGCACCTCGTCGGCCTCGTCGGCTTCGGGCATCACCGCCACAGTGCAGGCGCTGGTGTGGATTCGCCCCTGGCTTTCGGTGGCGGGCACCCGCTGTACGCGGTGGCCGCCGGATTCGAAGCGCAGCCGGCCATAGACCTGCTCTCCGGCGACGCGGATCACGACCTCCTTGTAGCCGCCCAGCTCCGAAGCACTCTCGCTGATGATTTCCGTGGCCAACCCCTGGCGCTCGCACCAGCGCAGGTACATGCGCGCCAAGTCGCCGGCAAAGAGCGCTGACTCGTCGCCACCGGTGCCGGCGCGGATCTCGATGAACGCGTTGCGCGCGTCGTCGGGGTCACGCGGCAGCAGCGCGGTCTGCAACTCGGCGTGCAGGCGATGGAGGTCGGCCTCTGCAGCGACGGCTTCCTCGCGTGCCATTGCAGTCATCGCGGCGTCGCTGTCGTCGAGCAACATCTCGCGGGCGGTGGCAAGGTCGCGCTCGCGCACCTGGTAGCGCTGGAACAGCGCTACCAGCGAGCTGGCCTCGGCCTGCTCTCGTGCGAGCGCCCGGTAGCGCTTGATGTCTGAACCGATTTGCGGATCGGCCAGGCGGGCGTCGAGTTCCGTCAGGCGCATGGCCAGACGTTCGAACTGTTGACGCAAGGAATCTTTCATCGGGGTACCAACGTGAGCGTGGACAGCGGCGCAAGCGGCGCCGGCGCGCGGGCTCGGCCGCGGCCGCGGCGCTAGTACTGCGTGTCGGGGCGACGGTCGTCGCTGTCGGGCGCGAACGGGGTGCGCGTCGACTGGCGCAGGAACATCCGCGTGACTGCCTGTGCCACCTGTTCGCGCTGCGATGCATCGGCGGCGTTCAACTCGGCCAGAGCACCGTGCAGCATCTTCTGCGTCAGACCGCGGGCCAGCATCTCCAGCACGGCATCGGCGTCATCGCCACGGGCCAACATCCTGCGTGCACGCGCCAGTTCGGCAGTACGCCAGTCGTCGGCTTGCCGGTTGAGGGCTTGAATCAGCGGCACGGCGGCACGCTGATCGAGCCAATGCGCAAAGCTCTGCACGCCGGCATCGATGATCGCCTCGGCCTGCTCGACGGCGGCCTGCCGCTTCTCGCCAGCGGTCTGCACCAGCGCCGACAGGTCATCGACGGTATAGAGGTAGACGTCGCCGAGTTGCGCCACTTCGGGCTCGATGTCGCGGGGGACCGCCAGATCGACCATGAACATCGGCCGACGGCGGCGCACTTTCAGTGCCCGCTCGACGGCACCCAGGCCGATGATCGGCAGCGAACTCGCGGTGCAAGAGACGACGATGTCGAACTCGTGCAGCCTCTCGGGCAGTTCGGCCAGCCGCAGGGCTTCGCCACCGAAACGCGCGGCCAGCGATTCGCCGCGCTCGAGCGTGCGGTTGGCCAATGCGATGGCCTTGGGTTCACGCGCTGCGAAATGCGTGGCCACCAGTTCGATCATCTCGCCCGCGCCGACGAAGAGCACGCGCTGTTCGCGCAGATCCTCGAACAGCTGCGCGGCCAGCCGCACCGCCGCCGCGGCCATGCTGACCGAATGCACGCCGATGTCGGTGCTGGTGCGCACCTCCTTGGCCACCGCAAACGAGCGCTGGAACAATTGATGCAACGTGGCGCCAAGGGTGCCGGCCTCATTGGCTTCGCGCACCGCCTGTTTCATCTGGCCGAGGATCTGCGGCTCGCCGAGCACCATCGAGTCCAACCCGGAGGCGACGCGAAAAGCGTGGCGCGCCGCAGCGCGGTTCTCGGCCACGTAGGTGTGCGCGCTCAGCTGGCCGACCCCGACTCCGCCCTGCGCAGCCAGCCAGTCGAGCGTGGGCTGCACCAGGTCGCCTGCAGGCACGCCGTGTCCGGCGATATACAACTCAGTGCGGTTGCAGGTCGAGAGCAACGCAGCCTCCGGCGCTGCACGCTCCAGCCGTTGCCTGCAGGCTCTGCAGCGCGGCGGGCAACTGCCCCGGCGCGAACGCAAAACGGCCGCGCACGTCCAGGGGCGCCGTCGTGTGGTTGAGCCCGAGGGCAAACACGCTCATGTTGAAATTAT
This sequence comes from uncultured beta proteobacterium, assembly GCA_963783785.1. GTDB lineage: Bacteria > Pseudomonadota > Gammaproteobacteria > Burkholderiales > Burkholderiaceae_C > CADEEN01. The sequence goes on along the minus strand of CAWAOQ010000015.1, from coordinate 29,808 downwards.
AAAATTCGCCTGTCTCTCTACGACTGGTGCACCGCATCCCCGACGATGGGGCCTCTCGACGCCCTCTGGCATCTGCTCAACTTCATCGCACCCGCACTCGGCGTGGCGCTGCTGGCGACCGCGTTGGCCAAGCTGTCCTGGCGGCGCGAGTTGGCGGCCGTCCCGTGGCGCCGCATGGCATTGTGGACCGCCTGTGCCGGCGTGCTTTCGCTGGTGGCGGGGTTGTTGGTGTTTGGTCGCGACGGCAAGATGGCCACCTACGCCGTGCTCGTCGTGACCAGTGCGCTGGCGCTGTGGTGGGTTGGTTTTGCGCGCCGCTGAGACCAGCGTCAGGCCGCTTCGCGCACCAACATCTCACCACGCAGCGAGTGCGGGTGGGCGGCCGTGACGGTCAGCTCGATCATCTGCCCGACCAGCCGTGATGCGCCCTTGAAGTTGACGATGCGGTTGCACTCGGTACGGCCCATCAGCTCGCTGGCGTCCTTGCGCGATGGGCCCTCGACCAGAACGCGTTGCACCGAACCGACGCGCGATGCACTGATTGCACGCGCCTGAGCTTCGATGCGTGACTGCAGCACCTGCAGTCGAGCCAGCTTGATCGCGTGCGGCGTGTCGTCGGGCAAGGCTGCGGCGGGTGTACCTGGGCGTGGGCTGAAGACGAAGCTGAACGAGTTGTCGAAGCCGACGTCGTCGATGAGCCTCATCAGCCGAGAGAAGTCGTCCTCGCTCTCGCCGGGGAAGCCGACGATGAAGTCGCTCGACAGACTGATGGCCGGGCGCACGGCGCGCAGCTTGCGCACCGTGCTCTTGTATTCCATGACGGTGTAGCCGCGCTTCATGGCCGCCAGCATGCGGTCGCTGCCGTGCTGCACCGGCAAGTGCAGGTGGTTGACCAGCTTGGGCAGTCGGCCATAGGCTGCGACCAGCCGCTCGGTGAACTCGTTGGGGTGGCTCGTGGTGTAGCGAATGCGTTCGATACCCGGAATCTCATGCACGTATTCGAGCAGCAGCGCGAAGTCGGCGATCTCGGCGCTTGTGCCCATCGCGCCCCGGTACGCGTTGACATTCTGGCCCAGCAGCGTCACTTCCTTGACGCCCCGATCTGCCAGCCCCGCCACTTCGGTCAGCACGTCGTCGAACGGCCGGCTGACTTCCTCGCCACGGGTGTAGGGCACCACGCAATACGAGCAGTACTTCGAACAACCCTCCATGATCGAGACGAAGGCGCACGGCCCCTCGACCCGCGCCGGCGGCAGGTGGTCGAACTTCTCGACTTCTGGAAAGCTGATGTCGACCTGCGGCCGGCCTTGCGCCTGGCGCGCCGCGATCATCTGCGGCAGCCGATGCAAGGTCTGCGGCCCGAACACCATGTCGACGTATGGCGCGCGCTCGATGATGGCCGCGCCTTCCTGGCTGGCCACGCAGCCGCCGACGCCGATCAGCACGCCCTTGCGTCTTCAGGTGCTTGACGCGGCCGAGGTCGGAAAAGACCTTCTCCTGCGCCTTCTCGCGCACGGAACAAGTGTTGAAGAGCACCAGATCGGCCTGTTCGACGTCGGTGGTCGGTTCGTAGCCGTCGGCCGCACGCAGAACGTCAGCCATCTTGTCCGAGTCGTAGACGTTCATCTGGCAGCCGAAGGTCTTGATGAAGACCTTCTTGCCGGCACCGCTCATGGCTTGCTCCAGGTCTGCATCGTCGAGTCGAAAACCCAGCTCTGGGCCTGCGCAGGCGTCGTCGGCCAGGGCGACTTGGCCAGTTCCGCGTCGGTGAGGATCCATACGTCGCGTACCGCCCCCGTCGGGTCAAGCGTGTAGTTCACCGTCAGGCGCTGGCCCAGCAGCGAGCCCGACAACTGGACCATGTTCTGCGGGTTGCGTATGCGTGCGCCCGTTGCCAGCCGGGCTGGCTTGCCATTGAGCAGCACGTCGGGCGGCTGGATGACGACGAGTTCGCCTCGCAGTGCGTTGGCCTGGAACAGGCGCTGGGCCTGGGCGGGCAGTGCGGCAGCCAGGGCGAGCACGACGGCGATGACACAGCGATGCATGGTGTGGATCCAGTGGCTGTGGAGACGGACCGAAGATAACCCGTCGCAATGAAAAACAGCCCAGCATGGAAGCGCGGGCTGTGCATTTTGTGGTGGCGCTTCAGGGATTCGAACCCCGGACCTGCGGATTATGATTCCGTCGCTCTAACCGACTGAGCTAAAGCGCCTGAGCCTGTGATTATAGCGATCCGGTCCGCCCGGCTAGTGGGCGCCCGGAGTGCTGGCGCTGCTCTCTTCGATGTTCAGTTTCTTCAAGAAGAAGGCAATCACCGAGCCGGTCGCTGTTGCGTCCGCGCCCGTTGCGCACCACCGAGCCTGGAGCCGCTGCGCAGCCGGGGCGAAGGCCGTGGTTCGATCGCTTGCGAGCCGGGCTGCGCAAGACGGGTTCGAGCATCGCGCAGGTCTTCACCGGCACGCGCATCGATGACGCGCTCTACGAAGAGCTCGAGGCAGCCTTGCTGATGGCCGATGCGGGCGTCAGGGCCACCGAGTACCTGCTCGACGACCTGAAGCGCCGGGTCAAGGCCCAACAAGCCGCCGACCCGATCGCGGTGAAGTCGCTCTTGGCCGATGCGCTGGCCGAGTTGCTGGGTCCGCTGCAGCGTCCGCTCCAACTCGGGGCGGCGACGCCGACCGTGATGATGGTCGTCGGTGTCAATGGCGCCGGCAAGACCACCAGCATCGGCAAGCTGACCTGCCACTTGGCCGGTGCGAATCAGAAGGTGCTATTGGCCGCAGCCGACACCTTTCGCGCCGCAGCCCGCGAGCAACTGGCGGCGTGGGCTGGGCGCAATCAGGTCGAGATCGTCAGTCAGGAGGGGGGCGATCCGGCGTCGGTCACCTTCGATGCGGTGACGGCCGGCCGCGCGCGCGGCTGCGACGTCGTCATTGCCGACACTGCCGGGCGACTGCCGACGCAATTGCACCTGATGGAGGAGTTGAAGAAGATCAAGCGCACCATCGCCAAGGCGCAGGAAGGCGCGCCGCACGAGGTGTTGTTGGTGATCGACGGCAACACCGGCCAGAACGCGCTGGCCCAGGTCAAGGCCTTCGATGAGGCGTTGCAACTGACCGGCCTGGTCGTCACCAAGCTCGACGGCACCGCCAAGGGTGGCGTGCTGGCAGCGATCGCGCTGTGGGCGCGCGAACGCCCGGGGGGTGCCGTTCCGGTCTACTTCATCGGTGTTGGCGAGCAACTTGAAGACCTGGAGACCTTCAACGCGCGCGAGTTCGCGCACGCACTGCTCGACTGACGGGCTGGCGTCTACGTGCCGGTCGCGCTTGCGCGCCGGGTCAAGCGGCGTCGGGCCGCTGTCGAGATCATCGAACCAGGTCGACGATGGCGGCTCGAACCGCAGCCCGTCGGCGTGCACCTCGGCCACCACCTCGGCCACCGGAATCTTTTCCGTGGCTGCGGTGGTCGGCCGCGGCAGCGGCTCCGCGCCCTCGTCCCTGACCGACGTCGGCACCGCTGACGGCACACCGGTGCGCTGCACGATCTGGTCGCGCGCGGCCTCGGGCGAAGGGATGCTTTGATCACGCCAGACGAAGACCTTGATCCCTGCCGACTTGAGCACGCGGGTCATGCGGACGCGGCGGCGCTCGGCACGCTCGCTGTCCTGGCTGGTTTGCAATGCCACGGCGCCGATCACCAGCGAGGCGCGGTCGCAGATCAGAAAGTCCACACTCAGGTGACCGACGCGGGTGAGCCACTCGGCATAGGAGTGGCGCCGCGGGACCCGGATGAATCGCGCCAGCGGCACCTGCGAGAAGATCATGCACTCCGGCAGGGCCTTGACCAGGACTTCGAGCGCTGCACGCTCGCTGCCCGTCAACAGGCGCGTCGCCTCGGGCGGCCAGGCCGCGACCGTATCGAGGTTTTCGCGCTCGCGCTGCGCCAACTCGGCGCCGCCGCTGCGCCTGCGACCGCGCAGGTACACGAAAGCCCCCGCTGCGGCCAGCACGGCCAGTGTGACGATCAGGATGACTTCAAATGACATGGCTGAGCATTTGCGTTGAGAACAGTCGACGCCAGAAAAGTGGAACCTTAAACGCCGTCGTGCCGGTGTGCCATCCCCAACAATGAGCGTCGGCCCCTGCACAGCGTCTGCCGGAGTCAGCCGAACAGCCCTCGGCCCCCGCCGGCGCCGCCCATGCGCTTCATCATCTTGGCCAGGCCACCCCCTTTCATCTTCTTCATCATCGCCTGCATCTGTTCGAACTGGTTGAGCAGGCGGTTGACCTCTTGCACCTGGACCCCGGCCCCGGCGGCGATGCGGCGCTTGCGGGTGGCCTTGATCAGTTCGGGCTTGCGCCGCTCCAGCGCAGTCATCGAGCAGATGATGCCCTCCATCCGGCGAACGTCCCGTTCGGCGCGGTCCATGTCGGCGACCCCCAGTTTGCCGGCCTTGGCCGTCAACTGGCTTGGCAGCTTGTCCATCAGGGAGGTCAGGCCGCCCATCTTCTTCATTTGCGAGATCTGTGACAGGAAGTCATTGAGATCGAAACCGTCGCCGCTCTTGACCTTGGCCGCGAGCTTTTCCGCCGCCACGAGGTCGACGCCCTTTTGCACCTCCTCGACCAGCGCCACGATGTCGCCCATGCCGAGCACGCGGCCGGCATGGCGCTCGGCGTCGAAGACCTCCAGACCGTCGATCTTCTCCGACACGCCGGCGAACTTGATCGGCGCTCCGGTGACCTGCCGCACCGACAACGCCGCACCGCCGCGCGAATCGCCGTCGAGCTTGGTCAGCACCACGCCGGTCAGCGGCAGCGCCTCCTTGAAGGCCCTGGCAGTGTTGACCGCGTCCTGGCCCTGCATCGCATCGACGATGAACAACGTCTCGACCGGATTCAGGACCGCGTGCAACTCGCGGATCTCGGACATCAACGCCTCGTCGATCGCCAGCCGGCCGGCGGTGTCCACCAGCAGGACATCGAAGTAATGGCGCTTGGCGTGGTCGAGCGCGGCCAAGGCGATTTCGCGCGGCGCCTGGTCCGGCGTCGACGGGAACCATTCGGCGCCGGCCTGACGGGTCACGGTCTTCAACTGCTCGATGGCGGCTGGGCGGTAGACGTCTGCCGAGACCGTCAGCACCTTCTTCTTGCGCTTGTCGATCAGGTGCTTGGCCAGTTTGGCCGTCGTCGTCGTCTTGCCGGCGCCTTGCAGACCGGCCATCAGGATCACGGCAGGCGGCTGCGTCGCCAGGTTGAGCTCGGCCACGGCACCCTTGTGGGTGCCGTCGTCATCGCTCGCGCCCATCGTGCGGGCCAGCTCCTTGTGCACGATCCCGACCAACGCCTGGCCCGGGTTGAGCGAACCCACGACTTCCTGCCCCAGCGCCTTCTCCTTGACGCGGGCGACGAAATCGCGCACCACCGGCAGCGCGACATCGGCCTCGAGCAGCGCCATGCGCACCTCGCGCAGCATGTCGGCGACGTTGCTGTCGGTGATGCGCGCCTGGCCGCGCATGGTCTTGACCAGGCGTGACAGACGATCAGAGAGAGTCGAAGCCATCGAGAGCGGCGGCAGCCGAAAGTACACTGAGCGCATGAGTTTAACTTTGCGCCTCGTTGCCCGATGGGCCTGACACTGGCCTGGGGTGCCGGCCTCGTGGCGATGGCGTGCTATGCCGCCGCGGCTTGGCCGTTGGCGTCGCGCGCGCGCTGGCCCGAGGCGGCACTGGCGCTCGGCTGGCTGGCCCACGCCGTTACGCTGGCGGTGGACGTCCTCGGTGTCGGAGCCGCCACGCCTGGGGCGCGCTTCGGCTTTGCCCCCGCGCTGTCGGCCACGGTCTGGATCGTGCTCGTGGTCCACAGTGTCGAAACCCGCCTGTTGCCGCTGCCGGCGGTACGCCGCGTGCTGGCACTGGCCGGTGCGGCAGTGGTCTTGCTGGCCACCGTCTTCCCCGGCGAGTCGCGGCCGCATGCCGGTTCGGCCTGGCTGCCCCTGCACTGGCTGCTCGGCGTGGTGTCCTATGGCCTCCTCGCCGTTGCGGTGTTGCATGCCCTGCTGCTCGACACTGCCGAGCGCCGCCTGCGCAGCCGCGCCGCGCAGGCTGCCTCCGTGCACGGCGGCCTGCCACTGCTGCAGCTCGAGCGCCTGACGTTCCGATTTGTCGAGATCGGTTTCGCCGTCTTGACTACCGCGCTGCTGCTTGGCGCGCTGATGGCGCCAGGTCGTTGGGAACCGCACAAGACGGTCTTTGCGCTGCTTGGCTGGGCGACCTTTGCGATGCTGATCGGTGGCCGTCACGTGCGTGGCTGGCGCGGCCGCCAAGCCACACGCTGGGTCTATGCTGGTGCGGTGCTTCTGCTGCTGGCATACGTCGGCTCCCGCTTCGTGCTCGAAGTGATCCTGCGCCGCGGCGGCTGAGGAGGGCCCGTGATGAAGCTGCTGGTCGTCGTGCTGGCCTTGGCCTTGTTGGGGTGGCTGCTGTTCGGTCGCTCACGCAGGGGCCAGCGGCGTGACCGGGACGCACCGGCACCTTCGCCGCCGCTGGAGGGCATGGTTGCGTGCGCGCACTGCGGTGTGCACCTGCCGGCCAGTGAGGCCCTGCTGGCGAATGGCCGCAGCTACTGCAGCGCGGCGCATCGCGACGCCGGGCCGTCGGCCCCATGAGCCGCCGGCACGTCCGCCGGTCATGTTGAGGCGCCCATGAACGACCGCACGGCCACGGCCGCGACCGCGCCGGATCGGCGCCGTGGCGACCGCCGTCGCCAGGCGCGCGAATCGCGACCGTGGTCGGCCACGCTGACGGAGGAGTCGCTGTTCGACGCCCTCGGCACCAGCGGCAGACGCCGTGGCGCCCAGGCCGGCACCGGAGCCGGGACCGGTACCGAAGAAGGCAACCGCCGGGACCGTTTCGTGCCTGGCTGGGGCGACAACTCGCAACCTGCCGACAGCCGCTTCCTGTCGCGCGAGGCGCGGCGCATCGTCTCCGCGGGCAGCAGCACGTTCGAGCGCCTGTACCGCATCTTCGTCGGCGCGCGAGCGGTGCTTGGCGTGGCGCTGCTGTTGACGCAGATCGTCGGCAGCCTGCTCGGCGTGCGCGCGGTGGCTGCACTCACGGTGTGCATTCTCTATGCGGCACAGGCGTTGACGCTGTGGGTCCTGCCACGGTTCCGGGGCAGCGCGCGTGAACAGGCACGGCTGACCCGCCGGCAATGGCTCGTGACGATCGGCTTCGACCTGCTGACCTTCTCGACCTTGCATGCGCTCGACCCCGGCATCACATTCAACTACGTCGCGCTGCTGGTGCTGCCGGTGATGATGGGCGGCGTGCTGACGGCGCGGGTGCCGGCGCTGGCCACCGCTGCGGCGGTGTCGCTGATGCTGCTGGTCGCGGCCTGGCGCAGTGGCCTCAACGCCGGCGACCTGACCGCGGCGATGGCGCCGGCCGGCCTGGCCGGCATCGGCTTCTTCGTCATCACACTGCTGACCGGTGAGCTGGCCGGGCGCCTGGCGCGCGAGGAGCAGGCGGCGCGGGGCAGCCTCGAGTTGGCGCGTCAGCAGGCGCAACTCAATCGGCTGGTGATCGAGGAGATGGTCGATGGCGTGCTGGTCGTCGACCCTCGCGCCCGCGTTCGCGCCGCCAACCCGGCAGCCCGCCGTCTGCTGGCAGCGCAGGGGCTTGGCAGCGCGGCGCCGTTTCAGCTGCAGGACGAGCCGGCATGGGCCGAGCTGGCCGGCCTTGTGCAGCGCGCGTTTGAAAGCGGTCGCTGGCCCGAAGGGGCGCACGACGCGACGTTGCGCTTCAGCAGTGGCGTGACGCGCACGCTGCGCCTGCGCGCGCGTTTCACGCGCCGCGGCGCTGACAAGGGCGTCGACGCCGCTGGCCGGGTTGGCGATGGCGCGCCAGGCGCCGATGCGTTCTGCGTGCTGTTCGTCGAAGACCTGCGCAGCGTGCAGGCGCGCACGCGGCAGGAGAAGCTGGCCGCGATGGGCCGCGTGTCGGCAGGCATCGCCCACGAGATTCGCAATCCGCTGGCAGCGATCGCGCAGGCCAACGCACTGCTCCGCGAAGAGGCGGTTGGCGCCGAGCAGGAGATGCTGACGGGCATGGTGGACGACAACGTCCAGCGGCTCAAACGCCTGGTCGACGACGTGATGGAGGTGGCACCGGGCATCGACGCGACGCCGCGCGCCATCGACCTCGGTGCCGAGGTCGGGCGCATCGTCGCCGACTGGGCGCGCACCGACAACTTCGCGCTCGGAACCGGAGGCCGTTTGCAGGTGGATCTGCCCATCGAGCCGACGCAGGTGATGTTCGATCCCGAGCACTTGCGCCGGGTGCTGGTCAACCTGCTCGACAACGCCCGCCGGCACGCCAGCGACCAGCCAGGGGCGATCGTGCTGCGCGCCGAATCGCTTGGCGGGGCGCAGGCCCGGCTGTCGCTGGCCAGCGATGGCGAGGCGATTCCGCCGGATATCGAACCGTATCTGTTCGAACCATTCTTCTCGTCGCGAAGCCGCGGCACGGGGCTGGGCCTGTATATTTGCCGCGAGCTGTGCGAACGCTACGGCGGCAGCATCGATTACTGGCAGCATCCCGACGGTAGCAGCGCACCGCAACGAGTTCGTGGTGACGATGCGGTTGGTTGCCACCACTGCGCCAACGCCGAGCCAGGACCGCCTGCTGCCATGACCACCACCGCCCCCGCCCACTACAGCCTGCTCGTCGTCGACGACGAGCCGGACCTGCGCACGCTGTATGAATTGACGTTGCTGCGCGAGGGCTACGACGTCGAGACGGCCGGCTCGGTCGAGGAAGCGTTGCTGCACCTGAAGGACCGGACCTACAGCGCCGTGATCACGGACATGCGCCTGCCCGACGGCAGCGGCCTGGACCTGCTGGCCAAGCTCGAACAGGGCGGGCGCCGCGAGAAGGCCCTGGTCATCACCGCCTACGGTTCGGCCGAGAACGCGGTCGAGGCCTTGAAGGCCGGCGCCTACGACTATCTGACCAAGCCGGTCGATCTGCGTCAGTTCCGCGCCGTGGTCGCGTCGGCGCTGGGCCGGGCGCCACAGACCGCGCCGACCGTGGTGCCGTCGAGCCTGCCCAGCGCAGCCGGTGCGACGGCGCCACGGGCTGCGGTGCGAGAAGCGTCGCGGCCCGCGCCGCCCGACCTGATGCGTGGCGAGCCGCCGTCGGCGCCGGTCGAGGCCATGGCTCCCGCGCTGCGCCGACTGTCCGGCCAGTCGGCGGCGATGCAGCAGGTGCGGTCGTTGATCGAGAAGGTCGCGCGCAGCATGGCGCCGGTGCTGGTGCAGGGCGAATCCGGCACCGGCAAGGAGTTGGTCGCGCGTGCGATCCACGACGTCAGCCCGCGGGCCGGGCAGCCGTTCATTGCCGTCAACTGCGGTGCCATTCCCGAACATCTGCTCGAGGCCGAGTTCTTCGGCTACCGCAAGGGTTCGTTCACCGGTGCCGCCGAAGACCGCGACGGCTTCTTCCAGGCCGCGCACGGCGGCACCTTGTTCCTCGACGAGATCGGCGACCTGCCGCTGGCGATGCAGAGCAAGCTGCTGCGCGTGATCCAGGAACGCTCGGTGCGGCCGATCGGCGCCGTTGCCGAGGCCCCGATCAACGTGCGCATCCTCAGTGCCACGCACAAGGACGTGGCGGGCGAAGTGCAGGCGGGTCGTTTCCGCCAGGACCTGTTCTACCGACTGAACGTGATCCAGATTCGCGTGCCGCCGCTGCGCGAGCGGGCCGACGACCTGGGACCGATCTGCGCGGCACTGCTGGAGCGCATTGCGCGCGATGCCGGTGTGTCGCCACCGCCGGTGCTGTCGCGCGATGCGTTCGACCTGCTGTCGCACTACCCCTTCCCCGGCAACGTGCGCGAACTGGAAAACCTGCTGCACCGCGCCGTGGCGCTGTCGACCAGCGACGTCATCACCCGCGCCGACCTCGGCCTTGACGATGATCTGCTTGTCGAGACCGACCACGCCGACCTCGAGGCCCGCCTTGCTGAGGCGGTGGCCACCCCGCCGCTGGTCATCGAGCCCAGCCTGCCGAGCGACCTGGCGGCCCATCTCGATCAGGTCGAGCGCGACATCCTGACGCGTGCCCTCGAGCACCATCGTTTCAACCGCACCGCGGCCGGCGCCAGCTTGGGCCTTTCGTTGCGCCAGATGCGCTACCGCATGGCGCGACTGGGCGTCGTGGTGGCTGGCGGCGACGGCGGCGACTGACCGTTGAAGCGCGCAGTCTGGCAGGCCGGGTGGTGGCATCCCGCGCGATGGGTGCCATCGCCGAACTTTGGCGAGCGGCCGCCTGGCGAACGCGTGACGTTGGCGGTGCTGCACTCGATCAGCTTGCCACCCGGCCGCTACGGCGGTGACGCCGTCGAGCGCCTGTTCACCAACACCCTCGATCACGCCGCGCACCCCTATTTCGAGGGCCTGCGCGGCTTGCGGGTGTCGGCGCATTTCTTCATCCGCCGCGACGGCCGCGTGCTGCAGTTCGTGTCGTGCGACGCGCGTGCCTGGCACGCGGGGGCATCCTGCTGGGCAGGCCGCGACGAGTGCAACGACTTTTCGGTGGGTATCGAGATCGAAGGGCTCGAGGGCGAGCCCTTCGAGGCTGCGCAGTATCTGGCGCTGGTGCGCCTGTTGCGGGCGATGGCGCGGCGCTATCCGATCGACGCGGTGGTCGGCCACGAACACATTGCGCCCGGCCGCAAGCACGATCCCGGCCCTGGCTTCGATTGGCGCGGTCTGGCCCGGGCCCTGGCCGGCCGGCCTCGTGTAGCCGGGGCGTTGCTGACCGGCCATCGGGGAAGTCACCGATAAGAACGCTAGGGGTAGTGGCTTGTTGATCGCCGATACCCCAGATATAGTGTCCTGCGTGATAACCTTCTCCTGCCCAAAGAGGACTGTCGTTGCCCGTTCGGCTTCGGCTGGCGGCAGAACCGTTCGCAGCAGCGCGCTGGATCAGCCGGTCGCGTTGCTCGGGCTGAGTTCTCGTGCCCAGGCGGCACTCTGACGCCGCGGCTGGCATGACAAGTCGCGCTCTTTCCGCTCTTTCCTGATCCATTGACTGGCCCGCGATCGCTTTGCAGCCATCCGAGCCGCATGCCGTACTGATCATTCCGACCGTCGTCCGACGACGCGCCGATTACCGCACCAGCACAAAGGCCCGTTCATGCAAGCTGTTCCCGTTTCTGCTCCCGCTGTCTCCATCGCTCCTGGTGTCGTGCCCTACGGCGCAGCGACCGCGAATTCGGCCTACCAGGGCTACCAGATCATTCGCCGCAACGGTGCTGTCGTGGCATTCGAGCCGAACAAGGTGGCGGTGGCGCTGATGAAGGCGTTTCTGGCGGTGCATGGCACGCAGGGCGCCGCATCGGCCAGCGTGCGCGAAACGGTCGACGGCTTGACAGAGGCGGTCGTGCGCGCGCTGCTGCGCTCGCGGCCGGGTGGCGGCACTTTCCACATCGAAGACGTGCAGGACCAGGTCGAACTCGGTCTGATGCGAAGCGGCCACCACGAGGTCGCGCGGGCCTACGTGCTGTACCGGGAGCGCCGAGCGCAGGAGCGTGCAAGGCAGGCGCAGTCGCAGGCCAAGCCGGCAGCGTCGACACTGACGGTCATCGACCGTGGCCAACGCGTGCCGCTCGACGACGCCAAGCTGCAGGGCCTGGTGGAGTCGGCCTGTGCCGGCCTGGGTGACGACGTGAAGGCTGAGCCGATTCTGGTCGAGACCCGGCGCAATCTGTACGACGGGGTGCCGATCGACGAGGTCTACAAGGCGTCGATCCTTGCGGCGCGCACGCTGATCGAGAAGGAGCCGGCCTACACCCGCGCCACCGCGCGACTGCTGCTGCACACGATCCGCCGCGAGATCCTCCACGACGAGGTGACGCAGGGCGAGATGGTCGACGCGCTACGCCGAGTACTTCCCGGGCTTCATCAAGAAGGGCGTGGCTGCCGAACTGCTCGACGAGAAGCTGATGCAGTTCGACCTGGCCCGCCTCGGCGCGGCGCTGAAGGCCGAGCGAGACCTTCAGTTCGACTACCTCGGGTTGCAGACGCTGTACGACCGCTACTTCCTGCACATCGACGAGGTGCGCATCGAATTGCCGCAGGCATTCTTCATGCGAGTGGCCATGGGCCTGGCGTTGAACGAGATCGACCGCGAAGCGCGGGCGATCGAGTTCTACGACGTGCTGTCGAACTTCGACTTCATGTCGAGCACACCGACGCTGTTCAACAGCGGCACGCGTCGCTCGCAGCTGTCGAGTTGCTACCTGACGACCGTGGCCGACGACCTCGATGGCATCTACGAGGCACTGAAGGAGAACGCCCTGCTGTCCAAGTTCGCCGGCGGCCTGGGCAACGACTGGACCAACGTGCGTGCGCTCGGTTCGTACATCAAGGGTACGAACGGCAAGAGCCAGGGCGTGGTGCCGTTCCTGAAGGTCGTCAACGACACCGCGGTGGCGGTCAATCAGGGTGGCAAGCGCAAGGGCGCGGTCTGTGCCTACCTGGAGACCTGGCACCTCGACATCGAGGAATTCCTCGACCTGCGCAAGAACACCGGCGACGACCGCCGGCGCACGCACGACATGAACACCGCGAACTGGATTCCGGACCTGTTCATGAGGCGCGTGATGGATGGTGGCGACTGGACGCTGTTCTCGCCCTCGACCTGCCCCGACCTGCATGACAAGTTCGGCAAGGACTTCGAGGTCGCCTACACGGCCTACGAGGCCAAGGTCGAGCGTGGCGAGATCAAGCTGTACAAGCGCATGCCGGCCAAGGACCTGTGGCGCAAGATGCTGACGATGCTGTTCGAGACCGGGCATCCCTGGATCACGTTCAAGGACGCCTGCAACGTGCGCAGCCCGCAGCAGCATGTGGGCGTGGTGCACAGCTCCAACCTGTGCACCGAGATCACTCTCAATACCAACGCGAGCGAGATCGCGGTCTGCAACCTCGGCTCGGTCAATCTCGCGCAGCACCTGAAGGACGGCAGGGTCGACCAGATCAAGCTGAAGAAGACGGTCGCGACCGCGATGCGGATGCTCGACAACGTGATCGACATCAACTACTACGCGGTCAAGAAGGCGCGTGACAGCAACCTGCGGCACCGTCCGGTCGGCCTCGGAATCATGGGATTCCAGGATGCGCTCTACCAGTTGCACGTGCCCTACGCCAGCGCAGAGGCGGTCGAGTTCGCCGACCGCTCGATGGAGGCGGTGTGCTACCACGCCTACTGGGCCTCGACCGAGTTGGCCGCCGAGCGGGGCCGCTATTCGAGCTACCGTGGTTCGCTGTGGGACCGCGGCGTGCTGCCGCTGGATTCGTTGAAGCTGTTGGCCGAGCAGCGCGGTGGCTACGTCGAGGTCGACACCTCGACCTCGCTCGACTGGGACGCGCTTCGCTCGCGCATCAGCCAGCACGGCATGCGCAACAGCAACTGCGTGGCCATCGCACCGACGGCCACCATTTCGAACATCATCGGCGTCGACGCGTCGATCGAGCCGTGTTTCGGCAATCTGTCGGTCAAGTCCAACCTGTCGGGCGAGTTCACGATCGTCAACGAGTACCTGGTGCGTGACCTGAAGAAGCTCGGCCTGTGGGACGACGTGATGGTGATGGACCTGAAGCACTACAAGGGTTCCCTGCGTGCGATCGACCGCGTGCCGGAGCCGCTCAAGCAGCTCTATGCCACTGCCTTCGAGGTCGACGCGACTTGGCTGGTGGAGGCGGCGGCGCGACGCCAGAAGTGGATCGACCAGGCGCAGTCGCTCAACATCTACATGGCCGGCGCCTCGGGCAAACGCCTCGACGAGACCTACAAGCTGGCATGGCTGCGCGGTCTCAAGACCACGTACTACCTGCGCACGATGGGGGCCACGCACGCCGAGATGAGCACCGTCAACCGCGGCCAGCTCAATGCCGTCAGCTCGGGTGATGGCGGCACCAACGCGTCGATGTCGGCACTCGATGCGGTGTCGATGCAAGCGCGTGCGCAGGTCGATGATGCCGTTGCGAGTGACATCAAGTTCTGCGCGATCGACGACCCCACTTGCGAAGCCTGCCAATGATCATTCGTTGAATTGAACTCCGCGCACGCACGATGCAAGAGCGCAACAACGCAAGCGCCTCGATGTCAAGAAGTGCTTGGTGTTTGCACGCAACACTCTGATAATTCAACGCACAGGAAATAGCTACATGCTGGTCTGGGAAGACAACGTCAGCAACAGGACGACGCCAACAATTCGCACCCCGCAAGAGCCTTCACTCGAGGCGCGGGCCATGGTTTCGTCACCCCTCCCGTTTCAACCGATGCAGGCCCTTGCGGGTCTGGGATTCGAGTCGACGCACGCCGCCGTGACGGCCCCGCAGGGCACGAGCAACCGACGCGTCAACGCCGCCGACAAACGCATCATCAACGGCCAGACCGACGTCAATCAGCTGGTGCCGTTCAAGTACAAGTGGGCGTGGGAGAAGTACCTCGCCACCTGCGCCAACCACTGGATGCCGCAAGAGGTCAACATGTCGCGCGACATCGCGACGTGGAAGGATCCGAACGGCCTGAGCGAGGACGAGCGCCGCATCATCAAGCGCAACCTCGGCTTCTTCGTGACCGCCGATTCGCTGGCGGCAAACAACATCGTGCTCGGCACGTACCGTCACATCACGGCCCCGGAGTGCCGGCAATTCCTGCTGCGCCAGGCCTTCGAGGAGGCGATCCACACCCACGCCTACCAGTACATCGTCGAATCGCTGGGGCTGGACGAGAGTGAGATCTTCAACGCCTATCACGAGGTCGCGTCGATCCGCGAGAAGGATGAATTCCTGATCCCGTTCATCGATGCCGTGATGGACCCGCACTTCACCACCGGCACGCCCGAGAACGACCAGACGTTGCTGAAGAGCCTGATCGTCTTTGCCTGCCTGATGGAAGGCCTGTTCTTCTACGTCGGCTTCACGCAGATCCTGTCGCTGGGCCGGCAGAACAAGATGACCGGTGCGGCCGAGCAGTACCAGTACATCCTGCGCGACGAGTCGATGCACTGCAACTTCGGCATCGACCTGATCAACCAGATCAAGCTCGAGAACCCGCAACTCTGGACGGCGGCGTTCAAGGCCGACATCAAGGCCCTTTTCCTGAAGGCCGTCGAACTCGAGTACCGCTACGCTGAAGACACCATGCCCCGCGGCGTGCTGGGCCTGAACGCGAGCATGTTCAAGGGTTATCTGCGCTACATCGCCAACCGGCGGGCGACGCAGATCGGCCTCGAGGAGCTCTTCCCGAACGAGGAGAACCCGTTCCCGTGGATGAGCGAAATGATCGACCTGAAGAAGGAGCGCAACTTTTTTGAAACACGCGTCATCGAGTACCAATCCGGTGGCGCACTGTCCTGGGAGTAGAACCGGCCACAGAGCCGGTCGCTGGCCAGGGCGCATGAGCAACGCAACTGAACGAAGAACAGATCCGGGCTGCCTGAAGGCCTGTCCCGGCACCCGGCGCGATCGTGCAGTACGCGAACGGGATCGTCGACTTTCACCAGGAGAACTGCATCGGCTGCGGCTACTGCATCACCGGCTGTCCGTTCGACGTGCCGCGGATCTCCAAGAAGGACAAGAAGTCTACAAGTGCACCCTGTGCTCGGACCGCGTCGCAGTCGGGCTCGAGCCGGCATGCATCAAGTCCTGCCCGACCGGCGCAATCTGGTGTTCGGCACCAAGGAAGACATGCAGCACCACGCCGAGGGCCGCGTGAAGGACCTGCAGTCGCGTGGCTTCGACCAGGCCGGGCTGTACGACCCGAGCGGCGTGGGCGGTACTCACGTGATGTACGTGCTGCCGCGCGCGGACCAGCCTCACCTCTACAGCGGCCTGCCCGCCGAGCCGCGCATCAGCGCGATGGTCGGCGCCTGGAAGGGCTTCACCAAGCCGATGGCACGTTGCCGGCATCGCGCTCACCGCGTTGGCTGCACTGTTCCACTATCTGCGGGTCGGTCCCAACGATACGACCGAGGACGACGAGGCGGCGGCCGCGCGCGGAACTGGAGAAAAACCATGGGTGACGCAGCTCATCGCACGGTCATCGCCCGCTACAGCGAGCGCGAACGCATCAACCACTGGATCCCCGCCATCGCCTTCGTGCTGGCCGCCCTGTCGGGCCTCGCGCTGTTCCATCCGTCCATGTACTGGATGAGCAGCCTGGTGGGCGGCGGCACGTGGTCGCGCATCCTGCATCCTTTCATCGGGCTCGTCATGACGGCTCTCGTTCGTGCTGCTGGCGCTGGCCGTCGGGCAAGCACAACCGGATGGAAGAGCGCGACTGGAAGTGGCTGCGCGAAATGCCGAAGGCGACGTCGCACGACGACCCGCGGCTGCCCGAGGTCGGGCGTTACAACGGCGGCCAGAAGATCCTGTTCAAGGTGCTGCTCGCCAGCATGGCCCTGCTGCTGCTGTCGGGCATCGTGATCTGGCGGTCGTACTTCTCGGCGTATTCCCCGATCGGCGTCATCCGGCTGGCAGCCGTCGTGCACGCGCTGGCTGGGTTCGTGCTGGTCTGCTCGATCATCGGGCACGCCTACGCGGCGATCTTCTGGGTAACCGGCTCGATGGGTGCGATGACGCGCGGATTCGTGACGCCGGGCTGGGCCTGGAGACATCATCGGGCCTGGTTCCGCGAGAACCATCCGTGCAGCAAATCCTCGAACCCGGGCAGATTGAGGCGCTCGCCGAGAGGGCGATTCCGCGGATCCACCTGCCGCATTGCGCGCGGGTATTCGCATCCGCGCGCAGGGCGCCTGCGCCAGCCTCGGCGCCGCGGGCATGCGATCGGTGATTACCTGCGCCTGATGGCCTCGCTGGTGGATGCGCAGCAGGCGGCCCTGCGCGAGCTCTCGCAACGACCCCGCCCACCGCCGAACAGCTCCGCGCTTGCGCGCACCCAGACCATGGCATGCCCGCCGCACCCGCGGCCAGCTGGCCGCGCGACAGCCGCTGGCGCGAGGTGCTGCTGCGCCTGTGCGAAGCGGTGGCGGCATTGCCGAAAGCGCCACCTGGCTGCGCGGCTACCTGTGCGACCGGCTGCGCCATGCGTCGGCCGAGCTTCTGGAAGCGCAGGCCGATGCGTTGCTCACGGCGCGGACCGCAGGCGTCGACGCGGCGGCCGCCCCGTTCCTGATGGCGGCGCTGCAGGTCCTTTGGGTGGACATCGCGTCCCGACTCGCGACCGCCGACGTCGCCGAACTGGGCCACGCACGGCGTCTGCCCGGTGTGCGGCTCGTTGCCGGTCGCGAGCATCGTGCACGCAGACCCGCGGTCCCAGGGCTATCGCTACCTGCACTGCGCCCTCGTGCGACGGAATGGCACATGGTCCGCGTGACCTGCAGCCAGTGCGCGTCGGACGAAAGGCCTTGTCGTACCAGTCGATCGAAGGCGGTTCGGATGCCGTCCGCGCCGAATGCTGCGACAGCTGCAAGACCTACCGCAAAATCCTGTACCAGGAGAAGGACGGGGAGCGTCGAGCCGGTCGCGGACGACCTCGCGAGCCTCGCGCTCGACCTGCTCCTCACCGACGCGGGCTTCCACCGCGGCAGCGACAACCCCCTGCTCTGGCAGCCCCGAGGGTAAGATCCGGGCGCGTGATTCGTCGCCCGCGCCAACTCCGCACGCCAGCACCACGGACCTGCCGTCCGTCGATCCCCGTTGAACCTGCCGGCCCTGCAGCCGCTGCTGGCCCGTCATGGCCGCGCGTTGGCCACGTCGGCCTTGCGCTCTCACCTCGAGGTTCTGCGCCGCGCCGCACTGGCCGGCCAGCTGGCGCACTCCGCGGCGACCGACGCCGCCATCGGCGCCGCGCTGGACGCGACCCTGGCGACCCGCATCGCGCCGCGCCTGCGGCCGGTGTTCAACCTCACCGGCACGGTGCTGCACACCAATCTCGGCCGCGCGCTCCTGCCGGAGGAGGCGGTCGCGGCCGTCGCCGCAGGCGATGCGCGGCGCCGGTCGACCTGGAGTTCGACCTGCGACCGGCGGGCGCGGCGAGCGCGACGACCACGTCGAGGGCCTGCTGCGCGAGCTGACCGGCGCCGAGGCCGCCACCGTCGGTGAACAACAACGCCGCCGCCGTGCTGCTGGCGCTGAACAGCGCTGGCCGGCGGGCGCGAGGTCGATCGTCTCGCGCGGCGAGCTGATCGAGATCGGCGGCTCCTTCCGCATGCCCGACATCATGGCGCAGCGCGGGCGCGCGCTGCGCGAGGTCGGCACCACCAACCGCACCCACCTCGCGACTACGAGCGAGGCGCATCGGCGCGCGAGACCGCGCTGATGCTGAAGGTGCACACCTCCAACTACCGTCATCGCAGGGCTTCACCGCGGCGGTCGCGCCGCGCCGAGCTGGCCGCGACTCGGCGCGCGCGCGCACGGCCTGCCGGTCGTGGACGACCTCGGCAGCGGCACGCTGGTCGACCTCGCGCGCTGGGGCCTGCCGCACGAGCCGACCGTGCGCGAGACGCTCGCGCGCCGGCGCCGACCTGGTCACCTTCAGCGGCGACAAGCTGCTGGGCGGGCCGCAGGCGGGCATCATCGTCGGCCGCGCGCGACCTGGTCGAGCGGCTGCGCGAAGCACCCGCTGAAGCGCGCGCTGCGCTGCGACAAGATCACGCTCGCCGCGCTGGAGGCGACGCTGCGCCTGTACCGCGACCCGGACCGCCTGGCGGAGCGGCTGCCGACGCTGCGCCTGCTGACGCGGCCGCGCGCGGCGATCCGAGGCGCTGGCCGCGCGGCGCTGCCCGCGCTGCCGGCGCGCTCGGCGCGCGGCTACGCGATCGAGATCGTCGGACTGCGACAGCCAGATCGGCAGCGGCGCCCTGCCGCGTGGAGCCGCTGCCGAGCGCGGCGCTGCGCCGCTGCGCGCCGCCGAGCGGGCCGCGGCAGCGCTCGAGCGCTCGCTGCCGCGCTGCGCGCACTGCCGTGCCGGTCATCGGCCGCATCGCACGACGGCGCGCTTGCTGCCTCGACCTGCGCTGCCTCGAGGACGCCGCCGACCTCGGCCAGCTCGCCGCGCAGTCGGCCGCGACTGCGCCATGATCGTCGGCACCGCCGGCCATATCGACCACGGCAAGACCGCGCTGGTCGCGCGCGCTGACCGGCATCGACACCGACCGCCTGCCGGAGGAGAAGGCGCGCGGCATCTCCATCGACCTCGGCTTTGCCTATGCGCCGCTGGCGGGCGGCGGCGAGCGCTCGGGCTTCGTCGACGTGCCCGGGCCACGAGCGCTTCGTGCGCAACATGCTCGCCGGCGCGCACGGCATCGACCTGGCGCTGCTGGTCGTCGCCGCCGACGACGGCGTGATGCCGCAGACCCGCGAGCACCTGGCCATCCTCGACCTGCTCGGCCTCGACGCGCGGCGTGGTGGCGCTGACCAAGACCGATCTGGTCGACGCCGCTGCGCCGCATCGAGGTGCAGCTGGAGATCGCGGCGCTGCTGGAAGGCACGCCGCTGGCCGGGCCGCACCGGTCTTTCCGCTCGCCGCCACGCACCCGGCGCCCGGCATTGCGGCGCTGCGCGCGCGGCTGCTCGAGGCGGCGCGCAGCCTGCCGGCGCGGCAGGATGACAGCTTTCCGCCTGGCGGTCGACCGCAGCTTCACCCTGGCCGGCGCCGGCCGTCGTCACGCGGCTCGGTCTCCGCGGGCGGGGTGCGGGCGGGCGATTCCGTGCTGCTGCTGCCGGCGGGCAGCCCGCACGGGTGCGCGGCATCCACGCGCCAACCGGCGGCCGGAGCGGCCACGCCGGCGAGCGCTGCGCGATCAACGTCGCCGGTGCGACAAGAGCGCCATCGCCGCGTGGCGACTGGCTCGCGGACCCTCGCCTGTTTGCGCCCGACGACCCGCATCGACCCCGCCTGCGGTTGCTGGCGGACAGCCACTTGCACCTCGTGTCGTGGGCGCCGCTGCACGTGCACCTGGACACGACGCACCGCGTCGCCCACGTGGTCCTGCTCGAGTCCGAGCGCCTGTCGGCCGGTGAATCGGCACGCGTCCAGCTGGTGTTCGACACGCCGCTGTGCGCGACACCCGGTGACCGCTTCATCGTCCGCGATGCACAGGCTGCGCACACCGTCGGGGGTGGCGCGTGCTCGACCCGTTCGCGCCGACGCGCAAGCGGCGCTCCCCGGAGCGGCAGCGTCATCTCGACGCACTCGAACAGATGCTCGACGGCGCCGGCATTGCGCCGTTGCTGCAGCACGCGCGCTACGGCGTGCCGATGACCGATCTGGTGCACCTGACGGGTTACGCCCCCGATCGCGTGCCGCTGCCGGCCGATGCGCTGGTCCTCGACGCCGGCGCCGAACGTTTCGTCTTTCTCCCGCCGCTGTGGCTCAGGCTCCGCGAGCACGCCGTCGCACGCGCTGCGGGAATTCCACGCCCGGGCCCCCGACGAACCCGGTCCCGACATCGGCCGGCTTCGCCGCATCGCACTGCCCGACCTGCCGCACGCACTCTGGCGACGACTGATCGACGACCTCGCGCAGGAGCAGGTCGTGCTGCGCAACGGGCCGTGGCTGCACCTGCCGGAACACACCGCCAGGCTCTCGGCGCGGCGACGAGGCGGCCCAAAGCTGCAACCGCTGCTCGCGCAGGGGCCCTTCGACCCGCCGTGCTGCGCCACCTGGCCGCCCAGGTGCGCGAACCGGAGGAACGCGTCCGGCAAGTGCTGCGCGATCAGGTCACGCGGGGCACCGTGTACCAGGTCGTGCGCGACCTGTTCTACGACAGCGGGCGCATCGCCGAGCTGGCCGGGATTGCCGCCGGCATCGCACAGGAGCACGGCGCCATCGATGCGTCCGCGCTTCCGCGACGCCATCGGGCTGGGTCGCAAGCGCTCGATCCAGATCCTCGAGTTCTTCGATCGCGTCGGCTACACCGTCGCGTCCACGACTCCCACGTGCTGCGCGTGGACAGCGGTTGGCGAGTCGCGCCATCATGAGACCGTCCGGAAGGCACGCGTATCCGGCGGTGCGGCTGGGCTTCAAACCCAGTAGGGGGCGTCAGCCGCTTCCTGGTAGGTTCGACTCCTACTGCCTTCCGCCACCTCGCAGGCGGCCTGGGCGATGACCTGTCCTCGGGGGCGACCCCCGTGCCCGGCTGACGTCTCTGTCCCATGGCGGCGGTTGCGGTTGCAAGATCGCGCCCGGATTGCTCGCCGACCTTCTCCGCGCCGATTCCGTCGCCGCGCCCGTTCGCCGCGCTGCTGGTGGGCCGCGACACCGGCGGACGACGCGGCGGTCTACCGGTTGAGCGACGAACACGCCGTCATCGCCACGACCGACTTCTTCATGCCGATCGTCGACGACCCGTTCGACTTCGGGAGAATCGCCGCCGCGAACGCCTTGTCGGACGTTTACGCGATGGGCGGCACGCCTATTGTTCGCACTGGCCATCGTGGGCATGCCGATCAAAGTGCTGCCGGTGCGCGGTGATCCGCGAGATCCTGCGTGGCGGCGAATCCATCTGCGCCGAGGCGCGGCATCCCGGTGGCCGGCGGTCACAGCATCGACTCAGCCGAGCCGATCTACGGCCTGGTGGCGATCGGGCAAGTGGCCCCGGCCGACGTGCACGCGCAACTCCGACGGCCGCGCCGGGCGATGCGCTGGTGCTCGGCAAGCCGCTCGGCGTCGGCATCCTATCGGCGGCCTTCAAGCGGGATCGCCTCGATGCGGCCGGCTACCGGTCGACTGATCGCGACGACGACGCGGCTCAACGCGCGGGCCCGCCTCGCGCGCATCGACGGGCGTGCACGCCATGACCGACGTCACGGGCTTCGGGCTGCTGGGTCACCTGATGGGCGTCTGCAGTGGCTCGGGAGTCGCGCGCCCAGTCGAGATGACGCGGCTGCCCGTCCTGACCACGGCGTCGGCTGGCGCAGCCGCGGAGTGGTCACGGGCGCCTCGGCACGCAACTGGGCGGCCCATGGCGCCGACGTGCAGCTGGCCGGCAGCCTCGACGAAGTGCAGAAGGCACTCCTGTGCGATCCGCAGACTTCAGGCGGCCTGCTGGTGTCCTGCGCCACCGCTGCCGTCCCGGACGTGCTGGAAACGTTCAGGCGTCACGGTTTCGCGCAGGCGGCACGGGTCGGCACCATGAGCGCAGGCGCGCCCGGTATCGTCGTCGAACCCTGACTTCAGCGCTGCACGACGCCGACGACCGGGTTCGCGGGTCGGGCCAGGCAGGTGAGCACCACCCGATCGATGCGACTGCAGAGTGCCAGCGCAACCTCCGCGGCCTCGCGCGCCTGCGCCTCCCGCAGCTCGCCGTCCGCCATGTTGATGACCGGAACGACCCGCCTCCCCTCGGTCGATTTCATCAGGCCATCGGGCTCGCCAGCAGCCGGCCCAGGTGCTGCGCCGTGATCCGCTCGTTCGTGCGCAAGCCGGTGACCTGCTCGATCTGTTCGAGGCGATGGGCGACACGCTCGGTCAGCGGCTCGCCGATGGCAAGCGCCGACAGGACCGGCACGACGGTCGTGCAGCACGCCGGCAGCGCCGGTTCATGTGCGGCCGGCGCCTTCACGAGTCGCATCCTGGCGCCGTCCGCCTTGACGTAGGTAGCGACAAAGCCGCCGTCGCGATGGATCCGCTCGATGCGGGTCCCGCTCACTCCGGCCCACCGACCGGGCTTGTCGCTCGGGCAGGCATACGCGACGCTCAGCGCGGGATCGAGCGCAGCCACGGCCGCGGATAGACCTGCCTCCTCGTCGACGGCGATCCCGAAGCGGGCATGCTCCTCGAACCAGGTCATGAAGACCGTCGTCGTGAACGCGACCCGTCCGGGATGGGTGATGGCGAGATGCCTGAGCAGGCTCTTCTTGCCCCCGGCGCCCACCGCGCAGACGACGCCGGAGCGAGCATCCAGCAAGTCGAGCAGCGCAGCTCCGGCGCTCGCGGGCGACGTACTCACTTCTCGCTCAGTCGTGGCATCAGTTCGACGAGATTGCAGGGTCGCGTCCGGGCATCGAGCTGCAACGCGATCAGTTCGTCCCAGGCGGTGGCGCAGGCACCGGACGATCCCGGTACGCAGAACACGTAGGTCGCATTGGCAACGCCTGCAAGGGCACGCGATTGCAGGGTCGAGGTCTTGATGTCCGCATAGGAGATCGACCGGAACATCTCGCCGAAACCCTCGAGCACCTTGTCGAGCAGCGGCGCCACCGCCTCCGGCGTACCGTCACGACCCGTCACCCCGGTGCCCCCGGTCGTGATGATCACGTTGACCTGCGGGTCGGCGATCCAATGCGAGACCACCGCGCGGATCGAGTAGATGTCGTCCGCAACGATGCGCTTGTCGGCGAGCCGGTGGCCCGCGACCGTCAGGCGCTCGACCAGCAACCGGCCCGACTTGTCGCTGCGTTCGTCGCGCGAATCGGACACGGTGAGGACCGCGATGCTGACCGGCACGAACTCACGTTCGCCACCGCCGTGTGCAAAAGACATGCTTTGACTCCCCTGGATGGTTGGCACCGGATCAGACGAGACCGGCGAATGGTTGCACCTCGACCTCGGTGCCGGGCTCCACGTCGCCCTGCTCGTCCGGCAGGACGATGAAGCAGTTGGCCTCGCACATCGAGCGCAGCACGCCCGAGCCCTGGTGGCCGCTGCTCAGCACCGTGTACCGTCCCGACGCCTGCCGCTCCAGCACGCCACGCTGGAATTCCAGACGGCCGCGGGCCTTGCGCAGGTGCGTGCCGCAGATGGCTCGCAGCGTGACCGGGGGATCCGCATCCAGCGCACCCATGAGCGCGCGCAGCGCCGGTTGCACGAGCTGGTAGAACGTGACCATCACGGCCACCGGGTTGCCGGGAAGGCCGAAGAAGTATGCCTGCCCGAAACGCCCGAAGGCGATCGGCTTGCCCGGCTTCATCGCGACCTTCCAGAAACCGACCTGCCCGTGACGCGCGAGCGTTTCCGTGACGTAGTCCGCCGCGCCGACCGAGACCCCGCCGGAGGTGATGATCGCGTCGGCTTGCGCTGCAGCCGACTGCAATGCCTGCAGGATGTCCTCGCGCGTGTCGCGGACGATGCCGAGGTCGATCACCTCGAGCCCGAGACGGGCCAGCAGACCGTGCAGGGAATAGCGATTGCTGTCGTAGATCTGTCCGGGCGCAAGTTCCTCGCCGACCGACCGCAACTCGTCGCCCGTGGAGAAGAGCGCGATGCGCGGCCGCCGCAACACCGGCACCTCGGCGACACCGAGTGACGCCAGCAGACCGAGCTGCGCAGGACGCAGCAGCGTACTGGCGCTGAGTGCGAGTTCCCCGCGACGGATGTCCTCACCGACGGGACGGACGTTCTGGCCCGCACGCTGGCCGGCCGCGATCACCGCGCGGCTGCCGTCCACGCGGACCCGCTCCTGCATGACGACCGTGTCGGTCGCCACGGGCAAGGTGGCGCCGGTCATGATGCGCACGCATTCACCGCGCGCGACCACACCGGTGTACGGCCGACCCGCCCAGGACGTGCCGACGATCTGCAGGGCGATCGAATCGGCATCGGGCAGGTCCTGGCCGGCCAGGGCGTAACCGTCCATCGCGGAGTTGCGATGCGACGGCACATCGACGGTCGAGTACACGGCGCTGGCGAGCACGCGACCGAGTGCATCCCGGAGACCGACGCGCTCCTGGTCGGACACTGCCACGATGTCCGCAATGATGCGTTCGCGCGCTCGTGCCAGGGGTAACAGCCCGCGCCCGTGATCCGGTCGGTCGCAGGGATCGACACCGGTCGAGGTGGGGTCGTGCGGTTGCGTCATCACTGCGTCCCGTGGGCGTTCCGGCGATGCTACTCAGCGCGAGCCGGCGCTGGAAAGCAGTCGCGACTCGATCCTCAGCCGCTCGTCGGGGTCGTTGACGTTGGCGAACGTGCCCGGCTCGTCGCTCAGGTCGGCCACCGCGAGCCGCACCGAGCCGAGCCACGCGTCGACCCTGCGACCGCCGCCGGCGAGATACGACTCGAGGCTACCCGCCACGCGCCTGCGCAACAGCAGGAAGACCGGTTGCTGGCGCTGTCCGTCGCTTGCGACCGCGGCGTCGGCGGCCCCGGCCAGGCAGGCCTCGTACAGGCGCAGGGCCAGGTCCGGCGCGAGCAGCGGGGCATCACAGGGAACGACCAGCAGGAACTCGGTGGCCAGGCGCGGCAGGGCGCACGATATTCCTGCCAGCGGGCCTTGATTCCCCTCGAGCGTGTCGGGCACCAGCGGGTGACCAAATGCGGCATAACCGGCCGCGTTGCGGTTCGCATTGATCAGCAAGGGTCCCACCTGGGGGCGCAACGCACGCAGCACATGCTCGACCATCGGTCGTCCCGCGATCTGCACGAGACCCTTGTCCTCCCCGCCCATGCGCCGCGCCAGGCCTCCGGCCAGGATGAGCCCGGTGATGGACTCGCGGGGGAACGCTCGCGCTGGCGATGTCGGCGCCATCGGCTTCAGCCTCGCGAGTTCGCACCGATCGTGCCGAGACCGGCGAGACGGGCGAACGCCGCCTCTGCGCCCGCCAGGTCGGACACGCAGAATCCGAGGTCGCGCAGCAGGCCATCGCCGAGCCGGTAAGCCCATGCGTGCACTGCCAGCTTGCGACCGCGCTCCCAGGCCTGCTGCACGATCGTCGTCGCACAGACGTTTCGTGCCTGGAAAAGCACGTTCAGTTCGCACAGCCGGTCCTCGCGCTCCGGTTCGGTCGGCAGCTGCGCGAGTTGCGTGGCGTAGAGACGGCCCAGGTCGCGGATCGGCAGCAGCCAGTTGTCCACCAGGCCGAGCGGTCGCTGCTGCCAGGAGGCCACCACGCCGCTGCAGCCGTAGTGGCCGCAGACGATCACGTGCTCGATGCCGAGCACGTCGATCGCGAACTGCAGCACCGAGAGGCAGCTGAAATCGTTGTGGAACACCAGGTTCGCCACGTTGCGGTGCACGAACAACTCGCCCGGCGCGAGACCGACGATCTCGTTGGCCGGCACGCGGCTGTCGGAGCAGCCGATCCACAGGTAGCGTGGCGCCTGCTGCGCTGACAATTCGCCGAAGAACCCGGGATGCCGGGCCTCGGTGGCGGCGGCCCAGCGGCGATTGTTCGCGAACAGTTCCGGCAGCTTGTTCAACGGCCCGCTCTCGATCGAAGGGCGAAGGGGCCTGAAGTCTAACGAAATCCCGGTTCGCGGGCCGAAACGGCGCTTGTCGGCCACGGACGACGGTGTCTGGTAACCTGCGCACCTGCTCCCCCGGCGCGATACCCGCAACGTCGCGCCCTCCACCGAGAGAAGCCCGGATGCCGAGCATCGTCCCCGAAGGCGCCACCCGCGGCTGGATCATTCCGATCGGCGGCGCCGAGAACAAGGAAAACGACCGCCACATCCTCGAGCGCTTCGTGCGCTGTCCGGCGGCCGCGACGCCGACATCGTCGTGATCCCCACCGCGAGCCGGCTGCACGAGACCGGCCGCGCTACGAGAAGCTGTTCCGCGACATCGGCGCCGCGCGCGTCGACGTCGATGGACTTCGACACGCGCCGCGACTGCCACGAGCCGGGCGCGCCTGCAGCGCCTCGAGGCAGGCGACCGGCATCTTCTTCACCGGCGGCAACCAGCTGCGGCTCACCACGCTGCTCGGCGGCACGCCGGTCGCCAAGCTCGTGCGCACGCGCAACGCGCAGCGGCGTGCACGGTGGGCGGCACCAGCGCCGGCGCCAGCATCCTGAGCGAGCACATGATCGCCTTCGGCGACGAAGGCTCCTCGCGTGATCTCCGGCAGCGTGCGCCTCGCGCCCGGGCCTCGGGCCTCACCAACCGCTTCATCATCGACCAGCACTTCCGCCAGCGCGACCGGCTCGGCCGCCTGCTCACCGCGCTCGCCTACAACCCGTTCGCGGTCGGCATCGGGCTCGACGAGGACACCGCCGCCTTCATCGGCCCGGACGAGACGGTGGAGGTCGAGGGCAGCGGCGGCGTCACGGTCGTCGACGCGTCGGACGTCGAGCTTCTCGTCGATGGACAGCGTCAGCGAGGGCCAGCCGGTCTGCATGCTCGGGCTGCGGCTGCACATCCTGGTCGCCGGCGCGACGTTCAACCTGCACACGCGCATCGCCTCGGCCGGTTCGCTGCTGCCACGCAAGATAAGCTGACCAGGAGGACGCCGCGGATGCGCATCCTCGACCGTTCCGTCTACGTCGGCCCGTCGCTGTACGCGCACTTTCCCGGTCATCCGCCTCGAGCTCGACCTCGGCGACGCTCGAGGCCTGGCCGACCGGCCGGCTCGGCGCCGCCTTCGTCGACGCCCTCGCCGCGGCGCTGCCCGGGCCTCGCCGAGCACGGCTGCTCCTACGGCGAGCCCGGCGGCTTCATCCGCCGCATGCGCGAGGACGAGGGCACCTGGCTCGGCCACGTGCTCGAGCACGTCGCGATCGAGCTGCAGAACGTCGCCGGCGAGAACGTCACCTTCGGCAAGACGCGCGGCGCCGGCCGCGCCCGGCGTCTA
The DNA here is from genome assembly GCA_963783785.1 of uncultured beta proteobacterium. Classification (GTDB taxonomy): domain Bacteria; phylum Pseudomonadota; class Gammaproteobacteria; order Burkholderiales; family Burkholderiaceae_C; genus CADEEN01. Next base: position 2,265 of record CAWAOQ010000015.1, on the reverse strand, counting down.
CACCGTCGTCTACGAGTACGCGCAGCGCGACGAAGGCATCGAGGCCGGCGAGCTCGGCCTGCGGCTGCTCTGCTCGCTGCTGCCGGAGGCGCTGCGCCCGGCCGACACCGTGCCCGAGGGCTGGAGCTGGCCCGAGGCGCGCGACGAGTTCATCCGCTTCGCCCAGCGCCGCGCGCTCGGGCCCTCACCGCCTCGCTGGTGCACGGCCGCCGAGGCGCGCGGCATCCCGTGGCTGCGGCTCAACGACCAGTCGCTGGTGCAGCTCGGCCACGGCAAGTACCAGCAGCGCATCCAGGCCACCGTCACCGGGCGCACCCCGCACATCGCGGTCGAGCTCGCGAGCGACAAGGAGGAGACCAACAAGATCCTCGCCACGCTCGGCCTGCCGGTGCCGCGCCAGGAGCTGGTGCAGAGCGAGGGCCAGGCCGTGCGCGCCGCGCGCCGCATCGGCTTCCCGGTCGTGACCAAGCCCTACAACGGCAACCACGGCCGCGGCATCTCGATCCGGCTCACCACCGACGAGGAGGTCGCGCAGGGCTTCGCGGCGGCGCGCGGAGCACTCGCGCTCGGTCATCGTCGAGACCTTCCTCGAGGGCGACGACCACCGCCTGCTGGTGGTGAACGGCGAGCTGGTCGCGGCCACCCGCCGCACGCCCGGGCCACGTGGTCGGCGATGGCGTGCACACGATCGCCGCAGCTGGTCGACATCGTGAACCAGGACCCGCGCCGCGGCGTCGGCCACGAGAAGGTGCTGACGCGGCTCGAGCTCGACGCGCAGGCGCTGAAGATGCTCGAGCGCGCCGGCCTGACGCGCCGACTCGGTGCCCGCGGCGGGGCAGGTCGTGTACCTGCGCTCCACCGCCAACCTCTCCACCGGCGGCACCGCCACCGACGTCACCGACGTGATCCACCCCGACAACCGCGAGATGGCGGTGCGCGCGATGCGGGCGATCGGCCTCGACGTCGGCGGCGTGGACTTCCTCGCCGACCGACATCACCGAGAGCTACCGCGAGATCGGCGGCGGCATCTGCGAGGTGAACGCCGCGCCCGGGCTTCCGCATGCACGTGGCGCCCAGCGAAGGCACGCCGCGCGACGTGGCCGGCCCGGTGATCGACATGCTGTTCCCGCCGGGCACGCCGTCGCGCGTGCCGATCGCGGCGATCACCGGCACCAACGGCAAGACCACCACCGCGCGCATGCTCGCGCACATCACCAAGATGGCCGGCTACACGCCGGGCCTCACCACCACCGACGGCGTCTACATCGACGGCCAGCGCACCGTGCAGGGCGACATGACCGGGCCCGGTCGCGGCGCGCATGGTGCTCGCCGATCCGCAGATCGACATCGCGGTGCTCGAGACCGCGCGCGGCGGCCTGCTGCGCGCCGGCATGGGCGTGCCGCGAGGTCAACGTCGGCGCGGTGCTCAACGTCCAGGCCGACCACCTGGGCCTCAAGGGCATCGACACGCTCGAGCAACTGGCCGAGGTCAAGCGCATCGTCGTCGAGGTCGCCACGCGACTGCGCGGTGCTCAACGCCGACGACCCGCTGGTGCTGCAGCATGGCCGGCTACACCGAGGCCAAGAACATCTGCTACGTCACGATGAACCCGCAGCACGCGCTGGTGCGCGAGCACATCCGCGCCGGCGGCCGCGCCTGCGCGCTCGAGGCGGGCGTCAACGGCCAGATGATCACGCTCTACGACCGGGGCAGCCACATCCCGCTGCTGTGGACGCACCTGATCCCGGCGACGCTCGAGGGCCGCGCGCTGCACAACGTGCAGAACGCGATGTTCGCCGCGGCGATGGCGTTCTCGCTCGGCATCAAGCTCGACGCCATCCGCCAGGGGCTGCGCACCTTCGACACCACGTTCTTCCAGGCGCCGGGCCGCATGAACGTGTTCGACGAGCACCCGTTCAAGGTGATCTTCGACTACGGCCACAACGCGCACGCGGTCGGCGTGATGGCCGACCTCGCGCAGCGGCTCGACGTGCACGGGCGGCGCATCGTCGTGCTCGCGGGGCCGGGCGACCGGCGCGACGAGGACCTCGTCGCCATCGCCGACGCCGTGGCCGGGCGCTTCGACCACTACATCTGCCGCCGCGACGACGCCCTGCGCGGGCGCGCGCCGCGACGAGGTGCCGCGCCTGCTGGCCGCGGCGCTGCGCGCCACGGGCGTGCCGGACGCAGCATCTCGATCATTCCCGACGAGCAGGAGGCGATCGACGCCGCCCTGCGCATGGGCCAGCCGGGCGACCTGCTGC
>CAWAOQ010000014.1:0-80821 GCA_963783785.1 uncultured beta proteobacterium | reverse complement strand
GTTCGCCGAGTTCTACCAGCCCCTCGACCTGGCCCAGAAGTTCTTCGTCTCGCCCGTCGCATTTGTCTCCCAGACGCTCGGCTACGTCTACAGCGCCGACGAGCGATTGGCCGAACTCGACCAGTCCCGCATGGGGCTGCGGCTCGACGGCGGCATGGCGCTCGGGTCCTGGGGCGAGGCCCGCGTCGGCCTCTTGACCGGCAAGGGCAAGGCGAGCACCAGCGTCGCCGTGTCGTGGCTGCCCGACGAGGGCAGCCACCGGCTCGGCGGCGTGACGTTCGGCTTCGTCGCCGACACGCTCGATCAGCGCGTGTTTCCATCGACGGGAACCTACGCCAGCGTCGGTGCCATGTTGTCCGACACCAAGCTGGGTGAGGACTTCAGCTATCAGGTGCTCGGCTTCAACGTCACCAAGGCTTTGACCCGCGGCGCCAACGTCTGGTCGCTGTCGCTGCGAGGAGGCTCCGACTTCGGAGCGAGGTGCCGGTCTACGATCAATTTCGCGCCGGCGGCTTGTTCAACTTCTCCGGCTACCACACCAACGAACTGATCGGTCGCGAGTACGGCCTGGCCGCGATCGGCTATCGGCGACGGCTTGGCTGGCTTTTCGAGACGCTGGAAACCGCGGCCTGGGTCGGCGGAACGCTCGAGGTCGGCAACGTCTACAAGCGACCCGACGGCACGTCGGCGCGTGGCGTGCTGACGGGCGGCTCGGTCTATCTCGGCGCCAACTCGCTGCTCGGCCCCGTCTATCTTGCCTACGGCCTCAGCGAGGGGGGGCGATCGACGTGGTATCTGACAATCGGTTCCTCGCTCGAGGGGCACTGAGCGGAAAGCGATGAGGCATCAAGGGGTCGCAGTATCTGCGCGATGCTGTCACCTCCCTGACGCGGTCGCGCTCGGCCTGCACGTGCTTCGGTGCGACGCGCATCCTCGTCCCGCGCGCGAGCCGGCCAGGCTCCGTGCCCGGTCGAGGCTTTCCCACATTGCTCTGGCGGGGGTCGTTGGTTCGAGTCCAATCGCGCCTGCCAAATGCGGTAGGCCCGACGCAGACCGATCACGCCGGCTCCATGCCATTGCGTCGCTTGGCCTCGGCCGCTGCCGGCGAGATCATGAAGTCCAGCATCGCCTGCACGGCCTCGGGCTGGGTCGAGGTGGCCGACAGACCCGCTGAGAACGTGGTGATGATCTGGATCGGCGCCGGCAGCGGGCCGAGCACGTCGATGCCGGGCAAGTGCATCAATTCGCTGAGCTGCTGAAACCCGAGCTCGACCTTGCCGTCGGCAACCAGCGACCCCACGGGAACGCCCGGCGGCGCCTGCACGATGCGTTCCCTGATGGCGTCGGCGATGCCCCAGCGCTCGAACAGCTTTGCCAGGTGCACGCCGCTGGGCCCGGTGGAATAACCGAGGCCGCCGGCGGCGAGTACCGCATCCTTCAGCGCCGTCTTCCGTGCCGACGTCCGGGTGTGCCGCGCCGGCGCGCACCGCGATCGACACGCCGGACCGGACCAGGTCGACCCGGCTGCCGGGACGATCTGCCCGCCGGCAATCAACTGCTCGATCGCGTCGGCCGCCAGCACGACCACGTCGAAGGCCTCGCCCGCACGCACACGTCTGGCGGCATCGACGCCGCCGACCGACTCGACCGCCACCGCTTGTGCCGATTGCCGCTGGAAAAGCTCGACCAGATCGGCAAGCACCTGCCGGGTCGCCATCGACGAAATGACCTTGATGCGGGACGCCATGCCACTGCCTCCGATGCGTTGCTGCGCCAGCTGCGCCAGCCTCGCGACGGCGCATTGCCATGAACGCTTCTACCACCATCTCGGGTGCGCAGGCGCGCGGCGGACCTCGCACAGCCGGTGACGCGCGGGTCAACCTGATATCGTTTCGACCTGCCCGTCAACGACGATGCGGGACTCGACAATCACCGCGCAAGAAGCCCGACTCGCGAGGAAGCCACTCAGATGATCATCGACTGCCACGGTCACTACACCACCGCGCCGAAGGCGCTGGAGGCATGGCGCAACCGGCAGATCGCCGGCATCAAGGACGCATCGGTGAAGCCCAAGGTGGCCGACCTGAAAATCAGCGACGACGAGTTGCGCGAGTCGATCGAGAGCAACCAGCTGCAGCTGATGAACGAGCGCGGCAGCGACCTGACGATCTTCAGCCCGCGCGCCAGCTTCATGGCCCACCACATCGGCGACTTCGAGGTCAGCAGCACCTGGGCTGCGATCTGCAACGAGCTGTGCTATCGGGTCAGGCAACTGTTCCCGGACCACTTCATCCCGCCGCCATGCTGCCGCAGTGCCCCGGCGTCGATCCCCGGACCTGCATCCCCGAACTGGGGAACTGTGTCGAGCAGTACGGCAACGTCGGCATCAACCTGAACCCCGATCCGTCGGGCGGCCACTGGACCGGCCGCCGCTTCACGACCGCCACTGGTACCCGATCTACGAGAAGATGGTCGAGTACGACATCCCGGCGATGATCCACGTCAGCACCAGTTGCAATGCCTGCTTTCACACCACCGGCGCGCACTACCTGAACGCCGACACCACCGCCTTCATGCAGTGCCTGACCTCGGACCTGTTCAAGGACTTCCCGACGCTGCGCTTCATCATCCCGCACGGCGGCGGCGCGGTGCCGTACCACTGGGGCGCTTCCGCGGGCTGGCGCAGGAGTTGAAGAAGCCGCTGCTGAAAGACCACCTGCTCAACAACATCTTCTTTGACACCTGCGTCTACCACCAGCCGGGGATCGACCTGCTGACCAAGGTGATCCCGGTCGACAACATCCTGTTCGCCAGCGAGATGATCGGCGCGGTGCGTGGCATCGACCCGGAAACCGGGCACTACTACGACGACACCAAGCGCTACATCGAAGCCTCGACGCTCTGTCGCCGGCACGACAGGCAGAAGATCTACGAAGGCAATGCGCGGCGCGTGTTCCCGCGTCTCGATGCCGCGCTCAAAGCGAAAGGCAATGACATGAGCCATCGATGAACGACCTCGGCATCGTCAAGCGCAACATCGTGCGCGCCGATACGGCTGCGGTCGAGCAGCTGGCGCTTTTCGGCTCGCCACCGTGCACGAGGCGATGGGCCGCGTCGGCCTGATGAAGCCCTACATGCGGCCGATCTACGCCGGCGCCAAGCCTGCGGCACGGCGGTCACCGTGCTGCTGCAGCCGGGCGACAACTGGATGATGCACGTCGCCGCCGAGCAAATGCAGCCGGGCGACATCGTCGTCGCCGCCTGCACCGCCGACAACACCGATGGCTTCTTCGGCGACCTGCTGGCCACCAGCTTCAGCGCCCGCGGCGCGGCGGCCTGATCATCGACGGCGGCGTGCCGCGACGTGCGCGACCTGACCGAGATGCAGTTCCCGGTCTGGAGCCGCGCGATCAGCGCCAAGGGCACGGTCAAGGCGACGCTGGGTTCGGTGAACATCCCGGTGGTGTGCGCCGGCTGCAGCGTGAATCCCGGCGACGTGGTGGTCGCCGATGACGACGGCGTCGTCGTCGTGCCGGCGGCGATGGCCAAGAAGGTGGCCGACGCCGCCGCGGCGCGCGAGGCCAACGAAGGCGACAAGCGCGCCAAGCTCGCCGCCGGCGTGCTCGGCCTGGACATGTACAAGATGCGCGAGCCGCTCGAAAAGGCCGGCCTGAGGTACATCGACTGAACATGAGCGCAGACCCGAAGCAGTGGCATGTCGGCCTCGTCGGCTATGGCGAGGTCGGCCGCATCCTGGCCGAAGACCTGCGCGCAAGGGCGTGGCGCGTCAGCGCCTACGACCTGAAGCTCGGCAGCGCCGCCGAGGCAGCCCTTGCGGCGCATGCGCAGCAGTTCGAGCGTGACGCTCGCCGCCTCGCACGCCGAACTGGCCGCACGCGCCGACTTGATCGTCTCCGCCGTCACCGCCAGCCAGGCGGTACCGGTGGCGCAGGCCTGCGCGCCGGCGGTCAGGCCGGCGCCTGGTTCCTCGACTTCAACTCGGCCTCGCCCGGCGCCAAGCGGCGCGCCGCCGCGTTGATCGACGGCGCCGGCGGCCGCTATGTCGAAGGCGCGGTGATGACGTCGATCCCGCCGTATCGCATCAAGGTGCCGCTGCTGCTCGGCGGCGCGGGCGGCCGAATTGGCGCCGCTGCTCGCGCATGCTCGGCTTCGACGCCAAGGTCGCGAGCGAGAAACTCGGCGTCGCCTCGGCCACCAAGATGTGCCGCAGCGTGATGATCAAGGGGCTGGAGGCCATGGTGATCGAGAGCTTCACGACCGCGCGCGCCTATGGCGTCGAAGACGCGGTGCTGGCCTCGCTGAAGGAAACCTTTCCCGGCATCGACTGGGAGAAGCAGGGCGCCTACTTCTTCCAGCGCGTCATCGAGCACGGCCGCCGCCGCAGCGAAGAGGTGCGCGAAGTCGCCGAGACCGTGCGCGAGGTCGGCCTGACGCCGTGGTCGGCGCAGGGCACGGCCGAGCGCCAGGCCTGGGTCGCCGACCTCGCCGACGAGGGCGTGTTCGGTGCCAAGGGAACGCCGGGCTTTGCCCGCAGCGCCGACTGGCGCATCGAGGCCGATCGGATCCTGCAGCAGCGTGAAGAAGAAACTGAGATGAGTGCGTTCGCAAAGACCCCGGGCTGGCTCGACTGGTACGCCGGTCCGTCCAAACCGCGCTTCAAGGTGCCGCCGGGCAGCGTCGATGCGCATTGCCATGTGTTCGGCCCGGGCGCCGAATTTCCGTACGCGCCGGAGCGCAAATACACGCCTTGCGACGCCTCCAAGCACCAGCTCTTTGCGCTGCGCGACCACCTCGGCTTTGCGCGCAACGTGGTCGTGCAGGCCACCTGCCACGGCGCCGACAACCGCGCGATGGTCGACGCGCTGCTGGCCAGTCGGCGGCAAGGCGCGCGGCGTCGCCACGGTCAGGCGCAGCGTCAGCGACGCCGAACTGCAGGCCATGCACGCCGCCGGCGTGCGCGGCGTGCGCTTCAATTTCGTCAAGCGGCTGGTCGATTTCACGCCCAAGGACGAACTGATGGAGATCGCCGGGCGCATCGCGCCGCTGGGCTGGCACGTGGTGATCTATTTCGAGGCCGTCGACCTGCCCGAGCTGTGGGACTTCTTCACCGCGCTGCCGACCACCGTCGTGGTCGACCACATGGGCCGGCCCGATGTCGCCAAGCCGGTCGACGGCCGAGTTCGAGCTGTTCGTGAAGTTCATGCGCGAGCACCCGAACGTCTGGTCCAAGGTCAGCTGCCCCGAGCGCCTGTCCGTCACCGGCCCGCCGGCCCTGAACGGCGAGCGAACGCCTATCGCGACGTGGTGCCGTTCGCCAGACGCATCGTCGAGACCTTCCCCGACCGCGTGCTGTGGGGCACCGACTGGCCGCACCCCAACCTGAAGGACCACATGCCCGACGACGGCCTGCTGGTCGACTTCATTCCGCACATCGCCACAACGCCGGAACTGCAGCGCAAGCTGCTGGTCGACAACCCGATGCGGCTGTACTGGCCGGAGGAGCGCTGAATGCCACTGGACAAACCCTATCTCGACCTGCCCGGCACGACGATCTTCGATGCCGAGCAGTCGCGCAAGGGCTACCACCTGAACCAGTTCTGCATGTCGCTGATGAAGGCCGACAACCGCGCGCGCTTCAAGGCCGACGAGCGCGCCTATCTCGACGAATGGCCGATGACCGAAGAGCAGAAGCAGGCCGTGCTGGCGCGCGACCTCAACCGCTGCATCGCGCCTGGGCGGCAACATCTACTTCCTGGCCAAGATCGGCGCCACCGACGGCAAGAGCTTCCAGCAGATGGCCGGCACCATGACCGGCATGAGCGAGGAGGAATATCGCGACATGATGATCAAGGGCGGCCGCTCGATCGAAGGCAACCGCTACATCGGCGAGGACGGCGACGCGCAGGCACAGCGCCAGCCGCAAGGCGCCGCGGGCAAGAACGCGAGGGCCTGACATGGCCAGGATCACCGCATCCGTCTACACCTCGCACGTGCCGGCCATCGGCGCCGCGCTCGACCTCGGCAAGACGGCCGAGCCCTATTGGCTAGCCGTGTTCACCGGCTACGACCGTCCAAGCAATGGATGAGCGAGCACCGGCCGGACGTGATCTTCCTGGTCTACAACGACCACGCCACCGCCTTCAGCCTGGAGATGATCCCGACGTTCGCGATCGGCACCGCCGCCGAGTTCAAGCCGGCCGACGAGGGCTGGGGCCCGCGCCCGGTGCCCAAGGTGATCGGCCATCCGGAACTCGCCTCGCATATCGCGCAGTCGGTGATCCAGGACGACTTCGACCTCACCATCGTCAACAAGATGGACGTCGACCATGGCCTGACCGTGCCGCTTGAACCTGATGTGCGGCCAGCCCGCAGGCCTGGCCCTGCCCGGTGATCCCGTTCGCGGTCAACGTGGTGCAGTATCCGGTGCCCTCGGGCCGGCGCTGCTTCATGCTCGGGCAGGCGATCCGCACGGCGATCGAGTCCTACGACGAGCCACTCAAAGTGCAGATCTGGGGCACCGGCGGCATGAGCCACCAGTTGCAGGGGCCGCGCGCCGGCCTGATCAACCGCGCGTGGGACAACGCCTTTCTCGACCGGCTGATCGCCGATCCCGAAGGCCTGTCGAAGATGCCGCATATCGAGTACGTGCGCGAGGCCGGCAGCGAAGGCATCGAACTGGTGATGTGGCTGATCGCGCGCGGCGCGATGGCCGACGTCGCCGGTGGTCCCGCAGCCGAAGGTCGTGCATCGCTTCTATCACGTGCCTGCCAGCGAACACCGCGGTCGGCCATCTGATCCTGGAGAACTCATGACCATTCAAGGTCGCCCTTGCCGGCGCCGGCGCCTTCGGCATCAAGCACCTCGACGCCATCAAGCTCATCGATGGCGTCGAAGTCGTGTCGGTGATCGGCCGCGAACTCGACAAGACCAGGGAGGTCGCCGCGAAGTACGGCATCGGCCATGCGACGACGCGAGCTCGAGGACAGCCTGGCGCTGAAGGAAGTCGACGCGGTGATCCTGTGCACGCCCACGCAGATGCACGCCGAGCAGAGCCTCGCCTGCCTGAAGGCCGGCAAGCATGTGCAGGTCGAGATCCCGCTGGCCGACAGCCTGAAGGATGCCGAGGCCGTGGCGGCGCTGCAGAAGCAGACCGGCCTGGTGGCGATGGTGCGGCCACACGCGCCGCTTCAACCCCAGCCACCAGTGGCTGCACCAACGATCCAGGCCGGCGAATTCAACATCCAGCAGATGGACGTGCAGACCTATTTCTTCCGCCGCACCAACATCAACGCGCTCGGCCAGCCGCGCAGCTGGACCGACCATCTGCTGTGGCACCACGCTGCGCACACGGTCGACCTGTTCGCGTACCAGGCTGGCGGCGAGATCGTCCAGGCCAACGCGATCCAGGGCCCGATCCATCCGGCACTGGGCATCGCGATGGACATGTCGATCCAGCTGAAGAGCAGCAGCGGCGCGATCTGCACGCTCTCGCTGAGCTTCAACAACGACGGTCCGCTCGGCACCTTCTTCCGCTACATCGGCGATACCGGCACCTACATCGCGCGCTACGACGATCTGTTCAATGGCAAGGACGACAAGATCGACGTGTCCAAGGTCGCGGTGTCGATGAACGGCATCGAACTGCAGGATCGCGAGTTCTTTGCCGCGATCAAGGAAGGCCGCGAACCCAACTCGAGCGTGGCCAAGGTGCTGCCGTGCTACCGCACGCTGCACCAGCTCGAGCAGCAGCTGGGTCGATGACCCTGCCGCGGGCGCGGAAATGACCTTGACTCATGTCAACTACGACCGCGATCGGCGCTTGCGTGCGGCCACGGCCTCGCTAGACTCGCTCGCATGGGAGTCGCTCGGCAGACCCGCAAACGGGTATCGACATGGATGATCGGCGTGCTGCTGCTGGCGCAATGGCTGGTCGCGGCATACGCCTGCCCGGTGAACAACGTGACCCGCTCGCCGAGCGACGGGTCCGCGGCGCTGGTCACGGTGGCGGCCGGCTGCCACGGCACAGCGACCCAGCCGATGGACCCGGAGAACGCGGTGCTGTGCAAGGTCGCACTGCACCGCCGACGAGCAGGCGCCGGCTCAAGCAACGCCTGACGATGTGCCCGCGCCGGTCCTCGGCGGGTTCATGGTGGTCGATTTCGACCGGCTGGCGATGGCCGCCCCGTTGGCAGGCCCGCCGGCAGTGCCCCCCAGCGGCGCGCCGCCGGGTTGGCCGCCGCTGTACCTGATCCACCAGGTCTTCCGCAACTAGGTCGTCCATCGGGCCGCTGCGCCAGGACGAGGCGCACGCCGCCATCGGTGGGCTCGGGGCCGCTGCCCCACGCCCGAGTTCTGTGGACCTGGAGGACATCTCATGCAATTCCGAATCCCGGCGGGTGACCCCGCCACGCCAGCCGTGTTCCGCATCCGCGGCATGCCGGCGTGCGTGCTCGTGGTCCTGGGCCTTCTGGCACTGCCGGCGCTCGGCCAGCCCGCAGGGGGGCTGAGCTTCGAGCGAGCACAGGCGTTGGCGATCGAGCGTGCGCCGATGCTCGCTGCGCGCCAGGCGACAGCCGACGCGGCCGTGCAGTTGCGCACCAGCGCCGACCAGTTGCCCGACCCGCGCCTGATCACGGCGCTCGAGAACCTGCCGATCAGCGGCCCCGAGCGCTTCTCACCAGCGCAGGAACCGATGTCCCAGCTCAGCTTCGGCTGGATGCAGGACGTGCCCAACGCCGCCAAGCGTGCTGCGCGCACGCGCGGCGCCCAGGCGCTGGCCGAGCGGGAACGTGCGCTATGGACCGCCGAGCGCCTGAGCGTGCAGCGTGAGGTGGCGCAGGCCTGGCTCGCGCGCTACTACGTCGAGCGCAAGATCGCGCTGTTCCAGGCCCTGGAGGACGAGAACCGCCTGTTGCGTGACACGGTGTCGGCACGCGTCGCCGGCGGTGGCGCGATGCCCGTCGATGCGACGATGGCACGCCAGGAAGCGCTGATGCTGGCCGATCGGCGCGACGAGCTGGCGCGCCAGCGCGCGCAGGCGCTCGCCACGTTGACGCGCTGGCTGGGCGACGAGGCCAGGCAGCCGCTGGCCGGCGGACCGCCGGGGCTGACGGTCGACCCGGCGACCGTGCACGGCGGCATTGCGCAGCACGCCGACCTGCGGGTCTTCGAGCCGATGGCGCGCATGACGGCCGCCGAGGTCGCAGAGATGGAAGCCTCGAAGAAGGGCGACTGGTCCTGGCAGGTCATGTACTCCAAGCGCGGCTCGTCATTCGGCGACATGGTGTCGGTGCAGTTCAGCTTCGAGTTGCCGCTGTGGGCCGAGCAGCGGCAGGACCCGCAGATCGCGGCCAAGCGCAAGGACGCCGAGCGCATCGCCGCCGAACTCGAAGACGGCGTGCGCCGGCGGCGCGAGGAGATGGACATGCAGCTGGCGGAACTGGAGGAGAGCACGCGGATGCTCGAGCGGCTCAAGGCCTCTGCCGAACCGCTGGCGACCGAGCGCGTGGCGCTCACGATGTCCGCCTACCAGGCGGCCCGTGGCGATCTCGCGGCGGTGCTGAACGCGCGTCGCGAGCGTGCCGAGCTGGGCCTGCGGGCGATCGAACTCGAGGCGCGCCAGTTCGCACTGCGCGCCAGGCTGAACTACCTGATTGCGGAGCAACGCTGATGAACACGGTGACATTCAAGCGCGGGACGCTGGCTGCGGCGACGGTCGTGGGGCTGCTGGTTGCCGCGGGTATCGGCTACGGCGTCGCGCAGTGGCGCGGCGCAGCGGTCGGGCGCGCACGGCAGCGCTGCGCCGGCGGCGCTGCCGGCCAGCGCGGCCGCTGCCGCTGCCGACAGCCGCAAGGTGCTGTACTGGTACGACCCGATGAAGCCCGACGCGCGCTTCGACAAGCCCGGCAAGTCGCCCTTCATGGACATGCAGCTGGTCCCGAAGTACGCCGACGAGGTCACCGCCGGCGGCGTGCAGATCGACCCGCGCCTGGCGCAGAGCCTGGGCTTGCGGCTGGCTACGGTCGCGCGCGAGACCGTGTCGACCGGCATCGATGCCGTCGGCACGCTCGGCTTCAACGAGCGCGACGTGGCGATCGTGCAGACACGCACGGCCGGCTTCGTCGAACGGGTCTATGCGCGAGCCGCCGGAGACGTGATTGCGGCTGGCGCACCGCTGGTCGACGTGCTGGTGCCCGAATGGGCCGGCGCACAGCAGGAGTACCTGGCCGTGCGCGCCACCGGCGACGCCGCGCTGGCCGCGGCGTCGCGCCAGCGGCTCGTGCTGCTGGGCATGCCGGAAGCGCTGATCGGCGAGGTCGAGCGCAGCGGACAGCCGCGCCAGGTGATGACGATCACGAGCCCGACCGGTGGCGTGATCCAGGAACTGATGGTGCGTGCCGGCATGGCGCTGATGCCCGGCATGACGCTGGCGCGCATCAACGGCCTCGGCACGATGTGGCTCGAGGTGGCGGTGCCGGAGGTGCATGCCGCGCTGCTCAGCCCGGGCCGGCCGGTGAAGGCGACGCTGGCGGCCTACCCGGGCGAGGTCTTCGACGGACGGGTTGCCGTCGTGCTGCCCGAGACGGCGCGCGAGACACGCACGCTGCGGGTGCGCATCGAGCTGCCCAATCGCGCCGGCAAGCTGAAGGCCGGCATGTATGCGCAGGCCATGATCGGCGGCCAGCGCGAGGAAGCACTGGTCGTGCCGAGCGAGGCGGTGATCCGCACCGGTCAGCGCGCGGTGGTGTTCGTCGCCGGCGAGCAGACCGGGCGCTTCAGTCCGGTCGAGGTGGAACTCGGGCGCGAGGTCGGCGGCAGGCTGATCGTGCTGAAGGGCCTCAGCGCGGGCCAGCAGGTGGTCGCCTCGGGGCAGTTCCTGATCGACTCCGAGGCCAGCATGTCCGGCATGGTCGGCCGCTCGGCCACCGGTGCCGCGAGCGCGGCGCCCGCTTCGGCGGCCGCGGCGGCGGTGCACGAAGCCACGGGTGTGGTCGAAGCCATCGAACCCAACCGAGGTCACGCTCCAGCACGACCCCGTGCCGGCGCTGAAATGGCCGGCGATGAGCATGCCCTTCGCATTGAAGGCGGCCGAGCAGACCGCCGGTCTGAAGGTCGGTGACCGCGTGCGCTTCAGTTTCAGCGAAGGCGCCTCGGGCGTCGTCATCGAGCGCATCACCAGGCAGGCCCCGGCACCTGCCGGCAAGGCCATGGACAAGGGAATCGGCAAATGATCGCCGCGCTGATCCGCTGGTCGGTCGGCAACCGATTCCTCGTCCTGCTGCTGACGCTGTTCGTCAGCGCGTGGGGCATCTGGGCCGTGCGCAACACGCCGATCGATGCGCTGCCCGACCTGTCGGACGTGCAGGTCATCATCCGCACCAGCTACCCGGGCCAGGCGCCGCAGATCGTCGAGAACCAGGTCACCTACCCGCTGGCGACGACGATGCTGTCGGTACCCGGCGCGAAGACGGTGCGCGGCTTTTCGTTCTTCGGCGACAGCTTCGTCTACGTGCTGTTCGACGACGGCACCGATCTGTACTGGGCGCGCTCGCGGGTGCTCGAGTACCTGAACCAGGTGCAGGGCCGGCTGCCGGCGAGCGCCAAGACCTCGCTCGGGCCGGACGCCACCGGCGTGGGCTGGATCTTCCAGTACGCCCTGGTCGACCGCAGCGGCAAGCACGACCTGGCGCAACTGCGTGCGTTGCAGGACTGGTTCCTGAAGTACGAGCTGAAGAGCGTGCCCGACGTGGCCGAGGTCGCCACCGTGGGCGGCATGGTCAAGCAGTACCAGGTCGTCGTCGATCCGACCAAGCTGTCGGCCTACGGCATCACCTTCCAGATGGTGCGCATGGCGCTGATGGCGGCCAACCAGGAGACCGGTGGCTCGGTGCTCGAACTGGCCGAGGCCGAGTACATGGTGCGCGCGAGCGGCTACCTGAAGAGTCTGGACGACTTCCGCGCGGTGCCGCTGATGGTCAAGGACGGCGTGCCGGTGCGCCTGGGCGACGTGGCCGTGGTGCAGACGGGCCCCGAGATGCGCCGCGGCATCGCCGAACTCGACGGCGACGGCGAAGTGACCGGCGGGGTCGTGATCCTGCGTTCGGGCAAGAACGCGCAGGCGGCGATCGCGGCCGTGAAAGCCAAGCTCGTCGAGCTGAAGAGGAGCCTGCCCGCGGGCGTGGAGATCGTCACCACCTACGACCGCAGCCAGCTCATTGAACGCGCGATCCGCAACCTGTCGGAAAAGCTGGTCGAGGAGTTCATCGTGGTCGCGCTGGTGTGCGCGGTGTTCCTGTGGCACCTGCGCTCGTCACTGGTGGCGATCATTTCGCTGCCGCTGGGCATCCTGGCGGCGTTTGTCGTGATGCGCTACCAGGGCATCAACGCCAACATCATGTCGCTCGGCGGCATCGCGATCGCGATCGGCGCGATGGTCGACGCGGCGGTCGTGATGATCGAGAACGCGCACAAGCGGATGGAAGCCTGGCAGCACGCGCATCCCGGCGAGGAACTGAAGGGCGAGGCGCACTGGAAAGTCGTGACCGATGCCGCGGTCGAAGTCGGGCCGGCGCTGTTCTTCAGCCTGCTGATCATCACGCTGTCGTTCATTCCCGTGTTCACGCTCGAGGCGCAGGAAGGGCGCCTGTTCGGCCCGCTGGCCTTCACGAAGACCTATGCGATGGCGGCGGCCGCCGCGCTGTCGGCCACGTTGATCCCGGTGCTGATGGGCTACTGGATCCGCGGCCGCATCCCGGACGAGCGCCGCAACCCGATCAGCCGCGTGCTGATCGCGCTCTACCGACCGGTGCTCGACCGCGTGCTGCGGTTCCCGAAGTCCACGCTCGTGATCGCGGTGCTGGCACTCGCGACGACGGCCTGGCCGCTGATGCGCCTGGGCGGCGAGTTCCTGCCGCCGCTCGACGAGGGCGACCTGCTCTACATGCCCACCGCACTGCCGATGCTGTCGGCAGCCAAGGCGGGCGAGCTGCTGCAGCAGACCGACCGCATGATCAAGACCGTGCCCGAGGTGGCGCGGGTGTTCGGCAAGGCCGGCCGCGCCGAGACCGCCACCGACCCGGCGCCGATGGAGATGTTCGAGACGACGATCCAGCTCAAGCCGCGCGACCAGTGGCGTCCGGGCATGACGCCGGAGAAGCTGGTCGAGGAGCTCGACGCGGCGGTCAAGGTGCCGGGCCTGGCCAACATCTGGATCCCGCCGATCCGCAACCGCATCGACATGCTGGCCACCGGCATCAAGAGCCCCATCGGCGTCAAGGTCTCGGGCACCGACCTGCGCACGATCGACCGCATTGCCGGCGAGATCGAGACCGTGGCCAAGCAGGTTCCCGGCGTCAGTTCGTCGCTGGCCGAGCGGCTGACCGGTGGGCGCTATGTCGACGTGCAGATCGATCGCCAGGTCGCCAGCCGCTACGGCCTGAACATCGCCGACGTGCAGGCGATCGTCGCCGGCGCGATCGGCGGCGAGATGGCCGGCGAGACGGTCGAAGGCCTCGCCCGCTTCCCGATCAACCTGCGCTACCCGCGCGAGCTGCGCGATTCGCCGGAGAAGCTGCGTCAGCTGCCGTTCCTGACGCCGAGCGGCCAGCAGATCACGCTCGGCACCGTGGCACGCATCGAACTGGCCGATGGCCCGCCGATGCTGAAGAGCGAGAACGCGCGCCTGTCGAGCTGGGTCTACATCGACGTGCGCGGGCGCGACCTCGCTTCAGTGGCGAACGACCTGCGGCAAGCGGTCGCGACGGGCGTGAAGCTCGAGCCTGGCATCAGCGTGGCGTACTCCGGGCAGTTCGAATTCATGGAGCGCGCCAATGCGCGTCTGGAGGTCGTGGTGCCTGCGACCTTGCTGATCATCTTCGTGCTGCTCTATCTGACCTTCCGGCGCTTTGACGAGGCGGCGTTGATCATGGCGACGCTGCCGTTCGCGCTGACCGGCGGCGTCTGGTTCCTGTATGCAATGGGCTACAACCTGTCGATCGCCACCGGCGTCGGCTTCATCGCGTTGGCCGGCGTGAGCGCCGAGTTCGGCGTCGTGATGCTGATCTACCTGAAGCACGCGTTGCAGGACCGGCTGGCGCGTGGTGCTGTGCAGGACGCCGAGGTCGTCGACGACGCGATCCGCGAGGGTGCGGTGCTGCGCGTGCGGCCGAAGGCGATGACGGTGGCGGTGATCCTGGCCGGCCTGGTGCCGATCGTCTGGGGCAGCGGCACCGGCGCGGAAATCATGAGCCGCATCGCTGCGCCGATGCTGGGCGGCATGATCACCGCGCCGCTGCTGTCGCTGCTGGTGGTGCCGGCCGCCTATGCCCTGCTGCGGCGCAGCGGCCGCAGCAAGGCGTGAGCGATTGGTGCGTGCGCCTTCATCCCGGCGCGGCATGCACGGCGCACTCGCTATTCAGTCGCCGGGGATGTGCGGCGCGTGCAACTGCACCGGAGCCTTCGAACGCCGGCGCATGCGGATGTTGAGCATCTCGACCGCCAGCGAGAACGCCATGCCGAAGTAGACGTAGCCCTTGGGCACATGGTGGCCGAAGCCCTCGGCCACCAGCACCACGCCGACGACGACCAGGAATGACAGCGCCAGCATCTTGATCGTCGGGTGATCCGACACGAAGCGGCCGATCGGGCTTGCGGATCGGTCAGCAGTTCCATCATCGGGGGCTTTCGTTGGGGCTAGCAGGGCGCGGATGGTACCGACAGGCCTTCGCCCTCGGCCCATCGGCGCAAGTGACCTTGCGCGGCGTCGCGGATGGGTGCCGCGAGGAACGAGTGACGGGCTGCCTCGAGGCCCATCGCCACCAGGTCCGCCGGCTTCAGCGGCGTGTGTCGCAGCAGCGCCAATGCTTCGCCGCTGTGCGTGATGCGGGACATCAGGCGGTTGTCGGTGTGAAAGCTCAGCGATACGCCGGCGCGCCAAAGCGCCGTGATCGGGTGGGTGACGATCGATGTCGCGGCGCCGGTGTGCACGTTGCTGGTCGGGCAGACTTCGAGATGCACATCGCGTTCGCGCACCGTGTCGACCATGGCCTGCCGTGTCGGATCGCCCAGCGCATCGACCAGCCGCACGCCGTGACCGATGCGCCGCGCGCCCAGGCGAACGGCCTCGACGACCCGCTCTGCAGAGTCGGCCTCGCCGGCGTGCAACGTCAACGGCAGGCCGGCGTCGCGGCACAGGGCCAGCGCGCGGGCGTGGTCGGCCGGAGGGTGGCCGCGTTCGGCGCCGGCCAGGTCGAAGCCGACCACGCCGCGGCCTTGGTAGCGCAATGCGAGCTTCGCGGCGCGAACTGTCTCGCTTTCGGGCAGATGGCGCATGGCGCAGACGATCAGGCCCGAGGGCAGGGCGCTGCGCGCCAGGCCGGCCAGCAGGGCCTCGACGGCAGCCTCGCCGGGCACGCCATGGGCTTCGAACAGCAGCACGGCGATGCGGAACTCGGCCAGCACGCCACCCTCGGCGCGTGCGTCCTCGGCGGCTTCGTAGGCCACGCGCTCCAGCGCCATCGGCGTGGCCATCGCAGCCACGGTGAGTTCGAAGCCGCGCAGGTACTCGGTCAGGCTGCCGGCATGCGCCCGCGCGTCGAACCAGCGCGCCAGCCCGCTGGCGCTGGCGGACGGTGACGCCAGACCGCGCGACTGCAGCAGCTCCAGCAGCGTGGCGACCCGCAGTCCGCCGTCGAGGTGCTCGTGCAGCAGCACCTTGGGCATCGCCTGAGCCAGCCGGATCCGATCGTTGGCTGGCGACGCATTTGGCATCGCGCCATCGTAGTGCAGCCCCTGAGGCCGCAGGCCCCGCGTTCGGGCTATCCTGCGCCACCCCGATCCACCACCGTGCCCGGAAGGACGCTCCGATGACGAAGTTCACCCAGTTCTGCACCGCCTTGGCCGCCACCGCGGCATGCTCGTTGGCCGCGGCGCAGCAGCAGCCCGCGATCATCTTCGACATGGGCGGCAAGTTCGACAAGTCGTTCAACGAGGCGGCCTACAACGGCGCCGAACGCTGGAAGAAGGAAACCGGCAAGCCCTATCTCGAATTCGAGATCTCCAACGCCACGCAGCGCGAGCAGGCGATGCGGCGCATGGCCGAGCGTGGCGCCAATCCGATCATCGGCGTCGGCTTCTCGCAGGGCTCGAGCATGGAGAAGGTGGCCAAGGAGTTCCCGAAGCTCAACTTCTCGATCATCGACTTCGTCATCGACCTGCCCAATGTCGAATCGGTGGTCTTCAAGGAGCACGAAGGCAGCTTCCTGGTCGGGATGATGGCCGCGATGGCCAGCAAGAGCGGCAAGGTCGGCTTCGTCGGCGGCATGGACGTACCGCTGATCCGCAAGTTCCAGTGCGGCTACGAGCAGGGCGCGAAGTACGCCAACCCGAAGGTCGATATCAGCGCCAACATGACCGGTACCACGCCGACGGCCTGGAACGACCCGGCACGCGGCGGCGAGTTGGCCAAGGCGCAATTCGCCAAGGGCGTGGATGTCGTCTTCGCGGCCGCCGGCGGCACCGGTGTCGGCGTCTACCAGGCCGCCAAGGACGCCGGCAAGCTGGCCATCGGCGTCGACAGCAACCAGAACCACCTGCACCCCGGCACGATGCTGACCTCGATGGTCAAGCGCGTCGATGTCGCCGTCTACAACAGCTTCAAGCAGCACAAGGCCGGCGTGACGTCGCTGGGCCTGAAGGAAGGCGGCGTCGACGTCGCGATGGACCAGCACAACGCCAAGCTGGTGTCGCCCGAGATGAAAGCCAAGGTCGATGCCGCGCGCGCCGACATCATCAGCGGCAAGATCAAGGTCGTCGACTACATGGTCGCCAACAAGTGCTGACAGGGCCCGCTCCCGAAGCGGCCTGGCCGCTCCCGTCGGGGCGGCAACGCCGGCGGGCCGGCAAAGCCGGCGCCGCGGCGTGCGCGGGGAAAGGCACTGGCCACGGCGCCAGCGATGAACGTCGTCGCGCCCGCCGTCGCCATGCGGGCGATCGACAAGCGCTTCGGCGCGGTGCATGCCAACGCTGCGGTCGACCTGACGGTCGCGGCCGGCACCGTGCATGGCATCGTCGGCGAGAACGGTGCCGGCAAGAGCACGCTGATGTCGATCCTGTACGGTTTCTACCAAGCCGACAGCGGCTCGATATCGATCGAGGGCCGGCCTGTTCGCATCACCCACTCGCGTGATGCGATTGCGCTGGGCATCGGCATGGTGCACCAGCACTTCATGCTGGTCGAGACGCTGTCGGCGCTCGACAACGTCATGCTCGGCGCGGAGCCGTCGTGGTACCTGCCGGTGGCCCGCACCCAGGTGCGGGCGCGGCTCGACGGCGCTGATGCGCGACACCGGCCTCGTCGTCGCGCTGGACAAGACCGTCGCCGACCTGCCGGTGGGCGAACGCCAGCGCCTGGAGATCCTGAAAGCCTTGTACCGCGGCGCGCGGATCCTGATCCTCGACGAGCCGACGGCCGTGCTCACGCCGCAGGAAACCGAGCAGCTGTTCGTCACCTTGCGCGCGCTGCGCGAACGCGGCACGACCATCCTGCTGATCACCCACAAGCTCAAGGAAATCATCGCGTTGGCCGATGCAGTGACGGTGATGCGTGGTGGTGCGGTCGTGCTCGACACGCGGGTCGCCGATACCGACCTCGACGGCCTTGCGCAGGCGATGGTCGGCCGCCACGTCAACCTCGGCCGCGTCGCGACAGCCGAGCCGGTTGCCACGGGTGCGGTGCTGATGCGGGCCACCGGCCTGCATTGGCGCGATGCGTTCGGGGTCCCACGCCTGGTCGACGTGTCGATCGATCTTCGGGCCGGCGAGATCGTCGGCATCGCCGGCGTCTCGGGCAACGGCCAGAGCGAGCTGCTCGATGCGTTGGCCGGTCTGCTGGTGCCACAGGCGGGCACGCTCGAAGTCGATGGTTCGACCTTCACGCCGGCGCATTGGCTGCGGCCCGACCGCGCACGCGCGTTGCGCATCGCGCACGTGCCCGAAGACCGCCAGCGGCGTGGCTTGGTGCTGCCGTTCCCGGCGTGGGAGTCGGCCGTGCTCGGTTACCAGCATTGGCTGCGCTATGACCGCCTGGGCTGGCTGCGCCAGCGGGTGATGCGCGGCGACACCGCGACGATGATGGAGCGCTACGACGTGCGCCCACGCGACGTCACGCTGCGCATCGTCGAAGTTCTCCGGCGGCAACCAGCAAAAGCTGGTGCTCGCGCGTGAGGCCTTCCCGAGCCCCGTGTGCTGCTGGTCGGGCAGCCGACACGAGGCGTCGATATCGGCGCGATCGAGTTCATTCACGAGCGGCTGCGTGCGCTGCGCGGCGCGGGCGGTGCAGTGCTGCTGGTGTCGTCGGAGCTCGACGAGATCCTGGCCCTGTCCGACCGCGTGGTCGTGATGAGCGCCGGGCGCATCGCCGGCGAGCTGTCGATCGATCAATGCACTGTCGCGGCGCTCGGGCGCCTGATGGGCGGCGCGGGCCGAACCGAGGCCGTGGCGGCTTAGGATGACACTGGCGTCCACTCACGTCCACGCATGTCCTCGGCAGGCTCCTTGCGAGCCATTGCGGTTGTTTGCGCGAGTCTGCGTTCTTGTTCTCAGCATCGGCGCGAGCAAGGCGGCGGGTGGGGCCTGGGCGGGGCTCAGACGGCTGGCCCTTCGCTGCGCTGCGGGTTCCCTGCGGTGCTCGGCCTTGCTGGCCCCGTCGCATAACTCGCTGCGTTCGCTGCGCTCTCTACGCTCGAACACCGCGACGAGTCAGTTCACGAAGCGCGCCAGCGCGCGCGGCCAGCAAGTCCTGCGCTCCTCGGCGGCGCCGATTCGCCCCGCCCAGGCCCTACCCGCCGCCTTGCCGGCAACAGGGTCGGTGTTCGAGGTCGCGCACGCCACCTCCGGTTCTGCAACGGGGCAGCCGGGCAGCGCACGGCGCGCATGTGAGGCGCCGAGCAGCACAGGGTGCGGGGCCCGCGCGCGCAGCGCGCCTCGTGATCTGACTCGGCGCGCCTGTCCGAGCGCAGCGAACGCAGTGAGCCAGCGAGTTGCGCGACGGGGCCACGGACCCGCGCAGCGCAGGGCAGTCGCAGCGCAGCGAAGACCGCCTCAGCTGAGCGCCGTGCGCTGCCCGGCTGCCCCGTTGCCGCGCCACTGCCAGCAGAGCGGAAGTTCAATGACGGCAAAGGGCCGCAAGCTGCCGCCCGTGCATCGACAGGTTTCTTGCATCGCGGGTCGCGCGAAGCGTGGTGGAGCAACTGACATGAGCCGGCCCGTCGAACTGCCGCGCTGGCTCGACCTGGTGGTGCTCCCGCTGGTCAATCTGGCGATGGCCTTCGCGGTTTCGGCCGTCGTGCTGGTGGCCGTCGGGCAGGATCCAGTCAAGGTGCTGGCGCTGCTGGTCAAGGGCGCTTTCGGCAGCCGGGCCGGCATCAGCTACACGCTGTACTACGCGACCACCTTCGTCTTTACCGGGCTGGCCGTGGCGGTGGCGTTTCACGGCGGCCTGTTCAACATCGGCGGAGAGGGGCAGGCGATGATGGGCGGCTTGGGTGCCGGACTGGTGGCGCTGGGCCTTGCGCAGACGCTGCCGGCCTGGCTGCTGTTGCCGCTGATGGTGCTGGTGGCGATCGTCTTCGGCATGGCCTGGGCGGCGGTGCCGGGCGTGCTGCAGGCCTGGCGCGGCAGCCACATCGTGATCACGACGATCATGTTCAATTTCATCGCCTCGGCGCTGCTGATCTACCTGCTCGTCAACGTGATCAAGGAGCCGGGCAACATGACGCCAGAGAGCCGTGCCTTCGGGCCGGCGGCGCAGCTGCCGGGGTTGCACGAGATGCTCGGCTGGGTCGGGCTGGACTGGCCCCGCACGCCGCTGAATTTCAGCGTGTTGCTGGCGGTGGCCGCGGCAGCCGGCGTCTACCTGCTGCTGTGGCGATCGCAACCCGGCTATGCGTTGCGCACGGTCGGCCACGCGCCCGACGCGGCGCATTACGCCGGCATTCGGCCGCAGGTTCAGATCGTGCGTGCGATGGCATTGTCGGGTGGGCTGGCCGCGCTCGTCGGCATCAACGAGATCGCCGGCGTGCACAACCGGCTGATGGCCGACTTCGTTGCGGGTGCCGGCTTCACCGGCATCGCCGTCTCGCTGATCGGGCGCAACCATCCGCTGGGCATCGTGCTGGCGGCGCTGCTGTTCGGCGCGCTGTACCAGGGTGGCGCCGAGCTGGCGTTCGAGATCCAGGGCTTCTCGCGCGACATGGTGTTCACGCTGCAGGGCCTGATCGTGCTGTTCGCCGGTGCGATGTCGCAGGTGGCCGCTCCGTGGCTGGCGCGCGCCTGGCAGGCATTGCGACGCCGCTTTCCCGCGGTGATGGAGCACGCGCCATGGATGAGGTGCTGGTCGGCACATTGCTCGCTTCGACGCTGCGCGTGGCCACGCCGCTGATCCTGTGCGCGCTGGCCAGCACGCTGTCCGAGCGCGCCGGCGTCATCGACCTCGGCCTGGAGGGCAAGATGCTGGCCACCGCCTTCGCCGCCGCCAGCGTTGCGGCGTTGAGCGGCTCGCTGCTGCTGGCCATCGGCGCGGCCATCGCCGTCGGCTTGGCGCTGTCGATGCTGCATGGTTTTGCCTGCGTCAGCCACCGTGGTGACCAGGTGGTGATGGGCATGGCGATCACGATGACCGCGGCCGGGCTGACGGTGGTGCTCGGCATCGCCTGGTTCCAGCAGGGCGGACAGACGCCGCCGCTGCCCGATGCGGTGCGCCTGGACCTCTGGTTCACCGACCTGGGGCTGGCGCTGCGCAATGTGCCGTGGCTCGGCACGATCGTGGGCATCGGCCTGCTCGGCCACAGCGTGCTGGTGTATGGCGCGCTGGCGCTGGTCGCCGTCGTCTGGTGGCTGCTCTACCGCACCCGGCTGGGACTGCGCTTGCGCGCCACCGGCGAGAACCCGGCGATGGTCGATGCGGCCGGCGTGTCGGTGTTCGGCTTGCGCTACCTGGCACTGGCCGGCAACGGCGTGTTGTGCGCGCTGGCCGGGTGCTACCTGGTGCTGGCGCAGAACCCGCAGTTCATTCCGCACATGACGGCCGGGCGCGGCTACATGGCACTGGCGGCGATGATCTTCGGCAAGTGGCATCCGGTGGGGGCCTTGCTGGCCTGCCTGCTGTTCGGCTTTCTCGATGCCGTGGCGATCCGCCTGCAGGGCGCGATACTGCCGGCCGTGCTCGGTGGCGGCGCGGTACCGGTGCAGGCCATCCAGGCCCTGCCGTATGTGCTGACGGTGGTGCTGCTGGCCGGCTTCATCGGCCACGCGTATGCACCCCGGGCGCTCGGTGTGGCGTATGTCAAGGAGCGTTGAATGAACGATGCGCTGTCGGCCGAACGCCTGGACGCCTTGCTCGCCGCCGCGCGGGCCGCCCGTGGCCGCGCCTATGCGCCGTACTCGAAGTTCGCGGTCGGCGCGGCGCTGCTCGACGAGCAGGGGCGCATCCACGCCGGCTGCAACGTCGAGAACGCGGCCTACCCGGAGGGCCTGTGCGCCGAGGCGGTTGCGCTCGGCCACCTGGTGCTGGCGGGCGGACGGCGCATCGCCGCGGTGGCCGTGGTCGGCGCCGGGCCGCGCCTGGTCACGCCATGCGGCGGCTGCCGGCAGAAGTTGCGCGAGTTCGGCAATGACGATGTGCCGGTGCTGGTCGCCGACCCGGCGGTCGTGCGCGGGCGCTTCACGCTGGGCGAGCTGCTGCCGGCGAGTTTCGGGCCGGAGCATCTGGCATGACGGCCGCGCAACAGGCCATCGAGCGTTCGGCGGCGCACATTGCTGCCCGGTGCGGAGCACGCCGGCCTGCGGTCGCGCTGGTGCTGGGCTCCGGCTGGCATGGCGTGGCCGACCGCGTGTGCGACGGCGTCGACATCGCCTACCGCGACCTGCCGGCATTCCCGACGGTCGGTGTCGCGGGCCACGCCGGCACTCTGCGCGTGGGCAGCCTGGGCGGCGTCGACGTGGCCGTGTTGTCGGGGCGCCAGCACGCCTACGAGACCGGCCAGGCCGACGCGATGAAGGGTGCCATCCGCACGCTGGCGCGGCTCGGCGTGCGCCTGCTGTTGCCGACCAACGCCGCCGGCAGCCTGGATCCCGCCATGCGGCCCGGCTCGCTGATGATGCTGTCGGACCACCTCAACATCGCGCAGCGCACGCCGTTGCAGGGTGAGGGCGGTGCCGAGCGCTTCGTCGACCTGCGCGATGCCTACGATCCGGCGTTGCGGGCCGCTGCCCGCCGCGTCGCCGGCGAGCGTGGCGTGACGCTGCACGAAGGGGTCTACGCCTGGATGATCGGCCCGCAGTTCGAGACACCGGCCGAAATCCGCATGCTGCGCGTCCTCGGCGCGCAGGCGGTCGGCATGAGCACCGTTCCCGAAACCATTCTTGCGCGCCATGCCGGGCTGCGCGTGCTGGCGCTGTCGATGCTCACCAACATGGGTTGCGGCATCGAGGACGAAGCCTTGTCGCACGGCCACACGCTGGCGGTGGCGCAGGCCGCGGGCGGCGCAGCGGTCGACTTCCTGCAGGCCTTGCTGCCGGCGCTGGCGCGGGAACTCTGAACCATGGACCCGGCCTTGCTCGAGACTGCGCGCCTGGCACTGGCGTGCCTGGACCTGACCAGCCTGAACGACCACGACGATGCCGCGGCCATCGATGCGCTGTGCGCGCGCGCCGTGACGCCGCATGGCGTGGTCGCGGCGGTGTGCGTCTGGCCACGCTTCGTGGCGCAGGCGCGCGCTGCCGCTGCCGCCGGCCGTGCGCGTGGCCGCGGTGGCCAATTTTCCGCACGGCGCGCTCGACGTCGACGCCGCGCTGGCCGACTGCGCGACGATCGCCGCCGGCCGGCGGCGACGAGATCGATCTGGTGCTGCCCTGGCGGGCGTGGGCGAGTGGTGACCGCGCATCCTGCGCGGCACTGGTGGCCGCCGTGCGACGGGCCCATCCATCGCTGACGCTGAAGCTGATCCTCGAATCGGGCGAGTTGCGCGACGAGGCACTGATCGCCGCGGCGGCCACGATGGCCCTCGACGAAGGCGTGGACTTCCTGAAGACCAGCACCGGCAAGACGCCGGTGTCGGCGACGCCGACCGCTGCGCGCACGATGCTGGCGGCGATCGCTGCGCACCCGCGGCGCGCCGAGGCCGGCTTCAAGGCCTCGGGCGGCATCCGCACCGTGGCCGACGCCCGCGTCTACATCGAGCTGACGCGCGCCGCGCTGGGTGAGGTGACGCCGCGGCGCTTTCGCCTCGGTGCCAGCGGATTGATCCATGACATCCTGGCCACCCTCGATGGCGCGGCATCATCGCGCCCACCGACCTCGTCCTACTGACTTCCGGAGACCGCCACCATGCGTCTGACCTCTGCCTTGCTGCTCACTGCGATCGCACTCGCGGCCTGCACGACCACGCCTCCGCGCGCGACCCAGCCGGTCAGCGTCAAGGTGCTGGCCATCAACGACTTCCACGGCAACCTGAAGCCGCCACGCGGCGGCATTCGCATCAAGGACCCGGCAGATGCCAGCAAGACCATCGACCTGCCGGCCGGTGGCGCCGAACACCTGGCCACCGCGGTGGCCGAGTTGCGCGCGAAGAACCCGAACCACATCTTCGTCGCCGCCGGCGACCTGATCGGTGCGAGCCCGCTGCTGTCGGCGCTGTTCCGCGACGAGCCGACGATCGATTCGCTGGGGATGATGGGCCTGGAAGTCACTGCCGTCGGCAACCACGAGTTCGACCGCGGCACCGCTGAGCTGCTGCGCATGCAAAAGGGCGGTTGCCACCCAGGCGATGGCTGCAAGGGGCCGCAGCCGTTCAAGGGGGCGAGCTTCAAGTACCTGGCCGCCAGCACGATCGACGACGCGCAGCGGCCAGACGATCTTCCCCGCCTACCACGTCAAGCACTTCGAGGGCATCCCGGTGGCATTCATCGGTCTGACGCTGAAGGACACGCCCAACATCGTCGTGCCCAGCGGGGTGGCCGGCCTGCGCTTCGACGACGAAGCCACCACGGTCAATCGCCTGGTGCCGGAGTTGAAGCGTCAGGGCATCGAGGCCATCGTCGTGCTGATCCACGAGGGCGGATTCCCGACCGGCGAGTACAACCAGTGCCCGGGCATCTCGGGGCCGATCGTCGACATCGTGAAGAAGCTCGACAAGGCGGTCGACCTGGTCGTCAGCGGCCACACCCATCGCGCCTACAACTGCCGCATCGACGGCCGATTGGTGACCAGTGCCGACAAGTACGGCACGCTGATCAGCGAGATCGACCTCGTGCTCGACCCGAAGAGCGGCGACGTCACGCAGGCCCGCGCCGACAACGTGATCGTGCGCACCGATCGCTTCGCCAAGGATGCGGCGCAGACCAGGCTGATCGAGGTCTACGAGCAGCTGTCGGCGCCGCTGGCCAAGCGCGTCGTCGGCAGGATCGCCGCACCGCTGACGCGCGACGAGAGCCCGGCCGGCGAATCGGCAGTCGGCCAGGCGGTGGCCGATGCGCAACTCGCTGCCACCCGCGCCGCCGCCGACGGCGGGGCCCAGATCGCGCTGATGAACCCGGGCGGCCTGCGCGCCAACCTGACGGCTGCTGCCGATGGCGCGGTGCGTTACGAAGACCTGTTTGCCGTGCAGCCGTTCTACAACAACCTGGTGACGCTGACGCTGACCGGCGCGCAGATCGTGCAGGTGCTCGAGCAGCAGTGGCTCAACCAGCCGCGGCCGCGCGTCCTGCAGGTCTCCAAGGGCTTCGCGTACGCCTGGGACAACGCCAAGCCAGCCGGCCAGCGCGTCGTCGCCGGCAGCGTGATGCTCGACGGCAGGCCGCTCGACGCCGCGGCCAGCTACCGCGTCACCGTCAACAGCTTCCTGGCTGCCGGCGGCGACAACTTCGGCGCGTTCAAACAGGGGCGCGACGTGCGCACCGGGATGATGGATGTCGATGCGTTCGAGCAATTCATCGCCAAGCGGCCGCTCGGCGAAGCGATCACGCTCGATCGCATCAAGCGCGTGAACTGAGCGCGCGCCCGCCAGCATGCTCGCGCCGGCCGAAATCATCCGCGCCAAGCGCGACGGCGCCGCGCTCGACGCGGCGCAGATCGGCGCCTTCGTGAGCGGACTCGCCAGCCGGCGCAGCGGCGAGCGCTGGAGCGAGGGGCAGGTGGCGGCGCTGGCGATGGCGGTTTGCCTGAACGGCATGGACCGTGCCGAGTGCGTCGCGTTGACGCAGGCAATGACGCATTCCGGCGATGTGCTCGACTGGTCGCGTGCCGGCTTCGACGGCCCGATCGTCGACAAGCACTCGACCGGCGGCGTGGGCGACAAGGTCAGCCTGCTGCTGGCGCCGATCGTCGCGGCCTGCGGCGGCGTGGTGCCGATGGTCAGCGGCCGCGGTCTCGGCCACACCGGCGGCACGCTCGACAAGCTGCAAAGCCTGCCCGGCTACCGCGTCGCGCCGGGCCGGCAGCAACTGACGCGCGTGCTGCGTGATGCCGGCTGCGCGATCATCGGCGCGAGTGCGCGCGTGGCGCCCGCCGACCGGCGGCTGTACGCGATTCGCGACGTCACGGCGACGGTCGAGTCGGTGCCGCTGATCACCGCCAGCATCCTGTCGAAGAAGCTCGCTGCCGGGCTCGATGCGTTGGTGATGGACGTCAAGGCGGGTAACGGCGCTTTCTGCCCGACGCTGGCGCGGGCGCGCGAACTTGCCGACAGCCTGATCGAAGTCGCAGCGGGCGCCGGCCTGCCGACCCGGGCCTTGATCACCGACATGAACCAGGTGCTCGGCCACAGCGCCGGCAATGCGCTCGAGGTGCGCGAGTCGATCGACTTCCTGGTCGGCCGCACCAGCGCAGCGCGCGAGCCGCGTCTGCTGGCCGTGACGCTGGCGCTGGCGGCGCACATGCTCGAGCTCGCGGGCCTGGCCACCAGCCTCGAGGACGGCGAGCGTCGCGCGCGCGCAGCGCTCGAAGGCGGCGAGGCCGCCGAGCGTTTTGCGCGCATGGTGGCCGGCCTGGGCGGCCCGAAGAACGTGCTGTCGTCGCGCTTTGCCGGCTTGCCCAGGGCGCCGACCAGGATCGACGTGGCGGCGCCGGCGGGTGGCTTCGTCACCGCGATCGACACTCGTGCGATCGGCCTCGCGGTGGTGGCCCTCGGCGGCGGGCGCCTGCGCGCGAACGACGCCATCGATGCCCGCGTCGGCCTGTCGGCGGTGGTTGGCCGCGGCGCCCCGGTTCACAAGGGTGCACCGCTGGCCTGCGTGCACGCGCGCAGCCGTGCCGAAGCGACCGCGGCGCGCGAGGCCGTGCTGGCGGCGATCACGATCGGCGAGCGGCAGCCGACCGTGCCGCCGCCGGTGCTGTGGACCTCCGCACCGCCCGGGTAAACCCCTCCGGCCTGCGCAAAGAGCAGGCTCCTAGAATCGCCAAAGACCCTTTTGCAAGGAGTGTCCGTCCATGTCCAGCGCCCGCCGTACCAGCCGCAGCAAGCCGCCCGCCGGGGGCGAGGCCGCGTCGGCGAGCGCCACACGCGTGCTGAAGAAATACCCGAACCGTCGCTTGTACGACACGCAAACGAGCAGCTACATCACGCTGGCCGACGTCAAGCAGATGGTGCTCGACGGCCAGGATTTCGAAGTGCGTGATGCCAAGAGCGGTGAAGACCTGACACGCAGCATCCTGCTGCAGATCATCCTCGAAGAAGAGAGCGCCGGCGTGCCGATGTTCTCGACCCAATCGCTGGCGCAGATCATTCGCTTGTACGGCCATGCGATGCAGGGCGTGATGGGCAGCTACCTGGAGCAGAACCTGCAGACGTTCACCGACATGCAGGCGCGCTTTGCCGAGCAATCGAAGGGCCTGTACGACCCGAAGAACTTCACGCCCGAGATGTGGACGAAGTTCATCAGTGGCCAGGCACCGATGATGCAGGGCCTGATGGGCAGCTACCTCGAGCAGTCGAAGAACCTGTTCGTGCAGATGCAGGAGCAGATGGGCAAGCAGGCCGGGGCCCTGTTTCCTGGGCTGGCGCCGGTGAAGAAGTAGCGCGCACGCGCGTGCGGGACAATCCCGCTCCATGAACCAAGCTGTCTCCAGTGCGCCGCCGAAGGTCGGCTTCGTTTCCCTCGGCTGCCCCAAGGCCCTGACCGACTCCGAACTGATCCTGACCCAGCTCAGCGCCGAGGGCTACACCACGAGCAAGAGCTTTGCCGGCGCCGACCTGGTGATCGTCAACACCTGCGGCTTCATCGACGAGGCGGTGAAGGAGAGCCTGGACACGATCGGCGAGGCCTTGGCCGAGAACGGCAAGGTCATCGTCACCGGCTGCCTGGGCGCCCGGGCGGCCGACGACGGTGGCGGCAACCTGGTGCGCCAGGTGCACCCGAAGGTGCTGGCCGTGACCGGGCCGCACGCGACGCAGGAAGTGATGGACGCGGTGCACCTGCACCTGCCCAAGCCGCACGATCCCTTCGTCGACCTGGTTCCCCCACAGGGCATCAAGCTGACGCCGCGGCACTACGCCTACCTGAAGATCAGCGAAGGCTGCAACCACCGCTGCACCTTCTGCATCATCCCGTCGATGCGCGGCGATCTGGTGTCGCGGCCGATCGGCGACGTGCTCGGCGAGGCGCAGCGATTGTTCGAGGCCGGCGTCAAGGAATTGCTGGTGGTCAGCCAGGACACCAGCGCCTATGGCGTCGACGTCAAGTACCGCACCGGCTTCTGGAACGGCCAGCCGCTCAAGACGCGGATGCTCGAGTTGTGCGAGAAGCTCGGCGAGCTGGCCGATGCCCACGGTGCCTGGGTGCGCCTGCACTACGTCTACCCGTACCCGCATGTCGACGAGGTGCTGCCGCTGATGGCGGCGGGCCGCGTGCTGCCCTACCTGGACGTGCCGTTCCAGCACTCGCATCCCGACGTGCTGCGGCGCATGAAGCGTCCGGCCAGCGGCGAGAAGAACCTCGAACGCCTGGCGCGCTGGCGCGAGCTGTGCCCCGAGCTGGTGGTGCGCAGCACCTTCATCGCCGGCTTTCCCGGCGAGACGGAAGCCGAGTTCGAGCACCTGCTGCAATTCGTCGAAGAGGCTGGCATCGACCGCGCCGGCTGCTTCGCCTACTCGCCGGTCAAGGGCGCGGCGGCGAACGAATTGCCGGGCGCCTTGCCGACCGACGTGCGCGAGCAGCGCCGGGCGCGCTTCATGGCCGTGGCCGAGCGCGTTTCGGCAGCGCGCCTGCAGCGGCGCATCGGCGCGACGATGCAGGTGCTGGTCGACAGCGCGCCGGCGCTCGGCCGCAAGGGCGGTGTCGGACGCAGCTACGCCGACGCGCCGGAGATCGACGGCACGGTGCGCCTCCTGCCGCCGGACAAGGCCAGCAAGGTGCTGAAGGTGGGCGAGTTCACCCGCGCCAGGGTCATCGCCGCCGATGGCCACGATCTGATTGCCCAACCGCTATAGCGATGACCGACCGCAGCACCGATCTGATCCACCACGCCTACCAGGCGCCGGAGGGCTTCGCCTCGCCGGTCGTGCCGGTGGCGAAGGGCTCGACGGTCTTCTTCCCGACCGTCGCCGCGCTGCGCTCGCGCACCTGGGTCGACCGCGGCGCATACACCTACGGCCTGCACGGCACGCCGACCACCTTCACGCTCGAGGCGCGGCTGGCGTCGCTCGAGGGCGGCACGCATTGCATGCTGGTGAGCAGTGGGCTGGCGGCGATCACGCTGGTGGACATCGCGCTGCTGGCCAGCGGTGACCACCTGCTGCTGCCCGACAACGCCTATGGCCCGAACAAGACCTTCACGCAGCACGAGCTGGCGCGCTGGGGCATCACGCACGCACTGTACGACCCACTCGACGTCGCCACGCTGGCGGCGGCGATCACGCCGGCGACCAGGCTGGTCTGGCTCGAAGCAGCCGGTTCGGTGACGCTCGAGTTTCCCGATCTGCGAACGCTCGTGCGCACCGTGCGCGAGCGTGCCCCGCAGGCCGTCGTCGCGCTCGACAACACCTGGGGCGCGGGGCTGGCTTTCGACGCCTTCGATCTGGGCCAGGGGCAGGGCGTCGACGTCACGATCCACGCGCTGACCAAGTACCCGTCGGGCGGCGGCGATGTGCTGATGGGCTCGGTGGTCTGCCGTGACGATGCGCTGTACCGCAAGCTGGCGCTGTCGCGCAGCCGCGTCGGCCACGGCGTGGGCGTCAACGATGTCGAGGCCGTGCTGCGTTCGCTGCCGTCGCTGCCGCTGCGCTATGCGGCGCAAGACCAGGCCGGCCGCGCCTTCAGCCACTGGTGCAGCACGCGAGGGGAGTTCGCCCGCGTCCTTCACCCGGCGCTGCCAGGATCGCCTGGCCACGCGCACTGGCAATCGCATTGCCGCGCCGCGGCGGGACTGGTGACCGTCGAAGTCGATGCCCGATTCGCGCCGGCGCAGGTCGATGCGTTCGTCGACGCCCTGCGCCTGTTTCGCATCGGCTGGTCCTGGGGCGGGCCGATCAGCCTGGCGGTGCCGTATCGCGCAGCGGCGATTCGCGACCGGCCAACGCCGTACCGGGGAGTACTGGTGCGCTTCTGCCTCGGCCTGGAGGCCGTCGACGACCTGATCGCCGATGTCGAGCAGGCACTGTCAGTTCTTCGGGCCTGACACCTTGTGTCTCATCAGTCGGCCCTTGTGCGCTGCGCGCGAAACGGCCCTCGAGCGGCTGCGCCGCTCAGCCCTTCGGGCCTGATGAGACCTTGTGTCTCATCAGTCGGCCCTTTTCTCTTCCCAGTCACGTTTCTTCTCGGTGTCTCGTTTGTCGTGCTCGGCCTTGCCCTTGGCCAGCGCGATCGTCACCTTCACGCGGCCGCCCTTGTAGTGCAAGTCCAGTGGCACCAATGTGAAGCCTTTTTGCTCGACCTTGCCGATCAGGCGGCGGATCTCTTCCTTGTGCATCAGCAGCTTCTTGGTCCGGTCGGGCTCGGGCTGCACATGCGTCGACGCCGAGCGCAGCGCGTTGATGCGGCAGCCGATCAGGTACAGCTCGCCGTCGCGGATGACGACGTAGCCGTCGGTCAACTGCACCTGGCCGGCGCGGATGGCCTTGATCTCCCAACCGCTCAGCACCATGCCGGCCTCGTAGGTCTCTTCGATGTGGTACTCGAAACGGGCGCGGCGGTTCTCGGCGATGGACATGAAGGGCGCTTCTAGAATCGGTCGATTGTATGGACGGCCCCCAAGCTCACTTCGTTCGCTGCCCCCCGGAGGGGGCGCTCAGTACCCTTCGGAGCGGCCGTGGCGGTACTGAGATGAAGCACGTCAAGAAGTCCGTCCTGCTGTGGTACTCGCCACGCGAGATGTACGACCTCGTGACCGCGATCGAGGACTACCCGGTGTTTCTGCCGTGGTGCGAGCGCGCCGACGTGCTGCAACGCGACGACGCGGGCATGACGGCCCGCCTGACGCTGGCCAAAGGCGGCGTGCGCCACGCCTTCACCACCCGCAACCTGCACCAGCCCGGCGTGCAGGTGCAGGTGCAACTGGTCGACGGGCCGTTCTCGCAACTCGATGGCACCTGGCGCTTCCTGCCGCTCGGCCGCGCCGGTCTGGCTCCGGAGGGCGAGCCTCAGGCCTGCCGGATCGAGTTCGAACTGCGCTACACGTTTGCCAGCGCGGCGCTCGAGGCCGTGGTCAGCCCCGTCTTCGACCGCATCGCCAACACCTTCGTCGACTCGTTCGTTCAACGTGCGGAGCAGGTGCATGGACCCCGTTGAGACGCTCGGCCGCACGACGCCGATCAGCATCGAGGTGGCCTACAGCCCGCGACCGCGGCAGGTGGAGGTCGTGGCATTGACGCTGACGGCCGGCAGCACGGTCGCTGCCGCACTGCGCGCGAGCGGCTTGCTCGAGCGCCACCACCTGATGCTGGAGACCGTGCGCTGTGGCGTCTGGGGGCGCCTGCAGGCGCCAGACTGGCTGCTGCGCAATGGCGACCGGGTGGAGGTCTACCGCGCGCTCACGGTCGATCCCAAGGAGGCACGCCGGCTTCGCTACAAGCGGCAGCGGCAGCGCTCGGCGCTGTAAGGCCCCGTTGGGTGCGTGAACTAGAATTTCCCGCTCGAGAACGATTGCCCTAACCCGGAGCCCGCGCCCACCATGTACCAGCACATCAAGGTCCCCGAAGGCGGTCAGAAGATCACCGTCAACGACGACTACTCGCTCAACGTACCCGCTCAACCGATCATTCCGTACATCGAGGGCGACGGCACCGGCCTGGACATCACGCCAGTGATGATCAAGGTGGTCGACGCGGCGGTGGCCAAGAGCTATGGCGGCAAGCGCAAGATCCACTGGATGGAGGTCTACGCTGGCGAGAAGTCGACCAGGATCTATGGCCCGGATGTCTGGCTGCCGGAGGAGACGCTGCACGCGGTGCGCGACTACGTGGTGTCGATCAAGGGGCCGCTGACCACGCCGGTCGGCGGTGGCATCCGCAGCCTGAACGTGGCGCTGCGCCAGGAACTCGATCTCTACGTCTGCCTGCGGCCGATCCAGTACTTCAAGGGCGTGCCGAGCCCGTTGAAGGAGCCCGAGAAGACGCACATGGTGATCTTCCGCGAGAACTCGGAAGACATCTACGCCGGCATCGAGTTCGAGGCCGAGAGCGACAAGGCGAAGAAGCTCATCAAGTTCCTCACCGAAGAGATGGGCGTCAAGAAGATCCGCTTCCCGAACACCTCGGGCATCGGCATCAAGCCGGTCTCGCGCGAGGGCACCGAGCGCCTGGTGCGCAAGGCGATCCAGTACGCCATCGACAACGACAAGCCCAGCGTGACGATCGTGCACAAGGGCAACATCATGAAGTTCACCGAAGGGGGCTTCCGCGACTGGAGCTACGCGCTGGCGCAGCGTGAGTTCGGCGCGGTGCCGATCGACGGCGGCCCGTGGTGCAAGTTCAAGAATCCGAAGACCGGCCGCGAGATCACGGTCAAGGACTCGATCGCCGACGCCTTCCTGCAGCAGATCCTGCTGCGTCCGGCCGAGTACTCGGTGATCGCGACGCTCAACCTCAACGGCGACTACGTCTCCGACGCGCTGGCGGCGCAGGTGGGCGGCATCGGCATCGCTCCTGGCGCCAACCTGAGCGACTCGGTGGCGATGTTCGAGGCCACCCATGGCACGGCGCCGAAGTACGCCGGCAAGGACTACGTCAACCCGGGCTCCGAGATCCTGTCGGCCGAGATGATGCTGCGACACATGGGTTGGACCGAAGCCGCCGACCTGATCATCGCCTCGATGGAGCGCTCGATCCTGTCGAAGAAGGTCACCTACGACTTCGCACGCTTGATGGAAGGTGCGACACAGGTCTCGTGCTCGGGCTTCGGCCAGGTGATGATCGACCACATGTAGCGCCGGCCGCAGGGGCGGTAGCTGGCAGCAAAAAGCCCGCCGATCGGCGGGCTTTTTCGTGTCGACCCCAAGCCGCGATCAGGCGGCAGCCCCTTGCTGCTGTGCCGTCAACGGCTGGCCCTGGCCGTCGACCGGGCGGATGTTCTGCGCCTGGTCGCCTTTCGGGCCCTGAACGAGGTCGTAGGACACCCGGGCGCCCTGTTTCAAGGTGCGAAAGCCGTCCATCTGGATGCACGAGAAGTGCGCAAAGACGTCATCACCGCCGGCCTCGGGCTCGATGAATCCGAAACCCTTGGCATCGTTGAACCACTTGACACTGCCGAAAGCCATTTTGTGCACTCCTGCCGCCGCGCGGGTAACCCGCTGGCGGGGAGAATTGTCCAGACATTGGCCGCAGGGTGTCAAGGTTGTGTCCAGGCTGCCGGCGGCCAGGCCGAGTTGCCGGGCCGGCGACCACCGGATACCCGCGCTGGCTGCGCGCGCACGCCGACTCGATAGAATCGCTTCATGCCTGCCGACCCGCCATCACTGCCACCCAAACCGCCGCCGTCGCCCGACCGCGACGAGGGGCAGGGCACGGTGCTGGCCGAGCGACAGGAACAGCGTGTCGAACCGCCCAAGCTGTACCAGGTGGTGCTGCTCAACGACGATTACACGCCGATGGAGTTCGTGGTGCTGGTGCTGCAGGAATACTTCCTGCGTGACATCGACACGGCCACGCAGATCATGCTCAAGATCCACCACGAGGGTCGTGGGGTGTGCGGTGTCTACAGCAGGGACATCGCCGCGACCAAAGTCGAACTGGTGCAAGCCGCTGCCAAACGCGCCGGCCACCCGCTGCAATGCATTATGGAGGCCGCATGATTGCGCAAGAGTTGGAAGTCAGCCTGCACATGGCGTTCGTCGAGGCGCGCCAGCAGCGCCACGAATTCATCACTGTCGAGCACCTGCTGCTGGCGCTGCTGGACAACCCGTCGGCGGCCGAGGTGCTGCGCGCCTGCGCGGCCAACATCGAGGACCTGCGCAAGAGCCTGACCGCGTTCATCAAGGAGAACACGCCCACCGTCGGCGGCGACGAGGAGGTCGACACGCAGCCGACGCTCGGCTTCCAGCGCGTGATCCAGCGCGCGATCATGCATGTGCAGTCCACCGGCAGTGGCAAGAAGGAAGTCACCGGCGCCAACGTGCTGGTGGCGATCTTCGGCGAGAAGGACTCGCACGCCGTCTACTACCTGCACCAGCAGGGCGTGACCCGGCTGGACGTCGTCAACTTCATTGCCCACGGCATCAAGAAGAGCGACCCGCCGGAGCCTTCGAAGTCCAACGACAGCAGCGGCAGCGAGGCTGAGAAGGAGGACGCGACCGAGGCCAAGTCGTCGCCGCTCGATCAGTTCACGCAGAACCTGAACCAGCTGGCCAGGGATGGCCGCATCGACCCGCTGATCGGCCGCGATGCCGAGGTGGAGCGGGTGATCCAGGTCCTGTGCCGGCGGCGCAAGAACAATCCGCTGCTGGTCGGCGAGGCGGGCGTCGGCAAGACGGCGATCGCCGAAGGCCTGGCCTGGCGCATCACGCAGGGCGATGTGCCCGAGGTCCTGGCCGACGCCAACGTCTACGCGCTCGACATGGGCGCGCTGCTGGCGGGCACCAAGTACCGCGGCGACTTCGAGCAGCGCCTGAAGGGCGTGCTGAAGCAGTTGAAGGACCAGACCGGCGCGATCCTGTTCATCGACGAGATCCACACCCTGATCGGGGCGGGCGCGGCTTCGGGCGGCACGCTCGACGCCAGCAACCTGTTGAAGCCGGCGCTGTCCAACGGACAGATCAAGTGCATCGGCGCGACCACCTTCACCGAATACCGCGGCATCTTCGAGAAGGACGCGGCACTGTCACGGCGCTTCCAGAAGGTCGACGTCGTGGAGCCCTCGGTCGAGCAGACGGTCGAGATCTTGAAGGGCTTGAAGTCGCGCTTCGAGGAGCATCACAACGTCAAGTACGCGCTCGGTGCACTGCAGGCCGCCGCCGAACTCTCGGCCAAGTACATCAACGACCGTCACCTGCCCGACAAGGCGATCGACGTCATCGACGAGGCCGGTGCGGCGCAGCGCATCCTGCCCAAGAACAAGCAGAAGAAGACGATCACGCGCAGCGAGGTCGAGGAGATCGTCTCGAAGATCGCGCGCATTCCGCCGGCTTCGGTGTCGAGCGACGACCGCAGCAAGCTGAAGACGCTCGACCGCGATCTGAAGAGCGTGGTGTTCGGCCAGGACCCGGCGATCGACGCGCTGGCTGCGGCCATCAAGATGGCGCGCTCGGGGCTGGGACGGCCGGAAAAACCCATCGGCTCGTTCCTCTTCAGCGGCCCGACCGGCGTCGGCAAGACCGAAGTCGCCAAGCAGCTGGCCTTCATCCTGGGCATCGAGCTGATCCGCTTCGACATGAGCGAGTACATGGAGCGACACGCCGTCAGCCGGCTGATCGGCGCGCCGCCGGGCTATGTCGGTTTCGACCAGGGCGGTCTGCTGACCGAGGCGATCTCGAAGAAGCCGCACTCGGTGCTGTTGCTCGACGAGATCGAGAAGGCGCACCCGGACGTGTTCAACGTGCTGCTGCAGGTGATGGACCACGGCACGCTGACCGACAACAACGGGCGCAAGGCCGACTTCCGCAACGTGGTGATCATCATGACCACCAACGCCGGCGCAGAGACGATGAACAAGGCGGTGATCGGTTTCACCACCAAGCGCGAGGCCGGTGACGAGATGGCCGACCTGAAGCGGCTGTTCACGCCGGAGTTCCGCAACCGGCTCGATGCCACGATCAGCTTCCGTGCCCTCGATGAAGAAATCATCATGCGCGTGGTCGACAAGTTCCTGCTCGAGCTCGAAAGCCAGCTGGCCGAGAAGAAGGTCGAAGTCGCGTTCACCGACAAGCTGCGCGCCCACCTGGCCAAGAAGGGCTTCGACCCGCTGATGGGCGCGCGGCCGATGCAGCGGCTGATCCAGGACACGGTGCGCCGCGCGCTGGCCGACGAGTTGCTCTTCGGTCGCCTGGTCGATGGCGGGCGATTGACGGTCGACGTCGACGACGCGGGCAACACCGTGCTCGACATCCAGCCGCCGAAGAAGAGCGACAAGCCGAAAGCCGAGCCGGCGACGACGTCCTGACCTACAGGCTGGCCGGGTCCTGCCGGTAATACGACGCGAGCAGCCGGTACAACGCCGGCTGTTCTTCTTTCAGCTCGCCCGGTGTGACGAAGAAGGCCTCCGACGCCACCGCGAAGAACTCGTCGGGCGATTCGGCGGCATAGGCATCGAGCACGGTGTCGTGGCCACAGACCACCCGCTCGCAGAAGCGGTCGTACTCGGGCATCAGCACCGCCAGCCACGCTGCGCGCTCCTTGGCGCTCGACAACAGCGGCACGCCGTCGGGCGCACCGTCGCGCATGTCCAGCACATGGGCAAACTCATGGATCACGACGTTGTAGGCGCCGGACGCTGCGTCGGCGGCGTCGGCCGGGTGCACGTCGGCCCAGCTCAGCATCACCGGGCCGCCTTCCATCGCCTCGCCGGCAAGCACTTCGTCATAGCGGTGCACGATGCCTTGTTCATCGGTGATCTCGCGCTCGGCCACCACCGCGTCGGCATGCATCACGATGCCGACAAAGGCGTCGTACTGTTCGATGCCGAGTTCGAGTATCGGCAGGCAGGCCTGCAGAGCCACCGACAGGGCGATGGCATCGTCGACGACGAAGCCACCGGCGCCGCTGAACTCCTTGCGGTCGAGAAACAGGCTGGCCATGCGGCGCAGACGAGCCAGGTCCTGTGGCGAACGTCGGGCGATGAAAGGCAGGCGCACCATGGCCTGCTGCCAGAGGTCGTCGGAGATCGCGCGACGAGCGAGGGTGCGTTGTTCGCGGCGCTGTCGCAGCGCGTCGATGATTCGCCGGATCACGGCGTCAGGTCGATCCGCGTGAAGCCGTCGCGCGTCAGGCGCAACACCTGGGCGCGTGCGGGCGCGCCGTCGCAATCCCAGTCGCTCAATACGTGGCGCGTGTAGCCCGGCGCCAGCACCTCGCTGCCCGGCCGGTGGGTGTGGCCATGCACCATGGTGTGGCTGCCTGCGGCATGCATCCACGCGACGGCGGTCGCCGCATCGACGTCGCCCCAGTCGAGCGGCGCGCGGCCCCGCTTGGTGGCCTCGCTGGCATCACGCATCTCGCGTGCGAGCCGCTCGCGCGTGGCCAGGGGTTGGGCCAGGAACCGGTTGCGCCAGGCGGCGCTGCGAACCTGCGCGCGAAAGGCCTGGTAGGCCGTATCGGACAGGCACAACGCATCGCCATGCGTCAGCAGAATGCGATGGTCCCAGGCCGACAACAGGGTCGGGTCGGGAAGCGCTGCCAGCCCGCAGGACTGCAGCATCTCGGCGCCGACGAGGAAATCGCGATTGCCGGCCATGAACCCCATCGTGCGGCGGCTGGCGGCATCGGCCAGCACGGCGGCGGTCTGGTGCTCGAAGCGGCCCGGCTGCCGGGCATCGTCGCCGATCCAGACCTCGAACAGGTCGCCGAGGATGTAGATCGCATCGGCCTGGCTGCCCTCGAGGTAATCGGCCCAGGCCGCCACCGTCATCGGCTGCTGGGGGCTCAGGTGCAGGTCGGAGATGAACTCGATCACGCGCCAATCTGCAGCGGCATCGATCTCATAGAAGGTCGGCAACGCCAGCGTGAACGCGCTCATGCCACGCTGCCGACGGTGCAGGCGCTCAGACGGCGACCACGCGCTGGATCACCACGTCTTCCAGCGGCACGTCGTCGTGCATGCCCTTGCGGCCCGTGCGCACGCCTTCGATGGCATCGACCACCTCGGTGCCCGACACGACGCGGCCGAACACCGCGTAGCCCCAGCCTTGCGGCGATTCGCTCTTGAAATCAAGGAAGCCGTTGTCCGTGGTGTTGATGAAGAACTGCGCCGTCGCCGAATGCGGCGCCGAAGTGCGCGCCATCGCCAGCGTGTAGTGCAGGTTCTTCAAGCCGTTGTTGGCCTCGTTGGCAATCGGTGCGTCGGTGGGCTTCTGCTTCATGCCCGGCTCGAAGCCGCCACCCTGGACCATGAAACCCTTGATGACACGGTGGAACACCGTGTTGTCGTAGTGGCCCTTGGCGGCGTAGGCCAGGAAGTTGGCCACGCTGAGCGGTGCCTTGACGTCATCGAGCTCGATGCGCATCGTGCCTGCGTTGGTGATCATCTCGACGGTCTTGGTCATGTCATTTCTCCAAAGAAGCTTTCTTGATCGTCACCGGTTCGAGCGGCACGTTCTGATGCGGTCCCTTGTTGCCGGTGGGCACCGCCTTGATCTTGTCGACCACGTCCATCCCCGCGACCACCTTGCCGAACACCGCATAGCCATTGCCGTCACGCGAGTTGGCCTGATCGAGGAACGCGTTGTCCTTGAGGTTGATGAAGAACTGGGCAGTGGCCGAGTTCGGATCCATCGTGCGCGCCATCGCCAGCGTGCCGCGCAGGTTTGTCAGGCCGTTGCGGCTTTCCAGCGGGATCGGCGCGCGCGTCGGCTTCTCGCTCATGTCGGCCTTCATGCCGCCGCCCTGGATCATGAAGTTGTCGATCACCCGGTGAAACACCGTGCCGTCGTAGTGGCCGGCGTTGACGTACTGCAGGAAGTTGTCGACGGTCTTCGGCGCCTTGGCCTGGTCGAGTTCGACCACGATATCGCCCAGGCTGGTGGCCAGGCGCACCTTCTGGGCCAGCGCCGGCGCACACAGCGCGACGGTACACAAAGCGATCGCAAGACGGGTTTTCATTGAGCTTGGACTCCATCGGCGCAGGCAACCGGCCCGCTATACTGGGTCGCGATTCTACCGAGCGGCCTCCTGCAACGATCTGCACCGAGGCCGCTGTCACGTTTCCCACCGCGATGGCCCTGCGCATCCACAACACGCTGACCCGTTCGCTCGAGGACTTTCATCCGCTGCGGCCGGGCAAGGTCGGCATGTACGTCTGCGGCATGACGATCTACGATCTGTGCCACATGGGCCACGCGCGCATGATGATGGCCTTCGACGTGATCTATCGCTGGCTGTGCACGCTCGGCTACGACGTGACCTATGTGCGCAACATCACCGACATCGATGACAAGATCATCAAGCGCGCACTGGAGCGTCACATCACCATTCGCGCGCTGACCGACGAGATGATCGAGGCCATGCGCCAGGACATCGGTTCGCTCGGCATTGCCACGCCGACCCATGAGCCGCGCGCCACCGATTACGTGCCGCAGATGCTCGGCCTGATCGACCGGCTCGAGAAGAAGGGACTGGCCTACCGTTCGGCGGCAGGCGACGTCAACTTTGCGGTGCGCAAGTTTCCTGGCTACGGCAAGCTGTCGGGCAAGAGCCTGGACGAGCTGCGCGCCGGCGAACGCGTGGCGGTGCTCGAGGGCAAGGACG
Source organism: uncultured beta proteobacterium (assembly GCA_963783785.1). GTDB lineage: Bacteria > Pseudomonadota > Gammaproteobacteria > Burkholderiales > Burkholderiaceae_C > CADEEN01. The sequence goes on along the minus strand of CAWAOQ010000014.1, from coordinate 41,921 downwards.
ATCCGCTGGACTTCGTGATGTGGAAGGCCGCCAAGTCCGACGAGCCCGACGATGCCAGGTACCCGAGCCCGTATGGCCCCGGCCGGCCGGGTTGGCACATCGAGTGTTCCGCCATGAGTTGCGCCTTGCTCGGCGAGCCCTTCGACATCCACGGCGGGGGCATGGACCTGCAGTTCCCGCATCACGAGAACGAGATCGCGCAGAGCGAGGGTGCAAGCGGCGGCACATACGCCCGCTATTGGCTGCACAACGGTTTTCTCAACGTCGACAACGAGAAGATGTCCAAGTCGCTGGGCAACTTCTTCACGATCCGCGATGTGCTCAAGCGGTACGACGGCGAGACGCTGCGCTTCTTCATGCTGCGCACGCATTACCGCAGCCCGTTCAATTTCAGCGACACCCACCTCGACGATGCGCGCACGGCGCTGCGCCGGCTGTACACCGCGCTGGATGGCTTCGAGGGCGCGCGCCGCGCCGGTCGATTGGTCGCAGCCCGTCTGCGGCTTCCTTCCGCGACGCGATGAACGAAGACTTCAATACGCCGCTGGCGCTGGCGGTGTTGTTCGAGCTGGCCAGCGAGCTGAATCGCACGCGCGCGCCACAGACTGCTTCGCTGCTGCGCTCGCTGGGCGCCACGCTGGGCATCCTGCAGCAGGCGCCGCGCGCCTACCTGCAAGGCGGCAGCGGCAGCACCGGCTGGCTGAATCGGCCATCGACGCACTGATCGCCGAACGCGCACGCCGCCAAGAAGGCGCGCAATTTCGCCGAGGCCGATCGCATTCGCAAGCAACTCGCCGACCACGGCGTCGAGCTGAAAGACTCGGCCCAGGGCACCACCTGGATCAGGGCGTGATCATGGTACGGACCCAGGCCGCGGCTGCACCTCGCGATCGTCACGCCGGGCTACTGGGACGAGGCCTGCAAGCACCTGGCCCGGCGCGATCGGGTGATGAAGAAGCTGATCCCGCGTTTCGGCGAGGCCCGCCTGCAGAGCCGTGGCGATGCCTTCACGACGCTGGCGCGCTCGATCGTCGGCCAGCAGATTTCGGTCAAGGCGGCGCAATCGGTGTGGGACCGTTTTGCGACGTTGCTGCCGGCGCCGGCGACCCGGCTGAGTCCGCAGGGCGTGCTCGCGCTGGAGGTGGCCGACGATGCGCAGCGCCGGTCTGTCGGCCCGCAAGGTGGAGTACCTGCGCGACCTGTCCAAGCATTTCGAGGGCGGCCTGGTGCATGTGCGCCAGTGGCAGCAGATGGACGACGAAGCCATCATCGACGAGCTGGTGGCGATCCGCGGCATCGGCCGCTGGACGGCCGAGATGTTCCTGATCTTCCACCTGATGCGCCCGAACGTGATGCCGCTCGACGACCTCGGGCTGATCAAGGGCATCAGCGTCAACTATTTCAGCGGCGAACCGGTCACCCGCGCCGAGGCCCGCGAGGTCGGCGAAGCCTGGGCCCCCTTCAAGTCCGTGGCCACCTGGTATCTCTGGCGCAGCCTCGATCCGCTGCCGGTGGAATACTGAGGAGATTGAACGCATGAGCAAACGCCACTTCCTCGAATTCGAGCAGCCGATTGCCGAGCTCGACGCCAAGATCGAAGAGTTGCGCTACGTGCAGAACGAATCTGCAGTCGACATCTCCGACGAGATCGACCGGCTGGACAAGAAGAGCCAGCAGCTGACCAAGGACATCTACGCGCACCTGACGCCCTGGCAGGTGACGCAGATCGCGCGCCACCCGCAGCGCCCCTACACGCTCGACTACGTGGCCGATCTGTTCACCGACTTCGTGGAACTGCACGGTGACCGATCGTATGCAGACGACTTGTCGATCATCGGTGGGCTGGCGCGATTCAATGGCCAGGCCTGCATGGTCATCGGCCAGCAGAAAGGCCGCGACACCAAGGAGCGCGCGGCGCGAAACTTCGGCATGAGCCGGCCCGAGGGATACCGCAAGGCGCTGCGGTTGATGCGCGTGGCCGAGAAGTTCAAGCTGCCGTTGTTCACCTTCGTCGACACCCCGGGCGCCTACCCCGGCGTTGGCGCCGAGGAGCGCGGACAGAGCGAAGCCATCGGCCACAACATCTTCGAGATGGCGCAGCTGGAGGTGCCGATCATCGTCACGATCATCGGCGAGGGCGGATCGGGGGGCGCATTGGCGCTGTCGGTCGGCGACCAGTTGCTGATGCTGCAGTACTCCGTGTACTCGGTGATCTCGCCCGAAGGCTGCGCATCGATCCTGTGGAAGTCGACCGAGCGCGCTGCCGAGGCCGCCGAAGCATTGGGCATCACCGCGCACCGCCTGAAGGCGCTGGGCCTGGTCGACAAGATCGTCAGCGAGCCGGTCGGCGGTGCGCACCGCGACCCGAAGGCGATGAGCGCGTCGCTCAAGCGCGCGCTCGGCGATGCGTTGCGCCAGGTGGTGGACCTGAAGCCCAAGGAACTGCTCGACCGCCGCTACCAGCGCCTGCAGTCCTACGGCCGCTTCGGCGACACCAAGGCGCGGTGAGCGCCGCCGGGCCGCTCCCAAGGCGCTCAATCCCCCTCGGGGGGGCGGTGCGAAGTGCCTCGGGGGCGACGCCCGGGATTGTCGCGGTGGCCGTCAGCGGCGGCCGCGATTCGATGGCGCTGCTGCACTGCACATTGCGCGCGGCCAAGCCGCTCGGCATCGAGGTCGTCGCGCTGCACGTGCATCATGGCTTGCAGCCGGCCGCCGACGACTGGGCGGATTTCGTCGCCGCCACCTGCCGACGCTGGCGAGCCGAGGGCTGGCCGCTGCGCTTCGCGATGCAGCGCCTCGCTGGCCGACCGTCGGCCGGCGAGAGCGTCGAGGCGTGGGCACGTCACCGCCGCTACCTCGCACTCACCGCGATGGCCGGTGACGCAGGGGCCGACATCGTCTTGCTGGCGCATCACCGCCGCGACCAGGCCGAAACCTTCCTGCTGCAGGCGCTGCGTGGTGCCGGCCCGGCCGGGCTGGCGGCGATGCCGCAGCGGGTAGAGCGGGATCGCATCGTCTGGATCCGGCCCTGGTTGAACCATTCGCATGCGGCGATCGAACAGTACGCCCGCCGCCACCGCCTGAGGTGCGTCGACGACCCGAGCAATGCCGATCCGCGCTACGCGCGCAGTCGTCTGCGGGCCCAGGTGATGCCCGCATTGCGCCAGGCCTTTCCGGATGCCGAGACCGTGCTGGCCGATGCGGCGGCGCGCTGTGCCGAGGCGCAGGCGGCATTGGCCGAGTTCACGCACGCCGACCTTGCTGCAGTGTGCGACGGCGCCGCATTGCGCCTCATGCCCTGGCGCGGTCTCAGCCCTGCGCGCCGCGCCAATGCCTTGCGTGCATGGCTGCGCATGCGGCTCGACCGCGGGGCCCCGCAGTCGCTGATCGATCGTCTGATGCAGGAACTGCCCGCAACCGGTCTGGCCCAGTGGCCGTGCGGCGCGGTCACGCTGCGGCGCTACCGCGGTCGGCTCGAGGCGACGCATCTGCCGCCTGACGACGACAGACCAGGGCGCGCCCCATTGCCGCAGCGAGCCGGCGTCACCGGCCCCGGTCTGTATCCGGTGGCGGGGCAGGGTGGGGCACTGCGTGTCATCGCGGCGGGAGAGGGCGGCGTGACGCCGGCCAGCGTGCGGCTGGCACTGTGGCGCGCCCGCGAGGGTGGCGAACGTTTCCAGCGTGCGCCGGGCACACCGCCGCGAAGCCTGAAGAAGCAGTTCCAGGCCGCCGGCGTGCCGGCATGGCAACGCGATGCGCCGTTGCTGTTCGACGCCGATGGCCGGCTGCTGTTCGTGCCCGGCCTGGGCATCGATGCGCGAGCGCAGGCAGCGGCTGGCGAACCGCAGTTCGCCCTGTCATGGGTGCGTCAGCCGTGACCCGCACACTGGCGGCACAACGCAGGCCGATAAAATAGCCCGCTTTGCCCGCGACAAGAAGCTCCGGACCTGCCATGGCACTGATCGTTCACAAATACGGCGGCACCTCGATGGGGTCGACCGAGCGCATTCGAAACGTCGCCAAGCGCGTGGCCAAGTGGGTCCGCGCGGGGCACCAGATCGTCGTCGTCCCGTCGGCGATGAGCGGCGAAACCAACCGCCTGCTCGCACTCGCCAAGGAAGTCTCGCCGGCGCAGACGACGACGGCCGTGATGCGCGAACTCGACACCATCGCCGCCACCGGCGAGCAGGTTTCGGTCGGGCTGCTGTCCCTCGCGCTGATGACCGAGGGGCTGGATGCGGTCAGCTACGCCGGCTGGCAGGTTCCGATCGTCACCGACTCGGCCTACACCAAGGCGCGCATCGAGAGCATCGACGACACCAAGGTGCGGGCCGATCTGGCCGCGGGCCGCGTGGTCATCATCACCGGCTTCCAGGGCATCGACAGCGAGGGCCGCGTGACGACGCTGGGCCGCGGCGGCAGCGACACCTCGGCGGTGGCGGTCGCCGCTGCGATGAAGGCGGACGAGTGCCTGATCTACACCGATGTCGACGGCGTCTACACCACCGACCCCCGCGTCGTGCCCGAGGCCCGGCGGCTGACCACCGTCAGCTTCGAGGAGATGCTCGAGATGGCCAGCCTGGGCTCCAAGGTGCTGCAGATCCGGTCGGTTGAGTTCGCCGGCAAGTACCGCGTGCCGCTGCGCGTGCTGTCGAGCTTCACCGACTGGGACATCCCGATCGAAGAAGAAGCCAAGTCGGGCACGCTGATCACTTTCGAGGAAGATGCAAACATGGAACAAGCCGTTGTCTCGGGTATCGCCTTCAACCGCGACGAAGCCAAGGTCACCGTGCTCGGGGTGCCCGACAAGCCGGGCGTGGCCTACCGCATCCTCGGTGCCGTGGCCGAGGCCAACATCGACGTCGACGTGATCATCCAGAACGTGTCGCGCGACGGCAAGACCGATTTCTCGTTCACCGTGCATCGCAACGACTACCAGCGCACGCTCGACCTGCTGAAGAGCCAGGTGGCTCCGGCCACGGGTGCGGCCGAGGTGAGCGGTGACCCGCGCATCTGCAAGGTCAGCATCGTCGGCATCGGCATGAAGAGCCACGTTGGCGTCGCAGCCAAGATGTTCGGCACGCTGTCCGAGGAGGGCATCAACATCCAGATGATCTCGACGAGCGAGATCAAGACCAGCGTGGTCATCGACGAAAAGTACATGGAACTCGCGGTGCGTGCACTTCACCGGGCGTTCGAATTGGAGGGCGGCCCCGTCACTGCCTGACCCATCGTGCGCAGCAGGGTCCGCTGCTAGAATCCGCGCCACTGGAGTCGTGACCGAGTGGCCGAAGGTGCTCCCCTGCTAAGGGAGTATGTGCCAAAAGCGCATCGAGGGTTCGAATCCCTCCGACTCCGCCAGCCAGTCCGGGCCCCTGTCCATCAGGGGCTTTTTTCTTGGCGAGCGGCGCAACGCGCCGTTCTTCCCGACGGGCCCATGACCATGAACACTGTTCCCACCGGATCGAGGCCCGTTCCAGCCGCGGAGACCCTGGCAACGTTCCCGAGCTTGCGCGGTCGCTCGGTGTTCGTGACCGGCGGTGGCAGCGGCATCGGTGCCGCCATCGTCACGGCTTTCGCACAGCAAGGTGCGCGCGTGGCCTTCATCGACGTGGCCCGCGAAGCCAGCGAAGGTCTTGTCACGGGCCTGGCCGAGGCCGGACTGCCGCGCCCTTGGTGGCAGGCGTGCGACGTCCGGGACATCGAGGCCCTTCAGTCGACGATGGCCGCTGCCGCGCAAGCGCTGGGGGACTTCTCGGTGCTGGTCAACAACGTCGCCAACGACGACCGGCACACGCTCGAGCAGATCACGCCGGCCTACTACGAGGACCGCATGGCGATCAACGAACGGCCGGCATTGTTCGCCATTCAAGCCGTGGTGCCGGGCATGCGCAGGCTGGGCCAGGGCTCGATCATCAACCTGGGCTCCACCGGGTGGCAGGGCAAGGGTGCGGGGTTCCCGTGCTACGCGATCGCCAAGTCATCGGTGAACGGGTTGACGCGTGGCCTGGCCAAGACCCTCGGCAAGGACCGGATCCGCATCAACACGGTGTCTCCCGGCTGGGTCATGACGGAGCGCCAGATGACGCTCTGGCTCGATGCGGCCGGCGAAGAGGACATCGCCAGAAACCAGTGCCTGCCCGACAAGCTGCTGCCGCACGACATCGCGCGCATGGTGCTCTTTCTGGCCTCCGACGATGCCGCGATGTGCACCGCGCAGGAGTTCAAGGTGGATGCCGGCTGGGTCTAGCCCGGGCTCGCCTGCGCTCAGACGAACGCGTTTTCCTTCGACTGCGAGAAGTGCAGCACGCCGTACACGCAGAGCCCGGAACTCACCAGCAGCAGGGTCGACAACGCCGCGGCAATGCCGAACTCGCCATCGAGCACCGCGCTGTACACCTTCACCGGCATCGTGGTCGTCCGCGCGGTGTAGAGCAACAGGGTCGACGACAACTCGTTGATCGCGGTGATGAAGCTCATCATCGCGCCGGCAATGATGCCGGGCAGCATCAGCGGCACGGTCACGGTCAGGAAGGCCTTGGCCGGCGACGCGCCGAGACTGACGGCGGCTTCCTCGATCGACGGCTTGATCTGGCGAAGCACCGAACTGGTTGCGCGCACACCATAGGGCAGCCGCCGGATGAACAGGATCAGCACGATGATCGAGCCGGTGCCCACCAGGTCGAGCGGCGCCTTGTTGAACGTCAGCAGGAAACCGATGGCCATGACCACGCCGGGCACGACGTAGGGGACCATCAGGATCGAGTCGAGGAAGCCCGCCCACTTCGACTCCCGGCGCACGATGATGTAGGACATGAGCCCGCCGGCCATCGTGATGAGCAGGGTCGCGATCAGCGAAAAGCTGAAGGTGTTGAAGATGACATCCGGCACTTCGGTGATCACGCGCGCATAGCTGTTGAGGCCGAAGCCGCCGCTGAAGACCGGGCCCTTGGTCTGCAGGAACGAGGTGTAGACGACCACGGCGATCGGCAAGGTCGCCAACCCGACGACGCCGTAGCACAGGGCGTGGACCGCCACCGCGCGGAGGCCGGCAATCGGCTCTTGCACATGGCGGTTGGTCATCGAACCGGCATAGCGTCGCTTGCCGATCAGGTGGCGCTGCAGCATCACTGCCAGCATCGAGATGACGATCATCAGCATCGATATGCTGACGGCCATGGTCGGCGTGCCGCCCATTTCCGAGGTGTACTGGTTGTAGGCCAGCGTCGACAGCGTCCGCAAGTCGCGGCCGATGATCGACGGCGTGCCGAAGTCGGCGATCGACAGCACGAAGCACAGGATGGCGCCGGAACTCGTGGCCGGAAAGACCAGCGGCAAGGTCACCTTGAAGAAGCGCTGCCGCGAGCTGCATCCGAGGTTCTCGGCCGCTTCCTCGAACGAGCGGTTGATGTTGCGCAGGGCACTTTCCGTCATCAGGTAGACGAAGGGAAAGAACTTCAGGCTGAACACCAGGATGATGCCGGGCATGCCGTAGATGGTCGGCAAGGTGACGCCCAGCGACTTCATCTGCAGGGTCAGCCAGCCGCTGTTGCCGAGCACGACGATCCACGAATAGGCGCCGATGAAGGGCGGCGACACCAGGGCCATGACGGCCAGCGTGGTGATCACGCCGCGTCCCTTGACGACGTAGCGCGCCATGCAATAGGCCAGCGGCACGCCCAGCAGGCACGCGCCGACCATGCCGCCGACGCCGACCAGCACGGTGTTCCAGAGCGCCCCCAGGTAGTACGGATGCGTCAGGAGCTTGACGTAGCCGCCGAAGGAAACCTGGTGCGATTCGGGATCGAAGAACCCGAGCAGCAGGACCTGCAGGATCGGCCAGACCAGCACCAGCGCGACGACCAGCAACGAAAGCGCCATGACGACCGACCAGAAATCGATCGGCAAACGGCCGCGCGGCCCGACCGGTGCGGCGATGGCCGGTGCTTTCATTGCAGCAAGGCGCCGGTGTCGCCGGCAGCGAAGAAGTTCAGGTCCTGCGCCTTGATGCCGATCTGCACCGCGCTGCCTGGCTGGAGGGCCATCATCGCCGCGCTCGGCGCCGTCAGCACGTCGAGCAGGCCGTGGCCGGCGACCTCGACCGACAGCTGCAACTCGCGACCGGTGAACATCGACTGGCGCACGGTCGCCTGCACCCGGACCCCGGGCTCGGCAAACGCCGTGTCGACGACGACCTGCTCCGGGCGGATCGACGCCACCAGACCCTTGGCGTCCACGCGGCGCACCGCGGAGGGGAGCTCCAGCGCCTGGCCCAACACGCGCGCCGCGCCGCCGGCATCGACGTCCAGTGAAAGGAAGTTGTTGCTGCCGACGAAGGACGCGACGAAGCGGTTGGCAGGGCGGTTGTAGATGACCCAGGGCGTGTCCACCTGCTGCACGACGCCGTCGACCATCACGCACACCTGGTCGGAGATCGACAGTGCCTCTTCCTGGTCGTGCGTCACGTACACGGTGGTGATGTCCAGCGACTGCTGCAGTGTGCGGATGTCGCGCCGCAGTTCGACCCGCAGCTTGGCGTCGAGATTGGACAAGGGTTCGTCCATCAGCAGCACCTTGGGCCGGATGACCAACGCCCGTGCCAGGCCGACGCGCTGCTGTTGTCCGCCGCTCAGCTGGTGCGGCATCCGTGCGGCGTGCTGATCGAGCTGGACCGTCGTCAGGATCGCGCCGACCCGCTCGCGGATCTCGGCCGTCGGCAACTTCTGCTGCACCAGGCCGAAGGCCACGTTATCGAAGACGCTGAGGTGCGGAAAGACCGCGTAGTCCTGAAAGACCATGCCCACGTTGCGCTTGTTGGCGCCCAGGTGCCCGATCGATTGGCCTTCCAGCAGGATGTCGCCGGCGTCTTGTTGATGAAACCCGGCGATCGCGCGCAGCAGCGTCGTCTTGCCGCAACCGCTCGGCCCGAGCAGCGTGAAGAACGCGCCACGGGCGATGCTGAGAGTGACGTCGTTCAGGGCGACATGGGTGCCATAGGTCTTCCTGATGTTCCTCAGTTGGACATGGGCCATGGGCGGCTACTTCTTGTTGAGCAGCAGCTCGTTCCACTTGGCCAGGATCCTCGCGCGGTTGGCGCCCGCCCAATCGTCGTCGTACTTGACCAGCTTCAGCTTGCTCAGCGGCGTCAGCGCGCTCGTCGGCACCACGTCGGCGCGAACCGGGCGACGACCGACGGAGTCCAGGATTTCCTGCGCTTCCTTGGACAACATGAAATTGATGAAGGCCTTGCCGCCCTGCGGATTGGCCGGATTGGCAGTCAGCGCCATGACATCGGCGATGGCCGACGTGCCGTCGGTCGGATAGAGCAACTCGACCGGGCCGCCGCCGACCTTGTAGCGCAGCAGGGTGTCTTCGTTGGACAGGCCGACGGTCGCCTCACCGTCGTTGACGAATTTCGAGACCGCGCCCGAACTGTTCGACAGCACGGCGTTGTCGAGAATCTTGCCGTAGATGCCCCAGCCCTTTTCTTCGCCGTAGATCTGCAGGATCAGCGCCAACTGAATGAAGGCCGACCCGGACTTGTCCGGCCGGCCGGCGGAGATCTTGCCCTTGTAGAGCGGGTTGCCCAGATCGATCCAGGTCTTGGGGTACTGGGCAGGGGTCAGCAGCTTGGTGTTGACGCCGAACGACGTCGCGACGGCCGTGAACGGAATGGCCGCATCGTTGATCTTGAAAGCGTCGGCCAGGAACTTGGTGTTCTCGGGCGAATACTTCGAGAACAGTTTCGAGTTGGCCTCGACCACGTCGGTCGATACGCTGAACAGGACGTCGGCCGACGTCCGTCCGGCTTCTGCCTTGAGCCGGTTGATCAGATCGCCCGACCCGCCCTTGATCACGTCGACCTTGACCTTGGCTGCCTTCTCGAACGCCGGGATGACGTGATCGAGCAGGTCCTGAGGCGCCGCCGAATAGATCGTGACCTTCTCCTGGGCCGTGGCGGGCGTGGCCAGCGCAACGATGAGCGCCAGCGCGGCCGAAATCCTGTACATCGCTTTCATCCAAGTTCTCCTGGCAATTGATTCAACGATAGGCGTCCGCAAACTTGTGGGACTCGACTCAAGGCCAGAGCACGTTGGGATAGGTGCCGGCCGCGATCAAGGCAAGAATGTTCCGCATGCCCTCTGGCTTGTCGTGCGGATGCGTGACACCGAACCAATGGGCCTCGGTAGGCAGGATCCTGCAATCCGCCCGACCTGTGCGCACCAGTGTATCGATGACGCTCGGGATTAGACACTCGGCCTGGGGTTCGTCGCCGCGCTCGCCGAGGAACGCGACAAGGTGCTCTCGCATCTGGTTGAAGATGGCTGGGGTAAACCCCCAGAAGTTCATCGACGCCACAGCCTCGCCCGAGATCTCCACGCGCTCGCGACGAAGGTTGAGTCCGTCACAGCGTCCGTCGGCGCGCCCGACGATGTCGAAGTGTTCCTCGACCGCCGCCAGCATGCCCCCCTTGGCCACGCAGATCCCGCGGTTGACGCCGCCGCCGTCCGACAGCGTGTGCTTGAGCGCGTAGCCCACCATGCAGTAGTGGTCCTTGTCCGCAGGGCGTGGATTCGACGTGCGGAAGAACTCGACGACCCGGAGGTATGCGTCCCGACCGTAGAAATCGTCGGCATTGATGACGGCAAACGGCTCGTGGATCGCATCGCGGGCGGCGAGAACGGCGTGCAACGTGCCCCACGGCTTGACGCGCCCGCGCGGCACCGAGAAGCCGGCGGGCAGGTCGTCGAGATGCTGCTGGACGCAGTCGACGCGAAGCCTGCCGCCATAGCGTGAGTCCACGCCCGCGCTGAAGGCGTTGGCCATGTCTTCGCGAATGACGAACACGACGCGTCCGAATCCGGCCCGGTGCGCGTCGAACACCGCGTAGTCGAGCAGGGTTTCCCCATTCGGCCCCATCGGCTCGCACTGCTTGAGGCCGCCGAAGCGGCTGCCCAGGCCGGCGGCAAGAACGAGCAGCGTGGGTGCGCCTGCTGCCATTTCAGATCTTCAGCCCGAGCCCGAGGAGCGCTTCGCGCAACTGATCGACCGACCGGAAATGCACGGCCTGCATGCCGATGCCTCGAGCGCCTTCGACGTTGCCCGGGCTGTCGTCGATGAACACGGCCCGCGAGGGATCGACACGGTAGCGCTCGCACAGCAGACGGTAGATCGCCGGGTCGGGCTTCGTCAGCTTCTCCTCGCCTGAGACCACGATGCCCTCGAACTCATTGAGAAAGGGATGAAGCCGGACGGCCCGCGGGAAGGTTTCCGATGAGAAATTGGTCAGCGCCAGCGTGCGATAGCCGGCCGCGCGCAGCTGGCGCGCCAGCGTGACGGTGCCGTCGATCGGGTCGCCGATGGTGTCTTCCCAACGCTGGAAGTAGGCTTCGAAAAGGTGGCGGTAGTGCGGGAAGGCCCGGCCATGACGCTCGATGCCCTCGGCAAACGGCTGGCCGGCATCGTGCTGCAGGTTCCAGGCCGTGAAATCGACCTCGGCCATGAAACGCGCGACCGCCGCGCCTTCGGGCAGCAGCTTGTTGAACAGCCAGCGCGGGTCCCAGGGGATCAGGACGTTGCCGATGTCAAAGACGACCGTATCGATGGCTTGCAAGGAAGGTCCCGAATGGCAAATGGTGCCGGACAGCCAGTGTGGCTGGGCTTCCGATGATCGTGTATTGATAGTTCGCCTCGCCTCGGCACAAACACCGATGCGGGTCTTGGCGGGGGACGATATCGTTGAATATCGATAATCCGGTTTCCATGAACGATCGCCTGCCTCTTCCTATTCCATTGTCGGCCCCCAAGCGCAAGGTCGGTGACGTTCACGCATGGCTCAAGCAGCAGATCATGCTGTCGCGAGTATTGCCGGGGCAGCCGCTGGTGGAACTCGAGATTGCAGCGGCGATGGGTTGCAGCCAGGGCACCGTGCGCGAGGCCATGCTGCGGCTCCAGGAAGACGGCCTCATCGTGCGCAAGGGTTATGGCGGCACGATCGTGACGCCCGTATCACCGATCGAAGCCAAGGCTTTCCTCAGCCTGCGCGCACAGCTGGAGGCGCAGGCGCTCGCCCACTCGCTGCCGCGCATCGGCAACGAACAGATCGAGGCGCTGTCGACGCTGGTGCGCCAGATGGAGGCAGCGGCTGCAGACGGCGACGAATACGGCCTGTTCGAACTCGACCAGCAGTTCCACGTCACGCTGTTCCACTGGGCCGACATGCCCTCGCTGGTGCCGGTGCTGACACGCTGCTCGCTGTACAACCACCGCAACAAGATCGCACTCGACGTGGCGCCGCGCTCGCTGGTCGAGACCGCGCAACGGCACTGGCGCATCGTTGCGGCGCTCGAGTCGGGCCAGCTCGCCGAGGCCGAGCGGGTGCTGCGCCACCACATCGAGAGCGTGGTCGGCGACGACGGCGCTGCCGCCGATGCACCGCCGGCGATGGCGCCGCGGCTCGCGACGCTGTGGCGCCGGGTGCAGCAGGAAGACGCCGGCCTGCCCGACATCACCAAGCTGCCGCTCGACGTGGCGCGGCGCCAGTTCGAGGCCATCAATGCGCGCTGGAATCGCCTCGAGCCCGGCCAGCATCAGATCGACGCGTTCGCGATCCCTGCGCCACCGCGCGACGGCCGCGCTGCCGGCGAAGGCATCGCTGCACTGCGCGTCGAAGCCTCGAAGGCGAAGGGCAGGGCGCGGGCCGCCGGGACGATCTTCTTCCTGCACGGCGGCGGCTGGGTCTTCGGCAACGTGCGCACGCACCTGGGCGCGATGGCACGGCTGGCCGAGCACAGCGGCTGCGTCGTCGTCGGCATCGACTACGGCCTCGCGCCCGAGGCGCCGTTTCCGCACGGCTTGAACGATTGCCTCTGGGCCTGGCGCTGGCTGCGCAGCCACGCCGCGGCTCACGCCGCGCCGTGGTTCATCGCCGGCGACTCTGCCGGCGCCAACCTCGCGCTGGCTGCGATGATCGAAATGCGCGATGCCGGCGAGGCGCTGCCCGACGCGGCGCTGCTGTTCTACGGCGTCTACAGCGCCGACCACGGCACGCCTTCGCATCGACGCTGTGGCGATGGCAGTTTCGGGCTGTCGAGCGCCAAGATGGCCTGGTACCGGCAGCACTACCTGGCTGGCGGCCGCGGCCACGCCGCCGACCCGCGCGTGTCGCCGCTGCACGCCGACCTTGCCGGCCTGCCGCCGCTGCTGGTGACGGGGGCCGAGCTCGACCCGCTGTTCGACGACAGTGCAGCACTGGCGAAGAAGCTCGCGGAGACCGACACGCCGTTCGAATTCCGCCGCTATGCCGGCATGAACCATGGCTTCATGCAGATGGGCAGTGCATTGCCAGAAGCCCGACAAGCGTTCCGCGATGCCGCCGCGTTCCTGCGCGGCCGGCGTCACACCGAGTGACCGGGTCGGTCACGCCATCCGTTCCCCCACTGGAGATCTCCCGATGAACCCACCCTCGATCACCCGCCGCCTGGTGTGCCTGGCCGGCTTGTGCGGCGCGCTGGCCGGCGGGCCCGCCGCGGCACAGCAGGCGGTGCAGTACTGGTACCACTTCGACAACCCCGAGCAGACCAAGATCATGGACGGCCTGGTGGCGGACTTCCAGGCCAAGAACCCCGGCATCACGATCAACGCGCAGAACATTCCGTGGAACAGCTACTACGACCGGCTCTACACGTCGATCGCCGGCGGCAAGGCGCCCGACGTGGCGATGGTCAAGCTCGCCAACCAGCCGCAGCTGATCGAGATGGGTGCGCTCGAGCCGATCGACGCCCAGGTGGCCTCGTGGGCCGGCAAGGCCGACCTCGGCGACAACCTGCTCGAGATCAACAAGGGCCACGACGGCAAGCAGTACTACCTGCCGCTGCAGTACGTCGTGATCTACCTCTACTACCGCACCGACCTGTTCGCCAAGGCCGGCCTGAAGCCGCCCGCGACCTGCGAAGAGTTCCTCGACGCCGCGAAGAAGCTCACCGTGCCGGCGGCGCAGAACGGCGGCACGCCGCAGTATGGCTTCGGCATGCGCGGCGGCCGCGGCGGCCAGGACAACTGGGGGCCGTTCGTGTTGTCGCAGGTGGCGATGACGCCGGCCGAACTGACGACGCCCAAGGCGGTGGCCGCCAACCAGTTCTACATCGACCTGATGCGCACCCACAAGGTGGTGCCACCGTCGGCGCCGAACGACGGCTTCAACGAGATCATCAACGGCTTCAAGTCGGGGCAGACGGCGATGATCTTCCATCACATCGGTTCGTCCAAGACCATGCACGACACCCATGGCGACAAGGTCTCCGCCGTGCCGGTGCCTGCGTGCGGCGGCAAGCGCTGGACGTCGTTCGGCGACGAATCGCACGCCATGTTCAAGGCCAGCAAGGTCAAGCCCGCAGCCTGGAAGTGGATGGCCTACCTGTCCGAGCGCGAGGGCAACGTCAAGTTCGTCGGCGCCACCGGGCAGATGACGGTCACCAAGAGCGGCGTTCCACAGGTGACCTTCCAGCCGCGCTTTGCCAAGGCGACCGCCGATTCGTTGCCGTTTGCCGCGATCCTGCCGGCCGTGCCGCAGACGTCGGACTTCGTCTCCAACGTCTGGCCGACCAACATGCAGCGCGCGCTCAACGGTGAGGTGACTGCCGCGCAGATGATGGAAGCGATCGCCAAGCACTACGCCGCGAAGTGAAATCGCGCCAGGGGCGTCGGCCGGCCCGGTTCGACGCCCTACCGTATGTCTTGCTGTCGCCGGCCGTGCTGGCGACGCTCGCGCTGGTGTTCTTTCCGATGCTGCAGGCGGTGGTGACGAGCCTGTACCACCAGATCCTGTGGAAGCCGCGCGATGTGCGCTTCATCGGCCTGGACAACTACCTTGCGATCGCGCAGGACCCGGTGGCCTGGTCCTCGCTCGGACGCACCTTGCTGTGGATCGGCCTGACCGTCCCGCTGCAATTGCTGCTCGGACTGGCCGCCGCGCTATTGCTCAACCAGCGCTTCTGGTGGCGCGGCCTCGCGCGCAGCCTGATCCTGATCCCCTGGGCGCTGCCCAGCGTGGTGATCGCGCTGATGTGGGCCTGGATGTACCAGCCGCAGGTCGGCCTGTTCAACGACCTGCTGTTGCGCATCGGTGTCGTCAACGAAGCCGTGCCGTGGCTCGCGCAGCCGGGCACCGCGCTGTACGCCATCATCCTGGCGCTGGTTTGGCAGGGTTTCCCGTTCTTCGCGATCATGATCCTGGCGGGCCTGCAGACGATTCCGAACGCGCTGTACGAGGCCGCCGCGATCGACGGTGCCACGCCGTGGCAACAGTTTCGGGAGGTCACGCTGCCCGGCTTGAAGGGCGTGCTCGTCACGGCGGTGATGCTGCGGCTGATCTGGGTCGCCAACTCGATCGACGTCATCGTCGTGATGACCGGCGGCGGCCCCGGCTACGCCACGCACACCTTGCCGCTGTATGCCTTCAAGCGGACCTACGGCAGCATGGACTTCGGTTACGGCACCGCACTCGCGGTGACGTTTTCGATGCTGCTGCTCGGCCTGATCGCGCTGTACCTGCGCCGCGTGGGCAAGGACCTGAAATGAACCTTGCCGGCCCGCAACGCACGCCCTGGCGTCGCGCGCTGACGCTGCATCTGCCGATGCTGGCAATCGTGCTGTTCGCGATCGGGCCGTACCTGTGGATGCTGCTGACTTCGCTCCGCCCCGAGGCGACGCTGTTCTCGCCTGCAGCGCACGCTGCTGCCGCAGACGCTGACGCCGGCCAACTACCTGCGCCTGTTCACCAAGACCACGTTCACGGTCAACCTGCTGCACAGCCTGGTGGTTGCGCTGGGCACGGTGGTGGTCGGGCTGGCGCTCAGCCTGACCGCGGCGTACGCGTTCTCGCGCTTTCGCTTCGCCGGGCGACGGCTGCTGATGATGACGTTCCTGCTGATCAACATGTTCCCGTTGATCCTGCTGATCATCCCGCTGTTCATCACGATGCGCGTGCTCGGCATCCTCGATACGCACATCGCGCTGATCCTCGCGCATTCGACGTTCTCGATCCCGTTCGCGACCTGGATGATGACGAGCTACTTCGACGCCATCCCGCGCAGCCTCGACGAGGCCGCGATGGTCGATGGCTGCACGCCGCTGGGGGCGATGTTCAAGGTGGTGCTGCCGCTGGCGATGCCGGGCGTGATCGCCACCGGCATCTACATCTTCATCAGCTCGTGGAACGAGTACCTCTACGCCTCGGTGCTGGCGGGGCAGGAAGTGCGCACGCTGACGGTGGCGGTGCAGACGCTGATCGGCGAATACGAGATCGCCTGGGGCCTGCTGACCGCCGGCGGCGTGATCGGTGCGCTGCCGGTGACGCTGCTGTTCATGGCGATCCAGCAACGGCTGATCGCCGGCATGACCCAAGGCGCCGTGAAAGGCTGAACCCATGACCAACCCGATCGGCATCATCTCGATGCAGCACACGCGCCCGTTCACGGTGCAGCACCTGCCGCAGCTCGCGCGCTGGCGCGCCGCGGGCTTCGACTACGTCGAGTTGCTGGTGCCGGAGCCGGGCGAACTCGACCTTGCCGTGACACGGCGGGCGCTCGGCAACGAGGGCCTGGGCGTGGCGCTGGCCGCACGCGTCAACCTCGACCGCAACCTCTGCGCCGACGACGAGGCCCGCCGCAGGGCAGGGCGCGACTATCTGCGCTACTGCGTCGACGTGGCGCACGCGCTCGGCGCTCGGGTGGTCGGCGGGCCGCTGTACGGCAACCCGCTGGTGTTCGCCGCGCGTGCGCCGCACCCGGTCGACGAGGCCCTGCGCCAGCGCCGTGAAGCCTGGTGCGTCGAAGGCCTGCGCGAGGCCGGCGCCGATCGCCGCCACAGCCGGCGTGCAGCTCGGCGTCGAGCCCTTGAACCGCTTCGAGACCGACATCCTGAACACCACGCGGCAGGGCGTCGCGCTGATGAAGCTGGTCGATCACGACGCGGTCGGCCTGGTGCTCGACACCTTCCACATGAACATGGAGGACGACGACATCCCGGGCGCGATCCGTGCGGCGGGGCGTCACCTGATCCACTTCCAGGCCAACGAGAACCACCGCGGCCACCTTGGCAGCGGGCACATCGATTGGACCGGCGTGGTTCGCGCGCTGGGAGACGTCGACTATCGGGGCTGGATCACGCTCGAGCCGTTTCGCCGCAACGACGAACGCATTGGCGTGCCGTTCGCGCAGTGGAAGCCGCCAGCACGCGAAGAGCAGGCCGAACTGGCTGCCGCCTGCTCGTTCCTTCGCAACCTGCTGCACCTGAATGGAGCCCGCACATGAAGACCCGGCGCATGGTCTGGATCGGCTGCGGGCGCCACGCCGAGCAGATGCTGCTGCCGCAGTTGCTGCGGCACGACGTCGAACTGGTGGGCGTCTGCGACATCGATGCCGCCGCGGCCGCACGCATCGGGCGCCGCTACGGCGTGCCACACGTCGCCACCGACTACCGCGAACTGCTCGCGCTCCCCGGCGTCGATGTCGTCGGCATGGCCGTCGGGCCGCTGCAGCACCGCGACCTGTCGATCGCCGCCTTGCAGCAGGGCTGCCACGTGTTCATGGAAAAGCCCTGCGGCGCCAGCGCGGCGGACGCGCAGGCGATTGCCGACGCCGCCGCCGCGGCAGGGCGCAGCGTCGGCGTTGGCTTCATGAAGCGCTATTCGACCGCCAACCGCATCGCCCACAACATCGTCAAGGGCGCGGAGTTCGGTGCCGTCGCCGGGTTCTTCGGCGAGTACATGACCGCGCCGACCTACTTTGCCGGCAATGTCGACTACACCGGCTTCTACCTGCACCACTGCGTGCACTACATGGACCTGGTGCGCTATTTCGTGGCGCCGGTGGAGCAGGTCACCGTCTACCGCAACGAATTCGCCGCCCGGCAAGCTGCTGCTGCACGTGCATTTCGGCTTTGCCGGCGGCGCCATCGGAACCGTCGTGCTCGGCACGCTGCAGTCGCGCGGCACGCCGATGGAGCGGCTGCAGATCATGGGTGACCACCGGCGCGTCGAGGTCAATGGCGTCATCGATGTGCAGTACTTTCGCAACCCACCGTTCAAGGCCGACGATCCGGCGGCTTCGCTGGCCGACGGGATCGACACCCTGAGCTGGAAGCCCAATTTCACCGCGGCCGCGAACGAGGACTTCAAGGGCTACAACGCCTTGTTCGGCGCCTTCTTCGCCCACCTCGACGGTGAGCGCAACGACATGCCGACGATTGCCGATGGCGTGACGGCCATGCGCGTGCTGGAGGCCATGGTGGCCGGGGCGGCTCGGCCTGGCGTCGCGATGGCGGTGCGCGCAGACTGAATGCGGGGCGCCGGTTCGTGGGCCTGCCTGTCAACTATCCGTGGATCTGCCCGTCAACTATCGAGTTGACATAATATACATTGTCGCGGTATCAGACGAACAGATCGTCGCCGGCATCGCGTGTCACGGCGACGTCGAAACGGTCGAAGCCTGCCTGCGACTCCGCCGAGTTGTGCGCGTGATCCAACGGGCGGCAGATCTTGCGCTTCAGGCTTTGCAAATGGCTGGAGGCTTCGACGGCGCGCAGCACCGCCTCGGGGTTGATCAGCAGATCGAACGGGTCGGCGCAGTGTTGCAAGGCTTGCATCGTGTCATCTCCTGTGCGTGGTGATGCAGTCCACTGTAGAGGCCAGCCGATCGCCTGCGGCTAAGGCACCGCGAGGCGCTTGAGCAGGAAATCACGGCCAGCCAAGCTGGCAACGCCCGCGGCATCGAGGTCGCGGTCGTTTCGAAGCCGCTTGTCGGCGCCGCGCGCCAGCAGCAGGTCGACATTGGCCTCGGCGCCATAGCGCGCCGCCATCATCAGCGGCGTGTTCTGGGTCGGACTTCGCGCATCGATCGGGGCGCCGCGATCGAGAAGCAGCGCGACGACCTTCGGTTCCGGGCCCGTGGCCGCGTAGTGCAATGGCGACCATCCTGCCCGGTGGACCTTGGCGCCACGCTCGATCAGGCGTCGGGCCCATTCCAGCTGGCCGCGCAATGCGGCAAGCATCAGCGGCGTCTCGCCGCTGCCGTTGACCGCGTCGATGTCGAGGCCGGGATGGCGCCACAGCGCCTCGGCCACCTTCGGCGACCCATCCCTCATGGCCAGATGCAGCGCGGCCTGGCCTTCCGGGTTGCGCGAGTTCGGGTCGAACCCGCGCTGCAACAACTGAGCCACGGCGTCGCCATCGTCGCGGCCGACGGCGACGAAGAAGTCCTCGTACGCACCGGCGTGAGACGAAGAAACTATAAGTGCGACAAACAGATATACGAATGTCTTAAACGTATTTATTAACATGATCCCGGCCTGAACAAGTGATCGAAGTTGAGGCTCGTGGCCGCGGCAATCTGCTCCACGGGCAGTTCCTTCAAGGCGGCCACCTGTCGCGCGACGAATGGCACATAGGCCGGCTGATTGGTCTTGCCTCGGTATGGCGCGGGCGCCAGATAGGGGCTGTCGGTCTCGATCAGCAACCGGTCGAGCGGAACGAACCGCGCGACGTCCCGCAGGTCCTCGGCGTTGCGGAAGGTCAGGATGCCGGAAAACGAGATGAAGAAACCCAGGTCGAGGGCGGCGCGCGCGACCTCGGCGGTCTCGGTGAAGCAATGGAACACACCGCCTGGCCGGTCACCGCCCTCCTCGCGCAGGATCGCCAGCGTGTCGACGCTGGCACTGCGGGTGTGGATGACCAGCGGTTTGCCGCAGGTCCGCGCCGCGCGGATGTGAACCCGAAACCGCTCGCGCTGCCAGGCCATGTCAGCCACGCTGCGCGCACCCAGGCGGTAGTAGTCGAGCCCGGTTTCGCCGATCGCCACCACGCGCGGCAACGACGCACGCTGCAGCAGGTCATCGACGGTGGGTTCACGCACGCCCTCGTTGTCAGGGTGCACGCCGGCGCTGGCCCAGAAGTTCGGGAATCGCAGCGCCAGCGCATGCACGGTCTCGAACTCTTCGAGCGTGGTGCAGATCACCAGGGCACGGTCGACCTGCGCCGCGGCCATCGCCTCGCGCACGTCGTCGATTCGTTCGTGCAGCCCGTCGAAGGTGAGGTGGCAGTGGGAATCGACGTACATCGCGCGGTGGTCCTGCAACCCGACCCTGCCAGGGCGGCCTCACTCGCCGCCTCTGTCAGATCGTCTGCGTGGGCTTGGCCGACTGGATCGAGGTGCCCAGCATCTCTTCGATGCGCTGCTTGAGCAGCCGCGTCTTCTCGTCGGCCGGAAAACGCACACCGACGCCCTGCGTGCGGCCACCCGAGGCATTGGCCGGCGTGACCCAGCCGACCCTGCCCGCCACCGGATAGCGCTGCGGGTCGTCAGGCAGCGACAGCAGCAGGTAGATGTCCTCGCCGAGCCGGTAATCGCGCGTCGTCGGCACAAACAGCCCGCCCTCGCTGAACAGCGGGATGTAGGCCGCGTACAGCGCCCCCTTCTCGCGAAACACCAGTTGAATGACGCTTGGCCGCCCTGTCGCCGCCGCGACGGCGTTGGGGTTGCTGGGGCGTGGGCTGGACTCGCTCATCTGGCGTCGAGTGTATCCAATGCGCCGGATCCGGCGAAGGCTGTCTTGCGTGGTGTTTGCCACAGTCGCGCGCCCTGCTCGACCAGCGCCTCGATGCGCAAGGCGGCATGCCAGGGATGCTCGTCATGCCGTGCAGCCGCCAGCAGCTCGCGCGACCACTGCGCCAGCGCAGGCCAGTCGGGCGCGTTCGGGCGCAACGCCGGCGCCAGCGCGGCCTGGCTGAAGTAGCGTGGCGAGCCGCTGGCACGGTGGCACATCAGGTCGTGACACAGCTTCTGCAGCGCATCGATCAGGCGCACCAGCGGCCAGCTGGCCAGCGGCGCCGGTCGGCCATGGCGCACGGCCGATGGCAGCTGCTCCCACGCTGCAGCGTCGATGCCGTCGGCCGCGATCGCCAGCGCCTCGAGCGGCTGGCCGCCGGCCGCCGCGAGCAAGGTCTCGGGGCGCTCCAGGCCCTGTCCGGCCAGCCAGGACAGGGCTTGCGACGTCGGCGGCAGCGGCAGCGGCAGGCGCTGGCAACGGCTGCGCACGGTGGGCAACAGCGCTTCGGGATCATGCGCGGTCAGCAGCAGGCGCAGCCGGCCGGGCGGCTCTTCGAGGGTCTTCAGCAGCGCATTCGCGGTGATCGCGTTCATCGCCTGCGCGGGATGGATCAGGATGATCTTGGCGCGGCCGCGCGACGCGGTCTTCTGGCCCCAATCGGTCGCCGCGCGCACCGCATCGACGCGGATTTCCTTGCTCGGCTTGGCCGCGCTCTTGCCAGCCGCGCCGGCCTTGGCCGGCTCATCGCCGTCGGTGGCTGCGCCCCACCCCAGTGGCTCGCGCAACGCCGCCGGCACCAGCAGGTGGAAGTCGGGGTGCGAATGCATGGCCATCAGGTGGCAACTGCCACAGTGGCCACAGGGCCGGGCCACGGTGCTGTCCTGGGCTTCGCACAGCCAGCCCGTAGCCAAGGCCAGACCGAGCTCGAACTGGCCGACACCGCCGGGCCCATGCAGCAACAGCGCGTGCGAGCGCAGGCCGAGGCCCCGCGCGAGCGGCTCGGCCAGCCAGGGCAGCAAGGCAGTGCGGTCGCTCATCGGGCAAGCGCCGCGCTGCGCGCCGCGGTTTCGCGCCTTGGACGGCGCGGCGTGCTCATGCGCACAGCCTCGCCTGCACCGCGGCCAGCACCTGTGCCCACACCGCGTCGCGCGGTCGTGCGGCATCGATGCGCGCGAAACGATGTGGCTGCTCGGTGCAGCGCTTCTCGTAGCCGGCGTGCACGCGTGCGAAGAAGGCCTCGTCCTCGCGCTCGAACCGATCGGGCGCGCGAGCGCCGGCACGGCGATCGGCGGCAAGGGCCGGCGCCAGTTCGAACCACAGCGTCAGATCGGGCTGGCGGCCCTGCTGCACCCACTGCTCGAGTTGCGCCAGCACGCCGAGGTCGAAGCCCCGGCCGCCGCCCTGATAGGCGAACGTGGCATCGGTGAAGCGGTCGCACAGCACCGTCGTGCCGTCGGCGAGTGCCGGTTCGATGGCCTGCACCAGATGGTCGCGGCGTGCCGCGAACACCAGCAGCGTTTCGGTCAGCGCATCCATTGCATCGTGCAGCAGCTGCTCGCGCAGCCGCTCGGCCAGTGGCGTCCCACCCGGCTCGCGCGTCACCAGCACGCGCTGGCCTTGCTCGCGCAGCCAGCTGGCCAGGGCCTCGATGTGCGACGACTTGCCGGCGCCATCGATGCCTTCGAAGGTGATGAAACGGCCGCGCGTGGCGGCCGGCACGGCCGGCGTTGCGATCACTGGGAGGTCACGGCGAACCCTTGCCGCCGCGCTGGAATTGGTTGACTGCGCGATTATGGTCGGCCAGCGACTCGCTGAAGACGCTGCCGCCGCTGCCGTCGCTGCGCGCAACGAAGTACAGCGCGCGGCTGCGTGCCGGCTGCACCGCCGCGCGCAGCGAGGCGGCGCCCGGCATTGCGATCGGCGTCGGCGGCAGGCCACGGCGCGTGTAGGTGTTGTACGGGGTGTCGGCCAGCAGGTCGCGCTTCCTCAGGTTGCCGTCGAACGCGGCGCCCAGCCCGTAGATCACGGTCGGGTCGGTCTGCAACGGCATGCCGATGCGCAGCCGGTTGACGAACACGGCGGCCACCAGGCCGCGATCGGCGTCGCGGCCGGTCTCCTTCTCGACGATCGAGGCCAGGATCAGCGCCTCGTCCATCGACTTCAGCGGCAGGTCGGCGGCCCGCTCGGCCCACAGACTGACCAGCCGCCGCAGCATCACGGCGTGGGCCCGCCGCAGGACCGTCAGATCGCTGACGCCGCGGCTGTAGGCGTAGGTGTCTGGAAAGAATCGCCCTTCCGGCGACTGGCCGGGCTCGCCCAGCGCGGCCATCACCTGGGCGTCGGTCAGGCCACGCGTGGCCGGCTTCAGCGACGGCGCGCGGGCCATGGCCTCGCGCATCTGCGCGAAGGTGCCGCCCTCGGCGAAGCGCACGCTCTCGAGGATCTCGTCGCCGCGCACCATCTTGTCGAGCAACTGGCGCGGCGTCACGCCGGATTCGATCTCGTAACTGCCGGCGCGGATCTGGCGCGACTGGCCCGACCATCGGAACCACTCGTAGAGCAGCCACGACGGCGCCTGCACGCCCGCCTCCACCCAGAGTTCGGCCACCCGCCGCGGCGCGATGCCCGGCTCGATCGAAACCTCGACGGTGGGCGTGGCCAGCGCCAGCGGCCGCTGCAACCACCACCAGGCCGCCGCAGTGACTGCCAATCCCGCCAGCGCGAGAAGCAACAACAAGCGGAGCAGCCAGCGCATCACCCGACGACCATGTGGTTCATTTCGGCCCATGATAATCACCGCATGAACCAGACCGATCTCGATGCATTGCAGGGTGCCGTGCGCCTTGCGGACTGGGGCGTGATCCGTGCGCAGGGCGCCGATGCCACCAGCTTCCTGCATGGCCAGCTGACGCAGGACGTTCAGCATCTCGACGCGCAGGCGGCGCGCCTGGCCGGCTACTGCTCGGCCAAGGGGCGGCTGTTGGCCAGCGCCGTGATCTGGCGCAGCGCCGCCGACGAACTGCTGCTGGCGTGCAGCGCCGACCTGTTGCCCCCCACACTGAAGCGGCTGTCGATGTTCGTGCTGCGCGCGCGCTGCAAGCTGAGCGACGCCAGCGACGCGGTCGCCCTCTACGGCCTGGCGGGCGAAACGGCCACCGCCTGGCTGGGTGCCCAGGCACCGGCGCAGGCATGGCAGCGTGCCGATGCCGCGCAGGGGCAGGTCGTGCGCCTGCCCGATGCGCAGGGCGTGGCGCGGTACCTGCTGGCGTTGCCCGCATCTGCCGCGGCCCCTGCCCTGCCCGCGCTGTCCGACGCGGCCTGGGCCTGGCTCGAAGTGACGAGCGGTGTCGCGCGCATCGTGGCCGCCACCGTCGAGCAGTTCGTGCCGCAGATGGTCAACTTCGAAGTGGTCGGCGGGGTGAACTTCCAGAAGGGTTGCTATCCGGGCCAGGAGGTCGTCGCGCGCAGCCAGTACCGCGGCACGCTGAAGCGGCGCGCGTTCGTGTTCGATGTCGATGCGGCTGCGCAGCCGGGCCAGGAGGTCTTCCACAGCGACGACGCCGGCCAGCCCGCGGGCATGGTCGTCAATGCCGCGTCGTTGGGCCAGGCGCACCGCGCGCTGGTCGAGGTCAAGCTCGCCGCGCTCGACGCCGGCACGCTGCACCTCGGGGCAGCCGCTGGGCCGCTGCTGCGCCGCAGTGCGCAACCGTACGTCGTGCCGCTCGAGGCCGCCGCGTAACGGGCGGCCATGGCTGGCGGCGCGCAGCTCTACGTCTACTACCGCGTGCGGCCGGCCGACGCCGCGGCCGTGATCGCGGCGGTCGGCGCGCTTCACGCGGGCTGGCGAGCCCGATGGCCGGGCCTCGCCTGCACCTTGGCACGGCGCGCAGAGGCGCGCGACGGCGCCGACGAGCCGTGCACCCTGATGGAGACCTACCACCAGCCCGGTGGCGTGCCGGACGCGTGCCAGCGCGAGATCGAGCGCGCTGCCCGCGAGCGCCTCGGGGCCTGGATCGTCGGCGAGCGGCACCTCGAAGTCTTCGTGCCATGTGCCTGATCGCGCTGGCGCTCGAGCAGCACCCGCGCTATGCGCTGGTCATCGCCGCCAACCGCGACGAGTTCCTGCACCGCCCGGCCGCCGCGCTCGATTGGTGGCAGCCCGCGCCGGCGGCCGAGCCGGTGCTCGGCGGGCGCGACCTGCAGGCCGGTGGCACCTGGATGGGCCTTTCCGCTGCCGGGCGCATTGCGTTGTTGACCAACGTGCGCGATCCGTCGCGCCAGCGCGCGACCGCGCCCTCGCGCGGTGCGATCGTGCCGGCGTGGCTGGCCTGGCAACAGCCTTCCGCCGAGTTCTGGCAGCGCACCGCCGCAGTGGGCCACAACCCTTTCAACCTGCTCGCCCGCGATGGCCACGACGGCCATTGGTGGTGGACCGACGACCGCGCGTCGGTGCCCAGGCGGCTCGGCCCCGGCGTGTACGGGCTGTCCAACGCCGCGCTCGACACGCCGTGGCCGAAGGTGCAGCGGCTCAAGCAGGCGCTGGCCGCCGCACTGACGGGTCCACAGCCGCTCGAAGACGCCCTGTTCGCCGCGCTGGCCGATGCGGCCCCGGTCACCGACGATGCCGCGTTGCCAGACACCGGCATCGGGCTCGAGCGCGAGCGCTGGCTGGCGCCGCCATTCATCCGCACGCCCGACGCGCGCTACGGCACGCGCTGCTCGACGTTGCTGATTGCCGAACGCACGACGGCGGGCCTCAGCGCGCAGGTGATCGAGCGGCAATTCGACGCCGAGGGCCGCGCCGCCAGCCAGCGCCGGGTGCGCTTCGCGCGCTGGCCGATGGCCGCGGGCGAGATGCCGGGCGTCGAGATCGACCGTCTCAGCTGATCGCGCGAAACATCTCCTGGTGCGCGATGCCGGCCTCGGTGAAGGCCGGTCCGCGTGGCGTGAAGCCCGCGCCGGCATAGAAGCCCACCGCGCTGGCCTGGGCGTGCAGCAGCACCTCGTGGTCGCCGCGCTGGCGGGCCGCCTCGAGCAGGGCGTCGAGCAGCGGCCGGCCGATGCCCGCGCCGCGCAGGCCGGCCGCTACCGCCATGCGGCCGATCTTGGCCCGGCCGGGCCCGTGGGCGACCAACCGGCCGGTGGCCACCGCCTGCCCCAGGCGGTTGAACACCACCGCGTGCAGCGCCTGCGCATCGTCCGCGTCGTGCTCCAGCGCCGCCGGGATGCCCTGCTCCTGCACGAACACCGCGTCGCGGATCGCGCGCGCGTCGTTGCCGAGCGTGGCCCAGTCGCCGACGCGCACATCGATCATCGATGCACCGGCTTCGAAGCCGTGCAGCACGTCGCGCAGCGCGGGCGGCACCGGCCTGGCGGTCTGTGTCGCCGGATCGGCGAACACATAGACCAGATCGCCGTGCACCAGCCGTTGCTCGGCACGGAACACCGCGGCCTGCAGCAGCATCGACGACTTGCCGATGCGCGCGCAACGGATGCCGACGTCGAGCAGGTCGTCGTAGCGCGCCGAGCCCTCGTATTCGAGGGTCGCCTTGCGCACGTACAGGTCGCCGTCGAGCCGCGCCATCGTCTCGTGGTACGGCAACGCCAGTGCGCGCCAATAGCCGGCCACGGCGGTGTCGAAGTACATCAGGTAGTGGCCGTTGAAGACGATGCGCTGCATGTCGACCTCGACCCAGCGCACGCGCAAGCGCTCGAGGTAGCGAAAGCCGTTGCGTTGCGGGGCGGTGTGGGTGTCGGTCATGGCGGGTTCCAGGCGGTCGCGAGGGCGTCGGCGGCGAACGAGAGGGCCGCGCCCGCCTCCTTCAGCACCCGGCCCATCTTGATGAAATCGTGCGTCATGCCGCGCACCAGGTCGAGCTGCACCGGCACGCCGGCGGCGCGCAGGCGGTCGGCATAGGCTACGCCCTCGTCCGCCAGCGGGTCGCATTCGGCCACGATGACGCAGGCCGGCGCCGTGCCTTCGACGTCGTCGGCGTAGAGCGGCGAGAAGCGCCAGTCCCGGCGGTGGTGCGGGTCGATGGCGTGGTCGAAGAACCAGTCGATCGTCGCCGCATCGAGCAGGAAGCCGTTGGCGAACAGATGGCGCGACGCCGTGGTGCCGTCGGCCGCGGTGCCGGGCGTGATCAGCAACTGCAGCGCGAGCGGCAGGCCGTGATCGCGCGCCAGCAGCGCGGCCACCGCGGCGAGCGTGCCGCCGGCACTGTCGCCGCCGACGGCCAGCCGGCGGCCGTCCAGGCCCAGCGATGCCGCATGGTCGGCCAGCCAGCGCAACGCGGCCCAGCTGTCGTCGATCGCCGCGGGAAAACGGTGTTCGGGTGCCAGGCGGTAATCGAGCGCGACCACGGCGCCGCCGCTGCGCAGCGCCAGTTGCCGGCACAGGCTGTCGTGCGTCTCGAGGTTGCCGATCACGAAACCGCCGCCGTGCAGGTACAGCAGCAGTGGCAGCCGTTCATGCGACGGCGCGTACAGCCGCGCCCGCAGCGTGCCGTCCGCGCCGGGCAATTCGATGTCCTCCACACGCACCAGCGGCGCGCGGGGTGGCTCCAGCACCTCGGCGCCCAGCGTGTAGGCCAGGCGGGCCTCTGCGGGCGTCATCGACGTGAACGACGGCCGGCCGGCGCGGCGGATGCGCTCCAGGACACCACCCATCGCGGGCGTCAGCAAGCGGGCGGGCGTGCTCATCGGTCCGCTAGCATACTGAGAGCGAGAGCTGCGCATGCTCGCGCGCCCGATCGATCCCACCACGCCATGGCCCACATCCAGTACCTGACGCAGATCCACCTCGACCCCGGCGTCGTGCGACGCTTGCCCGAGGAGTGCGCTCGCGTCGGCATCACCCGGCCGCTGGTGATCAGCGATGCCGGCGTGCGGGCCGCGGGTGTGCTGGATCAGGCGCTGGCCGCGCTCGGTGCCACGCCGCACGCGGTGTTCGACGCCACGCCGTCCAACCCGACCGAGGCGGCCGTGCGCGCGGCAGCCGCGATGTACGCCGCCGAACGCTGCGACGGGCTGATCGCGGTCGGCGGCGGCTCGTCGATCGATCTGGCCAAGGGCGTGGCGATTGTCGCCACGCACGACGGGCCGCTGGTGGGCTACGCCACCATCGAAGGCGACAGCACGCGGATCAGCGAACGCGTGGCGCCGCTGATCGCGGTGCCGACCACCGCCGGCACCGGCAGCGAAGTGGCCCGCGGCGCGATCCTGATCGTCGACGACGGCCGCAAGCTGGGCTTTCACAGCTGGCACCTGGTGCCCAAGGCCGCCCTGCTCGACCCCGTGCTGACGCTGGGCCTGCCGCCGGGGCTGACCGCCGCCACCGGCATGGACGCGATCGCGCACTGCATGGAGACGTTCATGGCGCCGGCGATCAACCCCCCTGCCGATGGCATCGCGCTCGACGGCCTGGCACGCGGCTGGGCGCACGTCGAGCGGGCCACGCGCGACGGGCGCGACATCGATGCGCGCTGGCAGATGCTCAGCGCGTCGATGCAGGGCGGGATGGCGTTCCAGAAGGGCCTGGGCTGCGTGCATTCGCTGTCGCACAGCCTCGGCGGCGTGAATCCGCAGCTGCACCACGGCACGCTCAACGCGATGCTCCTGCCCGCGGTGGTGCGCTTCAATGCCTCGGTCGAGTCGATCCGGCGCGAGCGGCGGCTCGAGCGCATGGCGATCGCCATGGACCTGCCGGCGTGCGACGAGCAGGGCAACGACATCGCCGAGGAGATCCGCGCGATGAACACGGCCCTCGGCCTGCCCAGCGGCCTGGCCGAGATGGGCGTGACGCGCGACCTGTTCGAGCGAGTGATCGACGGCGCGATGGCCGATCACTGCCACAAGACCAACCCCCGCCTCGCCACCCGCGACGACTACCGCGCGATGCTCGAAGCATCGATGTAAAGAAAAGGGGCCCCGAGGGCCCCCTTTGAGCGGTACAGGCGACGCGCTCAGGCCAGCGCCGGGCCGCTCCCAAGCGGCCTGAGGCCCCCTCGGGGGGCGCGAGTCCAGCGAGCGGGGGTTGACATTACCCGTGCTTCTGGTCGAAGAACTGCTCGTCTTCGGTCGAGCCTTTCAGCGCCGCGGTCGACGACTGGCGCTCGATGGTCGTCGTGACCGCATCGAAGTAGCCGGTACCGACCTCACGCTGGTGCTTGACGGCGGTGAAGCCGCGGTCGGCCGCCGCGAACTCCTTCTCCTGCAGGTCGACGAAGGCGGTCATGTTGTTGCGCGCATAGCCGTAGGCCAGGTCGAACATCGAGTAGTTCAGGCTGTGGAAGCCGGCCAGCGTGATGAACTGGAACTTGTAGCCCATCGCGCCGAGTTCGCGCTGGAACTTGGCGATCGTCGCGTCGTCGAGGTTCTTCTTCCAGTTGAACGACGGGCTGCAGTTGTAGGCCAGCAGCTTGCCCGGGAACTTGGCGTGGATCGCGTCGGCCCAGGCCTTGGCGAAGGCCAGATCGGGCTTGCCGGTCTCGCACCACAGCATGTCGACGTACGGCGCATAGGCCAGGCCGCGGGCCACCGACTGGTCGAGGCCGTTGCGGGTGCGGTAGAAGCCCTCGATGGTGCGCTCGCCGGTGCAGAACGGCTGGTCGATCGGCGTCGACGTCGCTGGTCACCAGATCGGCGGCCTCGGCGTCGGTGCGCGCAAGCAGCACGGTGGGCACGCCCATCACGTCGGCCGCCAGGCGCGCCGCCACCAGCTTGGCCACCGCGTCGCGCGTCGGCACCAGCACCTTGCCGCCCATGTGGCCGCACTTCTTCACCGAGGCGAGCTGGTCTTCGAAGTGCACGCCGGCGGCACCGGCCTCGATCATCGCCTTCATCAGCTCGAAGGCATTGAGCACGCCACCGAAGCCGGCTTCGGCGTCGGCCACGATCGGCGCGAAGTAGTCGATGTCGTTCTTGCCTTCGCTCCACTGGATCTGGTCGGCGCGGGCGAAGGTGGCGTTGATCTTCTTCACCACCTTGGGCACCGAGTCCACCGAGTACAGCGACTGGTCGGGGTACATCTCGCCGTTGCTGTTGGCGTCGCCCGCCACCTGCCAGCCCGACAGATAGATCGCCTTCAGGCCGGCCTTGACCTGCTGCATCGCCTGGTTGCCGGTCAGCGCGCCGAGCGTGTTGACGAACGGCTCGGTGTTCACCAGCGTCCACAGCTTCTCGGCGCCGCGCTTGGCCAGCGTGTGCTCGATGGCCAGCGAGCCGCGCAGGCGCACCACGTCGGCGGCGCTGTAGCCGCGGGTGATGCCTTTCCAGCGCGGGTTCTCGGCCCAGTCCTTCTCGAGGGCGGCGGCTTGCTGTTCACGGGTCGGTTGGTTCATGGGAGCTCCTTGAGGGTGAGAGAAACGCGAAATCCGATGGCGCAAGCATAGCGCGCCTGAGCTCGCTGTGTGATGACTTATGTCTTATATAAGACAAAATTTGTCTCCGTTGAAAATCAAGGACTTAGCGCACGTTTTGCCACAATACGAAATCATATTGCTCTGCACAAAATCGCGATTGCAGCGTTGCAGCATTGCCGATTTCACAATATGAAATCAGCTAACCGCATCGCGAAATCGCGCGACGACTCGCGGCGCCGCAGTGGACCGTGCTGCTTATGATCCCGCGCCCAGCCACGACCCGCCGACGCCGCCATGACCGGTTTCGCCTACACCGCCAACAACGCCTTCATGAAGGCTCCGCCGCCGAGCGGCAACGCTACGCGGTCGCCGGCATCGCCTGGGACGGCTCGACCACCAACCGCCCCGGTGCACGCTTGGGGCCGCGTGCGATCCGCGAGGCCAGTCACATGCTGTGCGACGGCATCCACCCGCACTTCAATGTCACGCCGATCGGGCAACTGGGCGATGCCGGCGACCTGCCCTTGCCCAATACCAGTCTGGGCGCGATGCGCACTGCGATGATGGCCGCAGGTGCCGGCGCTCATCGCGCGCCATCACATGGTCTGGATCGGCGGCGACCACTCGATCACGCTGCCGCTGCTGCGCGCCTACCGTGCGCATTGCGGCCGGCCGCTGGCGGTGCTGCACTTCGATGCCCACTGCGACACCTGGACCGATCACTTCGGCGAGCCGAGTGGCCACGGCACCTGGGTCTACGAGGCGATGCAGGAAGGGCTGGTGACAAACGCCTGCTTCACGCAGCTTGGCATCCGCTCGGCCGGTGAGCGCAGTGCACGCGAGTACGTGCACGACCAGGGTGGGCTGATCTACACCGCGCGCGATCTGCGCGGGCTGGAAAGCCCGCAACAGCTCGCACCTCTGCTCGACTCGTTGCGCGACCGCCTGGCGCGCGCACGGCAATCCGCCGCTGTACGTGAGCCTGGACATCGACTGCCTCGATCCGGCATTCGCGCCGGGCACCGGCACGCCGGAGCCTGGCGGCATGACGACCAACCAGGTGCTCAGCGTGCTCGAGGGGTTGAAGGACATCGACTGCGTCGGCATGGACTGCGTCGAGGTGGCGCCGCCCTACGACCACGCCGAGCTCTCCAGCCTCGCAGCGGCCAGCTTCATCTGGACCTACCTGTGCGCGCCGCATCGCGTCGGGCCAGGCCTGACCGACCCTCGGCCCTACAACGCCAGCGCCGTCGTCTTCTTCACCGTCCGCAGCACCAGCATCGAGTTCGAGCGCATCACGCCGGGCAGGCGCATCAGCACTTCGGTGTGGAAGCGCTCCAGGTCTTCGGCGTCGCGGTAGGTGAAGCGGATCAGGTAGTCGTTGCTGCCGGCCACGTAGTAGCAGTCGAGCACGCGCGGCTCGTCGCGCACGGCCTGCTCGAAGGCGGCGAGCGCCGTATCGGTCAGCGTCTCGAGGTTGACGATGGTGAAGCTGGTGCCGTGCTGGCCGACCGCCTTGGGGTTGAGCAGCGCGGTGTACTTGGCGATGACGCCGGCCTCCTCGAGGTGCCTGACGCGGCGCAGGCAGGCCGACGGCGACAGGTGGATCCTCTGCGCCAGCTCGAGGTTGGTGAGCCGGCCATCGGCCTGCAGCTCGGTCGAGGATCGACACGTCGATCGCATCAAGTTGCACGATGCTGCTCTGATTTCGCATTTAGTGCCGTCCTGTGTTCGTTCATTCGCATGATATTGCGAAACGCCGGGTAAGCCCGCGTCGATTGCGCAACCCTATTGCGCCTCGCGCGTGCCTAGACTGGCGGCACCGCGAGAGCCACACTGCTGGCTTCGCCATTCGCCCGGAGAAGACCATGGCCAAGAACATGGATGCGTACTGGATGCCGTTCACTGCCAACCGGCAGTTCAAGAAATCGCCGCGCCTGCTGGCCAGGAGCCAGGGCATGCACTTCTGGACGCCCGGAGGGCCGCGAGATCCTCGACGGCGTGGCCGGGCTGTGGTGCGTGAACGCCGGCCACGCACGGCCGAAGATCGTGCAGGCCATCGCCGAGCAGGCGGCCGAACTCGATTTCGCGCC
This sequence comes from uncultured beta proteobacterium, assembly GCA_963783785.1. Lineage (GTDB taxonomy): Bacteria > Pseudomonadota > Gammaproteobacteria > Burkholderiales > Burkholderiaceae_C > CADEEN01. Next base: position 9,862 of record CAWAOQ010000014.1, on the reverse strand, counting down.
GTCGTTCCAGATGGCCCACCCGAAGGCGTTCGAGCTGGCCGAGCAGCTGGTCAAGCTCACGCCGCAGGGGCTGAACAAGGTCTTCTACACCAACTCGGGTTCCGAGTCGGTCGAGACCGCACTGAAGATGGCCATCGCCTACCACCGCGCCCGCGGCGAAGGCTCGCGCACCCGGCTGATCGGCCGCGAGCGCGGCTACCACGGCGTCAACTTCGGCGGCATCTCGGTCGGCGGCATCGTCGCCAACCGCAAGATGTTCGGCACGCTGCTGGCCGGGGTGGACCACATCCGCCACACCCACGATCCGGCGCGCAACGCGTTCTCGGTCGGCCTGCCGCAGCATGGCGCCGAGCTGGCCGACGACCTCGAGCGCCTGGTCGCGCTGCACGATGCGTCGACCATCGCCGCGGTGATCGTCGAGCCGGTGGCCGGCTCGACCGGCGTGCTGCTGCCGCCCAAGGGCTACCTGCAGCGCCTGCGCGAGATCTGCGACCGGCACGGCATCCTGCTGATCTTCGACGAGGTCATCACCGGCTTCGGCCGCACCGGCCAGCCGTTCGCGGCGCAGACCTTCGGCGTCACGCCCGACCTGATGACGGTGGCCAAGGGCCTGACCAACGGCTGCGTGCCGATGGGCGCGGTGTTCGCCGCCGACAAGATCCACGACGCCTTCATGAACGGGCCCGAGCACCTGATCGAGTTCTTCCACGGCTACACCTACTCGGCGCACCCGCTGGCCTGCGCCGCCGCGCTGGCCACGCTCGAGACCTACGCCGACGAAGGCCTGCTGACGCGCGCCGCGCAGCTCGAAGGCTATTTCGCCGACGCGCTGCATTCGCTGAAGGGCCTGCCCAACGTCATCGACATCCGCAACATCGGCCTGGTCGGCGGCGTCGAGCTGGCCCCCCTGCCCGGCGACCCGGCCAAGCGGGCGTTCAACGTCTTCCTCGATTGCTGGGAACACGGCCTGCTCGTGCGCACCACCGGCGACATCGTGGCGCTGTCGCCGCCGCTGATCATCGAGAAGCCGCAGATCGACCGCATCGTCGACGTGCTCGGCGCCGCCATCAAGCGCAACGCCTGACGGCCCGCCCGCCCGCCGACGCCCACCGAGGAACCTGCCTAGCGCATACCTTATGCCCCTGCTCGACACGGACCGCGAACTGACGCGCCACTCGTACTACGCCGCCACGGCGTCGCGCACGCAGCACTTCGCTGCGCTGCAGGGCGACGGCGGCGCGTGCGACGTGGCCATCGTCGGCGGCGGGCTGGCGGGGCTGGCGGCGGCGATCGAGTTGCGCGAGCGCGGCTTCGACGTGGTGTTGCTCGAGGCGCACGAGATCGGCTGGGGCGCCAGCGGCCGCAACGGCGGCCAGGCGATCCACGGCCTGGCCTGCGACATGGCCACCGTCGAGGCGCAGCTGGGCCAGGCGGCGGCGAAGCGCGTGTTCGACATGTCGATCGAGTCGCTCGACCTGATGCGCGCGTACTGCGCGCGCTTCGCGATCGATTGCGACTGGCGCGACGGCCACCTCGCGGTGGCCACCAGCGAGCGCAAGGCGCGCCACCTGCGCGACGACGTCGACGCGATGCAGTCGCGCTACGGCTACCCGCTGCAGTGGATCGACCGCGCCGAGCTGCCGCGCTGGATCGCCAGCCCGAGCTACGTGGCCGGCGCGCACGACCCGCGCTCGAGCCACCTGCACCCGCTCAAGTACTGCCTCGGGCTGGCGCGGGCCGCGGCCGGCCTGGGCGCGCGGCTGCACGAGGGCACGGTGGTCACGCGCATCGACAGCGGCCGCGACGGCGTGACGCTGCGCACCGCCGCCGGCGCGTCGCTGCGCGCGCGCCAGCTGCTGCTGGCCGGCAACGTCTACCTGCAGGAGCTGGCGCCGTCGCTGGCGCCGCAGCTGGCGGCGCGGATCATGCCGGTCGGCACCTACATCGTGTGCTCCAAGGCGATGCCCGCCGAGCAGGCGGCCGCACTGATCCCGTGCAATGCCGGCGTGTGCGACACCAATTTCGTGCTCGATTACTTTCGCACCACGGCCGACCACCGCATGCTCTACGGCGGCCGCGTCAGCTACAGCACCGCCACGCCGATGAACCTGGCCGGCTCGATGCAGAAGCGCATGGCGCAGACGTTCCCGCAGTTGCGCGACGTCGAGGTCGAGTACGCCTGGGGCGGCTTCGTCGACATCTCGATGAACCGGGCCCCCGACTTCGGCCGCGTGCCCGGCACTCGGCGACCAGCGTCTACTACTTGCAAGGCTTCTCCGGCCACGGCCTGGCAATGACCGGCCTGGCCGGCAAGCTGGTGGCCGAGGCGATGGCCGGCGATGCCGAGCGCTTCGACACCTTTGCGCGCCTCAAGCACCACCCCTTCCCCGGCGGCCGCCTGCTGCGCACGCCGGCGCTGGTGCTCGGCATGGCCTATTACCGCTTGAAGGATCTGCTGTGACTGCCGCCGTGGCCAAACCCGTGGTGCTGGTGCCTGCGTGCAACCGCTTGCTCGGCCACCATCCGTTCCACATCGCCGGCAAGAAGTACATCGATGCGGTGCGGCTGGCGCGCTGCCAGCCGCTGGTGGTGCCGAGCGCCACGGCGGACGAGCTCGATGCGCTGCTGGACCTCGCCGACGGCCTGCTGCTCACCGGCTCGCCGTCGAACGTGCACCCGAGCCACTTCGACGAGGGCGTGCACGACCCGGCCCTGCCGCTGGACACCGAGCGCGACGCCTGGACGCTGCCGTTGATACCGAAGGCGCTCGCCCGCGGCGTGCCGCTGCTGGCGATCTGCCGCGGCGCGCAGGAGACCAACGTGGCGCTCGGCGGCAGCCTGCACCAGGCGGTGCACGACGTGCCGGGCTGCAACGACCACCGCGCCGACGACGCCGCGCCGGTCGAGGTGCAGTACGGGCTGTCGCACAGCGTGGCGGTCGAACCCGGCGGCGTGCTGGCCCGCGTGCTCGATCGCAGCGGCTTCGAGGTCAACTCGCTGCACGCCCAGGCGGTGAAGCGGCTGGCCGACGGCCTGCGCGTCGAGGCCCGTGCCCCCGACGGCGTGATCGAAGCGTTTTCCCAACCCGCTGCGCCGGGCTTCAACCTGTGCGTGCAATGGCACCCGGAATGGCTGGCCCAGGACAACCCGGTATCGATGCAGTTGCTGGCGGCCTTCGGCGCCGCCTGCCGCACCTACCGGGCTCAAAAGACTACTCAGAGGTGATCCCATGGTCGTACGCGACAACTACACATTCAGCGAACTCGAAAACTGGCTCAACGAACGGCGCGTCACCGAGATCGAGTGCCTGGTGCCCGACCTGACCGGCGTGGCCCGCGGCAAGATCCTGCCGCGCCAGAAGTTCACCGAGGACCGCGGCATGCGCCTGCCCGAGGCGGTGGTGGCGATGGGCGTGACCGGCGAATTCCCGGAGGAAGGGCCGTACTACGACGTCATCACCCCGACCGACCGCGACATGCACCTGCGGCCCGACCCGAGCACGGTGCGCATCGTGCCCTGGGCGGCCGACCCGACCGCGCAGGTGATCCACGACTGCTACGACCGCGACGGCAAGCTCGTGACCTTCGCGCCGCGCTCGGTGCTGCGGCGCGTCTGCGACCTGTTCGACGCCGAGGGCTGGGACCCGGTGGTGGCGCCGGAACTGGAGTTCTACCTGGTCGCGCGCAACACCGATCCCGACGTGCCGCTGAAGCCCGCCGATCGGCCGCAGCGGCCGCAGCGAGACCTCGCGCCAGGCCTACTCGATCGACGCCGTCAACGAGTTCGACCCGCTGTTCGAGGACGTCTACGACTACTGCGAGAAGATGGAGCTGAACGTCGACACGCTGATCCACGAGGTCGGCGCCGGCCAGATGGAGATCAACTTCTTCCATGCCCATCCGCTGGGCCTGGCCGACGAGGTGTTCCTCTTCAAGCGCACGGTGCGCGAGGCGGCGCTGCGCCACGACATGTTCGCCACCTTCATGGCCAAGCCGATCGCCGGCGAGCCGGGCAGCGCGATGCACATCCACCAGAGCGTGCTGGCCAAGGCCACCGGGCTCAACATCTTCAGCAACGAGGACGGCTCGCCGTCGCAGGAGTTCTACTGGTACATCGGCGGCCTGCAGAAGTACATCCCGGCGGCGATGGCGCTGTTCGCGCCCTACGTCAACAGCTACCGCCGGCTGGCGCGCTTCAACGCGGCGCCGATCAACATCCAGTGGGGCACCGACAACCGCACCGTCGGCATCCGCTCGCCGGTCGCGACGCCGGCCGCACGCCGCATCGAGAACCGCGTGATCGGCGCCGACGCCAACCCCTACGTCGCGCTGGCCGCGACGCTGGCCTGCGGCTACCTGGGCATCAAGAACCGCATCGAGCCGTCGCCCGAGTGCAAGGGCGACGCCTACCTCGGCGACTACCAGCTGCCGCGCAGCCTGGGCGAAGCGCTGGCGCTGCTGCGCGACGAGCAAGCGACCTGGCCGAGGTGCTGGGCGCCGATTTCGTCACCGTCTACTCCGAGATCAAGGAGATCGAGTACGCCGAATTCATGAAGGTGATCTCGCCGTGGGAGCGCGAGCACCTGCTGCTGCACGTCTGAAGGAAACCCCGACGATGAACGCCGTCATGACCCCTCGCGCCGAATCCGCGCGACCGCACCACGCAGGAATGGCAGGCCGCCGACGCGGCGCACTTCCTGCACCCCTTCACCGACTTCAAGGCCCTGGCCAGCAAGGGCTCGCGCGTGATCACGCGGGCCGACAACATCTACCTGTGGGACAGCGACGGCCAGAAGATCCTCGACGCGATGTGCGGCCTGTGGTGCGTCAACGTCGGCTACGGCCAGCACGCGCTGATCGACGCGGCGACGCGGCAGCTGCAGGACGCTGCCCTTCTACAACGCCTTCTTCCAGACCGCCACGCCGCCGGCGATCGAGCTGGCCGAATTGCTGGCCGAGGTGACGCCACCGCAGTTCCAGCATGTGTTCTTTTCCGGCTCGGGCTCCGAGGGCAACGACACCATCGTGCGCATGGTGCGCCGCTACTGGGACCTGCTCGGCCAGCCCGAGCGCCAGGTCATCATCAGCCGCAACAACGCCTACCACGGCTCGACGATGGCCGGCGCATCGCTGGGCGGCATGAGCGGCATGCACGCCCAGGGCGGCTTGCCGATCCCCGGCATCGTGCACATCGAGCAGCCGTACTGGTTCGAGCACGCCGCCGCGGGCGTGTCGCCGCGACGAGTTCGGCCTGGTGGCCGCGGGTTGGCTGGAAGCCAAGATCCTCGAGATCGGCGCCGACAAGGTGGCCGCCTTCATCGGCGAGCCGGTGCAGGGCGCCGGCGGCGTGATCGTTCCGCCCGCCACCTACTGGCCCGAGATCCAGCGCATCTGCGACAAGTACGGCATCCTGCTGGTCAGCGACGAGGTCATCTGCGGCTTCGGCCGCACCGGCCACTGGTTCGGCTGCGAGACGATGGGCTTCAAGCCCGACCTGATGACCTTCGCCAAGGGCGTGACCAGCGGCTACATCCCGCTCGGCGGCGTGATGGTCGGCGACCGCGTCGCCAAGGTGCTGATCGAGCAAGGCGGCGAGTTCAACCACGGCTACACCTACTGCGGCCACCCGGTGGCCTGCGCGGTGGCGCTGGCCAACATCCGGCTGATCCAGCGCGAACACGGCCTGGTCGAACGGGTGCACGACGACCTCGGCCCCTACCTGGCCCAGGCCTTCGCGGCAGCTTGCGGAGCACCCGCTGGTCGGCGAGGCGCAGACCTGCGGCCTGATGGGGGCGCTGCTGCTGGTCAAGGACAAGGCCGACCGCGGCGACCGTCGCACGCCATTTGCGCCGACCTCGAGGTCGGCATGGTCTGCCGCGGCCACTGCTTCGGCAACGGCCTGATCATGCGCGCCGTCGGCGACCGCATGATCATCGCGCCGCCGCTGGTCATCACCCGCGCGCAGATCGACGAGATGGTGGCGCTGATCCGCCGCTGCCTGGACCTGACCCTGGCCGACGTGCGCGCAGCGCGGCTGCTTTGACCGCTGAGCATTCGACCCGCAATGACCGGCACGATGCCGGCGCCCGCTAGACTGCTCTCGTTGACTGATTTCCCCTCATCCCCACCCTGGAGGTTCTTCGATCATGAACCAAAGCCGTTCTCGTTGCGGTCGATCGGCGCTGTTCGGCGCGCTGTCGCTGGCGCTGCTGTCTTCGGCCGGCTGCGCTGGCCCAGGAGGAGGAGAAGGTCTCAACATCTACAACTGGTCCGACTACATCGCCGAAGACACGATGCAGAACTTCGAGAAAGAAACCGGCATCAAGGTCCGCTACGACAACTTCGACAACAACGAGATCGTGCACGCCAAGCTGGTGGCCGGCAAGACCGGCTACGACATCGTCGTGCCCTCGTCGAACTGGGCCAAGCTGCAGACCGACGGCGGCCTGCTGCGCAAGCTCGACAAGGCCCAGCTGCCGAACCTGAAGAACCTCGACCCGGCGGTGCAGGCACAGCTGGCGCGCCTGGACCCGGGCAACGAGTACATGGTCAACTGGCTGTGGGGCTTCACCACCGTGGGCATCAACGTCGACAAGGTCAAGGCCGCGCTCGGCGACGCACGCCGATGCCCGACAACGTCTGGGACCTGGTGTTCAAGCCCGAGTACATCAGCAAGCTCAAGTCGCTGCGGCGTGTCGCTTCCTCGATTCGGCCACCGAGGTCGTCCCGGCGGCGCTGCACTACCTGGGCAAGCCGCCGTTCAGCAAGAACCCGGCCGACTACGCCGGCCGCGGCCAGCTGCTGAAGGCCGTGCGCCCGCACGTCACGCTGTTCAGCTCGTCGGGCTACATCAACGACATGGCCAACGGCTCGATCTGCCTGGCGCTCGGCTGGTCGGGCGACATCAACATCGCGCGCCAGCGCGCCATCGAAGGCAAGACCGGACAGAAGATCGAGGCCCTGATCCCGAAGACCGGCGGCGCTGCTGTTCTTCGACGTGATGGTGATCCCGGCGGATGCCCGCACCCGGGCAATGCCCACAAGTTCATCAACTACATCCTGCGCCCGGAGGTGCACGCGAGCCTGACCAACAAGGTCTTCTACGCCAACCCGAACAAGGCCTCGCAAGAAGTTCGTCAAGCCCGAAGTGGCCAGCAACCCGACGGTGTTCCTGCCGCCGGCCGACCTGAAGAAGATGGTCCCGCCGGACTCGCTGTCAACGACCTGCGCCGCACGATGACCCGCCCTACACCTGCTTCAAGACCGGGCTCTGATGTCAGTCGCGTGAGTTCGCATGCCGGCGCAGTCCACCGTCTGGCCTTCCTGCAGATCCAGGACGTCGTGAAGGACTTCAGCGGCCACCTGGCCGTCAACCATGTCAGCCTGGACATCGCCAAGGGCGAGATCTTCGCGCTGCTCGGCTCGTCGGGCTGCGGCAAGACGCACGCTGCTGCGCATGCTGGCCGGCTTCGAGACGCCGACCTCCGGGCGCATCCTGCTCGACGGCCAGGACCTGGCCGGACTGCCGCCGTACGAGCGGCCGATCAACATGATGTTCCAGTCCTACGCGCTGTTCCCGCACCTGACGGTGTGGGACAACATCGCCTTCGGCCTGCGGCGCGAGGGCATGCCCAAGGACACAGATCGCCGAGCGGGTCGAGGCGATGCTCAAGCTGGTGCAGCTGGGCAAGTACGCCAAGCGCAAGCCGCACCAGCTCTCGGGCGGCCAGCAGCAGCGCGTGGCGCTGGCGCGCAGCCTGGCCAAGCAGCCGCAGTTGCTGCTGCTCGACGAGCCGCTGGGTGCGCTCGACAAGAAGCTGCGCGAGGAGACCCAGATCGAGCTGGTCAACATCATCGAACAGGTCGGCGTGACCTGCGTGATGGTCACGCACGACCAGGAAGAGGCGATGACGATGGCCTCGCGCATCGCGGTCATGAGCGAAGGCAGGGTGCTGCAGGTCGGCGCGCCGAGCGAGATCTACGAGACGCCGGCCACCCGCTTCGTCGCCGACTTCATCGGCAACGTCAACCTGATGGACGGCACGCTCGCGGTCGACCAGCGCCGACCACGTGATCATCGACTGCGCCGACTGCCGCCACTATGTCGGCCACGGCATCACCGGCACCGAGGGCATGGCGGTCTCGGTGGCGCTGCGCCCCGAGAAGATCCACCTGTCGCGCGAAGCGCCGGCCGGAGGTCGACTTCAACGCGGTGCAGGGCACGATCAAGGACATGTCCTACTTCGGCAGCTTCACCGTCTACCACCTGACGCTCGCCAGCGGCGCGCTGCTCAAGGTCAGCCAGGCCAACACGCAGCGCCACCGCGACGATGCGCTGACCTGGGGCGACGGCGCCTGGGCCCACTGGTCGCCGTCGTCCCACGTGGTGCTGACGCATGAGCAGCCATGACCGTCGCTGCAGCGTCTGCGCTCGCTCGCGACCGGCCGCACCGCCGTCATCGGCGTGCCCTACCTGTGGCTGCTGGTGTTCTTCCTGCTGCCGTTCCTGATCGTCGCTGCAAGATCAGCGTGTCCGAGATGGAGAACGTCACCTTCAAGGACCTGCTGACCTTCAAGGACGGCCTGCTGCAGCTGACCCTCAAGTTCACCGACTACGCAGTTCATCGTCGCAAGACGACGCTGTACTTCGACACCTACCTGTCGCAGCGTCAAGTACGCCGCCGTCGACGACGGTGCTGTGCCTGGCCATCGGCTACCCGTTCGCCTACTTCATGGCGCGCGCCAGGCCGACCGCTGCAGCCGGCCCTGCTGATGCTGGTGATGCTGCCGTTCTGGACCTCGTTCCTGCTGCGCGTCTACGCCTGGAAGGGCCTGCTCAGCGAGGGCGGCTGGGTCGACCGGCTGATCGTCGGCGCCGGACTCGACCACCTGCTGCTCGCCGCCGGCCTGATCCAGGCGCCGGGCCAGCTGATGAACACGCCGTTCTCGCTGGTGCTCGGCATGGTCTACACCTACCTGCCGTTCATGGTGCTGCCGCTGTACGCCAACCTGGCCAAGATGGACTTTCGCCTGCTCGAAGCTGCGTACGACCTGGGCGCCACGCCCTGGTCGGCGTTCTGGCAGATCACCGTGCCGCTGTCCAAGGCCGGCATCATCGCCGGCTCGATGCTGGTGTTCATCCCCTGCGTCGGCGAGTTCGTGATCCCCGACTGCTCGGCGGCCCGCAGACCATCATGATCGGCCGCGTGGTCTGGGACGAATTCTTCAGCAACAACGACTGGCCGATGGCCTCGGCGTGGCGGTGGTGATGGTTGCTGATCATGGTGCCGCTGGCGATCTTTAACAACTACCAGGCCGCGGCCCAGGAGGACCCAAAGCCGTGACGCCAGCCCCATGACGCCGGCGTCACCGTTGTTCGCGCTGCGGCTGGCTCGGCGCGGGCTACGTGTTCCTGTACCTGCCGATCGTCGCGCTGGTTGTCTTTTCGTTCAACGGCTCGCGATCCAACGCTGGCGCGGCTTCACGCTGCAAGTGGTACGAGGCCCTGACGCAGCGACCACGAGATGCTCGACGGCTTGTGGCTGTCGCTGAAGATCGCCTTCTTCACCGCCTGCGGCTCCGTCGTGCTTGGCACTTTGGCCGCCTTTGCGCTGGTCAAGTACCAGCGCTTCACCGGGCGCACGCTGTTCTCGGGCATGGTCAATGCGCCGCTGGTGATGCCCGAGGTGGTGATTGGCCTGTCGCTGCTGCTGATGCTGGTGTCGCGTGCAGCGCGCGTTCGGCTGCCCGAGCGCGGCATGCTGACGATCTGGTCGGCCACCTGCTGCTCGGCATGGCCTACGCGACGGTGGTGATCCAGGCCCGCCTGCACGACCTGAATCCGCAGCTCGAGGAAGCGGCGA
>CAWAOQ010000013.1:0-151842 GCA_963783785.1 uncultured beta proteobacterium | reverse complement strand
CTTGACGATGCCTCTGCAGCGAGGCGTCAAAGTTATAGGGTCAAGTGACTAAGTGCATGTGGTGGATGCCTTGGCGATTACAGGCGACGAAGGACGTGATAGCCTGCGATAAGCTTCGGGGAGCTGGCAAACAAGCTTTGATCCGGAGATTTCCGAATGGGGAAACCCACCGCAAAGGTATCGCATACTGAATACATAGGTATGCGAGGCGAACCGGGTGAACTGAAACATCTCAGTAGCTCGAGGAATAGACATCAACCGAGATTCCGAAAGTAGCGGCGAGCGAAATCGGAACAGCCTGCACGTTTTAGCAGACGACTTATCAGAACGGAATGGAAAGTCCGGCCATAGCGGGTGATAGCCCCGTATGAGAAAAGACGACTGTGGAACTGGGCGTGCGACAAGTAGGGCGGGACACGTGAAATCCTGTCTGAAGATGGGGGGACCATCCTCCAAGGCTAAATACTCGTAATCGACCGATAGTGAACTAGTACCGTGAGGGAAAGGCGAAAAGAACCCCGGGAGGGGAGTGAAATAGATCCTGAAACCGCATGCATACAAAAAGTCGGAGCCCGCAAGGGTGACGGCGTACCTTTTGTATAATGGGTCAGCGACTTACATTCAGTGGCGAGCTTAACCGAATAGGGAAGGCGTAGAGAAATCGAGTCCGAATAGGGCGTTCAGTCGCTGGGTGTAGACCCGAAACCAAGTGATCTATCCATGGCCAGGATGAAGGTGCGGTAACACGCACTGGAGGTCCGAACCGACTAGTGTTGCAAAACTAGCGGATGAGCTGTGGATAGGGGTGAAAGGCTAAACAAACTTGGAGATAGCTGGTTCTCTCCGAAAACTATTTAGGTAGTGCCTCAAGTATTACCGTCGGGGGTAGAGCACTGTTATGGCTAGGGGGTCATGGCGACTTACCAAACCATTGCAAACTCCGAATACCGATGAGTACAGCTTGGGAGACAGTGCACCGGGTGCTAACGTCCGGACACAAGAGGGAAACAACCCAGACCGCCAGCTAAGGTCCCTAATATTGGCTAAGTGGGAAACGAAGTGGGAAGGCTAAAACAGTCAGGATGTTGGCTTAGAAGCAGCCACCATTTAAAGAAAGCGTAATAGCTCACTGATCGAGTCGTCCTGCGCGGAAGATGTAACGGGGCTAAGCCAGTAACCGAAGCTGCGGATCGTGGCAACACGATGGTAGGAGAGCGTTCCGTAAGCCTGTGAAGGTGGGTTGTGAAGCCTGCTGGAGGTATCGGAAGTGCGAATGCTGACATGAGTAGCGTTAAAGGGGGTGAAAAGCCCCCTCGCCGAAAGCGCAAGGTTTTCTACGCAACGTTCATCGGCGTAGAGTGAGTCGGCCCCTAAGGCGAGGCAGAGATGCGTAGCTGATGGGAAACAGGTCAATATTCCTGTACCGATGTGTAGTGCGATGTGGGGACGGAGAAGGTTAGCTCAGCCGGGTGTTGGATATCCCGGTTCAAGCCTGTAGTCGTGGTCTCTAGGCAAATCCGGAGATCTTAGATGAGGGGTGATAACGAGGAAGCTTGCTTCCGAAGTGAGTGATACCCTGCTTCCAGGAAAAGCCACTAAGCTTCAGCTGCACACGACCGTACCGCAAACCGACACTGGTGCGCGTGATGAGTATTCTCAGGCGCTTGAGAGAACTCTGGAGAAGGAACTCGGCAAATTGACACCGTAACTTCGGAAGAAGGTGTGCCTTTAGTAGGTGATCCATTTACTTGGTGAGCCCAATGAGGCCGCAGAGAATCGGTGGCTGCGACTGTTTATTAAAAACACAGCACTCTGCAAAGACGAAAGTCGACGTATAGGGTGTGACGCCTGCCCGGTGCTGGAAGATTAAATGATGGGGTGCAAGCTCTTGATTGAAGTCCCAGTAAACGGCGGCCGTAACTATAACGGTCCTAAGGTAGCGAAATTCCTTGTCGGGTAAGTTCCGACCTGCACGAATGGCGTAACGATGGCCACACTGTCTCCTCCAGAGACTCAGCGAAGTTGAAATGTTTGTGATGATGCAATCTCCCCGCGGAAAGACGGAAAGACCCCATGAACCTTTACTGTAGCTTTACATTGGACTTTGAACAGATCTGTGTAGGATAGGTGGGAGGCTTTGAAGCGGTGCCGCTAGGTGTCGTGGAGCCAACGTTGAAATACCACCCTGGTGTGTTTGAGGTTCTAACCTTGGCCCGTTATCCGGGTTGGGGACAGTGTATGGTAGGCAGTTTGACTGGGGCGGTCTCCTCCCAAAGCGTAACGGAGGAGTTCGAAGGTACGCTAGGCACGGTCGGAAATCGTGCTGATAGTGCATTGGCATAAGCGTGCTTGACTGCGAGACTGACAAGTCGAGCAGGTACGAAAGTAGGACAAAGTGATCCGGTGGTTCTGTATGGAAGGGCCATCGCTCAACGGATAAAAGGTACTCTGGGGATAACAGGCTGATACCGCCCAAGAGTTCATATCGACGGCGGTGTTTGGCACCTCGATGTCGGCTCATCTCATCCTGGGGCTGTAGCCGGTCCCAAGGGTATGGCTGTTCGCCATTTAAAGAGGTACGTGAGCTGGGTTTAAAACGTCGTGAGACAGTTTGGTCCCTATCTTCCGTGGGCGCTGCAAGATTGAGAGAGCCTGCTCCTAGTACGAGAGGACCGGAGTGGACGCACCTCTGGTGTATCGGTTGTCACGCCAGTGGCATTGCCGAGTAGCTAAGTGCGGAAGAGATAACCGCTGAAAGCATCTAAGCGGGAAACTCGTCTCAAGATGAGTCTTGCCGGGGCCTTGAGCCCCCTGAAGAGTCGTTCGAGACCAGGACGTTGATAGGTCGGGTGTGGAAGCGCAGTAATGCGTTAAGCTAACCGATACTAATTGCTCGTGAGGCTTGACCCTATAACTTTGACGATTGTCAAAGATGTTATGCCAAGTTGGTACGCAATCAAAACTGATTTGACTCTGTGAATTGGCCTTCCTGATAATGTCAGGACGGCGACAAGTTAAGCCTGATGACCATAGCGAGGTGGTCCCACTCCTTCCCATCCCGAACAGGACAGTGAAACGCCTCAGCGCCGATGATAGTGCGGGTTCCCGTGTGAAAGTAGGACATCGTCAGGCTATTAAATAGAAGAGCCCGGCCAGCAATGGTCGGGCTCTTCGCCTTTCCGTGCGCCAATAACGTTCGGATCTGCGCGGTGGTCAGGCGCGGACACGCAATTCACGCCGCAATATCTTTCCGACATTGCTCTTGGGTAATTCGTCGCGGAACTCTATGTACTTTGGTCGTTTGTAGGCGGTGAAGTTGTCGCGGCAGTACGCCACGAGATCCTCCTCCGAAAGCGCCGGGTCCCGCTTTACGACGAACAACTTGATGGTCTCACCAGATCTGTCGTCGGGTACGCCGACGGCGGCACACTCGAGCACACCGGGGTGGAGGTTCACCACTTGTTCGATTTCCGTGGGGTACACATTGAAGCCCGACACCAGGACCATGTCCTTCTTACGGTCGACGATCTTCACGTAGCCCCGCTTGTCCATCACGCCGATGTCGCCTGACTTGAAATAGCCGTCATCGGTCATGACGCTGGCCGTTTCATCCGGACGTTGCCAGTAGCCGGCCATGACTTGCGGTCCACGGATGCAGATCTCCCCTGCGGTGCCCAGCGGTACATCGTTGCCACTGTCGTCGCGAATGGCGATTTCGGTCGATGGAAGGGGTAAACCGATCGAACCAGTGAAGGTCTGGTTGTCGATGCGGTTGGACGTCGCCACTGGAGACGTTTCCGAGAGTCCATAGCCTTCAATCACCGGGCAGCCAGTTACGCGCAGCCACGAACTGGCCGTTGCCTCCTGGACCGCCATCCCACCGCCGTTCGAGACGACCAGGCCCGAGAAGTCCAGCCGTGCGAACTCGGGGTCATTCGCCAACGCATTGAACATGGTGTTGACGGCCGGGAACATGTTGACGCGGTGTCGCGACAGAGTCTTGACGAAGCCGCGCAGGTCGCGCGGGTTGGGGATCAACAGATTCATGGCGCCCAAGCGCGCACCCATCAAGTAGCAGATCGTCAACGCAAAGATGTGGTACAGAGGCAGCGCACAGACAATCGTCATCGGGTTGGGCCCCAGCTTGTCCAGCATCGGTTTGAACCAGGCCTCGGTTTGCAGCACGTTCGCCACCACATTGCGATGCAGCAGTGTCGCGCCCTTGGAGACGCCTGTTGTCCCTCCCGTGTACTGCAAGAACGCGACGTCGTCGGGCACCAGATCGTGCCGGCGCAGCGACAATCTCGATCCAAGTGAGCACGCCTCGCTGAAGCGAGTGACCGTGTGCCCATCGTCGAGCGGCAATTGAAACTCGCAGACCATCTTGCGCACGTGTCGGACCGTGAAGTTGACGAGCCGCCCCTTCCAAAAACCAAGCAGGTCACCCATAGCTACCAGCACGACGTGCCTGACATCGGTACGGTCGATGACATCCGCCAATGTGCAGGCGAAGTTCTCCAAGATCAGGATCGCCTCCGCGCCCGAATCGCAGAGCTGGTGCTCAAGCTCCCGCGGCGTGTACAAGGGGTTCACGTTGACGACCGCGAGACCTGCGCGAAGGACGGCGGCGATCGCCACCATGTACTGGGGCAGGTTGGGCATCATCAGCGCGACACGGGCACCGCGTGACAGCCCAAGCCCCTGCAGCCAGGCACCCAGGTCGCGTGACAACTCATCGAGTTCTGAGAATCGAAGCCGTGTACCCATGCAGTCCGCGGCATCGCGCTGCCGATGTTCACGGAACGCCGTCTCGAGCAATTCGGCCAGCGTCGTGTGACGATTGAGTTGGATCTCGGCGGGCACCCCGGGCGGGTACTCCTCCAGCCAAGGTCTGCTGTTTGCGCTCACGTCTGGGTCGGGCGATCGAGGGCCTTGATGCTGCGCGGCCTTGTGTGCTGACGGCTACGGTAGTTGTCCTAGCGCAGCGGCGTCTCCGGCTGCGGCCCGGAACAGGCTGGCGGCGAAGGCGCGCTCACGGGTCTCGATCTGCGCCAGGAACTCACTGGCGCCGTGCATCGCACGAAAGGTGTCGAACCCGGATTCCAGGAACGACTGCAGCGCGCCCAAACCAGCCGCGCGCGCTGGACCTCGCATGATCCGCAGGGTGTGTCGGAGCCACGGCCTTTGGGTATACACGTCTAGCGCGTGGCCAACCATGAGCATCAAGTCGACCTGCCGCGCCCTTTGGTCGGGATTCCCTGTGCGTTGCCACGCAGTGAGGTAGCGCACCGCATCGAGGGGCCCAGCGCCAGTATGGCGCGCCATCTCGGTATCGAGCTGTTCCGACAGCGCGTGCAAGGATGTCAATGCCTCGACCGTCTGCGTGATCTCATGAGGGAACACCCTCGTCATCGACGGCACGATGCGTGCGAACTGCGCGTCTCGGAGACTGAAGTCCTCGGGTCCGTACAGGTCATCGAGAAAGAAGCGTGACGCTCTCGCGTAGCGCGGGTGCGACAGCAGGTCCGCATAGGTGCGTTCGAAGCGGGCCTGCTGATATCGCTTGAGCCAAATCACGCGTTCGCCCAGCGACTTGTCGGCGGCTCTGGCGGCCCGTTCAGCCCGCACTTCTGCCAAGTGCTTCAGGATTGATTGCGTCAACGGGTTCATGCTGGGCCGGTCGGAGCAACACTTAGTCAAAAGCCCCTAATGGGCCATGCTGCAATGATGCAACATTCATCACAATGCAACGACGCAGTCTGCTCAAACTGGGTGTCGTCACCGGCACTGCGCTGGCTCTGATCGGCGGCAGTGTCAGTCTGCTTCGTGAGCCTGGCTGGCGCGACGGTCGCTTGACTGACAGTGGCCGCGCGGTTCTCGGCGCTGTTGCGCGCGCTGTGTTGGACGGCAGTCTTCCGGAGGCGATGGGGCCGCAACAGGCCGCGTTGGCTTCGCATCTCGATCGCATGGATCTCACGCTGCGCGCCTTGCCACCGATGATGCAGCGCGAGATCGCCGACATGCTCGCGCTGTTGGCGATCCCGCCAGGACGCTTGGCACTGGCGGGCCTGGCCGTCGATTGGCCACGCGCCGACGTGAAGGACTTGCAGTCCGCATTGCAGGGCATGCGAACCTCGCGAATCAACCTGAGGCAGCAGGCCTACCACGCACTTCGTGACCTGACGCATGGTGCGTACTTCGCAGACAGCGCCACTTGGTCGCAACTGGGCTACCCTGGCCCGGCGCATGTAGCCTGATTCCGGTGCGATGACCTCACGGATTGAGGATCCAATCAGCAACGGCCTGGCACGGGGGTGGCGTGTTTTCGGCAGGAGTCAGGGTGCCGCAGGCGAGACGGCACCGGCTACGCTGGATTGCGACGTCGCGATTGTCGGTAGTGGTGCCGGTGCGGGCATCACCGCCGACCTCCTGAGCGCGGCCGGCCTGAAACTGGTGATCGTCGAAGAAGGTCCGCTGAAGTCAAGCAGCGATTTCCGCCAGCTTGAAAGTGAAGCCTACCCCAGCCTGTACCAGGAGAGCGCAAGTCGCAAGACGGCCGACAAGGCCATCAACATCCTGCAGGGCCGTTGCGTCGGCGGCTCCACGACAGTCAACTGGACCAGTTCTTTTCGCACGCCGTCGTCGACGTTGGCGTACTGGCGCGAGCATTTCGGCCTGCTTGAACTGACCGACGACGCCATGTCACGGTGGTTCCTGCAGGTGGAGCAGCGCTTGTCGATCGGACCTTGGCTGGCGCCACCGAACGAGAACAATGCGTTGCTGCGGCAGGGTGCGCTGAAACTTGGCATCGCGGCCGCCGCGATCCAGCGCAACGTCAGGGGATGCTGGAATCTGGGCTCGTGTGGCCTGGGTTGCCCCACCAATGCGAAGCAATCGATGCTGGTGACGACGATTCCAAGCGCGCTCGACCGCGGCGCCGTACTGCTCGTCAATACGCGGGCCGAGCGCTTTGACATTCAGGACGGCCATGTCGTCGGGTTGGACTGCGTGCCGGTGGCGGCCAACGGTGCACGTATGTCCTCAGCAAAGCCCACACGGGTGGTGGCTCGGCACTATGTCGTCGCCGGCGGCGCGATCAACTCGCCCGCGCTGCTGATGCGGTCGGGTGCCCCCGATCCGCATCGCCGTCTCGGTGCACGTACCTTCCTGCACCCAGTGGTGATGGCGGTGGCCACCTTCGACCACGTCGTTGCCGGCTGGCAGGGTGCGCCCCAAACCATGTACAGCGACCATTTCCTCGACATCGATGCGATCGATGGCCCAATCGGCTACAAGCTCGAGGCGCCCCCCTTGCACCCGCTGATCTACACGACTTCGATGAACGGCTTTGGCCGCGACGCCGCTGCGAGGTTCGCGAATTTCCCGAACCAACACGCCCTGCTGGCGTTGTTGCGTGATGGTTTCCACGCGGAATCGCCAGGGGGACAGGTGGGACTGCGCGACGACGGATCGCCCGCGCTCGATTACCCGCTGACCGCCTTCGTGATGGACGGTGCGCGGCGCGCGTTGCTGACGATGGCCGAGGTGCAGTTTGCTGCCGGTGCGAAGCAGGTATCGGTCGGCCATGAACTGGCGCCGCCATATGCAACTTGGGCGGACGCCCGTGCGCATATCCCGACGCTGCCGATGCGGCCGCTGCTGACCAAGGTCGTCAGTGCCCACGTGATGGGTGGGTGCGGCATGGCTGCCGACGCGTTGCGCGGCGTCGTTCGTCCAGACGGGGTGCACTGGCAGATTCCCAACCTATCGGTCCACGATGGCTCGCTGTTTCCAACCAGCATCGGCGCGAATCCGCAGCTGTCGGTCTACGGCCTGACCAACAAGTTGGCCACGCAACTGGCCAAGCGCCTGACCGGTCGCGACGTCGCCCTGGTGTGATTGGGCGGCTGCAGCGGGTTGTGGTGCTGGTGGCGCTCGCTGCGGCGCTGCTCTGGCTGACGTATTGGGGCGCGCGCGGCCGATGGTGGCTGGCGGCGGCGGGTGTGTTCATGCCCTTGATGCTTCAGCCTGCCGTGCTGGCGCTCGAGTTCTTCTTGATGCTGCCGGCCGCCAACCGCGCTGACGCCGCGCCGCGGCCACGACGCTGGCAGTTGGCGGTGGCTTGGTGGCGCGAGACCTTGACCGCCTTTGCGGTGTTCAACTGGCGCCAGCCGTTCCGCGCCGGAGCCGTCCCCGACCATCTCGACGGTCCCGTGCAGGGCCGCCGTGCGGTCATCCTGGTGCATGGCTTCTTCTGCAATCGTGGCTTGTGGAACCCTTGGATGCAAAAGCTGCGCAGACTGGGCGTGCCTTACGTCGCAATCACGTTGGAGCCGGCGTTCGGAGGCATTGATGCCTATGTGCCACTGATTGACGCCGCCGTGGCCCGTGCCCACGGTGCGACCGGATTGCCGCCGCTGATCGTTGGCCACAGCATGGGGGGCGTTGCCGTTCGCGCCTGGCTGCGCGCGCAAGGGCATGCGGGCGAAAACCGCGTCGCAGGGATCATCACCATCGGCAGCCCGCATGGTGGCACGCTCACCGCGCGCTTCTCGCGTGCCGCCAATGCGCGACAAATGCGGTTGGGCAGTGCATGGCTCGCCGACCTGAGTGACGCCGAGACCGCATCGCAGCGCGCCATGTTCACGTGCTTCTACAGCCACTGCGACAACATCGTGATGCCAGCGTCAAGTGCGGCCCTGGCAGGTGCAGTGAACCGGCACCTCGAGGGCGAGCCCCATGTCGCGATGGCCTTCGCGCCGCAAGTACTCGACGAGGTGCTGCGACGCGTGGGTGCATCGCAACTCAGCGCGCAGTGAGGTTCGCGGGGTAGGTGCGCTCGGCGTTCATTACCGCGCCGGCCTCGATCACGGGCAGTTCGCGTACCTCGCGGTATATCCGGGTGAAGTCCGGGGCGGTTGCCGCGAACAGCTGATCGAACGACTCGATCACGAAGTAGCTGGCCTGGTAGCTGTCGATCCTGTAGCGGGTGCGCATCAGGCGCCGCAGGCTGAATGCGATTCGTTGAGGTTCGGCACTGGTCACGCTGTGCCGCAACTCGCCGGCGGACGACAGGATGCCCGCACCATACGCGCGCAGACCCGCTGGCGTGCAGATCAGACCGAACTCGACCGTGTACCAGTAGAGCCGAGCCAGCAGCTCGCAGGCATCGAGGCGGCTGGCCTTCAGGCCTCCGGCGCCGTAGGCCTGCATGTAGTCGGCAAACACCGGGTTGAACAGCAGCGGCACGTGGCCGAACAGGTCATGGAATACATCCGGCTCGACCACGTAGTCGAACTCCGCCGGCGTGCGGATCCAGTCCGTCACCGGGAACTTGCGTGCAGCGAGCAGCGCGAAGAAGGCTTCCTCCGGGATCAATCCTGGCACGCCGACGATCTGCCAGCCGGTGGCCCGGAGCAGGCGCTCGGAGATCTGATCGAAACGCGGGATGCGATCGGGTGCGCCAAGCCGCTCCACGGCGGCGATGAATTCATCGCAGGCCAGACCCGGCAACTGCCGCAGTTGCCGGGCATGCAGCCGCTGGTAGGTGCCGTGGTCGGCCGCGCTGTAGCGGCCGTAGTCCTGCTCGCAGGTGTAGTCAGCGCGTGCGCGGGCGTAGTCGCCGCGCGGCGGTCGCGTGCCCTCGCCGTAGGTGACCGGGGCGACTCCCTGGTTGTGTGCCTTGTCCGGGTTCATGACTTGGCGAGCACGCCGCGCCGCATCTGGTCGAGTTCGATGCTCTCAAACAGGGCCTTGAAGTTGCCTTCGCCGAAGCCCTGGTCGCCCTTGCGCTGAATGAACTCGAAGAAGATCGGGCCAAGCTGGTTCTCCGAGAAGATCTGCAACAGCAGCGCGCCGGCCTTGCCGTCGATCAGGATCTTGCGCTTCCGCAGTTCGGCCACGTTTTCCCCATGACCGGGAATGCGCCGATCGACCAGTTCGTAGTAGGTATCGATGGTGTCGAGCAGCTTGACGCCATTGGCGCGCAGGGCGTCGACGGTGGCCGGCAGGTCGGTCGATCCGAGCGCGATGTGCTGGATCCCTTCGCCGTGGTACCTGTCCAGGTACTCCTGGATCTGGCCGGCCTTCTCGTTGCCCTCTTCGTTGATCGGGATGCGGATCTTGCCGCAGGGGCTCGTCATGGCCTTGCTCTTGACGCCGGTGACCTGGCCCTCGATATCGAAGTAGCGGATCTCGCGGAAGTTGAATAGCCGCTCGTAGAAGTCGGCCCACTCGGCCATGCGGCCGCGGTGCACGTTGTGGGTGAGGTGGTCGATGTAGGTCAGACCCAGGCCCGGCGTGGATAGCGCCTGTTCGCCGCCGACACCAGGCAGCGGCTCGAAATCGACGTCGAAGAAGCCGATATTGCCGATGTCGCCCGGCTGGGCGCCGTTCTTGCCTCGCCAGCGGTCGACGAAGTAGATCACGCTGTCGCCGATGCCCTTGATGGCGGGGATGTTCAACTCGCCCGGCCCCGCGGTGCCGGCATAACCCCATGCGCCCTGCGAGATCGCTCGCTCGTAGGCCGCCTTGGCATCCTGCACGCGGAAGGCGATGGCGCAAATGCTCGGCCCGTGCATCCGTGCGAAGCGTTGCGCGAAAGAGTCGGGCTCGGCGTTGACGATGAAGTTGATCTCGCCTTGCCTGTACAGCAGCACGTTCTTGTGACGGTGTCGTGCGATCGGCTTGAAACCCATTCGCGCAAAGAGCGCGCCCATCGCGGCCGGGTCCGGCGCGGCGTATTCGATGAACTCGAACCCGTCGGTGCCCATCGGGTTGTCCCAGGGGGTGAATTGCATGGCAGTTCTTTCGTGGTCGAGGCTGATGCACTGGAGCGTGACTGCAGGTTCGTCGCCGCGCAGGTTTTCTGCAAGTTCAATCTCGGCAGGCCAATGGATTGCAGGAAGCGAGTGAAGCGGCTCGAAGAAACCGGCATCGTGACCGGCTATGTCGCGGTGCTGGCGGTCGAGCGGGTGGGCCTGCCACTGACAGCCTACCTCAACGTGAGGCTCGAGAAGCACACCGAGCGTCACGAGCGCAACCCGATGGACCTGTTCCGTGCGGCGGTGCAGACCTGACCCGAGGCCGTCGAGTGCGCTGCACTGACTGGCGAGATGGATTACCTGCTGCGTGCGGTGGTTCAGGATATGGCGCACTACTCGCGCTTCGTCATCGATGCGCTGCTGAAGCACCCGAGCGTGCAGGATGGCTAGACCAGCTTCGTGCTCGGCCGGGTGAAGAACACGAGTGCGCTCCCGGTCTGACGACTCCATGGTGCAGACGCGCCGTGCCCGATCACTTGGAGCGACCCCAAGCCACGGTGAATAGTCTGCACGGCGTGCTGGCCGTAACACTTGCGCCCCGCTCGGCGTTGAATATTTCCGCTGCTCGCGCTGCAAGTGCTGATACGTTCTGTTGCCATGATGCTTGAACACACCTCCAGCCGCGTCGGCGGAAAAGCTGGTCGCGCACTCTCCCGTGGTGGCGTCTCCGTGGCGCCCTTGGTGATGCTTGGCGAGCCGGTAGATGTCACGCGGTTGTTTGAACCCGCCAAGGCGTCCGAACCCGAGGCATCCTTGCCGCCCTTGCCCGCTGCCGCGAGCGCGTCACCGGGGGGGTTCCTGGCCGAACTCGAGCGTGAAGCCAATGGCCGCGAAGTCCAGAACGGGCCCGACCCCGAGGTGCTCGGTCGCAACGCCCGGCTGGTCAATGCGGCCTGCCGCACCGCCACCGATTACTGGGCGCGCCTCTGCGAGCATCTCAATGTGCTGAAACCGGCGGGCCCTGGTCGCTACGTTTTCGACGGCCGCAATGTGTTGGAGCGCCCCCCCGGACATGCCTTCCGAGTCTTGCCCAAGCTGCGCGTTGCCCACAATGGCGACGAGCACTTTGACTCGGTGACGCTCGGGTGGCGCGCCGGTCTCGGCCAGCGCGTGTGCGTGGTCAAAGAGTTTCCCGCGGAAATCGAACGCCTCAAGGCGCGGCTGTCGTTCGCGGGTATCACCCCATTCGAGTCTCAGACAATTCACCCCGGGACTGGTCGCCCACAGGGGATGCAATTTGAATTCACGGCCGACATCATCGCCAGCGTGCGGCTCGTGCCGCTGCATGAAGAAGGCAAGGTGCGACTGTCATTCCACAATATCGATACGCTCGAACGCATCGAGGCCGAGTGGCCTGCATTCGCGATTCGAGCAACCGAACTCGATGAGCTCGCGCGCTGGATCTGCGGCAAGCCTCACAAGCTGCTCAAGCACGCGCAGAACATGGTCCGACACGAGCCCTGAGGCACGCGTCGGACGCCGTTCAATCCTCGTCGTGCGCCTGGTATTGCGATACCAGTTGCTGCTGCACGGCAGGTGGTACCGCCTCGTAGTGAGACAGCGCCAGCGTGTAGCGGCCCTGGCCAGCCGTCATTGCGTTCAGGCGTGACTGGTATCCGGCCAACTCGGCCAGCGGTGCCTGGCCCCGGATGATCATCGTGCCAGCGCTGCCATTGTGGGTTCCGCTCGACTTGGCCGCGTCGCGAGGACAGGTCGCCGGTAATGTCGCCCGTCGCGGCGCCGGGCGCGCTGATCTCGATATCGACGATCGGCTCGATGACGATCGGCCGCGCCGCGCGCACCGCGGCCATGAAGGCCTTCCGCCCCGCAGTGATGAAGGCGATCTCCTTGCTGTCGACACTGTGGTGTTTGCCGTCGTAGACAATGACCTTCACGTCGACCAGCGGGTATCCGGCGATCACGCCCACGGTCAGCGCCTCGCGCACGCCTTTTTCGACCGCGGGGATGAACTGGTTAGGTATGGTTCCACCCTTGACCTGGTCGACGAATTCAAAGCCACCGCCGCGCGGCAGCGGCTCGATCTTCAGGAACACCTCCCCGAATTGGCCGGCACCGCCGGTCTGCTTCTTGTGGCGGTGGTGGCCTTCTGCCGGCGCGGTCACCGTCTCCCGGTATGCGATGCGCGGTGGCCGCGTGTTGACCTCGAACTTGTAGACGTCGCGCAGACGTTCGAGCAGAACGCGCAGGTGCAACTCTCCGAGACCGTAGACGATGGTTTCGTTGGTGGTCGCCACATGTTCGACCTTCAGGCAGGGATCTTCGTCAACCAGCTTGGTGAGAATTTCCCACATCCGCTGCTCGTCACCTCGGCGCTTGGGTTCAATCGCCAGGCCGTGCACGGGCACGGGGAACGGCAGTGGCTTGAGATGAATATGGTCGTCTTCGGCAGCGTCGTGCAGCACTGCGTCGAAGTGGATCTCGTCGACCTTGGCAACCGCCGCGATGTCGCCCGGCACCGCGCTCGGCACCTCGACGTAGTCCTTGCCTTGCAGCCGCAGCACATGGCCGACCTTGAATGGCTTCCTGCCGTCGCCGATGTAGAGCGCACTGTCCTTGTTGATCGTGCCCTGGTGCACACGGAACAGACCCATGCGTCCCACGAATGGATCGACCGTCACTTTGAACACGTGGGCCAGCACATGGGCATTCGCATCGGGCAACGCACGCTTCGGCTTGGCATCGGCCCCTTCGCCCTCGAGGAAATCCGGTGGATTGCCTTCCGTCGGATTGGGCAGCAGCTTGACGATCACGTCGAGCAGTTCGGCCACGCCGGCCCCACTGCGTGCCGAGACGAAGCACACCGGCATCAGGTGACCTTCCCGCAGTGCCTGTTCGAGCGGCGCGTGCAGCTCGGCGGCATCGATGTCGCCATCGTTCAGGTAGCGGTCGACGAAGGCTGCATCGACCTCGACCACCTGCTCGACCAGCGCGCGGTGCGCGGCATCGACGCTACCGAAATCGCTGTGGCCTTCGCGGTTGTAGAAGCAGTCGACGACCTTGGTACCGCCGCCGTCGGGCAGGTTCAGCGGCAAACACTCGCGGCCGAAGGTGGCTTGGATGTCGGCCAGCAGTGCTGGCAGGTCAGGCCCCGCGGCGTCGATCTTGTTGACGACCAGCAAGCGGTCGAGGTGCCGCTGCGCGGCGTAATCCATCATCCGGACGGCGGCCGCGTCGATGCCGCTGACTTTCCAGCTTGCCGCGTTGATCACGATCACTGCCGTCTCCACTGCCTCGAGGGCCGGCAGCGACTGGCCGATGAAATCGGGCGCCCCGGGTGTGTCGATCAGATGAACGAGGGCGCCGGCATGTTGGAGGTGCATCACCGCTGCGTTGAGCGAGTGCTGCATCTTGCGCTCCAGCGGATCGAAGTCGCTCACCGTGCTGCCGCGCTCGAGGCTGCCGGGGGCGCCGATCGCCCCGGCACGCGCCAGCAGCGCCTCAGCCAGACTGGTCTTCCCGGAGCCCTGCGGTCCGACCAGCGCGAGAGTGCGGATGTCGGCGGTGCTGGCGGGCACGCCGCTGGATGGGCTGGGCATGGGGGGTCTCCTTGTCTATGTTGATTCAGTTTCAGCCTAAGGGATCGCGTGTGGTCGCACAACCCGGCAGGTCATTGAAATGCCACTTCAGAGAAGCTGCGCAGCTTGCGACTGTGCAGTTGGTCGACACCGGCCGCGCGCAGCAATTCGACCGCGCGCATGCCGATGCGCAGATGCTGGTCGACCCGCTCTCGGTAGAACTGGCTGGCCATGCCAGGCAGCTTGATCTCGCCATGCAGTGGCTTGTCAGACACACACAGCAAGGTGCCATACGGCACCCGGAAGCGAAAGCCGTTGGCAGCGATGGTCGCGCTTTCCATGTCCAGAGCCACCGCGCGGCTCTGGCTGAAGCGACGCTCGGGGCCCGGGTGCGGGAGCAACTCCCAATTGCGATTGTCGGTCGAGGCCACCGTTCCAGTGCGAAGCAGGCGCTTGAGATCGTATCCCGAAAGCCGGGTCACATCGGCCACGGCGCGCTCGAGGGCCACCTGCACTTCAGCCAGTGCCGGAATCGGCACCCACAGCGGCAGTTCTTCGTCAAGCACATGGTCCTCTCGCACATAGCCATGCGCCAGGACGTAGTCGCCCAGTTGCTGCGTGTTGCGCAGGCCCGCGCAGTGCCCGAGCATGATCCAGACATGCGGGCGCAGCACGGCGATATGGTCGGTGATCGTCTTGGCATTGGCTGGCCCGACACCGATGTTGACCATCGTGATGCCGCTGCCGCCCGGTTGCACCAAGTGGTAGGCCGGCATCTGCGGCAGGCGTGGGAGCGTCGCCCCCGCAGTACCGCGCGGCTCGGTTGGCATGCCGGCGCGGCGCGTGACGACATTGCCTGGTTCGACGAAAGCGACGTAGTCGCCCATGGCCTCGGCCATCAGCGCGTGTCCCAGCTTGATGAATTGGTCGATATAGAACTGGTAATTGGTGAACAAGACAAAGTTCTGGAAGTGCTCGGGTGCCGTACCGGTGTAATGGCGCAGCCGGTGCAGCGAGTAATCGACACGTGCTGCCGTGAACAAGGCCAGCGGATGGGATTCGCCGTGGCTTGGCTCGTGCGTGCCGTTGGCGATGCCATCGTCCATCGCAGCGAGGTCCGGCAGGTCGAACAGATCACGCATCAGCAGGCGCCGCTGCGGCGTCAACGTGCCCTCGAGGTGATCGTCCTCGGCGAGCGAGAAGTGCACCGGGATTGGCTGTTCGCTTGCACCGATCTCCAGCGCGACGGCATGGTTGCGCAGCAACAGGCGAAACTGCTCTCGGTAGTAGGCGGCGAACAAGTCCGGCCGCGTCAGCGTTGTCTCGTAACGCCCTGGGCCGGCGGCAAAGCCGTAGCTCAGGCGAGAGTCGGCACGGGCGACGGTGTCGATGCGAATGCGCACGAAGGGATAGGTGGCGCGGACCCGCTCGCCGGGCACTTCGCCGTCGAGAAAGGCCTGCAGGTGCTTGCGCAGGTGGCTCACCCCGGCCTCGTAGATCGCTCTCGCGTGCGCCAGAGCGGCATCTGGATCGTTGAATTCGCGGCGTGGCAAGAGATCGGGCGCAATCATGGGTCGATTGTGCAGCGGGTCCTTACACTGCGGAAGCTGGAGGCAGGCCGATGAAAGTGTTGATCCTGGGCGGGGGAGTTATCGGCGCCACCGCGGCCTACGAATTGGCGGGCGATGGCCACCAGGTGACTCTGATCGAGCGCCAGGGCGGCCCGGCGCTGGAAACCAGCTTCGCCAATGCAGGAGAAGTCTCGCCCGGCTACTCGGCGCCATGGGCCGGGCCGGGCGTGCCATTGAAGGCGATCAGATGGCTGTTGATGCACCATCGCCCACTGGTCCTCCGCCCGCATTTCGATTGGCACCTGGTCGGCTGGGTCCTGGCCATGCTGCGCAATTGCACCGCGGCGCGCTACGAGATCAACAAGAGCCGCATGGTGCGGTTGGCTGAGTACAGCCGCGACTGCATGGTGGCGCTGCGAGCATCCACCGGCATCCGGTACGACGAGCGCACGCTGGGCACGCTGCAGCTCTTCCGCACGCAAAAGCAGCTGGACGGCACTGCGTCGGACACCGCCATTCTCGACCGCTATGGCGTGGCCTACCAACGGCTCGATCGCGAAGGCTGCGTCGAGCACGAGCCCGCGCTGGCACGCGTGCGCGACAAGTTCGTCGGCGGGCTGCGCCTGCCGGGCGATGAGACCGGTGACTGCTTCAAATTCACCAACCGCATCGCCGAAATGGCCACCGCACGAGGTGCGAGGCTGCGTTTTGGCATCAGCATCGAATCGCTGTTGACCGATGGCAAGCGCATCACGGGCATCGTGACCGACCACGGACGAATGCAGGCCGACGCCTACCTGGTTGCGCTCGGCAGCCACTCGCCCAAGCTGCTGGCGCCGCTTGGCGTGCGCGTCCCGATCTACCCGGTCAAGGGCTACTCGATCACACTGCCGATCACGGACGCCGGCGGGGCGCCGGAGTCGACCGTGATGGACGAGACGCACAAAGTGGCCGTGACCCGGTTGGGGGACCGCATTCGCGTCGGAGGTACGGCGGAACTGGCTGGCTACTCGATGCAATTGCACGAAGCACGGCGCCGGACGCTGCTTCACGTCGTCGGCGACCTGTTCCCCGGCGGGGGTGATGCCGCTCGCGCCGAATTCTGGTGCGGCCTGCGGCCGATGACGCCCGATGGCACGCCCGTAGTGGGCGGCACAGAGGTGGCCAACCTGTGGCTGGCCACTGGCCACGGCACCCTGGGCTGGACCATGGCCGCCGGCACCGCGCGCGTGATCTCCGATCTGATCTCGGGGCGCGCGCCAGCGATCGACCTGGCCGGATTGACGATTGCCCGCTACCGCTGAAGCCGTTCGCTCTTGACAGCCGCCGGGCCCGCCCCCATTTGCGCTGCGCAGCAGTTCATTCACCCTGTATTCACTCGGATTCGGACCATGAGCCACAAACAGACCCTGGCCTTTCAGGCCGAGGTGCAGCAGATCCTGCACCTGGTGACACATTCGCTGTATTCGAACAAGGAGATCTTCCTGCGAGAGTTGGTGTCCAACGCATCGGATGCCTGTGACAAGTTGCGCTTCGAGGCGCTTGACCAACCGTCGCTGTACGAGGACGCGCCCGAGTTGAAGGTGCACGTGAGTTTCGACGCCGAGGCGAGGACAGTGACCATCCGCGACAACGGCATCGGCATGAGTGCCGAGGAGGCGGTGGCGCACCTGGGCACGATCGCCAAGAGCGGCACCCGCGAGTTCATGGCCAAGCTCGAAGGCGACCAGAAGAAGGACGCCAACCTGATCGGCCAGTTCGGGGTCGGCTTCTACTCGGGTTTCATCGTCGCCGACCGCATCACGGTCGAATCGCGCCGGGCCGGGCTGAAACCCGAGGAGGGCGTGCGCTGGATGAGCGACGGCTCGGGCCAGTTCGAAGTCGAGACCATCACGCGCGCCGAGCGCGGCACCGACGTGACGCTGCACCTGCGCGAGGGCGAAGAGGAGTTCCTCAAGACCTGGAAACTCAAGTCGATCATCGGCAAGTACTCCGACCACATCTCGCTGCCGATCCTGATGCGCAAGGAGGAGTGGATCGCCGAAAAGGCCGAGACGGTGCTGAAGGACGAGTGGGAAACCGTCAACAAGGCGGCGGCACTGTGGACGCGCGCCAAGAGCGACATCACCGACGCGCAGTACCAGGAGTTCTACAAGCAGATCTCGTTCGACAGCGACCCGCCGCTGGCCTACACCCACAACCGCGTGGAAGGCCGCACCGAGTACACCCAACTGCTCTACATCCCGGCCAAGGCGCCGTTCGATCTTTGGAATCGCGACAAGCGCGGCGGCGTGAAGCTGTACGTCAAGCGCGTCTTCATCATGGACGACGCCGAGGCGCTGATGCCGGTGTACCTGAGATTCGTCAAGGGTGTGATCGACAGTGCCGACCTGCCGCTCAATGTGAGCCGCGAACTGCTGCAGGAGAGCCGCGACGTCAAGGCCATCCGCGAGGGCTCGACCAAGCGCGTGCTGTCGATGCTCGAAGACCTGGCCGAGAACCAGAAGGACAAGTACGCCGCATTCTGGAAGGACTTCGGGCCGGTGCTCAAAGAGGGCCTCGGCGAAGATCACGCCAACCAGGAGCGGTTGGCAAAGCTGCTGCGCTTCTCTTCGACGCATGCCGACGAGGGTGTGTCTTTCGCCGACTATGTATCGCGGCTCAAGGAAGGCCAGGAGCCGATCTACTACATCACGGCCGATTCCCCGGCCGCGGCCAAGGCCAGCCCGCAACTGGAGATCTTCCGCAAGAAGGGCATCGAGGTGCTGCTGCTCACCGACCGTGTCGACGAGTGGATGCTCAGTCACCTCTACGAGTACGAAGGCCACCCGCTGCAAAGCGTGGCCAAGGGCAGTGTCGATCTCGGCGCCCTGCAGGACGAGGCCGAAAAGAAAGAGGTCGAAGCAGCGGCGACTGCCTTTGCGCCGGTGCAGGAGAAGCTCAAGGCCGCGCTCAAGGACCGCGTCAAGGACGTGCGTGTGACGATGCGGCTGGTGGACTCACCGGCCTGCGTCGTGGTCGAGGAGGGCGACATGAGCGCACACCTGGCGCGGTTGCTGAAGCAAGCCGGCCAGCAAGCACCGAAGGCGCTGCCGATCCTCGAAGTCAATGCGCAGCATGCATTGGTCAAGCGGCTAGAGAGCGACGAGGCGCATTTCGACGACTTGGCGCACCTGCTGTTCGACCAGGCGTGGCTGGCCGAGGGGGGCCACTTGGACAACCCGGCCGAGTATGTGCAACGCGTGACGCGGCTGCTGACCGCCTGAACCCTGGCCTGCCTCAGGCAAGCTCGGGCGGGTCGTCCATGGCCTCGACCTGTTCGCGCAACTGGGTGGTCTGTTGCGACCAGTAGGCCGCGCTGCCGAACCACGGGAACGCCGCGGGGAAGGCGGGATCGGTCCAACGCTCGGCAATCCAGGCACTGTGGTGGATCATGCGCAATGTGCGCAATGGTTCGACCAGCGCCAGTTCGCGTGGATCGAATGGCTTGAAGACGCGGTAGCCGGACAACAGGTGCCCCAATTGTTCGCGCATCGAGGCAGGGTTGCCTGACAGCAGCATCCACAGGTCCTGTATGGCGGGGCCGTTGCAGGCGTCATCGAGGTCGACGACGTGGGGGCCCTCGTCGCGCCACATGATGTTGCCGGGATGGAAGTCGCCGTGCAGGCGCAGCTGAGCCACTGGCCCGGCCCGAGCAAACGCGCGGTCGACGCGCGACAGTGCGGCGTCGCACCACTGCTGCCAGAGTCCGAGTTCGGTGTCCGGGATGAACTGCCCATCGAGCAAGCGTTTCCTTGCGCCGTGGCCCCAGGTGGCCGTGTCTAGCGTGCGTCGGTACTTGAATCGACGGCGCGCACCGACCGTGTGCAGGCGGCCGAGAAAGCGCCCCAACCATTGCAGCACGATCGGGTCTTCGAGCTCGGGGCTGCGGCCGGCGTGGCGGTCGCATACGGCGACGCGATGCGGCACATTGGCCTTTGCTCCACCGCGCCAACGTCGGCGGCTCGCCGAGCAGCGTGACAGCATGCCCGTCATCGCTGACCACCGAGAGCGTACGCGGCGCGATCACTGGCACATCGTCGGCAGCCAATTCGCGCGAGAAGGCGTGTTCTTCGAGGATCTGCTCATCGCTCCAGCGGCCTGGACGATAGAACTTTGCGACCACCACGGCACTGTCCTCCAGGAAGACCTGAAAGACGCGGTTTTCGTAGGAGTTCAGCTGCAGCAGGCGTCCATCGCCGCGCAGGCCCAGCGCATCGAGCATGCCCAATACGCGGGCAGGATCGAGGTCGGCGTAGCTCGCGGGGAGAGTGGCAGAAGTTGCTGCAGTCGTCATGCGCGCATGGTAGGCGCGCATGACGCCATTGGGTTCAGTGGTGGGTGCCGGCGCTGGTGGGATAGCGCGGCTCTTCAACCACCACGCCACTCATGTCGTCTGGCACGTTCTCGCCGAATGTCGAGTTGCGTGCCGGCTGCACGCCGCCCACTTCGCCGGTCGGGCCAGCTTCGAGGCGGTTGTCAGGCGCGAAGAAAGAGTCCTGGAAGAAGCTTGAGTCCTGCCACAGGGCAGTGCGTTCGCGTCGACGCGTGGAGCCGTCCCTCGAGCCCTCTTCGCGCGGCTTCGGGCGGCTCGGCGCAGGTTGTGGTCCACGTGATGCGGCCACGCTCTGCGGCACCAGCAACTGCAATTCGGCCACCGAAGGCAGGTGATCGACCGGGCAGCGAAGATAGCGCACGCGGCAAGCCCCGAGCACGGACTGCTTGATCTGCAGGACCCGCCGCGAATTGCCGCGGTCGGTGTCGAGATCGATTGCGGCGAGAACCCGCCCGTTGGCGCTGCAGATGGCGAACGTCACATGGATCGAGCCGAGCAGTTCGTACCAAAAGCGAACTTCTTGCGGATCGTTGGGCTGGCAGAAGCGCACCAAAGGCAGCTTCGACAACACGATGTGATGCGGCAGCGCCTCGCGCAATTGGCGGTAGACACGGCGCTCGTCGGTCGAAAACACCGGCCGCGGGGCGAGCGACCATTCAGTCGGCAGCGGCTTGACTTTCGGCTGGCGCTGGCGGGCAAAGCGCCAAGTCACCAAGCCGAGCAACGCGGCCGCCAAGATGGCCAGCGCAACAATCCACGGCAGCAGAGGTTCCATGTCGAGCGGGTCCGGTGATGCCGGCGCATCGCCGGGCGACAATTGGTTTCAATTGCCGCCATGTTAACTGGTACGGCTTCGAAGCGGATCCCCCAAGCCAATGGCGGGGCAGCCGCGTAGCCCCCACCAAGCTGATGCACTACTCGCTTGCTGCCTGGCCGCCCTGTGCGAATCGGTTCTTCACCTCATCGATCGCGTCGAGCAACCCGTCCAGTCGCCGCGCATGGACCTTGAATCCGTAGTCGATTTCTGCGGCCTGCTCTCCAATCAGTTCATCGACGTGCGATTGCAGGTCATCGGGTGGCAGGCGCAGGTGTGCTTGCGACTCACCACCGTCGCGCTCAATGGTGGCACCCGCCTTGCGCACGATGCGCAGCATGGCCGTGTTTTCGCTGAGGGCGTGGATGATCAGTGTGTCGATGTGCCGATTGCGCGCGTGCAACACGGCGCACTCGAAGAGCCGGCTGCCGTAGCCACGGCCCCGGACCCGCGGCAACACCGAAACGCCGAACTCTGCTTGGGTTGCATGGCCCACCGCGCTGGGGGGCAACAGCGCCAGATGGGCCATTGCGACCAACTCGAGGCGCCGACTGAAGATGCCGAACACTTCGTCCCGCGAGAAGTCGATCAGGTCGGCGTAATGCGCCACTTGGGCGTCCGATGCTGCATAGCCGAAGCGCAAGTGCCGATCTGCTTCCGACAGCGCCAGCAAGTGGGCAAGGATGCGCGGACGGTGCCGCTCGGACAACGAGCGAATCGGTACCCAACCGAACGCCAACGTGGCGCCACTGCCCGATGGGGCCCGGTCATGGCGATCATTGGCCACCCGTGGGCCGGGAGTTTTCAGTATGTCGCCTGGAAATCCCATCACACTCTCCGATCGATCAACGACAGTCTCCTGATATAGGGTTTTCCCGCATGTTACTCGACCGAATTGGAGAGCGCAGTCAAGGGCCCTCCGATGCGACCAGTCGGTGGCATTCGATCTGCACAAACTTTCGCTATACTTGCAGGCTTTCCCGTCAGCGGCGGGGAGTGCCGTGGATCATGGCACAGCGTCTTCGGCGTGCTCGTGGCACGTCGCTGCACTCTGTGTCAGCGCCTGAGAGGCCGCAGCTTCAACAAGCGGTGCCGAGGGTTCGATTCAGGCCGATCAGCCGCAATTGGGCCGTTTCGGCAGATCATGCCGTGACGGCCAACAACCGAAAGACCCTCATGAAGACCTTCAGCGCCAAGCCGGCCGAGGTGAAGCACGAGTGGTTTGTGATTGACGCCACCGACAAGGTGCTCGGACGTGTTGCCAGCGAAGTGGCACTCCGTTTGCGCGGCAAGCACAAGGCCATCTACACGCCTCACGTCGATACCGGCGATTTCATCGTCGTGGTGAATGCGGAGAAACTGCGCGTCACCGGCAACAAGGCCGAAGACAAGGTGTACTACCGCCACTCGGGCTACCCGGGCGGCATCTACGCCACCAAGTTCAAGGACATGCAAGCCAAGCACCCGGGCCGCGCCCTGGAGAAGGCGGTCAAGGGCATGCTGCCCAAGGGCCCGCTCGGCTACGCGATGGTGAAGAAGCTGAAGGTGTACGCGGGTGCCTCGCATCCGCACGCCGCCCAGCAGCCCAAGGCGCTGGAAATCTAAGGAGCGGTGATGATTGGTAATTGGAACTACGGTACCGGCCGCCGCAAGTCATCGGTGGCTCGCGTCTTCCTCAAGAAGGGCACCGGGCAGATCAAGGTCAACGGCAAGCCGGTCGATGAGTACTTCGGCCGCCAGACGTCGATCATGATCGTCAAGCAGCCGCTGATGCTGACGAACAACGACGCGGCGTTCGACATCAAGGTCAACGTGCACGGCGGTGGCGAGTCGGGTCAGGCTGGCGCGGTGCGCCATGGAATCACCCGCGCGTTGATCGACTACGACGCGGCGCTCAAGCCCGGCTTGAGCCAAGCCGGGTTCGTCACCCGCGACGCACGAGAGGTCGAGCGCAAGAAGGTCGGCCTTCACGGCGCCCGCCGTCGCAAACAGTTCAGCAAGCGCTGAACGTTTCGCTACACACTGCAAGCCGACGAGGCCGCAATACTGCGGCCTCTCTCGTTTCGGACTTTGCGATGCGTTGGAAACTGCTTCGCCGCCATCTTTCGATCAGCGCGCCGCGCATGATCGTGCGCAGCCACCTGCCATGGCCGCTCCGATGGGTGGTGCTGGCATTGGCGTTCGGTTTCTCCGCCGCGTTGGCCTTGTGGGCGTTCGAATTCGGCAAGGAGATCGCCGGCCTGGAACGCGGCGCCAAGGAAGAACTCGCGCAGTTGCGTGCCGACGTGCAGCGCCTTCGCGACGAGCGCGAGCGCGCCGTGTCGATCGCAAACACCGCCGACAGTCTGCTCAAGACCGAGCGTGCGACGCAGGAAAAACTGACCCAGCAGTTGCGTCAGGCCGAGGCGGAGTCACTGGCCTTGAAAGCTGATCTTGGATTCTTCGAGCGTCTGCTGCCAGCGGCTGGCGAGGGCTTGGCGGTGCGCAGCCTGCAGGCCGAGGTGGTGCGTCCAGGCCAACTGCGCTATCAGTTGCTGGTGATGCAGAGCGGCAAGGCACCGGCCGAGTTCAAGGGGCTCTATGACCTGCAACTGGCGGGCACCCTGGACGGCAAGCCTTGGACGCTGGCGCTGCCGGTGGGGCCGCAACCGATCACCCTGCGCCAATATGCTCGTGTGGAGAGTTTGGTCGACTACCCGAGTGGTGCCGTGGTAAAAACCGTCCAGGTGACGAGTGACAGACAGCCATGGCGGGGTGCGAGCCACCCAGACTGCCAAACTTTGAGAGGGCAATGAGATGTGGGCGTTCTTCAAGAAGCAGCCGCCGATCCGCAGCCTGATCGGTGAGGGCACGGTGCTGCTGGGCGAGGTGCGGTTCAGCGACGGCTTGCGGATCGATGGCGAGGTTCGGGGTGACGTCGTGGCGGTCGGCGACGACCCCAACATCCTGGTCATCAGCGAGAAAGCCCGGGTTCACGGCAAGGTCAACGCGGGCCATGTGATCATTAACGGAACGGTCGTTGGCCCGGTGGAGTCGGATGAACTGCTCGAGTTGCAGCCCAAGGCGCGCATCACCGGCGACGTTCGATACGAGGCCCTCGAAATGCACCAAGGCGCGACGATCGATGGCGAATTGCGCGCGCAGAAGAATTCCGAAGAGCGCCCAGCACTGAAGCTAGCGGCGTCCAGCAGACTCTAGATTTCGACAAGGATTGATCACCATGAACGCGATTTCTCAACCACTGGCCGCCGATACCGACGCCCTGCCGGCGCCGCTGGTGTTCACCGACAGCGCGGCCGACAAGGTCAGGCAGTTGGTCGACGAGGAGGGCAATCCGGACCTCAAGCTGCGCGTGTTCGTGCAGGGCGGGGGGTGCTCCGGCTTCCAGTACGGGTTCACGTTCGACGAGGTGGTCAACGAAGACGACACCCAGATGGCCAAGAACGGCGTCACGCTCTTGATCGACGCGATGAGCCTTCAGTACCTGTTGGGCGCAGAGATCGACTACAAGGAAGACCTCCAGGGCGCGCAGTTCGTGATCAAGAACCCGAACGCGACCACGACCTGCGGCTGCGGGTCGAGTTTCTCGGCCTGATCACCGACGGCACTGACGATCGGGCCGCCTGCGGGCGGCCTTTTTCCTGCGGCTGCTCACGCGGGATGCAGCGTCCCAAGCAGGCGCGGGCCCCGGGCGCCGGTCACGCTGGCCAGGTTGCCGGGCTGACGTTCGCAAAACCGGTGTGCCAACCACGCGAACGCAACGCCCTCGACCTGATCGACCGGTAGCCCATGGCTGGCGGTGGTGGTGACGGGCACGCTGGGCAGCCGCGCTGCCAAGCCCCGCATCAGGTGCGAGTTGCGGGCCCCACCGCCGCACACGATCAATTGCGCGGCCTCGCGCGGCATGGCGGCGCACGTCGCGCGCAATGCTCTCGATGGTCAGCGCTGCCAGCGTCGCCTGGACGTCGACCGGTGCGGCGTCGTGGGTTTGGCGCAGCAGGTGGTTGTCGAGCCACGCCAGATTGAAGAGGTCCCGCCCGGTGCTTTTGGGTGGCGCAAGGGCGAAGAAGGGCTCCGCCAGCATCGCTTCCAGCAAGGATTCGATGACGCGGCCGCTGGCAGCCCAGCGGCCATCGTCGTCATAGGGCGCGCCGCGGTGGCGTTGGCACCAACCGTCGAGCAGTGCGCTGGCGGGCCCGCAGTCAAAACCGATCACTGCGCCCTGCGCGCCAAGGACGGTCAGGTTGGCGATGCCACCGAGGTTGAGCACCGCACGTGTTTCGCCGGGTGCGGCAAACAGGGCCGCGTGCAACCCAGGTGCGAGCGGTGCACCCTGGCCACCCGCCGCCACGTCACGTTGGCGCAGGTTGGCCACCACATCGATCCCGGTCAATTCGGCCAGCAAGGCGCCGTTGAGCAACTGGACGGTGTATCCGGTGCCATCGAACTCGCGCGGGCGGTGACGCACGGTCTGGCCATGGGCACCGAGCGCCCGCACATTGCGCGGCGAGGCATCGCCGGCGCGCAGTACCGCCTGCACCACCTCGGCATAGGCACGCGCAATCGCATTTGCCGCCAGTTCGGCGTGGTGCAGTTCATTGTCCCCCGGCTCGTTGAGCGCGAGCAGCATCGTGCGCAATGAAGGCTCGAACGGCTGGTGGTGGTGCGCTCGCAGCGCGATCGGGGGACCCTGCGCCGTTGCAAAGTCAACCAGCACGCCATCGACGCCGTCGAGCGAGGTGCCCGACATCAGACCCATGTAGAGCGTCATTCGACGCTAGCGCCTACTCTCCGCGGCCGCTCGCGCCAACGAGCGTCTCGGCGACGTCGAGCGTGACCTGCAGCGAGCGCGCCACAGCGGCGAACTCGGTCTTGGCCGTCGGCGCGATGGCCACCGCCTCACTGGCCTTGGCGATGCGCAGCGGATCCTGGTGCTGGCCGTTGACGCGGAACTCGAAGTGCAGATGGGGGCCGGTCGACCACCCCGTGGTACCGACAGCCCCGATGCGCTGGCCCTGCTCGATGCGCTGGCCCTTTCTGACGTCAATGCGAGACAGATGCGCATACACGGTCGAGCGGTCATTGGTGTGCCGGATCTGGACCACGTTGCCGTAGCCGTTCTGCCACCCCGCGAATTCGACCAGGCCGTCGCCAACTGTGCGCACCGGCGTACCGGTTGGCGCGGCATAGTCGACCCCGAGGTGGGCGCGCTGCGTCTGCAGGATCGGGTGGAAAC
Organism: uncultured beta proteobacterium; assembly: GCA_963783785.1. Taxonomy (GTDB): domain Bacteria; phylum Pseudomonadota; class Gammaproteobacteria; order Burkholderiales; family Burkholderiaceae_C; genus CADEEN01. The sequence continues at coordinate 125,487 of CAWAOQ010000013.1, read as the reverse complement.
GCATTGCAAAGCCCGACGTCACGCGCGAGAACTCCATCGGGCTGGCCAGGAATGCCCGCTTCTTGCTTTGGCCACTGAAATCGAAATAGGCGCCGCGGCCGTTGGCATCGCGGTACCAGACCGCCTGGTGCGTCTTGCCGCCATTGACGAACTCGGCGGCCAGCACGCGGCCGGTGCCCTGGCTCCAGGTGATCGGCTCACCATCTGCGCTCAGCGCCTCGTAGACCACGCTGAAGGTGTCACCTCGGCGCAGTTCGCGATGCATGTCGATGTCGACGGCAAAGATCTCTGCGATCTGTACCGCAATGCTGTCGGGGATGCGCGCCTCATCGCTCGCCGCGAACAGCGAACTACGGATCGTGCCGCTGGCCATCCGCACTTGCGACTGCAGCGGGACCGACTCTTCGTGGGCCTGCCAAGCCCCTTGGGCATCGCGGGCCACCGTCAGCCGCGTGAAATGGGTCGAGATCTGTTCTGCCCGCTGCGCCGGCGAGCGCGCGAGCAGTTCGAGCAAGCGGCCGTCATCGCCGGTGCGCACCTGCACGGCGCGGCCGCCGCGGCCCTCGAACAGGCGCCGGGTACTGGCATCGCTGCGCAGGAAGGCCACGGCCGCGGGGTCCACGACGCCAAGGCGCTCGAGCAGCGTGGCCGCGGTATCGCCAGCGCGGGTCAGGTCGGCGCGGGTGAGTTCGACGGCGTGCACCGCCAGCGCTTCGAGTTGGGGCTCAAAGGCTTCGGGCTGCACTGCTTCGATGACCAACCTCTGCGGCAAGGCCGAGGCATCCGGCGCCAGCGGCGCGATCGCAAACGCGGCCGCAGCAAAGCCCCCCAGCAACGTCATGCTGGCGGCCACGATGCCGCGGCGGTGTTTGGCTGCAAACGCTTGCGCGCCGGCAGTGGCTTGCGCCAATGATTCCAACGATGTCACGTGTTCTCGGCGGGGCTCTCGCCCTCTCGCCCTCTCGGCTGGTCGGCGCGGCTGCCAGGTTCGGGCAGCGGCGCCGGGTCTGTCGGCTTGCCCGCCCGCCTTTAAGATCGGCAGCTTGCGGGCGCGAATTGGTAGCTACAGCAGCGGCCATCCAATGACCGAGGCACAGTATAAACACCGAGTTGTGTGCCGCCGCTGTGAACAACCCCCGGGACTCCTTGGACTCCATGTCAGAAATCGTGACAGCCGCGGCAACGCCCGGCACGCCCCAGTTTCCCGTCACCGACGCCGTGCGCGAAGCCATGGCCGTCAGTCTGCGCGGTTGCGACGAGCTCCTTCCACAGCCCGAATGGCTGGCCAAGCTGGCCCGATCGGCTGCGACGGGCCAGCCGTTGCGCATCAAGCTCGGCCTCGACCCGACGGCCCCCGACTTGCACCTGGGCCATACCGTCGTCCTGAACAAGATGCGCCAACTGCAGGACCTGGGGCACCAGGTGATCTTCCTGATTGGCGACTTCACGTCGATGATCGGCGACCCGTCCGGCCGCAACAACACCCGACCGCCGTTGACGCGCGAGCAGATCGAGGCCAATGCGCAGACGTACTTCCGGCAGGCGAGCCTGGTGCTCGATGCCGCGCGCACCGAGATTCGCTACAACTCCGAGTGGAGCGATCCCCTGGGCGCCCGCGGCATGATCCAGCTCGCCGCCAAGTACACCGTTGCACGCATGATGGAGCGTGACGACTTCGCCAAGCGGTTCGCGGCTGGCACACCGATCTCGGTGCACGAGTTCCTGTACCCGCTGATGCAGGGTTATGACTCGGTGGCGCTGAAGAGCGACCTCGAGCTCGGTGGCACCGATCAGAAGTTCAACCTGCTGATGGGCCGCCACCTGCAGTCCGAGTCCGGCCAGGAACCGCAGTGCATCCTGACGATGCCGCTGTTGGAAGGCCTGGACGGCGTCGACAAGATGTCGAAGTCGAAGAACAACTATGTCGCGATCACCGAGCCGGCCAACACCATGTTCGCCAAGCTGCTGTCGATCAGCGACACGCTGATGTGGAAGTACATGATGTTGCTGTCGTTCCGCCCCGAGGCCGAGATTGCTGCCTTCAAGCGCGAGGTCGACGCTGGGCGCAACCCGAAGGACGTCAAGGTGATGCTGGCCAAGGAGATCACCTCGCGGTTTCACAGCGCCGCGGCGGCAGAGGCTGCCGAGCAGGATTTCATGAACCGCGCCCGCGGCGGGGTGCCCGAAGAGATCCCGCAGGTCGCACTCACCGGTGCACCGCTGGCCATCGGCGCGCTGCTCAAACAGGCCGGCCTCGCACCGTCGACCAGCGAGGGACTGCGGCTGATCGAGCAGGGCGGTGTGCGGATCGACGGTGCCGTTGTCAGCGACAAGGGACTGAAGCTGATGCCTGGCACTTACGTTGTGCAGATCGGCAAGCGCAAGTTCGCTCGCGTCGCCTTGTCCTGATCCGGCGGCACCGTCACCCAGTCATGCAAGTCAGCGCCTACCTGAAGCTGTCGATCGCCGTGGCGATCGCCACGATCACGCTGAAGACCGGCGCCTGGTGGTTGACCGATTCGGTCGGCCTGCTGTCCGATGCGATGGAGTCGGTGGTCAATCTGGCCGGGGCGATGTTCGCGCTGGCGATGGTCACCGTTGCCGCGCGGCCACCCGATGAGGACCACCCGTTCGGCCACCACAAGGCCGAGTACTTTTCGAGCGGCTTCGAGGGCGTGCTGATCTTCGCTGCCGCGCTGGCGATCGTCTGGGCCGCGGCCGAGCGCCTGTGGGTGCCGCAGCCCATCGGCAGCCTGGGTATCGGCCTGACGCTTTCGGTGATCAGCTCGGCAATGAACGGCGCGCTGGCCTACAGCATGCTCAAGAAGGCCCGCGAGCACCGCTCGATGGCGCTCGAAGCCGATGCCCGGCACCTTTTCACCGACGTCTGGACCTCCGTCGGCGTCGTGCTCGGGCTGCTTGCGGTGGCGGGCACCGGCTGGCTCTGGCTCGACCCGCTGATCGCGATCGCGGTCGCCGGCAATGTCGCGCGCGAGGGTTTCTCGCTGATAAGGCGCTCGGCCGATGGCCTGATGGACCGCGCGGTCGAGCCCGAGGTCATCCAGCAGATCGACGAGGTGCTGGCCGGCTTCACGCACCCGAACACGCTGCGCTTCGATCACATCTCGACGCGCCGCGCCGGCCAACGCCGCTTTGTCGACATGCACATGCACATGCCGGCCGGCTGGTCGTTGCAGCGCGCGGCAGCGTTGCGCACCTCCGTCGAGCAGGCGCTGATGAGCGCGGTGCCCGGGCTGCGCGCGACGATCCAGTTGCTGCCGATGGATGTCGAGGCGCATTTCGACGACGCTGCGGAACACCACCTGTGATCGCGCTGGTGCAACGCGTGCGGCGGGCGCGTGTGGCGGTGGCCGATCGGATCACCGGCGCGATCGATCGTGGCCTGCTGGTCTTCGTCTGCGCCGAGCCCCACGACGACGAGGCTGCAGCGGCGAAACTGGTCGCGAAGCTGCTGAAGCTGCGCATCTTTGCCGACGATGCCGGCAAGATGAACCGCAGCGTGCAGGACGTGGCTGGCGGCTTGCTGATCGTCTCGCAGTTCACGCTCGCGGCCGACACCTCGGGCGGCAACCGGCCAAGTTTCGTCGGCGCCGCGCCGCCCGAGCAGGGCCGTGCCCTCTACGAGCACGTGCTGGCGCTGGCCCGTGCCGCGCACCCGACGGTGGCCGCCGGCGAGTTCGGTGCCGAGATGCAGGTGCACCTGGTCAACGACGGGCCGGTGACGATCCCGCTCAGGGTGTAGTCAGGCACTCGTCCAGGATGTCGAGCGCGGCGTCCATCTGGGTGATCGTCGTGATCAGCGGCGGCGTCAGCGTCAGCACATTGCCCATCGTCGTCTTGAACGACAGCCCGCGCGACAGCGCGCGGTAGAGAGTCTGCTCGGCGAGGTCGCTGGCGGGGGTCTTCGCGCCACGGTCGGTGACGAGTTCGATGCCCAGCAACAGGCCGCGGCCGCGCACGTCGCCGATGACCGCGTGGCGGCGCTGCAGGTCGTGCAGGCGGTCGAGCGCATGTGCACCGACCCGCGCGGCGTTGTCGACCAGGTCTTCGCGCTCGATCACCTCCAGCGTCGCCAGTGCGGCACGTGCGGTGACCGGATTCTTCTCGTGTGTGTAGTGGCCGAAGGCATAGGCGCCCGCCACGTTCAGGTCGTCGCGGGCCACGCAGGCAGCGATCGGCAACACGCCGCCGCCAAGCGCCTTGCCGAGCACCAGGATGTCGGGCGCGGCACCGTCGTGCTCGGCCGCGAAGAAGCGGCCGGTCTTGCCCAGTCCGGTCGGGATCTCGTCGAAGACGAGCAGCGCGCCGTGGGCGTTGCAGGCCTCGCGCACCGCCTGCCAGTAGCCCGGCGGCGGGATGTACGGCACGGCACGAGCCGGCTCGGCGATCACCGCGGCGACGTCGCCTTCGCGTTCGAGCACGTACTTCACCATCGCCGCGCAGCTCAGTCGGCATTGCTCGAGCCGGGGCTGGCCGTTCGCGTCGACCGGGTGGCCGTAGGCGCAGCGATAGCAGCCGAACGGCGCCACGTGCTCGCTGCCCGGCAGCAACGGCCCGACGGCCGAACCGTGGCGGAACAGCGATTCGCCGCCGACGCTGGACGCACCGAAGCCGGCGCCGTGGAACGAGTCCCAGAAGCTCAGCGTCTTGAAGCGGCCGGTCGCGGCGCGCGCCAGCTTGATCGCGACCTCGACCGCGTCGGTGCCGCCAGTCGTGAACAGCACCCGGCCGGCCTGCCCCGTGAGCCGCTTGAACTGCACCGAGAGCGCCTCGGCCAGCTCGACTGCGCGGTCGCTGGCGAAGCGCCGCGGCGCAAAGCTCAGTTCGTCGAGCTGCGCCTTGATGGCGGCGATGACGTGCGGATGGGCGTAGCCGACGTGGTGCACGTTGTTGCCGTGGAAGTCCATGTAGCGACGGCCGCCCATGTCCTCGATGTAGAGCCCTTCGGCGCGGCGGATCGCCGACAGGCACGGTGTCGACACCGACTGGTGCAGGAATGCCGCGCTGTCGCGCGCCAGCAGCGCACGCGTCGGTTCGTCGATGTGCTCGCGCTGCCAGGCCGCGCGGCGCGGCGTGTGGTTGACGTCGCCTTCGCTCTGCGATGGGGTCGCTTTCATGCGGTCCTCTCCGGTTCCATGCAACCACAGGACCGGCCAGCCGCGCTCGGCGGCCACAGCCGCCAGCCGCGCGTCGGGATTGGTCGCCACCGGGCGCTGCACTGCCGCCAGCAACGCCAGGTCATTGATCGAGTCGCTGTAGAACGTGGCATCGCAGTCGGCCCAAGTCAGCCCACGTTGCGCCAACCACGCCTGCAGGCGATCGACCTTGCCGTCGCGCATGTTCAGCGTGCCCTCGGGACGGCCGGTGAAATTGCGGTCGGCGTCGAGTTCGCACTCGGTGGCGATCAGGTGCTCGATGCCGAGGTGCCCGGCGGTCAGCTCGGTGATGAAGCGGTTGGTGGCGGTGGTCATCACCAGCAGATCGTCGTCGTCGCGATGGCGCTGCAGCAACGCCCGCGCGGCCGGCCCGATGCGCGGCGCGATCACCGTGTCGAGGAACTCGAGGCGGAACGCTTCCCACGCCGCGCGGGGGCGTGCCGCGAGCGTCGAGACGTAGAACGCGCAGAAATCCTGCGTGCTGACGCTGCCGGCACGGTAGTCGCGTTCCATCTGCGCATTGCGGGCGCCGAAGTCCGTGGCGTCGAGGACACCGCGCTCGATGAGGAAGTCGCACCACAGCACGTCGCTGTCGCCGTCGAGCAGCGTGTGGTCGAGGTCGAACAGCGCCAGTCGGATCACGGCTGCCGCAGGTGCCAGGCCTTGGGCCGCGTGAAGGTCTGGATGCCGTGTGTCGACAAGGTCAGGCCAATGCCCGAATCGCCATGGCCCGACCAGGGCAGGCGAGGGCTGACGCGGTCGCAGCAGTTCCAGTAGACGCTGCCGGCATTGACCCGTGCCAGCAATTCCCGCGCGCGGGCTTCGTCGCGCGTGAAGACGCCGGCGGTCAGGCCGTAGCGGGTGTCGTTCATCAGCGCCACGGCCTCGTCGTCGCTGGCGACCTTCTGGATGCCGATGATCGGGCCGAAGCTCTCCTCGCGCATCAGATCCATTGCGTGGTTCACGCCGGTGAACACGGTCGGTGCGAACCAGTTGCCGGGCCCCGGCAGGCGATGGCCGCCGCAACGCAGCGTCGCGCCCCTGGCCTGTGCGTCGGCGACCTGCGCTTCGAGCACGTCGAGTTGCGGTGCCCGCGTGATCGCGCCGATGTAGGTTGCGGCATCCATCGGGTCGCCGCACTTGAAGCCGGCTACGGTGGCCAGGAAATGCTCGACGAAGGCATCGTGCAGGCGCTCATGGACATAGATGCGTTCGACCGAACAGCAACTCTGGCCGGTGTTGTACATCGCGCCGTCGGCCAGGCTTTCCGCCGCCACCTTCGCATCGGCATCGGCACGCACATAGGTCGGGTCCTTGCCGCCGAGCTCGAGTTGCAGCTTCACCAGCCGCGGCGCAAGTGCCTGGGCGATGCGCACGCCGGTGGCGTGGCTGCCGGTGAAGAACAGGCCGTCCAGGCGCTGTTCGAGCAGTGCCGCGCCGACATCGCCGGCGCCGACCACGGCCTGCATCACGTCGGTCGGCACCCCCGCGGCATGCAGCAGCCGCGTGATGTGAAGCCCGGTCAGCGCGGCGTACTCCGAGGGCTTGTACAGCACCGAATTGCCCGTCAGCAGGGCCGGCACGATCACGTTGCAGCCGACGAAGTACGGGTAGTTCCAGGCCGAGATGTTGCCCACGACCCCGAGCGGGATGTGCGAGATCTGTTCGTGCATGCCTGCGCCGTCGAACACGTGTTCGTCGCGTACCGCAGCCTCGACCTGGTCGACGAAGAAGTCGATCCGCGGCAGCAGGCCGTTCAACTCGTTGCGCGACTGGCCGATCGGCTTGCCGACCTCCTGCGTCAGCGTGGTGGCCAGCGCTTCCAGCTCGGCCACCAGCAGGGCGCGAAAGCGCTGCACGGCGGCCAGCCGCTCGGTCATCGGCGTGGCCGCCCAGCGGGGCTGCGCGGCGCGCGCCGCGACGGCCTTGGCCGCGACCGTGGCAGGCGTGTCGGCGGCCAATTCGGCGATCAGGCTGCCGGTGGCCGGGTTGTGGATGGCGAGTGTCGGGGTCATGGTGTTCGCGCGCTGCGCGCGGCGTCGAGAAAGTCTTGCAGGATCGGCGCGTCGTCGATCAGCGTGCGATCGGCCGGGTCGTGGAACTCCGGGTGCCATTGCACCGCGGCGACGAAGCTCGGGCCCCGCCAGCGCACGGCCTCGATCATCCCGTCGTCCGGGCAACGCGCCTCGACGGTGAAATCGGCGGCCAGGTCCTTGATGCCCTGGTGGTGCACGCTGTTGACAGTCGTGCGGGGAGTGCCCGGGTAGAGCTGCGCCAGGCGCGAGCCCGGCACGAACTCGACGGCGTGGAAGTTGCGGTCGTACAGGCCGGCATCGCGGTGCGTCAGCGCTTCCGGTTGCTGCGTCGAGATGTCCTGCAGCAGCGAGCCACCGAAGGCGACGTTGAGCAGCTGCAGGCCGCGGCAGACGCCGAACACCGGCTTGCCTGCTGCGACGAACGCGCGTGTCAGCGCGGTTTCGTACTCGTCGCGGATGCGGTCTCCGCTCCACTGCGGTTTCATCGGCTCTTCACCGTAGTGGCCGGGCCAGACGTCCGAGCCGCCCATCAGCACCAGGCCATCGAGCCAGGCCGCGTAGTCGGCCAGGTCGACCGCGCCGCGCGAAGTCTCGCCCATCGGCGACGGGATCATCACCGGCAATGCCCCCTGCGACGCCACCCAGTGCGCGATCGACTGCTCGATGTACTGCAGCGTCTTGCCGGTGAAGATCGGCCGCGCGGCGTCGGCATGGAAGAAGCAGGCGGAGATGCCGATCTTGAGGCGGTCCGTCATTGGAGCCCCTCGCCCGAAGGGTACTTCGGGCGATCCCCCGCGGGGATGCGGGCCGGCATGGGAGCGGCCCGGCTCTCGGCCCGCGAAGCGTCGAATGCCATGGCCGGTCTCACATCGCGGCGAGGAACAGCCGTTCGTAGTCGGCGGCCGTGGCCGGCTGCGGATTGGTCTGGCTGGTGAAGTCCTTGTCGGCCAGGGCCACCAGCCGCGGCAGGTGCGCGGGGGTGACGCCACGCGCCGCCAGGCCGCCGGTGATGCCGATCGCCGTCTTGAGTTCGCGCAGCCATCCGGCGAACGCTGCACCACCGCCGCTGACGCCAGCCGCGTGGGCCAGTTCGTCGAACTTCGCCGGCACGGCGGTCTGGTTCCAGGCCAGCACCGTGTCGATCATCAGCGCATTGGCCAGGCCGTGGTGCAGGTCGCACACGGCGCCCAGCGCGTGCGCGCAAGCGTGCACCGAACCGAGGTCCTTCTGGAATGCGATCGCGCCCATCATCGAACTCATCAGCATGTCGGTGCGAGCGGCGAGGTTGCCCGGCTCGCGCACCGCGGTGGCCAGCGCGCGGGCACCGATGCGCAGGCCCTCCAGCGCGATGCCGTCGCACAGCGGGTGGTAGGCCGGCGACAGGTAGCTCTCGATGTTGTGCGTCAGCGCGTCCATGCCGGTGGCGGCGGTCACTGCCGCAGGCAGCGCGAGCGTCAACTCGGGGTCGGCGAAAACCATGCGCGCCAGGATCTTCGGACTGAACACCGTTCGCTTGTGGTGGCTGTCGTTCTCCGACACCACCGCCGAGCGGCCGACCTCGCTGCCGGTGCCCGCGGTGGTCGGCAGCGCGACGAAGTACGGCAGCGGCTGCGTGATCGCCCGCACGCGGGGGTGATCCCACACGTACTCGAGGACGTCGCCGTCGTGAACCGCCATCAGTCCGACCACCTTGGCCACGTCGAGCGCGGCACCGCCGCCGAACCCGATCACGCTGTCGGCACCGTGCGCCTTGTACGCGGCGGCGCCGGCCATCACCTGGGCGCAGGTCGGGTTGCCGAACACGCCGTCGAACACGGCGACATTCAAGCCGCCGAGATGGGTCTTGAACTCGGCCATCACCGGCAGCGCCGCCAGCGCGCGGTCGGTGACGATCAGCGGTCGTTGCAGGCCCTGTTCGCGCAGGTGCTCGGCGACGAGCTTGCGCGCGCCGGCGCCGAAGGCGATGGGCGTGGGAAAGGAGAAACGGGTGATGGTCATGGCGGTCAGATGATTTCGAAGTAGCGCTTCAATTCCCAGTCGGTCACCGCGTCCTGCCACTGCCGGTGCTCCCATTCGCGGGTGGCGGCGAAGTGGTCGACGAAGGTGTCGCCGAGCCAGTCGCGGGCGATGTCGCTGGCGCGGAAGTTCTTCGTCGTTTCGAGCAGCGAGCGCGGCGCGCGCGGGATGTTCTCGGCCCCCTGATTCGTCCCGGTGATCGGTGGCGCGGTCAGCTTCAGGCCCTTCTCGACGCCGTGCAGGCCGGCGGCGATCACCGCGGCCATCGCCAGGTAGGGGTTCACATCGGCGCCGGGGCAGCGGGTTTCCAGCCGCGTCGCCTTCGGGCTGCCGGCGATGACGCGAAAGCTCGCGGTGCGGTTGTCGAAGCCCCAGGTCGGCTTGACCGGCGCCCAGAAGCCGTCGACCAGGCGCTTGTAGCTGTTGATCGTCGGCCAGAACATCGGCGCGAATTCCATCAGGCAGGCGACCTGGCCGGCGAGGTAGCTCTCGAACAGCTTGCTCATCGAGCGCTTGCTCTTCGCGTCGTAGAACAGGTTGGTCTTGCCGTCCGACAGGCTCTGGTGGATGTGGCCGCTGCAGCCCGGGTACTGCTGGCTCCACTTGGCCATGAAGCTGGGCATGATCTCGAAGCGGTGGCCGATCTCCTTGGCGCCGGTCTTGAACAGGATCGCGCGGTCGGCGGCCTCGAGCGCTTCGCTGAAGGTGATCGCGACTTCGTAGACACCGGGCCCGGTCTCGGTGTGCAGGCCCTCGATCGGCACGCCGAAGGCCGCCATCTCGTCCATCAGCGCATTGAAGAACTCGCGGTTCTGGTTCATGCGCAGCAGCGAGTAGCCGAACATGCCCGGCGTCAGGTTGGTCGGGCCCACACCCTTCTTCTCGGCCCAGGTGTGGGTGGTCTCGAGGAAGTTGAACCACTCGAACTCCATGCCGGCCATCGGCACGACGCCGAGTTTCTCGGCCCGCTTCAGCACGCGCTTCAGGGTCTGGCGCGGGCACACCGGGTAGGGCGTGCCGTCGGCATTGATGAATTCGCCGAGGAAGAACGGCACGCCGCCGTCCCAGGGCACGTGGCGCGCGGTGGCCAGGTCGATGCGCGCCAGCGCGTCGGGGAAGCCGTGCTGCCAGCCGGTGACCTGGGTGTTGTCGTAGCACTGGTCGTGCGCGTCCCAGCCGAACACCACGTCGCAGAAGCCGAAGCCGCCCTCGGCGGCGCCGAAGAACTTGTCCCGGTGCAGGTACTTGCCGCGCAGGATGCCGTCGATGTCGCTGCAGGCGACCTTGACTTTCACCGTGCTCGATTCGCGCACCGCGGCCAGGGCCGGATGCTCCTTGTTGTTCTTGCTGGTCTTGCCGGCCATGACGTTCTCCCTGATCCCGAACCTAGAGCGCCGGAGCGCCCGACGCGATGCCCATCTCGCGCAGCGTGTCGGCCACCGCGTTGACCGCCTGCTGCATCTCGTTGCGACCGATCGCACCGATGCACCCGACGCGGAAGGTCTCCACCTGCGTCAGTTTGCCTGGATACAGGATGAAGCCGCGGGCCTTCGCGGCGGCGTAGAAGCGCTTGAAGTCGTAGCGCGAATCCGCCGGTGCGTGGAAGGTGACGATGATCGGCGCCTGGACCTCCGGCCGCAGGAACGGCTTGAATCCCAGCTGCGCCATGCCGTCGACGAGCGTGCGGCAGTTGTCGGTGTAGCGCGCCAGCCGCGCCGGCTGGCCGCCTTCCTCGACGAACTGCGTCACCGCCTCGGCCAGCGCCACCATCACATGGGTCGGCGGCGTGAAGCGCCATTGGGTGGTCTTCTCCATGTAGACATGCTGGTCGTGCAGGTCCATCGCCAGCGACTGGCTGTTGCCGGCGCAGCCGTCGAGGATGGCCTTGCGCAGGAACACGAAGCCCATGCCCGGCACACCTTCGAGACACTTGCCACTGGCCGCCACCAGGGCGTCGAAGCGCACCTGCCGTGCATCGATCGGCAGCGCAGCGAACGAACTCATCGCATCGACGATCAGGCCCACGCTGCGGCGTTCGCACACCGCGGCCACCTCGGCCAGCGGGTTGGCCACGCCGGTGCCGGTCTCGCAATGGATCAGGATCACGTGGGTGATCGACGGGTCGGCGGCCAGCTTCGCGTCCAGCGCTGCGGCCGAGACCGGCTCGTCCTCGGCGAACGGCAGCACGGTGGCGCGGCGGCCCATCATCTGCGTCAGTCTGGCCGCGCGCTTGCAATACGCGCCGTTGTCGAGCACCAGCACGTGGCCGTCGCGAGGCACGACCGTCGCCACCGCCGCCTCGACGCTGAAGGTGCCGCTGCCCTGCAGCGGCACGAGCACGTGGCTGTCGTGCCCGTGCACGATGTCGAGCAGGCGCGAGCGCAGGCTGGCCGTGACGGCGTTGAAGTCGGCGTCCCAGGAGCCCCAGTCGCGCAGCATCGCCAGCTTGGTGCGCAGCGTGGTGGTCAGCGGTCCGGGGGTCAGCAGGATGTGGTCACGGTCCATGGTGGGCCTCTTGGGTAGGCAAGGATCAGACAGGGGCGGGGCGCTTCCAGGCCTGGGTGCGGCGATCGATCCACCAGCCGGCGCCGAGGAACAGCAGCGTGGCCACGGTATTGGCGGCGGCGATCAGCATCGCCATCGCCGCCGCGGCGCCGATCTCGCCGGCCTCGTCCAGGTTCAGGATCGCGATCGACGCCACCTTGGTGTCCGGCGAGTACAGGAACACGACGGCCGAGATCGTCGTCATCGCGTTGATGAAGAAGTAGCGTGCGATGTCCACCAGCGCCGGCGTGCAGATCGGCAGCGTGACGCGCCAGAAGGTCTTGTAGAAAGGCACCTTCAGCGATGCCGAGACCGCCTCGAACTCGGCATCCAGGCTCTTCAGGGCCGTGATCGCGGTGAGGTGCCCGGTGGTGTAGAAGTGCACGATGGTGCAGGCGGTCAGCAGTGTGATCGTGTGGTACAGGCCGTTCAGCGGGTTGCCCGGCGCGTTGAAGAAGAAGATGTAGCCCAGGCCCAGCACCAGCCCGGGCACCGCCATCGGCAGCATCGCCAGCAGCCGCACCGCCGACGCGCAGACCGTCCATGCCCTTGGTCTTCTCGAGCATGTAGGCGCCGACGAAGACCAGCGCCGTGCCGACCGACGCGGTGCCGGCAGCGACCAGCAGGCTGTTGATGAAGGCGTCGCCGACTTCGGCGTCGACCAGGCCCATCACGTAGTGGCGCAGGCTCGGCTTCAGGTTGTAGGGCCAGAAGCTTGCAAACGATGCGAACAGCGCCATCCCGACCATCGCCAGGATCAACAGTGCGACGGCACCGCAGTAGGCCGTCATCAGTGCGTCGTAGGCCGGTGCCGGGCGCGGTGCGTAGGGCACGGCGCGGGCCGTCAGCATCGCGGTCTGCTTGCGGCTGACCCAGTGATCCACGCCGAAGGTCAGCACCGCGGGCGCCAGCAGCAGCAGCGCCACCACGGCGCCGCGCTGGAAGTCCTGCTGGCCGATGACGAGCTTGAAGACGTCGGTGGCCAGCACATTGAAGTTGCCGCCGATCACCTTCGGGATGCCGAAGTCGGTGATGACCAGCGTGAAGGTCACCAGCGCGGCGGAGATCAGGCCGTACTTGGCGCCGGGCAGGGTGATGGTCCAGAACTTGCGCGCGGCGCCGGTGCCCATCGCATCGGCGGCTTCGTACAGGCGCGCATCGGCCAGTGTCAATGCGGTGATCAGGATCATCAGGGCATGCGGGAAGACCGAGAAGATCTCGGCCAGCACGATGCCCGGCGCGCCGTAGATCTCGTTGATGCCGAGTGCCTGCATCGGCACCTTCAGCACGCCCTGATTGCCGAACCAGTAGATCAGCGAGATCGCCGACAGCAGCGACGGTGCCAGCAGCGGCACCAGCGTGAGGGTGCGGAACGCGCTCTTGAAGCGCATGCAGCTGCGCGTCAGCGCGTAGGCGAAGGCGAAGGCCAGTGGAATCGTCACCACGGTGACCAGCGTCGAGACCCACAGGCTGTTCCACAGCGACTCGAGCAGCGCCGGGGTCTGCGCGTACGCAATGAAGTTGGCCAGCCCGACGAACCGCCCCTCGGCATCCTCGAGCGATTGAAGCAGGATCTTGGCCAGCGGCGCGGCCAGGAACGCGATCAGCGCCAGCGCCACCGCCGCCAGCGTCAGGTGCGCGATGCGGTCGGTCCAATGCGCACGCAGTCGTGCCCCTCGCCCGCCTCGGGGCGGCCCGGCGGCAGGCTCGTGCGCCAAGACCGCCATCAGAACAGCCTCATGCGATCGGGCAGCAGGCGCAGCGGCAGCCGCCCGCCGACCTCGAGCTGGTGCTCGGCCAGGAAGTTGAGCGACAGGTAGACGGTGAGCCGGTGTTCACCGAGGTCGCTGCTGCGCACGCGCACCAGGCAGTACGAGCCGAGGAACTCGATCTTGTCGATCTCGGCGTCGAACACGTTGGAGTCGCCGTCGGCGATCGGCCGCGCCAGCACGTCTTCGGGGCGCAGGTAGACGCGCACCGCGGCGCCGACGTCGCCCTCGTGCGGACAGGCGAAGGTGCGTGAGCCCAGGCGCAGCTGACCGGCTGCCTCCAGCGTCGCCGGCAGCGCGTTGATGCGGCCGACGAAATCGGCGACGAACGGCGTGGCCGGATCGCGGTAGACCTCCATCGGCGTGCCGACCTGCTCGATCGCACCGTGGTTCATCACCACGATGCGGTCGGCCACCGACAGCGCTTCCTCCTGGTCATGCGTGACCATGATGGTGGTCACGCCGAGCTTGCGTTGCAGGCTGCGGATCTCCTGGCGCAGGTGCACGCGCACGATCGCGTCGAGCGCCGACAGCGGCTCGTCGAGCAGCAACAGGCCCGGCTTGGTGGCCAGGGCGCGTGCCAGGGCGATGCGCTGCTGCTGCCCGCCCGACAACTGGCTCGGGAACTTGCGCTCGCTGCCCGGCAAGCCGACCAGCGAGACCAGTTCGCTGACACGGGCCTGGATCTCGGCACGGGGAACCTTGCGGTTGACGAGGCCGTAGGCCACGTTGTCGGCCACGTTGAGGTTCGGGAACAGGGCGTACGACTGGAACACGATGCCGTAGTCGCGCTCGGCCGGCGGCAGGGTCGAGATGTCGCGGCCGGCCTGCTCGATGCGACCGGCCGTCTGTGCCTCGAGGCCGGCGATGATGCGCAGCAGCGTGGTCTTGCCGCACCCCGAGGGTCCCAGGAAGCAGACGAACTCGCCCTGGGCGATGTCGAGGTCGACACTCTTGAGGGCGTTGAAGCTGCCGAAATCCTTGCGGATGCCCGAAAGGCGCAGGAACGGTGAAGTCACGCGCGAGGTGTCCTTCTCAACAGACGCCGCGGATCCGGCTCTGCCGGTCCGCTGGCGTGCCCCCTCGAGGGGGAGCGGCGTCAGCCGCTTCGGGGGTGGTCAACGCTTCTCGGTCTTGGCGTTGTAGCGCTTGGTCCACTCGGCCAGGATGCGCTCGCGGTTGGCGGCGGCGGCCGTGAAGTCCATCTTCACCAGACGCGCCTCGTAGTCCTTGGGCACGTTGGCCAGCGGCGCGGCCACGCCCGGCTGCGCGGTGATCGCGAAGTTCTTGCCGTACAGCAGCATCGCGTCCTTGCTCGACGCCCAGTCGGCCAGTTTCTTCGCCGCGTCGAGCTTCTTGGTGCCCTTGTGGATCGCGAAGGCTTCGAGGTCCCAACCGAGGCCCTCCTTCGGGAACACCAGGTCGATCGGTGCGCCCTTGGCCTTGTTGGTGTTGGCGCGGTACTCGAACGAGATGCCGACGACGTACTCGCCGGCGCCGGCCATGTTGCAGGGCTTGGAGCCCGAGTGCGTGTACTGGCCGATGTTCTCGTGCAGCGCGTCCATGTATTTCCAGCCGCCGCCCTTGCCGTTGTCGTCGCCCCACAGCGTGAGCCAGGCCGTGACGTCGAAGAAGCCGGTGCCCGACGAGGCCGGATTGGGCATCACGATCTGGCCCTTGTAGACGGGCTTGGTCAGGTCCTTCCAGGTCTCGGGCTTCGGGATGCCCCGCTTCTGCGCCTCGACGGTGTTGAAGCACACCGTGGCGCCCCACACGTCCATGCCGAACCAGGCCGGCGGGTTCTTCTTGTCGCGGTACTGGCTCATGATCGCGTCGAGGTTGAGCGGCCGGTAGGGCTCGAGCATGCCGTTCTTGTCGAGCAGCGCCAGGCTCGACGCGGCCACGCCCATCACCGCATCGGCCTGCGGGTTGGCCTTCTCGGCCAGCAGCTTGGCGGTGATCACGCCGGTCGAGTCGCGAACCCACTTGATCTCGATGTCCGGGTTGACCTTGTTGAAGCCTTCCTGGTAGGCCTTGAGCTGGTCGGTCTCGAGAGCGGTGTAGACCAGCAAGCGTGGTCTTCTGCTGGGCCGAAGCGGCCATCGACAGCGCCAGCATGGCGCCGGCAACGGCCAGGGACAGGGAACCGGGAATGCGCATGGAAGGACTCCTCGTGTGGTGGTCAGGTCGGCTGGAAACCGCACACTTTGCCGTCCCGATGGTGACGGCCCGATGACGGCCGGTGCGCAGGCAATCTAGCCCGGCGTTTCCACCCGTGTCAACGGTATTTTGCCTATTGTTGACAATTTACTTTCCGGGCCGTCCAATCCACGGTATGAGTGCCGTGCCCCATCCGACGATCGCGCTGCTGCAGTCGAGTTCGCTGACCTCCGTGGTGCAGCAGGAAATCGAACGACGCATCCTGCAGGGCGAACTGGCGCCCGGCGCCAAGCTGATCGAGGCCTCTCTGGCCGAGATGCTGGGCGTTTCGCGCGGGCCGGTGCGCGAAGCGTTCCGCATGCTCGAGGAAGCCGGCCTGGTGCGCCAGGAAAAGAACCGCGGTGTGTTCGTGCGCAGCATTCCGCTCGACGAAGCGATGGAGATCTTCGACCTGCGGGCGATGATGGACGAGGCGGTCGGCCGCCGGCTGGCCGAGCACATCACGCCCGAGCAGCTGCGCCAGGTGCGGGCAATGGTCGAGGCGATGGAGAAGGCGGTCAAGGCCGGCGATGCCGACGGCTACCACCTGCTCAACCTCGAGTTCCACGACAAGCTGGTCGCCTTCGGCGGCAACCGCAAGCTGACCGCGATCTATCGGCGCCTGATCAACGAGTTGTCGCTGTTCCGGCGCATGAACCTGACCGATGCCAGGCTGCTGCCGATTTCCGCCAGCGAGCACCGCGCGATTGTCAAGGCCATCGCGGCCGGCGACCCCGAGGCCGCCGGCCAGGCGATGCGCCAGCACGTGATGGACAGCAAGGAAAGAACGCTGCGCAACAACAGCCCCGAGGCTCCTGGGCCAGCGCCCGCGCTGCCGGCGAGCCCGTCGAGAAAGGTGACCCATGCTTGAAGTCAACGGCCGGCGCTACGCATTGCCGCGCCAGCCCACGGTGGTCGTCTGCATCGACGGCTGCGAGCCCGACTACCTGGCCCAGGCGGTGGCCGCGGGCCATGCGCCGTGGCTGAAGCGCACGCTGGCGCAGGGCACGGCGCTGGTCGCCGACTGCGTGGTGCCGAGCTTCACCAACCCGAACAACCTGTCGATCGTGACCGGCGCGCCGCCTTCGGTGCACGGCATCTGCGGCAACTACCTGTTCGACGTCGAGAGCGGCACCGAGGTCATGATGAACGACCCGAAGTGGCTGCGCGCGCCGACGATCCTGGCGGCGCTGTCCGGCGCCGGCCGGCGCTGTGCGGTCGTCACCGCCAAGGACAAGCTGCGCAAGCTGCTCGGCAAGGGCATGACCGGGATCTGCTTCTCGTCGGAGAAGGCCGACGTCGCGAGCCGCGCCGAGAACGGCATCGCCGACGTGCTGCAGCTGGTCGGCATGCCGGTGCCCGACGTGTACAGCGCGGCGCTGTCGGAGTTCGTGTTCGCGGCCGGCGTGGAGCTGATGCGCCTGGCCCCCGAGCGGCGCCCCGACGTGATGTACCTGTCGACCACCGACTACATCCAGCACAAGCACGCGCCGGGCACGGCCGGCGCCAATGCGTTCTACGCGATGATGGACGGCTACCTCGGCGGCGCTGGAAGAGCTGGGCTGCGTGATCGCGCTGACCGCCGACCATGGCATGAACGCCAAGACGCGCATGGACGGTGCCCCCGACGTGATCTACCTGCAGGACCGGCTCGATGGCTGGCTCGGCGCCGGCCGCGCCCGCACCATCCTGCCGATCACCGACCCCTATGTCGTGCATCACGGTGCGCTGGGTTCGTTCGCCACCGTGTACCTGCCGGACGATGCGGTGGCCGACGCGGCCGCGCGCATCGCCGCGCTGCGCGGCATCGAGCGCGTGCTGACGCGGGCCGAGGCCGCCGCCGCGTTCGAGCTGCCGGCCGACCGCATCGGCGACCTGGTGGTGGTGTCCGAGCGCTCGGTCGTGATCGGCACCGCGGCCGCGCGCCACGACTTGACCGCGCTGGAGGTGCCGCTGCGCTCGCACGGCGGCGTGTCGGAGCAGCGCGTGCCGTTGATCCTCAACCGGCCGATCGCCGGGCTCGAAGAGGGCCGGCGCTGGCGCAACTTCGATGCCTTTGACCTCGCGCTGAACCGCGCGCAGTAGGCGTCCGCCAAACCCATGCGCACTGAAGCCCTCCGCCTGGCCGGCGAAAAGATCGGTGCCGATCGCAGCGGCGATCGTGTCATCCGCATCGACAACCCCTACACCCGCGCGTGCGTCGGCACGGTGCCCAAGGCCACGCTCGACGACGTGCGGCGGGCCTTCGACATCGCGAAGCACTACAAGGCGCGGCTGTCGCGCTTCGAGCGCAGCAACATCCTGAACAAGGCGGCGGCCGCGGTCCGCGCGCGCACGCCCGAGATCGCCGCGCTGATCTCGGCCGAGTCGGGCCTGTGCGCTGAAGGATGCGACCTACGAGGCCGGCCGTGTCGCCGACGTGCTGATGTTCGGCGCCAACGAGTGTCTGCGCGACGACGGCCAGACCTTCTCGTGCGACATCACGCCGCATGGCCGTCAGCGCCGCGTGCACACCCAGCGCGAACCGCTGCTGGGCGTGATCACGGCGATCACGCCGTTCAACCACCCGATGAACCAGGTGGCGCACAAGGTGGTGCCGTCGGTGGCCACCAACAACCGCATGGTGCTCAAGCCTTCGGAGAAGGTGCCGCTGTCGGCGCTGCTGTTCGCCGACATCCTCTACGAGGCCGGGCTGCCGCCGCCGATGCTGAGCGTGCTGACCGGCGACCCGAAGGAGATCGCCGACGAGTTGCTCACCAACGACCATGTCGACCTGATCACCTTCACCGGCGGCGTGGCGATCGGCAAGTACATCGCGGCCAAGGCCGGCTATCGCCGCATCGTGCTGGAACTGGGCGGCAACGATCCGATCATCGTGATGGACGATGCCGATCTCGACGAAGCGTCGTCGCTGGCGGTGCAGGGCTCGTACAAGAACTCCGGCCAGCGCTGCACCGCGGTCAAGCGGATGCTGGTGCACGAAGCGGTCGCGGCGCGCTTCACCGACATGGTGGTCCAGAAGACCCGGGCCTGGCGCTTCGGCGATCCGTCGGATCCGACGGTCGAGATGGGCACCGTGATCGACGAAGCCGCGGCGCGGCTGTTCGAGGCGCGCGTCAATGAGGCGGTGGCGCAGGGCGCGCGCCTGCTGGCGGGCAACCAGCGCGACGGCGCGCTCTATGCGCCGACGGTGATCGACCGCGTCGATCCGTCGATGACCGTGGTGCGCGAGGAGACCTTCGGCCCGGTGTCGCCGATCATCACCTTCCGCGACGTCGACCACGCCATCGCCATCGCCAACGGCACCGCCTACGGCCTGTCGTCGTCGGTCTGCACCAACCGCATGGACGTGCATCACCCGTTTCGTCAACGAACTCCATGTCGGCACCGTCAACGTGCGCGAGGTGCCGGGCTACCGGCTCGAGTTGACGCCATTCGGCGGCATCAAGGATTCGGGCCTCGGCTACAAGGAGGGCGTGCAGGAGGCGATGAAGAGCTTCACCAACCTGAAGACGTTCAGCCTGCCATGGCAGTGAACGAGGATCGTCGCGTCCCATGATTCACCTGCTGAACCTGCTGGCGGCGATTGCGCTGCTCGTCTGGGGCACGCAGATCGTGCGCACCGGCATCCTGCGCGTGTTCGGCGAGGACCTGCGGCAGGTGCTGGCGCAAAGCATGAATTCGCGCTGGAAGGCGCTGCTGGCGGGGCTGGGCGTGACCAGCCTGATCCAGTCGAGCACGGCCACCTGCCTGATCGTCACCTCGTTCCTCGACCGCAGCCTGGTGCCGCTGGCCGCGGCGTTGGCGATGATGCTGGGCGCCGACGTCGGCACCAGCGTGATGGCGGTGGTGTTCTCGTTCGACCTGTCGTGGCTGTCGCCGCTGCTGATCTTTGCCGGCGTGGTGATGTTCGTCACCCGCGAGAAGACGACCGCCGGGCGTCTTGGCCGCGTCGCGATCGGGCTCGGACTGATCCTGCTGTCGCTGCAACTGATCATGTTGCACACCCGGCCGCTGATCGAGTCGCCTGCGGTGCGCACGCTGCTGGCCGCACTGCCCAACGAGGTCTTGCTCGACATCGTGGTCGGCGCCACGCTCACGGTGCTGTCGTATTCCAGCCTGGCCATCGTGCTGCTCACGGCCACGCTGGCTGGCGCGGGCCTGCTGCCGGTCAGCGTCGCGCTGGGCCTGGTGCTCGGTGCCAACATCGGCAGCGGCGTGCTGGCGGTGCTGTCGACGGCCCACAGCCCGCTGGCGGCACGTCGGCTGCCGATCGGCAACCTGACTGGTCAAGCTGATCGGCTGCGTGCTGATGCTGCCGCTGCTGGGCCTGGTGCAGGTCGAACTGCAGCAGTGGCTGGAGACCGTGCACCAGCAGGTGGTCGTGTTCCACCTGGTCTTCAACATCCTGCTGGCCGTCACCTTCATCGGCCTGACCGGCCCGCTGGCGCGAACGCTCGAGCGCTGGTTCAAGGCGCCGCGGGGCCGTGGCACCGAGCGGCCGCAGCACCTCGACCCCTCGGCGCTGGCCACGCCGTCGCTGGCCATCAGCTGCGCGGCGCGCGAGGCGCTGCATCAGGCCGACGTGGTCGAGACCATGCTGCGCGGCATCCTGCCGGTGATGCGCGGCAACGATCTCGAGCTGGCCGAGCGGCTGCGCAAGATGGACGACCAGGTCGACAGCCTCTACACCGCGATCAAGCTGTACCTGACCCAGGTCTCGCGCGAGGCGTTGTCCGAGCGCGAGGGCCGGCGCTGGACCGACGTGATGTCCTTCACCATCAACATGGAGCAGATCGGCGACATCATCGAGCGCGTGCTGCAGGACCTCGAGGACAAGAAGATCCGGCCCAACCGCAGCTTCTCCGAGGCCGGCATGGGCGAGATCTGCCACCTGCACGAACGCCTGCTGGCCAACCTGCGGCTGGGCATGAGCGTGTTCCTCGACGGCCACGTGCGCGACGCGCGCAAGCTGCTCGAGGAGAAGGCGAGGTTCCGCGACCTCGAACGCGAGTACGCCGCCAGCCACATCGCGCGGCTGCAGGACAACACCACGCAGAGCATCGAGACCAGTTCGCTGCATCTGGACCTGATCAGCGACCTCAAGCGCATCAATTCCCACATCTGCTCGATCGCCTACCCGATCCTCGATTCGGCCGGGGCGCTGACGCAAACGCGGATCCGGCATTCGGTCCTGACGCCCAGCGACGTCGACGAGCCCGCCCGGTGATGGCCCTGACCTGGCCGGTGATGCTGGCGGTGCTGGGCGGGGCCGTGCTGCACGCGGGCTGGAACGCGCTGGTCAAGTCCAGCGGCGACAAGGCGCTCGACACCGCGCTGGTGCACTTCCTGGGCGCGGTGGTCGCGCTGCCGCTGCTGGTGATCGTCGGCCTGCCATCGAAGGCGGCGCTGCCGTTCATCGCGGCATCGCTCGTGATCCACATCGCCTACTACATCGCGCTGGCTGGCGCCTACAAGCACGGCGAACTGGGCCTGACCTACCCGATCATGCGCGGTTTCGCGCCGCTGCTGGTGGCGCTCGGCAGCTCGGCGGTGTTGGCCGAGGTGCCGACGCCGCTGGCCTGGGTCGGCATCCTTGGCATCACGCTGGGGGTGGCGCTGGTCGGTCTGGCGCATCCGGGCGAAACGCTGCATCACCGCAAGGCGCTGGCGTTCGCCTTCGCCAATGCACTGATCATCGCCGTCTACACCTTCGTCGACGGCAAGGGCGTGCGCGAGACCGTCGCTGCCGGCCAGAGCGCCGCGGCCTACGTGATGCTGCTGTTCGTGCTCGACGGCCTGCCTTACCCGGCGCTGGTGTTCTTCCGGCGCGATGCGGAGGGTCGCCGCGCCGTCCTGGCCTATGCCAGACGGCGTTGGCCGTTGGCCGCGCTCGGCGGGGCGGCCTCGATCGGCTCGTACGCGATCGCGCTGTGGGCGATGACGCGCGCACCGGTGGCCAGCGTGGCCGCGCTGCGCGAGACCTCGGTGCTGTTCGCTGCGCTGTTCGGCGTCTGGTTGCTGAAGGAAAAGTTCGGCGTGCAGCGGGGCATCGGCACGCTGGTCATCGTGAGCGGTGTGATGGCGCTGCGCCTCGGCTGAAATGGAACTGCTGCTCGCCAACGACCCTGCATGTCCTCGTCCGCTGCCGGCGCGCTCACGCCACCGTGCTCGACCATGGCGTTCCGGCAGTTGCCACGGACAGGCCGGGGCAGTTTCGTTGCGGGCCTTTGCTGTCATTGACCTTGCTCTTTGCTGGCGATGGCGCAGCAACGGGGCAGCCGGGCAGCGCACGGCGCGCAGCTGAGGCGGTCTTCGCTGCGCTGCGACTACCCTGCGCTGCTCGGGTCCGTGGCCCCGTCGCGCAACTCGCTGCGCTCACTGCGTTCGCTGCGCTCGGACAGGCGCGCCGAGTCAGATCACGAGGCGCGCTGCGCGCGCGGGCCCCGCACCCTGTGCTGCTCGGCGCCTCACATGCGCGCCGTGCGCTGCCCGGCTGCCCCGTTGCCGAACCAGGGGTGGCGTGCGCAACCTCGAACACCGCCCCGGGTGCCTTGTTCGCGGAGATGCAGGTATGAAGTGCCGGACGCACGCAAACACCCGGACTGGACCGAAGGCCGCTCCTGCGTGGCTCCGTTACGCCCGGTCCACTTCGAGCAGCGCCGCGCTGGACCGAGGAGTGATGTGATGACCCTTCCCACCCACGCCCGCGTGGTGATCGTCGGCGGCGGCATCGCCGGTTGCTCCACCGCCTACCACCTCGCCAAACTCGGCATCACCGATGTGCTGCTGCTCGAGCAGGGCAAGTTGACCTGTGGCACCACCTGGCATGCCGCTGGCCTGGTCGGTCAGATGCGCCCCAACCGCAACATGACGCGCATGAGCAAGTACGGCATCGAGCTGTACAGCGCGCTCGAGGCCGAGACCGGCCTGGCCACCGGCTGGAAGGCTTGCGGCAGCGTCAACGTCGCGCGCACGCCCGCACGGTGGCAGGTGCTGAAGAAGCAGGCCGCGCTGGCGCGCAGCTTCGGCGTCGAGGTGCAGCTGATCACGCCGCGCGAGGCCGGCGACCTGTTCCCGGTGATGCGCACCGACGACCTGGCCGGGGCGATCTGGATCCCCGGCGACGGCAAGGCCAACCCGACCGACCTGACGATGTCGCTGGCCAAGGGCGCGCGCAACCGGGGCGCGAAGCTGCTCGAGGACATCGAGGTCACCGGCGTGCTGGCCGAGCAGGGTCGTGTCGCTGGCGTGCGCACGGCGCGGGGCGATGTGCGCTGCGAGATCCTCGTCAACTGCGCCGGCCAATGGGCGCGCCAGTTCGGTGTGCTGGCCGGCGTCAACGTGCCGCTGTACTCGGCAGAGCACTTCTACATCGTCAGCGACCGCATCGATGGCGTGCACCCGATGCTGCCGGTGATGCGCGACCCCGACGGCTTCATCTACTACAAGGAGGAGGTCGGCGGCCTGGTGATGGGAGGCTTCGAGCCGAAGGCCAAGCCATGGCGGGTCGATCCGATCCCGAGCACGTTCCAGTTCGAGTTGCTGGGCGAGGACTGGGACCAGTTCGAGATCCTGATGACCAACGCCATCCACCGCACGCCGTGCCTGGAGACGGCGAAGATCAAGATGCTGCTCAACGGCCCGGAGAGCTTCACGCCGGATGGCAATTTCATCCTCGGCGAGGCGCCCGAATTGCGCAACTACTTCGTCTGCGCCGGCTTCAACTCGGCCGGCATCGCCAACTCGGGCGGTGCCGGCCGCCTGATTGCCGAATGGATCGCCGGGGGCGAGGCGCCGAGCGACCTGTGGGACGTCGACGTGCGGCGCTTCGGGCCGTTCACGGCCAACCGCCGCGCGTTGGCCGAGCGCACCGCCGAGACCCTCGGCCTGCACTACGCGATGCGCTGGCCGCGCCAGGAACTCGAAAGCGCGCGGCCGCTGCGCACCTCGCCGCTGTACGACCTGCTGGCGTCGAAGGGCGCCGAATTCGGCAGCAAGAACGGCTGGGAGCGCGCCAACTACTTCAGGCCGGCAGGGCATCCGCGGCCCGAGTTCGGCCTCGGCGTTCCGGGCTGGTTGCCCTGGGTGCAGCAAGAGATGCGTGCCACCCGCGAGGCCGTCGCGCTGTACGACCAGACCTCCTTCGGCAAGCTGCTGGTGCAGGGGCGCGATGCGTTGCCGCTGCTGCAGCGGTTGTGTGCCAACGAGATCGACGTGCCCGTCGGCCGCATGGTCTACAGCGCGATGCTCAACGAGCGCGGTGGCTTCGAGAGCGACCTCACGGTGATGCGGCAGGGGCCGCAGCGCTTCCTCGTCGTCACCGGTTCGGCGCAGCCGCAACGTGACCTGGACTGGATCGTGCGCCATGTCGGCGCTGACGAACACGCCGTCGTCACCGACGTCAGTGCGTTGTGGTCGGTGCTGTCGGTGATGGGACCGCGCTCGCGCGAACTGCTGGCGCGGGTCAGCCCGGACGACCTGTCGCCACAGGCATTGAAGTTCTCGCACACGCGCGAGATCGATCTCGGCCTGGCCCGCGTGCGCGCTGCGCGCATGAGCTATGTCGGCGGGCCGGGCTACGAACTCTACGTGCCGATCGAGATGGCGCGCCATGTCTATCTGGCCTTGCACGCCGCCGGCGCCGACCTCGGCTTGGTCGACGCCGGCTACTTCGCGCTCGATGCGCTGCGCATCGAAGCCGGGCGGCGCGCCTGGGGCGCCGAACTCGGACCCGACGAAACGCCATGGCAGGCCGGGCTGGCGTTTGCCTTGAAGATCGAGAAGCCGGCGGCCTTCATCGGCCGCGAGGCGCTGCTGCGCACGCTGGCCGAGCCGCTGACCAAGAAGCTGCTCGTCTTTGTGCTCGACGACGCCACCGCCTATGCCTGGGGCGGCGAGGCGATCCGCATCGACGGCGAGCCGGTCGGTGAGCTCAGTTCCGCGGGCTGGAGCCCGGCCGCGGGCGCCTGTGTCGGTCTGGGCTACGTGCGCGGCGCGGCGGCGCAGCACGTGCACCGCGGCACGGCGGTCACCATCGATCTGTGGGGCGAGCCGATCGCCGCGAAGGCGTGGGACGAACCGGTGTTGCGGCGCGCGACCTGACCGCGCCGCTTGTCGCGCGCCGCTGTCACAGCGCAGACAGCGCGCGCACAGCGCCTCGTGCAGCCGCTGCCCCACCGCCAGACCGAGCCCGGCGGCGCACGCGTTGACATGCGAGAGCACGCCGTCGTCGAGCGTCGAGCGGGCGTCGCCGATGCGGGCGCTGCGGTGCGCCCCCGTGCGAGCCGCTGACGACGATGCGACCGGCGCCACCACCGATCGCCTCCGTGATGCTGTCGCACAGCAGGGGCTGAGACATCGTCGTTCAGAAGAAAGGGCTGCCCATGGCAGCCCACTCTATCTCGGCGAAGCGGTCAATCGCCTTGCCGGCCGCGCCCTCGCAGAACCCGGGCCCTCCCGAGCCACGCAGCCGTGCGCAGGCACGCCTGCGGGTCCTCAGTCGGCGTACTGCCCGGCGGCCTTGATCGCCGGCCCCCACTTGTTGATTTCGGCCTCGACGAACTTCTTGTGTTCGGCCGGTGCCAGGCGCGCGTCGGTGATCACCACCGCACCGAGCGCTTCCTGGCGCTTGATGAACTCGGGATCCTTCAGCGCATTGCGCAACGCGGCATTGATCTTGTCCTGTGCCGCCTTCGGCGTGCCCTTCGGCGCGTACAGGCCGTGCCAGATGCTGACGTTGAAGCCCTTCAGGCCCGATGCGTCGAGCGTCGGCAGCTTGGCCAGCGCCGGCGTGGTCAGCGGCTTCAGCGTCGTGACGGCGATAGGCCTTGACCTTGCCGCCCTCGATCTGCGCGTGGTGTTGGTGGTCTGGTCGCACATCAGGTCGACCTGGCCGCCGAGCAGGTCGGTCATGGCCGGCGCCGTGCCCTTGTAGGGGATGGTCGTCATGTCGACCTTCAGGCTCTGCTGGAACAGCAGCCCGCACAGGTGCGATGCCGCGCCGAGACCAGCGTTGGCGAGGTTGATCTTGCCCTTGTTGGCCTCGATCCACTTGGCCAGCTCGGCATAGTTGTTGGCGGGCAGCGTCGAGCGGCCGATCAGCGTCATCGGCACTTCGTTGATCATGCCCAGGTACTCGAAGTCGTCGAGCGTCTTGTACGGCATGTTGCGGTACAGCGCCGGCGAGGTGGCCATGCCGATGTGGTGCAGCAGCAGGGTGTAGCCGTCCGGCGCGGCCTTGGCCACCTTGTTGCCGCACCGAGCGTGCCGCCGGCGCCGCCGACGTTGTCGATGATCACGGTCTGGTTGTTCAGGCCCTTTCGCAGCACTTCGGCCAGATCGCGGGCGACCTTGTCGGTCGGGCCGCCGGCGGCAAACGGCACCACCAGATGACTGGCTTCTCGGGGTAGTCGGCGAAGGCCGCGGTGGTAGCGAGCAGCGCAGCGGTGGCCAGCAAGGTGCGTTTCATCGTGGTGTCTCCAGCTTCGGGTTTGGAAAGGTCGGTCGGGCGCAATGGGCGAATGCTAGGGCGACCGCGCCGCGCCAGGCGCAGCGGAAATTACGTAGATCGGTCCGCAGGACTGATCTGCGTCAATGTTCCGGGCCCACCGGCTACTTCATCAGCCCCGGCAGCCAGAGCGCCAGCGACTGGAACTCGAGCACGGTGAACAGGGCCACCACGAGAGCCAGCACGAACAGCCAGACGCCCCGGAAGATCTGCCCCAACGGCACCTCCTTGAGCAGCGAGTTCAGCACGAACAGGTTCATGCCGACCGGCGGCGAGATCAGCCCGATCTGCACCACCAGCACGATCAGCACGCCGAACCAGACCGGGTCGAAGCCGAGTTGCACGACGATCGGGAAGAACACCGGGATCGTCAGCAGCACCATCGACAGCTCCTCCATCACGGTGCCGAGCACGACGTAGATCAGCATCATCGCGCCGACGATCGCCAGTGGCGGCAGTCCGAGGTGCAGGATCCAGTCCTTCAGGTCACCCGGCATCGTCGTGAAATTGACGAAGTTGGCGAACATCATTGCGGCGATCAGGATCGTGAACAGCATCGCCGTCGTCCGCGCGCTCTCGACCAGCACCTCGTAGAGCACACGCCAGCGCGAGCGTGCGGCGGGCCAGCGCGAAGAAGAATGCCCCCGAGGCGCCAATGCCGGCGCCCTCGGTGGCGGTGAACACGCCGCCGTAGATCCCGCCCAACACCAGCAGCACCAGCAGCGCCACGCCCCAGATGCCGCGCACCGCTGCCAGCCGGTCGCGCCACGACGTGCGTTCGCCGGCCGGGCCGGCGGCCGGGTCGCGCCAGGTGATGAACGCCACCGCACCCATCATCGTGCAGCGCACACAGCAGGCCCGGTATCAGGCCGGCGGCGAACAGTTTGCCGATGTGGGTCTCGGTGACGATGCCGTAGATCACCAGGATCGTCGATGGCGGGATCATGATGCCCAGCGTGCCGCCGGCGGCGATGACGCCGGTGGACAGGTAGTCGGCGTAGCCGAGCTTGCGCATCGACGGGTAGGCCACCTTGGCTCATCGTGGCTGCGGTCGCGATCGACGAGCCGCAGATCGCGCCGAAACCGGCGCAGGCCAGCACGGTGGCATGGGCCAGCCCGCCGCGCACATGGCCGACGAAGGCGTAGGCGGCGCGGAACAGCTCCTGCGCCAAGCCGGCGCGGGCGACGAAATTGCCCATCAGGATGAACAGCGGCACCACCGACAACGTGTAGGCGAAGCCGGTTTCGTAGACGACTTGTGCGGTGCCGGCCGCGGTGGCTGGCCAGCCGCGTATCAGGCCGAGGCCGACGAAGCCGACGATGCCCATCGCAAAGGCCAGCGGCACGCGCATCAGGGCCAACGCGAAGATGGCGCCGAAGCCGATCAGGGCCTCGGTCACGGAACCCCTCGTCCGACGAGCGCGCCGGGTGGTCCCGCGAGCGGGTGCGGGCCGGCTTCGGAGCGGCCCGGCGCGCGGCCCGCGCGTGCCAGCTTGGCACCGGCCGTCTCATTGCACGCCGGGGTGGTGGTGCGCGGCCGGCGCGACGATCAGCAGCAGGTGCACCAGCGCGGTCAGCAGGCACAGCGCGCTCATCACATAGACGAACGGCCCCTGCGCGATCTTCAACTGTGCGCTGGTGTCGCCGTACTCCATCATCTGCCCGGCCTTGGTCCACATCAGCCACGCCAGGCCGGCCAGCAACGCGGCGCAGATCACGCCGACGACCAGCCCTTGCGCGCGCTGGATCGAACGCGCGAGCAGCGGATCCAGCGAATCGAACACGACATGCTCGCCGCGCAACGACACCAGTGGCAGGCCGGCGAAGATCACCAGCACCATCATCATCTCGGTCAATTCGAGCGAGCCGGTCACCGACGTGCTGATCGCCTTGCGCCCAGCCACGTCGACCAGCGTCAGCCACATGATGCCGAACAGCGCCGCCGCCGCGAGGCTGCCGCAGAGCACCTCCAGCGCGTTGCGCAGTCGCTGCATCATGCGGGGTGACGCGCCGCGGTGCCCGCTTCGCAGCGGCGGGGCAGCATCAGTTCTCCAGCTTCTTGATGTCGGCGCGGAACTCGGCCAGCACCTTCCTCGCGTCCTTCAGCCCCTTGCCTTCGGCGGCAGCGACCCACCTGTCCTCGACCGCTGCGGTCTTGTCCTGCACGGCCTTGACGAACGCCGGATCGGCCTTCGTGAATTGGACCCCGGCAGCCTGCATGAAGGCCATGCCCCGGCGATCGACCTTGTCCCAGCCGCGGCCGAACATGCGCGCCGCGTACTCGCCCGACAACTCGTCGACGGCCTTCTTCACGTCGGCCGGCAACTTGTCGTAGGTGGCCTGGTTCATCATGAACACGAACGCGGTGTTGTACAGGCCACCCGGGAAGGTGGTGCCGTACTTGACCACCTTGTCGATCTTGAACGACTCGATCGATTCGGCCGGGAACAGCGTGCCGTCCATCACCCCGGTGGACATCAGCTCATAGCTTTCCGGTGCCGGCTTGAGCGTGACGTTCATGCCCAGTCGCCTTGGTGATCTCGTTGACCATGCCGCCACCGACCGGAACTTCAGGCCCGACAGGTCGTCGGCCTTGGCGATCGCGCCGCTTGGTGTTGAAGACGATGCCCGGGCCGTGGGTGAACACCGCGATCACCTTGGCGCCCTGGTGTTCGGCGGCGATCGCCGGGTACTTGCCGTAGGCGCGCTGGAAGGCCACCGACACCGTCTCCGACGAGTTGCCGAGGAAGGGCACCTCGGCCATCTGGGTGGTCACGAAACGCCCCGGCGTGTAGCCCTGCACCGTGTACGACAGGTCGGCCAGGCCGTTGCGCACCGCGTCGAACGTTCCCGGCGGGCGGTCACCGCCCGCGGCAGGATATTGCAGCGAACCTTGCCGGCCGCCTTCTGCTCGAGTTCGGTGCACCAGGCCTTCTGCGTCTCCGACAGGACATGTCCCGGCGGCAGCCACGACGAGACGGTCAGCACGGTTTGCGCCTGGACCGATGCGCCGGTGGCGATCATGGCGGCGGCAATGGCCAGCGGCCGGCGTATCGAACGGAAAAGGGACATGGCAGGACTCCTGGACGGGCAGACGGCGAGGTGCCGCGTTGTGCGGCGCCCGATTGTCGAAGCGAGGCCACCAGCGCCGGCCTGTGGTTTTCCTTGACGGCGCGTCGACGATCGCTGCGAACCCGCCGGCATGACTTGCGTCATGCCGGGTAACAGCGAGAGGGCCCCGTGATTACGGGATTACCCCGAAACCGGGGGAGGGCAATGCAGGTCGGCGTGCCTAGCATGTGTTTCATCCCGGTCCCCTCTGCATCCATCCACCATGACCACCGACGCCATCCTCGAATCAGCGCGCGAAGCGCTGCGCGAAGCCATGAGCGCGCTCGATGCGGCCGAAGCCGCCGGCGAGCCGGCGCGGCTCAGTCAGGCCCTGGCCCACGTCAGCCGTTGCCTGCGCAAGATCGGCGCATTGGCCGACGCGGTCTGGTACGCCAAGCGCGGCCTGCAACTGGCGCGTGGACTGTCGGCGGTCGATGCCAGCGTGGACGCGCTGTGCGAACTGGCCGAACTGGCCGTCGAGCGCTCCGCGCTGCTCGACGATCAGGACGAATCGCGTGGCGCCGAGCGCCTGCGCGACAGTGCCCGGGACCACTGCTTCGAAGCCGCGCAACTGGCGTTGCGCTCGGCCGACCCGCAGTGGGAGATCACCGTGCTGCTGCGCGTGTCGGACCTGTTCGACCGCCTTGGCGACCATGACGACGCCATCGTCCTGCAGTGCCGTGCCGTCGAGCTGATGACGCGTGCGGTCGGGACCGGCGGCGCAGTGCAGAAGGAACAGCGCTAACGGCGGCCTCGCGCCAGCACCGGCGCCAGCGCCGCGCCGGTGTGGCTGGCCGCAGCCACCACCTGCTCCGGCGTACCGGCCACCACCACCTGGCCGCCGTCGGCGCCGCCTTCGGGGCCGAGGTCGATGACCCAGTCGGCCTCGGCGATCACGTCCAGGTCGTGCTCGATCACGACCACGCTGTGGCCGCCATCGACGAGGCGGTGCAGCACGCGGATCAGGCGCTCGACATCGGCCATGTGCAGCCCGACCGTCGGCTCGTCGAGCACGTACAGCGTGTGCGGCGGCAGCCCGCGCCGGGCCGCCCCGAGCGGGCGACCCCCCTCGTGGGGCGACGCCGCAGGCGTCAGGGGGCCGTCGGCTCGGCCTCTTCGCGTCACGTCGTCGCGAACCTTGCTCAGTTCTGTGACCAGTTTGATGCGTTGCGCTTCGCCGCCGCTCAGCGTCGGTGACGGCTGGCCCAGCGTCAGGTAGCCCAGCCCCACGTCATGCAGCAACTGCAGCGGGTGGGCAATGGCCGGCATCGACGCGAAGAAGCCCACGGCCTCGTCGACCTCCATGCGCAGCACGTCGCCGATGCTCTTGCCGCGCCAGCTCACCGCCAGCGTCTCGGGATTGAAGCGCTTGCCGTGGCAGCTGTCGCAGTGCACCTTGACGTCGGGCAGGAAGCTCATCTCGATCGTGCGCACGCCCTGGCCCTCGCAGTCCGGGCAGCGGCCTTCGCCGGTGTTGAACGAGAAGCGGTTGGGTGCATAGCCGCGGGCCTTGGCTTCGAGCGTCTCGGCGAACAGCTTGCGGATCGCGTCCCAGAAGCCGACGTAGGTGGCCGGGCACGAGCGCGGCGTCTTGCCGATCGGTGTCTGGTCGACTTCGAGCACGCGGTCCACGGCCTGCCAGCCGTCGAGCGCGGCGCAACCCGTCAACGCCGACCTGCCGCGCGTGCCGACCAGTGCCGCCACGTTGGCCAGCAGGACGTCGCGCGCCAGCGTGCTCTTGCCCGAGCCCGAGACGCCGGTCACGGCGACCAGCCGATGCAGCGGGATGCGCACGTCGATGCGCTGCAGGTTGTGCAGCGACGCGCCGTGCAACGCGAGCGCGGCAGCGCCGGCGGCGATCGGACGGCGCGCCTGCAGCGGATGCCGCAGTGGCTGCGCCAGAAAGCGCCCGGTCACCGAATCGCTTTGCGCCGACAGCGCCGCGACGCTGCCCTCGGCCACCAACCGGCCGCCACGCTTGCCGGCGCCGGGGCCGATGTCGATGATGTGGTCGGCGCGGCGGATGGTGTCTTCGTCGTGCTCGACCACCACCAGCGTGTTGCCTTTGGCGCTCAGCGTGCCGAGTGCGTCGAGCAGGATGCGGTTGTCGCGCGGGTGCAGCCCGATCGTCGGTTCGTCGAGCACATAGCACACGCCCTGCAGGTTGCTGCCGAGCTGCGCCGCCAGGCGGATGCGCTGCGCCTCGCCGCCCGACAGCGTCGGTGCCGCGCGGTCGAGCGTCAGGTAACCGAGGCCGACCTGGTCCAGGAACTCGAGCCGGCTGGCGATTTCGCTGACCACGTCGCGGGCGATCTCCGCATCGCGGCCTTCGAGGCGCAGGCCAGCGATCCACCGCCGTGCGGCCTGCACCGACCAGGCGGCCACGCTGCCGATCGGCTGGCTGTCGAAGGTCACGCCGCGCGCGGTCGCGTTCAGGCGCGTGCCTTCGCAGACCGGGCACGGCTCGCCGGCCAGTCCCTCGACCTCGGGCTCCTCCGACGGAAAACTCTGCTCGCGGCCCTTGTTGTCGTCGTCCGGCTTCGAATCGTCGAGCGCCTTGCGCTGCTCGCGCGTCAGCGCCAGGCCGGTGCCGACGCAATGCCCACACCAGCCGTGCTTGCTGTTGTAGGAGAACAGCCGCGGGTCGAGCTCGGGATAGCTGGTGCCGCAGGTCGGGCAAGCGCGCTTGGTCGAGAACACCTTCACCCGGCCGATCGCCGCGGTGCTCGCGCCACTGGCCATTGCCGCGTGCAGACCGTCGAGCGGTGCCAGCAGGTGCATCACGCCCTTGCCGAGATCGAGCGCCTTGGCCAGCGCCAGGCGCAACTCGGCCTCGTTGGCCGGGTCGACGACCAGATCACCGACCGGCAACTCGATGGTGTGTTCCTTGAAGCGGTCGATGCGCGGGAACGGGTCGACCTTGACGAACTCGCCGTCGATGCGCAGATGGCTGTGGCCGCGCGCCTTGGCCCATTTGGCGAGGTCGGTGTAGACGCCCTTGCGCGCGACCACCAGCGGCGCCAGCAGGCCGACATGCTGGCCCTTGTGATCGCGCAGCAGTTGCGCGGCGATGCTCTCGGCGCTCTGCGGCCGCACGGGGGTGCCGTCCTTGGCGCAATGCTGCAGACCGAGCTTGACCCACAGCAGGCGCAGGAAGTGCCAGACCTCGGTGGTCGTCGCGACCGTGCTCTTGCGCCCGCCGCGCGACAGGCGCTGCTCGATCGCCACGGTCGGCGGGATGCCGTACACCGCATCGACTTCGGGCCGGCCGGCCGGCTGCACGATGCTGCGCGCGTAGGCGTTCAGCGACTCGAGGTAGCGCCGCTGTCCCTCGTTGAACAGGATGTCGAAGGCCAGCGTGCTCTTGCCCGAGCCCGACACCCCGGTGATGACGCTGAACTTGCCGCGCGGGATCGAGACGTCGAGCGACTTGCAGGTTGTGCTCGCGGGCATTGACGATGCGGATCGACTCGTCGATCGGCGCGCGTTGGCGGGCCGCGCGCACGACGCTCTGCAGCGGCCGGCCTTCTTCCACGCGTTGCACCAGGCCGAGGGCCACCTCGTAATCGGCCAGCGCGCGCCCGGTGTGCGAGGTGGCGTGGTGGCGAATGTCTTCGGCGGTGCCGGCGAACACCAGTTCGCCGCCGGCCTCGCCCCCTTCGGGCCCGAGGTCGATGACCCAGTCGGCCGCGCGGATCACGTCCAGGTTGTGCTCGATCACGATCACCGAGTGCCCGGCGTCGAGCAGCTTGCGCAGCGCGCGCATCAGCTTGGCGATGTCGTCGAAATGCAGGCCGGTCGTCGGCTCGTCGAACAGGTACAGCGTGCCCTTGCGCGCCAGCCGCTGGGCCGGCGTGCCGATCGCCTCGGCCAGGAAGCCGGCCAGCTTCAGCCGCTGCGCCTCGCCGCCCGACAGCGTCGGCACCGGCTGGCCCAGGCGCACGTACTCGAGGCCGACGTCGACGATCGGCTGCAGCACGCGCTGCACCTCGCGGTCGTCGGCGAACAGCTTGACGGCTTCGCTGACGGTGAGGTCGAGCGTGTCGGCGATGCTGAGTTGCCGGTCGCCGCGCACGATCTTCACGTCGAGCAATTCGGCGCGGTAGCGGCGGCCGTCGCAGTCGGGGCAGCGCAGGTACACGTCGCTGACAGGAACTGCATCTCGACATGCTCGAAGCCCGAGCCGCCGCAGGTCGGGCAGCGGCCGTCGCCGGCGTTGAAGCTGAACATGCCGGCGCCATAGCCGCGCTCGCGTGCCAGCGGCGCCTCGGCGAACAGCTTGCGCAATCTCGTCGAACGCGCCGACGTAGCTGGCCGGGTTCGAGCGCGTGGTCTTGCCGATCGGGCTCTGGTCGACGAACACCGCGTCGCTCAGCCAGTCGGCGCCGAGCAAGCGATCGTGGGCGCCCGGCGTCTCGGTCGCCTTGCCGAACTGGCGCGCCAGCGCCGGGTACAGCACGTCCTGCATCAGCGTGCTCTTGCCCGAGCCCGACACGCCGGTCACGGCCACCAGCCGCAGCAGCGGGAACTCGATCGTGATGCCCTTCAGGTTGTGCTCGCGCGCGCCCTCGAGCACCAGACGCGGCGTGCTCTCGGTCACCAGGCGCTTGATGCCGCTGCCGACGTGCTTGCGCGCACCGAGATAGGCGCCGGTCAGGGTGTCGGCGTGGCGCGCCATGTCGGGCGAGCCGTCGAACACGATCTGCCCGCCGCGCTCGCCGGGGCCGGGGCCCATGTCGATCAGGCGGTCGGCGGCCAGCATCACGGCCGGGTCGTGCTCGACGACGACCAGCGTGTTGCCGGCGTCGCGCAGCCGGTGCATGG
The DNA here is from genome assembly GCA_963783785.1 of uncultured beta proteobacterium. GTDB lineage: Bacteria > Pseudomonadota > Gammaproteobacteria > Burkholderiales > Burkholderiaceae_C > CADEEN01. Next base: position 91,301 of record CAWAOQ010000013.1, on the reverse strand, counting down.
CTTCGATGATGCGGCCCATGTCGCGCGGGTGCAGGCCGATGCTCGGCTCGTCGAGCACGAACATGGTGTTCACCAGCGAGGTGCCGAGCGCGGTGGTCAGGTTGATGCGCTGGACCTCGCCGCCGCTGAGCGTGCGGCTCTGGCGGTCGAGCGTCAGGTAGCCGATGCCGACGTCGCACAGGTACTTCAATCGCGTGCGGATCTCGTCGAGCAGCAACTTCAGCGCCTCGTCGCGCATCGCGTCGGGCAAGGTCAGCGTGTCGAAGAAGCGCCGCAGGCGGTCGATCGGCAGGCGCATCAGGTCGTGCAAGGCCAGGCCGTCGAGCGCTTCGAGTTGTTCGCGTGTCCAACTCGCTCCCACCGGCAGGAAGCGTTCGGTCGGCGCCAGCGCGGCGTCGGCATTGGCCTTCGAGCCCAGCCGCCACAGCAGCGCCTCGAGCTTCAGCCGCGCGCCGCCGCACACCGTGCACGGGGTGTAGCTGCGGTACTTCGACAAGAGCACGCGGATGTGCATCTTGTAGGCCTTGCTCTCCAGGTACTCGAAGAAGCGGCGCACGCCGTACCACTGCTGGTTCCACTTGCCGGTCCAGTTCGGCGAGCCGTCGATGACCCAGCTGCGCTGCGCCGGCGTCAGGTGCAGCCACGGCGTGTCGCGCGGGATGCCGGCCTCGCCGGCATACTTCATCAGGTCGTCCTGGCACTCCTTCCAGGCGGGGGTCTGGATCGTCTTGATCGCGCCGTTGCGCAGGGTCTTGCGCTCGTCCGGGATGACGAGACCGAAGTCGACGCCGATCACGCGGCCGAAACCGCGACAGGTGTCGCAGGCGCCGAACGCCGAATTGAACGAGAACAGCGCCGGTTGCGGATCGCTGTAGCGCAGGTCGCTCTCGGGGCAGTGCAGCCCGGTCGACCATCGCCACAACTGCGCATCGCCATCCTCGGCCTGGGCGTAGACGTTGACGCGCCCGCTGCCGCGCTTGAGCGCCAGCTCGATGGCCTCGACCACGCGCACCTTCTCGGCCGTCGATGCACGAAAGCGGTCGACGACGACGTCCAGCACCTTGCGCGTGCCTATCGTGCGCTCGGCCTGCACCCGCGTGAAGCCGCTCGCCGCGAGCCATTGCTCGATCTGCTCGGCCGAGGTGTCGGCCGGCAACTCGACCGGCATCGTGATCACCAGCCGCGGGTCGCCGGCCGCGGCTGCCCGTGCCATCAGCTCGGCGCAGATGGTCTCCGGCGTATCGTGCCGCACGAGCAGCGCTGTCTGCCTGTCATAGAGTTGCGCGGCACGCGCGTAGAGCAACTTCAGGTGGTCGTTCAGCTCGGTCATCGTGCCGACCGTGCTGCGCGAGCTGCGCACCGGGTTGGTCTGGTCGATCGCGATGGCGGGGGGCACGCCGTCGACGCGATCCACCGCCGGACGATCCATGCGGTCGAGGAACTGCCGTGCGTAGGCCGAGAAGGTCTCGACATAGCGGCGCTGGCCCTCGGCGTAGAGCGTGTCGAACACCAGACTCGACTTGCCCGAGCCGCTCGGGCCGGTGACCACCGTCATCTCGCCGGTACGGATGTCGAGGTCGAGGTTCTTCAGGTTGTGTTGTCGCGCGCCGCGGATGCGGATCAGGCCGCTCATGGAGTGTTCTCGGGGGGCAGGGGCGGACATTCTAGGGACCGCCGTGCCGCCGGGGCCATGCAATCATTTGTCGCGTTGCGGCGTATACCTCTTCTCAACCACCCTTTGGAGACCCGCGATGAAGACCCTGTTCACCCTGTTGCTGGCGCTGGCCGCCGGTTCGGCGTTCGCCTTTCATTGCCCGGCGGACATGAAGGCCATCGACGCCAAGCTGGCCGCCGGCGTCCAGTTGTCCGACGCCGACATGGCCAAGGTCAAGCAGTTGCGCGCCGATGGCGAGACTGCCCACAAGGCCGGCAAGCACGACGAGTCGGTCAAGCTGCTCGCCGAGGCGATGAAGCTCCTGAAGATCTGAAATCGCGGCCCGGCGCTGGCCCGCTGCCTCGCGCGCGCCAGCGTATCCGGGGCGGTCAGACCATCAGCATCGACACCGACTTGGTCACCAGGTAGGCGTCGAGCGCTTCCGGCCCGCCCTCGCTGCCGTAGCCCGAGTCCTTGACGCCGCCGAACGGCATCTCGGGCACGGCCAGCGCCGGCTGGTTGACCCACAGCATGCCGACTTCGAGCCGCTGCGACAGCGCGTGCGCGGTGGCCAGCGAGCGCGTGTAGGCATAGCTGGCCAGCCCGAACGGCAGGCGGTTGCTCTCGGCGATCGCCTCGTCGAGCGTGTCGTAGCCGCGCACCGCGGCCAGCGGGCCGAACGGTTCCTGGTTGAACACCATCGCGTCGAGCGGCACCTCGGTCAGCACCGTCGGTGCGAAGAAATTGCCGGTCGAGCCGATGCGTTCGCCGCCGGTGGCCACCTTGGCGCCGCGCTTGACGGCGTCTTCGGTGATCTGCTGCATCGCCGCCAGCCGCCGCGGGTTGGCCAGCGGGCCCATCGTCGTGCCGTCGGCCAGGCCTTCGCCGACCTTGAGCTTCTGCGTCTGCGCCACCAGCGCGCGCTCGAACTCGGCGCGGATGTCGTTGTGGACCAGGAAGCGCGTCGGCGAGATGCACACCTGGCCGGCATTGCGGAACTTGGCTGCACCGGCCGCCTTCACCGCCTGCGCGATGTCGGCATCCTCGGCCACGATCACCGGCGCATGGCCGCCGAGCTCCATCGTCGCGCGCTTCATGTGCTGGCCTGCCATCGCCGCCAACTGCTTGCCGACCGGCGTCGAGCCGGTGAAGGTGATCTTGCGGATCACCGGGTGCGGGATCAGGTAGCCCGAAATCTCCGCCGGGTTGCCGTAGACCAGGCCGATCACGCCGGCCGGCACGCCGGCGTCGGCGAAGGCCTTGATCAGCGCGGCCGGCGAGGCGGGGGTCTCCTCCGGCGCCTTGACGATGATCGAGCAGCCCGTCGACAACGCGGCGCAGACCTTGCGCACCACCTGGTTGATCGGGAAGTTCCACGGTGTGAACGCCGCCACCGGGCCGACCGGCTCCTTCAGCACCAACTGCTGCACCGCCATGTTGCGCGGCGGCACGACGCGGCCGTAGATGCGCCGGCTCTCGTCGGCGAACCACTCGATGATGTCGGCTGCCGACAGCGTCTCGCCCTTGGCTTCGGCCAGCGGCTTGCCCTGCTCCTGCGACATCATCGTGGCGATCGCATCGGCGCGCTCGCGCATCAGCACGGCGGCCTGGCGCATGATCTTGGCGCGCTCGATCGCCGGCACCGCACGCCAGGCGGCGAAGCCCTTCTGGGTGGCTGCCAGCGCGCGGTCGAGGTCGGCGATGCCGGCGTGGGCCACGCGGCCGATCTCGGCGCCGGTGGCGGGGTTGATGACGGGCAGCGTGCGGCCGTCGGCGGCGTCGCACCACTGGCCGTCGATCAGCAGTTGGGTCGAGGGGTAACTCGGTGTGGTCATGGTCGGCATTGGAGTGGCGGGACGAGGGCCGCCATTCTCCACCCGCCGCCCGATGCGCGTCTTCAGCGTGCGCCGGCCTGCTGCAGCATCTGTTCCATGGCTTGGAACCCGCGCTCACGCGCCAGCGCCAGCGGCGTGCGCCCGCTGCGGTCGGCCAGCTGCAGGTTGGCTTTCGCGTCGACCAGTGCCTTCAGCGTGGCCTGGTGGCGCGGGCCGCCGTCGCCGAGCACGATCGACTCGATCACTGCCGTCCAGTGCAGGTTGTTGACGTGATCCAGCGGCGCGCCCGCGGCGATCAACTGCCGCACCACGCCATCGTGGCCGAGGTGCGCCGCCGCGATCAGCGCCGTGCCGTCGTAGCGGCTGGTCGTCAGCTTGGCACTGGCGCCGAGTGCCAGCAGCACGCGCAGCGTGTCCTCATCGTCGGCCACCGCGGCGATCGTCACCGCGTCGTAGCGATCGTTCTCCAGCAGGCCGAGCTGCGCACCGGCGGCGGCCAGCATCTTGATCGCCTCGCGCTGGCGTGCGAACGTGGCCACGTGCAGAGGGGTGCGGCCGTGGCCGTCGCGGCTGTCGACCGCGGCGCCCGCGGCCAGCGCCTGGCGCAGGGCGCCCAGGTCGCCGCGGTGTGCCGCCGCGTGCAGCGCCGTGAAGCGCGCCACCTCGTCGGCGCGTGGCGCGGTCTGCGCCATGGCCGTGAACGGCACCAGTGCGATCAGCCCCAGCAGGGCGCGGCGGCGCAGCCTCACTTCAGCTGGTCCTTGACCTTGTCGAGCGCGGTCAACGCGCATTGCTCGTCGAGATTGCCCGCGGGGGCCCCGCCGATACCGACGGCGCCGATGACCTCGTTGCCGACCTTGACCGGCACGCCGCCGCCGAGCAGCAGGAAGCCGGGAATGTCGACGAGGTTCGCGGCGCCGGGATTCTTCTGCGCGGTCTCCATCATTGCCAGCGTGGCGTTCTTCGCCGACGCCGAAGTGAAGGCCTTCTGTTGGCTTGCTGCCAGCGTGTGCGGCCCGGCGTTGTCGGCACGCTGCACGGCACGCACGCCACCGGCGCGGTCGACCACCGTGACCGTGACGCTGTAGCCACCGGCCTGGCAGGCCGCGACGCCGGCGGCGGCGATCTGGTTGGCCAGTTCGAGCGACATGTTCTTTTCGCTGCGCACGGCCTGGGCCTGGGCCAACGTGGCGGCGGCCATGGTCAGGGCCAGGGCAGTGGATTTCAGGAGCTTCGACATGGGCAGGATTCCTTGGTTGGGCAGCCGTCCCGCCTGATGGCGTCGGCCGTGCCGGCACTGTAGGAAAGCCACTGCCGCGCCGCCATTCGTGCGGCTACGCCGGGGACTGCGTAGAACTACGCGGTGCTGCCGTCGCCGCGCTCGACCAGCGCCGCGTACTGGCGGATCAGTTGCGCCAGCGACGGCGCGGCGAGCTTGTCGAACAGGCGGGCACGGTGCGCCTCCACCGTGCGCGGCGACAGCGCCAGCGTGCGGCCGATCTCCTTGTTGGTCAGGCCTTCGACGATCAGCGCCAGCACCTCGCGTTCGCGCATGGACAGCTGCGCATAGCGCGCGGCGGCGGCGCCGTCGGCCGCGCGGCGCTCGCGCGAGCGCACATGCGTGCGCACCGCATGTTGCAGGGCTTCGAGCAACTGCTCGTCGTCGACCGGCTTCTCGAGGAACTCGGCCGCGCCGGCCTTGAAGGCCCGCCGGCACATCTCGACCGTGCCATGGCCGGTGAGCATGATCACCGGCAGGTCCACGCCGTCGGCCACCAGGCGGTCGAGCACCGACAGGCCGCTGACGCCCGGCATGCGCACGTCGAGCACGATGGCGCCGATGTCGCGACGGTCGAAGCCGTCGAGAAAGACCTGCGGATCGGCCCAGGCGCGCACGCGCAGGCCGACGCTCGCGATCAGCAACTCGAGGCCGTGGCGCACCGCCGCGTCGTCGTCGACGAGGTGGATCAGCGGCGACTGTTCGAGGCTCATTGCGCCTTGGCGCCGGCCAGCGGCAACGTGAGCCGGAACTCCGCGCCGCGCGGCGCCGCGTGACCTGCCGTCAACGTGCCGCCGAAGCCCTCGGCGAGCGACTGTGCCAGGCTCAGGCCGAGGCCCAGGCCGCCGCTGCGCGTGGTGAAGAACGGCTCGAAGACCCGCGGCAGGCTGTCGGGCGCGATGCCCGGCCCGCTGTCGCGCACGCTGAGCACCGCCCCCGTGCCCTGGCGGGCAATGCTGATCGACAGTCGTCGCTCGGCCGGCGGCACCAGGGCCAGCGCCTGCAGCGCGTTGGCGAGCAGGTTGTGCACGATCTGCTCGAGGCCGACCGGATCGGCCTGCACGTCGAGCGCCTCGCTGCCGGCGTCCAGGCTCGGCACCACGCCGTGGCGGCGGCACTCGGGCTCGAGCAGGTACAGCGCGTTGCGCACCGCCGCGTCGAGTCGCACCGGCTGCAGCGCGCCGCTGCGATCGGGCCGCTCGACCGTGCGGCGCAACCGTTGCAGCACGTCGGCGGCGCGCTTGGCCTGGGCCGCGGCGTGCGTCATCGCTTCGCGCGCCGTGGCCAGGTCGGGCGGGTCGTCGCCGATCAGCCGCGCCGCGGCCTGCGTGCTGGCCAGCAGTGCGGTCAGCGGCTGGTTCAGTTCATGGGCCAGGCCGGCGGCCAACTCGCCGAGCGTGTTCAGCCGCGCGACCTGGCCCAGGCGCAGCAGTTCCTCGGCGCGGCGGCGCTCGCCGCGCTGGCGCTGAACCAGCGCACCGAGTGCAAACACCGCGGCCACCGTGGCCAGCCAGCCGGCCATGCGTGCCCATGGCAGCGCCGACCAGCCGAGCGTGCGGCCGAGTTGCACGTCGAACGGCTGGCTCTCGGCGGCCAGGCGCTTGCTGAACGCCAGCTTCCATGGTCCCTCGCTGGGACGGCCGGCCTGCAAGGTCCAGCGCTGGCCGTCGAGGGCCAGCTCGGCACGCACCGCGCCGTCGCGGGGCAGCGGCCAGTCGGTCCACGGCACCATGCGCTGGATGTCGATCTCCAGCGCATAGGCCGCCGGTTCGGCGGCGCGCACGATGACGAAGCGGCCGGTTGGCGGGCTGCCCGGCGTGGCCTGCGCCAGCACGGCCCGCTGCTCGCGCTGCGACAGCGCCTCGGCTGCCGCCCAGGCCGGCTGCGGCCAGGCGGCGTCACGCTCGCGCCGCTCGACCCGCACCAGCTGCGGGTACAGCGCGAGCAGGCGCGGTGCCGGCCGCGCATCGTCGCCGGGTTGCAGCAACGCCAGCGTGGCGAGGATCGCGTCGTGCTCGACGGCACGCTGGCTGAGCAGCCGATGGGCGATGCGCGCGTCGGTGTCGAAGGCCTCGCGTTGCGCGGCCAGCTCGCTGCGCGCGATCCACGCCGCACCTGCCGCGCCCGCGATCAGCCCGACCGCTGCCCACGGCGCCCAGCGCAGCCATTGCCTGTCGACCATGCGCCGATTCTGGCATCGGCGCGCATGCATGCCGTCTACGCCGCGGCCGGCCGTTGCGCAATGACCGTTGCGAAGCGCTTGACCGTGTGGCCGGGCGCGTCGAAGGCGCTGAACTCGGAGCGCACGATGGTCCAGCCGGCAAAGCGATCGAGCAGTGCCGTCGGCGCGAACAGGCAATGCGCCTCGGGGTCGAACATTTCCTGGTAGGTGGTGCCTTCGACCAGCACGTTGACAACGGCGTGGCCGCCCGGCCGCACGTGGCGCTGCAGGTCGGCCAGCACCGCGAAGGCGGTGGTGCAGTCGAAGAACATCAGCAAGCCGATCGACACGATGCAGTCGTAGTCCTGGCCGATGGGGTACTGGCGCAGGTCGGCGAGCACGGCCGACACCGGCAATGCTTCGTCCTGCGCGCGTCGACGGATGTGTTCGACGGCGGTCGGGCTGGCATCGATGGCGGTGACCTTGCAGCCGCGGCGGGCGGCCGCGAACGCCAGGTTGCCCATGCCGCAGCCGAAGTCGAGCAACTCACCGTGCAGGTACGGCAGTGCCTGCGCCTCGAACGGGTTGAGCGCCAGCGCGGCGTCGCTCGCCTGCTGCCTGAACTGACGCTCGAAGAAGTCGATGCTCCTGCTCATGCCGGGCGAGCCACGGGAAGATCGCGCGTTCAGAACTCGATCGCATCGGCAATGGCCTTGATGCCAGCCAGTGCGCAGCTGTCGTCGGCCTCGCCGTTCGGGCCGCCCGAGACGCCGATCGCCCCCAGGATGCTGCCTCCGGCTTCGATCACCTGCCCGCCGCCCGCGGCAAGAAACCGCGGCAGGCTTCGCAAGCCGCTCATCGGGCGCCCGGGCTGGGTCTCGGCGGCGATCGCGCTGGTCGAGGTTCTGAAACTCACGGCGGTCCAGGCCTTGTTCTGTGCGACCTCGACGGTGTGGGGCCCCGCAAAGCGGTCGCGCAGCAGGACTTGCGTGATGCCGGCGCGATCGGTCACGGCAACGGCCACCTGGAACCCCTGCTTGCGGCAGGCCTCCAGCGCGGCGCGTGCGGCAACCAGCGCGGTCTCCGGCGTCAGCGATCTGGACTGGAATGTGCCTTGCTGTGCGCTTGCAGACAGGCCGGCGGCGAGCAGCAGAAGCACGGGCCAACGGACAACTTGCATCGACGTCTCCGAAGTTGATCTCGAGATACGGGCGGTCGCATGCGTCATGCGCACCTCCGTGGCGCTAGGGTAGCCCGACCCTGGCAACGCACGCAAGGACCACCGGCATGGCAGCGAACACGAATGAGGCCATTGACGCCCATCTGCCATCTTCGGCGCCGTTGACTCGAACCCGATTGAGCCGCACTCCTGCCGCAGACGCTACTTGCCCGGATTGGACTGAATGAACTGCTGCACCTCGGCCTGGATGGCCAGCTGCTGAACTGCGATGACCAGATGCCCGCCGTTGTCGAACGAGACCAGGCGCGCTCCGGGAATGGTCGAGGTGGCGAACTCTGCGTTGCGATAGAGCTGCAGCATGTCGTCCCTGGCATGGACAACCAGCGTGGGAGCGCGGATCGCGGCGATCCTCTGGTTCGGCATGGCCGCTTTGTTGTCGAACGCTACCCCGGCAGAGCGGGGAGCGACCGGGTTCATATAGTCAATCACCCGATCGACCAGCTCGCGCTGTTCGTTGGTGAAGCCTTCGATGACGGCTTCATTGGCGCCCATCAGCGCCATCAGTTGCCTCCTCAGGAGTTTGCTGGTGGTCCAGTAGAGCCAGTCGTGCTTGAAGATCGCCGTCAGCATGTCGCCCTTCTGATTCGCCTGCTCCTGCGCTGCGTCGGACGATGACGCAACACCGCACGAGAGCAGGGTCAGTGAAGACACGCGTTCGGGGTACAGCACCGCGAAGAGCAGCGCAGAGGGGCCGCCGTGAGACAGGGCGACGACCGCGACCTTGTCGATGCCGAGGTGGTCCAGCAGATCGGCGTAGGCCCGTGCCTGATCATCAAAAGTGGCGTGTTCCTGAAAGGTCGAGCGCAGGTAGCCGAATCGCGAGGGTGCAATCCAGTGAAAGCCGTTGCCGAGGACGGCCTGGGCGATCAGTTCACCTTGGTCGTAGCCACCCCCGCTGCCGTGAACGACCAGTACCGGCGGACCGGAACCACCGTGCTTGAACTCGATGTTCCCGTGCGGCGACGAAACCACCGTGCTCGCGTTGGCGACCCGCGAGTACGCGCTTCGGATGTCGGCGATGAACGCCGCTGCTGCAAGTGCAGCGGTTCCCAACAATGCGATCGTGGCCCAACGCAAAAGGGACATGGTGATGCGGGCGTTCGAGGTTCAGTCCGGTGCGGCCCGACGCTTGTGCGCGGGGTCAGGCGACGCATTCAACGTGGTGCCCATCCACCACACACAGGGAACACCTGCCCAACGAAGCAAGCCGCGGCGTCGCTGCACAGGTAGGCGGCGAACTGGGCGTCTTCTCTTGCAGAGACAAGACGACCGAGCGGCACTTCGCGCGCCAGGCGTTCCTGGAACCTCGGGTTGGCTTGCACCTCTGCCGGAAAGTAGGTCGGGTTGTCGACGAAGTTCTGTGCGATCGCGTTGACCTGCACATTGTGCGGCGCGAGTTCGACGCCTACGGCTTGGACATACGCCAGCTGTGCGCCACGAGCAGCGCTGTAGGTGGAGGATCGCCGCATGCCACGCAGCGCCGAGGCACTGCCCATCACGAGGATTCGGCCCGAGCGTCTGGCGATCATCTCGGGAGCGGCTGCGCGAATGAGCCATGGCAATGGATCCACAAGTGCTCCGAAGACTCTCTTCCACTCGGAGTCCGTGACTTCAGGCGCCGGCGTCGATGGCGCCTTGACGGCCAGGTTGACCAGCAGCACGTCTATTCGACCGGCTTCGCGCACGACTCGATCGACTGCGGCAGCGTCGCTGAGCTCCCCTGTGCTGGCCATCACTTCGGCGCCTTGCTCGATGAAGACATCGCATAGCGCTGGCCCCATGAACTCCGTGGCCTGAGTGACCAGGACGCGCTTTCCAATGAGTGCTGTCTGCATCTGTGGATCCTGGCAAGTGAAGCGCGAGGGGTCAAGGCCGCACTGCGCGCAGCGAGACGGCCAGAACCATAGGTCTCGAATGCATTGTCCGTCCCGCGGCGGGTCTCGCCATTTGTTCAATCCGTCGAAGCGGACGATCGGGTCGTGTCCCCGCGCATGGCGCAAGTCCACAGCCCGGAGAGTTGCCCCTGCTGGCCATATGCTCGACGGTTCCACCCTGCAGAGCCGCGCCACACATGCAAACGAGTTCACTCATCCTTGGAGCCGCCATCGTCTCCGAGGTCATTGCCACCAGTGCCCTGAAAGCTTCCGATGGTTTCACGCGCCTCTGGCCAAGTGTCGTGACGGCCATTGGCTACCTGATCTCGTTCTACCTTCTGTCTCTGGCCTTGAAGACCATGTCCGTGGGGGTTGCCTACGCGATCTGGTCCGGCCTTGGCATCGTACTGATCGCCTGCATCGGTTGGGCGGTCTTTGGGCAGAAGCTCGACCTGCCTGCCCTGCTCGGGATGGCCTTGATCATCGCCGGCGTGGCCGTGATCAACCTGTTCTCGAAGACAACCGGGCACTGATCGCGAAACTGCGCGCGCAACGCCGCTGGGTGGCGCCCGCGTGGCCTGACGAATGAGCTGAGCGGCCGGTCGAGGTCCGCTCGAGCGAAGGGCTGGCCGTCACGGTGCTTGACCTGGGGCGCCGGCATCCGTGAGCGACGGGCCAAAGCGCATGCGGGTGACTCCCGCATTTGCTGCCGCCGCCTCGCAGAGACTGCACGGCCTCGAAGTGGAGTACAGAACAGCGCCCGACAGCCACTGGCGCCCCAGTTTGTGCTGAGCATCACGGATGGCTTCCCGCTCGGCGTGGGCATCGGGGTTCTGGTCCTTGACGACTCGGCTCGGCCCTTGGCCGATGAGCTTTCCATCCAGCACGAGTACCGCGCCGTACGGTTGATCACCCCAGGATTCGGCAAGGCGCCTCATCTCGGCAGCGGCCTCGTACCACCGCATTTCTGGGTCGCGGCCGGCGGCCTGAGCTCGGGCAGACGGCCGTAGCGCGCAGACGGCGAGCGCCACTGCGCCCGCGACGAGGGTTCTTCGGCTGTTCAGCGGCCTTTCGATGGGCACGACGGTTAACGCCCCGCAGGACGCGCTAATGTTCGCAAGGCGTCACGTGCGGCGCATGCTGCGTAGAGGCGTGTTACCGGCGCCACTGCGTGACACTGCGGAGAAGCACTAGGACTCGGCCGCGCCGACAACTTCAGGAGCGAACAACAGCGGTCGAGGAGTGGCAGGCTCCATGCCCTTCGCCCTGATTGCCTTCGCTGACTCCGGTGTGCGCATGAAATCGATGAACGCCTTTCCTGCCTCGGTCTGCTTGGCGCTGGCCATGATGGCCGCCACAAAGACGAGGGTGTCCTGTAGATCACCCGGCAACGGGCCGACGATCTCGATGCCCGCGATTGCAATAAGGCCTTGGAGTGTGCCCACGCCGATCTCGGCCTCGCCATTGGCAACCGGATCGCCAGGGAATCCGGATTTGGGAAAGATCGTCCTGGATTTCATCTCGCTGGCGATGCCAATGCGATCGAGCACCTTGGCGAAATGGATGCCGCTCGCGCCGCCGCCCGCCGGATCACTATAGGAAATCGACTTGGCGGCGAGCAGAGTGCGCTTCAATGCCTCAGGCGTGGAGATGTCGGGCCTGGGCGCGCCCTTGCGAACGGCCACTCCACTGCCCGCACTGGCAAGGACAGTCTCGGTGCCCGATACCACTTTGCCGTCCTTCGCCAAACGCTCGATCCCCGACTGGGGAATCACCACGACATCGCCGGAGTCACCAGCTTGGACGAGCTTCACGATCCCGCCCAAGGGGGCGAAGTGATCACGAGCGTGTGTCCGGTCGGCGCTCGAACTTGGCCCGAGGTCTCCCAAGACCGGTTGCAATGCGATGGCGCTCAGCACCTTGAGTTCAGCCGCCTCCGCCGCGCCTTGCGCGAGCAGGATCGTGGCCCCGACAGTCGCGGCTGCGGCGAGTGAACGTATCTGCATGGCATGCCCCTCTCAGATGGATGACCTTCGGGCCCAACGTTGAGCTGAGGGGCCGATGCCGGGAAGGCGCTTGGCCCGCGAGGCGGATGATGACAGCGAGCGCCTTGCGGGCCAAGTGCCCTGCCGGTGGAGGTCCCGCTCGACGATCAGGTGTCACCGTGATCACTGCCGAGCAAGGACCACGTGGGTGGCAAGTGGCGAGCTTTCGTGCCTCGTGCAGGCGTAGCCCAAGGCAGGAAGGTTTATTCCTTCAAAGAGTCTTTCACCGGTGCCGAGCAGGACCGGCGCGATAGCGATGTGCATCTCGTCGATCAGGCGTTGGCGAAGATACTGCTGAATGACGTTCACGCCGCCACCAAGACGAACATCCTTGCCTTCGGCCGCTTCGCGAGCTTGCGCCAGGGCGGCGGCAGTGCCTTCCGTTACGAAGTGGAAGGTCGTTCCTCCTTCCATGACCAGCGGCGCGCGTGCGTAGTTGGTCAGCACGAACACTGGGGCGTGATAGACAGGATTCTCGCCCCACCAACCCCGCCAGCTCTCATCTGGCCAAGGTCCGCGAATCGGCCCGAACATGTTCCTGCCGAGAATCCAAGCCCCGATGTTCTGAAAGCCTCGAGCGGCAAAGTCATCATCAATGCCCGAACCTCCGCCATCGCTACCGAACAAGTTCTTCTGAAGCGTTCGTGTGGAGATGGCCCAGCCATGAAGCGACGTGCCGCCCACGCCGAGTGGGTTGTCGATGTCCTGGTCTGGGCCAGCGCCGAAGCCGTCGAGTGAGATCGTGAAACTTTCTACACGAAGCTTGGACATGGTGTTGCTCGGGGTGTGGGTGACCACGAAAGATGGCCTGCGACGCCTAACGTTGGAGGTGAGGCGCCCGCAGCGGCATGGGCCGCGGAGGGAACGATAGCCACGTGGCCCCGGAGCGGCCAATGCCTTTGCGGGTCGCCTCGACCGGCGGGTTAGCCGTCATTCTCTTGCGACACCGCCGAGAAGTCCCGGGCGATGTCTGCTGCAAGCTGCGTTGCGAACGACTTTCCCCAAAGATACCGATCCTTGTCTCGGAGCGAGAGGCGTAGCGGCGTAGCGGCCACAACTGCTTGGTGAAAGTCCTGGTAGCCAGACCAGATGGTTTCGAAGCGTTTGGCCTGCGCCAGAGTGCCGAAGCCACGAAGTTCCCTGCAGACCCTGACGTCATAGATGGTGAAGCGGTCTGGATACAAGACCGACAGAACGGCGGTCGCCATCGGCAATCGGAATCCCCACCGTTCGATGATCACGCGCAGGCGTTCTTCGTCGCTCGATGCACGGAAGATCTCTCTCGTGAGACTCGCGACCGCTGTTTCGATGGAGGTGTGACCGCGCTCGAGCAGGCGCTCCGCAATGCGGCTCTTCGCTCGGTTTGCCTTCCAGATAACGATACAAAAGAAGTCGAACGCCGCAAGGGAGCCTTGGCGATGGAAGCGGTGCGTGACGGTGCCGAAGAGGTAGATCTCGAGCTGCGTCAACTCCGGCCAAATCCTCGGCGGCGGAAGCGCGGACTTCACGCCCGACGCTCGAAGGCCAACTTGATGCCCAGCGCGACCAAGACTGCGCCACTCGAACGATACAGCCACGCCAGGACACTTGGCTGCGATCGCAACCAACCCGATAGCAACCCCGCGAAGTAGCCAACCGGGCCTTTGACCAAGAAGGTGAGTGCGGCAAACAGCAGACCGAGCACGAAGACCGAGAGCGTTGGATGCTCCGATGCCGGCCTGACGAACTGCGGCAGGAAAGCAAAGTAGAAGATGGCGATCTTGGGGTTGGAAATGTTCGAGAGCGCGCCGTCGACGAAGAGACGCAGGAGCGAGCGCTTGGAGGACGCTTGAACGACCAACTCGGTAGCCTTGGTGCGCAGCAACGCGAGACCAAGGTAGATGAGGTAGGCGGCGCCGAGGAGCTTGAGCGCCAGGAACAACCATTCCGATGTGCGCAGGATGGCCCCGAGGCCGAGCGTTGCCAGGATGGTGTGGCCGACGAGTCCGACACTTACCCCTGCGGCTGTGACGACACCGGCCGCCGCGCCCTGCGCGATGGAGCGCGACATAACGAGCACCATATCTTGGCCCGGGGTCACGATGAGCACCAAAGATGCCACGGTAAACAACAACCACGAGACTTCGAGCATGACGGGCCCCAAAGACGGCTAACTACAAATAGACATGGGGTGCGTCGGTGGCCAGGTTGCCTATGTCGCCCAGGCCTGCGGCGATGCTACAGGGCATGTCACCTCTGCGGAAGTCCGCCCAAATACCCTCCAAAGGGGGATCGCTCGGCGACATAGGCGGCCTAAAGATTCGCGGATGGAACAACGCGACCACGCCGATCAGGTGGCCCTCCCGGCCGCGACTTCACCACCCCGGCCTGCGCGCCTGTGACGCAGGTTCGCGAGGCGATCCGGGTGCGCCACTACTCGTTGCGCACCGAGCAGGTCTATCTGGGATGGGTGCGCCGGTTCGTGCACTTCCATGGCCTGCGCCATCCGCACCGTGCAGGAGCTGCTCGGCCACAGCGATGTCAAGACGACGATGACCTGCACCCATGTGCTCAACCGCATCCGACGCTGGCGCCGCCGGCCCGCTTGACCGCGTGTCAGCGCGTCTGTGCGGGGGCGGAGGTCGTGGTGGCGGTGTACAGGCCCAGGCCGATGTAGGTGGCGGCCGCGGCGTAGCGGCCCAGCGCCTCGGTGCGGCGCGCCGCGCGGCCGGCCAGCGCGCGCGCTGCGGCGCCGGCCAGCAGCACGTAGCCGCTGTCGGTCACGGCGGCCACCGCCACGAACAGCGCGCCGAGCATGGCCGTGCGGGCGATGCTGGCCGCCGAAGCGTCGGGCAGGAACTGCGGCAGGAAGGCGGCGAAGAACAGCGCGGTCTTCGGGTTGAGCAGCGCCACCACGAAGCCGTCGCGCGCGATGCGCACCAGCCGCGGCGGCGCGAAGGCGGGCGCTGCCACCCCGGCGGCGGCGGGCGGTTGCCGCAACGCCCGCACGCCCAGCCACACCAGGTAGGCCGCGCCAGCCCACTTGACGACGGCAAAGGCCAGCGAAGACAGCGCGAACAGCGCCGCCAGCCCGAGCGACGCGGCCAGCGCGTTGCCGAGGTTGCCGAGCGCCACGCCGGCCACCGACGCCAGCCCCGCGGCGCGGCCCTGCGCCAGCGTGCGTGTCACGATGTAGAGCACGCCGGGCCCGGGCGTCACGGCCAGCACCAGGCTGGCGAGCACGAAGGCCATCCACATCATGGCGCTGCCCGCGCTCAGTCTTCCAGTTCGGCCTTGGCCATCTCCACGTCCAGCCGCTCCATCGCGTCGACCGGGGTGCATGCCGCGGCGTCGGCGTAGAGCTTCTCGGCGTCGCCCATCCTCTTCTCGCCCTCGAGCATCACCAGCCCGTTGGCGTACTCCACCATCGCGATCGCACTGGCCGGCGTGAGCTTGAGCGCCTGCTGGTACATCGCCAGGCCGGTGGCCTTGCTCGCGCCCTGGGTCTTGCCCAGCAGCGAACCCACCTTGTCGATCACCTCGGCGTGGAACGAGCCGAGCGCGATGTGCGCATCGGCGTGCTTCGGGGCGAGCTTGATGGTGGTTTCGAGCGCAACCTTCACCTTGGCGCCCAGGCCCTGCGCCAGCGCCTTGGCCACGCTGATGCCCTGGCTGTAGCGGCCCAGCGCGTAGGCCATCCAGTAGTGGGCGTTGGGGTTCTGCGGTTCGGCGGCAGCCTGCGCCTCGGCGCGCGTCACCACTTCCTGGAACATCGCAAGCCTGGTCTTCTCGCTCTTCTCGAGGTAGTTGGCGTAGATCGACTGCGCCTTGTTGGCCACGGTGATGCCGGCACCGCCGGCCTTGAGCCCCGCGTCATGCGCCTTCTGGAACTCGCCGGCATGGAACAGTGCCCAGGCCTCCAGGACCTTGGTGTCCTTGGGCAACGGCTCGACGTCGCCGGCATGCAGCCGCGCCCATTGCTTCTTCACCTTCGCGGCGTCGAAGTCGTACAGCTGATATGGGAAGGCGGTCCACTTGGCCATCGTCTTGTCTCCTCGTTGTTCGCCGCGCGTCGTTCGCGGCGCGTTATGGGACGGTGCAGGTCAGCGTTGGCGGTAGGGCGCCACCAGCCCGTGCAGGTGGTCGCGCGCCGGGGGCTCCAGGTAGGGCATCAACAGGCTCAGCACGTGGTAGGCGCCGCGCGCCAGTGCCGCACCGGCGCTTTCCGGCTCGAGCGCCTTGCGCGGGTTGCACACGTACTCGTAGCTGAGCCAGTAGGTCAGCACCACCACCATCGCGGTGGCCACCGGCTCGGCCTCGCGGGCATCGATCTTCATCGCGCTGCCGCGCGCCAGGCCGCCGAGCACGGCCTGCACCGCGCGGCCCTTGTTCTTCAGCACGAACTGGAAGTGCATCTCGAGCTTGCGATTCTTGCTGAGCAGGTCGTTCAGGTCGCGGTACAGGAAGCGGTACTGCCAGATCAGCTCGAACAGCATGTGGAAGAACAGCCACGCGTCTTCGACGTTGCGCACGCCGTCGGCGGCGCGCAGCAGTTCGTCGAGTGCCTTCTCGTAGCGGCCGAACAGCGCGTTGATCAGCTCTTCCTTGGCCGGATAGTGGTAGTAAAGGTTGCCCGGGCTGATCTTCAGCTCGGCGGAAATCAGCGTGGTGCTGACGTTGGGCTCGCCGAAGCGGTTGAACAGCTCGAGCGTGACTTCGAGGATGCGCTCGGCGGTGCGGCGCGGCGGCTTCTTGCTCGTGGCGTTGGGCATGGCGCTGCTAGACGTCCAGGGTGTAGACCTCGGCGGCCCGGCGCTCATCGGCGCTGTGGCCTTCGAGTGCACGGTCCCACTCGGGACCGTCGGCGCCATGGGCGGGGGTCAGGCCCTGCGTCATCAGGGCCACCTCTTCGGTGCCGGCATCGAACTCGGCGGCCTGGGTGCGGTCGTGCAGGAACAGCCGCGCCAGCGTGCTGCCCGCCGCATCGATCAGCACCAGGTAGCGCGCCACCCCTCGCCGCGCCGTGACGTGGTGTCCGCCCGGGGTTTCGATGCCGAAGCCGTGGTTCATGAATCCATGATGCCACGCGCCGCGCCGCCGCGGGCCGCCAGGGGCCCTCCTACAATCGCTGGCCATGCCCGCTGCCGTTGTTTTCGATCAGGTTGCCAAGACCTTTGCGGGCGCCCGCGGCGCAGTGCGCGCCCTCGACGGCGTGAGCTTCAACGTCGAATTGGGCGAGTTCTTCGGCCTGCTCGGCCCCAACGGCGCCGGCAAGACCACGCTGATCAGCATCCTGGCCGGCCTGACGCGGGCCAGCACCGGCCGCGTCACCGTGATGGGCCACGATGTGGTGTCCGACTACGCCGCGGCGCGCATGGCGCTGGGCATCGTGCCGCAGGAGCTGGTGTTCGACCCTTTCTTCTCGGTGCGCGAGTGCCTGCGCATCCAGAGCGGCTACTTCGGCATCCGCCACAACGACGCCTGGATCGATGAATTGCTCGCCGGGCTGGGCCTCGCCGACAAGGCCGACGTCAACACGCGCCAGCTCTCGGGCGGCATGAAGCGCCGTGTGCTGGTGGCGCAGGCGCTGGTGCACAAGCCGCCGGTGATCGTGCTCGACGAGCCCACGGCGGGCGTCGACGTCGAATTGCGCCAGACGCTGTGGGGCTTCATCGCCGGCCTCAACAAGCAAGGCCACACGGTGCTGCTGACCACGCACTACCTCGAGGAGGCCGAGGCGCTGTGCAGCCGCATCGCGATGCTCAAGCAGGGCCGGGTGGTGGCGCTCGATCGCACCGCCAACCTGCTGGCGGGCACCGCCAGCACGATGCTGCGCTTCAAGACCGACGATGCGCTGCCCGCTGCGGTGGCCGCCCGCGCGCGCGTCACCGGCCGCGTGGCGCAGGTCACGGCGCGCGATGCCGGCGAGGTCGAGGTCATCCTCGGCCGCTTGCGCGAGGGCGGCGTCAAGGTCGAAGACCTCGAGATCGGCCGCGCCGACCTGGAAGACGTGTTCCTCGAGATCATGCAGAAGGAAGCCGCTTGAGCTCGAATTTCGAGGGCACGCGAACGCTGTTCAACAAGGAAGTGCTGCGCTTCTGGAAGGTCAGCGTGCAGACCGTCGCCGCGCCGGTGCTGACCGCGGTGCTGTACCTGCTGATCTTCGGCCACGTGCTCGAGGCGCATGTGCAGGTCTATCCCGGCGTCGGCTACACCAGCTTCCTGATCCCCGGGCTGGTGATGATGAGCGTGCTGCAGAACGCCTACGCCAACAGCAGCAGCTCGCTGATCCAGAGCAAGATCTCGGGCAACCTGGTGTTCCTGCTGGTCTCGCCGCTGTCGCACTGGGCCTGGTTCGCGGCCTATGTGGGCGCCAGCGTGGTGCGCGGGCTGGTGGTCGGCTTGGGCGTGTTCGCGGTCACCGTGTGGTTCGCGCCGCCGCATTTCGCCGAGCCGTGGTGGATCGTTGTCTTTGCCGTGCTCGGCGCCGCGATGCTCGGCACGCTGGGCCTGATCGCCGGGCTGTGGGCCGAGAAGTTCGACCAGACCGCGGCGTTCCAGAACTTCCTGATCATGCCGATGACGTTCCTGTCGGGGGTGTTCTATTCGGTGCACTCGCTGCCGGCGTTCTGGCAGGGCCTGTCGCACGCGAACCCGTTCTTCTACATGATCGACGGCTTTCGCCGCGGCTTCTTCGGCGCCAGCGACGTCTCGCCGTGGGTCGCGCTGGCCGTGGTGGGGGTGAGCTTCGTCGCCGTCGCGGCTGGTCGCGCTGCGCCTGCTCGCCACCGGCTACAAGATCAGGAGCTGAACCGCAGCGCCTCGGGCACCGGCACATCGAGTGCCAGGCAGGCCAGGTGCAGTGCGTCGCCGGTGCCGGGGTGGCCGGCCAGGCCGCTGTGCTCGGCGGCCTGCAGCCATGCGCGGACAAGGAGCGGGCGCTGCATTGGCGCGATGCGGCGCACGCGCAGCGCGAGCATCAGTTGACGCCGCGACGTTGCCGGCGCCAAGCCAACGGCGGTGTTGCGCGGCGCGGCGGCGCCGGCCTCGGCCAACGCCAGCGCGGCAGCACGGCGCCAGGCATGGCCGGCGTCGTCGGCCGCGCCCAGTGCCGTTGCGAGCAGCCGCGTTGCGGCGTCGGCCGCCTCGGCCTGCCGCGCCAGCGGCAGCGACGCCGCGGTGCGTCTGCCGATCGGCGGGCGCGAACCCAGCAACAGGCCGAGCGCCAGCGCGCGCCAATCCATCCCCGGCGAGCGGGGGCAGGCGCGCCAGCGCTGAAACAGCGCGCGCCGCGCCTGGCGCCGCTGCGCCAGCGGTGCCGCGCGGGCACGTTGCAGCAGCAATTCGAATACCCGCCGCCGCGCCGGGGCGCCGAGCACCTCGACCTCGCGGCCCACCGCAGCGGCCACGCCCAGGTCGGCCGTCGCCTCGCGCCAGGCAGCCCAGCGGCTCGCGGCGCCGGGCGCGTGCGGTTCGAGTGCCAGCGCGAGCATCGCGGCTTGCCACTCGCCCGGCCCGTGCCAGCGCTCGATGCGCGCCAGCGCCTCGGCCTCGCGGGCGGCGGCATCGAACGAGGTCGGCACCTGCAGCGCGTCGTGGCGGTGCGCTTCGGGGGTGACCTCGGGTCGTGGCGCCGGCAGGCTCCACACCTGTTGCGGGGCCCGCGCCGCCCGGCAGCGCCGGTGCGATGCGCATCGGCGCGTCGTCGTCGCCTTCATCGATCGGCGGCAGCATCTCGGCCGCGAGCGGCAGCACCTCGCGGCCGTACAGGCGGCGCAGCCGCTCTGACAACGGCGGGTGGGTGTGCCAGAGCGCGCGCCAACCGGCCGCGGCACTGCGGTGCGCAAGCAGCAGGTGGGCCAGGCTGGCGGCGTGGCCGCTGTGCAGCGCAGCGACATGGCGGGCCTGCTGGTCGGCGATCTTGCGCAGCGCACCGCCCAGCCCGTCGACGACGCGGGTGTACTTCACCGCCGAGGCGTCGGCCAGGAACTCGCGTTGGCGGCTGACGGCGGCCTGCAGCAAGCGCCCCGCGGCCCAGCCCAGCGAGCCGACCGCCATCAGGCCGAGCCCGAACAACGCGCCTGGACCGCGCCGCCCGTCCTCGCTCGGGGCCCACAGCGAGCAGCCCAGGCCCCACACCATCTGCAGGCCCCAGACCAGGCCGACCAGCCGCATGTTGAGTCGCGTATCGCCATGCACCAGGTGGCTGAACTCGTGCGCGACCACGCCCTGCAGCTCGGCGCGCGTCAGCCGTTCGAGCGCACCGCGCGTGACGGCCACCACCGCGTCTTCGCCACCCCAGCCGGCCGCGAAGGCATTGATCGCATCGTCCTTGGGCAACACCCACGCGGCGGGCACGCCCTCGCGGCCGCCGGTGTGCCCGGAAGCGATCGCCATCTCGTGCACGATGTTGGCAAAGCGGCGCTCGAGCGCGGCCAGCTCGCCGCCACCCGATACCTGGGCCTGGCGGCCGCCTGCGAGCCGGGCCACATGCACGCCGCCCTCGCGCAGGCGCAGCGTTTCGACCCAGCAGCCGCCGAGCACGAACAGCAGCACCAGCGCGGTATTGGTCTCGAAGAAGTACGCCGGAAAGCCGTGTGCGAACGGGAACGTGATGCGGTAGATCAGCGCCAGCACCGCGTTGATGGACAGCACCAGGCCGATCAGGACGGCGCCGAACAGCAACAGCAGGCGCAGCGTCGACTGCGTCGCCGCCTGCTGATGCTGGCGAAACCGCATCGGGCGCGGAAACTCAGTGCGGCGTCACAGGGCCACGCGCACGGCGCTGCGTTCGGCCTCGGTCACGGTGGCTTCGAGCATCGCCGCCGGCTTGAACCCGAACAGTCCGGCGACCACGTTGGTCGGCACCTGCTGCGCGGCATTGTTGTAGTCGAGCACGCTGTCGTTGAAGGCCTGGCGCGCGAACGCGATGCGGTTCTCGGTGTGGCCGAGTTCTTCGCTCAGTTCGCGCAGCGTGGCGTCGGCCTTCAGCTCGGGGTAGGCCTCGACGACGACGGCCAGCTGTTTCATCAGGCCAGCCAGCGCTCCTTCGGCACCGGCCAGTGCACCGATGCGCGAGGCGTCGGCCGGCTTCGCCCGTGCGGCGTCGCTGGCGCTCTTGGCGCCATTGCGCGCAGCGATCACGGCCTCGAGCGTGTCGCGCTCGTGCTGCACGTACTTGCGCGCCACGTCGACGAGGTTGGGGATCAGGTCGTAGCGGCGCTTCAACTGCACGTCGATCTGTGCAAAGGCGTTGGCGATCTCGTTGCGGTTGCGCACCAGCCGGTTGTAGGCCGCCAGCATCCACAGCGCCAGCGTGACCAGCACGAACCAGGTGACGATCTGAACAGCGCTCATGTGGCCGGCCCTCCTTGACGATGGGCCGCAATGTACGACAGCGTGCCACCTACAATCCCGGCAACATGTCACTGCCCGCCCAAGAACCGACCGCCGACGAGGTGCGAGCCTTCATCGCCGCCGGCCTGGCCTGCGAGCACCTCGAGGTCGAGGGCGACGGGCGCCACTTTTTCGCCACGATCGTCGCGGCCGAGTTCGAGGGCCGCCCGCGGGTGGCCCGCCACCAGCGTGTCTACGCGGCGCTGGGCGATAGAATGCGCGAACAAATTCACGCGCTTTCGATGAAGACGCTGACACCCGCCGAGTGGCATGCCAGCCCCCCGGCTGCCGATCCGGCCCACCACCACTGACCCTGCCCGCGGCGTGCACGCTGCGGGTGGCGGTCGGCGTCGCCCACCAGAGCGCCCGTCGACTTGTCCCCCGGCACCGGCATGTCATGTGCTGCCCGGCCCACGACAATAGACGACGACCATGGACAAGCTTCTCATTCGCGGTGGCCGCCGGCTGCAAGGCGAGGTGCCGATTGCCGGTGCGAAGAACGCCGCGCTGCCCGAGCTGACCGCGGCGCTGCTGACCGCCGAGCCGGTGCAGCTGGCCAACGTGCCGCGGCTGCAGGACGTGGCCACGATGTTGAAGCTGCTGCGCAACATGGGCGTGGCGGCCGCCCGCTCGCCCGACGACCCCGCCGTGGTCACGCTCGACGCCTCGGCGCTCACCGTGCCCGAGGCGCCCTACGAACTGGTGAAGACGATGCGGGCGTCGATCCTGGTGCTCGGGCCGCTGCTGGCGCGCCTGGGCCGCGCCAAGGTGTCGCTGCCCGGCGGTTGCGCGATCGGCTCGCGGCCGGTCGACCAGCACATCAAGGGCCTGCAGGCGATGGGCGCCGAGATCGCCGTCGAGCACGGCTATATCGTGGCCCATGCCCGGCGTCTGAAAGGCGCACGCATCACCACCGACATGGTCACCGTCACCGGCACCGAGAACCTGCTGATGGCCGCCACGCTGGCCGACGGCGAGACGCTGCTCGAGAACGCCGCGCAGGAGCCCGAGGTGACCGACCTGGCCGAACTGCTGATCGCGATGGGTGCGCGGATCGAAGGCCACGGCACCAGCCGCATCCGCGTGCAAGGCGTCGATGCGCTGCATGCACCGCGCGACGGCCACCGCATCATTCCCGATCGCATCGAGACCGGGACTTTCCTGTGCGCGGTGGCGGCGGCAGGCGGCGACGTGACGTTGCGCCACACGCGGGCCGATCATCTCGACGCGCTGATCGACAAGCTGCGCGAGGCTGGCGCGCTGATCGATGCCGGTAGCGACTGGATTCGCGTGCGCGCCGAGGGCCGGCTCAGCGCCGTCGGCTTTCGCACCAGCGAGTACCCGGCGTTCCCGACCGACATGCAGGCGCAGTTGATGGCGGTGAACTGCATCGCCGAAGGCAGTGCAGTGATCAGCGAAACGATCTTCGAGAACCGCTTCATGCACGTCAACGAGCTGGTGCGGCTGGGCGCGAAGATCGAGATCGACGGCCACACCGCGGTGGTGCACGGTGTGCCGCGGTTGTCGGGTGCCACGGTGATGGCCACCGACCTGCGTGCCTCGGCCAGCCTGGTGATCGCCGGCCTGGTGGCCGAGGGCCAGACGCAGGTCGAACGCATCTACCACCTCGACCGTGGCTACGACCGCATGGAAGCCAAGCTGCGGGCCATCGGCGCGGATATCGAAAGAGGTGGCCGGCATGATCACCCTCGCGTTGTCGAAGGGCCGCATCCTCGACGAGTGCCTGCCGCTGCTGAAGGCGGCCGGCATCGAGGTCA
Organism: uncultured beta proteobacterium; assembly: GCA_963783785.1. Classification (GTDB taxonomy): domain Bacteria; phylum Pseudomonadota; class Gammaproteobacteria; order Burkholderiales; family Burkholderiaceae_C; genus CADEEN01. The sequence goes on along the minus strand of CAWAOQ010000013.1, from coordinate 68,060 downwards.
AGGAGGATCCGGAAACATCACGCAAGTTGATCCTGGCCACCAGCCGGCCCGACGTGCGCGTGGTGCTGGTGCGCGCCAGCGACGTGCCGACCTATGTGCAGTACGGCGGCGCCGACCTGGGCGTGGCCGGCAAGGACGTGCTGCTCGAGCACAGCGGCGACGGCCTGTACCTGCCGCTGGATCTGAAGATCGCGCGTTGCCGCATGAGCGTCGCGGTGCGCGCCGATTTCGACTATGCCCAGGCGGTCAAGCAGGGCTCGCGCATCCGCGTGGCCACCAAGTACACCGGCGTGGCGCGCCAGCATTTCGCCGACAAGGGCGTGCACGTCGACCTGATCAAGCTCTACGGTTCGATGGAGCTGGCGCCGCTGACGGGGCTGGCCGACGCCATCGTCGACCTGGTGTCGTCGGGCAGCACGCTGCGCGCCAACCAGCTGGTCGAGGTCGAGAAGATCATGGACATCTCGTCGCGGTTGGTCGTCAACCAGGCCGCGCTGAAGTTGAAGCGCGCAGCGATCCAACCGTTGATCGAGGCCTTCGAGGCCGCCGTCCAGCCATGACGCTGAATCTGCGCCAGCTCGACACCCGCAGCGCCGACTTCGAGGCCAGCTTCGAGCGCCTGCGCCATTGGTCGGCCGAGGCCGACGCGGCGATCGAGTCGCGCGTGGCCGAGATCCTCGCCGACGTGCGTGCGCGCGGCGACGCGGCGGTGCTCGAATGCACCGCGCGTTTCGATGCGCTGCCGGCCACGTCGATGGCCGCGCTGACCCTGACACGCGACGAGATGCGGGCGGCCTACGAGGCCATCACGCCGGCGCAGCGCGACGCGCTGCAGGGCGCGGCGCGGCGCATCCGCAGCTACCACGAGCGCCAGCTCGAGGCCTGCGGCCGCTCGTGGAGCTACCGCGACGACGACGGCACGCTGCTGGGACAGAAGGTCACCCCGCTGGATCGCGTCGGCATCTACGTGCCGGGCGGCAAGGCGGCCTATCCGTCGAGCCTGTTGATGAATGCCGTGCCGGCCCAGGTGGCGGGGGTCGGCGAGATCGTGATGGTGGTGCCGACGCCCCGCGGCGAGAAGAACCTGCTGGTGCTGGCCGCCGCGCATGTGGCCGGCGTGCAGCGCGCGTTCACGATCGGCGGTGCGCAGGCCGTGGCAGCGCTGGCCTATGGCACGGCATCGATCCCGCGCGTGGACAAGATCACCGGCCCGGGCAACGCCTACGTGGCCAGCGCGAAGAAGCATGTGTTCGGCGCGGTCGGCATCGACATGATCGCGGGCCCCAGCGAGATCCTCGTGATCGCCGACGGCACGACGCCCGCCGACTGGGTGGCGATGGACTTGTTCTCGCAGGCCGAGCACGACGAACTGGCACAGAGCATCCTGCTGTGCCCCGACGCGGCCTACCTCGATGCGGTGCGCGCGGCGATCGCACGGCTGCTGCCGACGCTGCCGCGCGCGGCCATCATCCGCGCCTCGCTCGAAGGTCGCGGGGCGCTGATCCTGACGCGGTCGATGGCCGAGGCCTGCGAGCTCAGCAATCGCATCGCGCCCGAGCACCTCGAGGTCAGCGCGCGGGATCCCGGGCGCTGGGAGCCGCTGCTCAAGCATGCCGGCGCGATCTTCCTCGGCGCCTACACCAGCGAGAGCCTGGGCGACTACTGCGCCGGTCCGAACCACGTGCTGCCGACGTCGGGCACCGCGCGCTTCTCGTCGCCACTGGGCGTGTACGACTTCCAGAAGCGCAGCAGCCTGATCGAAGTCAGCCAGGCCGGCGCCCAGGTGCTGGGCCCGATTGCCGCCGAACTGGCCCACGGCGAGGGCCTGCAGGCACATGCGCGCGCCGCGGAACTGCGCATCACCCGGCCCGGCCCCCAATGAGTGCCCCGACCCTGTCAGAACGCATCGCGCGCACGATCCGCCAGGACGTGCAGTCCGCCGCCGGCTACGCCATCCAGCCCAGCGCCGGCATGGTCAAGCTCGATGCGATGGAGAACCCGTTCAGCCTGCCGCGAGCCTTGCAGCGCGAACTCGGCGAGCGGCTCGCGCGCGTCGCGCTCAACCGCTATCCGCTCGGCAAGGGCGCGGTCGCGGCCGCGTTGGCCCGGCACTTCGCGGTGCCCGACGGGTGCCGCGTCGTCGTCGGCAACGGTTCCGACGAACTGATCGACATCCTGTCGGTCGCCTGCGACGTGCCCGGCGCGGTGGTGCTGGCCCCGTTGCCCGGCTTCGTGATGTACGAGATGTCGGCGCGGCTGCGCGGGCTGCGTTTCGTCGGCGTGCCGCTGACTGCGAGCTTCGAGCTCGACGAGTCGGCAATGCTGGCCGCGATCGAGCGTGAACGGCCGGCGCTGACCTACATCGCCTATCCCGAACAACCCGACCGGCAACCTGTTCGACGACGCGGCGATCGACCGCATCGTCGCTGCGGTGGGCGCGCAGCACGGCCTGGTGGTCTTCGACGAGGCCTACCAGCCGTTCTCGTCGCGCACCTGGATGCAGCGCATGGCGGCGCACCCGCACGTGCTGGTGATGCGCACGCTGTCCAAGTTCGGGCTGGCCGGCGTGCGCCTGGGCTACATGGCGGGCGCGGCGGCGCTCGTCGAGCAGATCGAGAAGGTGATGCCGCCTTACAACGTCAGCGTGCTCAATGCCGAGGCGACGCTGTTCGCCCTCGAGCACGCCGACGTCTTTGCCGAGCAGGCTGCGGTGCTGCGCGCCGAGCGCACGCGGCTGACTGCGGCGCTGTCGCTGCTGCCCGGCGTGACCGTGTTCCCCAGCGATGCCAACATGCTGCTGGTGCGCGTGCCCGATTCGACGCGCGCATTCGAGGGCCTGAAGGCGCGCGGCGTGCTGGTCAAGCACATCGCCGGCCTGCACCCGCTGCTGGCCCAGTGCCTGCGCCTGACGGTGGGCACGCCCGACGAGAACACGCTGATGATCGATGCCTTGAAAGCGAGCTTGTGATGTCACGTATCGCCGAAGTCCAGCGCAACACCAAAGAGACACAGATCCGCGTGCGCGTCGATCTCGACGGCAGCGGCGCCGCCAAGCTCGCCACCGGCATCGGGTTCTTCGACCACATGCTCGACCAGGTCGCGCGCCACGGGCTGATCGACCTCGAGATCGAGGCCCGGGGCGACCTGCACATCGACGGTCACCACACCGTCGAGGACGTCGGCATCACGCTCGGCCAGGCGGTGGCCCAGGCGGTGGGCGACAAGGCCGGCCTCACGCGCTACGGGCACGCCTACGTGCCGCTGGACGAAGCGCTGTCGCGCGTGGTGATCGACCTGTCGGGCCGGCCGGGCTTGCACATGGACGTGCCGTTCAGGAGCGGCATGGTCGGCGGGTTCGACACCCAGCTGACCTACGAGTTCTTCCAGGGCTTTGCCAACCATGCGCTGGCCACGCTGCACATCGACAACCTGAAGGGCGCCAACGCGCACCACCAGTGCGAGACGGTGTTCAAGGCCTTCGGCCGTGCGCTGCGGATGGCACTGGCGATCGATCCGCGCAGCGCCGGCGTGATCCCGTCGACCAAGGGCTCGCTCTGAAATGTCCCGCACCGTCGCGGTCGTCGACTACGGCATGGGCAACCTGCGCTCGGTGTCGCAGGCGGTGATGCACGTGGCCGCCGGCAGCGGCATCGAGGTCGTCGTGACGCAGCGGCCGGAGGCGGTGATGGCCGCCGAGCGCGTGGTGCTGCCGGGTCAGGGCGCGATGCGCGACTGCATGCGTGAGCTCACCGATTCGGGGCTGAAGCAGGCGGTGCTCGACGCGGCGCGCTCCAAGCCGCTGTTCGGTGTCTGCGTCGGCATGCAGATGCTGCTCGACCACAGCGAGGAGCAGGACACGCCGGGGCTGGGGCTGATTGGCGGGTGCGTCAGACGTTTTCGCCTCGAGGGCATGCTGCAGCCCGATGGCAGCCGCTACAAGGTGCCGCAAATGGGCTGGAACCGCGTGCAGCAGGCATTGCCGCATCCGCTCTGGGCGGGCGTGCCCGATGGCGCGTGGTTCTACTTCGTGCACAGTTTCTACGCCGAGCCGTCGGCGGCGCACCACAGCGCCGGGCTCACCGAGTACGGCACGCGCTTTACCTCGGCCGTGGCCCGGGATAACATTTTTGCCACCCAGTTCCATCCCGAGAAGAGCGCTGCCGACGGCCTGACGCTGTACCGCAACTTCCTCGCCTGGAAGCCCTAGGTCCTTCCATCCCTCCACCATGCTGCTGATACCTGCGATCGACCTCAAGGATGGCCATTGCGTGCGCCTCGAACAGGGCGACATGGCGGTCTCGACCACGTTCGGTGAAGACCCGGCAGCGATGGCGCGGCGCTGGCTCGCTGCCGGCGCGCGGCGGTTGCACCTGGTGGACCTGAACGGTGCCTTCGCCGGCAAGCCGGTCAACGAAGCGGCGGTCAAGGCCATCGTGCGCGCGGTCGGCGACGAGATCCCGGTGCAGCTCGGCGGCGGCCTGCGCGACCTCGACACCATCGAGCGCTACCTCGACGACGGGCTCAGCTACGTGATCATCGGGACTGCTGCGGTCAAGAGCCCGGGCTTCCTGAAAGACGCCTGCACGGCCTTCGGGGGCCACATCATCGTCGGCCTCGATGCCAAGGACGGCAAGGTGGCCACCGACGGCTGGAGCAAGCTGACCGGCCACGAGGTCATCGACCTGGCCAGGAAGTTCGAGGACTACGGTGTCGAGGCCGTGATCTACACCGACATCGGCCGCGACGGCATGATGACCGGCATCAACATCGACGCCACCGTCAAGCTGGCGCAGGCCCTGACGATTCCCGTGATCGCCTCGGGCGGGCTGTCGGGCATGGCCGACATCGAGCGGCTGTGCGCGATCGAAGGCGAGGGCGTCGACGGTGTGATCTGTGGCCGCGCGATCTACAACGGCGCGCTCGATTTCGCCGCCGCCCAACGCCGCGCCGACGAGCTGAACGGCCGCGCCTGAGTGCTGGCCAAACGCATCATTCCCTGTCTGGACGTCACCGGCGGGCGCGTCGTCAAGGGCATCAATTTCGTCGAATTGCGCGATGCCGGCGACCCGGTGGAGATCGCGGCGCGCTACAACGATCAGGGCGCCGACGAACTCACCTTCCTCGACATCACCGCCACCAGCGACGGCCGCGACCTGATCCTGCCGATCATCGAGGCGGTGGCCTCGCAGGTCTTCATTCCGCTGACCGTCGGCGGCGGCGTTCGCAGCGTGGCCGACGTGCGGCGCTTGCTCAATGCCGGCGCCGACAAGGTCAGCTTCAACTCCGCCGCGGTGGCGCGGCCCGAGCTGATCCGCGAGGCCAGCGACAAGTACGGGGCACAGTGCATCGTGGTGGCCATCGACGCCAAGCGCCGAGCCGCGTCGCAGGGTGGCGGCTGGCATGTCTTCACCCACGGTGGGCGCAACGATACCGGGCTCGACGCGGTGGCCTGGGCGCGAAGGATGGCCGAACTCGGCGCCGGCGAGATCCTGCTCACCAGCATGGACCGCGACGGCACCAAGAGCGGCTTCGACCTCGAACTCACGCGCGCGGTCTGCGACGCCGTGCCGGTGCCGGTGATCGCCTCCGGCGGAGTCGGCGCGCTCGAGCATCTGAGCGACGGCATCCGCATCGGCGGCGCGGATGCGGTGCTGGCTGCGAGCATCTTCCACTACGGCGAGTTCACGGTCGGCCAAGCCAAGGCGCTGCTCGCGCGCGACGGCATCCCGGTGCGCCTGTGACGCGCCGCGGCGGCCCGCCCGGCGAAGTCCGCCTGATCGGTGGCCTGTGGAAACGCAGCAAGTTGCCGGTGGCCGACCGGCCGGGCCTGCGCCCGACGCCCGACCGGGTGCGCGAGACGCTGTTCAACTGGCTCGGCCAGGACCTCGCCGGCTGGCGTGTGCTCGACGCCTTCGCCGGCAGCGGCGCCCTCGGCTTCGAGGCCGCGTCACGCGGCGCGGCCGAAGTGCTGATGCTCGAACGCGACGCGGTGTTGCTGCGCGGCCTGGCCGAAGTCAAGACCCGGCTGCACGCCGACGCGGTGCAGGTGATCGGCAGCGACGCGCTGGCCTGGCTGTCGCGCTGCACGCCCGGTCGATTCGACCTGGTGCTGCTGGATCCGCCGTTCGACAGTGACCTGTTCGACGCGGCACTGGCCGCGGCCGCGCCGGCTGTTGCCGCGGGCGGCTTCCTCTACCTGGAGGCGCCGCGCCCCTTCGCGGCGGTGCCGGCGGGCTTCACGGCTCACCGCCACTTGCGCGCCGGCGCGGTGCATGCGCACCTGTTCCGGCGCGTCGACGGCTAAACTGCCGCACGACTTCTCGTCCCTGCCTTGACCTCCGCCACCCGCCTCACCGCCGTCTACCCCGGCACCTTCGACCCGATGACGCTGGGTCATCAGGACCTGATGGCGCGCTCCAGCCGTTTGTTCGAGCGCCTGATCCTGGCGGTGGCTGTCGGCCACCACAAGCGCACGATGTTCACGATCGACGAACGCCTGGAAATTGCCCGCGAACTTGCGACGCCGTACCCGAACGTCGAGGTCATCCCGTTTCGCGGTCTGCTGCGCGACTTCGTCGTTGGCCATGATGGCAAGGTGGTCGTGCGCGGCTTGCGCGCGGTCAGCGATTTCGAGTACGAGTTTCAGATGGCCGGCATGAACCGCCAGTTGATGCCCGACGTCGAGACGCTGTTCCTGACGCCCAGCGACCAATACCAGTTCATCAGCGGCACCTTCGTGCGCGAGATTGCCACCTTGGGCGGCGATGTCTCCAAGTTCGTGGCACCCTTGGTGCTCGAGAAACTGAAGGAGCGCGTGGCGCAAGTGCCGCGCGAATGAGCCGCATGGCGTTGATGATCACCGACGAGTGCATCAACTGCGACGTCTGCGAACCCGAGTGCCCGAACCAGGCGATCTCGATGGGGCCCGAGTTCTACCAGATCGACCCGTCGCGCTGCACTGAATGCGTCGGCCATTTCGACGAGCCGCAATGCGTGCAGGTGTGCCCGGTCGCATGCATCCCGCTGCACCCGCAGCATGTGGAGTCCAAGGAAACGCTGTGGGCCAAGTATCGGCGCCTGCAGCAGCAGGCTGCGCCGGCACCCGGCCTGGCTCAGGGCTGAGTCGGTTTGGTCGAGGCGGCGGGCTTGCCGCTGTCGGCGCGGCGTTTCTTCGCAGCCGTGCCCGAGGCGGCCGATGCCGCCGGCTTGGCGGATGACGGGCTGGCGGTCTGCCTCGGGCCTTGCTTGGCGGCTGCAGCCTCTTGCGCCTGCCGCTCGCGCGTCATCTTCTCGACGGTCTTGCCCTCGCGCTTGGTGGCGTCTTCAGCGGCCTTGCGCTGTTCGGCGCTGCGAGGATCGGCGACGTTGACCTCGTAGCCGTCCACGCATGGCGTCTGTGAATAGATGCTGCCGTCCGGGCCGCAACGAAAGACCTTCTGCTGAGCCGCGCCGCTGCTGCCAGCAGCCAGCCAAAGCACGGCGGCCAACAGCGCGGCCGCGCTGCGTGTGCATCGGGTCACGGCGTTTCTCCCGGCTCGACCCTGGCCGCAGGTGGCGCGGTCTTCGGTAGCGACGGCTTGGTGTGTATCTTCATCATCGCGCGCTCCATCGCACCGGCCAGCAGCAGGTCGAGTGCGTCCAACGTGCGCACGATGCATTGATCGATCGCCTCGCGGTGCTCCGGCGACGGTCGCTTCAGCACGTAGTGGATGACTTCGGACTTGACCCCTGGATGGCCGATGCCAAGCCGAAGGCGCCAGAAGTCGGTGGTGCCCAACTGCGCGACGATGTCCTTGAGGCCGTTGTGGCCGGCAGCGCTGCCGCCCTGCTTGAGCTTCACCTGGCCGGGCAACAGATCGAGTTCGTCGTGGGCCACCAGGATTTCGTCGGGCGCGATCTTGTAGAACCGCGCCAGCGCAGCCACGGACTTGCCCGACAGGTTCATGAAGGTCTGCGGCTCGAGCAGCCACAGCGGCTCGCTGCCCGCGCGGTTCAAGCGCGCCACCAGACCGTGATAGCCGCGATCGAACGACAGCCGCGCACCGAGCTTGGAGGCCACGGCATCGACCCACCAGAAGCCGGCGTTGTGTCGCGTGGCGTCGTACTCGGCCCCTGGATTGCCCAGGCCGACCAGCAATCGAATCGTCATGTTGATCCGATGATAAGGGGGCACCGAAAAAGAACAGGCCCCGCATTGCGGGGCCTGTCGATCGAACAGCAGTGCCTGCGGCCTACTTCTTGTTCTGCTTTTCGGTCTTCTTGGCTTTCTTTTCTGGGGGCGCTGCGGCAATCACCGGTGCTGGGGCGGCCTCCTCGACCTCTTCCTTCGGCAGGGTCACGGCGGCGATCACCGGATCCTTCTTGCCGTGGGTCACGATCTTGACGCCTTCGCCGAGTTGCAGGTCGCTGGCTTTCAGCGACTGGCCCTTGACCAGGTTGCCCAGGTCGACGGTCAGGAACTCGGGCAGCTGCGAGGCCAGGCACTGGATTTCCACCTCGGTGACGACGTGGCTCACCAGGCACTTGTCGGTCTTGACGGCCGGCGACAGCTCTTCATTGACGAAGTGCAGCGGCACCTTCTTGGTCACCTTGGTGGTGTCGTCGACACGCTGGAAGTCGACGTGAAGCACGTTCTGCTTCCAGGCGTGCATCTGGAAATCGCGCAACAGCACCTTCTCGGTTCTGCTGCCGAGTTCCATCTCGAGGATCGACGAGTGGAACGCCTCCTTCTTCAGCGCGAAGTACAACGCGTTGTGGTCCAGTTCGATCATCGTTGGCGTTCCCGCGCCATAGACGATGCCCGGAACCTTGTTGGTCAGACGCAGGCGGCGGCTCGCTCCGGTCCCCTGCAACGTACGCTCGTAAGCGACGAATTTCATGGTTTTCACTCCAAAGTGAGAGCCCCGCGACCAGGGCTCCAGATAAAGGTCAACTAAGACCCAAACAAGACAAGGGCTCCTGCAGGGAGCCCGCCGTCCTTCTAAAAATTGTTGTTTTGCTCCGCGAACAGCGACGTCACCGACTCGCCGTCGGAAATGCGGCGGATGGTTTCGGCAAACAGGAAGGCGACCGACAGCTGGCGGATCTTCCGGCAGGCTTTGGCACCGTCGCTGAGCGGGATGGTGTTGGTGATCACCACCTCGTCCAGCGCCGAGGTGGCGATGCGCTCGATCGCCGGGCCCGAGAACACCGCGTGCGTGCAGTACGCATAGACGCTCTGGGCACCGCGCTCCTTGAGCACGTCGGCCGCCTTCACCAGCGTGCCGGCGGTGTCGATCATGTCGTCCATGATGACGCAGTTGCGGCCCTCGATCTCGCCGATCACATGCATCACTTCGGCCACGTTGGCGGCCGAGCGGCGCTTGTCGATGATGGCCAGGTCGCAGCCGAGCTGCTTGGCCAGTGCGCGGGCGCGGACCACGCCGCCGACGTCGGGGGAGACCACGATCAGGTCGCGGTAGTCCTTGCTCTTCAAGTCGGCCAACAGCACCGGCGAGGCGTAGATGTTGTCGACCGGGATGTCGAAGAAACCCTGGATCTGGTCGGCGTGCAGGTCCATCGTCAGCACCCGCTCGATGCCCACGGTTTCGAGCAGGTTGGCCACCACCTTGGCGCTGATCGGCACGCGTGTGCTGCGCGGACGGCGGTCCTGGCGGGCATAGCCGAAGTAGGGGATCACGGCGGTGATGCGGCGCGCGCTGGCGCGCTTCAACGCATCGACCATGATCAACAGTTCCATCAGGTTGTCGTTGGTCGGCGCGCAGGTCGATTGCACGACGAAGACGTCTCGCGCGCGCACGTTCTGGTGAACTTCGACGGTGACCTCGCCGTCCGAGAAGCGACCGACCGTGGCCTTGCCGAGGTCGACGCCGAGGTGGGCCGTGATCTCTTCGGCCAGCACGCGGTTCGCGTTGCCGGTGAACAGCATGGTGTTGAACAGCACGGCGTGGGCTTTCAGGGGGCAGGCTGCAGGTCAGGGCAGGTTGAATGGACGCGTGAAGTGCATGTTTTGGCAGGGGAGGAAGGACTCGAACCCTCGCATGTCGGAATCAAAATCCGATGCCTTGACCAACTTGGCGACTCCCCTACGCCGGAAGCGGCTCGCGCCACCACCGTGAAACCGTTTCAACCGGGCTCGTCATCTGCCCATTCGATGAGCGGATGCCGGTCCAGGCTGCGGCACATCCGACCCACCCAGCCCGGCGGAAGTTCTTCCGCCGGCCATGTCGCCAAAGGCTGGTCGCCAGTGCCGTTTCTCGCAAACACTGCGCTGCCAGAGCCCGTCATCCGACTGTTGCCGAACCGCGATCGCAACCACTCGGCGGCCTCGGCCACGTCGCGGCAGCGCTCCTCGGCGGGCGGCTGCAGGTCGTTCCTGCCATAGCCCAGCTGCCAGAACCCGGGTTTTGCTGCGTCTGCAAGAAAGCCTGAAAGTATAACAGCGGGCGTATCGCGGACCAACGCCGGGTGCCTGAAGATGGTCTCCGTGGCGAGCCCTGTGGCCGGCTTGACGACGGCGAACCACTGGCGTGGCACCGCCAGCGGCGCCAGCCGCTCGCCGATGCCCTCGACGAACGCGTTGTGGCCACCGATGAAGAACGGCACATCGGCGCCGAGCTTGGCGGCCAACGTTGCCAGCCGCGGGCGCGGCCAGCCCAGGCCCCACAGACGGTTCAGTGCCAGCAGGGTGGTGGCGGCGTCGGAACTGCCGCCGCCGAGCCCGGCGGCCCAGGGCACGCGCTTGTCGATCGAGATGTCGCAGCCGTGGCGGGTACCGCTCTCGGCCTGCAGCAGCCGGGCAGCGGCCAGCGTCAGGTCGTCGGCAGGCAATGCGGCGCCGAGGTCGTGCCGCAGCAGTCGACCGTCGCCGCGGCGTTCGAAGTGAAGGGTGTCGGTCCAGTCGATCAGCACGAATACCGACTGCAGCAGGTGGTAGCCGTCGGCCCGGCGACCGATCACATGCAGGAACAGGTTCAGCTTGGCCGGTGCCGGCACGTCGAACAGGCTGTGCAGACTCATGGCAGTTCCAGTCGGACGCGCACCGAGATCGCCGGCGCGCGCTCGCGCGCGGCCAGCACCCAGCCCTCGGCGAAGCGGCTGAGATCGATGCGCCAGCCGAGTTGTTCGAAGCCGCCGGGCGATGCCAGGCTCGGCGCGCCGGGCCAAGGGCGGCCGCGCAGCCACTCGATCAGCGCCGCCAGCGGCAGCGCCTCGCCGAGCAGTTCCTGCGCCAGGGCGTCGAGGTCGGCGAAGCCGCGCTGGGCTTCGGCCGTGATCAGTTCTGCGGCACCGGGTCGCCACCGCGCCTGCGCGGTCGTGCTGCCGATCGGCGTGGTCAATCGCAGTTCGCCGGCTCGTCCATCGCCGCGCAGCTCGAATCCGGTGCCGAAGCTGTGCGGCTCGGTACCGTCGTGAGCCTCGACGCGCAGCACGAGTCGTCCGGCCAGATCGGGTGCCGTGCCTGGAGGCGGCGTCGCGCAGCCCACCAGCAGGAACAGCCCAGCGAACAGCGCCGCGGGGCTGCCCAGACACTTCACAGCTTGACCTGCAGGCGCGTCAGCGTCTCGCGCAGCACCTCGTTGGCGGCGTCGCGCTCGCGCCCTTCGCGCCAGATGCGGCGGGCTTCGTCGCGCGCGCCCGTCGCCCAAAGCACCTCGCCGAGGTGCGCCGCGATCTCGGTGTCGGGCCGCGCGGCATAGGCCTGGCGCAGCAAGCGCAAGGCCTCGTCGCGATTGCCGAGCCGGTACTCGACCCAGCCGAGGCTGTCGGTGATGAACGGGTCGCCTGGCGCCAGCTCGAGCGCTTTCTTGATCAGCGATTGAGCTTCGGGCAGGCGCAGGCTGCGATCGGCCAGCGAATAGCCGAGGGCGTTGTAGGCGTGGTGGTGGTCGGGCTTGATCTCGATCACTCGCCTCAGCACGCGTTCCATCTCGTCGATGCGCTGCAATTTCTCGGCCACCATCGCCTGCTCGTAGAGCAAGTCGGCGTCACCGGGGAAGCGTTCGCTGGCGGCGACGAGGACCGCGTGGGCCTCGTTCCAGCGCTTGACCTCGCGCAGCACCTGGCTTTCGGCCAGCATCTTTGCGCGCGCGTCTTCGGGTCGCCGCTCGGGCACCTGCTGCACCAGCAGGCGCGCCTCGCGCACCTTGCCCTGCCGCGCCAGCAGGATCGCGCGGCGGGTCTGCACCTCGAGCGCGCGCTGCGGGTTGTCGATCTTGTCGAGCCAGGCGTTGGCGGCCTTTGTGTCGCCGAGCTGCTCGGCGGCCTGCGCCAGCATCAGCCAGGCCTGCGTCTGGCCGCCGTCGTCGCTGCCGCGACTGCTGTCGTCCTCGTCATCATCGTCCGGGCTGGCGCCGGCAGCGCCCGGCGACGCGGCACGCACGGCCAGAAAGCGCTGCAGCGAACGCTCCGCGTCGCGTGGCTGTCGCAATTCGAGCTGCAGTGCACCGAGGCTCAGCCAGGGCGCAGCCAACTCGGGCTTGCTGCGGGTGACACTCTGAAGCTGCGCGATGGCATCGACATAACGCTGGCTCGCACCGAGCGCGCGCACATAGGCCAGTTGCACCGCGACGTCGGCCGTGGGTTGTTGCAGGTAACCGGTCACGACCCGCTCCGCGGCAGGCAAGGCAGGCAGCAATTCGAGCGCGAGCAGGGCTGGTCCAGCGGCAGTCGGGTCGTCGGCGAAGGCCCGCTCGGCGTGGTGCAGGGCGCGCGGAGCGTCGGCAGCCAGCCACCAGCTGCGGCCGATCGCCACGCGGGCAGCGGTGCGGGTCGAGGGCGCCTCCGCATAGGGTTGCAGCAGATCCTCGAGCATGACAGCGGCCTGCTTCTTGTCGACGACGCGCTGGAACAGCCGGGGCAACGTCGCGATCAGCGCCGATCGCTCGTTGTCAGGCGTGCGCGCGAGCAGCACCTTGAGCGGCTCGGCGATCTCCTGGCTGCGATTGAGTGCAGCCAGCAGTTGCAGTTCGTACCTGACCGCTTCCAGCGACTCGGGCAGCGCCTGCCGCCATGCCCGCGCGGCCGCCAGCGCCTGGTCGCCCGCGCGGGCCTGCAGCGCCACGTCGACACTGCGCTTGAACAGCGACTCGTCACGCGTGCGCCGTGCTGCATCGAGCAGCACCGCGTAGGCATTGCCGGCATCGCCGGTGCTGAGCTCGATCTCGCCGATCAGCAATTGGTAGAACAGCGGCGCATCGAGCGCGGACCGCTGCGGTGCCGAGGCGGCATCGGCGGGCGCTGCTGCGCTCTGCGGGGCCCCCGGTGCCTGAGCCGATGTGCCGGCCATCATGCCGGGCAGCATCGCCATGAAGGCCAGCGCTCGGCAGGTTTGCAGCGCGCGGCGGCGGTGAAGAGCGTATGTGGGCATGAAGGACTCGTGGTGATCGGGCCATTCTAGGCATCGCGTTGGAGTGCGTGCGTCCGCCAGCGTTCAGCACGGCCCGCTTCTATCATCGCTGCCATGCCTGAACTGCCAGAAGTCGAGGTCACGCGGCGCAGCTTCGCCGAGCGCATCGCCGGCGCCCGCGTGCTCGACGTGCGGCTGGGCGCACCGCTGCGTTGGCCACTCGGTTGCGAGCCGCGCTCACTGCTGGGGTGCACCGCGGGTCTGGCGGTGCGCCGCGGCAAGTACCTGTGGCTGCCGCTCGAGCGGGATCGCGCCGCTACGGCCGGCGGCTTGTTGATGCACCTGGGCATGTCGGGGTCGCTCGCGTTTCGAGCGGGCGCCGACACCGGGCCACCCGGCAAGCACGACCATTTCGACCTGATCACGTCGCATGGCACGCTGCGCTTGACCGACCCGCGGCGTTTCGGCGCAGTGGTCTGGTCGCCTGCGATCGACGTCGCACCCGCGGTGACCCTGCTGGCTCGTCTGGGTGCCGAGCCGTTCGACGTGGCGCTGACGCCGCAGGCGTTCCATGCCGCGCTGTGTCAGCGCCGCACGGCGGTGAAGACGGCGTTGCTGGCCGGTGACATCGTCGTCGGTGCCGGCAACATCTACGCCTGCGAAGCCTTGTTCGAGGCCGGCATCGATCCGCGTACACGCTGCCGGCGCCTTTCGCGGCCGCGCAGCGAGCGCCTGCTGGCCAGCGTGCGCGCCACGCTGGCCCGCGCGTTGGCACTCGGCGGATCGTCACTGCGCGACTTTCGCGACGCGCATGGCGTCGACGGCGCGTACCAGCGCCAGGCCCATGTCTATGGCCGCGAGGGCCAGCCTTGTCTGCGCTGCGGCGCCACGGTGCGGCGCGTCGTCCAGGCGCAGCGCTCGACATTCTTCTGCCCGGGCTGTCAGAAGCGCTGATCCGCGACAAGTGCACGACAAGTGCAGGTTGTCGGCTGTCAGCAGATGTATCGCCGGCGCCGCTGCGCAGTCCCGTGCGCTAGGATTCCGCGGCGCTCCTCTGGCGCTGCCCGATCCTGCCACCGCCTCGCTGCATGGAACTCTCCCTCGCTGGTCAGCTCGACGCACTGTCCACCTGGCGTCGCGGCCTCGATCGCCAGGCGGCTGAGCTTGCACGCTACCTGCTCGACCACGACCTGCAGGATGAGGCGAGCGAGCGCAATCTCGGTGCCTTGCGCGAGCGGCTCGCGTCGGACCGGCTGTGCGTGGCCTTCGTGGCCGAGTTCTCGCGCGGCAAGTCGGAACTGATCAACGCCATCTTTTTCGCCGATACCGGCCGTCGCATCCTGCCCGCTACCCCCGGCCGCACCACGATGTGCCCGGTCGAGTTGGGCTACGAGCCAGGCACGCCGGCGCTGCTGGCGCTGTTGCCGATCGACACCCGGCTCGAAGCCCAGTCGCTGGCCGATCTGCGCGACCGGCCGGAGTTGTGGACGCGGATCGCTCTCGATGCCGATGAACCCGAACGCCTGGCCGATGCGCTGAGGGAAGTCATGCGCACCAAGGCCGTCAGTGTCGAGACGGCACGCGGGCTGGGCTTCTGGCACGACGACACGCCCGACGACAACCCGCCGCAGATCGCCGAGGGCCTGGTAGAGGTTCCGGCCTGGCGCCACGCCGCGATCAACTACCCGCATCCCCTGCTGACGCGAGGCCTCGTGGTGCTCGATACTCCGGGCCTGAATGCGATTGGCGCCGAACCCGAGCTGACGCTGTCGCTGCTGCCGGCCGCGCATGCGGTGGTGTTCATTCTCGGCGCCGACACCGGCGTGACCAAGTCGGACATGGCGGTCTGGCGCGACCATCTCGGCGGCCAGTCGATGACGCGTTTCGTGGTGCTGAACAAGATCGATGCGCTGGTCGACCCCCTGCTGTCGGAAGAGGCCGTGCGCGAACAGATCGAGCAGCAGTGCCGCAGCACCGCCGCGACGCTGGAGATCGGGCGTGAGCGGGTATTTCCGCTGTCGGCGCGGCAGGCATTGGCCGGACGCATCGATGGTGACCGCGAGGCACTGGCCGCCAGCCGCCTGCCGGCTCTCGAGGATGCCTTGGTCACCCAGTTGCTGCCGCGTCGTCGCGAGGTCATCGCGCGCATGGTGGACGAGACCGTGCAGGCTGTTGAGCAGGCGGCTGCGCGCCGCCTGACCGACCAGCGTCGGCAGGTCGCCGAGCAGATGCTCGAGTTGCGCGGCCTGCGCGGCAAGAGCAGTGGCAAGGTGCAGCAGATGATCGAGCGCGTCGACCGCGAGATGCACGAGTTCGAGCACTGCACCGAGCGCCTGGCGGCACTGCGTGCGGTGCATGCCAGGATGCTGCGTGAATTGATGGTGGGCCTGTCCAGCGACGCATTGCGCGACGAAGTGGCGCAGATGCAAGGCGAGGCCCGCGCCACGCTGTTCAACCTCGGCGCCAAGAGGGCCTTCATTGCGTTGTGTGCGCGCTTGCGAGAGCGCGTGACGCAGGCGCGCACTCGCGGGCAGGAGATCCACGACATGCTGCAGGCGAGCTTTCGCCAGCTCAACAGCGAGTTCGGTTTTGCGCTGACGCTGACGCGACTGCCGTCGCTCGAGCGCTGCGACCGCGAGCTCGACCTGATCGAACGCAGCTACGTGCAGTACCTCGGGCTGTCGCAGGCGCTGCGGCTGGCCGAGCCGCGCTTCATGGAACAGTTCCGCCGCATGCTGTTGTCCAAGCTGCGCATGGCATTCGAGAATGCCAGTGGTGACGTCGAGCTGTGGCACAAGTCGGCGTCCAACCAGATCGATTCGCAGTTGCGTGAGCGGCGCCGCGGCTTCAAGCGGCGGCGCGATGGCCTCGAGCGCGTCCAGTCCGCGGCTGGCGATCTTGACCAGCGCATCGCCGACCTCGAATCGCAGGACGCGCGCTGGCAGCATCTGGGCGCGCGCCTGCACACGATTGCAGCTGCCCTGCGCGATGCTGCGCACGCCAGCGAGGCGGGCCACGACGGCGCCGTGCCGCGGCCGGCGCCGACGCTGTCGCTGGTCGGCTCGCGCAGCGCTGCCGGTTGAGGTGATCTCCCCGAGCCGCACGCGGCGCCTGCGTGGCGACGATCTGGCCGCACGCGTGATCGCCTGGCAGCGCGAGCACGGCCGGCACGACTTGCCGTGGCAGGGCAGTCGCGACCCATACCGCGTGTGGTTGTCGGAGATCATGCTGCAGCAGACGCAGGTCGCGACGGTGCTCGACTACTACCCGCGCTTCCTGGCTCGATTTGCCGATGTGCAGGCGCTGGCTGCAGCGCCGCTCGACGACGTCCTGGCGCTTTGGAGCGGGCTTGGCTACTACAGCCGGGCGCGCCACTTGCACCGCTGTGCGCAGGTCGTGGCGGCAGAGCACGGCGGCGAATTTCCGCGCAGCGCGACGGCGCTGGCCGCGCTGCCCGGCATTGGTCGCTCCACGGCCGCAGCAATCGCTGCGTTCTGCTTCGGCGAGCGCGCGGCGATCCTCGACGGCAACGTCAAGCGCGTGCTGACACGCGCCATCGGCTTCGCCGGGGACCTGGCGGCCACGGAGCACGAACGCGCGCTGTGGCAGCGCGCCGAGTCGATGCTGCCGCTGCATGACATCGAGGCCTACACGCAGGGGTTGATGGACCTGGGTGCCACGGTGTGCCGCACGCGCCGGCCGCGCTGCGAGGCCTGTCCGTTGCGCCCGCTGTGCGTGGCGCACCGTGAGGGCGAGCCTGAGCGCTACCCGGTGAAGACGCGCAGACTCAAACGCACGCAGCGCAGCAATGCGATGCTGTGGCTGGCCGACGGTGACGGCGTGTGGCTGGTCCAGCGGCCCCCGCGCGGCGTCTGGGCCGGGCTGTGGGTGCTGCCCCTCTACGACTCGCTCGAAGAGCTGCAGTCACTGTCGGTCGCCTGGCCCGGACAAGGAAGGGCGCTCGCGCCATTCCGACACGCGCTGACGCACTTCGATTGGCACCTGCAGCCGTGGCACCACCAGCTACCGCAGCGCATGTCGGCTGCGCGCCGCGCCGCGCTCGAGACCACGTTGCCTGCGGGGCGCTGGTTCTCGCTCGATGCGGCGTTGCGGCAGGGGTTGCCGGCGCCTGTGCGGAGGCTGCTCCTCGAGCCCTAGACAACGCCCTTGCCGCGCAGGTACTCATCGACCAGGCGCAGCCTCGATTGCGGATCGGACAGCGCCATCAGTCGCTGCTTGGCGGCCAGGGGAATCGGCAGGATCTCGCACCAGCGGTTGGCCACCCAGCCCGCGTCCTCGAAACGGTGCGGCTCGACGAACGGCGTCGCACCCTGTTGGCGCAACGCGTCGATCGCGCTGGCGAGTGCCTTCACGGTTGGCAGCAGTGCGGGCGTCGGGTGGCTGCGCCTCGTCGTCGGGCAGCGTGTGGACATCGGCCAGCCACAGGCCGTCGCGCTGCTGGCGCGGCGTGCCGCTGATCTCGAAGCGCTGTGTGCCCGTGCAGCGAACGCGCAGGATGCCGGTTTGTTCGGCGTCGACCTCGTCGATGTGCGCGAGCACGCCCAGGTGCTCGAAGCTGACGCTCTCGCGGCCGGCCTCACGGCCCTGGCGCAGGCAGACGACACCGAACGGCGCGTTCTCTCGCAGGCAGCGCCCGATCAGGTCGAGGTAGCGTGCCTCGAAAACCTTCAACGGAAGCAGCGCACCGGGAAACAGCACGCTTTGCAGCGGGAACAGCGCCAACTCGAATGGCGGTGTCAGCGCGCTCACTCGCGCGCGTCCAGCTCGCGGTGCCGCACCAGCGAGGTTGCGCGCGCGGCGAAACGCGCAGCCAGGTGCTCGGCCGCATAGACCGAGCGGTGCTGACCGCCGGTGCAACCGACCGCCACGGTGAGGTAGCTGCGCTGATCGTCGACGAAGGCATCCAGCCAGCGCGCAAGGAAGGCCTCGATCTGTGCCAGCATCTCGCTGACTTCGGGCTGCTCGGCGAGGTAGTTCGCCACGGCCGCGTCGCGGCCGCTCAACGGGCGCAACTCGCGGATGTAGTGCGGGTTGGGCAGCACGCGCAGGTCGAACACGTAGTCGGCGTCGAGCGGCACACCGTGCTTGAAGGCGAACGACTCGAACACCAGCGTCAGCCCCGCGCGTGCGGCACCGACCGCCTGGCGCAGCCACAGCCGCAACTGCGCCGGCCGCAGCTGGCTGGTATCGACGACCGTCGACACCTCGCGCAGTTCAGCCAGCAACTCGCGTTCGAGCTCGATCGATTCGATCAGCGCGCGCTGCGCATCACCGCTACCGGCCTCGCTCGACAACGGATGCGGCCGGCGCGTTTCGGAAAAACGCCGCACCAGCGCGTCGGTGCTGGCGTCGAGGAAGAACGACTGGATCGTGATGCCTTCGTCCTGCAGTTCGTCGATCAGTGGCAGCAGGTGGGGCAGCGATCCGGCGCTGCGCACATCGACCGCGACCGCCACCCGGCGCGGGCGATCGCCGCCGCGCAGGCGTTCGACGCGCAGGAAGTCGCGCAGCAGCTCTGGCGGCAGATTGTCGACACAGAAGTAGCCGGCATCTTCGAGCGCGTGCAGCGCCACCGACTTGCCTGAGCCCGAGATGCCGGTGATCAGCACCACCTTGTGGTCGGCGGTGGGCAAGGGGGTCGTGGCGGCGGGCGTGGACATCGTCAGGTCCGGCTGCGGCGCTTCCTGTCCGGCGCGGGCATGTCTGCCGTCGCGTGTTGCAGCAGCTGTTGTGCATGCGCCAGGCTGGTGGCCAGTCGCTCACCGCCGAGCATGCGCGCGATCTCCGCGACGCGTTGCTCGCCCTGCACCGGCTGCACGTCGCTGGTGGTGCGGCCGCTGCCCTGCAGCGCCTTGGTCACGACGAAGTGCTGGTCGCCGCAGGCAGCCACTTGTGCCAGGTGGGTGACGGCCAGCACCTGGCGTTCGCGGCCGAGTTGCTTCATCAGCTGGCCGACCGTGTCGGCCACGGCGCCGCCGATGCCGGCGTCGATCTCGTCGAAGATCAGCGTGCCGGCGCCACCGCGGACATCGCGTGCGGTGGTGACGGCGATCGCCAGCGCCAGCCGCGACAGCTCGCCGCCCGATGCCACCTTGGCCAGCGCCCGCGGCGTGCTGCCGGCATGGCCGGCCACGCGCAACTCGACCGATTCGAGCCCGAACGACTGCGGCTCGGCCTCTGGCAGCAGCGCCACCTCGAAGCGGCCGCCGGCCATGCCGAGTGGCTGCATTGCTTGCGTCACCGCGTCGGCGAGTTTCGGCGCCGCGCGCGCTCGCGCTGCGCTGATGCGACGGGCCTCGTCGCGCCACGCGCGTTCGGCGTCGACCCACGCGCGCTCGAGCATTGCGGTGTCGGTGGCCGCTGCGAGCGCGCGCAGTTCGTCCTGCCACTGCGCCAGTTGTGCCGGCAGGTCTTCGGGCGCGCGGCGGTAGCGCCTCGCCACGCCGATCCAGGCCGCCAGCCGGGCGTCGAGCGTGGCCAGGCGATCGGGGTCGACATCGGTGTGCTGCAGGTAGGTCGACAGCGTGTGTGCGGCGTCCTGCATCTGCGCCTGCGCACTCTGCACGACCTCCAGCACCGGCACGAGGCGGTCGTCGAAGCGCGCCACCTCGGCCAGGGCGTCGGCGGCTTGCTGCGCCAGTGCGGCCGCGCTGCCGTCGGCCTCGGACAGCGCATCGAGCGCGCGGTGCGCGGCGTCGATCAATGCCTGCGCGTGCGCCAGCCGCCGGTGCTCGGCGTTCAGGTCGTCCCACTCGCCGTCAACCGGCGCCAGCCGTTCGACCTCGCCGACCTGCCATGCCAACCGTTCGCGTTCGCGCTCTATTTCGGCGCTCTGGCTGCGTGCGCGTTCGAGCGCCGCGCCTGCCGCCTTCCACTGCGACCACAGCGCCGCCAGCGGGCGGGTGTCGACACCCGCCTGGGCATCGAGCAAGTTGCGCACCGCGACCGGCCGCGTCAGGCTCTGCCAGGCATGCTGGCCGTGGATCTCGAGCAGGTGGTCGGCCGCTTCGCGCAACTGCGCGATGGTGGCCGGGCTGCCGTTGATCCAGGCCCGGCTCTTGCCCTGGCTGTCGACCGTGCGGCGCAGCAGCAGCGTGTCTGTCGCCTCGAAGCCGGCGTCGTCGAGCCAGCCGGCCAGCGAGGCCGGGGCATCGAACTCGGCTGCGATCTCGGCCCGCATCGCGCCTTCGCGCACCACGCCGACATCGCCGCGGCCGCCCAACGCCAGTTGCAGCGCATCGATCAGGATCGACTTGCCGGCGCCGGTCTCGCCGGTCAGCACGCTGAAGCCGGCGCCGAATTCGACCTCGAGGGCCGGCACGATCACGAAGTCGCGCAGCGCGAGCCGCCTGAGCATTACACGACGCCCTCGTACCAGCGCAACTTGCGCCGCAGCGTCGCGTAATAGCTCCAGCCGCGCGGGTGCAGGAAGCGCACCTTGTGCGCCGAGCGGCGCACGCGCACCTGGTCACCGTGCAGCAGGCTGGTCAGGCTTTGCATGTCGAAGTTGGCCGAGGCATCACGGCCGGCGACGATCTCGATGCGGATCTCCCCGCTGTCGGGCAACACGATCGGGCGGTTGGACAGCGTGTGCGAGGCGATCGGCACCAGCACCCAACCGGCAATGCCGGGGTGCAGGATCGGCCCGCCGGCTGACAGGGCGTAGGCCGTCGAGCCCGTCGGCGAGGCGACGATCAGGCCGTCGGCCCGCAGGTTGGCGACGAACTCGTCGCCGATGTCGATCTTCAACTCGACCATGCTGGCGGTGGCGCCGCGGCTGACGACCACGTCGTTGAGCGACAGGCCTTCGAAGATGCGCTCGTTGTCGCGCCAGACACCGCCTTCGAGCATCGAGCGGTGCTCCTCCTCGTAATCGCCGGCGATCATCGGCGCCAGCGCTTCGCGGAACTGGCCGACCGGAATGTCGGTGATGAACCCCAACCGGCCCTGGTTGATGCCGACCAGCGGGATGTTGTGACGCGCCAGTTCCCGGGCGATGCCGAGCATGGTGCCGTCGCCGCCGACGACCACCGCGAGGTCGCACTGCGCGCCGATTTCGGCGGTGCTCAACTCGGGGTAGCCGGCCAGGCCGGTGTTCATTGCGGTGGCGCGCTCGAACGACACGTCCAGGCCTTCGCGTGCCAGGAAGTGCGCCAGTTCGTCGAGCAGCTCGCGCATGCCCTGCGCCTGATGCTTGCCGACGATCGCCACATGACGGAAGCGCTTGGCCATGCGAAGAATTACACCATAGCCCCTGCCGCCTAAAATCCACCCTACGACCATGGATGAACGCGCCAAGACCCTTTTGAAAGCGCTGGTGGAGCGCTATATCGCCGAGGGCCAGCCGGTGGGCTCCCGCACGCTGTCCAAAGCCTCGGGGCTGGAGCTGAGTCCGGCCACGATCCGCAACGTGATGGCCGACCTCGAAGAACTCGGTCTGATCGCCAGCCCGCACACCAGCGCCGGCCGCGTGCCGACGGCGCGCGGCTACCGGCTGTTCGTCGACACCATGCTGACGGCGCGTTCGCTCGACCTGGAACATGCGTCGCCCGACGTCGCCGCCGCGCGCGGCCAGTTGCAGCCCGACCAGCCGCAGCGCGTGATCGCCAACGCGGCGCATCTGCTGTCGAGCCTGTCGCACTTCGTCGGTGTCGTCACCGCGCCGAAGAAGGCCAGCGTGTTCCACCACATCGAGTTCTTGCGTCTGGGCGAGCGCCGGGTGCTGCTGATCCTGGTGTCGCCGGATGGCGACGTGCAGAACCGCGTGATCTTCACGACCAGGGACCACAGCCAGGCCGAGTTGATCGAGGCCAGCAACTTCCTCAACAGCCACTACGCCGGCTTGACGCTCGATGCGGTGCGCGAGCGCCTGAAGACCGAGGTCGAGGCCCTGCGTGGCGAGATCGCGGCGCTGATGCAGGCTGCCGTGCAGGCCGGCACCGAGGCGATGGCGGAGACCACCGAACAGGTGGTTGTCAGCGGCGAGCGCAACCTGCTCACGGTGCAGGATTTCGGCAATGACATGGGCTCTCTGCGCAAGCTGTTCGATCTGTTCGAGCAGAAGACGCAGTTGATGCGGCTGCTCGACGTCAGCAGCCGGGCCGAGGGCGTGCGCATCTACATCGGCGGCGAGAGCCAGGTGGTGCCGTTCGAGGAATTGTCGGTCGTCAGCGCGCCCTACGAGGTCGATGGCGAGGTGGTCGGCACGCTGGCGGTCATCGGCCCCACGCGCATGGCCTACGAACGCATGATCCAGATCGTCGACATCACCTCGCGGCTGGTCAGCAACGCCCTCAGCGCACCGCGGTGAGGGCTGGCTCGCGACCCTGCGGCGACGGTCGCCAGCATCGACGTGATCGTTCCCTGCTGCCGCAAGAGCCGCCACCACGCCGAGCTCAGTCCGGCGCCAGGACAAACGTGCCACGCCCCCGCACCTTGCCAAGCAACATGGCGTGGTCGGCACGCTCGGTCGCGGTGACAAAGTCTTCGTCCGGACGTGTCCGGGCCAATCCGACGGTGACGGTCGGGTGCAACGTGACACCCGAGGAAATCGTGAGCGGCGCAGTGCGCACCGCATCGAGCACGCGAACCGCCAACTGCTCAGCGCCTTGCTTTTCGTGCACCAGAAACAGGCCAAGGAACTCCTCGCCACCGAAGCGGAACAGCGCATCGGACTGCCGCAAACACCCCGCCAAGCACCGTGCAATGTGCTGCAGCGCGATGTCGCCGACGGCGTGGCCGTGGTTGTCGTTCACTGACTTGAAGTGGTCCACATCGATCATGGCAAGCCAAAGCTGCGCTGCTCCGCGCTGCGCATCCTTCTGACGCAACGAGTACGCGTACTCAAGGCCGTGGCGCAGCGGCAATCCGGTCAGCAGATCTCTGTGTGTCTCTGCGTCGGCGATCTTTCCACGCAACTCGTTGAGCAAAACGACCATCCCGCTCTGCGCATGTCCGTATGCATGCAGATCGGCGGCGGCCGCGGGCCGGCCCTGCAGCACCTGATTGCACATCAGTCGCACTGCATCGTGCATGCTCTGATGGGCCTGAGCGATACGCCCGACAAGTTCTTCGCCGAATGTACCAACCTCGTGTCGATGGCTCGCGAGCCACACGCCGAACGTACAAAGCGAATGCGCGTCCGGTCGCAGCACGTCGTCGCCTGGCGACTCGCGCAACAGAGCACACCGCAACAGTCGTTGGTTCCAAGCGAGGTGCGCTTCGATGCCGTGGTCGATGCCCTCAAGCAGGGCCCCCAGCGTTTGCGATGGGACAGTCGGGAGATCGTCGTTCCCCATGGGCGCGATTATCGACGCCCACTCTTGCGTTCGCCCAATGACGGGCGTGCGCCGTGGACTGCCGCTGACGCGTCGAGATCGAATGACAGCACCCGCCACGAAGTGAACGTCCGACCAGCGGCGCTTGAACGGCCGCGCATGGCCACTCCGGACACTTGGCGACCCGCGCTGGACGCGCCGCGGTGCCGTCAGGCCAGCAGGAACCCCTCGATCGACCCCCCGGGTTGCTGCGTTCGGACTTGATCCATACGGCGGCACCGGCGCCGAACAGTCGGCTGATGCGGATGTGCGGCGTGTTGCCGATGGTGGCGAGGATGTTGTCGGCTTTCATCGTGGCCTCTCTGGATGGGGCGTGCCACGCCCGTTGCGCGCCGTCGAGGGCATCTTGACGAGCCGGGCGAATGGCGCTGACATCGACTCCTACAATCCCCTGCGCAATGCGTTTTGCAGCGGG
This sequence comes from uncultured beta proteobacterium, assembly GCA_963783785.1. Taxonomy (GTDB): domain Bacteria; phylum Pseudomonadota; class Gammaproteobacteria; order Burkholderiales; family Burkholderiaceae_C; genus CADEEN01. Next base: position 43,939 of record CAWAOQ010000013.1, on the reverse strand, counting down.
CCGTTAGCTCAGTCGGTTAGAGCAGAGGACTCATAATCCTTTGGTCGCTGGTTCGATCCCAGCACGGCCTACCAATCCCACCTGTCGACCTGAGGAGCCCGCCATGGCCAAGCCCGCTTTCGATGCCGATGCGTTGATTTCGATGTTCGAGAACGCCAGCGCGCGCGGCAGCGCCAAGCTGCGAGAGGGCGTCGAGCAGGCCACGCTCGCGGCGCTGCAGGGCCGCGAGCTGACGCTGAAGAACATCCGCGGCGCGCTCGAAGGGGTGACGCAGGCGGTGACCCAGGGTGCGGCGAAGAACGTCGCCGGCATCGATGCCGCCAGCCTGCTCGACAAGGCGGTGATGGGGATGGACGACGCGTTGCTCAAGGCGGTGCAGGCCAATCGCGCGGCCTTGCAGCAGTTTGTCGACCGCGGCGCCGATCTGCGCGAGAAGCACCTGAAGAAGGCGCTCGACGATCTGGACAAGTTCGAGGACACGTTGATCGGCGCCGTCAAGAAGGCCGGCGCCGGTGCCGGCCCGCTCGCCGCGCCGTGGCAGCAGATGCTGGAGAAGATGCAGGCGGGCGGCACGCTGTCGGGTGCGTCCGCGGCCACGACGGCAGAGCAGTTCGCCAGCCAGATCCAGGACAGCTTGCGCGGCAGCCGCGCGGCCGGGCTGCGCGCCGCGCAGGCGCTGGCGGAAAGCTACGCCGCGATGGCCAGCGGCGTGCTGGTCGGGATGATGGACGCACTGCAGCAGGGCCGCGGCGACGCGCCCGGCTCGAAGCCGGCGGCGAAGAAGCGCTGAAGCGCCACCGCGCTACGTGCGCGGCGGAACCACCTTCTGCTCGATCGCGCCGAAGATCGACTGGCCGTCGCGGCCCTTCATCTCGATGCGGATGGTGTCGCCGTATTGCATGAACGGTGTCTTCGGTGCACCGTCCTCGATGGTCTCGATGCAGCGCTTCTCGGCAATGCAGCTGTAGCCCTTGCTCCAGTCCTTGTTGCTGACGGTGCCCGAGCCGACGATCGAGCCCGCACGCACGTTGCGGGTCTTGCAGATGTGCGCGATCAACTGGCCGAAGTGGAAGGTCATCTCGGGGCCGGCGTCGCACATCCCCACCTTCCTGCCATTCCAGCTCGATTGCAGCGTCAGGTGCACGCGGCCCCCTTGCCAGGCATCGCCCAGTTCGTCGGGCGTCACCGCCACCGGGCTGAACGCGGTGGCCGGCTTGCTCTGCAGGAAGCCGAAGCCCTTGGCCAGTTCGCCGGGGATCAGGTTGCGCAGACTCCAGTCGTTGGCCAGCATCACCAGGCGGATGCCCTCGAGCGCCTGCTCGGGCGTCGCGCCGTTGGGGACGTCACCGGTGACCACGGCCACCTCGGACTCGAAGTCGATGCCCCAATCGGGGTTGGCGAACGGCGCGTCGTCGCAGGGGCCGAGGAAATCGTCGCTGCCGCCCTGGTACATCAGCGGGTCTTCGTAGAAGCTCGCCGGCACCTCGGCATGGCGCGCCTTGCGCACCAGTTCGACATGGTTCAGGTAGGCCGAGCCGTCGGCCCATTGGTAGGCGCGCGGCAGAGGTGCCGCGCACATCTGCGGCACGAATTCGAAGGCATGCCGTGCCTTGCCCTGGTTCAGCGTCACATACAGGTCCTGCAACTGCGGCGACAGGAAATTCCAGTCATCGAGCACCTGTTGCAGCCGACTGGCGACACCGGTCGCAAAATGGGCTGTCGTGAGATCACGCGAGACGACGATCAACTGGCCGTCGCGCGAGCCGTCTTTGTAGGTGGCGAGCTTCATGGCGCCATTGTGATTGCAAAAGAAAACCTTGCCTCCACCGCATGACCGTGACTGCCGCTTCGCGCCGCCGCTGGCTCCTGCTGCCCGCGCTCGGCGTCGCGGTGCTGGGGCTGCACGTCGCTGCGCTGTCGTTGTTGGCAGCAGGCAGGATTGACGACGCGCCGACGGCTTCTGCGCTGCCGAGGCCGTGGCGCAGCGTGGTCCTGATGCCTGTTCCGGCGGTGGCTGCACGGGTACCTGCGCCGGCGTCCGATGCGCCGCTCCCATCGCGGACGGTCCGCGGGCGAGCCGCGCCGGCAGTCTCGCCGCCCGATGTGCCGGCGCCACCAGTGCCACCGGGCCGCCGGCCGTGGCGCTCGTGGCGGAGCGGCCGGCCTTGGCGCCCGCTGCGGCAACCGGGTCCGAGCCTGATCGCCCGCCCTCCGTCGCACCTGGCGGCATCGAGGTGCCGGTGTACGCCACGCGGATGCCGCCTTTCGGACGCTGGCGCTATCGATTGCAGCGGGGCCCCGCGATCGGCGAGGCGGAGCTGCAGTGGTCAGGGCAGCCCGAGGGGCGCTACGCGTTGCGCCTGGAGGGCCGTGTTGCGGGTGCGACGTTGCTGGAGTGGGCCAGTCAGGGCACCATCGATGCCGCCGGTGTGGCGCCGGAGCGCTTTGCCGTGCGCCGCCGTGGCCGCGACGGCCAAGCCGCGAACTTCCAGCGCGAGGCCGGCAAGATCACCTTCTCCGGGCCGACGCACGAGCTACCGCTGCTGCCGGGCGCGCAGGACCGGCTGAGCTGGATGGTGCAACTTCCGGCCATTGTCGGTGCCGCGCCGGAACGGTTCGGTGCCGGCACGCACATCTTGTTGTTCGTGGCCGGCGCGCGCGGCGATGCCGAGCTCTGGACCTTCAACGTGCAGGGCGTCGAGATGCTGGGTGACATACCCGCCTTGAAGTTGGTGCGCGAGCCACGAAAGCTCTACGACACGCGTGTCGAGGTCTGGCTCGACGCTGCCGACCACCACATGCCGGTGCGGGCGGTGCAAACCCCCGTCGGCGGAGGGGTCGCCCTGGACATGCAACGCGACAGAAACAGCCCTTGAGCGGCTGTTTTCGCCGGCGCGGTCATCCTGCGCCTTGAATAAGCCGTTGCAGTGCCTAACTGGATGCCATGGAGAACCTGGCATGTTGATGCTTTACAACTCGGACAGTTTTGCCGTCGTGCAGTTCGACATCGGCCGTTCGTCGGAGGACGTGAACACGCCACCGCGCGGGGGTTACGAGATTGTCGACAAGCTTGCGCGCAAGGAGATCTTTCTCGAAGGCCCCGCGGCGCAGCAGTTCAAGGCGGCAGTCGATGCGCTGGTGCAGACCGACCCGAGCGAAGAAGCGCTCGACGAGTTGATCGGCCGCTACACCACGCTCGCTCAGCAGCCCCTGGTGCTGCATTGAGGGCGGCCTCTCGCATGAGGTGACGCGCCGGGGCTTGCCCCGGGTGCGTGGCTGGGCCAAGATCGCGCGAGTCCCGGGCCCGTCTTGGGCCCGGGTTGCCGCTGGAGGTGAGCGTCTTGAGAAGCCGCGCCGATGTCCAGAGCGTGTTGTCGCCCGGCCTGCGCGAGGCGCCGGTGCTGGACCGCATGTGCTCGCAGTTCGTGCTGGCGCTGACGCTGCAGAACGCGGCGCGGTTCAATCCCGCGGCGTGACTGGGCCAGCCTGCTGTCGTTGACCGGGCGCCACCTGGTTTGGCCGTTGTCGGCGCTGCACCGGCTGCGCGAGTTCCTCGGCCGGCGCTGCAAGGGCAATGCGCTGTGGCGTGGCCACGAAGCTCTGAGCGACGAGGCTTTCGTGCAGCGCCACGGCGGCTGGCGCGGCCCGTACGAGGAAGGCACGCTGTTCTTCTACATCGACGAGTACGTCAAGGACGCGCCGAAGGATCTGTTGGCCGTGCTCGGCGCCACCGCCGACTGGCTGGCACGCAGCCTGAAGAAGGAATCGACGCTGGTGCAGAAGAACATCGATGCCTTGGCCGGGCTGCTGCAATTGAACCCTGCCGAACGTGCATTGCTGCTCTACGGCACGCTGGCACGCTATCAGCGCGAGTTGCGTGGCCTGCTGGTCGAGTTCAAGGTCGGCAGCGCGCAGGAGGCCTACGCGGCGATCGCTGCAGTGGCCGGCGTCGACGAGCGTGACGTGGCCGAAGCATTGCGAGCCGGTTCGCGGCTCGAGCGCACCGGCATGGTCGAGAACCTGATCTCCGAGCACAACATCACCGACCTCGCCGACCTGATGAAGGTCAGCGATCAGCTGCCGCCGGTACTGATGCGCGAGTACCGCGCGCCGAGCGAGCTGATGGCGGTATTCACGCGGCCGGCCACGAAGAGCGATCTGACAGCGACCGACTTCGGCTTCGTGGCCGACGACGTGACGGTGCTGACCACGCTGCTGACCAATGCGGTGGCGTCGCACGCCGCCGGTGTCAACGTGCTGCTGTATGGCCCGCCGGGCACCGGCAAGACCGAGTTGGCCAAGGTCTGCGCGCAGGCCGCGGGCCTCGAGCTCTACGAGGTGGAGTACGCCGACCGCGATGGCAACTCGCTGACCGGGCGCGACCGCTACCGCTCGCTGCAGATCAGCCAGGTGTTCCTCAAGGGCAGTGCGAACGTCGCGTTGCTGTTCGACGAAGTCGAGGATGTGTTCCCGCCGATCTCGGCCGACGCGGCGCAGTTGATGGCGCGGCTCGATGCCAGCGATGCACCGCTGTCGGCCAGCGTCAGCGGCAAGGCCTGGGTCAATCAGATCCTCGAGACCAACCCGGTGCCGGTGATCTGGGTCACCAACCGCATCGAGCAGATCGACCCGGCGTTCCGCCGGCGCTTCCAGTACCACCTCGAGCTCAAGTCGCCGCCGCCGGGTGCGCGCGAGACGTTGGTGGCGCGTGCGCTGGTGGGCATCGAGGTCGGCGAGGGCTTTGCCGCAAGGCTGGCCGAGCGCCGCGGGCTGACCCCGGCGCAGATCCGCACCGCGGTGCGGTTCGCGGCCCTGGCGCGGCCGAGCGACGGTGTCGCGCCCGGCATGGAAGCACTGATCGAGCGCCAGCTCGGCAACGCCGACAGGGCCCTCGGCCAGAACGCGCAGCGCCATGCCGCGCGGCGCGTGGTCACCACCTACGACCTGTCGCTGCTCAACGTCGAGTCGCACTTCGAGGTACCGCGCATCGTCGAGGCGTTGCGTCGTCGCGGCCATGGCACGCTGTGTTTCCATGGCCCCCCCGGCACCGGCAAGACGGCGCTGGCCGAGTACATCGCGCAGGCCTTGCAGCGGCCGCTGCTGGTGCGCCAGGCCAGCGACCTGGTCAGCAAGTACGTCGGCGAGACCGAGCAGAACATGGCCAAGATGTTCGAGGAGGCGCAGACCGAAGGCGCGGTGCTGCTGCTCGACGAGGCCGACAGCTTCCTGCGCAGCCGCCAGCGCGCCGAGCGCACCTACGAGGTCACCGAGGTCAACGAGATGCTGCAGGGCATGGAGCGCTTTGGCGGGCTGTTCATCTGCACCACGAACCTGTTCGACGAGACTGGACGAAGCGGCGCTGCGTCGGTTCACCTTCAAGGTGCGCTTCAAGCCGCTGGAGGCGGAGCAGCGCGTGGCGATGTTCGTCGCAGAAGCCCTCGCGGGCGATGCCTCCCGCCTGTCGGCCGAGCAGCGCCACAGACTGGCCGCCCTCGACCAGTTGGCACCCGGTGACTTCGCGGCAGTGAAGCGCCAGGTCGAGATCCTCTGTGCGCCGTTCGAGCCCGACGCATTCCTCGCGCAGTTGGAGAGTGAGCACCGCGTCAAGCCCGGTGTGCGCGAGCGGCGCGGGATCGGTTTCACGGCCGCTCCGTGACCATGTCGTGCCACCTCAGAAAAATGGAGTGTGGCTGCTCGCTTTCCCGATCGGACACGGGCCCGAACTGGTCAAGAATGGCTGACTTGGGGGCGACGACAACGTCGAACGGAGACCGATGGCCCTGGCGCCACTGAACATCCCCGCCTTGTCGCTGGCTGCGACCGCCGCACTGCTTGTCGGTAGCGCGGGCACGGCCGTGGTGCTGGTTCGCGCGTTGCGCAAGGCCCGCTCGGACGATTGGGTGGTGGCGTTCGGCTGGGGCATGGGCGGCGCATTCGCCACAGGCACCGGCCTGTGGGTACTGCAGCTCGCGCTCTGGCACACCGTGCAGGACCCGTCGGCGCCCTGGTTCGTCACGGCGCCCTTCGTCACCGCCTGGGGGCTCGCCGTCGCAGGCTGCGCCGTCTTGATGCTGATCGCGCACTGGTTGCCCTCGCCAGCCTGGGTCAATGCGGTGGCGGTCGTGCTGCTGGTGCCGCTGCAGGCGATGGTCTTCGTCGTGCTGGGTGCCGCGATGGCCGCACCGCCGGCATGGCAGACGCTGGCCGCCGGCCCGACCATCGCCGCGCTGGTGGTCACTGCGGCAGGCTACTGGCTCGGACTGCTGCTGCTGAACGGGCCGCGGCGAGCGCTGTTCCGCTGGTCGGTCTCGCAGCGGTCGTCGGGTGTCGCGGTGTTTGCCGATGGCCTGGCTGCTCGGCCAGCTGCTCGGGCTGCAGGCCTTGCACGCCGTGCCGCTGGCCTCGCCGGCCGAGGCCGACGTGCTGGCGGGGGCCATTCCGCCACAGGCCGTCGATGCGCGGCTGGTGCTGCTGGCACTGGCGTTCGGGGCGTTCGTGATGGCGATGGCGTTGATTTGCGTGGCGGTCGACTCGCGCACCGGCCGGCGCGCGCAATCGTTGGCCGGGTCGTTGCAGGCCGCCAACCGCCGCCTGCGCGAACTGGCGTTCAAGGACGCGCTGACGGGGCTGTCCAATCGCCTGCACTTCGAGGAACGGCTCGACAGCCTGCTCGACCACGTCGGCCGCAACCCCTCGGCGATCGCGGTGCTGTTCATCGATATCGATGGCTTCAAGGCGGTCAACGAATCGTTCGGCCATGCGGCCGGCGACGAAGTCCTGCTCGAGGTCGGCCGGCGCTTGACGGCGCTTGGCGCGGCGCCAGGACACCGCTGCGCGCATCGGCGGTGACGAATTCCTGTTGCTGGTGGCCAGGCCGGGTTCGCACGAGGCGGCGGCCGCAGCGGCCCAGCGCACGTTGCATGCACTGGTCGCACCGTACGTCCTGCCCGGGGGCAGCGAAGTGCGGCTGTCGTGCTCGATCGGCATTGCGGTGTTCCCGGAACACGGTCCGACGAGTCGCTTGATCGGCAACGCCGACTCGGCCATGTTCGCCGTCAAGCGCACCGGCGGCTCGACCTATGCCTTCTTCGAGCCGCACATGGAGCTCGATGCCAGCGATCAACTGGCCTTGCAGACCGACCTGCGCCAAGCCATCGAACAGGGCGCGCTCGAGCTCTACTACCAGCCCAAGGTCGATGCACGCACACGCGAATTCACCGGCGTGGAGGCGCTGGTGCGCTGGCAGCATGCCGCCCGCGGCGCCGTCGGGCCGACCGAGCTGATCGCGGTGGCCGAGCGTTTCGGACTGATCGGCCAGATCGGCCAGTGGGTATTCGACGAGGCCTGCCGCCAGATGCGTGTCTGGGAGGACGCCGGCCTGCGGATCCGTGTGGCAGTCAACCTGTCGGCGCACCAGTTGCGTCAGGACGACCTGGTGCAGCGCATCCGTCGCACCTTGGCCCAGCACCGCATCGACGCCGCGCTGTTGACCTTCGAGATCACCGAGAGCGTGGCGATGGAGGACACCCAGGCCACGCAGCGCTCGTTTGCACAGCTGGCGCGGGCAGGTTCTTCGCTGGCGATCGACGACTTCGGCACCGGCCACTCCAGCCTGGCCTATCTGCGTACGCTGCCGGCGCGACAGTTGAAGATCGACCGCAGCTTCGTCGCCGATCTGGGCCTGAGCGGAGACGCCATGGCCGTGGTCGATGCGGTGATCCGCCTGGCCCATGCACTCGGACTGCGCGTCGTCGCCGAAGGTGTCGAGACCGAGCGTCAGCGCGACATCCTCGAGACACTCGGTTGCGACGAGTTCCAGGGCTACCTGTTCGCGCGGCCGATGGATGCCGCTCGGCTGGCGCTGTGGGCCGCGGGGGAGGCCAGCACGCGCCCGTTCATCGAGAGGCGCGCTGCGCCGCGCGAGCCCGCGCCCCAGCGCGGCGCGGAGCCCCCGACGCTGCAATAGCGCCTGGCGTTTTCCGGGCTCTCCAGCGCGGCGGCGGGCCAGCGCCGATCGGCTTTCTACAATGCGGGCATGACTCAGCCCGTTGCCTACACCCGTGGCGCCGCATTGCCTGCGTTGCTGGCTCAGCGCATCGTCGTCATCGACGGTGCAATGGGGACCATGATCCAGCGCTACAAGCTCGGTGAGGCCGACTACCGTGGCGAGCGCTTCAAGGATCACCCGAAGGACCTGAAGGGCAACAACGAACTGCTGCAGCTGACTCAGCCCCATGTGCTGCGCGAAATCCATGCGGCCTACCTGGCCGCCGGCGCCGACATCATCGAGACCAACACCTTCGGCGCCACGTCGATCGCGCAGGAAGACTACGGTCTGGCGCCGCTGGCGCGCGAGATGAATGTCGCGGCGGCGCGGCTGGCCCGCGAGGCGGCCGACGCGGCCAGCACAGCCGACAAGCCGCGCTTCGTCGCCGGGGCACTGGGCCCGACGCCGCGCACGGCCAGCATCAGCCCCGATGTCAATGACCCGGGCGCGCGCAATGTCACCTTCGAGCAACTGCGGGCGGCCTACCGCGAGCAGGCCGAGGGTTTGCTGGAGGGTGGCGTCGACCTGTTCCTGGTCGAGACGATCTTCGACACCCTGAATGCCAAGGCCGCGATCTTTGCCCTCGACGAGCTGATGGAGCACACCGGCGAGCGGCTGCCGGTGATCATTTCGGGCACGGTGACCGATGCGTCGGGCCGGATCCTGTCGGGCCAGACCGTGGCCGCGTTCTGGCACTCGGTGCGCCATGCGCGCCCGCTGGCGGTCGGCCTCAATTGCGCGCTCGGCGCGGCATTGATGCGGCCGTACCTCGAGGAACTGGCGAAGGTGGCCAGCGATACCTACATCTCTTGCTACCCCAACGCCGGCCTGCCCAACCCGATGAGCGAGACCGGCTTCGACGAGACCCCAGCGGTCACGGCCGGCCTGATGGAGGATTTCGCGAAGAGCGGATTCCTCAATATCGTCGGCGGCTGTTGCGGCACGACGCCCGAGCACATCGCGGCGATCGCACGCAAGGTCTCGCCGTACCGGCCGCGTGCGCGACACGACCCGCTGTTCAGCGGCTTGCTGGCGGCTTGATCGTCAGCGTCGGGGCGCGGACTCCGGCGTCGCTGCCGTCGGCTTGACCGCCGCGGCCGGTACCGGCAGCGCGCGGTCGTCGAGGCGCGAGATCGGTTGGGCGGCGACCACGATCTGCAATTGCACCGGCTCGCCCGCACGCACGATGCCGAGGCTGGAGATGCGCGCGCCTGGCACGCCCCGCGCGACCAGATGGTCGCGCACTTGCTGCGTGCGGTTCGAGGCCTGCGCCGCGGCGCCACCACTGTCGGCGGGAGCGGCAATCGACACCCGCGTGCCGGCCTGGCGCCGCAGACTGGTCGCAACGCGGTCGAGCACGGCGGCCAACGCCGGCTTGATGGTGCTGCTGCCGGCGGCGAACGAGTGCGCCAGCGGCACCTCGACATGCAACGCACTGTCGCCATGCAGCGCGATCACCACCGGTGTGCCATGAAACCACTCGTCGAGCCAGCGTTTCTCGACCACCAGGGGCGAGACCGGCGGTTCCGGCCGTGTCGATGGCGCGGCCGGGGCGGACTCGGCCCCGGCGCCGGTTTGGCGCGTCGTCGGCGCGGCGCAGCCGACGACCAGCGTCAGCAACGCCAACGCCAGTGGCGCGAGGCGGTGCTGCACACGGGCAGCGGGTTCGAGAGCGTTCATGGTCCTGTTGTGGGCCGTGCCGCTTGACCGGCACGTCGTCGTGGCATTGGAGCCGAGGTGGCGATCCGGCCTTCGCTCCCGCGGGTAACGGTTGTGATTGTCGGTGACGCCGCGTCGATGCATTCGCACGCGTGCGTCGATGCTTCCTCAGCGATCGCCTCGCTGCGAACGTGGCCGCTGCGCCACCTGCACCTTCAACTCGACCACGCGGTCGCCGCGCTGCACGGTGACCGCGGCCGTGGTGTTGGGTTTCAGCGCCGCCACGGCGTTGAACAGCTGGCCGGTATTGGCGATGTCCTGGTCAGCGATCCTGACGACCACGTCGCCTGGCTTCATGCCGGCGTTGCCGGCCGGACCGTTCTGCAGCACACCGGTGACCAGCACGCCGCCCTTCACGCGCAGACGCAGCGAATCGGCCATCTCGGGCGTCAGATCGCGCGGTTCGATGCCGATCCAGCCGCGCGTGACACTGCCGTCGCGGACCAGGCTCTCCATCACCCAGCGTGCGGTGTCGGCCGGGATGGCAAAGCCGATGCCCAGGTTGCCGCCGCTGCGGGAGAAGATTGCGGTGTTGATGCCGACCAACGTGCCTGCGGCGTCGACCAGTGCGCCGCCGGAGTTGCCGGGGTTGATCGCGGCGTCGGTCTGGATGAAGTTCTCGAAGGTGTTGATTCCCAGGCGGTTGCGGCCGAGCGCGCTGACGATCCCGGCCGTGACGGTCTGGCCGACGCCGAACGGATTGCCGATGGCCAGCACCGCGTCACCGACCTGCAACTGCTCGCTGTTGCCGAAGGTCACGCTCGGCAGCTTGTCGAGGTTGACCTTCAGGACCGCGACATCGCTGTCCGGATCGGTGCCGACCACTTTGGCGTCGGCCTGGCGGCCGTCGGCGAGTTGGACCTCGATCTCGTCGGCACCCTCGATGACGTGGTGGTTGGTGATCAGGTAGCCCTCGGGCGACACGATCACGCCCGAGCCGAGGCCGCGCTGCGGCTGGCTTTGCGCGGGCCCGCGCTCACCGAAGAAGAACCGGAACCACGGATCCTCGGCATCGGGGCGGCGCTGCGGCGCCTTGCTGGCAACGATGCTGACGACCGCCGGCGCCGCTCGCTGCGCCGCCAAACGGTAGCTGACGATCGAGCCCGTGGCGCCCGTCGGCCCCGACGCGGCCTGGCCAGCCGGCGCCGTGGCGATCGATACGATCTGGGGCAACAGCGGGCCGGCTGGCCGGCCGAGCCAATCGGGCTTGAGCGTGGCCACCACGAACAGCAGCGCCAAGGCGACCGTGACGGCCTGAGAGAAGATCAACCAGATTCTGCGCATGAAAGAAAGATGAGGACGCCATGGCCGCACGCAATCAGATCGAAACGACCCTGAACACGCTGTTGGCTGCAGACAGCTTCAACGATTATGGGCCGAACGGGCTGCAGATCGAGGGTGCCGCGCAGGTGCGCCGCATCGTCTCCGGCGTCACGGCGAGCCTGGACCTGATCGATGCCGCGATCGCGGACGGCGCCGATGCGATCCTGGTTCACCACGGCCTGTTCTGGCGCGGCCAGGATGGGCGCCTCGTCGGCTGGCTCGGTGAGCGTGTGCGGCGACTGATGGCTCATCGCATCAACCTGTTCGCCTACCACCTGCCTCTGGATGCGCATGCCGAATTTGGCAACAACGCGCAGTTCGGCCTGCGCCTGGGCCTCGTGGCCGACGCGCGATTCGGCGAGCAGGAACTCGGTTTCGCCGGATCGGCCGGCGACAACGTGTCGGTCGCGGCGTTGGCGGCGCGGGCGCAGGCGGCACTCGGCGGTCGTGCCCCGCTCGTCCTGCCGGGCGATGGCCGCGCGCTTGCGCGCATCGGCTGGTGCACCGGTGGCGCGCAGGGCTACTTCGAGGCCGCGATCGCCGCCGGCGTGGATGCGTTCCTGACTGGCGAGGTGTCGGAGCCGCAGGCGCACCTTGCGCGCGAGACCGGTGTTGCCTTCCTGGCTTGCGGCCATCACGCCACCGAGTGCTTCGGCGCGCCCGCGGTGGCTGCGCACGTGGCCGGCCTGTTCGGGATCGAGCACCGCTTCATCGAGATCACCAACCCGGCCTGATTGGCAGTGGCAGGCGAAGCCGCCTGGGAGCGCCCCGCACGGCCCGAGGCAGCGCGACAATGTTGTCATGAACAGATCCCATCGACCGCTGCTGCTGACGATGGGGGACCCCTGCGGCATCGGTCCGGAGATCATCGTGCGCGCCTTCCAGCGAGGTGCCGCCGACGGTTGCGTGGTCGCCGGTGACCTGGCCGTGATGCGCCGGGCGATGGCGTTGATGCCCGAGCCCTGGCCGCTGGCACGGCTGGAGTCGCCGGGCTGATGCGGCGTCGTGCCCGCCGCGCTGCCTGCCACTGTGGCAGCCCGATGGCCTGCCCGCCGGCCTCGACAGTCTGCCGTGGGGCATGGTCGACGCGCGTGCCGGTGCCGCGGCTGCGGTGTGCATCGAAGCGGCGGTGCGCGCGGTGCAACACGGCGACGCGGCGGGCATCGTCACGGCGCCGCTGCAAAAGGCCGCCTTGGCCGCCGCAGGGGTGCCCTATCCGGGCCACACCGAGATGCTGCAGGCACTGTCTGCAGCGCCCGGTGCAGCACCGCCGCCAGTGCGCATGATGTTGGCCAACGACGAATTGCGCGTGGTGCTGGTGACGATCCACCTGGCGCTGCGCGACGCGATCGACGCGGTGACGTTCGAAGCCGTGCTGGACACGCTGCGCATCGCCCAGGCCAGTGCACTGGCCTGGGGCTCAGGCCGCCCGCGCATCGCGGTGGCCGGGCTCAACCCGCATGCCGGCGAGGACGGACTGTTCGGTGACGAGGAGAAGCGGGTCATCGCGCCGGCGCTGGCGGCGGCCCGTGCCGAGGGCATCGACGCGCACGGACCCTTTGCTCCCGACACCGTGTTCATGCGGGCTCGGCGTGGTGAATTCGACCTGGTGGTGGCGATGACCCACGACCACGGCCTGATACCGGTCAAGTACCTCGGCGTCGAGCACGGCGTCAACGTCACGCTGGGATTGCCGTTCGTGCGCACCAGCCCCGACCACGGCACGGCGTTCGATATCGCCGGTCGCGGCGTCGCCGATCCATCGAGCCTCGAGGCGGCGATTCGCTGGGCGCGTCGCGCAGTCGCCTCCCGCTAGGGCTGCACCCCGGCGTCAGTGCCGCGTCGTCAGTGGCACGCCCGACGTCGAGTGGCCGCCGCGCAGTGCCGCCAGTTGCTTGCGTGCCCGCGCGGTGGCGCGTTCGAGCAGATAGGCATTTTCGTAGGCGCGCAGGCGGCCGGTCTCGCACAAGCGGTAGAGCATGCGCGCGGTCATCGAGATCGCGTGCTGGTGCTTGCTGCCGCGCGTGAACACGAAGAAGGTGCGTCCCGGGCTGATGTGCGACAGCCGCACCTTGTGCCACTGGTCCTCGAAGTGCATGCGGTACGAGAAGCCGATCTGCACGTGGTCGGCCAGCGACGCGCCGCTGGTCGGCTCCACGGGTTCGGGCGGTGGCAAGCCGTCGATGTTGATGTCGAGCTCATTGATCTCGCCCTCGGCCTCGCCGCTGAGGTCGATGTCGACCTGACCGTTCCAGTCGATCGCGCTTTCCTCGACCAGACCGATGCGTGCAGCTTCCTCGGGCGTGAAGCCGGGGCCGGACACCACGTCATCGAGCACGGGAATCGCACTCGATCCGCGCAAGGCATCCTCCGGCCTGGGCAACGGCGTGGCCATGATCGCGTCGAGCTGCTTGATCAGCAAGTTGTAGTCCAGCGTGCGCAGCGACTCGCCCTTGAGCGATTGGGCGTGGGCGGGCATCAGCTTGTCGAAGAAATCCTTCCTCGCCGCGTCCGGCCAACCGATCAGTGCGATGCCTTCATTCAAGTCCCTCATCAGGTGCGGCAGGCGCACCAGGAAGGCCTTGCGATCAGCCGGCGAGCCCTTGGGTTGCACGCTCATCACGAGGTCGCGCCCGGCCACGCGCAGCCGCTTGACCAGCTCGCTGTCGGCACCGTGCCGGGCGGTGGCCTTCATCATGGCCTGCGTCCAGACCTGGGTCAGGAACTGGCGCAGGAAGTCATCCATCGCCACTGGCGCCAGCGCCGCCTGAAGCTGCTGCATGTAGCGCTGCTGCAGCAGCAGGTCGGTCTCCTTCTGGTCGAGCAGGCTCGAGGCACGGCTGTTGGCCTCGACGTCGCGCTGCGCCTGTTCGGCGACAAACGTTTCGAGGCGGTCGAGCGTCTGCTCGTACACCGCCATCTGGTCGAAGTCGCCACTGGCGATGTCGTCGACCAGATCGCGCACCAGCGACAGGAAGTGCTTGCCGGATTCCCCGCTGAAGTCGTCGAATGCCACCGCCAGCGAGGCCATGCGGTTGACCAGCTTGCGCACCGGGTGGCGGCGCGACGAGAAGAACGTGGCATCACCCAGCGCGGCGCGCAGTACCGGCAATTGAAGCCGGGCGATGTGGCGCGCCATCTGCGGTGGCACCTTGGGGTCGGCCAGGATCTGCTCGAACAGGCTGCCGACGACGTCGATCACCATGTGATCGAGCGAGCCGGTGGCGGCACGGCGCAGTTCTTCGCGATTGGCCAGGATCATGTTGGGCAAGGGCGCCAGCGCGCCTGCGGCCGAGCCGCGCACGCTGTGCGCTGCATCGATCTGGGTATCGACCGCAATGTTGCCCAGCATGGCCAGGCGCCGGAGCAGGTTCATGACCTCGCCGTCGACCTGACCGATCGTTGCACCCTTCGACGAGCCGCCTGCCGAGCCGGCGCGAGAGCCGCCGCCGAGACTGCCGCTGCTGGTGCTCAAGCGGTTGGCGCCGCTTTGGGGGCCCAGGCGGCCAGCCCCGCTGTCCGGCGTGTCGACGCCCACTGGCTGAGCCATCGTGTCGTAGCCGGTATTGGTGAACTGGCCGAGCTCGTTGCCGGGGCCCTGCACCGAGCGCACCACCATCTCCGGGGGCTTGACGCCGGCGGCCTTGAGTTCCTGCACGATCGTGCCGTACAGCGCAGGCATCCCATCGGACAGCGTGCGTGCCATCTGCTCGGCCATCGCCTTGCGCACCGACGGGCGGTCGCTGACCGCGTCGCACGCCGCCACCATGGCTCGACCGATGACTTCGGGGCGCAGCGGGTTGCGCACCTCGCCCTCGGTGCGCTCGGTGTGCGGTTTGTGCAACAGCCCGGCGACCAGCGCATCGAGTTCGCGCAACTCCCACTCGCAGTTGTGCTGCAGGGTCATCGCGAAGCGCTCCGCACTGACCTGGATCTCGACCTCCCGGTCGTCGACCAGCGTCAACGATTGCCACGACGAACCGACGGTGCTGACGCGTGAGGCACCCTCGCGACGGCGCATCTCGGCGGCCACGCTGTCATCGAGCCGCTCGTTGAAGACCATCGCGAACGCCGACTGCTTTCGGTTGAGCTCGAATTGCGCGGCCAAGAGATCTTCGCGCGCACTCGTGCTGCTGCTGGCGAGTGCCGCAACGCCCAATGCGTCGACGCAGCGCTGCGTCGCCTCGCGGGCGGTGACTTTGATTCTCTGCACCGCCGCGCTCAGGGCGGCGGGCGGTCGCGGCAACGGTGGATTCATCGGGCGGATCGCATGCTAACGCCGGCGCGGGCTGGCGCGGCACCCAGCCAGGCTACCGCGCACTGCGCGAAGTATGGAGCCAACTCGCACCCCACTGTGCTACTTCTTCAACGCGTCGCGGATCTCACGCAACAGAATCACGTCTTCCGGAGGCGCGGCGGGGGGTGCTGCCGGGGCTTCCTTCTTCAGCCGGTTGATCTGCTTGACCATCATGAAGATGATGAAGGCCAGGATGATGAAGTTGATCGCCACGGTGATGAAATTGCCGTATGCAAACAGCGGCACACCGGCCTTGCTCAGCGCCTCGTAGGTCATTGGTCCCTTGAAGTCGGCAGGGGCGTTGCCAAGCTGGATGAAGTAGTTCGAGAAGTCGAGTCCGCCAAAGATCCTGCCGACGATCGGCATGATCAGATCCTTCACCACCGAATCGACGATCTTGCCGAATGCTGCGCCGATGATCACGCCGACGGCCAGGTCGACGACGTTGCCTTTCATCGCAAAGGCCTTGAACTCGCTCGAGAAACTCATGGGGTCTTCTCCTGTGGTGTCCGTGGTTCGCGTCGCCAGCGCAATTTCACGCGCAGGCAGCCGCGCAGTATCGACGACGAGCGCACCAAGTCAAGACCGGGCCGGGCCTGCAAGTGTGTCCGCTAGAATCTTCGGTTGACCCTCAGTCCGTGATCTCACCACGAGGAATTGAATGAGCAATGACGCCATTGATCCGGCCCGTCGCACGTGGATCGGCATCGCGTGCGGCGCTGGCGCCATCGGCACCGTGGCCACCGCCGTCCCCTTCGTCTCCACCTTTGCGCCGTCCGAGCGCGCCAAGGCCGCAGGCGCCGCGGTGGAGGTCGACATCGGTACGCTCAAGCCGGGCGAGATGACCACGGTGGAATGGCGCGGCAAGCCGGTGTGGATCGTCAGGCGCACGCCGGAGCAACTGGCCTCGCTGCCGAAGATCGACCCGCAGTTGGCCGACCCGAAGTCGCTGCGCAAGCCCGGTGAACTGACACCGGAATACGCACGCAATGAGCATCGCTCGATCAAGCCCGAGTTCCTGGTGGCCGTGGGCATCTGTTCGCACCTGGGCTGTTCGCCGTCTGCCAAACTGCAGGCCGGCGCGCAACCGTCGTTGCCCGATGACTGGCAGGGTGGTTTCTTCTGCCCCTGCCACGGCTCGACCTTCGACCTCGCCGGCCGCGTGTTCAAGAACAAGCCTGCCCCCGACAACCTGGAAGTGCCGCCGCACATGTACCTGTCGGACAGCAAGCTGCTGATCGGCGAAGACAAGAAGGCCTGAGCTGCTGAGCTCGAAGTCACGACGAGGCAACCACGATGGCTGAATTCAAAGAACTCCCCGCAGACGCGCCGATCGCGCAGAAGGCTGTGACCTGGTTCCACAACCGGTTCCCTACCGCCTTCGAGGCTTACCGGGTTCACATGTCGGAGTACTACGCTCCGAAGAACATGAACTTCTGGTACTTCTTCGGCGTGCTGGCGATGCTGGTGCTGGTGCTCCAGATCGTCACCGGCATCTTCCTGGTGATGCACTACAAGCCCGACGCGGCATTGGCCTTCGCCTCGGTCGAGTACATCATGCGCGACGTGCCATGGGGCTGGCTGGTGCGCTACATGCATTCCACCGGCGCCAGCGCGTTCTTCGTCGTCGTCTACATGCACATGTTCCGTGGCCTGCTCTACGGCAGCTACCGCAAGCCGCGTGAGCTGGTCTGGATCTTCGGCTGCGCGATCTTCCTGTGCATGATGGCCGAGGGCTTCTTCGGCTACCTGCTGCCCTGGGGCCAGATGAGCTACTGGGGCGCCCAGGTGATCATCAACCTGTTTGCAGCGATCCCCTTCGTCGGCCCGGATCTGGCGCTGCTGATCCGCGGCGACTATGTGGTCGGTGACGCCACGCTGAACCGGTTCTTTGCATTTCACGTGATCGCCGTTCCCCTGGTGCTGCTGGGGTTGGTGGTGGCGCACCTGCTGGCGCTGCACGACGTGGGATCGAACAATCCGGATGGCATCGAGATCAAGGCGAACAGGGATCCGAAGACCGGTATCCCGCTCGATGGCATCGCGTTCCACCCTTACTACACGGTGCACGACATCATGGGTGTGTCGGTGTTCCTGATGATCTTCACCGCGATCATCTTCTTCGCGCCGGAGATGGGCGGCTATTTCCTGGAGTTCAACAACTTCATTCCGGCCGACCCGCTGCAAACGCCTGCGCACATCGCGCCGGTCTGGTACTTCACGCCGTTCTACTCGATGCTGCGCGCGACCACCGACCCGATGGTCAACGTGCTGTGCGTGCTGGTCGCCGTGGCGGCGTTGCTGGCGGCCTGGAAGGGCGCGCTGCCAGGCCGCGCCAAGTTGGCGATCCTCGTCGGGGCCGCGGTGGCCATCGTGCTGCTGAAGACCTTCGATGCCAAGTTCTGGGGCGTGGTGGTGATGGGTGCCGCCGTGATCATCCTGTTCTTCCTGCCATGGCTCGACCGCAGCCCCGCCAGGTCGATCCGCTACCGCCCTGACTGGCACAAGGCGGTGTATGGCGTGTTCGTCGTGTTCTTCCTGATCCTGGGCTGGCTCGGCATCGAGCCCCCGTCGGACCTGAAGACGCTGCTGGCGCAGATCGGCACGGTCTACTACTTCGGCTTCTTCCTGTTGATGCCGTGGTGGAGCCGGCAGGGCACGTTCAAGCCGGTGCCCGACCGCGTGGTCTTCCGGCCGCATTGACCGCAACCCGCTGAAGAGAACAACGACCATGATCAAGAGAATCCTCCAGTCGGTGTTGCTGTCGTTGCTGCTGCTCGCCGGTGGCGCTCACGCGGCGGGCGGTGGCTTGGCCTGGGACAAGTTCCCGACCGAGAAGCTGAACGACAGCGCCGCGCTGCAGCACGGCGCGAAGCTGTTCGTCAACTACTGCCTCAATTGCCACTCGGCAGCCTACATGCGCTACAACCGCATGGTCGATATCGGCCTCACGACGGAGCAGATCAAGGACAACCTGCTGTTCGCCGGCGACAAGGTCGGCGCCACGATGAAGGCCGCCATCGATGCCCGCCAGGCCAAGGAATGGTTCGGTGCCGCCCCCCCCGACCTGTCGGTGATCGCGCGCTCGCGCTCGGCTGCCGGGCAGGGCAGCGGCGCCGACTACCTCTACACCTACCTGCGAACGTACTACCGTGACGACAGCAAGCCGACAGGCTGGAACAACCTGGCATTTCCCAGCGTCGGCATGCCTCACGTGCTCTGGCAGTTGCAGGGCGAGCGCCGGCCGATCTTCGAGAAGAAGACCGACCATGGGCACGAGTCGGAGGTCTTCACCGGCCGCTGGGAAGTGGTGAAGGCGGGCACCCTGGACGCGCGTGAATACGACAATGCAGCCGCTGACCTGGTCGCATTCCTGCAGTGGATGAGCGAACCGGTGCAGAAGACCCGCGTGCAGCTTGGCGTGTGGGTGCTGGTGTTCCTCGGCCTGTTCACGGTCATCGCGTGGTTCCTGAACGCCGCGTACTGGAAGGACGTCAAGTAACTTTCACCGCGCCAGCGGCGCAGTGGGTGCGGTGACGCATCCACTGCGCCTCGTGTTTTGAGATCCCCTAAATTCCGATCCAATCCGATCACCAGCAAGGGAGCCACCGCCATGATGGTGCTTTATTCCGGAACCACCTGTCCTTACTCGCACCGCTGCCGCTTCGTGCTGTTCGAGAAGGGGATGGACTTCGAGATTCGCGATGTCGATCTGTTCGCGAAGCCCGAAGACATCGCATTGATGAATCCGTACAACGAGGTGCCGATCCTGGTCGAGCGCGACTTGATCCTGTACGAGTCACACATCATCAACGAGTACATCGACGAGCGCTTCCCGCATCCGCAGCTGATGCCGGGCGACCCGGTGGCGCGTGCGCGCGTGCGCCTGTTCCTGTTCAACTTCGAGAAGGAGTTGTTTGCCAACGTCAACATCCTCGAGGCCCGCAGCGGGATCAAGGCGACCGACAAGCAGCTCGAACGCGCCCGCGGCCAGATCCGCGACCGCCTGACCCAGCTGGCGCCGATCTTCCTGAAGAACAAGTACATGCTGGGTGACGACTTCTCGATGCTCGACGTGGCAATCGCCCCGCTGCTGTGGCGCCTCGACTACTACGGCATCGATCTGTCGAAGAATGCGTTGCCGCTGTTGAAGTACGCCGAGCGCATCTTCTCGCGCCCGGCCTACATCGAGGCGCTGACGCCGTCCGAGAAGGTGATGCGCAAGTAGGCCGCCCGCGAGATCCGGCAACTGGCGATGGCCAACCCGATCCCTCCCGAAGGCCAGGGCAGCTCGACGCGCCCGTACCTGATTCGCGCGCTGCATGACTGGTGCACCGATAACGGTTTCACGCCCTACATCGCGGTCTACGTCGACGCCAGCGTGCAGGTGCCGCAGGAGTACGTGAAGAACAACGAGATCGTGCTCAACGTCGGTTTCGAGGCCACGAGCGGCCTGAAGCTGGGCAACGATCAGATCGCGTTCAAGGCCCGGTTCGGCGGCTCGGCCCGCGAAATCGCCGTGCCGATCGACCATGTCGTGGCCATCTATGCGCGCGAAAACGGCCAGGGCATGGCCTTTCCGGCACCCAGCGCGCCGGGTGGCGCCGGCCTTGCGCCACTGCCGACCGGCGAGACCGGGCCACGTCACGGGCCCCGTTTGACCTCGGTCGACGCGTCGGCGGCGGATGCGGGCGAAGCCGAGCCGCCCGAACCACCGCCCGGCGGCGGCGCCCGCCCTGCGCTCAAGCGCATCAAGTAACGCCTTCCCGGCCACGGCGGCCTAGAATTGCCGCCGGCATGTCGCCGACTTAGCTCAGCTGGTAGAGCAACCGCCTTGTAAGCGGTAGGTCATCCGTTCGATTCGGATAGTCGGCACCAATTGACGCAGCGGGCTGATCTGAGCGCCCGTCGTCAAGAAGGGATCACCGTGCGCCTGCGGCTCGCCAACGCCTCAGCGCTGCGAGCAACAACAAGCCCGCCACCAGTTCGACGGGACCGGTGGCGCCACCGCCGCTGCTCTCCCTGGAGGCGGTCGGCGGACCGCTCGATATCACCAGGCTCACCACTGAACCCGGTTGCACGACGGTCCCGGCCGCGGGTTCTTGCCGGACGACGCCGCCGGCGGACACCACGTAGTTCGCCTCCGTGCTGACGGGGCCCAAAGCCAGACCAAACTTGTTCAACTCGATAGGTGGCATCAGCTTGCGTCAGCCCCCGAACATCCGGTGCGAGCAGGGGCGTACAGCGGGTGAACGGTTCCGTCACTGCAGCCTGCCCCGTGACCTGGACCCCGAGCGTGTGCGTACCGCAGTCGGTGATGGTCGAGTCGAAAGTGAGCAGGTAACCGTTGTTCAGAAGCTCCGAGACTTGCAGGTACGCACCGCTGATCTCCGAGACCTTGGGGGCTGGGTAGAACTCGGCACCAGTCTGTTCGGCAAGCGTCGTGAGAACTTGCTGCGAACTGGCACTGGTGAAGTTGCCTGGAGCGCCGCCGGCGTCCGTGACAGTCACTGATAGCTTTGATCGGATCCCCAATCGGTCGCGCGTCAACCCGCACGCTGACTGCCGAGTGAGCGGGAGCAGCCATCACGGTTGCCGCGATCAAGACTGCCAGGAGCAGCCACAGAAAGTGACTCGCCAGTGAAATCAGACCTGGGCGTCGGCCAGATTGCGGTAACCGGTCAGACGACTGCGATAAGAGCGTGGCTGGCATGGAATCCCTTGTCGATAGTTGGTTGAGCAGTATTCGATTCACCCTTATGGAATTCTAAGGTAGGCCAATGAACGGCACGGCCAACTGTTTCCGCTTTCCCCCTTCCCCCCCAAATTGGTGCACACGTCACACTTTTCGTCTTTGTCGTGCCGCCAAACACATTCGGACGTTGCGTTGCTTCTACTGTCGTTTCAGCATCTGAGTCACCATCCCGCAACGCCGCCTGAGATCGGCGTCGATCGGCACAAAGCCGAAGTGCCACGATGTTTGCCACCAACTTTGCCGACGGCATCAGGGTCTACATCGACGCCATAATTGGCACTTTGTCGGATGCCACTTCAACGCCCGGGGGTGGTACCGGTCAGCGCGAGCGGATGCGCACGCGGATCGGCAACTCCGGCCAGCCCTGCTCGCGCAGTGTCTCGGCCAGACGCGGCAGCAGGTGGCGCAACTTGGCGGCGACGGCCGCATTGGAGGCCAGCAGCGACCAGCCTTGATCGTCGACCGGCCCCGCCCGCACTTGCGCGCGCAACGGCTCGGGCAGGTGGAGGCGAATCGCGGCATAGCGCGCATTCGATTGTTCCAGGCGTCGCGCCAGATCGGCCAGGCTGGTGTTCTGATCGAGCGCACGGGCCAGGCTGATGCCCAGCGGAACCGCAGACGTGGATGGCTTGGTCGGAACCATGCCGAGGAGTTTAGGCTGATGCAGATAATGATCACTCACGGCAGCCTCGCGCAAACGCGCGTGCTGCAATTCAATCGACTGCAACTCGGCGCGATGCTGGCGGTGCTTGCGGCCTTGCTGATGGTGCTGTCCGGCGCGATCTACCACTTCGTCTTCCTCACGGCGGTGCGCGACGGCTGGCCAGTCGTCAGCCAGGTGGTGAAGTGGGTGGTTCGCGACGAAACGGCGCAGCGCGATCGTTTCGTGCGCGAGAACCTCGACGCGATGGCCAAGAAGGTCGGCGAGATGCAGGCCAAGCTGCTCAAACTCGAGGCGATGGGTGACCGTGTCTCGGGCCTGGCCGGTGTCAAGCCGGAGGAATTCAAGCCGCTGTTGCGGGCGGTCGGCGGTGCCGCCTCGGCGCCGGCCGTGTCCGCCAAGGGCGGGCAGGGCGGTCCGTTCGTGCCTGACAACGGGCGGATCGAGCGCTTGCAGTCGCTCGACGGTCTGAGCGAGCACGTCGTTCGACTCGACGAGCGCACCGAGCAGACCACCGACCTCTTCACGCTGATCGAGTCGCGGTTGCTCGAAGGTCGACTGACGCAGCTGATGGTGCCCAGTTCGGCACCGATCGACGGCCCCATCGGATCGGGGTTCGGCTTCCGCAGTGACCCGTTCTCGGGCCGCCCGGCGTTGCATACGGGGCTCGATTTCCCGGCCGATGTCGGCACACCGATCCTGGCCGCGGCGGGGGGCATGGTGGTGTCGACGGAACCGCACCCGGCCTACGGCAAGCTGGTCGAGATCGACCATGGCAACGGCCTGCTGACGCGCTATGCCCACGCCTCGAAGGTGCTGGTCAAGCCCGGTGACCTGGTCAAGCGGGGTCAACTGGTCGCCTATGTCGGCACCAGCGGCCGCTCGACCGGACCGCACCTGCACTTCGAGGTGCTGGTCGAGGGTGTGCCGCAGAATCCGGCGCGCTTTCTGGCGGCACGCGCCGGCGATCCGCGGCTGCAGTCGGCCACCAGGCGCGCGCGCTGACCCCCGGGTAAAATCTCGCACTTTGTGCGTTTGATGCGAGGCGTGGGCATGCGCATGCCTTGACCTGCCCTTGCGAATGCCCGGAGCCGTCCCATCTCACACGGGCCAGCTACGCTCCAAGACCAAGAATCCACGCCCCGCATGTTGCCCAAACTCCTCACCTCGATCTTCGGCAGCCGCAACGACCGCCTGCTCAAGCAGTACCGCACGGTCGTGCAGAAGGTGAATGCCCTCGAGCCGGCATTCGAAGCGCTCGACGACGCCGCCCTGCGCGCCAAGACCGACGAATGGCGCCAGCGCGTGGCCGCAGGCGAAGACCTCGATGGGTTGCTGCCTGAGGCGTTTGCCGCGGTGCGCGAGGCCGGCAAGCGCACGCTGAAGATGCGCCACTTCGACGTGCAGCTGATCGGCGGCATGGTGCTGCACGCCGGCAAGATCGCCGAGATGCGCACCGGCGAGGGCAAGACCTTGATGGCGACGCTGCCGGTGTACCTGAATGCGCTGGCCGGCAAGGGGGTGCACGTCGTCACGGTCAACGATTACCTGGCGCGGCGCGACGCCGAGTGGATGGGGCGCCTCTACACCTTCCTGGGCCTGACGGTGGGCGTCAACGTGCCCGGCATGTCACGCGAAGAGAAGCAGGCCGCCTATGCGGCCGACGTGACCTACGGCACCAACAACGAGTTCGGTTTCGACCTGTTGCGCGACAACATGGTCTACGAGGTCGCCGACCGCACCCAGCGCGGCCTGAATTTCGCGATCGTCGACGAGGTCGACTCGATCCTGATCGATGAGGCCCGCACACCGCTGATCATCAGCGGCCAGGCCGAGGACCACACCGACCTGTACGTGCGCATCAATGCGGTGATTCCGCAACTGAAGAAGCAGATCGGCGAACTCGACCTGCGCACCGGTGAAGGCGTGATCGAGCCGGGCGACTTCACCGTCGACGAAAAGGGCCATCAGGTCTTCCTGACCGAACAGGGCCACGAGAACGCCGAGCGCATCCTCGGCGAGGCCGGGCTGCTGGCCGAGGGCGCGAGCCTTTACGACCCGGCCAACATCACGCTGATGCACCATGTGTACGCCGCGCTGCGGGCCAACCACCTGTACAACCGCGACCAGCATTACGTGGTGCAGAACGGCGAGGTCGTGATCGTCGACGAGTTCACCGGGCGCCTGATGACCGGCCGGCGCTGGAGCGACGGCCTGCACCAGGCCGTCGAGGCCAAGGAGCGCGTGCAGATCCAGAGCGAGAACCAGACGCTGGCGTCGATCACGTTCCAGAACTACTTCCGCATGTACGCCAAGCTGGCGGGCATGACCGGCACGGCCGACACCGAGGCCTACGAATTCCAGGAAATCTATGGCCTGGAGACGGTGGTCATTCCGCCGAACATGCCGACCATCCGCAAGGACGAACTCGACCTGGTCTACAAGACCGCCAAGGAGAAGTTCGACGCGGTCATCGCCGACATCCGGGATTGCCATGCGCGCGGCCAACCGACGCTGGTCGGCACGACGTCGATCGAGAACTCCGAGCTGATCTCCGGCATGCTCGAGAAGGCGGGCCTGCCGCACCAGGTGCTCAACGCCAAGCAGCACGCCAAGGAAGCCGAGATCGTGGCCCAGGCCGGCCGCCCCGGCGTGGTGACCATCGCCACCAACATGGCCGGCCGCGGCACCGACATCGTGCTCGGCGGCAACGTCGAGAAGCAGGTGCAGTTCATCGAGGCCGACGAGAGCCTGCCGGCCGACGAGAAGGCGCGCCGCATCCAGCAGCTGAAGGACGAATGGCAGGGCCTGCACGACAAGGTCAAGGCCGAGGGCGGGCTGCGCATCATTGCCACCGAGCGCCACGAGAGCCGGCGCATCGACAACCAGCTGCGCGGCCGTGCGGGACGCCAGGGCGACCCGGGCCAGTCGCGCTTCTACCTGTCGCTGGAAGATCCGCTGATGCGCATCTTTGCCGGCGACCGCGTGCGCGCGATCATGGACCGGCTGAAGATGCCCGAGGGCGAGGCCATCGAAGCCGGCATCGTGACCCGCAGCATCGAGGGCGCGCAGCGCAAGGTCGAGGCCCGCAACTTCGACATGCGCAAGCAATTGCTCGAATACGACGACGTCAGCAACGACCAGCGCAAGGTCATCTACCAGCAGCGCAACGAGATCCTCGAGGCGGCATCGCTCGATGAGCAGATCACCAACCTGCGCAAGAGCACGATGACCGACGTGGTGCGCACGTTCGTGCCTGCCGAGAGCCTCGAGGAGCAGTGGGATCTCGAAGGCCTGGAGAAGACGTTGCGCGAGGAGTGGCAGCTCGACGTGCCACTGAAGGCAATGGTCGAGGCCAGCGATTCGATCGATGACGACGACATCGTCGCGCGTGTCGTGCAGGCTGCCGACGAGGCCTTCGCGGCCAAGCTCGAGCAGGTCGGCAGCGAGCAGTTCACGCCCTTCATGCGCATGGTGCTGCTGCAGTCGATCGACAGTCACTGGCGCGAGCACCTGGCGGCGCTGGACTACCTGCGCCAGGGCATCCATCTGCGCGGCTATGCGCAGAAGAACCCGAAGCAGGAGTACAAGCGCGAGGCCTTCGAGCTGTTCTCGCAGTTGCTCGACGTCGTGAAGATGGAAGTCACGCGGGTGCTGATGACGGTGCGCATCCAGACCCAGGAGCAGGTGGCGCAGGCGGCCGAGGCCATCGAGGAAAAGGCCAGCCAGGTCAGCAACGTGACCTACACCCACCCCAACGAGGACGGCAGCGTGTCGCAGGAACCCGACCTGGCCACGCTGGCCCAGGCGGTGCCGCGCGTTGGCCGCAACGACCCCTGCCCTTGCGGCAGCGGCAAGAAGTACAAGCACTGCCACGGCAAGCTGGCCTGACCTGCCCGGAGGCGTCGCCATGCCCGTCAACCTGAGCGCCCCCGACGCGCATGACTTGCATCCGGTGGCCGGCGTCGAGATCGGCGTGGCGATGGCCGGCGTGCGCAAGGCCAATCGCAAGGACCTGGTGCTGTTCGCGCTGGCCGAGCGCTCGAACGTGGCGGCGGTGTTCACGCGCAATCGCTTCTGCGCCGCACCGGTGCAGGTCTGCCGCGAGCATCTGGCGGCGGGCCGGGGTGTTCGCGCGCTGGTGATCAACACCGGCAATGCCAACGCCGGTACCGGGGACGATGGGATGGTGCGGGCCCGCACCACCTGCATCGCGCTGGCGCAGCGGCTTGGGCTTGCGCCCGAGCAGGTGCTGCCGTTTTCCACCGGCGTGATCATGGAGACGCTGCCGGTCGATCGCATCGTCGCCGGCCTGCCGGCGGCTGTGGCCGACTTGGCACCCGGTCACTGGCTCGATGCGGCGCAAGGCATCATGACCACCGACACGCTGCCCAAGGCCGCGTCGCGGCAGGTCGCCATCGGCGGCAAGACGGTCAACGTGACGGGCATTGCCAAGGGTGCCGGGATGATTCGGCCGAACATGGCCACGATGCTCGGCTTCGTGGCCACCGATGCCGTGATCGAGCCGGCTCTGATGCAGGGCCTGGTCCGCGAAGCGGCCGACCAGAGCTTCAACCGCATCACCATCGATGGCGACACCAGCACCAACGATTCGTTCGTGCTGATCGCCACCGGTCAGGCCGGTCACGCGCCGATCACCCAGCTGGAATCGCCCGAGGGCGCGCTGCTGCGCGAGGCGGTGTTCGCGGTCGCGCGCCAGCTGGCGCAGGCGATCGTGCGCGACGGCGAGGGTGCGACCAAGTTCATCACCGTGCGCGTCGACGGCGGGCGATCGAAAGACGAGTGCCGCCTTGCCGCGTATGCGATCGCCCATTCGCCGCTGGTGAAGACGGCGTTCTTCGCCAGCGACCCCAACCTCGGGCGCATCCTGGCGGCGGTGGGCTATGCCGGCATCGACGACCTCGACCAGTCTCTGATCGACCTCTTCCTCGACGACGTGCACGTGGTCGTTCGCGGTGGCCGCCACCCCGACTACCGCGAAGAGCAGGGCCAGAGGGTGATGAAGCAGGCCGAGATCACGGTGCGCGTCGACTTGCACCGCGGCCCGGCGCACGCCACGGTCTGGACTTGCGACCTGTCGCACGATTACGTCAGCATCAACGCCGACTACCGCAGTTAGGGATCTGCCGGCTTGCCTGCGGCGCGGGGGCACTGCTAGCATCGCACCCACTCTTCGAGCCCTGGAGATCGCGCCATGACCACCCACGACATCCCGAACCGACGCTGCCTGCGCAGCATGCCGGTGCCGGGCGCATCGGTGGTCGCGCACTGAGTCTTCCTCTTCGGCTTCGCCCCGACCGGGCCTGCGCCGAAACATCGGCGTCAGGCCCGAAGTCTTTTTGAGGCCTGGCGCGCAAGGCGGTCCACAAGACCGCTCCGTTGCTGACGAGAGCCCACATGATTCACTCCTTTCTCGCTTCATTCAGGCAGCGCTTCGCACTGCCACCCGAAGACCTGCTGCGCGATGCCGTCTATCGGCGGCTATGGACGTCGATCCTGATCAGCTCGCTCGGCGGCCAGATCACGATGCTGGCGCTGCCATTGACCGCTGTGGTGCTGCTGCACGCCAGCCCGACGCAGATGGGCCTGCTGGTGGCGATGGAGATCGCCCCCTTCGTGCTGCTGAGCCTGCCCAGCGGCGTCTGGCTCGATCGCGTGCGCAAGTTGCCGGTCTACATCGCCGGCGAGGCTGCCCTCGGCCTGATCGTCGCCAGCGTGCCGCTGGCCTGGGTGCTGGGCTGGCTGTCGATGCCGTGGATGTACGTGGTGGCCTTCGTGATGGGTTGTGTCTACGTCGTCGCCGGTTCGGCGGCGCAGATCGTGCTGACGCAGGTGGTGCCGCGCCAGCGCCTGGTCGAAGCCCACGCGCGCAACGCGCTGGCCAGTTCGGGCGCCGAGGTGGCCGGGCCAGGGTTTGCCGGCGCGCTGATCAAGGCTGTCGGTGCACCGATGGCACTGCTGCTCGACGCACTGATGCTGATGGCGTCGGTCGCGATCCTGCGCGGGGTCAAGGTGCAGGAGCAGCTTGCCCCGCCCAAGGATGCGCACTTCTGGCGCGACCTGCGCGCTGGCCTGCACTTCGTGCGTGGCACGCCGCTGCTGGTGACGATGGCGTGCACGGTCGGCCTGTGGCAGATGTGCCACCACGCGGCGATCGTGGTGCAGATCCTGTTTGCGACCCGCACGCTGGGCATGAACGAGTCGCAGATCGGCCTCAGTTTCGTCGGCCTGGGCATCGGCACCATCGCCGCCAGCACGCTCGGCCACCGCATCTCGGCCCGCGTCGGGCCGGGACCGTCGCTGCTGCTCGGTCTGGCCGTGTGCGGCGTGGGCTGGTTGCTGCTGGCGCTGGCGCCGGCGCACGGCGTTGGTCAGGCGATGTTTGCCGGCATGCTGGTGTGCTTCGGCTTCGGCGCGGTGCTGATCTTCATCAACTTCCTGTCGCTGCGGCAGGCGGTCACGCCGGCGCCGCTGCTGGGTCGCATGACCAGCACCATGCGCTGGCTGATCCTGCTGCCGGCCGGCCCCGGGGCCCTGATCGGCGGTTGGCTCGGCGAGCATGTCGATCTGCGCGCGTCGCTCGCGTTTGCCGGTGTCGGCGCACTGTGCGTCGCGCTCGCGGCCTGGCGTCATCCGCTGCTGCGCGGCGTGCGTGCGTTGCCGGCGCCGGAGACGTTCGACGATCAGCTCGGCGCCGAGGCGCTGGTGGCTCTGCCCAGCGGCGGCGCCAGCGGGGCGTGAGCGGGGGCGCGGGCCTCAGCCCGCGTCGGTGGGCGGGAACTGGTCGACAGCGTCGGTGATCAGCCCGTCGATGCCGGCGTCGCGCAGGCGGTGCGCGACGGCCTCGTCGTTGACGGTGTAGGCCAGCGCCCGCCAACCCTGGGCGTGCAGCTGCTCGATCAACGCGCGGTCCAGCAGCGCCTGGTCGGCGACCACGGCCACGCAGCCGAGCGACTGCGCCGTCTGCTGCCAGCCGTCCCACAGCGCGTCGATCAGCAACGCCCGCGGCAGCGCCGGTGCGGCCTGCTGCGCCGCCTTCAACGCCAGCGGCTGGAACGAACTGAGCAGCGGCGGCCGCGGATCGTGCATCCACAGGCGGGCCGCGTCGCGCGCGACGATGCGGCCGGTCCGCTCGTCGTGACCGGGCGTCGGCTTGATCTCGATGTTCAGCGCGAAGCGATTGCGTCGCACGTAGTGCGCGATCGCAGCCAGCGTGGGCATCGGCTCGCCGGCATAGCGCCGGCTGTGCCAGCCCCCGGCGTCGAGTTGCGACAGATAGGACCAGGGCCGCTCGCCGGCCACGCCGTCGACCTGCGTCGTGCGTGCCAGCGCCGCATCGTGCAGCAGGAAGGGCACGTCGTCGGCGCTCAGCTTGACGTCGCATTCGAACGCGCTGTAACCGTACTGTGCGCCGATCCGGAATGCTGCCAACGTGTTCTCCGGCGCCAGCTTGCCGGCGCCACGGTGAGCGATCCAGAACGGATAGGGCCAGGGCGAATTCATGTCAGCCTCCAGGGCGCAGCGCGTCTTGGGAGCGGCCCGGCGACGCGCTCACACCCGCTGCTGCGTATCGCGGTCGAACCAATGCAGGTGGTGGGCGGCCACCTGCAGCCACAGTGTGCCGCCGGGCCGTGGCGGTACCAGCGTCGCATCGACGCGCAACGTGAATGGCGTGTCGCCGAGGCGACCATGGACCAATCGCTCGGCGCCGAGCATCTCGACCAACTCGACTTGCAGCGCCCAGCCTGCGTCGGCCACAGCGGCGTGCTCGGGCCTCACGCCCAGCAGCAGCGGGCCGCTGCGCGGCGCCGGTTGCGGCAGCGCCAGCGTGACGCCATTGACCGTGAAGCGGCTGCCGTCGGCGTGGCCGTCGAGCAGGTTCATCGGCGGGCTGCCGATGAAGCCGGCGACGAAGGTCGTGGCCGGTCGCGCATAGACCTCCTCGGGCGTGCCGATCTGCTCCATCCGTCCGGCATTCATCACGATCATGCGCTCGGCCAGGGTCATCGCCTCGATCTGGTCGTGGGTGACGAACAGCGAAGTCACGCCGAGTTCGCGGTGCAGCTTCTGGATCTCGAGCCGGGTCGCTGCGCGCAGCTTGGCATCGAGGTTCGAAAGCGGCTCGTCGAACAGGAACACCGCCGGCTCGCGCACGATGGCTCGCCCCATCGCCACGCGCTGACGCTGGCCCCCCGACAGCTCGCGCGGCTTGCGCATCAGATAAGGCCCGAGCTGCAGGATCGCTGCCGCCTTGTCGACGCGAGCCTTGATCTCGGCCACCGGCACCTTGGCGATCTTCAGGCCGTAGGCCATGTTGTCGAAGACGCTCATGTGCGGGTAGAGCGCGTAGTTCTGGAACACCATCGCGATGTCGCGTTCGCTCGGTTCGATGTCGTTGACCACGCGACCGCCGATCGAGATCTCGCCGCCGGAGATCTCCTCCAGCCCGGCCACCATCCGCAGCAGCGTGCTCTTGCCGCAGCCCGACGGGCCGACGATGACGACGAACTCGCCATCGGTGATCTCGGCGTCGACACCGTGGATGACCTGGTTGGCCTTCGGCCCCTTGCCGTAGCGTTTGACGACATTGCGGATGCTGATCGCGCCCATGGTTGCTCGCTTATTTTTCGGTATCAACCAGGCCCTTGACGAACCAGCGCTGCATCAGCAGCACCACCAGCGCCGGCGGGATCATCGCCAGCATCGCGGTGGCCATCACGGCACCCCACTCGGTCTGCGCGTCGCCGCCGGAGATCATGCGCTTGATGCCGATCACCACCGGGTACATGTCCTCGCTGGTCGTCACCAGCAATGGCCACAGGTACTGGTTCCAGCCGTAGATGAACTGGATCACGAACAGCGCGGCGATGCTGGTCCGCGACAGCGGCACCAGCACGTCCCAGAAGAAGCGCAACGGGCCTGCGCCGTCGATGCGCGAGGCTTCGGTCAGTTCGTCGGGCACCGTCAGGAAGAACTGGCGGAACAGGAAGGTGGCGGTGGCCGAGGCGATCAGCGGCACGGTGAGACCGGCATAGGTGTTCAGCATGCCGAGGTCCGACACCACCTTGTAGGTCGGTGCGATGCGCACCTCCACCGGCAGCATCAGCGTGACGAAGATGGCCCAGAAGAAGAACATCCGGAACGGGAAGCGGAAATAGACGATCGCGAAGGCCGACAGCAGCGATATCGCGATCTTGCCGACCGCGATCACCAGCGCCGTGACCAGGCTGACGATCATCATCTGCCCGACCGCCGCCTTCGACCCGCCGCCTTCCTGCGTGCCGGTCAGCACCGCGGTGTAGTTCTCGACCATGTGCGAGCCCGGCGTCAACGGCATCGGCGGGTGGATGATGGCCTCGTTGGCGTGGGTCGACGCGACGAACGTGATGTAGACCGGCAGGGCGACGATCAGCACGCCGATGATCAGCACCACATGCGCGAGGAGGCCCAGCAGCGGGCGGCGCTCAACCACGGTCAGTGCTCATCAGTAGTTCACCTTCTTTTCGACGAAGCGGAACTGGATCACCGTGAAGATGATGACGATGAACATCAGCACCACCGACTGCGCCGCCGACGCGCCCAGGTCCATGGCCTTGAAGGCGTCGTAATAGAGCTTGTAGACCAGGATCGCGGTGTCCTTGCCCGGCCCGCCCGAGGTGGCCGCATCGACGATGGCGAAGGTATCGAGGAACACGTAGACGACATTGATCACCAGCAGAAAGAACGTGGTCGGGGACAGCAGCGGGAACTGGATCGTCCAGAAACGCCGCCACGGCGTCGCGCCGTCGATTGCCGCGGCCTCGATCAATGATTTCGGGATCGACTGCAATCCGGCCAGGAAGAACAGGAAGTTGTAGGCGATCTGCTTCCACACCGCGGCCATCACGATCAGCGCCATCGCGTGGTTGCCGTTGAGCAGGTGGTTCCACTCGAAGCCGCGTTCGCGCAGCAGGTAGGACACGATGCCCACGCTGGGCGCGAACATGAACAGCCACAGCACGCCGGCCACCGCGGGGGCCACCGCGTACGGCCAGATCAGCAGCGTGCGGTAGATGCCCGAGCCCTTGACCACGCGGTCGGCAAATACCGCCAGCAGCAGCGACAGCGACAGGCCCAGCGAGGCCACCAGCACCGAGAACACCGCGGTGGTCGAGAACGACGCCAGGTAGGTCTCGTCGTTCCACAAGTTGCGGAAATTCTCCAGCCCGACCCATTCGACGGAAGTGCCGAACGCGTCGGACTGCTGCAGCGATTGCACCAGCGCCTGGCCCGCCGGCCAGAAGAAGAACACCGCGATCACGACCACCTGGGGCGCCAGCAGCGCCCAGGGCAGCCAGGGGGAACGGAAGGTGACGCGCTTCTCGGCGGCCATGCAAGCGTCGTCAGCCCTTGTTGGCCTTCTCGAAGCGCTCCAGGAGTTCGTTGCCGCGCGTGACGATCGAGTCCAATCCCTCCTTGGCGGTCTTCTTGCCGGACCACACGTTCTCGAGTTCTTCGTCCTCGATGGTGCGGATCTGCACGTAGTTGCCCAGCCGGATGCCGCGCGACTTGTCGGTGACCTTGCGCACCATCTGGGTCGGCGCGACGTCGGTGCCCGGGTTCTCCTTGTAGAAGCCTGACTTTTCCGTCAGTGCGAAGGCCGCGTTGGTGATCGGCAGGTAACCCGTGCGCTTGTGGCTGGCCGATTGCACTTCGGGGCTGGACAGGTAGTTGAAGAACGCCGCCACGCCCTTGTACTCGGCCGGCTTCTTGCCTGACATCACCCACAGGCTGGCGCCGCCGATCACGGTGTTCTGCGGTGCGCCGGGCACGTCGGGGTAGTAGGGCAGGGTGGCCAGCGTGAAGTCGAACTTGGCGTTCTTCTTGACGTTGCCGTAGAAGCCCGAGGACGTCGTGATCATTGCGCACTCGCCGGAGACGAAGCTGGCCTCGGGCGTGTTGGCGCGGCCCTTGTAGACGAACAGGCCCTGCTTGGCCATGTTGGCAAGGTTCTCGATATGGCGCACATGCAGCGGCGAATTCAGCACCAATCGCGCATCGAGGCCCTTGAGGCCATTGCCCTTGGTGGCGAGCTCGACGTTGTGCCAGGTCGAGAAGCTCTCCAGCTGGGTCCAGCCCTGCCAGGCGATCGTCAGCGGGCACTTGTGGCCGCTGGCCTTGAGCTTGGCCGCCGCCAGCGCCACCTCGGGCCAGGTGGTCGGCGGCTTGCTGGCATCGATGCCGGCGGCCTTGAAGGCATCCTTGTTGATGTAGAACACCGTCGTCGAGCTGTTCAGCGGGAAGCTCAGCATCTCGCCGTTCGGCGCCGTGTAGTAGCCGGCCACGGCCGGGATGTAGGCGGCAGGGTCGAACTTGTAGCCGGCGTCCTTCATGACCTTGCCGACCGGCACGCTGACGCCCTTGCTGGCCATCATCGTCGCGGTGCCGACCTCGAACACCTGCAGGATGTGCGGCGCCTGGCCGGCGCGGAAGGCCGCGACCGCGGCCGTGAACGACACGTCGTACGCGCCCTTGAAGGTCGGCACGATCTTGTAGTCCTTCTGGCTGGCGTTGAAGTCCTTGGCCAGGTCGTTGACCCACTCGTTGTTGACGGCGGTCATCGAATGCCACCATTGGATTTCAGTCTGGGCCTGGGCCGAGGCGGCGCCCAGTGCGAGCAGAGAAGCGAGGGCGAGTGATTGCAGTTTCATGGCAACTCCGTGAGGGAAGATCGATGGGCGCTGATCGGCATGACCAGCGAGTGTGCGCAAATTTGATGACAACCCCGTTTCTGGCATGGAAGGGTGGTTGCGGGCAACGGGGATAACCCCGCGCATGCCGCGTATTCGCGGTCTGAAGAAGGGCCGTGATGCTGCACTGCGGTAGGATCGTCGCTCAAGTGCTGCCGCAGGCGCGAACCCACCAGGCGCCTCGATCCGATGAACGCACCCCTGCCTCTGCACGTCGGCGCTGCCGCCGATGAATCCGCCGCGCCGCGCCTGCGCGAGATTCCCTACAACTACACGTCGTTTTCCGACCGCGAGATCGTGCGGCGGGTGCTCGGCGAGCACGCCTGGGTGCTGTTGTCGCGGCTGCGCGACGAACGTCGTACCGGCCGCTCGGCAAGGATGCTGTACGAAGTCCTCGGCGACATCTGGGTCGTGCAGCGCAATCCCTATCTCGAAGATGACCTGCTCGACAACCCGAAGCGGCGTGCCCAGCTGATCGAGGCCTTGCATCACCGCTTGGGCGAAGTCGAAAAGCGGCGCACGCCTGCCGACGATGCCGAGCGCGATGCGCTGGTCGGCGAACTCCTGCTCGCCGCCCGTGCTGCCGTCGAGCGGTTTGCCGCGCACTTTCGCGCCGTCTGGGACTTGCGCAAGCTGACGCGCCGCGTCCTCGGGCGCCACACAGCGAAGGACAACGTCAAGTTCGACGGTTTGTCGCGCGTTTCGCATGTCACCGACGCCACCGACTGGCGCATCGAGATGCCGTTCGTCGTGCTCACGCCCGACAGCGAGGCCGAGATGGCCGGGCTGGTGAAGGGCTGCATCGAGCTCGGCCTGACGATCATCCCGCGCGGCGGCGGCACCGGCTACACCGGCAGTGCGGTGCCGCTGACCTGGCGCAGCGCGGTCATCAACACCGAGAAGCTCGAAGCGATGAGCGGGGTGGAGATGACGGTGCTGCCGGGCGTCGATGCACCGGTGGCCACCGTATGGAGCGAAGCCGGCGTGGTGACGCAGCGTGTGGCCGATGCGGCCGAGCGCGCCGGCTTCGTGTTCGCGGTCGACCCGACATCGGCCGAAGCCAGCTGCGTCGGCGGCAACATCGCGATGAATGCCGGCGGCAAGAAGGCCGTGCTGTGGGGCACCGCGCTCGACAACCTGGCCAGCTGGCGGATGGTGACGCCAGAGGCCAAATGGCTCGAGGTGGTGCGCCTGAACCACAACCTGGGCAAGATCCACGACGTCGACGTCGCGAGCTTCGAGCTGAAGTACTTTGACGCCAGCGGCAAGAAACTCGAGCGCACCGAACGCCTGGACATCCCCGGCCGCACGTTCCGCAAGAAAGGTCTCGGCAAGGACGTGACCGACAAGTTCCTTGCCGGACTGCCGGGCATCCAGAAAGAGGGTTGCGACGGGCTGATCACCAGCGCACGCTGGGTCGTGCACCGCATGCCTGCACATGTGCGCACGGTGTGCCTGGAGTTCTTCGGCAATGCCAAGGACGCCGTGCCGAGCATCGTCGAGATCAAGGACTACCTGTTCGCGCAGAGCGACGTCAAGCTCGCCGGTCTCGAGCATCTCGACGACCGCTACCTCAAGGCCGTGGGCTACGCCACCAAGAGCAAGCGCGCCGCGCAGGGCAGCGGGCTGCCGAAGATGGTGCTGTTCGGCGACATCGTCGGCGACGACGAGCGGGCGGTGGCGCGCGCCACCAGCGAGGTGGTGCGCATTGCCAACAGTCGCTCCGGCGAAGGCTTCGTCGCCGTCAGCGCCGACGCGCGCAAGCGGTTCTGGCTCGACCGCAAGCGCACGGCGGCGATCGCCAAGCACACCAACGCCTTCAAGATCAACGAAGACGTGGTGATCCCGCTCGAACGCATGGGCGAGTACACCGACGGCATCGAGCGCATCAACATCGAGTTGAGCCTGGCCAACAAGCTCGAGCTGCTCGACGCACTGGCGCATTTCTTTGCACGCAGCCCGCTGCCATTGGGCAAGGGCGACGATGCCGGCGAGATCCCGAGCGCCGAGCTGCTCGAAGACCGCGTGCAGCAGGCGCTCGCACTGCTGGCCGAGGTGCGGGCGCTGTGGGCGGGCTGGCTGGCGGGACTCGATGCCGCGCAGGCCGGACACGGCGGCGAGACATTCTTTGCGTTGCTGCAGGATGCCCGGCTGCGCGCGTCGTGGAAGACGCAGGTGTTGAAGCCGCTGCAGCAGCTCTTTGCCGGTGCCGCCTTCGTACCGCTGCTCGAAGAGTGCCGCCGGATTCACAAGGAAGTGCTGCGCGGCCGCGTCTGGGTGGCGCTGCACATGCACGCCGGCGACGGCAATGTGCACACCAACATCCCCGTCAACAGCGACAACTACGCGATGCTGCAGACCGCGCACGCTGCGGTGGCGCGCATCATGGTGCTGGCGCGCAGCCTGGGTGGCGTGATCTCCGGCGAGCATGGCATCGGCATCACCAAGCTCGAGTTCCTGACCGACGGCGAGCTGCAGGATTTTGCGGACTACAAGCGCCGCATCGACCCCGACGGCCGCTTCAACAAGGGCAAGCTGCTGCGCTACGTGGCGGGGCAGGGCGAACACTCGGCCGACCTCAGCCACGCCTACACGCCCAGCTTCGGGCTGATGGGCCACGAGTCGCTGATCATGCAGCAGAGCGACATCGGCGCCATTTCCGACAGCATCAAGGATTGCCTGCGCTGCGGCAAGTGCAAGCCGGTGTGCGCGACGCATGTGCCGCGCGCCAACCTGCTCTACAGCCCGCGCAACAAGATCCTCGCCACATCGTTGCTGATCGAAGCCTTCCTGTACGAGGAACAGACGCGCCGGGGCGTCAGCCTGCGCCACTGGGAGGAATTCGAGGACGTCGGCGACCACTGCACCGTGTGCCACAAGTGCGAAGGCCCTTGCCCGGTGAAGATCG
Source organism: uncultured beta proteobacterium (assembly GCA_963783785.1). Lineage (GTDB taxonomy): Bacteria > Pseudomonadota > Gammaproteobacteria > Burkholderiales > Burkholderiaceae_C > CADEEN01. Next base: position 7,479 of record CAWAOQ010000013.1, on the reverse strand, counting down.
ACTTCGGCGACGTGTCGATGAACATGCGCAACCTGCTGCGCAAACTGGGGCACAAGAGCTTTCGGCCCGGCAGCGCGGCGGCGATGTTGTTCCTGAATGCCACGAATCCGCAGACCATCAAGCTGATGCGCGGCGCGCTGGTCGATGTCGGCTTCAAGGCGCAGCGCTTCGTGCACAACCTGTTGAAGCTCGCGGCCCGCGCGCAGACCGGCGCGCCACCGGCGAGCGTCGGCCGTGCGCCGATCAAGGAGCAGGTGGTCCATTTCATCAACAAGAAGATGCCGGGAGGCCTGCCGAAGAAGACCGTGCGCGCTCTGCTCGACATCGAAGATGCGCACTACGTGCCGATCATTCGCAACCCGGCGGCCACCACCGCCGACACCGAGGCGGTGTTCTATTTCCCGGGCTGCGGCTCGGAGCGGCTGTTTTCGCAGGTCGGCCTGGCGACGCAGGCGATGCTCTGGCACGCCGGGGTGCAGACGGTGCTGCCACCGGGCTACCTTTGCTGTGGCTACCCGCAGCGCGGCAGCGGCCAGTACGACAAGGCCGACAAGATCATCACCGACAACCGGGTGCTGTTCCACCGCGTGGCCAACACGCTGAACTACCTGGACATCAAGACCGTGGTGGTGTCGTGCGGCACCTGCTACGACCAACTGCTGGACTACCGTTTCGAGGACATCTTCCCAGGCTGCCGCATCGTCGACATCCACGAGTACCTGCTCGAGAAGGGCATCGTGCTGCAGGACCCCGGCGCGTACCTGTACCACGACCCCTGCCACAGCCCGATGAAGCTGCAGGACCCGATGAAGACCGTCAAGGCGCTGGTGGGCGACAACGTGCTGAAGAGCGAGCGCTGCTGCGGCGAGAGCGGCACGCTCGCCGTGACGCGGCCCGACATCTCGACCCAGGTGCGGTTCCGCAAGGAAGAGGAGTTGCGCAACGGCGAGGCCGCGTTGCGGGCGACCGGCGCGCTGGGCGAACGCGAGAACGTCAGGATCCTGACCTCCTGCCCGAGTTGCCTGCAGGGCCTGGCGCGCTACACCGACGACCTCGCGAGCGGCTTGCTCGAAGCCGACTACATCGTCGTCGAGATGGCCCGCCGGATCCTCGGCGAGCACTGGATGCCCGACTATGTGGCCCAGGCCAACGCCGGCGGTATCGAGCGGGTGCTGGTCTAGCGGCTCAGTGAATTCGCTCGGTCAGCGGCGGCCTGGCCGCATTGGCCGTGCCGCGGCCGAGTCGATCGGTGCGTGCGAAGCCCTCGCGCTCGCCTTGGGTGCTGGCGAACAGCGACGTCGCGAAGCCCTCCGCATTGTCACTGCGGTCGTCCAGCGCCCACAGCAGCAGCGCGCGCGCCGTCATCGGCCGTGCGAAGAGGAAACCCTGCAGTTCGTCGCAGCCGAGTTGCACAAGGATGTGCTGCTGGCGTTCGTTCTCGATGCCTTCGGCCACCACCTTCAGGCCCAGCGCATGAGCCAACTTGACCACCGCATCGACCACCGCACGCGCATCGGCACTGTGTTCGACGTCCATCACGAAGCTGCGGTCGATCTTCAACTCCTCGGCCGGCAGCTTGCGCAGGTAGGCCAGGCTGGAGTAGCCGGTGCCGAAGTCGTCGATCGACAGGTGGATGCCGGCCGCACCGAGTTGGCGGAAGGCGGTCTGCGTGGCTTTGGTGTCTTCCATCGCCACCGATTCCGTGATTTCGCAGGTCAGCAACGACGGATCGACGCCGTGGCGCGCCAGCGAGCCCTCGATCCGGGCCACGAGGTCGTCCTGGCGCATCTGTGCGGCCGACAAGTTGATCGCCACCCGCATGCGCAGGCCGTGGTCGAGCCAGACGCGGGCCTGGCGGCAGGCGTCTTCGATGACCCAGTGGCCGATGCTGCGGATCAGGCCAAAGCGTTCGGCGATCGGGATCAGCACGCTTGGCGCCACCATGCCGCGGTTCGGATGCTGCCAGCGCAATAGCGCCTCGGCCGCGGTCACCTTGCCGGTCTGAGCGTCGATCTTCGGCTGATAGAACAACTCGAGCTCATTGCGCTCGAGGGCCAGGCGCAGGTCGCGCAACAAGTCGAAGCGCTCACGCGCGTCCTCCTCCATCGATGACGCGAAGAAGCAGAATCCCGAGCCGCCGGCCCGCTTGGCGGCGTACATCGCCGCGTCGGCGCGCGAGATCAGCTTGGCGTGCTGGCCGCTGTCGGGGTAGAAGGCGATGCCGATCGAGCATGAGATCGACGCCTGGCGGTCCTCCAGTTCGATCGGCTGCGACAGTGCGTCGACAATCTGACGGGCCCGCTGCGCCACGTCGTCCTGCGTGCGGGCGTTGGCAATCAGGACCAGGAACTCGTCACCGCCGACCCGCGCAACCACGTCGTCGCTCAGTGCACAGCCCTTCAGCCGCTTGCCCACGCTCTGCAGCACGCGGTCGCCGGCACCGTGGCCGAAGGTGTCGTTGACCGGCTTGAAGCCGTCGAGGTCGATGAACAGCAGCGCCAGTTTGCTGTGGCCGGCGTCGCACTGCACGACCGCGGAGGCGAGTTGGGTCTCGAAGTGCGCGCGTGTCGGAAGCTGGGTCAGCGAGTCTTCGATCGACTCGACGTCCTGCGCCGACAGCCGCGAGTTGATGCGGGCCAGCGGCTGGCGTTGCCGCACCAGCCCGAGCAGGGCTGCCCCGAACAGCCCGAGTGCAAGCATTGGCAGCAAGGCCGGATGGGCCCACGCGTCGGGGGCACCGCGCAGTGGTATCGGCGCGAAGTTCAGCGCCGCGGCGGCCGCCAAGGCCGCACCGAGGTGCAGCCAGCGTGCGCTGCGTTTGTCGGCGGGCCACGCGGTCAGCGCGACGATCGCTGCAGCCAGCACGCCACCACCGATGCCACTGCGTAACAGCGCGGTGCCAGGACTGCCACCCCCGCTCGACACGGCGGCGATACACAGAATCGACAACAGCAGCGCCCCAGCGAAAGCGCCGAGGCGGCGGCCGCTGTGCCAGCGGTCGTGGCCGCTGGTCGCCACAGCAGCCACCACGGCGACCGCGCCTGACAGCGCCACCAGTGCCAGTTGCCACAAGAGCCCGGCCACGCCACCGGCCGCCGATGCAGCGGTTGCCAGTGCCAGCGGCCACCATGTGCCGGCAGCAACAAGGCCCGCAGCGATGCCGCGCATGCGACGGTCCCACTGGACGTCGTCGCGGCGCGCCAGCGCGGCCACGGTGGCAGCCACCCACAGCAACAATGCGCTGGGCAGGAAGCCACCGAGGGCGGTCAATCCGTCTTGCAGATGGCTCGGCATTGGGCTCCAGGACAAATCAGGCCTGACGCGGCCGCCAGCATGGGCTGGCAGGCGACGGCCCGATTCTCTCGGCGCGGCTCTTGGCGCGTGCGGCGATCTGCGTGAACAATGTCCTTCTTCGCCTGCCGGTACACTGATGCATGGCTGAAAAACCCCGTCCGACCGCACTCACCGTGCACCAGCAATCGCGGCTGCTCGAAGTCGGCTTCGACGACGGCGCCACCTTCCGGATCCCGTTCGAATTGATGCGCGTCTACTCGCCGTCGGCCGAGGTGCAGGGCCACGGGCCGGGCCAGGAGGTGCTGCAGACCGGCAAGCGCGACGTCGGCATCGACAGCCTCGAGACGGTGGGCCACTACGCCGTGCAGCCGACCTTCAGCGACGGCCACAGTTCGGGCATCTTCTCGTGGGAGTACCTGTACTACCTCGGTTCGCAGCAGGCCCGGTTGTGGCAGGACTACGAGGCGCGCCTGGCGGCCGCCGGCCAGTCGCGCGATGCGCCGATGGCGCAGGCAGCGGGCTCGGCCTGCGGCCACTCACACTGAGGGCCGTGTGCCGATGAGCGAGCCGTCCAAGACGCACTTCGGCTTCGAGTCGGTGGCCGAGGCCGAGAAGGCGCAGCGCGTGCGCGGCGTGTTCGACGCGGTCGCGTCGAAGTACGACCTGATGAACGACCTGATGTCGCTCGGCCTGCACCGGGCCTGGAAGGCGTACACGGTGGCGGTGGCCAACCTGCGCGAGGGCGACCGCGTGCTCGACATCGCCGGCGGCACCGGCGACCTGGCGCGTGCCTTTGCCCGCAAGGTGGGCGCCAGCGGCCTCGTGCTGCATACCGACATCAACGAGGCCATGCTGCGCCAGGGCCGCGACCGCCTGCTCGACGAGGGCCTGGTGCTGCCGACCCTGATCTGCGACGGCGAGCGCCTGCCGCTGCCTGACGCCTCGTTCGATCTCGTCAGCGTGGCCTTCGGCCTGCGCAACATGACGCACAAGGAGCAGGCGCTGGCCGAAATGGCCCGCGTGCTGCGGCCGGGTGGCCGGCTGCTGGTGCTGGAGTTCTCCAAGGTGGCCGCGCCGCTGGCCAAGGCCTACGACTGGTACTCGTTCAACGTCCTGCCCCGGCTCGGCCAATGGGTGGCCGGCGACGGCGACAGCTACCGTTACCTGGCCGAATCGATCCGGATGCACCCGGACCAGGCCACGCTGAAGGCGATGATGAAGGCGGCCGGGTTCGGGCACGTCGACGTGCACAACCTGACCGGGGGCGTCGTCGCGCTGCACGTGGGGGTGCGCTGCTGAGACCCCCCGGTGCGGCGCCCGCGGGCGCGGTGGCGTTGATTCCTCGCGTCAGCGAGGCTGGCGCGTTTGCAGATAGTTCTGCAGAGCGGCGAGCTCGGTCTGCACGGCAGGCGGGAAGCCGCGCCGGTTGCCGCGCCGATCGTTGACCAATTGGTCGAGAATGGCTGAACTGCGCGACACGTCGGGCCAGCACTCTGCGACGAGGTTGACTATCCGGGGAAACTGTTCGCACAAGGTATGGGGGCGCAGAGTCGGCGGCAGACTTATGACCCATTCCATGCTGCCACCAGTCAGCGCACGGTCCGTAGCCAGCGGCTTGCGGCGCTGCTGTTCCCAATAACCCGGCCTCAGGTTCTTTACGCTTTCAATCCCCGGGGGCAACTCCTCGAGGGCGTGGCGTGCGTCCTCGAAGTCAGTCAACTCGAAGTCGATCGAGTCAGGTGGAGTCGCGGGCTTTGAAGGTTGGTGGCCAAACATAGGAGTGATCCACGGATGAACGTCGAGAGTGATTTCTAACCATTGACACGGGCGGTGAGGCCGATGCTCACTCGACAACAGTCATTACCCCACCACTGTGTCATGGGGCGAGTGAACCGGCACCAGAAGATATGTCAATTCGATCGACTGAAATCCAGTTTATCCAGCTTATATGTCAGTGTCCACTTCGCGAACTCCATCACGCTCGATCAATGTCCCGCGAACAGGGGAACTGCAATCAGGGGTGCCGGTCCATGCCTCGTGCGGCAGAGCAACGCTGTGTCCGTATCATCCAGTGCCATGTCTTGTGCAGGAGTGCCCGTACCGATGCGCGCCTCTTTGCGACGAGCGCAGTCCCAGGCATCGAGGTAGCAGTTCGTGTTCTCAGCAATAACTCAAGCCGTTCGGCGTCGCAGCGACTTCCTGGCGCGCATCGACAGAGCCGTTGATTGGATGACGGTGTCGGAGCGCCACGGCCGCCACACAGTCGCCCGGACCGAGACCGTGAAATTCGTGATCGATCTTCACGACGACGGGCGCACGTACTTCCTGAACTCGTCAAGGTGGTTTTCGCACTACGACTTCGTGCAGCGATTCATCAATCCCCGCGTCGACTACAACCGATTCATCATCGCCGAGTACATGCGGGACGATCGTCGGTTCGTGTTGGGCTCGGTCATGCATTACCTCGACGGCGACCATTGGACGGTCGAACTGGACCCCTCCGATCTGCTGGCGGCGGACTGGATTGCCTGGATGCTCGGCCATGTCGCTGAGCGGGTCACGATGGCGACCAACCTGCGTTTTCGGCCCGTGACACTCCGTCAGGCGACGCGCATCGAGCCCCTGGGTGATCAACTGCCCGTGCTATCGCGAGAGGCCATCAATGCCACCCTCGAATACCAGCCGGTGGTGCTCGGCGTGGCCTACGGCTACGTGCGTCTGGTGCGGGGCACGCTCGATGTGTCCAACGTACGTCCTTATGACATCGTGGTCATCGACAACGTGCCGATTCAGATTCCCCCTGTCGCTGCCCTCGTGACCAGCGAACTCCAGGCACCGCTGGCGCACGTGGCGGTGCTGAGCCGCAACCGCAATACACCGGACATGGCGCTGCGCGCCGCGATCGACCTCGAGACCTTTCAGCGGTTAGAGGGTGAGCTGGTGAAGCTCACTGTTGCCAACGCGGACTACAGCCTCGAGCGTGCCGATCGCAAGGAGGCAGACGAGGCATGGGCAGCGATGCGGCCGCACACACCGTTCCAACCTGACCGGGATCTGCAGGCAGCAGGGCTGTTCGACGTGGATTCGCTGCCAGCCGGAGCCATCCGCTACGTCGGTGCCAAGGCGTCCCAAATCGGGGAGCTATGTGCCATCGAGGGCTTGGCAACCCCGGGGGGCGTCGCGCTGCCCTTTTCGGCCTATGCGGCGCATCTCGAGTCGGCCGGCCTCGCCGACGAGATCGATGCCATGCTCGCCGATCCTGCGTTCAACAACGATGCATCGTTGCGTGCCGACAGGCTGGCTCGCCTGCGCAACGCCATTGCCGCTCAGCCGGTGGACCCCGAACTGCTTGCCGAGATCGGCCAGAAATTGCGCGCGATCTCGCGGTCCGGTCGATTCATCTTCCGCAGCAGCACGAATGCGGAGGACTTGGCCGGCTTCAACGGTGCCGGCCTCTACGAGAGTACCGTGGTTCCCGCCGATCCGACCGCCGACCAAATCGCCGAGGCGCTTCGTTTTGTCTGGGCCAGTGTGTGGCTGCAGCGTGCCTTCGAGGAGCGCGAGTGGTATCGCATCGACCACCGAATGGTGGCCATGGGCGTGCTGATTCAACCGTTCATCGATGGAGCCATCGCAACCGGCGTGGCGGTCACCGAGAACCCGTTCAAAGAGGGTCGGCGCGGGGCACTCATCAACTCTCAGGCGGTTGGTGCGACGGTCACCGGTGCGATTGAAAACGAACTTCCGGAGCAGTACCTGGTGTCGACCTGGACCGGCGGATACTATGTCGAATTGATCAGCCACAGCTCACTCACCAGTGGAGCGCTCATTCTTGGCGAATCCGATGTCCACGGTCTGACCGATCAACTGTTTCGCATCCACGACACGATGCTTCCCGCACATGCCGAGAGCGCCAACGCCATGGACGTCGAATTTGCGCTGACGGCGGAGCGGCGCTTCGTCATCTTGCAGGCGCGCCCCTACAGGGTTGTATATGACCAGGACCGTGCGGAGCCGGTCGAGCGAAAAGAGGGCTCGCTGGATTGGGTCAGGCGCAAAACGCGAAACGTCCTCCATCGCTTGGCCCCAGATCGCCGATCGCGTCGTTCAACCAGCGTCGGCCCGCCCCCCAAACCAAGGGCGCTCCACGCTCAGGGCGGGGCCTGAGGTTGTTCGCCGCGCCGG
>CAWAOQ010000012.1:0-164861 GCA_963783785.1 uncultured beta proteobacterium | reverse complement strand
TTTGTCGTTGTCACTCGAATGGGCACTCATGGCGTTTGTCTCCTTCATCGGCCCTCATCAGGACCGCGCCGGGCGATTCTGGTGACCGCCTCTCGGCACGGACATGAACCAGGATAAGAAAGCACGAGGTCGCGGCCCCTACCATCGCCGACCATGGACACCGCTCGACTTCGCTTGGCCAGGCTGCGTCGCATCGCGCTGCTGTGCGCGGTGTTGCTCGCGGCAGTGACGAGCCTGAGCGCCTTCCTGCGCCACAGCGCGGCCGGGCTCGGCTGCCGGCCCTGGCCCGCCTGCTATGTCCAGGGCGATCGCGCCGCGCCATCTGGCGCGGGCACGGCGGCCTTCACCGCGGTCGGCGCGGCACGGCTGGCCCACCGCATCACCGCCACGCTGTCGCTGCTGGGGGCGATCGCGATGGTGGTCCTCAGCGTGGCCCGAAAACCGATCCTGCGCCGTCACGCAGCGCTGTCGATGGGCCTGCTGACGCTGGCCCTGCTGCTGGCGTTGCTCGGCGTCTTCACGCCCGGCGCGCGCGTGCCGCTGGTGGCGATGGCCAACCTGCTCGGCGGCTTCGTGATGCTCGCGCTGGCGGCGTGCCTGGCGACGCCGCCGCCGCGGGTGCGGCTCGGCACCGGCGCGATCGTGGTCGCGGCGTTGCTGCTCGGCCAGGTCGCCACCGGCGCACTGGTCAGCGCCTCGCACGCCGGCCTGGCCTGCGTCGACCTGGCCGAATGCGCCACGCAGGCGCGCATGGCAGGCTGGGATTGGCAATCGCTCGCGCCATGGCGCGAGCCCGTGGTCGCAGTCGGGACGCCGCATGCCGAAGGTGCGTTGGCGCAGTGGCTGCATCGGCTCGGCAGCTTCGTCGTCACGCCAGCCGTCGCGCTGCTCGGCGTGACCGCATGGCGCAGCGGACGCCGGCGTGCGGGCGCCGCGCTGCTCGGTCTGCTGGCCGTCGAGGTCGCGATCGGCCTGGTGATCGGCAGCACCGGATTGCCGCTGGTGCCGGTGTTGCTGCACAACCTCGGTACGGCACTGATGCTGGCGCTCGTCGTGCGGCTGGCCTGACCGCCGCGTCTTGACGCATACCAGGCAGCAACCACGCTGCTCTAAGATGTGCATCTCCCCCTTGCCGGCGAAGCCAAATCGTGGACACCCGAGTCTTCAACCTGCCGCAGTACCTGTCGGTGCTGCCGCTCTTCACCGACCTGCGCCCGCCGGAGCTGGAGCGGCTGGCTGCGGGCTGCACCGTGCGGCGCCTGGGCCGCGGCGAGATGGTGTTCCGTTGCGGCGAGCCTTGCGAGGCCTTCCACGTCACCGTCACCGGCCAGGTCAAGCTGTTCGTGTTGTCGCCGAACGGGCAGGAGAAGATCATCGAGATCATCTCGCCCGGCCAGAGCTTCGCCGAGGCGCTGATGTTCACCGACCGGCCCTACATCCTGAATGCACAGGCCTTGACCGATGCCACCGTGGTGTCGATCGGCAAGGCCGCGGTGGTCGGCGAGATCGAGCAGGACGCTCGCTTCGCACTGCGCATGCTGGCCGGCATTTCGCGACGGCTGCACGGCCTGGTGCACGACGTCGAGGCCTACGCGCTGCACACCGGCATGCAACGCGTGATCGGCTACCTGCTCCGCGACCAGCCGAGCCAGGAGTCCACCAGCCCTGACGTGGTCACGGTCTCGCTGCCGGTCAGCAAGGCCACGATCGCCTCGCGGCTGTCGCTGACGCCCGAGTATTTCTCGCGCGTGCTGCACGAGCTGGAGGTGGCCGGCCTGATCGAGATCGACAAGCGCGACATCCGCATCCTCGATACACGGCGGCTGGCGACGTACCGCGCCGCTTGAGCGGCAAGGCGCGCGGCTCGTGCGCGCCGCGGGCGTCAATCGGCGCCCGGCACGATGCGCGCATTGCGCACGTCGACCACCGTGGCCGCCCCACCGGCACGATCGGGCACGCGAATCTCGCTGTGCCCGATGCCGTCGAGCGCGCGGGCTGCCGACATGTCGGGGTCGCCCGCAACCGCAAAGCGCGCGATGACGCGGCGAACGTCGAGTTGCACCAAATGCAGTTGGGCGCGGCCGTCGGCGCCGGCGCCGGCACGGCCCAGCACGAAGGCGTGGCTGCGGTCGAACACCAGCCCTTGCAGGGGCGATTCGAGCTTGGTGCGCCGCGGGTTCAGGAAGCCCGGGATCGCGATGCCTTCGCCCATCCTGTAGTCGTGCACGAGGCCGTCGTAGATGGGCTCGGCGCGCGGGTCGTACGACAGCTCCCACAGCTCGGGCAGGGTGCGCAATGCGATGACGAAGCTGCGCCGAGGCGCGGCATCGTGGATCGAGGCCACCTCCGATGCGCCGCTGCCGTCGAGTGCGGCCACACGCAGCCGCCGCGGGCTTTCGGCGCCGACGGTGTCCTCGATGACGATGGTCGTGCCCTCGGCGACCACGCGCCAGCGTCCGTCGGCCGAGGTGGCCTGCAGCGTCTGCGCCGCCTGTGCAGACCAGGGTCACGACCCACACCAGCCAGAGGCCGGCGCGGGCCATGCCGAGCCACCACGTCATCGCAGGCGCCGCGGCGTCACGACTTCAGGATCAACTCGATCGCGGCCTTCAGATCGGCGTCGTTGATCTTGTCGGGCGGATTCGGCGCCATCGGCACCGGGCCGAACACCCCCGAGCCGCCCTTGCGCACCTTCTCGGTCAGCTTGGCGACCACGTCCTGGCCCTTGTACTTGGCGGCGATCTCCTTGAACGACGGGCCGACGAGCTTCTTGTCCTTGGTGTGGCAGGCCATGCAGCCGGCCTTGTTCATGGCGTCGTCGACGGGCGCGGCCGAGGCGCCCACCGGCGCGAGGGCCAAGGCCACGACGATGGCGAATGCGGTCTTCATGGCAGGTTCCTTCAGTACACGTCGTGCTGCGTGTTGTAGACGTTGAAGTGGCCAGTCGGCGTGATCAGGCGCGGATCCTTGATCACGGCCTTGAGCTTGAGCGTCTTGTCGTCCACGACGACCAGCGCGCTCTGCTTGTTCTTGGCGCTCCACACCGCGAACCAGACCTCGTCGCCGGCCTTGTTGAACTCGGGCTGCACGACGCGCTTGGCGCCGTCGTCGCTCAGGCCGGCCCATTCGGCGATCGGCAGCACGGTGTAGCCCTTGTCGAGGTTCTTGATGTCGTAGACCGCCACCGATTGCGAGATCTTCGGGTCGGGGTTCAGCGGCGTGTCCGAATACAGGTGCGTGCTCTTCGGATGGCTCTTGATGAACAACGCCCCGCCGCCCTGCCCCTTCAACTCGGCGACCTTCTTGAAGGCGTATTCCTTGTGCTTGACGGGGTCGGTGCCGATCAGCGAGATCGTCTCGTCGCCCAGATGGCCGGTCGACCAGACCGGACCGTATTTCGGATGGATGAAGTTGGCGCCGCGGCCCGGGTGCGGGATCTTGCCGACGTCGATCAGTCGCGGTCAGCTTGCCTTCCTTGGCATCGATCACCGAGATCTTGTTGCTCTTGTTCGCCGCCACCATGAAGTAGCGCTTGGTCGAGTCCCAGCCGCCGTCGTGCAGGAAGGGGGCCGAGCCGATCTCGGTGACCTTCAGCGCGTCGAGGTTGGAGTAGTCGACCATCAGCGTCTTGCCGGTCTCCTTGACGTTGACGACGAACTCGGGCTTGAAGTGGCTGGCGACGATCGACGCCACGCGCGGCTCGGGGTGGTACTCCTGCGTGCCCACCACCATGCCGCGGGTGCCGACGATCTTCAGCGGCTCGAGCGTGTCGCCCTTCATGATCACGTACTGCGGCGGCCAGTAGGCGCCGGCGATCGCCAGCTTGTCGGTGAAGTCGCCTTCCTTGCCCTTGTACTTGCTGGTGTCCACCGACCGCGCCTCGAGCCCGATGCGCACCTCGGCCACGTTGTCGGGCGTGGCCATCCACAGGTCGATCATGTTGATCTTGGCGTCGCGGCCGATCACGAACAGGTAGCGCCCCGACGCCGAGAGGCGCGAGATGTGCACCGCATAGCCGGTCTTGACGATGTTGATGATCTTCTTGGTGTCGCCGTCGATCAGCGCCACCTCGCCGGTGTCGCGCAGCGTGGTCGAGAAGATGTTCTCGATGTTGTAGCTGTTCATCTTCTTCGTCGGGCGCTGGGCCGGCGGGACGATGACCTTCCAGGTCGCCTTCATCTGCGCCATGCCGAACTCCGGCGGCACCGGCGGGTCATGCTGGATGTAGCGCGCCATCAGGTCGACGGTCTTCTCGTCCATCTCGCCCGAGGTCTGCCAGTTGGGCATGCCGGCGGGCGAGCCGTAGGCGATGAAGATCTTCAGGTAGTCGGTGCCCTTGGCGATGGTGAGGTCGGGCGTCAGCGGCTTGCCGGTGGCGCCCTTGCGCAGCACGCCGTGGCAGCCGGCGCAGCGCTCGAAATAGATCTTGCGCGCGATGTCGAACTCGGCCACCGTCATCGGCGGCGCTTTCGGGTTCGTGCTCTGGTACATCGGCTCGGCGGCCAGCGGCGAGCCGCCGGCCTGGTAGCTTCGGGCTCGTCCAGCCTCGGGGTGTCCCCTTCTTGTCCTGCGCCATGCCCACCAGCGGCGCGGCGCGCGAGCAACAGCGTGGCGACCATGGTCTGGATCAGTGCTTTCATCGTGGCACTCCTCATGCGTCCATGCCTATCGAACGCGGCGATGGTCGAGGCAGCAGAAATGCTTGTCCTTGAACTGAGTCAACTGCGACGCAGTCCGAAAACACTTAACACGCATCAAGGCGGCGCCGTGCCACGAGGACCGATGCTCGCGCGCATGCAGATTTCTTCGATGGCGCAGCTGGCAGTGCGCGCCCTGACGGCGTCGCTGTGCGCTGCCGGGCTGGGCAGCGCACTGGCCGCCGACGACGCGCCGCAGACGGTGGTCGTCACTGCCACCCGGCGTGCGATGCCGCTGATCGACGCGCCGGCGTCGATGTCGGTGATCAGCGCCGAGCAGATCGCCAACCGCGGCGCCGACAACGTGTTCGAAGCGCTGCTCGGCGAGCCCGGCGTCTCGCTGCAGGGCCGCACGATCGGCGGCCGCAGGACGCTTTCGCTGCGCGGCATGGACTTCCGCCACACGCTGTACCTGATCGACGGCAAGCGCATCGGCGGCACCGACGGCGTCGTCGGCCATTCCGACTTCCAGTACGACTGGGTCGCCGTCGAGGACATCGAGCGCATCGAGGTCGTGCGCGGGCCGATGTCGGTGCTCTACGGCTCCGAGGCGCTCGGCGGCGTCGTCAACATCATCACCCGTCGCGCCGGTCCCGTCTGGGCCTTCGGCGCCACGGCCGAGGGCCGCTGGGACGACGACGGCCTGGGCGGCGACGGCCACCGCGCGGCCGTGCAGGCGAGCGGGCCGCTCGGCGCGGCATGGCGCATCGCGGTGTCGGCGGCCGAGACTCGGCAGGAAGCGCTGGCGTTGAAGGAAGACCCGCGACTGACCGAACTCGAAGGCCGGCGCAAGCGCGACGGTTCGCTGCAGGCATGGTGGGCGCCGGAGGCCGGCCACGAGATCGAGTTCGACTACCGCGCGGGCGAGGAAGACCGCTGGGCCAACGCGCGCGAGCGTGGCGGCGCACGGCGCATCTACGAGTCGCTCACCGACATCGACCGCAGCCACGGCTCGCTGGCCTGGCGCGCCGACTGGGCCGGCCCCCTGCAAGTGCGCAGCCTGCTGCGCGCCTACGAGTCCCGCGTCGACGTCGGCAACACGCGCAACAACGGCGTCGCCGCGCTGCGGCCGAACAACTTCGCCGACCGCATCGTCGAGGGTCAGGTGTCGGCGATGCCGCAGCCGGGCAGCTTTCTCACCGGCGGCTTCGAGGTGCGCAACGAGCAACTGGACAACGAAGGCCTGCCCGGCGGCAGCGCCCAGGCCCAGCACCAGGCGCTGTACGCGCAGGGCGAGTTCGATCTCGCTCCCGCGCTGGTGCTGACCGCCGGGTTGCGGTACGACCGCAACGAGGGTTTCGGCGACGAGTGGAGCCCGCGCGCCTACCTGGTCTGGCATGCCGCGCCGCAGTGGACCGTCAAGGGCGGCGTCGGCCACGGCTTCAAGGCGCCGTCGCTGAAGCAGATCTCACCCGACTACCGCGAGGACGAAGGCCCCAACACCTACTTCGGCAATGCCTCGCTGCAGCCCGAGGAGAGCGACGCTGCCGAACTCGGCGTCGGCTGGGACAGCGCGGAAGTGGGCGTGCAACTGATGGCCTTCTACAACCGCGTCGACAACCTGATCGTGCCGACGCCTGATGCGCCAGGTCGGCGGGCGCGGCGAGTACCTGTTCGAGAACATCGACCGCGCGCACTTCCGCGGCCTCGAGGCTGCGCTGGCCTGGCGCCTGCCAGCCGGCTTCACGGTCAACGCCAACTACACCTACCTCGAAGCCGAGGATGACCTGGGCACGCGGCTCGAAAAGCGGCCGCGGCACAGTCGCGGCGTGCGGCTGGATTGGCGCAGCGGCCCCTGGCGCGCGGGGCTCGATGCGCAGTACCTCGGCGACCAGTTGCTCGCCTCGACCACGCCCGGCCAGCCGCTGCAACCCGTGCCCGACCTGACGCGTGTGTCGGCATACGCCGCCCGTGATCTCGGCCATGGCCTGGAGCTCAGCGCAGGCGTCGACAACCTGACCCAACTGCGGCTGGCCGAAGAATCGCCGCTGTTCACCGGCGCCGAGTCGCCGCGCACCTGGCGCGTTACGCTGCGCGGCCGCTGGTGACGCAGACTGGGCCATGGCGCTGATCGAGTTCTACCCACAAATCAAGCTGGCACACCTCGCACTGGTCACGGCCAGCGGCGTGCTGTTCGCCTGCCGCGGCGCTGCCGTGCTGGCGCGGCAGCGCTGGCCGATGACAGCGCCGCTGCGCCTGGCCAGCGTCGTGATCGACACCTTGCTGCTGGCCGCCGGTGCCACGCTGTGGGCGTTGCTGTCGCTGCAGCCGCTGCGCGATGCCTGGCTCGGCGCGAAGCTGGCGCTGCTGGTGCTCTATGTCGTGCTCGGCACCCTGGCCTTGAAGCGCTGCCGCGCCTGGGCCTATGCCGCGGCGCTGGCCTGTTACCTGTTCATGGTCTCGGTGGCACTGGCGCATCATCCGCTGGGTGCACTGCGCGCATTTGGTTCTTGAACGATGGGAGCTGCATGACATCGACGATTTCCCTTCACGACAGCCCGGCCGCCGGGTTCGACGCGCCGTTCGAAATGCTCGAGGCCTGCCACCAGCGGGTCGAGCGCATGCTGTCGCTGATCGAGCGCATGGCCGTGCATCTGAATGCGCACGGCGCCGACGAGCAAGCCCGCCAGGCCGCGCGCGACGTGATGCGCTACTTCGACACGGCGGCGCCGCACCACCACGAAGACGAGGAGCGGCACGTGCTGCCCCGGCTGCGTGCGCATGGCCACGCGGCGCTGGCCGATCGCCTGCAGGGCGATCACCACACGATGACGGCGGCGTGGTCGGCGGTGCGGGCCGTACTGCAGGCCATCGCGGAGGGGCATTGGCCGCGGGGCGGCACGCCGTCGACCATGGCGCAATGGCGCGATTTCGTCGAGATGTACCGGCTCCACATCGAGCTCGAGGAACAGGAGGCCTATCGCGCCGCGCTGCCGCACTTCGACACTGCGGCGCTGAGCGCGATGGGCACCGAAATGTCGCGCCGTCGGGGGGCCTGATCGCGGGGCGCATGGGCACGCGAAGGCCAGTCAGAATCGCAGCATGTCGCGTCCCTGGAACCTGCGCACCAAGCTGGGCATCGTCGGCGCGGCGCTGCTGGCACTGGCGCTGGCATCGATCGGACTGACGCTGTGGGTAACCTGGCAGCTCGAAGGCGGCGCGGCGGCAGTCAACGAGGCCGGCCGCATGCGCATGCAGACCTGGCGTCTGGCGCAGGCGCTGGCCATCGGCGATGCGGCGCGTCACCAGGCGCTGTCGCAGCGCTTCGACCAGACGCTGAGGTTGCTGGCCAGCGGCGATCCGTCGCGACCGCTGTTCGTGCCGCACGACGACAGCTCGCAGGCCGCTTTCGCCGCCGTGCAGCGCGAGTGGCAGGCGCTGCAAGTGCAGTGGCAGGCGACGGCCAGCGCGCCTTCGCCCGCCACGGTGGCGGCACAGGCCGAGGTGTTCGTCGAGCGCATCGACAGCTTCGTCACCGCCATCGAGAACCAGCTTGCGCGCTGGACGGCGATCCTCAACGTGTTCCAGATGGCCATGCTCGGGCTGGCCATCGCGGCGGCGGTCACCCTGCTGTACGTCGCCTACCTGTTCGTGTTCAACCCGCTGGCGCGGCTGCAGGCTGGCCTGGCGCAAGTGCAGGCCGGCGACTTGTCGACCCGCGTCGAGGTCGCGTCGCGCGACGAATTCGGCGCGCTGGCCGTCGGCTTCAACCGCATGGCTGAAACGCTGCAGGGCCTGTACCGCGACCTCGAGGCCAAGGTCGCGCAGAAGACCGCGATGCTCGAGGCCCGCGGCGAGCGCCTTGCGGCGCTGTACGAGGCCAGCGCACTGGTGGGGCGGGCTGCAACGCTCGACGAGATGGCGCAGGGTTTTGCGCAACAGGTGCGGCGCATCGCCGGCGCCGACGCCGCGGCGGTGCGCTGGTCCGACGAAGGCAACCAGCGCTACCTGCTGCTGGCGTCCGATTGCCTGCCGCAACCGATGGTCGGCAGCGAGCATTGCGTGGTCACCGGCGACTGCCATTGCGGCCAGCCGCAGGCGACGGCGACCACCCGCGTGATCCCGATCCGCGCCGATGCCGCACGCGACCACTGCGCGCGTGCCGGGTTCGAGAACCTGGTCAGCGTGCCGGTGCGGTTGCACGAGCGCGTGCTCGGCGAGATCGACCTGCTCTATCGCGGCACGCCGAACCTCGCCGAGGACGACCGCGCGTTGCTCGATGCCCTGGCCTCCCACCTGGCCGGCGGCATGGAGAGCCTTCGCGCCGCTGCGCTCGAGCGCGAGGCCGCCGTCGCCGGCGAGCGCGGGTTGCTGGCGCGCGAACTGCACGACTCGATCGCACAGGGCCTGGCGTTCCTGAAGATCCAGGTGCAGTTGCTGCGCGACGCCAAGCGCCGCAACGACGCGGCACAGATCGAACGCGTGATCGCCGAGCTGGACGCCGGCGTCAAGGAGAGCACCGCCGATGTCCGCGAGTTGCTGATGCACTTCCGCACCCGCACCAATGTCGAAGACATCATCCCGGCGCTGCAGACGACACTGAAGAAGTTCGAGCACCAGAGCGGACTGGCGACGCACCTGCGCATCGAGGGCCACGGCCTGCCGCTGGCTGCCGACGTCCAGGTGCAGGTGCTGCATGTGGTGCAGGAAGCGCTGTCCAACGTGCGCAAGCACGCCGGCGCGCGCCAGGTCTGGGTCGAGGTGCAGCAGGCGCCACGCTGGCGCGTGCAGGTGCGCGACGATGGCCGCGGCTTTGCCAATGCAGCGCACGACGAAACGCATGTCGGCCTGCGCATCATGCGCGAGCGCGCCGAGCGCATCGGTGCCGAAGTCAGCGTAACCTCGTCTCCCGGCGCCGGCACCTGCGTGCAGCTGACGCTGCCGCCGCTGCAGACACAGGCCCAGGCGGTGGCGGCATGAGCGACGCGGCTCCGATCCGCGTGATGGTGGTCGACGACCACACGCTCTTTCGCCGCGGCCTGAAGGCGTTGCTCGGTGCCGATGCGCGCTTCGTGGTCGTGGCCGAGGCGGCCGATGCCGGCCAGGCACAGCGCATCGCGGCCGAGGCACGGCCCGACGTGATCCTGCTCGACAACCACCTGCCCGGCGTGACCGGCGTCGATGCCCTGCCCGGCCTGCGCGAAGCCGCGCCCAATGCGCAGGTGTTGATGCTGACGGTCAGCGAAGACGAGGCCGATCTGGCCGCGGCACTGCGCGGCGGCGCGCGCGGCTACCTGCTCAAGACCGCCGACAGCGATGTGCTCGCGACCGCGATCGTGCGTGCGATGCGCGGCGAGTCGACGCTGAGCCCCGAGATGAGCGGCAAGCTGGTCGAGGCCTTCCAGGCCGCCAACACCGGCACCGGCGCAGCGGCAACCGAGCCGGAGCCCGCCCCCGACCCGATCCACACGCTATCGCCGCGCGAGCAGGAAATCATCGCGCTGATCGCTCAGGGCGCCAGCAACAAGGGCATCGCCCGCACGCTCGGCATCGCCGAGACGACGGTGAAGATCCACGTGCAGCACATCCTGCGCAAGCTCAACCTCAGCTCGAGAGTGCAGGCGGCGGTCTACGCCAGCGGGCGCATGGCCTGAGTTGCGCTGAAGACGGTCGTCTCTGGTCTTCTTTTCGAGGACTCGCTGTTCGCGTTGCCTGCCGGGTCCCGGCCCGGCGGCCGGGTAGCTTTCATTTGCGGGCCCAAATGAAAGTCACCAAAGCAAAGGGGCTGAATGCAAAACCTTTCACTCGTTCTTCGCGCCTCGCACACCCGGCCCGGCGGGCCACCTGGAAGCCACGCCGCAGATCGAAGCGGCAGCTCACTCGACGCGGCCTCGCTGCGCTTTGGCCCGCGTCAAATCTGCGCGGGCCAGGCTCTGCGAGGCCCGCGCCGTCGAGTGCGCGGCGGGTTCGATGTGCCGCGCGGCTTCCAGGTGGCCCGCCGGGCCGGGTTTCCGCAGCGAGCAGAACGCAGTGAAAGGTGTTGCGTTCAGCCTCTTTGCTTTGGTGACTTTCATTTGGCCCACCAAATGAAAGTTACCCGGCCGCCGGGCCGGAACCCGGCAGGCAACGCAAGAACACAAGTAGCCGCCAAAGCGAAGAGAGGTTCGCCCGCAACGGGCCCCGATACACACCGTCAGTCCGCTCTCAAAAGCTCGCCCTCATAAGAAGCACCGCTCGGCACGATCGCAATGCAGCGTTCCGCACCCGCCGGCGCACGCGCACGCAACTGGCCGCAGCCACCGTCGACATCCTGCCCGGCCGACTGGCGCAGCTTGGTGAGGACGCCGCGCTGGTGCAGCGCCCGAGCCATCGCCGCCGCACGCGCCGCCGGCGGACGCTCGAAGGCGAGCCCGTCGACGCGGTTGTACGGGATCAGGTTCATCAACGCGTACTTGCCCGCCAGCAACGCCACGATGCCGTCGACCTCGTCGTCGCCGTCGTTGATGCCGTCGAGCAGCGTCCACTGGTACTGGATCGGGTAGCCGGTGGCCCGTGCGTAACGCTCGCCCGCCGCCACCAGGGCGGCCGGATCGATGCGCGGCGCGCGCGGCAGCAATTCGGCACGCAGGCCAGCCTTGGTGGTGTGCAGCGACAGCGCCAGCGCCGGCCTGACGCAGCCCACCGGCAGTTGCTGCAGCCGCTCGAACACGCGCTCGTCGCCGACCGTCGACAGCACGATGTTCTTGTGGCCGATCGCGCCTTCGTTGCCCAACAACTCGATCGCGGCCATCACGTTGTCGAGGTTGTGTGCCGGCTCGCCCATGCCCATCAACACCACCTTGCTCACGGGCCGCAGGCTGCGCGCGAGCGCGACCTGCGCGACGATCTCGGCGCTGCCGAGCTGGCGCGCGAGGCCGCCCTGGCCGGTCATGCAGAACACGCAGCCGACCGCACAGCCGACCTGCGTCGACACGCACAGCCCGCCGCGCGGCAGCAACACGCTCTCGACGGTCTGGCCGTCGGCCAGCTCGACCAGCAGGCGCGCCGAGCCGTCGCCGGCCGGGTGCTCGGAGCGCAGCCGCGCCAGTCCGGCGAGGTCATCGACGAGCGCGGGCAGTGCGTCGCGCAGCGCCTGCGGCAGGTAATGCTCGAGGCGGCGGCGGCCACTGTCCTGCGGGCGCGCCTGCACCCAGCGGCGCAGCACGTGCGCCTGATGGGCCGGCCCCGCGCCGAGGCACTTCAGGCGCTGGCGGAGGTGTTCGATGCGCATGGTCGCCGCGGCACGGGCCGCGGGCTCGTTGATGCCGTTGGAATCGGGCGGCGGGCTTTGCTGCACAGTGCCGAGTCGACGATGGATTGCGCGCTCCCCGATCAGCGACGCCCCAGCACATCGACCGCGGCAAGCATCGAGTGGCGCAACGTCACTTGGCCGGTGCCGTTGCGGCAGGTGGGTTGGCCGCGCGCTCATTGATCGACTGCGGATGCCAGCCGACCACCGCCAGCATCACCAGAAATCCCACCACGTAGGCGACGGCAATGTGCCAGCCCGCCTTGAGCCAGGCCCACACCGATCGGGCCTCCGGAAAGATGCTCGATATCGCGACACCGGCTGATGAGCCAAACCAGATCATCGAACCACCGAAGCCCACGGCATACGCCAGGAAGCCCCAGTCGTAGCCGTCCTGACGAATCGCCAGCGCCGTGAGCGGGATATTGTCGAACACCGATGAAATGAAACCCAGGCCGAGCGCGGTCGGCCACGATGCCGCGGGCAGGTGCTGCACCGGCATCAGCGACGCGCACCACACGAGCGCGAGCAGGAAGATGCTGCCCTTGAACGCGCCTGGCAGCAGGCTCCAGTCCGGGCTGCGGATCGGCGCCGTCACCAGGATGGCAAGCAGCACCGCAGTGCCTATCACAGGAAACTGCCCGAGCACATCCGGTGCATTGAGGTTGAACCAGACGTTGACGCCAATCGCCGCCAGCAGGATGAAGGCGACGATGCCAAGGCGCACGCCATGCACATGTTCGCCTGGCGTGTCGTCACGCTGGATCGGTTGGTAGTCGTGCTGCTTCATGGCGGCGATCGAGCCAAAGATCATCAGCGCCACGATGCCCCCGATATAGGCTTCGAGCACCCACAGCGGATTGGCGCCGGCGATCCACATCATCGTGGTCGTGGTGTCGCCCACCACGCTGCCCGCTCCGCCGGCATTGGAGGCCGCCACGATGGCAGCGATGTAGCCGATGTGAACGCGCCGCTTGAACAGCCCCGAAGCGATCGTGCCGCCGATCATCGCGGCGGCGATGTTGTCCAGAAAGGCCGACA
This sequence comes from uncultured beta proteobacterium, assembly GCA_963783785.1. Taxonomy (GTDB): domain Bacteria; phylum Pseudomonadota; class Gammaproteobacteria; order Burkholderiales; family Burkholderiaceae_C; genus CADEEN01. The sequence continues at coordinate 151,895 of CAWAOQ010000012.1, read as the reverse complement.
TCACGAACACGATGACCAACAGCAGGAAGCCGCCCTTCCAATCGTCGGGCAGCAGATGCGGCAGTTTGTCGGTGAGGTGGCTGCGCTCGAAGTGGTTCGCCAGCAGCGCGAAGCCCAGCAGCAAGCCCAGCAAGTTGGCCAGCGTCACCCACTCGTGGCCCGCATGACCCAACAGTCCCGACACCCCTGCGCCGGTCTTGAAGCCCGTGAAGACAAGCTGGTACAGCGTGATGACCAGGGCACCGATCAGCGCCACCTTCAGCGTGTGATGGTGAATCGTCGCGACGCCAAGCAGCGTCAGCGCGAACAGCACGAAGTCGATCGGAATGCCAATGACCATCATCGCGGCGTCTCCTTGAACGGGCTCTTCTTGTCGTAGCCGAACCATTCTAGGTTCGGCAGTGCACACGAGGCTTGCTCGATGAACCGAGCAAACCCTGACAGGATGAAGCGATGAATCGCGCCCGCACCCAGGCAGCCGCCGCCGGACTACGCCTGATCGCGTTGGCTTGCGGCTGCCGGGCCCAACAGGCGATCGAGCTTGTCCTCGACCTCGCCGACGTAGGCCGAGAGCGAGCGGGTGGATTCCGCCAACATCTCGCGCAGTCGTTGCGCCGATGCCTCGATCCGCTCACCCAGCTCACGCATTTCGGACGACCGTTGCGCCTCGAGCCTGCGCAACTCGCCGTCGAGAAACGCGCGCATCTCGGTGAAACGGGAGGCCTCGGCCTTGTCGGCCAGATCGCGCTGTGCGTTCAACTCCTTCGCGTAGCGCCGCGCCTCGAGGATGACGCCCGCCTGCTGGAACAGGATGTAGACGAGAAACAGGCCGCTGATGAAGCCGGTGACGACCAGCATGATCAGGCCCAGTGGCGCCTGGACGTCGGTGAACGCCAGCGACAGCGTCGTCGGCGCGGTGAAGGCGGTCCAGTTCAGCAGCGCGAACACGGCCAGCAGCGCCAATGCCGCAACGACCAGGAAGTTACGCAAGTTCATCGCCTCTCCTCACAGTGGCTGATCGAAAGTGGGCAGCGCTGTCTTCGAGCGTGACCCGCCTGACGTGCGCGCGTATGCAGGCCCAGGGCTGCGTCGGCGTTGTACCAGCCCGGACCGCCGGCCCCACCTAGCGCGGCACGCTGCCCGCGGTCACGAGCCGTCGGATCTCGGCCAGCTTGGCCTTGATGCGGCGCTGGTTCACCGGCCCCATGCGCAGCAGGGTCTTCTGACCGGACGACAGCGCCTGCAGCGCCGGATCGTCGAACTCGTAGAGCACCCAGGGCCTCTCGGGCCGCACCGGGCCCTTGATCTCCGGCAGGTGAACCTTCAGCGGCCCGCTCACCTCCGGGGTCGCGAGCAACTGATCGATCACGTCGACCAGCCGGTCATTGAAGTAGCGGTTCGGGTAGCCGATGTCCTCGTAGGCCTGCTGGAGTTGCGGGTACAACCGCGCATACAGCGCGACGGCCTGGCGCAGATCGACCGCCTCGAGCAGCAGCACATCGGGCGTGTAGCGCAGTCCGTTGTCGGCGCTGATGACCTCCGCGTCGCCCTGCCGCTCGACGATGAAGCGCCCGCCGGCCGGGTTGATGGGCCACACCGAGGCGGGCGCATGCGCTCGGCCGAGGTTGTCGACCGTGGCGACGAAGCGGCGCGGAAAATCCTGCAGCTGGAACATCGACAGCACCGCCTTGCGCCCGAACAGCGCGGCGAGCGCCGCCTCCAGATCAAGCGGCGCCGCCTGCGGTGCCGCGGCGACCGGCACGTCGATCGGGTGCCGGACCGCCGACGCGCCGGCATCCACCGGCGCGGCCAGTGCAGGCGCCGACGCCGCGGCAGCGGGCTCGGGGGCAGCCGGTGCGATCGCCGCCGGCGGCGCCACCCGCCCCTGCCACCACCACCATGCGCCGGCACCGGCCAATGCCAGCGCCACCATCGCCGCGAACCCGTAAGTCGTCGTCTTCATGGAGGAGCCCCCCTTGGACATGGCGTGCGATCAGTGCGACCTGCACGATCGGCACGAAGTGCCGGCGGACGCAAGCGAGCGCCGCACGGCGAACCCACACTTGTCCGAACTTACATCACCTGCCGGCCGGCAGATGTATCGAATGCAACGTCGACGTCGCTGCTCAGCCGCTGCGCACGTTTACCACGCCGTCGCCAACCGCCACGACATCGCCCGCGCGCAACTTGCGCCCGCGACGCTTCTCGGGTTCGCCGTTGACGCGCACGCCGCCACCGGCGATCAAGACCTTCGCGGCACCGCCGCTCGAGGCCAGGCCGCTGGCCTTCAGCAGCGCGTCGAGCGTGATGTGCTCGCCGCGCAGCGGGAAGTCGATCGGTTCCATGCAGGTCGGCGCGTCAGCCGTGCAACGCCGCGGCGTGCCAGCGCAGGTGGTCTTCGATGAACGACGCGATGAAGTAGTAGCCGTGGTCGTAGCCGGCATGGCGGCGCAGCGTCAGCGGCTGGCCGGCTTCGCGGCACACGGACTCGAACCGGTCGATGTGCAGTTGCTCGTCGAGGTAAGCATCGTCCAGGCCCTGGTCCACCAGCAGCGGCGGCAGCCGCGCGCCGCGCTCGATCAGCAGCGTGGCGTCGTGCACGGCCCAGGCCGCAGGGTCGTCGCCGAAGTAGCCGCGGAAAGCCTTGGTGCCCCACGGGCACGACGTCGGTGCGGCAATCGGTGCGAACGCCGTGACGCTGCGGTACAGCCCCGGGTGGCGCAGCGCCAGCGTCAGTGCCCCGTGTCCACCCATCGAATGGCCGAACACCGACATCGCGCCGGCGCGCACCGCAAAGTGCTCGGCCAGCAGCGCCGGCAACTCCTGCGTCAGGTAGCTTTCCATGCGCCAGTGGCGCGCCCAGGGCTCGCGCGTCGCGTCGAGGTAGAAGCCGGCGCCGCCACCGAAGTCCCAGCTCGCTTCGGCCCCTTCGATGCCGGTGCCGCGCGGGCTGGTGTCGGGTGTCACCAGCATCAGGCCCAGCTCGGCGGCCATGCGCTGGGCGCCGGCCTTGATCGCGAAGGTTTCTTCGTTGCAGGTCAGCCCGGCCAGCCACACCAGCACCGGCACCGGCCCGTGCTCGGCCTGCGGCGGCAGGTACACGCCCAGGCGCATCGGCAGCCCGATCACGTCGGACGCGTGGCGGTGAAAGCCTTGCACGCCGCCGAACGAGGCGTGCTCGGCATAGGTCTTCAGCGCCGCCATCAGTACACCACCACCGAGCGGATCGACTCGCCGCGCTCCATCAGCTCGAAGCCGTGGTTGATGTCTTCGAGCTTGAGGGTGTGGGTGATCAACGGGTCGATGGCGATCTTGCCGTCCATGTACCAGTCGACGATCTTCGGCACGTCGGTGCGGCCGCGTGCACCGCCGAAGGCCGAGCCCTCCCACTTGCGCCCGGTGACGAGCTGGAACGGGCGCGTGGCGATCTCCTGCCCCGCCGCGGCCACGCCGATGATGATGCTGCGGCCCCAGCCCTTGTGGCAGCACTCGAGCGCCTGGCGCATGGTGGTCGTGTTGCCGATGCACTCGAAGCTGTAGTCGGCGCCGCCGTCGGTGAGCTGCACGATGGCATCGACGATGTTGGCGTGGGCCTTGGGGTTCAGGAAGTGCGTCATGCCGAAGCGCCGCGCCATCGCTTCACGCGCCGGGTTCAGGTCGATGCCGATGATCTTGTCGGCACCGACCAGCTTCGCGCCCTGGATCACGTTCAGCCCGATGCCGCCGAGGCCGAACACGACCACGTTGGCACCCGCCTCGACCTTGGCGGTGAACAGCACCGCGCCGATGCCGGTGGTGACGCCGCAGCCGATATAGCAGACCTTGTCGAACGGTGCGTCCGGGCGGATCTTCGCCAGCGCGATTTCGGGCACGACGATGTGGTTGGCAAACGTCGAGGTGCCCATGTAGTGCAGGATCGGCTGGCCGCCGATCGAGAACCGTGACGTGCCATCGGGCATCAGGCCGCGGCCCTGCGTGGCGCGGATCTGCTGGCACAGGTTGGTCTTGCGCGACAGGCAGAACTTGCACTGGCGGCACTCGGGCGTGTAGAGCGGGATCACGTGGTCGTCGCGCGCCAGCGACGTGACCCCGGGCCCGACCTCGAGCACCACGCCGGCCCCCTCGTGGCCGAGGATGGCCGGGAACAGGCCCTCCGGGTCGGCGCCCGACAGCGTGTAGTGATCGGTGTGGCAGATGCCGGTGGCACGCACCTCGACGAGCACCTCGCCGGCCCGCGGGCCTTGCAGGTCGACGCTCTCGATCGTGAGCGGGACGCCGGCCTTCCAGGCCACGGCAGCGCGGGTCTTCATCGGGGGGCTCCTGGCAATCAGCCGTGAGGGTAATGCATGCCTCGCGTCAGGCCTGCCAGACGCCGTAGCCGCGCTCGCGCAAGCCGATCGCCAGCTCGACCTCCATTTCCCGCGCGGCCTCGTAGGGCATCGGGTTGTAGACCTCGTAGAGCTCGGGCAGCAGGCGCAGCCCGTAGCGCAGCACGAAGCGATTGGCCTGCACGCCGGCCATGTGGCGATCGAAGCGCAGGTCGGGGTCCAGCCCGGTCATGCCGACGTAGACGAAGGGTTTGCCGAGCTGGTAGTCGGGATTGGCCTTGCGGAAACTCGGCTCGTTCCATACAAGATCGGACAGCTGCACCACGTAGACGTGATGGTGATGGCGAAGGCGCCGTCGCTTGGGCATGACGTTGGGCATGATCGGGCAGCAGGAGCGATGAAGATGGCGGAAGTTGGATTGCAGCGGTTCGTCACGGCACAGGATCCCGTCTATGCGGACGTCCGCGATGAACTGGCGGCCGGCCGCAAGCGCAGCCACTGGATGTGGTTCGTCTTTCCGCAGCTCCAGGGGCTCGGCCACAGCGCGACCGCACAGTACTACGGCATCGCGTCACGACAGGAGGCCACCGCCTACTGGCAGCACCCGGTGCTCGGCCCGCGGCTGCGGGAATGCACCGCGCTGGTCCTGGCCACACGGGGCAAGAGCGCCCACGACATCTTCGGGACGCCGGACGACTTGAAGTTCCGCTCCAGCATGACCTTGTTCGCGGCCGTCGCGCCGGCCGAACCGCTGTTCGAGCAGGCGCTGGCACGCTTCTTCGGCGGGCGGCCCGACGAGAAGACGCTCGCGTTGCTGGACTGACCGACCGGCATGGCGGGAGACCTCCACGGAAGCACGCGATTCGAGTACGCTCTGACCAGATCAATCGCAGTGAGAGTTCGATGAGTCGCCACCACGCCAATCTGATCCGATCGATCTTCCACGACCCGCCCAGCAACAATGTGCACTGGCGCGACATCGAATCGCTGCTGAAGCACGTCGGTGCCGAAATCGAGTCATTGTCCGGCGCGCGCATTCGCATGACGCTCAACCGCATGGAAGGCGTGCTGCACCGCCCCCATCACAGCAACGTGCTCGATGCGCACTCGCTGCTGCATCTGCGCGGCTTCCTCGCACGCGCCGGCGTCACGCCCTCGCTGTACGAGACCAAGGACGCCGCGGCCAAGCCGGGCCAGCCGTGAGGCAGTCATGAGAGCCCCCCAGAGCATCGTTGTCTTCGGCCTGTTGCTCGGCAGCATGACGGGCGTCGCCTGTGCTGCAGGCGCCGCGGTACCTTGTGAATCCCGCAATCTGGGTTTCGATCAGAAAGAGGTCGGCTGGAAGCACGTGCCGATGTCAAAGCTCAAGCGCGACACCGTGTACACGTTGGTGCAGGATGGCGATCGCCGTGGCGTGCTGCGCGCCAGTGCGGACCGATCGGCCTCGCTGTATGTGGCCTTGCTGAAGTCGGCGAGCCGCATGCCGATGACGCTGAGCTGGCAGTGGAAGACCGACGCGCTCGTTGCCGGCGCCGACAACCGCGACAAGGCGCGCGAGGACGCGCCGCTGCGCGTCCTCGTTGCCTTCGACGGCGACCATGCCACGCTGCCGGAGGCCGAGCGGACGCGATTCAAGCGGGCCAAGAACCTGTCCGGGCGAGAGCCGCCATACGCCGTGCTGATGTACATCTGGAGCGACCTGGTTCCGGTCGACAGCGTGATTGCCTCGGCACACACGAGCCAGGTGAAGATGCTGGCCGTTGCCTCCGGGCCCGGCGGCCTCGGCAGCTGGCAATCGGTGCAGCGCAACCTGGCCGACGACTACCGGCGCGCCTACGGCGCCGAGCCCGGCCCGGTGCTGGGTGTGGCCGTGATGACCGACACCGACAACACCGGCGAAAAGGCCGTCGGCGAGTACGCCGGCATCCGCATCAGTTGCGGGGCGGGCTGAACGTGCGGCGTCTCGTCGCCGTGCTCGCGTTGCTGCTGCTCGGGGGCTGTGCCAGCCTGCCTGCCGACTACGAACGCATCGAGTCTCACGCGCTGCAGGACACGGCATCGACCCCGCTCGGGCAGGTCGGACGGGAGATGCTGATGTCGCATGAAGGCCAGAGCGGATTCCGGCCGCTGCCCAACGGCGTCGACGCCCTGGTGGTCCGGATACTGCTGGCCGAAGCGGCCCGGCGCTCGCTGGACGTGCAGTACTACATCTGGCACAACGACCTGACCGGGCGTCTGTTTGCCAATGCGCTGCTGCGCGCTGCCGACCGCGGCGTGCGCGTGCGCATCCTGGTCGACGACGTCGGCACCAAGACCAATGACGACAACCTGCTGAGTCTCGATTCGCATCCGAACGTCGAGATCCGGCTTTTCAACCCGGTCGCGTCGCGCACCTTCCGCGGCCTGGGCATGCTGACCGACTTCACGCGCGTGAACCGCCGCATGCACAACAAGGCCTTCGTGGTCGACAACCAGCGCGCCGTTCTGGGCGGTCGCAACATCGGCGACGAGTACTTCGAGGCACATGTCGACGTGGCGTTCGGTGATCTCGACGTGCTGACGCTCGGCCCCGTCGTCGGCGAGGTCTCGAAGGCCTTCGACAGCTTCTGGAACGCCCCGATGTCGGTCCCGATCGGCGCGTTGACCGGGCGGCCGAGCGAGGCGGCGAGCCTCGAGGCGCTGCGCGCGCAACTGACCGCATTCGTCGAGTCGCAGCGTGACAGCCCGTATGTCAGCCACGCGCGGTCGACGGCCGCGCAGCGCCTGGCCGCGGGAACGGACGGCCTGTTCTGGGGCAAGGCCCATCTGCTCGTCGACGACCCGGCCAAGGTCAGCCGACCGCCCGAAGACACCGAGGGCCACCTGTTGCCGCAACTCGCCCGCGTCGGCGTGCAGTTGCGCAGCGAGCTGCTGATCGTCTCGCCCTATTTCGTCCCCGGCGATGCGGGCGTGGCCTCGTTGCGCACGATGGTGCAGAAAGGGGTGCGCGTCACGGTGCTGACCAACTCGCTCGCGGCGTCCGACGTCGGCGCGGTGCACGCGGGCTACAAGCGCTATCGCGAGCCGCTGCTCGAGGCGGGCGTGCGGCTTTTTGAACTGAAGCCCGATGCCATCGCGTATGGTCGAACCAAGGGCAAGGACCGGCAGATCAGCGGTTCGCGTGCCTCGTTGCATGCCAAGACCTTTGTCTTCGATCGGCGTGCCGTGTTCATCGGTTCGCTGAACCTCGACCCCCGGTCGGTGCAGCTGAACACCGAGATCGGCGTGGTGTGCGAGAGCGAGCCGATGGCCAACGAGATGGCGACCGGAATCGAGGCAGCGCTCGACCAGGTGGCTTGGCGCGTCGAACGGGTGGCCGAGCGCGAAGGCAAGGCCCACCTGGTCTGGATCGAGACCACCGCCGAGGGGACCCGCACGCTCGCGAAGGAACCCGAAGTCAGCGCCTGGCGCCAACTCGGCGTGTGGTTCCTCGGCCTGCTGCCGATCGAGTCGCAGCTCTGACTCAGTCGGGCAGGCGGCCCAGTCCGTACATCACTTCCAGGATCGGGCTCGGCCGGCCGAGCGCGCCGAACCAGCGGTTGTAGATCTCCGGCAGCGCACTGCTCTTGTAGATCTGCGCCAGCGCAGCGTCCACCGCATGGCGCATCGCCCAGTCGCCCCGCGGCAGCACGATGGCATAGGGTTCATAGGACAGCGCATCGCCGAGCAGGGCGAGCGACTTCGGGTCCCTGGCCTTGCCGGCCAGGCCGACGAGCAGCACGCGATCGCCGGCAAAGGCGTCGATCGTGCCGGCCTCCAACTGCGCCAACCCTTCGTCGCGGCTCTTGACCGGCACCACCTGGGCATTGATCATCTTGGCCTTCATCGCCTCGGCGAGCGCTCGTTCGTTGCTCGTGCCGGTGATGACGCCGATCTTCTTGTTGGCCAGATCCATCAGCGAATTGCCAGCGGTCGAGGAGCGGACCAACAGCCCGGTGCCGTCGACGAAGGTCAGCGAGGAAAAGCCCACCTCCTTCATCCGTCCGAGCGTGACGGTGGTGGCGCCGCATTCCATGTCGGCCTGGCCGCCGCTGACAGCGGCAAAGCGGGTCTGCACCGTCACCGGCACCCACTTGACCTGCAACGGCACGATGCCGATCTGGCGCTCGATGGCGGCGATGACGCTGCGGCACAGGTCGATCATGTAGCCGGCGGGCTTCTTCTCGTTGTCCTCGAAGGAGAACGGCAGCGCATCGGTGCGGTAGGCCACCGAGATCGTCTTCGTTTCCTGGATCTTCTTCAGGCGTCCATCGAGCGACGCGTTGCCCGTCTGGGCGAGGGCGAGCGCGGGTGCGAGACACAGCGCGGCAATGAGGGAGATCAAGCGGGACATCGGTGGTGGACTCCGTGGGGTTGTGCAAGGCCCTTGCGGGGCCGCGCATTCTAGGCGGCGGCCCGGCTCGGTCGCGCCATCGCGCCGTCGCGCGCTCAGGCGGTCAGGCGGTCAGAAGTAGCGGCGCCAATCGAAGATCATCCGCAACCCGATCGAATAGATCGTGTCGAGCTTCACCCCCGGCGCCCCCGGCGGCCAGGTCACCGTCGTGCTTTGCGGGACGTCGGCGCCGGCAAAGAGCTGGATCAACACCGCCGAACTCTGCTTGGTATCGAACGCGCGGTAAGGCCGGTATTCCAGGATCGGCAGGTCGAAGTAGATCGACTTGAAGTCGACGACCCGGGGATCGGCGCCGGGCGTTGCGCCCGGTGCGACCGTCGTGTTCTCGAAGCCGTAGCCGTAGAAGGTGGCACCGAGTTCGCGCCCGAGCACGAACTGGAAGCGCCCGATGCGGGTCGCCCACCCCGACTGCCACGGAATCAGGCCGCCGTTGCTGGCGGTGACCGCCATGCCGGTGTAGGCCTCGGGGGCGAAGAGATACAGCGGCGACGCGAGCAGCAGGTCGCCCGGAATGAGGTAGAAGGGCATCCGCAGCCGGGTCGCGATGCCGAAGCGCGATCGCACGGCGGACACGCCGCCGGCCGCCTCCACTGCGGCCGATGAGACCGGCAGCGTGTTGGACGAGCGCGTATCGCCGCGCAGTCCGATCGAACCGAACACCAGCCCGTCGCCCGACTCTCCGATCACGCCGTCCAGACCCAGGCCGGCGCGCAGCGACAGCTCGGCGCCGCCGATCCAGCCGCTGGACGTGACCGAAGGGATGTACCCACCACCGATCCCGCGGATGTCCCCGGAACCGGCAAAACCGATGAACGGCCCCACCTCGGCGCGAAAGCGCGGCATCGATCCCAGCCCCGGGCCGAGGCCCGGCACGGGCGTCGGCCCGAGCACCTCGGGGAGCTGCGCCCAGGCTTCCGGCGTCGCGCGCAAGCCCTCATCGCGCGCCATCAGCACGTTGGTCTTGCAGACGTCGAGCGCATCGGGCTCGGCAGGGGCTGCCGGCGTGTGCGGCAGCCGCGTCGGGCGATCGCGACCGGCCGCATGGTCGATCAACTGCTGCAGGCTCGCGCGCACCGCGGTGGCCGCACGCTCCGCGTCCTGCGGCCGCATGTGCGCGTCGCCCATCAGCACCATCGATTCGCTGCCGCCTCTCCAGGTGAAGACCTCCAGCCCGGACTCGTTGTAGTAGTCGTGGGTGCCCTTGCGCTGCGACACGTCGCCCCAGCTCCCGGCGACATGGCCGGCGGCGTAGGTGTCCTGCAGGAAGTGCAGCGCAAAGCCCTCGTCGGCCAGCATCGCCCGCGCGAGCGCCTGCCGTTCGGCCGGCGCGAGCTGTTCGGTCGCCAGCCGCGTGGCCTTCTGCAGCGCACTCAAGTGGAACCAGGCGTAGACGCCCACCGCGCTGATCTCGGAGCCGGGGGTGAGCGTCAGCTCCACGTATTCCTTCGGCGTGGTGTCCGTGCGCGGCCGCGGCAGCAGGAAGTGCGCGCCGTTGGACCCGGCGCGGGTCGCGTATTCGACATCGGCCCGCTGCAGCCGGGTGTCTGCCGTGCGCAGCGCGTTCTGGCGGTCGGCGCGCAGGCCTTCATCCTCCATCACGCGCTGAACATCGGCCATCAGGTTCTTGTCGCGGATGTTCACTTCCGGCCGGGCCGTGACCGCGATGCGCCCGAGGTCGATCTTCAACTGCGCCGACACGTCGGCCACCTGCAGGATCCATTCGGTCTTCAGGACGTTGTCGAGCATGTTCTTGCTCGAGCACGAATGGTCTCCGGCGATCGCCGCGAACGCCGCCCAGTCGATGCACGCGGGGGCGACGCCCTGTTTGCTGTCCGCGCCCTGCTCGCACAGGCGCTGTTCGTGGCCCGTGCGGGCTTCGCGCCAGAGGCGATCGAACAGTGCCCTGCGCTCCGCATCGAGCTTCTCGACGGCGAGCACCGCAATGTCGCGATGTTCGGGATAGACCCACGCGCGGGCGGGGCCTGCCCAGCCGACGACGCTCAGGGCAACCAGCACTCCCGCGAGGACGGTGGATCGCGACGACTTCATGTGGGGCTACTTTCCGCGCGCGGCAAGGTCTTCTTCGACGAAGCGAAGCACGGCTTCGAGCAGCGCTTCGCGCGGATAGGCGTTCTGGGTGACGAAGAGCGAACCGATCGTCTCGTGCGTGCGCCCGATCGGCACGACGATCGCCCAGTGATCGGCGTTGATGTAGCCGACCAGGCTCGATCCCGGGATGACCTGGTCGTAGAAGATCACCTGGCTGTCGTTGCGCCCGTCGACCAGGCTCAGCTTGTTGGCGCTGATGCGCAGGATCGACGAGATGCGATCCGGCTGCGGCAAGGTCACGACCGAGTAGTAGGGCACGCCGGCCGGCAACGGGTTCTGCGCCAGCCAGGCCTTGCGCACGCCGGGGCGCAGGCTGGCCACTGCGCCGCCGTCACCGGAATCGCAGGCCGCACCCGGAAAGTGGCGCAACAGGTCGGCCTGGTACTGCTCCGCATCGTTGGCCAGCGGCGACCCGCCCACCGCGCCCGCCACGCTCACGACGGCGGCCACCCGAGGCCGGATCTCCGGATGGTTGACGATCGCCTCGAGCGCATCGGGCGCGCCTTTCGAGTAGCCGACCAGCACGAGGCGCGGCGCTCCCGGGCCCAGGTCCATCGCCATGATCGCGTCGCGGATCTGACGCGCGTTGTTGGCGGAACCGGACAGCGCATCGACCTTCATCAACTGGTGGTCGTAGCCGTACTTGCGCACATGCTGGGTCGCTGTGCCGGGAGCCTGCAGCCACTGCGCGAAGCAGTCGTAGCCGATCCCCGGCACCACCGCCGCGACCAGGCGGCGGCTCGACACACCGAGCGGCACCGGCTGCCCGGTCCCCGCCGGTTCGGTGCCGACCCGCGTCAGTGCGTCGTCGCAGGCGCGATGGTCCGGCACCTCGCCGGCCCGCGCCTGCAGCACCGCACAGTAGATCTCGCGGAACCGCCCGCGCTTGTCCTGGACGCCGGCCTGCGCGGCCGGCATCAGCATCAGCGGCGGCGTGTCGGTCGAGAACGGCAAGAGCGGCGAACTCGCGCACCCGGCCAGCGCCAGGCCCATCGCCGCGACGAGAGTCAAGGTCGCGAGACGCATCGATCCAGTACCGAGGGCAGTGTTCATGATCCTGTGCGGTGAATGATCATCGACTGCATCCTGCTCCGAGCCTCTGGCGCCAGTGGGGTCGAAGCAAAGCCAGGCGTGGGATCGAAAAAAAAGAGCCATTCGCGAGGAAGGGCTCTGGCTGGATGGCGGAAAGGGAGGGATTCGAACCCTCGTCACGGGAGACCCGTGAACCGGATTTCGAGTCCGGCGCGATCGACCACTCTGCCACCTTTCCTGGTGTTCCCGGGGTCTGCGGGACGGGCTGGATTGTAGTGCAGGCCGGTCAGGCGATCGTGTGCAGCGACAGCGCCGCGAGACGCGCGTCCGACAGCCGCGTTTGCCAGTGCTGGCCCGGGCGCATCGGCCACGCGTCGGTGATCGTGCCGGTGGTCACGAACTCGCCCGGCACGACGCGCCAGGTCGGCGTCGTGGCGGCCATCGCATCGATCCACTGCCGCAGTGCGTGCAGCGGGCCGTCGAGCACGATGCTGCCAACGCCTTGGTCCTGGGCGACGCCGTCGCACAGCAGCTCGACCCGCATCGCCGCCAAGTCTTCGGCCAGCGTCTGCCAGCGATCCACCGGCACGCGGGGGCCGACGTAGAGGCGGCCATGCAGGGCGAAGTCGGCCACCGTGTCGGCCAGTGTGAAGCGCCAGTCGGCGCAGTGCGTGTGCACGATCTCGAAGCCGTGGGCCACCCAGGCCAGGCAGCCTTGAAGCTGCGCCAGCGACATGCCCGCCGCAGGCACGCGCTCGAAGCCGAAGACCACCTCGGGCTCCAGCCTCGGCTGGCTCAGGCCAGCGAGCGACACCGTGGTTTCGTTGCCGTCGAGCAGCACGGCGGTGGTGTCCCAGACGGGGCCCCAGATCGGCGCATGCACGCCGTAGCGATCCCAGATGCCGCGGTTGGTGAAGCCGATCTTCCAGCCGCGCGGGCGCTCGCCGCGCGCCTTGCGCAGTTGTGCGACACGCCCTGCGACTGCATAGGCTTCGTCGACGGTCAGCCCGCCGGGCCGGGCCGATGGCAGCTCGACGAGCGCGGCGCGGTCGTGCGCGGCCAGCAGTTCGCTGGCCAGCCGCTCGACCTTGTCGCTCACGACCGCAGCACCTCGCGGCCACCGAGGTAGGGCCGCAATGCCGCGGGCACGGCAATGCTGCCGTCGGCCTGCTGGTGGTTCTCGAGCACGGCCACCAGCGTGCGGCCGACCGCCAGGCCGGACCCGTTGAGCGTGTGCACCAGTTCGTTCTTTCCCTGGGCGTTGCGAAACCGCGTCTGCATGCGCCGCGCCTGGAAGGCTTCGCAGTTCGAGCAGGAACTGATCTCGCGGTAGGTGTTCTGCGCCGGCAACCAGACCTCCAGGTCATAGGTCTTGCTGGCGCCGAAGCCCATGTCGCCGGTGGACAGCAGCACGACGCGGTACGGCAGTTCGAGCTTCTGCAGGATCGCCTCGGCGTGGCCGACCATCTGCTCGAGCGCCTCGTAGCTCTTCTCGGGGTGGGTGATCTGCACCATCTCGACCTTGTCGAACTGGTGCTGGCGGATCATGCCGCGGGTGTCGCGGCCGGCACTGCCGGCCTCCGAGCGAAAGCATGGGCTGTGCGCGGTGAGCTTGATCGGCAGCGCGGCGGCATCGAGGATCTGCTCGCGCACGCTGTTGGTCAGCGAGATTTCGCTGGTCGAGATCAGGTACTGCTCTTCGCGCTGTTCGTCACCGCCGCGGTAGACCCAGAACATGTCGTCCTTGAACTTGGGCAACTGCCCGGTGCCTTCGAGGATCTCGCGATTGACGATGTAGGGCGTGTAGCACTCGGTGTAGCCGTGCTGTTCGGTCTGCACGTCCAGCATGAATTGCGCCAGTGCGCGATGCAGCCGCGCCACCGGGCCGCGAAGGAAGGTGAATCGCGCACCCGAGAGTTTCGCGCCGGTGTCGAAGTCCAGCCCCAGCGGCGCACCGACGTCGACATGGTCCTTGACCGCGAACGCGTATGCACGTGGGGCGCCCCAGCGGCGAACCTCGGCATTGGCCGTCTCGTCGGCACCGACCGGAACGCTGTCGTGCGGCAGGTTCGGCAGGCTCATCAGCAACGCGGCGATCTCGGCCTGCACGGCCTCGGTGCGCGCAGCCGATGCGACGAGCTCGTCGGCCAGGCTCTGCACCTGCGCCATCGCCGCGGTGCTGTCCTCGCCCTTGGCCTTGAGTTGACCGATCTGCCGCGACAGGCTGTTGCGCTGCGCCTGCAGCTCTTCGCTGCGGGTCTGGATGCGCTTCCTCTCGCCCTCGAGCGCGAGGAAGCGCTCACGGTCGAGGAACGGTTGCGGCGTCTTGCGTGCGTCGAGCCGCGCGATCACGCCGTCGAGGTCGCGGCGCAGCAGGTTGATATCGAGCATGTTGGATTCTTCTGTTGTGTCAGGCCGAAGTTCGCGACGCAGCCACCTCGGCCATCGACTTGTCGCCCAGCCCCTTGGGCAGAGGGAAGTGAACCGTCTCGACCACGCCGTCGAGCCTGCGCAATGACAGCGCACCGAGCTCGCGCAAGCGCGCGATCACCTGCTGCACCAGGATGTCGGGCGCCGACGCACCGGCGGTCAGGCCGACCCGGTGCGCGGCCGTGAACCACGCCGGCTGCAGCGCCTCGGCGCTGTCGACCATGTAGGCCGGACGGCCCAGCCGCTCGGCCAACTCGCGCAGGCGATTGCTGTTGCTGCTGGTCGGACTGCCGACGACGATCACCACGTCCACCTGTGGCGTCAGGACCTTGACCGCATCCTGGCGGTTCTGCGTGGCGTAGCAGATGTCCTGCTGCTTGGGCTCGCGCACCAGCGGAAAGCGGCGCTTGACCTCGGCCAGGATCTCGGCGGTGTCGTCGACGCTCAGCGTGGTCTGCGTCACCACTGCGACGCGCTCGGGGTTCTTCACCGGGGCCGTGGCCACGTCGGCGACATGCTCGATCAGGTAGATGCCGTCGTAGAGCTGGCCCATCGTGCCCTCGACCTCGGGATGGCCCTTGTGGCCGATCATCAGGAACTCGTAGCCTTCCTTGTGCAGCTTGGCCACCTCGACATGCACCTTCGTCACCAGCGGGCAGGTGGCGTCGAAGACCGAGAAGCCGCGCTCGGCGGCCTCGCGCCGCACCGCCTGGCTGACGCCGTGGGCGCTGAACACCAGCGTCGCGCCGGGCGGCACCTCCGACAGCTCCTCGATGAAGATCGCGCCCTTGGCCTTGAGGTCGTTGACGACGTAGGTGTTGTGCACGATCTCGTGGCGGACGTAGATCGGCGCGCCGAACTTGACCAGCGCGCGCTCGACGATCTCGATCGCACGGTCGACACCGGCGCAGAAGCCGCGCGGCTCGGCGAGGACGATTTCATCGAGCATCTAGAGCACCCCGATCACATGCACCTCGAAGCGCACCGGCTGGCCGGCGAGCGGGTGGTTGAAGTCGAACAGCAGCCAGTCGCCGCCGACCTCGCGCACGACGCCGGCGTAGGCGCCCTGCCCGTCTGGCGTCGGGAACTGCACCACGTCGCCGACCGCGTAGCTCGCGTCGGGATCACCGAGCTCCTGCAGCAGCGACAGCTTCACGCGCTGCAGCAGCTCGGGGTTGCGGGCGCCGAAGGCCTCGTCCGCGCCCAACTCGAAACTCTGTTGCGCACCCTCGGGCAGCCCGATCAGGCGTGCCTCCATGGCTGGGGCGAGTTCACCGGTGCCCAGCGACAGCGTCGCCGGCTGGCCGCCGAAGGTATCGACCACGGCAGTGCCATCGGGTCCGGCCAGACGGTAGTGCAGGGTCAGGAACGAACCCGGCTGGATCGCGATCACGGTGGTCAATGGGGGGAATACGCTGGGCGATAGACTGGCCTTGATTTTACGGGCCGCCCCCACGCCGACGATCCTCGGGCCTTCGCGCCAAGCATGAACTCGCTGCAGCACCTGCCCGCCGATGCCCGACCGCGCGAGAAATTGCTCGCCCGCGGCGCCGCGGCACTGGCCGATGCCGAGTTGCTGGCGCTGCTGCTGCGTACCGGCCTGCCGGGGCACGGCGTGCTGCAGCTGGCGCAGTCGCTGCTCGACCGCTTCAACGGCCTGGCCGGGCTGCTGCACGCCGACGCCGCCGCGCTCAAGGGCATCAAGGGCCTGGGGCCGGCCAAGCGCGCGGAGGTCACCGCGGTGCTGGAGATCGCACGTCGCGTCCTGGCGCAGCAACTGGCAGACCAGCCTTTGTTCGATTCACCGCAGACGGTAAAGGACTACCTTGCGCTGCACCTGCGACCGCTGGCCCACGAAGCCTTTGCGGTGCTGTTCGTCGACACCCGCCATCGACTGCTGCAGCTGGAGGTGATGTTTCGCGGCACGCTCGCCCATACCAGCGTGCACCCGCGCGAGATCGTCAAGCGCGCGCTGGCGCTCAATGCCGCTGCGGTGGTGCTGGCGCACAACCACCCCAGCGGGGCGGCCGAACCGTCGCGCGCCGACGAGTTGCTGACGCAGACCGTGCGCGCGGCGCTGCAACTGGTCGACGTGCGCGTGCTCGATCACCTGATCGTCGGCAACGGCGCGGTGCTGTCGTTTGCGGAGCGTGGCCTGCTGTGAGGCCGGGACCATGAAGCCGCGTGACCTCGAGCGACTGATCGCGCTGAAGGACCGCATGGCCCGCGCGCAGCGCGAGGCCGCCGCGCGGCGGGCGGCCGAGGCGGCGGCGACCGCCCGCGAGCGCGTGGAACGCGACCGATTCCGCCTCAGCGTGGGTCCGGTCACGCCGCTCGCCGGCGACGAGCGCGCCCACCTTGCCCGCCCCGGTGTCGAACCGCTGCCGCGCCAGCGTCAGCTCGACGAGGCCCGTGCACTCGCGTCGACACTGTCCGATGAGCTCGACGTCAGCACGCTGCTGGAAACCGATGCCGGCCTGAGTTTTCGCCGCGACGGCGTCGGCCCGGATGTGCCGGCCCGACTGCGCCGCGGCCAGTGGGCGATCCAGCGCCAGCTCGATCTGCACGGCCTGCGCCGCGACGCCGCGCGCGACGCGCTGGCGACCTTCGTGCGCCAGGCCGAGCGCGACGGGCTGCGCTGCGTGCGCATCGTGCACGGCAAAGGCAACGGCTCGCCCGGCCGCGAGCCGGTGCTGAAGGAAAAGGTCAAGCGCTGGCTGGTGCAGAAGAACACGGTCATTGCGTTCACCCACGCCAGTGCTGCCGACGGCGGGCACGGCGCGCTGCTGGTGTTGCTGCGGGGCAGCCAGCGGCCTACGGCGTAGTGCAGGCCGGCTGTCGCGCCGGCCAACGGGACCGAGGGATTCAGCCGCCTTTGTTGCGCATCCAGTCGGCGGTATTGAAGAACGCCGCAGCGAGTCGCTCGGCGAGTGATGCCTCGATGCCGCACTCCTGCATCGCCTGCGTCATGCAGGCCAGCCATTGGTCGCGCTCGGCGATGCCGATCTCGTAGGGCAGATGGCGTGCGCGCAGCCGCGGGTGGCCGAAACGTTGCACGTACAGGTCGGGGCCGCCGAGCCAGCCGCACAGGAACCAGTGCAGCTTGTCGCGCGAGCCGTCGAGCGAGGCCGGGATGCAGGCGTCGGATGCCGGCATAGGCGGGTTCGAGATCCATCAGGTCGTAGAAGCGGTCGACCAGCGCCCGCACCGCGGGCTCACCACCGAGCAACGAAAACGCGCTCACCGGCGCGGCGGCAGCTTCGCTCACGGCGTCATCCGCACGGCAGGCGCGGCGACGGCGGGCGCTTGCGGCAAGGCAGTGATCGGCGGTGCATTCAAGGTGGCTCCTACAGGAACAAGGCCTGCAGATCGCTCAGAAAGTCGAATCCACGCATGGTCGGCCGCACGCGCAGCGCGTCTCGCTCGATCAGGCCGCGCTGCTGCGCCTGCCGCAACGTTTCGTCGATCGTCGCGATCGACTGCCCGGTGCGCTCGGCGAACCGCGCCAGCTCGAAGCCGTCGGCCAGGCGCAGCGCATTGAGCATGTACTCGAACGGCAGCTGCTGCGCGGTCACGCTTTGCTCATTGGACACGGCGCGACCGGCCAGCGCTTGCGCCATGTACATCGCCGGCTCGCGCCAGCGCACCTGGCGCACGATGCGGTCGGGAAAGCTCAGCTTGCCGTGCGCGCCCGCACCGATGCCCAGGTAGTCGCCGAACTGCCAGTAGTTGAGGTTGTGCGCGCAGCGGTGGCCGGCTTGCGCGAACGCCGAGACTTCATAGCGTGCCAGTCCTGCGGCCCGCGTGCGCTCGACGATCAGGTCGAGCATCTCGCTGGCGCTGTCGTCGTCGGGCAGCGCTGGCGGCGGGGCATTCGCAAATGCCGTGTTGGGCTCGATCGTCAGGTGGTAGACGGACAGGTGCGGCGGCGCGAACGCCAGGGCCGTGTCCAGGTCGGCGCCCAGCTGCGCCAGGCTCTGGCCAGGCAAGGCGTACATCAGGTCGAGATTGAAGGTCTCGAACGCGTCGCGCGCCTCGGCCACCGCGTCGCGCGCCTGGCGCGCATCGTGAACACGGCCGATGCGCTCGAGCATCGTGTCGTCGAAGCTCTGCACACCGATCGACAAGCGCGTGACGCCCGCCGCGCGGTAGGCGCGGAAGCGCTCACGCTCGAAGGTGCCCGGGTTGGCCTCGAGGGTGATCTCGCAACCGGGCTCGAGCGGCAGGCGCGCCCGGACGTCGGCCAGCAGCCGGTCGATGCCGGCCGGCGAGAACAGGCTCGGCGTGCCGCCGCCGATGAACACGCTCACCACGCGCCGGCCCCACACCTGCGGCAGCGCCGCCTCGAGGTCGGCCACCAGCGCGTCGAGGTAGCGGGCTTCGGGCAAGGCGTCGCGCACCGATTCGTGGGAGTTGAAGTCGCAGTACGGGCACTTCTTCAGGCACCACGGCAGGTGCACGTAGAGCGCCAGCGGCGGCAGCGCGGCGAGCGCCACGCCAGAGGCCGTTGCACCGGCCTGGCGATGGAGTCGGATCGGCTGCTCGCTCACGTCAGGCCAGCGACCATGCATCACGCATCAGCGCGCGCATCTGCGCTGCCGCCAGCGCACGATGGCTGGCGGCGTTCTTCTGCGCGGCGCTGAGTTCGGCGACGCTGGCAGCCAGCGCGTCGATCCAGACCAGCGGGTCGTAGCCGAAACCACCCTCGCCGCGCGGGGCCGCCAGCAGCGTGGCCTCCCAACGCCCGAAGGCAATCAGCGGTTCGGGGTCCTCGGCGTGGCGCAGCGCGACCAGCGTGCTGACGAAGCGTGCCCGACGGTCGCCGACGCCGGCCATGCGCGCAAGCAGCAACGCGTTGTTGGCGGCATCCTGCTCACGGCGCTGGGCCTCGCGGTCCGCGCTGCTGCGCCACCGCGCCGGCGAAGTGCGCCGACTGCACACCCGGTGCGCCGCCGAGCGCGGCCACGCACAAGCCCGAGTCGTCGGCGATCGCTGGCAGACCGCTGGCCTGTGCCGCATGCCGCGCCTTGGCCAGCGCGTTCTCGACGAAGGTGTGGTGCGGTTCCTCGGCCTCGGCGACGCCCAGCGTGCCCTGGCTGACGAGATCGATCGGCAATCCGGCGAAGAGCGCCTGCAGTTCGGCGAGCTTCTTGGCGTTGTTGGACGCCAGCACCAATCTCATGACGCCAGTGCCGACCTTTGCGCCGCCACCAGCTCGGCGATGCCGCGCTCGGCCAGCATCAGCAGCTCGTCCATCTGCGCGCGCGTGAACGCAGCGCCCTCGGCGGTGCCCTGCACCTCGACATAGGCGCCCGCGCCGGTCATGACCACGTTCATGTCGGTGTCGCAGACCGAGTCTTCGCTGTAGTCGAGGTCGAGCAACGGCGTGCCTTGCAACAGACCCACCGAGACCGCGGCGACGTGGTCGCGGATCGGGCTGGCGACGATGCGCTCCTGCGCCAACAGCCAGCCGACGGCGTCGTGCGCGGCGACGAACGCACCGGTGATCGCCGCGGTGCGGGTGCCGCCGTCGGCCTGCAGCACATCGCAATCGAGGGTGATCGTGCGTTCGCCCAACGCCGCCAGATCGAACACCGCGCGCAGCGAGCGGCCGATCAGGCGCTGAATCTCCTGGGTGCGGCCGCTCTGCTTGCCGCGGGCCGCCTCGCGGTCGCTGCGGGTGTGGGTCGCGCGCGGCAGCATGCCGTATTCGGCGGTGACCCAGCCCTCGCCGCTGCCCCGCTTGTGCGGCGGCACGCGCTCCTCGACCGACGCAGTGCACAGCACCTGCGTCTGGCCGAAGGCGATCAGCACCGAGCCTTCGGCATGTTTGGTGTAGTGGCGCTCGATGCGCAACGCGCGCAGCGCACCCGCAGCGCGAGCACCGCTGCGTATCGGATCGGTCATCAGGATCTCTTTTCGTTGGAACGGCGGATGGCGTCGTTGATCTCTTTGATCGAACGTTCGATTTCCGCTTCATCGAGCTCGTCGGGGGGCAAGTCGCCGACGACACCGGCCTGGATCGTGGACGCGAACACCTCGTCGCCCAGGTCCTGCGTGGAAATGCCGCCGCCACTGTCGCTGTTCTCGGCCGACTCCCATTCCACCGAGATCACCGTCACGTTGTCGCTCTTCGCACCTGCATTGCGCAGGGCCTGCTCGACCAGCTCGGGCGCCGCGTCGGAGATCGGGCGCCGCGCCAGCTGCTCCGCAATCACGGCATCGGTGACGCTGCCCCAAAGGCCGTCGGAGCACAGCAGCAGGCGGTCGCGGGCTTGCAGAAGCAATGGCCCGGCGGTGTCGACCACCGGCTTGCCGGGGCTGCCCAGGCAGGTGAACAACACGTTGCGGTTGAACTTCTCGCCCATCGGCACCACGTGCGAGAGTGTCTCCTGCAGCTCGGTGTAGGAGTGATCGCGGGTGCGGGCGATCAGCTTGTCGCCGCGCACCAGGTACAGCCGCGAGTCGCCGCAATGGGCCCAGAAGGCCGCGTTGCCCTGCATCACGCAGGCCACGACCGTCGTGCGCGGCGTGTCCATCAGCGCCTTCTCGGTGGCGTAGCGCAGCAGCTGGTGGTGAGCCGCCATGATGGCGTCGTGCAGGAAGCGCAACGGGTCGGCCAATGTCGGCTTGGCGTCGCGCTGGAACAGCGCCGCCATCGTTTGCAGGGCCAGTTGCGAGGCCACCTCGCCCTCCGGGTGCCCGCCCATGCCGTCGGCCAGCGCGAACAACCCCGCATCCCGCGTGTAGCAATAGCCCATGCGGTCTTCGTTCTTCTCGCGGCCGCCCTTGCGGCTGATCTGGTAGACGCTGAATCGCATGAGTGACTGGTGACCGAAGTTGGTCTCAACCCGCTCGCCGGGCCGCCCCAAGGGCGGGTTGCGCCCCGGAGGCCGCCAGCGGGACCCTGACGGTCCCTCGGGGCAGGCGCGAAGCGAGGCGCGGGCTCACGCTTTCGCGCCGGTCTTGAGGTTCTCGAGCTGCAGCTTCAGCCGCTCGCTGAAACTCAGCTTGGTGTAGCGGCGCTCGGTCTCGCGCGCCAGTTCCTTCTGCAGCGCAAACACGCTCTGCGGACGCGACAGCGGGTCGAGCGACATGCACCACTCGGTGACTTCGATCAGGTTGTCGGAGTAGACGTTGCGCAGGCGCGAAAGGCTGAGCGCGAGGCGGTCCTTCTCGATGCGCTGCGGCGCGTCGTTGGGCGGGTAGCCCTGCATGCAGGCGTAGATGCAGGCGCCGATCGCATAGATGTCGGTCCAGGGACCGAGCGAGCCGTCGCGGCGGTACATCTCGGGCGCCGCGAAGCCGGGCGTGTACATCGGCCGGATGAAGTTGCCTTCCTTGCTCAGCACCTCGCGCGCCGCGCCGAAGTCGAGCAGCACCGCCTTGTTGTCGTTGGTGATGAAGATGTTGGCCGGCTTGATGTCCAGGTGCAGCATCTTGTGCTGGTGCACGATGCGCAGCCCGCGCAGGATCTCGTCGAACAGGCTGCGGATGGTGCTCTCGCGGAACACCTTGTCGCGCTTGAGGTCGCGCGCGGTGACGATGAAATCCTGCAGGGTGTCGCCCTGCAGGTAATTCATCACCATGTAGACGGTTTCGTTCTCGCGAAAGAAGTTCAGCACCGAGACCACGCTCGGGTGGCTGATCTGGGCCAGCGAGCGGCCCTCTTCGAAGAAGCTCTTCAGCCCCAGCCGGTACAACGGCAGCTTGTCGGGCTTGACGCGCGGCGTGAGTTCGCCGGGCGAGCGCTCGGCCAGCGAGGCCGGCAGGTATTCCTTCAGCGCCACCAGGTGGCGCTGCTCGGCCTCGGCAAGGTAGACCACCCCGAACCCGCCGGCTGCCAGTTTCTTGACGATCTGGTAGCCCCCGACCACGGTGCCTGCCGGCAGCGGGGCGGGTTTGGGCTTTGACATAATCGAAATTTGCTCGTGGGCTGGAAGGGTCAATGTCAGTTTACAGCATGACCGGATACGCGAGCGCCAGCGCTGGCGCGGCTCCGCAAGGCGATGGCGGCCCTGCCGGAGCACACGGCGCCGTGCCGTTGGTGAGCGCTGAATTGCGTTCGGTGAATGGTCGATTCCTCGACCTGTCGCTGCGTCTGCCCGACGAAATGCGGGGTCTCGAGCCGGCCCTGCGCGAGCTGGTGGCCGGCAGCATCAAGCGCGGCAAGATCGAGTTGCGCATCGCCAGCGCGCGCGACACCGAGACCGGCCCGATCGCGCCGGGCGCCGACCAGCTGAACCGCCTGTCGCGCATCGAGGCCACCGTGCACAGTTGGTTGCCGAAGGCGGCGCCGCTGTCGGTGCACGAGGCGCTGCAGTGGTGCCGCGGCGGCGCGGCAACCGAGCGGCTCGACGATTGCGCACTGCGTGCCGCGCGCATTGCGGTCGCCGCATTGCGCGAGGCGCGCGGCCGCGAAGGGGCGCGCCTGGCGGCCGTGCTGCACGAGCGCATCGCCCATCTCAGAGCGCTGGCCGGGCAAGCCAGGCCACTGGTGCCCGCCGTGGTGCAGCGCCAGCAGCAACGCTTCCTCGAACGCTGGAACGAAGCCCTGCTGGCCAGCGGCGCCGCGCAGTCGGTTGGCGCGCAGGCATTGCAGGAGCGCGCACTGAACGAGGCCGCGGCGTTTGCGATCCGCATCGACGTGGCCGAGGAGTTGGCACGCCTGACGGCCCACCTCGACGAGATCGAACGCCTGTTGAACCAGGGCGGCGAAATCGGCAAGCGGCTGGACTTCCTGATCCAGGAGTTGCACCGCGAAGCCAACACGCTGGGTTCGAAGTCGGCCGCGCTGGAGCTGACCGGCGTGTCGGTGGAGATGAAGGTCGCCATCGAGCAGATGCGCGAGCAGGTGCAGAACATCGAGTAACCCCACCGGCCCAACATGGAAACCCCCGGCAACCTGTTCGTCGTCGCCGCCCCCAGCGGGGCCGGCAAATCGAGCCTGGTCAACGCGCTGCTCGAACTCGATTCGCACCTGGCGCTGTCGGTGTCGCACACGACCCGCGCACCGCGCGGCCAGGAGCAGCACGGCCGGGAGTACTGGTTCGTCGACGAGGCGGAGTTTCGCGCCATGGTCGCGCGCGACGAGTTCTTCGAGTGGGCGCACGTGCACGGCCATCTGTACGGCACCTCGCGCAAGGCGATCCAGCAGCGGCTCGAGCAGGGCGAGGACGTGGTGCTCGAAATCGACTGGCAGGGCGCGCTGCAGATCAAGCGCCTGTTCGAGCATGCCGTGCTGATCTTCATCCTGCCGCCGAGCTGGGACGAGTTGCGCCAGCGCCTGCAGCGCCGTGGCGAAGACCGGCCCGACGTCATCGAGCAGCGCATGGCCAATGCACGCCAGGAGGTGCCCCATGCCCGCGACTTCGACTTCGTTATAATCAACGCCCTGTTCGAGACGGCGCTGTTCGATCTGAAGACCGTCGTCCACTCGCAGCGCCTGAAGTACGCCGCGCAGCAACGCAACAAGTCGCAGGTGTTCGCCGCGCTGAACCTGATCTGATCCCACCGCTCCACGCTTTACATCGAGAAGGCTCCATGGCTCGCATCACCGTCGAAGACTGCCTGACCAAGATCCCCAACCGCTTCCAGCTGGTGCTGGCCGCCACCTACCGCGCGCGCATGCTGAGTCAGGGCCACGCGCCCAAGGTCGACGCCCGGCACAACAAGCCCGGCGTGACTGCGCTGCGCGAGATCGCCGCAGGCCAGATCGGCATCGAGATGCTGCGCAAGGTGCCGATCTAGGCCACTCGGATTCCCCCGCACGGGCGCCTGCCGGCAACGGCCAGGCGCCCGTTTGCTTTCTGGCGCGCTGCCCGACGGCAACGACGGGGCGAGGCGCGCTACATTGCGGCCATGGGCATTCGCTCTTTCGCTGCCGATCTGCTGCCGACCGCGCTGCAGCAGATGTCGTCGCGCGTGTCCACGCCCAAGCCGACCGACCGCCCCGAGGCTGCCTCCTTCGCGGCCCTGACCGACAAGCTCGGTTACCTCAGCAAGGCCGAGATCCGGCAGGTGCGCGACGCCTTCAAGTTCGCCGACGAGGCCCACCTCGGCCAGTTGCGTGCCAGCGGCGAGCCGTACATCACCCATCCGATCGCGGTGGCAGGCCTGTGCGCCGACTGGAAGCTCGACGTGCAGGCCATCATGGCCGCACTGATGCACGACGCGATGGAGGACTGCGGGGTCACGAAGCCCGAGCTGATCGAGCGCTTCGGCGCGCAGACCGCCGAACTGGTCGACGGGCTGACCAAGCTCGACAAGCTGCGCTTCTCCACGCGCGAGGAGTCGCAGGCCGAATCGTTCCGCAAGATGTTGCTGGCGATGGCACGCGACGTGCGGGTGATCCTGGTCAAGCTGGCCGACCGGCTGCACAACATGCGCACGGTCAGCGCGATCGCCGCCGACAGGCGCAGCCGCATCGCCCGCGAGACGCTGGACATCTACGCACCGATTGCCCACCGTCTGGGCCTGAACCAGATCTACCGCGAGCTGCAGGAGCTGTCGTTCGCGCAGCTCTACCCGTGGCGCCACGCCGCGCTGGCCAAGGCGTTGGCGCGGGCACGCGGCACCCGGCGCGACATCGTCGAGCGCGTGCAGAAGGAAGTCGAGAAGGCCTTCGCCGCCGCCAAGCTGAAGGTGCAGGTCTCGGGCCGCGAGAAGACGGTGTATTCGATCTTCTGCAAGATGCGCGAGAAGCACAGCAGCTTTGCCAACGTCAGCGACCTGTTCGGCTTTCGCATCGTCGTCGCGCAGCTTTCCGATTGCTACCTCGCGCTCGGTGTGCTGCACCAGCTGTACAAGCCGGTGCCGGGCCGCTTCAAGGACTACATCGCGATCCCCAAGGCCAACGGCTACCAGTCGCTGCACACCACGCTGGTCAGCCCGCTGGGCACGGCGGTCGAGTTCCAGATCCGCACCGAGCCGATGAACGCGGTGGCCGAGAGCGGCATCGCGGCGCACTGGATGTACAAGACCAAGCGCAGCAGCGACGCCAGCGCGCCGCACCTCGGCGCGGGCTGGCTGCAGTCGCTGATCGACATCCAGGACGACACGCGCGATGCCGCCGAATTCCTCGAGCACATCAAGATCGACCTGTTCCCGGAAGCGGTCTACGTCTTCACGCCCAAGTCGCGCATCCTGGCTCTGCCGCGCGGCGCCACCCCGGTGGACTTTGCCTACGCCATCCACTCCGATGTCGGCGATCACTGCGTCGCGGCCAGCGTCAACGGCGAGGCGGTCGCGCTGCGCACCGAACTGAAGAGCGGCGACGTGGTCGAGATCACGACCGCGCCCGGCGCCAAGCCCAACCCGTCGTGGCTCAACTTCGTGCGTACCGGCCGAGCGCGCTCGAAGATCCGTCACCACCTGAAGAACATGGAGCACGAGGAATCGCGCTCATTGGGCGAGCGGTTGCTGGCGCAGGCGTTGCGGGCCGAGGGCCTGCTGCTGCCGTCCTCCGATCCCGGCGACGAGGCCGCAGCCGCGCTGTGGCAACTGCTCACGCGATGGAGCGGCAACCGCACGCGCAACGACCTGATGGTCGACATCGGGCTGGGGCGCAAGATCGCGTCGATCGTGGCCAAGCGGCTGGCCCACCTGATGGCCGAACACGGCGGCGCCCGCCCCGATGCGGTGATGCTGAGCCGGCAGCACTTCGGTGCCTACGCCAACGATGACCTGGCGCTGACGAATGGCCTGGTCACGATCGACGGCAGCGAGGGTGCGTCGATCCAGCTCGCGCCATGCTGCCGCCCGATCCCCGGTGATGCCATCGTCGGCTACCTGGGCCGCGGCGAACGGCTGACGGTGCACACCGCCGAATGCTCGGTCGGCAAGCGACTGTACGATCGCGACAGCGAGCGCTGGCTGCCGGTCGAGTGGGCCGAACAGCCGGTGCGCCCGTTCGAGACCGCGATCACGGTACTGGTGCAAAACGGCAAGGGTGTGCTGGCGCGGGTGGCCGCCGCGGTCAGCGCCACCGAAGCCGACATCAACCACCTCGACATGGGCACCGAGCCGGCCAGCGACAGCGCCGAGTTCCGCTTGCTGCTGGCGGTCCGCGATCGCCAGCACCTGGCCGACGTGCTGCGCACGCTCAAGCGCGCACCGGCCGTGCTGCGCGTTGCCCGCGTGAAGGGCTGATCCGCTCCGGCGCGCCCTGCGCCGCTACGTCGCACGCCCAACGTGGTATGCCGCACGATGCAGGTGGGCGATGAAGTGGCGCACCGCCGGTGACAGCCCCGCATCGGCCTTGATCATTGCGCTGAGGGTGCCCTGCAGGGGACCTTCTCGCGTCGGCACCACGCTCAGGTACTCCGCTGCCATCGGGTGCACGGCGATCTGATAAGGCAGCAGCCCGACGAAGTCACCGCTGGCGATGATCGACACCAGCCCGAGCGTGGAGTTGACCATCGCGCCGGTCGGTGGCGCCGGCAGCCCGTGCCTCGCGAACAGCACCTTGGCGTAGCCGGCATCCGGCGTGGCGCCGGTGAAGACCCACTTGGCCGCACCCAGATCGGCCAGTGATCGTGCGTGCACCAGCGGATTGCCCTTGCGAACCACGATCACCATCGAGATCGGCATCAACGGCTCGACCACGAACTCGCCCGGCGGCAACCCTTCGGGCATCGGTCCGACCGCGATGTCGACCTCGCCCTTGCGCAGCCGCGTCAGCTGGGCGATATACAGCTCCTCGCTGATGCGCAGCCGGATGTCGGGAAACTCGCGCCCGAACGTGCGCAGCGTCTCGGGAATCAGCAGCATCACCGCGAGCGGCACGGCGCCGATCGTCAGGTCGCCCGTCATGCGGCCGTCGAGCTGGCGGATCTGGTCGACGGCCTGGCCCAGCTCGCGGTCGGCAGCAAGGGCGCGTTCGTAGAGCACCTTGCCCTGCGCGGTCGCGACGACACCGGTGGTCGAGCGCGCCAGCAGTGTGGTGCCGAGCTCGCGCTCGAGCTCGCGGATCATCTTGGTCAGCGCCGGTTGCGACATGCCGACGCGTCGTGCAGCGGCGCGCAGGCTGCCTTCCTCGATCGCAGCCACCAGCGCCCTGAGCGTCGCAAGCTTCATCGGGTGATGATAACCATGGGTTATCGCGTGGCCCATCCCACCATCTGCCAAGGTCGCGCTCGCGTTCCTAAACTGCGCACCCTTTGGCCCGGGTTGCAGCGCAGGCAGCCTGTTCCGCTGAAGACCCAACCCAGGAGACAAGATGACCAAGTTCCACCGCGCCCTCTGGACCGCCGCTTTCGCCGCCGTCTGCACGAGCGGCGCCCTCGCGCAGGAAGTCACGCTCAAGGTGCACCACTTTCTTCCCGCGGGCTCCTACGCACAGACGATGTTCATCCAGCCCTGGTGCGACCAGATCGCCAAGGACTCGGCGAACAAGCTCAAGTGCCAGATCTACCCGTCGATGCAACTCGGCGGCACGCCGCCGCAGCTGATCGACCAGTTGAAGGACGGCATCGTCGACGTCGTCTGGACGCTGCCCGGCTACACGCCCGGCCGCTTCCCGCGCGTCGAGGCCTTCGAGCTGCCGTTCATGATGCAAAGCCCCGAAGCGACGAGCAAGGCGCTGTGGGAGTACGTGGGCCAATACGCACCCGACGAGTTCAAGGGCATGAAGGCGCTGGCCTTCCATGTGCACGGCGACGGCGTGTTCCACATGGTCAAGCAGCCGATCAAGACGCTGGCCGACTTCAAGGGCCTGAAGCTGCGCGCGCCGACGCGCCAGACCAACAAGTTCCTGGCCGCGCTGGGCGCCACGCCGGTCGCGATGCCGGTGCCCGCCGTGAGCGAAGCGCTGGCCAAGGGCGTGATCGACGGCGCCGTCGTGCCGTACGAAGTGGTGCCGGCGGTCAAGATCCAGGAACTGGTGAAGTTCCACTCCGAGACCGACCCGTCGGAACCCGCGTTCTACACCTCGACGTTCGTCTTCGCGATGAACCAGGCCAAGTACGACAGCCTGCCGGCCGACCTGAAGAAGGTCATCGACGCCAACAGCGGCCAGGCGCTGTCGGGCCAGATCGGCAAGGCCTTCCTGGCGGCCGACGGCGAGGGCAAGAAGCTGACTGCGCGCAACACCACCAACGTGATCCCGAAGGAGGAACTCGCCAACTGGCGCAAGGCCGCGCAGGGCGTCACCGACGCCTGGGTCGCCGAGATGACCGCCAAGGGCGCCAACGGCCAGCAATTGCTCGACGGCGCGCGTGCGCTGATCGCCAAGAACAGCAAGTGACGCCGCGGCGCACCGTGCGCCGCGCCTGCCGAAGAGACACTCGCGGGCCCGGCATCGGGCCGGATGCGGAGGAGCCATGTCCGAACCGATCGCGGGCCAAAGTCCGGAGCGCCGCAACGCCGACGGCCCGTACGGCCGCGCGCTGCTGGCGGTGAGCCAGGGCTTTGCGATCGCGGGCGGGCTGGTTTTCGTGGGCCTGGTGGTGATGAGCATCGTCTCCATCGTCGGCCGCAAGCTTGCGTCGAGCCCGGTGCCGGGCGACGTCGAAGTGCTGCAGATGTGCGCCGCGTTCGCGGCGGCCTCGTTCTTCGCCTACTGCCACCTGATCGGCGGCGACGTGAAAGTGGACTTCTTCACCGCCAACGCCCGCGCGCGAACGATTCACTGGCTCGACACGTTCGGCTCGCTGCTCGTGGGGCTTGGTCGGCGCGCTGCTGGCCTGGCGCACCTTTGCCGGCGCGATGGTGGTCAAGGAAGCCGGCGAGAGCAGCATGATCCTCGACTGGCCCCTGTGGATACCGCAGATGGCCATGGTGCCGGGCTTCGTGCTGCTGGCGCTGGCCGGCTTCTACAAGATGGCGCAGCACCTGCGCGCGGCGCTGTCCGAGGCCCTGGCATGAGCGGCATCGCGGCCGGGTCGGTCATCTTCGCGCTGCTGATGGTGCTGCTGGTGATCCGCGTGCCGATCGGCATCGCGATGTTCACGATGGGATCGCTCGGGTTCTGGTACCTGAACGGCATGAATCTCTCGGCAGTGCTGAGCGCATACAAGACCGTCGGGTACGCGCGACTGTCGAACTACGACCTGGTCGTGATCCCGCTGTTCCTGCTGATGGGCCAGTTCGCCACCCAAGGGGGCTTGAGCGCGGCGCTGTTCCGCTTCGTCGCGGCCTTCATGGGCCACCTGCGCGGCGGCATCGCGATGGCGTCGATCGGCGCCTGCGCCGGCTTCGGCGCCATCTGCGGCTCGTCGCTCGCCACCGCGGCCACGATGGGACAGGTGGCGCTGCCCGAACTCAAGCGCTTCGGCTACTCCGGCAGCCTGTCCACCGGCGCGCTGGCGGCCGGCGGCACGCTGGGCATCATGATCCCGCCGAGCGTGCCGCTGGTGATCTACGCCATCCTGACGCAGGAGTCGATCGGCAAGCTGTTCATGGCGGCAGTGCTGCCGGGCGTGATCGCGATGCTGGGCTACATGATCGTGATCCGCATCGTGGTCATGATCAAGCCCGCAGCGGGCCCGGCCGGACCGCTGGTGCCCTGGGCCGATCGCCTGAAGGCGCTGGCGCAGGTGACGCCGGTGCTCGGCGTCTTCCTCGTCGTCATCGTCGGCATCTACGGCGGCTGGGCCAACCCGACCGAGGCGGCCGCCATCGGCGCTGCCGCCTGTGGCGTGCTGGCCATCACCACCGGCGGCATGCGCGCCAAGGGCGTCAAGGCCAGCTGCTGGGAACGGCGCAGGCCACCGCGATGATCTACCTCGTGCTGCTCGGCGCGGACATGCTCAACACCGCACTCGCGTTGTCGCAGATGCCGGTGGAGCTGGCCGCCTGGGTCAAGGCCAGCGGGCTGAGCCCGATGCTGGTGATGGTGGCGATCCTCGTCGCCTACATCCTGCTCGGCTGCGTGATGGATTCGCTGGCAATGATCCTGCTCACGATCCCGATCTTCTATCCGGTGGTGATGGGCCTGGAGTTCCACGGCATGACGCCCACCGACAAGAGCATCTGGTTCGGCATCCTCGCGCTGATGGTGGTGGAGATCGGCCTCGTGCACCCGCCCGTGGGCATGAACGTCTACATCATCAACCGATTGGCCAAGGACGTGCCGCTGGTCGAGACCTTCAAGGGCGTGATGCCCTTCCTCGCGTCGGACCTGATCCGCATCGTGATGCTGCTCGCTTTTCCGTCCATCTCGCTCGTGCTCGTGCGCACCTTCGGCGGCTGATCTCCGCCCCAACAGGATCTCTCCATCATGGCCACCATCATCGGCGGCATTGCCGCCTCGCACACGCCCACCATCGGCTTTGCCTTCGACCGCGACAAGCGCAACGACCCGGTCTGGGCCCCGATCTTCGAGGCCTTCGCGCCGGTGCAGGACTGGCTGGCATCGAAGAAGCCCGACGTGCTGGTGTTCATCTACAACGACCACGTCACCTCGTTCTTCTTCGACCACTACTCGGCCTTTGCGCTCGGCGTCGGTGGGCACTGGGCGGTGGCCGACGAAGGAGCGGGCGCGCGCGACCTTCCGGGCATCGACGGGCATCCCGGGCTGGCCGCACACATCGGCCAGTCGCTGATGGCCGACGAGTTCGACATGTCCTTCTTCCAGGACAAGGCCCTCGACCACGGCTGCTTCTCGCCGCTGTCGATGCTGTGTCCGCACGAGCCCGCGTGGCCGCTCAAGCTCGTGCCACTGCAGCTGGGCGTGCTGCAGTTCCCGATCCCATCGGCGCGCCGTTGCTTCAAGCTCGGCCACGCGCTGCGGCGCGCGATCGAAAGCTACCCCGAGGAGTTGCGCGTCGTGGTGGTGGCCACCGGCGGCCTGTCGCACCAGGTGCACGGCGAGCGGGCAGGCTTCAACAACCCCGAATGGGACAGGCAGTTTCTCGATCTGTTCGAGAACGATCCGGAGCAACTGGCAGACATGACGCAGGCCGAGTTCGCGGCACTCGGCGGCATGGAAGGGGCCGAGGTCATCATGTGGCTCGCGATGCGTGGCGCGCTGTCGGCGCAGGTCCGCAACCCGCACCGCACCTACTACCTGCCGTCGATGACAGGGATCGCCACCGCGATCTACGAGAACCAGGCCGGACCCGCCCGCCCGGCCAGCATCGAGCGGCACCGCACGCACGTGGCCTCGCAGTTGCGGGGGGCCGAGACGCTGACCGGCACCTACCCGTTCACGCTGGAACGCAGTGTCAAGGCCTACCGGCTCAATCGGTTCCTGCACGAGTTGGTCATGCCAGCATGCCGCGAGGACTTTCTGCGTGATCCCGAGGCGGCCTTCGAGGCCGCTTCATTGACGCCCGACGAGCGCGACCTGGTACGGCGCCGCGATTGGCGCGGACTCATTCACTACGGTGTGATCTTCTTCATGCTGGAGAAGCTCGGAGCGGTGGTCGGTGTGTCCAACCTGCACATCTATGCCGCGATGCGCGGCGAGTCGCTGGAGCAGTTCCAGCAGACGCGCAACGCGCCGGGCGCGCTGTATTCGGTGGCCGGCAAGGACGCTGGCGTGCTGGCCTGGGATACCACCGATGCGTCCGGCGGCCTGCCTGGCGTCCACTCGCGATGAAACCGACAAAGGGCAACCCCGCATGAACATCACCGGCACGACACGCGTCTTTCTCATCATCGGCGACCCCGTGGCCCAGGTCCGTGCGCCCGAGGTCTACAACCACCTGTTCCGGCGTCATGGCGTGGATGCGGTGGTGGTGCCCGCGAAGGTCCGGGCAGCCCACCTGGCCGGCTTCGTGAAGAACAGCCTGCTGGCCGACAACATCGGCGGCATGTGGGTGACGATCCCGCACAAGGGCGCGATGCTGGCGCTGATGGACCACTGCGACCCGGTCGCTCAGATCGCCGGCGCAGTCAATGCGGTGCGGCGCAACGAGGACGGCAGCCTCGAAGGCGCACTCTTCGACGGCATCGGGTTCGTCAAGGGGCTGGACCATTTCGGCATCGACGTGGCCGGGCGGCGTGTGCTCGTGGTCGGCGCGGGCGGTGGCGGCCACGCAGTCGCGGCCGCGCTGGCACAGCGGCGCCCCGGGCGGCTGGCGGTGTACAACCGGACCGCGTCGCGCGCGACCGCGCTGGTCGACCGTCTGAAGCCGGTGTACGGCGCCGCGGTCGAGGTGGCGTCCAGCGCCGACCCCGCCGGCTCATGACCTCATCGTCAACTGCACCTCGCAGGGCTTGAAGGCCGACGACCCACTGCCCTTCGACCCGGCGCGCGTCGACACGGGCTCGGCCGTGGTCGATATCATCATGACGCGCCAGCCGACGCCGCTGCTGCAGGCCTGCGCCGCGCGCGGCATCCCTGCACACGCCGGTTTCGAGATGCTGGTGCAACAGATCCCGGAGTACCTGCGCTTCTTCGGCATGCAACAGATCGCGCAGACATTGCAAGAGGACATGTCGGAAGTGCGGGCGCTGCTGTACCCGCGATGATCCCGTTGCCGCATACCCATCCCACACCGCCCACTGGAGACCACCCATGATCAAGTTCCGCCGCCCGTTCATCCTTCTGGCTGCCGCCGCTGCCCTGGCCACCGGCACCGCCGGCGCTCAGACGATCAAGATCGCCAACATCGTCGAGTTGTCGGGTGCCGGTGCGACATCGGGCACCAACTTCAAGGATGGCGTCGAGTTGGCAGTCAAGGAGATCAACGCCGCGGGCGGGATCCTCGGTCACAAGATCGAGACCACGACGTCCGACACGCAGAGCAACCCCGGCGTGGCCAAGGGTCTGGCGCAAAAGGCCATCGATGACGACGTCTTCGCCGTCTTCGGCCCGGTGTTCTCGGGCTCGATCATGGTCAGCATGACCGAGACCCGGCGCGCCGAGATTCCCAACTTCACCGGCGGCGAGGCCTCTGCCATCACCAAGCAGGGCAACCCCTACATCTTCCGCACCAGCTTCACGCAGGACACCGCGATGCCGAAGGTGGCGCGCTACATCGCGAGCAACCTGAAGGCCAAGACCGTGGCGCTGATCTTCGTCAACAACGACTATGGCAAGGGCGGACGCGACGCGATCATGAAGGCGCTGGACGCGGTCAACGTGAAGGTCATCGCCGATATCTCCACCGAACAGAGCCAGGTCGACTTCTCGGTGCCGGTGCTGAAGGCCAAGCAAGCCAACGCCGACATCGTGTTCGTCTACACCAACGAGGAAGAGTCGGCGCGCGCGCTGCGCGAACTGCGCAAGCAGGGCTGGACCAAGCCGATCGTCGGCGAGACCACCCTGGTCGGCCAGAAGGTGATCGAGCTGGCCGGCGATGCGGCCAACGGCGCCGTCGCGCACGTCGGCCTGACGGTGGACGCCCCGCTGCCCGCGATGCGGGCCTTCCGCGCCAAGTTCGAGAAGGCATACAAGTACGTCCCCGACCACAACGGCATCAAGGGCTACACCGGCGTCTACCTGCTGAAGGCCGGCATCGAGAAGGTCGGCAAGCTCGACCGCAAGGCCGTCGCGAAGGCGCTGCACGGTCTGAGCGTCTCTGCGGCCAAGGAGCCCGGCGTCATCATGGACGTCAGCATCGACGCCAATGGCGACCTCGACCGCGAGAGCTTCGTGGTCGAGGCCAGGAACGGCAAGCAGGACGTCAAGGAAATCCTGCCCGCGCTGGGCAAGAAGTAGCCCTGCCGCGATGAGCGTCTTCGACGAGCCGAAGGTCGACGCACATTGCCATGTGCTCGATCCGGCTCGTTTCCCGTATGCCGCCGACGTGGCCTACCGCCCCGCCGGCCAGGAGATCGGCACGCTGGTGCAATACCAGTCGGTGATGGACGCCTACGGCGTACGGCACGCGCTGCTGGTCGGCCCCAACTCGGGCTACGGCACCGACAACCGCTGCTTGCTCGACGCGATCGCGCGCGGGCAAGGGCGCTTCAAGGGCATCGCGGTGGTGCCGAACGACGCGAGCCGCTCCGAGCTCGAGCGGCTCAAGGCGGCTGGCGTGGTCGGCGTGGCGTTCAACGCCACCGTGCACGGCGTCGATCACTACGCCGCCACCGCGGGCCTGCTGCGCATGTTGGCCGATCTCGACCTGTTCATCCAGGTCCAGGTCGAGCACGACCAGTTGGTTCCACTCGCACCGATGCTCGAGCAAAGCGGCGCGCGCATCCTGATCGACCATTGCGGCCGTCCGACACCCGGCGCCGGTCTCGAACAGCCCGGCTTCCAGGCACTGCTGGCGCTGGCCCGCACCGGCCGCGCGGCGGTCAAGCTGTCGGGCTACCAGAAGTTCTCGGCCGAGCCCCCGCCCTACGGCGACGCGCAGCCCTTCGTGCATGCGCTGATCGATGCGTTCACGCTCGATGCCTGCATGTGGGCGTCGGACTGGCCGTTCCTGAAGGCGACCGAACGGCTCGATGTCGGGCCGTTGCTGCGGGCCGTCGAGCGGCTGCTGCCCGATCCGGCCGATCGGCGACGCCTGCTGTGGGACACGCCGTGCCGGTTGTTCGGCTTCGCGGCGTAGCCCCGCGCCCGGCGGGCCCGCGTGCCGGCGAACCCATGACCATCATCGAAGCCGGCACCAGGCGCCGCACCTGGCTCGTCGCCGGCTCGCTGGCCTGCGTGTGGCCGTGGGTTCAAGCGCAGACCGGCAAGCCGATGCGGCTTGTCGTGCCCTTCACGCCAGGCGGCAGCACCGACATCCTTGCCCGCGCCCTCGCACCCAGGTTGGCGGCAGCGCTGGGCCAGAACGTCATCGTCGACAACAGGCCTGGCGCCGGTGGCGCACTGGGGGCGGCCGA
The DNA here is from genome assembly GCA_963783785.1 of uncultured beta proteobacterium. Classification (GTDB taxonomy): domain Bacteria; phylum Pseudomonadota; class Gammaproteobacteria; order Burkholderiales; family Burkholderiaceae_C; genus CADEEN01. The sequence continues at coordinate 116,837 of CAWAOQ010000012.1, read as the reverse complement.
GGTGGCCAGGGCCGAGGCCGATGGCCAGACACTGCTGATGGGCCACATCGGCACGCTGGCGGTCAACCCGTCGATCTATCCGAGGCTCGGCTACGACCCGATCAAGAGCTTCGCTGCCGTGGCCTGGGTGGCACGGGTGCCCAACGTGCTGGTCGTCAACGCGCAGTCGCCGACGCGAACCTTCAAGGAGTTCATCGAGCGAGCCAAGTCGATGCCCGGCCGGCTGTCCTATTCGTCCGGCGGCAACGGCAGCGCGGCGCACATCACCTTCGAGTACCTGAAACTGAAGACGCAGATCTTCCTGCTCCACATTCCCTACCGCGGCACCGCGCCGTCGGTGACCGACCTGATCTCCGGCCAGGTCGATGCCACCTTCACCGGCACGCCGGCGGTGCTGCCGCACATCAGGAGCGGCCGGCTGCGCGCACTGGCGGTATCGAGCGCCCAGCGCCTGGCGGCACTGCCCGAGGTTCCCACCGTGGCCGAGAGCGGCTACCCGGGGTTCGAGGCCGACCAGTGGTACGGCATCGTCGCTCCGGCCGGTACGCCTGCGGCCATCGTGGCGCGGCTCAACGGCGAGATCAACAAGGCCCTCGCGCTGCCTGAACTGGCGCAGCAACTGGCGGTCGAAGGCGCGGTGCCGAACCCCGCGACGCCGAGCGCCTTCGCCGACTTGATCGAACGCGAGATTCCACGCTGGGCCGAAGTGGTGAAGGCCGGCAACGTCAAGCCCGAGTGAGCACAGGCCATCGGCCAGCAACCCGCGACCGATCCCGGAGGACGCCGCCATGTTCCACATCCCGAGGCCGTCGACACGCCGTGCCGTGCTGGTGGCTCTTGCCGCGATCGGCGTCGTGCGTCCGCTGGCCGCACAGGGGCGCTTCCCCGACAAGCCGATCACGTTGCTGGTGCCGTTCGCGCCGGGCGGCATCGCCGACCTGACTGCGCGCGCGGTCGCCGAGTCGATGGGCAAGACGCTCGGCCAGCCGGTCATCGTCGAGAACAAGCCGAGCGCCGGCAGCATCGTCGCCTCGCAGGCCGTGGCGACAGCCAAGCCCGATGGCCACACGCTGCTGCTGATCAGCAACGGCAACGCGGTCAGCGTGGGGCTGTTCAAGAAGCTGCCGTACGACACGCTGAAGGACTTTGCGCCGGTCACCACGCTCGGCTTCTTCGATCTCGGCCTGTTCGTGCCCGCGAACTCGCGCTTCGCAACGCTGCGCGACGCGGTGGCGTTTGCCAGGGCCAACCCGGGCAAGCTCAACGTCGGCACCATCGCGGTGGGCAGCACGCAGCAGCTGGCCGCCAAGCTGTTCGAGACGATCGCCGGCATCGACGTGCTGGTGGTCCCGTACAAGGGCTCGCCGGCCGTGCTGGCGGCGTTGCGCACCGGCGAGATCGACATCGCATTCGAGATCGTCGGGCCCATGGTCGCGCAGGTCAGCGCAGGCGTCGTGAAGGCACTCGCCGTCTCGTCCGACAGGCGCAACCCCGCGTTGGCCGACGTCCCGACGGTGCAGGAGGCGGGGGTCGCCGGCTACAACGTGGCGTCGTGGAATGGTCTCGCCGCCCCGGCCGGCACGCCGCCGGCGGTGATCGAGGCGCTGAACAAGGCGGCCCACGAGGCCGTTTCAAACGCGGCGGTGCAGGACCGGCTCGGCCGGCTCGGCATGCGACTGCAGGCCGGCACGCCGGCCGAGTTGCAGGCCCTGCTCGGCAGCGAGGTCAAGCGCTGGGGCGACGTGATCCGGGCCGCGAAGATCGAGCCCGAATAGGCCGCATCACTTCGGCACCGGATCGGGCGGGCTGCCCTTGTCGAAGACCACCAACCAGCGGCCATCGGTCCCGCGCATCCAGATCGAATTGAAGCGCGCGACGACCTGCCCCTGCGGGTCGCGCACGGGCCCGGTCGACAGCGCGAGCTGGCCCGAGGCCAGCACTTCGACCTGATCGGGTTCCCACGAGAACGGCGCTTGCGGTCCCTCGAAGTAGCCCCTCCACGCCGCCATCACGGCGGCGCGACCGTGCGCCACCGTCCTGCCGCCGAAGAACACCGTGTCCTCGGCCAGGTGCCGACCGAAGGCGGCGTGGTCGCGATCGGCCATGGTCTTGGCGAAGGCGCGCTCGGCGGCAAAGACCTCGACGCGCCAGCCCTCCACGGCCGTCCCTTGCGCGGCGGCCCCGCCACCGATCGAGGCCGCTGCCGCCATCGCCGCCACCCTGCCCTTCCACGCCATTGCCACGGCTTGCACCCGCTTGCTGCCAAGCTTCAATTCAAATCGATCTCGGCGCTAACTGCAATCACAAACGTCTGTCACCACCGACGCCCGCGAGAATGCGGCCATGACGCCGCGCCGCTGGATCGCCCACCTCGACATGGACGCCTTCTACGCGTCGGTCGAGTTGCTGCGCTACCCCGAGCTCGTCGGGCAGCCGGTGGTGATCGGCGGCGGACGCCGCCACCAGCCGGTGACCTTGCCCGACGGCACGCGCCGCTTCGCACGGCTGGCCGGCTACACCGGCCGCGGCGTGGCCACCACCGCGACCTATGCCGCACGCGATGTCGGCGTGCACTCGGGCATGGGTCTGATGAAGGCCGCGCTGCGCGCCCCCGACGCGGTGCTGCTGCCGGTCGATTTCGAACAGTACCGGCTGTACTCGCGCCGCTTCAAGGCCGCGGTGGCCGAGGTCGCGCCGCTGATCGAGGACCGCGGCATCGACGAGATCTACATCGACCTGACCGAGCTTGCGGGAGCCCAGGACAGCGTCGGCCACGATCCGTTCGGCGGCGTGCGAGCGATCGCGCAAGAGATCCGCAACAACGTGCGCCGCTGCACCGGACTGACCTGCTCGGTCGGCGTGACGCCCAACAAGCTGCTGTCCAAGATCGCCAGCGAGCTCGACAAGCCCGACGGCCTGACGCTGCTGACGCACGACGACCTGGCCACGCGGATCTGGCCGCTGCCGGTGCGGCGCATCAACGGCATCGGGCCCAAGGCCGGTGCCAAGCTCGAGGCGCTGGGCATCCGCACGATCGGCGAGCTGGCCGCCTGCGAGCGCCGCTGGCTGATCGGCCACTTCGGCGCCAGCTATGGCCGCTGGCTCGACGATGCGGCGCACGGTCGAGACGATCGCACGCTGACCACCAGCAGCGAGCCGGTGTCGATGAGCCGGGAAACCACGTTCGACCGCGACCTGCATGCGGTGCACGACCGCAACGCGCTCGGCGCCACGCTCGACACGTTGGTGCGGCAACTGGCTCGCGACTTGCAGCGCAAGGGCTACGCCGGCCGCACGGTCGGCATCAAGCTGCGCTTCGACGACTTCAAGACCGTGACGCGCGACCTGACGCTGCCCGAGCCCACTGCCGAGGCCGACGCGATCCGCCGCGCGGCGGGCCAATGCCTCAAACGCGTCGATTTTTCACGCCGCCTGCGCCTGCTGGGGGTACGCATGGCTTCACTTCGGCACGCCGGTCGATGACACTGCCGCTTCCATGAACGACATCGACCGCAAACGCCACCGCCGCAGTCCTGCACCGCAGGGCCGCGCGCCGAACTGGCTGCTGGTGGCCGTGGCCGGCGCCTTCACGGCCGCTGCGCTGCTGGCTCGCACGCTGATCTGAGCGCGCGTTCGCGCGCGGTGACGGTCGCCGGTCGGACGGCGGCTACGATCCGGGCTGAGGAGAACCCAGCCCATGCCTGTCATCACCTGCATCGAAGACCTGCGCGCGCTCGCCGAGAAGCGCGTGCCGCGGATGTTCTACGACTACGCCGACTCCGGCTCGTGGACCGAGAGCACCTACCGCGCCAATCAGGACGACTTCGGCAAGGTCCTGCTGCGCCAGCGCGTGGCGGTGAACATGGCCAACCGCAGCACGGCCACCAAGATGGTCGGCGTCGACGTCAAGATGCCCGTCGCGATGGCCCCGGTCGGCCTCACCGGCATGCAGCATGCCGACGGCGAGATCCTGGCGGCCAAGGCGGCAGAGAAATTCGGCGTGCCGTTCACGTTGTCGACGATGAGCATCTGCTCGATCGAAGACGTGCGCGAGCACACCAGCGCGCCGTTCTGGTTCCAGCTCTACTGGATGCGCGACCGCGAGTTCATGGAGCGGCTGATGGACCGCGCCAAGGCCGCCGGCTGTTCGGCCCTGGTGCTCACGCTGGACCTGCAGGTGATCGGCCAGCGCCACAAGGACTTGAAGAACGGCCTGACCGCGCCACCCAAGCCGACCGTTGGCCAACATCCTCAACCTGATGACCAAGCCGCGCTGGTGCCTGGGCATGGCCGGCACGCGGCGCCACGCCTTCCGCAACCTGGTCGGCCATGCCAAGGGCGTCAGCGACATGACCTCGCTCGGTGCCTGGACCCGCGAGCAGTTCGATCCCCAGCTCAACTGGGACGACGTCGCCTGGATCAAGAAGCGCTGGGGCGGCAAGTTCATCTTGAAGGGCATCATGGACGTCGAAGACGCGCGCCTGGCCGCCGACAGCGGCGCCGACGCACTGGTGGTCAGCAATCACGGCGGCCGCCAGCTCGACGGTGCACCGAGCTCGATCGCGGCACTGCCGGCCATCGCCGACGCCGTGGGCTCGCGCATCGAAGTCTGGATGGACGGCGGCATCCGCTCCGGCCAGGACGTCCTCAAGGCCTGGGCGCTCGGCGCCCGCGGCACGATGATCGGCCGCGCCGTCGCCTATGGGCTGGGCGCGATGGGCGAAGCCGGCGTGACCAAGGCGCTCGAGATCATCCACAACGAACTCGATGTGACGATGGCCTTCTGCGGCCACACGCGCATCACCGACGTCGATCGCAACATCCTGCTGCCGGGCACCTATTGACGGCAGCGCCGCCGCGAGGCCCCGCGCGCCGGTGCGTCAGTCGCGGCGCGCCGTCGTCGCGTCCACGTCCACGACACCCTGGCGCGCCAGCGCCAGCGCCTCGCGCAACACGTCGAGGTCGCCGATGTGGTTGGCCAGCAGCAGCACCAGCCGGGCATTGAGCAATTCGCTCTGCGCATCGGTCAGGCCCTGGTGGGCCTGGATCAGCGCGTCGTAGAAATCGTCGCCGGGCGTATAGGCCTGGCGATGGCGCTGGCCGGGGGTGCCGAAGTTCGGCTCGGTGTTCAGGCGGTTCATGGCGGCGATTGTCGTGTCGCACGGGCCAGCGCGGCGCGCACTGCGGCGGCGTCGAAGTGGCGCCAGCGCGCGGCCACATGCTGGTCGGGGCGGATCAGGTAGGTGGTGCCGGGCCTTGCATCGCAGCGGCTCGCGGCCAGGCCCTCGATGTCCTGCACCCAGGCGTGGCCCGCCGGGGCGCGCTCGCCGGCTGGCAGCACCAGCAGCGGATGGACCGCGATGCGGCCGCGCGCCAGCGCATCGATCGCGGTGGTCTCGATCGCATCGGGCAGGCCGAAGCGCAGCAGCACGAAGCCGTGGCCGGTGTGCGGCAGCAGCCAGCCGGCGCGGCCATCGGCACCTTGCACCGGCGCGTCGTCGAGCGGCGCGCCCGGCACCATCCAGCCGTCGAAGGCCTCGCCATCGGGCGTGTTCAGCGGCGAATCGACCAGCAGCGCAGGCACCGACAGGCGGCCGCTGTTGACCAGCGCGCGACCGGCGCGGACCTCGGCAGCGAGCGACAGCACGGCGTCGCGCAGCACATGCGCGACGCGGCTCTTGGGTGTCATGAAGTCGGTCGAGCGGGTCGAGTTGAGCAGGTTCTCGTCGGCCGCGGCGCCGCGCTCGGTGTCGTAGCTGTCGAGCAGCGCCGCAGGCGCCAGGCCGTCGACCACCAGCTTCAACTTCCAGACCAGGTTGTCGGTGTCCTGGATGCCCGAGTTCGCGCCGCGCGCTCCGAACGGCGAGACCTGGTGCGCCGAGTCGCCGACGAACAGCACGCGGCCGTGACGGAAACGCGGCATCCGCCGGCACTGGAAGGTGTACACGCTGACCCACTCGAGTTCGAAGCCGATGGCCGCGAAACCCTGCTGGTCGAGCACCGCTCGCACACGAGCACGCACACGATCGGGGTCCTTCTCGGCCTCGGGGTCGGCATTCCAGCCGAGCTGGAAGTCGATGCGCCAGACATTGTCGGCCTGGCGGTGCATCAGTGCGCTTTCGCCGGGATGGAACGGCGGGTCGAACCAGAAGCGCCGCTCGGTCCGGTCGAGCGGGAACGGCTCGCCGTCGAGCACGACATCGGCGATCAGGAAGCGGTCCTGGAACACCTTGCCCTCGATGTCCAGGCCCATCTGCCGGCGCACCGTGCTGCGCGTGCCGTCGGCAGCGATCAGCCAGTCGGCCTGCAGCGTGTAGCGGCCCTCGGCGGTCTCGACCTCGAGCCCCACGCCGTCGTCACCCGGCGTCACCGCCACCAGCTTGTGCTGCCAGCGCAGGTCGATCGCTGGCAGCGCCATCGCGCGCTCGACCAGGTACTGCTCGAGGTGGTACTGCTGCAGGTTGACCATGCCGGGGCGGTGGTGACCGGCCTCGGGCAGCAGGTTGAAGCTGAAGACCTCGCGGTCGCGGTGAAACGTGCGTCCGACATTCCAGGTCACGCCCTTGGCGACGACACGGTCGCCGAGACCCAGACGGTCGAAGATTTCCAGCGTGCGCTTGGCGTAGCAGACGCCGCGCGAGCCGATCGAGACCGTGTTGTCCTCGTCGAGCAGCACCACCGGCAGGCCGCGCAGCGCGGCGTCGATCGCGGCCGACAGGCCCACCGGTCCGGCGCCGACGATCGCCAGCGGCACGCGGCGCACTGCGGCGGCGCCAAGCTCGGGGGCTCGCTTGGCCTGATAGCGCGGCCAGGTGTAGGTCTTGAGCATGACCGGTCGGTCGCGAGGAATGTCGCCGCTACTGCGCCAGTTCCTTCTCGTGCATCCAGGCGGCATGCCGGGGCGCACGGCGCGTGCTGAGCCCATTCTTCGAGCATGACCCACTTGACCTCGTCGAGCTTGCGGTTCATCTCCGGCGTCGCGGTGTCGGCGGCCAGTTCGAGCCGGTGGCCGCTGGGGTCGAAGAAGTAGATCGACTTGAAGATCGTGTGGTCGGTCGGGCCCACCACCTCGATGCCGGCGGCCTCGAGCCGTGCCTGGGCGGCCAGCAGACTGTCGAGGCTGTCGACCTTGAACGCGATGTGCTGCACCCACTCGGGGGTGTTCGGGTCCTTGCCCATCGACGGCGAGTTCGGCAACTCGAAGAACGCCAGCACGTTGCCCTGCCCGGCGTCCAGGAAGACATGCATGTACGGGTCGGGCGCGTGGGTCGACGGCACGTGGTCTTCGGCGATCGCGAGGACGAAGTTCATGCCCAGGTACTTGCCGTACCACTCGACGGTTTCCTTCGCGTCGCGGCAACGGTAGGCCACATGGTGTATGCGCTGGATGGTCATGCTCGTCTCCTCAGCCTTCGAGGGTTTTCCACATCTCGATGTCGCGCTCTGCGGTCCAGATGCGCGGGTCGCGGTATTGCGTGGCTTCGTCGTAGGCACGCGTCACGTCGAACGGCATGCAGTGATCGAAGATCACCCAGTGACCATACTTTGGTTTGAGCTTCGCGAAGGTGTCCTTGTACACCGCGTTCAGTTCCTTGCCCGCGGCAACGCCGGCCTGCACGTTGGCGTAGACATCGCTGATGAAGGCCCGCGTTCCGGCCAGTCCGGCGCTCACCTGCTCGGGCGTGGTCAGTGCCGCGCCGCGGCCGGGCACCAGCGCGCGCGGCTGCAATGCGGCGATGTTGTCGAGCGTCTGCGGCCAGTCGCTGAAGTAGGCGTCGCCGGCGTACGGCGTGGCGTCGAACTCGACCAGGTCGCCGCTGAACAGGATCTTCTGTTCCGGCAGCCAGGCCACGGTGTCGCCCTTGGTGTGGCCGCGGCCCAACTGGATCAGCTGCACCTCGAGCTTGCCGAGCCAGATCGACATGCGGCCGCTGAAGGTGATGGTCGGCCAGGTCAGCCCCGGCGGCACCGACTCGACGGACTGGAACAGGCGCGGGAAACGGCCGATCTCGCTGGCCTTGTCCTGCTCGCCGCGCTCGACGATCAGGTCGTAGGTGTCGCGGCTGGCGATGATGTGCTCGGGCCGGTAGCCCGCTGGCACCGAGCACGCGCACCGCGTGGTAGTGCGACAGCACGACGTACTTGATCGGCAGGTCGGTGACCTCGCGGATGCGCCGGATCACGTCCTGCGCCATCACCGGCGTGGCCTGGGTGTCGATGACCATCACCGCGTCGTCACCGACGATCACGCCGGTATTGGGGTCGCCCTCGGCGGTGTAGGCGTAGGCGTTGTCGGACAGCTTGGTGAAGCTGACCTTCTTGGCGACGAGATCGGCCTGGGAAGCGAAGGCTTTGGTCATGGGGAATTGCCCTTCAAAAGACAATTCTGCCCCATCGACCCGGGGGCCCTCCAGGGCCCCGGGTGGCGGAGTCCCGGAGGCCTCAGTTGATCAGTTCGCGCCAGGACGTGCGGCGCAGCGTCGCGCCGGCGCCGCCAGGTATCACCGGGGTCGTGACACGTGGCCGGCCCAGCGTATCCCACTGGATGATCTTGACCGTATCACCGAGCTTGACGATGTTCAGGCCTGCCGTCAGCGCGTCACTGAGCAGCGCGTCGCCGATCTCGCCGTTGCTGATGTCGAAGAAATACAGCCACGACGTGCCGCCCGGGTTGCACGCGGTCGGCGCAGGAATGTTGCTGGCGACGGTCAGCAGCCGCCCCGTCTGGAGCATGTCGACGTTGACACGCTCGCCGGCCGTCAACGACAGATCGATGTACCAGCCACTCTTTGCACTCCAGTCGACCGGCTGCACGGACACGCGCCGGGTCGCCACACCGTTCACGGTGGCTGTCGCCATGGTCTGCTGCACCATGCCGGCATTGCTGCGCAGCGTGCCCAGGCTCGTCGACGTCAGCGCGTCCTTGACGACGTAGATCGACTGCAGCGTGGTGTCGCCGACGTCGCTGGCACCGAGATAGCGGCCGGTGGCGAATGTCACCGTCGGCAGTGTCGCGACGTTGCCGACCTTGGCCAGGATCGGCTTGGTCGTGATCGGCTGGGGCACGCTGGCGGCCGTCAATGCACGGCCCAGCAGGAACGCTTCATTGCCGGCCGGCGCGATGTTGTTGTCGAAGTCGAAGCGCCACATGTAGCCGAGCATGTCGCCGCCATAGATGCGCGCCGCGGTGTTGTTGGTCTCGTCTTCGATCCACGGGTTGATCTTGCCCAGGTTGCTGGGCGTGCCGCTCGTGCCGGCCGGTGTCGTGCCGGTGATGAAGGTGTCGATCTTCGAGATCGACGCCCCGGTGATCGCGTTGCGCACGTAGAGGTGGCCGTTGCCGTCACCCGACGACGTGTTGTTGTAGCCGGAAGTGAAGGCCACGACCCAGGTTCCGGCCTTGTTCTTGGTGATGACCGGGTTGCCATACGTCAGCCCGAGATCGGCATCGTCGTTGCTGCTGATCTCCCACAACGAGATCGGATTGGCCGGGTCGGTGACATCGAGCGCGTAGTAGGCACGGCCGCCGCCGCCCAGGCCGCCGACGAGGATCGTGCGCCAGTTGGTGCCGTCGAAGACGTCGCCGACGACCGGCGTGCCGTCGACGAAGTAGCGGTGATTGACGTCGTAATTGGCGTCGGCGAGGCGCCAGAGGTTGGACATCACGGCGGTCGGCACATAGGCCCAGAGCTCGTTGCCGTTGGTGGCGTCGAAGGCATGCAGCATGCCGTCGTTGGCCGCCACGTAGACGACACCGGTGCGGTTGGCCTGGTTCGATGCAAACGTCGAGTAGCCGGCGTCCGCGTAACGGAACGGCGGCTTCTTCACGTACACCGGTGCCGCGTTGACGACGTCGCCCATCGGCGTGTTCGTCCGGGCCCGGTACAGCCGGTCGGTCGTGGCATTGGCGACGATGTCCTCGAGGCCGCGGCGCCCGCGCAGATAGTTCACCATGTTGTTGCCGTCGTTCGCGGCGGTCTGCACCGCCGCGCCTTGGGCGACCAGCGAGGCACACTGCGACAGCTTGTAGTTGCCGGTCTGGCACACGTTGACGAAACTGCTGCCCAGCCCTGCCGCGTTGAGGTTGGCGTAGGTGAAAGCCGCCCGTTGGGTCCCCGACACCGACGCGTTGCGGAAGTAGATCGTGCGCGTGTCGCTGGCAGGGGCGGTCTGCGCACGCAGCGTGTTCCTGGCCTCCCACAACGGCGTCGTCGAAATGGCACCGCTGGAGGGGTCGATCGTGAAGGCCTTGACGTTGCCCTCCCACAGCACGGTGGTGTACTGGGCGAGGTAGACGAAGTTGTCGCCGCTCACCGGCTGTTGCGAGCTGGTCGCCGCCGCGCCACCGGTGCCCACGGAGCTTGCGATCGTGTCCAGCGCGCCGGTCAGCCCCGTCACCAGGTCGGCCGGGCTCGACGCGCTGTAGTAGCGGCCACGGCCATTGACCGCGGCATGCCACAGGTCGTCGGCGCGCTTGATCACCGTGTACGACGTGCTCGCGACGTTCGGGTCGGGCCAGGCCAGCGATCCGTTGCGGATGCTGTAGAAGTCGCCGCTGGTGGCGGTGTCGTAGTCGGGCCGGTACGTCAGCGAGCCCGCCACGCCGAGCCCGAGCGCGTAGGTGGTCATGCGCTGGTGCGTCACCTGCTCGACGCCCACATTGGGAACGTTTTCCCAGGACACGTTGTTGTTGCACACGTTCTGGTTGGCGACCGCGCCGGTGCACGGCGTGCCCGTGACAGCCGGGTCGCGCAGATCGGTGTCGAAGAAGTACTCCGCGATGTCGGCCAGCGTGTTCGACACCCCCGAGCCGCCGGTGACCCAGTTCGTGCCCTGCATTGCCGTCGTCGCGCCGCGGTCGCGGAATCGACGTGCCACTGTCCGGGTTGCCGATCGCGGTGCTGCCGTTGAGACGGGTGGGCGTGTAGTTGTCGGAGGGCTCGTCCTCCCGGTTCCAGTAGCCGTCGGTCGTCAGGATCGAGTAGTTGCGCTGGCACGAGTACTGCAGCGGATCGACCGCGCCGCTCGGCAGGGCGCTGCCGTTGCGCTGTCGCCCGGCGTAGTACTTGCCGATCTTCTCCAGCGCAGGGCGCAGCGGCGTGTAGCTGGTGGTCGGCGCGGCGTAGAGCTTGCTGTAGAAGTCGGCCTTCTGCGTGCCCTGGTCGAAGTCGCCGACCGGCAGGAAGCCGCTGCTCGACACGTAGGAGTTGCTGGTGATGGCCGAATAGCCGACGCGAAAACGCGACGCGTCGATCGCGCCCATGGCCCGGCCCACCGCGGCGCGCATCGACAGCATGCGGCTGCGATAGTAGGAGTACCAGTTGGCGTAATTGGTCTTCTGCGCGGCCGTCCAGCCGGAGGAGCTGGTCACGATGTCCCATTTGGTCCAGTCGTAGCCCGTCCCGCAGGCCGGCGTGGTCGGGTTAACGGACGTCTTGTAGGTCGCGTAATAGAACCTCGCGGTGATCGCGTTGCCCGAGCTGTTGGTGCCGACGCGCGTTTACGGCGTGGTCAGGTTGCCGACTAGCTCAGGTCCTTCGTGCTGCTCGAAGACGCGTAGCCGTCCTCCTTGGCCGCGGTAAAGGAGGCGTTGACGAATGAGGTTCCGTCGGCCTTCAGCGGCGGCGTGTAGACGACGTTCGGGTTGTAGAAGATGGCGTTGGTCCGCGACGAACCGAAGCACAGGTTGCTGTAGTCCGCGCTGTCGGGCACGTACTCCGAGTCCATGCTCCTGGAGTCGTCCATGATGAACATCAGGTTCGCGCGCACGGTGGCGGCGGCCTGCGTTGCCAGCGGGATGTTGGAAATGTCAGCCGCATGCGCCTGCAGCTGAAACGAAAAGGAAATCAGCGCACCATAGATGACCCGGGCGCGAAACTTGGCGGTCGATGAGCGTTGCGTCACGGCAGGCCTCAATTTCGGGATGGGTTGCAGGGCGTCATCAGAAGTGCACGATCGTTTCGGTGTAGCTCACGGTGTTGCGCCCGCCCACCGTGCGCACCACGACCCGGTAGTACGGGTTGGTGACAGTGGCGCCGAGGCCCTTGGGCGAGGCGTAGTCGAGCCCGCCGCTGTTGGCGTCGTCGAGGGTGCCGCTGGTCAGCGAGGTCGCGCAGGAGTTCGAGACGTCGTCCTTGCTGCCGGCCAAGGCGCACAGCCGCGTGATGACCCAGTTGACGCTGTTGCCGCCGACCGTGGCGGCGGTCGATGCGCGCAGGCAGGCGGTGTAGCTGCCGCTGGCGGTGGCGCAGTTGTCGTTGTTCCAGTCGACCACCGCGCGCGGCGACGCCGACGTGTTGCGCCCGGTGGGGTCGAGCGCATCGGTGCTGGTGGCGTAGTAGCCCGACGCAGTGACGTCGTTGTCCAGCGTGACGCCGGACACGTTGTTCTGCAGCCAGGTGATGGCCAGCTCGGCACCGCGGTCGCTGGTGGCGGTGGCGTCGAGCTTGAAGCCGAGGTTGCCGACCACCAGCGAGCCGTTGCCGACCGAGCGCACCAGGCCGACGGCGGCCAGCGACAGGGCCACCAGCGCGAGCAGCGCGAACAGCAACGACAGGCCGCGCTGAGCGCCGGCGCGGCGAAGGGCGTGCAGCGACGGGCTCATGTCACGACCTCCACAGCAGATTGCGCAGCGGCACGACCGAGTCGTAGACCTTGTAGCGGTAGCGCTGCCACTCCGGCAGGTGGTCGACCTTGAGCGTCACGCATTGGCTGGCGCCGCCGTAGCAGGCGACCGCTCCGGTCACGCTCGTCGCGGTGCCGACGTCCCACAGCGGCTCGGTGGCGGTGAAGTCGCCGTCCTTTTCCCGTTGCTCGCTGCGCGCGACGACCGCGATGCGCACGCTGCGCAGCTGCTGCCAACCGGCAGCGGTGGTCGGCGTGACGTTGTCGTAGGTGTCGACCACACCGTCGCCGTTGGTGTCCTTGCCGTAGAAGGCCTGCAGGTTGACGATGTCCGGGAACAGCTCGTCGGTGGCCGTCGTGGCGCCGGCGGTGTTGAATGTCGTGACCTCGAGCGCCTGCGCGGCGCTGACACCGATCTCACGGGTCGCGAACTGGCCGAGGTTGACCAGGTACGAGCCGGCCGGGTAGCCCGCGGCGGGAAAGACCGTTTGCCCGCCGGCCTGGTTCCATGGACCGCTGGGGCCGGCGGTGTGGAGTACTTGGCTGGTGCCGCTGGTGCCGCTGACATTGAAGATGCTGCACCAGTTGTTGGCATCGATGGTCTTGGGCACGGCGATCATCAAGTCGCCGTCGGCCGTGCCGACGGTCGTGCTGACGAAGAAATTGGCCGCCGTCACGGGTGGTCGGTGACGACGCGCGACGGCACCGAGTACGACTGCTTGGCGCTGCTCATGATCTGCACGCGGTCTGGCGCGCCCGACGCACCGTCGGTGATGATCACCGGCGCCAGCGTGAAGTTGTAGTCGACACCGTTGTTCTGGGCCCGGATCGCGCAGCCGATGCCCGCAACCGCCGCGGTCAGGCCATAGCCCGCCATCTGCACGTCGCGCTGCACGGCGTAGAGCGCCAGCGCGCCATTGACCTGTGCCTCGGAGCCGGACACGGTGGTCCGGCGCCGTCCCTCGGAGACCACGAGCACCTGCGCGATCACGACGGTCGCCAGCAGCCCGATGACCATCCCGACCATCAACTCGATCAGCGTGAACCCGCACTGCGGGCTCGGGCGGCGCAGGCCGCGGGGCGGTGGCGACAGGGTCTTCATGCGGCGACGGCAGCTGGAAGTGGAGTAGGTCTGGACCCCCGAGCGGGTGGCCCACGAGATCGAGATCGTCACCACGCCCGTGGTGGCGTTGACCGCCACGGTGGCGGTGCCACCCGGCAGCGAGCGCGCGACCTTGGCCGCCCACTCGCTGCAGCGGGTATAGCCGCTGCATTGCGCCGTGTTGTAGTTGTTGAGGTTGGGCAGGTCGGCCCACAGCACGCCGACCAGTTCGCTGGCCAGGTAGGTGGCATCGCCGCGGAACTTGCCGACGGTCTGGGCCTGCGTCATGGCCGACTGCAGCCCGACGATGGCGAGCACGCCGATGGCGAAGATCAGGCCGGCCACCAGGGCCTCGAGCATCACGAAGCCGCGTGCCGTGCGCAGCCTGCCCGAGGGCCTGCGTTGGGTTGGCCGCGCGGGCCGGGGGGTCATCGGTCGTGCCATGGTGTCCTCGTTAGCAGCGACGGGGGTCGTTGGTGGCCGTCACGCGCGGCTCGCACAGGCGCACGGCGCCGCCGCGCGTGACCTGGATCCGCAGCGGGCGAAAGTTGTTGGAGGCATTCGTGTAGTCGAGATCGATGCTGGCGATTGCCGTCGTCGTCGGTACGCGCCCGAAGCCATCGAAGACGACGCTGGTGGCGGCCGTCGTGCCGTCCGATTGAAGAGCCGACACCGCGACGCCGCTGCCGGTGGTGCCGCCGACGGCCTTCTCGATCAACATCGGGTCGACGCTGTCCGTGCTGGCCGCCGCGCACTTGCCGCTCGGGTTGTTGATGCTCACGACCCAGCCGCCCGCGCTGGACGACAGCGTGCAGGTGTTGTCCAGGTTGCTGGCCGCGTTCGGTGCGACCAGCCAGAAAGTGACTTGCTGGTTGCGCCGCAGCGCCTCGTTGCGCGCGCGCTGGAGGCCCTGCTGCAGCGACTCGGCGCTGCTGCGGATGCGGCTGTTGGCGATCATCGTCGTGACCTCGGGAGCCACCGAGAACAGCAGGATCGCCGCCAGGGCCATCGTGATCGCGACTTCGATCATCGACACGCCGCGCTGGCGCCGCCAGTGACGGGCGCCGGTCAGCATTCCGAGCCCCGCGTGACCCAGCACGACTTGGCCACCGTCGCGCCCTTGAAGACGGTGGTGCGCTGCACGTTGTCGTGCGTGATCGAGAAGGTGTGCCCGATCGCGCGGCCGGCGCTGCCGGTGGCGGTCAGGGTGTAGCCCTGGTTGCCGGTGCCCGTACTGCCGTTGAGCACGCAGGTGTAGGTGAAGTAACGCGAGCCGGCGGGAGCGAAGTTGTTCCAGGTCGGCGGATTGGTCGCCGTGTTGGCACATGCAGTGCCGCCGGTGTTGCCGTAGTTCCTGTTGTCCTGGTAGTACTGCTCCATCTTCACGCGCAGATCGGACAGGTTCGTGAAGGCCTCGGGCAGCAGGCCGCGGCGCAGATAGTCGCCGTACGCGGGCATGGCGACCGCCGCCAGGATCGCCACGATGGCGACGACGATCATCACCTCGATCAAGGTGAAGCCCCGGCCCGTGCGGCGGCGCGATGCTCGGATCTGACAGTCGGTGGATGCCATAGGTGTGTGGGTTGGCGTGCAGATTCGCGGCGAGTGTTTCACCGTTCCCGCTGCCGATCGCGGTACAACGTCACACACCGGCATGCACCTGCGACGAGGGGTGCCGTTGCCGCGACAAACGGCGCGTTGCTCGGCGCCAGAGTGGTTGGCGCCCCGACGTCAGATCGGCAAGCGAATGCGAGCCCCAGCCATGCGCGCACGGCCCGGCCGGCTGCCGCGCGGTCTAGGCCGGCGCAGCGCCGATCCCGGCTCCGATCGTCGCGGCCGTGATGCCGCGCCGGCTCATTGCGCCTTGGCGTTCGGGAAGAACAGTTGCTCGCCGCCGATCTTGTAGCCGGCGATCGACGCCTGCCCTGCCGGCGACACCACCCAGTCGGCGAAGGCCTGTGCCAGTGCGGTCTTGACGTGCGGGTGCCTGGCCGGGTTGACGACCATCACGCCGTACTGGTTGAACAGGCGCGTATCGCCTTCGACCAGCACCGCCAGATCGGCGCGGTTCTTGAAATTGAGCCAGGTGCCGCGGTCGGCCAGCACATACGCGTTGCTGGAGGCCGCGATGTTCAGCGCCGGGCCCATGCCACAGCCACAAGCCTGGTAGCCCTTCGGTGCGCTGGCGGCCACGTCGACGTTGGCCAACTTCCAGTAGCGCAGTTCGGCGGCGTGGGTGCCGCTCTTGTCGCCGCGCGAGATGAACGGTGCGCCTTGCGCCGCCACCTTGGCCAGTGCAGCGGCAATGTCCTTGCCAGCCACGCGGGCCGGATCCGACTTCGGCCCGATCAGCACGAAATCGTTGTACATCACCGGCAGGCGCTGGAGGCCGAAGCCTTCGGCGACGAACTTCTCCTCGGCGACCTGGTCGTGCACGAACACCACGTCGGCATCACCGCGGCGCGCCGCGTCGAGTGCCTGGCCGGTGCCGAGCGCGACCACGCGCACGTCGATCCCGCTGGCTGCCTTGAAGGCCGGCAGCAGATGCGCGAACAGCCCCGACTGCTCGGTACTGGTGGTCGAGGCCATCACGATGAAGCGCTCCTGCGCGCCGGCCTGCAATGCGGCGCCGAGCAGCAGCACCGCGGCGATCCAATGTTTCATGCGTTCCATGGCAATTCCCCCTTGACGAACTGGGCGGCCGCATCAGGCAGCGGCTGGTTGAAGAAACTGGACGTCGGCAGGTCGACGATCACGCGCCCGCCCTCGAGATAGACCATCCGCGTGGCCAGCCGCTTGGCCTGGCCGAGGTTGTGCGTGCTCATCACCACCGCCAGACCCTGCTGCTGGCCCTCTTGTGCGAATTCGGTGATCAATTGCTCGACCTCGCGCTTGGCACCGGGGTCGAGGCTGGCCGTCGGCTCGTCGAGGAACAGCACGCGCGGCCGCACCGCCCAGGCGCGCGCCAGCGCCAGCCGTTGCTGCTGGCCGCCGGAGAGCACGCGCGCCGGGCGATCGCGCTGATCGGCGAGGCCGACGCGAGCCAGTGCCTGTGCGGCGCGCGCGGCGCGCTCTTCGCGCGGCACGCCAGCCAGCCACAGCGCCACCATCAGGTTGCGCCACACCGACAGGCGCAGCAGGAACGGGCGCTGGAAGACCATCGCCTGCGCCGGCTCGCGGCCCAGTGCATCGCGCTGCACGCGCCGCGTGCCGTCGTGCGCCAGTTGGCCATGCAGCAGCCGCAGCAGCGTGGTCTTGCCCGAGCCGTTGGCGCCGACGAGCGCGACCCGCTCACCCGGCCGCAACACGAAGTCGACGCCGCTCAGCGCGGTCAATGCGCCGAAGCGCACTGCGGCATCGTGCAGTTCGATCAGTGCGGTCGTCATCGGCCCATCGCCTCGCCGTGCGTCCCCTGCTGCCGCTGGATCAGCGCGATCGCGACGTTGATCGCGCCGACCAGCGCCAGCAGCACGATGCCCAGCCCGAGCGCGAGCGGCAGGTCGCCCTTGCTGGTTTCGAGCGCGATCGCGGTGGTCATCACCCGCGTCACGCCGTCGATGTTGCCGCCGACGATCATCACCGCGCCGACCTCGCTGATGGCGCGGCCGAACGCGGTGAGGCCCACCGTCACCAGCGCCAGCCGCTCGTGCAGCAGCAGCAGCGCCGCGCTGGCCAGCACGCCGGCGCCCATCGAGCGCAACTGCTCGCCGTTGCCGCGCCAGGCGTCGGCGATCAGCTGCCGCGTCAGTGCCGCCACCACCGGCAGCACCAGCATCGTCTGCGCCACGACCATCGCCTTGGGCGTGAACAGGATGCCCAGCGAGCCGAGCGGCCCCGAGCGCGACAGCAGCAGGTAGACCACCAGGCCGACCACCACCGACGGCAGCCCGAGCAGCGTGTTCAGTGCCGCGACGAGCGCACGGTGGCCCGGAAAGCGCGCCACCGCCAGCCATGCGCCCGCGGCCATGCCGAAGCCCGCCGCCAGGGCACAGGAGCTGGCACTGACCGCCAGCGACAAGCCGACCACCTCGGCCAGCCGCGCATCGAACCCTGTCAACAGGGCGATCGCCGCGTGCAGGCTCTCGCCAAATCCGCCACCCATGGCAACCTCATGCACGACCTGGTGGGCGATTCTTCGCGAGCGGCGGCGGCCTGGCGATATGCCGCGGCGTGCATAGGGCGGACAAGCCACAGCGCCACCTGTGGCACAGTCGGCGCCCGATGCCCCTCGTCGACCCCCTGCCCGCCGACCACGACACCAGCTCGACGCCCCGGCCGCTGCCGACGGTTCACGTGGGTCCGCCCGGCAAGAACGCGAGGTCCTGACGATGACCCCCCAGCTCACTTCGCTCGCGGCCCCCCGAGGGGGCGCTCAACCGGCTTGGGAGCGGCCCGGCGCCGGTTGACCATGGCCCTCAAAGCCACCATCTACAAGGTGCAGCTGCAGATCGCCGACATGGACCGCGGCATCTACGGTGACCATGCGTTGACGCTGGCGCTGCACCCGTCCGAGACCGAGGAACGCATGATGGTGCGGCTGCTGGCCTTTGCGCTCCACGTGCCGGCCGACAACCACCGCGGCGACCTCGTCTTCGCGCGCGGTCTGTCCGACACCGACGAGCCCGACCTGTGGCAGCACGACCTGTCGGGCCAACTGGTGCACTGGATCGAAGTCGGCCAGCCCGACGAGCGCCGCATGCTGCGCGCCGCGGCGCGCGCCGAGCAGGCCACCTTCATTTCCTACAGCGCCAGCACGCCGGTGTGGTGGGCCGGCGTGAAGAACAAGTTGACGCGCACCGAGCGCCTCGCGGTCTGGCAATTGCCGGCCGAGCAAAGCGCTGCGCTCGCTGCGCTGGCGCAGCGCTCGATGCAGCTGCAGATCACCGTGCAGGACGGCCTGGTGTGGGTCAACGCCGGGCAGCATTCGCTCGAACTGGCGCCGCAACCGCTGCTGGCCTGAAGCGGCAGCCGGGCACGGCGGATGCTGCGTCCGGCCTGGTTGACGCCGGTTAAAGTCGCGGTGGCACCCCGCACCGCAACACGAACGTGAACCTGCCGATCACCCACAATGCCGCCGCCTCGCGATTCGAGACCACCGTCGACGGTCACCTCTGCGTGGCCGACTACCAGCTGCACGACGGCGTGATGACGATGACGCACACCTTGGTGCCCCCGGTGCTCGAGGGCCGCGGCATCGCGGCCGCGCTGGTGGCGGCGGCCCTGGCCCATGCCCGCGCCGCCGGTCTGCGCGTGCGCCCGGCGTGCAGTTACGTCGCGCGCTACATGCAGCGCCACCGGGATACGCTGGACCTGCTCGTGGCCTGAAGCCGGACTGCTGCCGTGACGATGCCCGCCCCCGCTCAAGACGTGCTCGACTTCTGGTTCGGCCCGCCCGCCGACCCCGACCATGCGCGGCCAGCGCGTGCAGTGGTTCCGCAAGGACGAGGCCTTCGATCAGCAGGTCGTGGCCCGTTTCGGCGCTTTGATCGAGCAGGCGCTGGCCGGTGGCACCGACGACTGGATCGCGCCACCGCTGCAGCCCCTGCCGGCGCTGGCCCGCGTGATCGTGCTCGACCAGTTCACGCGCAACGCGTTTCGCGGCAGCGCGCGCGCCTTTGCCGGCGATGCGATGGCTCTGCAGACGGCGCGAGCATTGGTCGCCGCCGGGCTCGACCGTGGCCTGACCGGCGTGCAACGCCAGTTCGTCTACCTCCCGTTCGAGCACGCCGAAGACCTGGCGCACCAGCGCACCTCGGTGCAATTGTTCGAGCAGCTCGGCCGCGACGAGCCGGCGCTGGCCGGTCTGCTCGAGTGGGCGCAACGCCACCACGACATCGTCGCGCGCTTTGGCCGCTTTCCGCACCGCAATGCCGTGCTCGGCCGCGCCAGCACCGACGAAGAAGCCGCCTTCCTGCTGACGCCTGGCTCGAGTTTCTGACCTGCAGGCGCGCGCCGCATCGCAGTCGCACGCACCCGATGCTGCCCACCTAGAATTGCCGCCACATCAGCCGCTGGAGGGCACCGGATGAATGTCATGCGCCGTCGCATCGTGCTGGCCGCACCGCTGGCCGGGCTGACCTCGTACGCCGCGGCCCTCGAGGCACCGGCTGCCGTGGTCGTGCTGACGGTGCGTGGCGCGCTGGTGCAGGCCGGCCGCGACGGCAAGGCCGACTTCGACATGGCGATGCTCGAACGGTTGCCCCAGCGCAGCATCACGACCGAGACGCCTTGGCACAGCGGCGCACGCACTTTCCAGGGACCGCTGCTGCGCGAAGTGCTGGCGGCGGCGGGTGCTCGGGGCCAGACGGCAAGGCTGGTGGCCCTCAACGATTACAGCGTCGACATGCCGCTCGACGATGCCCGGCGCTACGACGTGATCGTGGCCCGGCAACTCGATGGCAAACCGATGAGCGTGCGCGAGAAGGGACCGCTGTTCGTGATGTACCCGTTCGATTCGCAACCGCAACTGCGCAACGCGATCTACTTCAGTCGCTGCGTCTGGCAGCTCAGGTCGATCGAGTTGGCGTGACCGGAGCTCGGCATCGACGCCATCGCCCGCCTGCCGCACCGGCGTGCACTGCTGGCGGCGACCGTCGGCGTGCTGGTGCTGGCGTTGCTGGCCGTGTCGTGGGTGCAGGTGCACCAGTACCGGCTGCTCAACGAGACGACGAAGTACCAGGACGATTACCTCCAGGTCAGCGTGCACCAGTTGCAGGCCGAGTACCTGCGCCTGCGTTCTGGAGATCCACCGTGCCAGCGAGGAGGGGCTGCGCGACCGCGACCGGCTGCAATTGCGCTACGACGTGTTCGTCAGCCGAGCCGACCTGCTCGCTGGCCCGAGCGCACAGCGGTTGATGGGCCACCACCCTGCGATCCAGGACACCGTGGCACGCACACAGGCGTTCGTCGCCCGCGCCGACCGCCTGCTCGGCCCGAAGCCGAGCGAAGAGCTCACGGCCGACGCGCTGCGCACGCTCGATGCCGAACTGGCCGCGCTCGATGCGGCGATCCACGAGTTGACGCTCGAGGCGTCGCACATCGTGTCGGCCCAGGCGGCGCTGCGCGAGACTGCCGTCAACAACTACAACCGGGTGGCGATCGCGTTGACTGCGCTGCTGTCGCTCAGCACGTTCGGCTTCGCGTTGCTCGCGATCGGTCAACTGCGCCGCCTCGACGAACGCCGCCGTGCGCTAGAGCAGCTCACGTCCGAATTGCGCCTGGCCCAGCGCGACGCCGAAGCCGCAAGCCGCGCCAAGAGCGCATTCCTGGCCAACATGAGCCACGAGATCCGCACGCCGTTCCAGGGCCTGCTCGGCATGCTGCAGGTGCTCGATGCCGACACGCTGGCGCCGCAGCAGCGTGCGCACCTGCACACCGCGCGCGACTCGGCGCGGCATCTGCTGGCGATCCTCAACGACATCCTCGACATGGCCAAGCTCGAGGCCGGCACGCTCAGCGTCAGCCCCGAGGCGGTAGCCTTGCGCGATCTCGTCGGCGACGTGCAGCAACTGATGCAACCGCTGGCAGCGGCCAAGTCACTGGCGCTGGATATCGACGTCGAGGCCCAACTGCCCGAGCGCGTGCAGCTGGACGGCACGCGCGTGCGCCAGGTGCTCTACAACCTCATCAGCAATGCGATCAAGTTCACCGACAGCGGCCGGGTGGCGCTCGAGGTGCGGCCCGCTGGCGGCGAGTGGCTGGCGTTTGCAGTCACCGACACCGGCGCCGGCATCGACACGGACATGCTGCCCAGACTGTTCCAGCGCTTCGGGCAGGGCGACGATTCGCCGTCGCGCCGCCACGGCGGCACCGGGCTCGGCCTCGAGATCTCGCGCAACCTGGCCCGGCTGATGGGCGGCGACCTCACGGTGCAGAGCGCGCCCGGGCGGGGCAGCCGCTTCGAGATGCGGCTGCCGCTGCAGCGCACCGACCCACCGCCTGCCGGCGTGACCGACGCCCCCGCCACCGCGGCGGGACTGGCCGGCCCGGCCGTGCGGGCGCTGCATCTGCTGGCCGCCGAAGACAACGCCGTCAACCGCGAGGTGCTGGCGGCCATGATCGACCTGGCGGGCCACCGGGTCACGTTCGCCGAAGATGGTGCCGCCGCGGTGCGTGCGGCGCAGGCCCAGCCGTTCGACCTGGTGCTGATGGATCT
Organism: uncultured beta proteobacterium; assembly: GCA_963783785.1. Taxonomy (GTDB): domain Bacteria; phylum Pseudomonadota; class Gammaproteobacteria; order Burkholderiales; family Burkholderiaceae_C; genus CADEEN01. Next base: position 94,956 of record CAWAOQ010000012.1, on the reverse strand, counting down.
GCACATGCCCGAGCTCGATGGCATCGGCGCCACACGGGCGATCCGCGCGATGGCCGGACCGATGGCCAGGGTGCCGATCGTGGCGCTGACGGCCGACGTGTTCCCCGAGACGCGCGCGCGTTGCCTGGAGGCCGGCATGAACGACTTCCTGACCAAGCCGATCGGGCTGCCCGAACTGACGCAGCTGCTGGCGCGCCACGTCGACGCGTCGCCAGCGACTGTCGCCGCCTGAGCGCCGACGTGGCCGCCGCCGCCGATGCCGCCGCGCGCCGGATGGTCCTTGGCTGAACCCTCCGGCACGCACTGCAAGCCGCCCTACTTGGAAATCGTGACCCAGTCCCAGATCAGGTAGTTGTCCGCCCGGTGCACCGCCGACACGTTGGCGCGCGCCGCCCAGGGGATCACCTGCCGGTGCAGCGGAATCGTGTGCACCTGCTCCTTCCATTCGGTCAGCGCAGCCAGGATCAGCTCCTTGCGCTTGGCCGGATCGGCCTCGACGCTCGAGCGCGCCGCCAGGTCATCGAACTTCGCATTCGTCGAGCGGCCGTAGTTGTACGAGCCGATGCCGCCCTGGCCGAGGTTGCGCATCACCGGCGTCAATGTCGTCTCGGCGTCGGTGACCGCGCCCCCCCAGCCCAGCATGTACATGCTGGTCTCGAACTTCTCGAGCTTGGGGAAGTAGGTCACGCGCGGGATCGCGACCACCTTGACCTTGACACCGATCTTCTCCCACATGCCGGCCAGCGCGATGCAGATTTCCTCGTCGTTGATGTAGCGGTTGTTGGGACAGTCGAGCTGGGTCTCGAAGCCATTGGGGTAGCCGGCATCGGCCAACAGTTTCCGGGCCTGCGCCAGGTCGAACGGAAAGCGGGACTCGATCTGCGGGTCGTTGAACGCGGCCTTGGGCGATGGGGTATTGCCACCGGTGGGAAAGCTCTGCCCGTTCATCAGCTTGGTCCGCATCGTCTCGATGTCGACCGCGTGGTACAGCGCCTTGCGCACGCGCACGTCCTTGAACGGGTTCTTGCCCTTGATGTTGCTGTAGAGAAGCTCGTCGCGGAACTGGTCCATGCCGATGAAGACGATGCGGTTCTCCGGCCCGTCGATGATCTTCACGCCGGCGGTGTTGCGCAGCCTGGCCACGTCGCGCGGCGGCGGATCGAGGATGAAATCGAGTTCGCCCGAGACCAGTGCCGCGGTGCGGGTGGCGTCGTTGCCGATCGGCGTGAACACCACCTCCTGCACGTTGCCTTCGGCCTTGGCCCAATGGTTCGGGATTGCGCTTCCAGGTGGTCTTGATGCCGGGCTCGCGCTTGACCAGGATGTACGGGCCGGTACCGTTGGCGTTGAGCGCGGTGTAGGCCTCCTCCTTGTTCTTGAAGTCCTGCGGCTTGGTGGCCTTGTTCTTCTCGCACCACTCCTTGTCCATGATGAACAGCGGCTGCACATGCTCCATGAAGATCGGATTGACCTTGGGCAGGTCGAACTCGACGGTGTAGTCATCGATCTTCTTCGGCGTGCCCACCGCATTGGCGTAGACCGCGATCTGCGACGTCGGTTGCTGCGCGCGAATGATCGAGAACACCACGTCGTCGGCGTTGAACGCGCTGCCGTCGTGGAACTTCACGCCCTGGCGCAGCTTGAAGCGCCATTTCAGCGGCGACACCTGCTCCCACGAGGTGGCCAGGCCAGGCACGAAGTTGAGCTGCCGGTCTCGATCGACCAGGTATTCGTAGACCTGCTGGTTGACCGAGTTGGTGAACGACTCGTTCTGCGAGTGCGGGTCCATCGTCTGCGGATCGCCCTGGCTGGCAAAGCGCAGCGTCTGGGCTTGCGCAGCGCTACCGAGGCCGAGGGCCGCGGCGGCCCAGCCGCAAACGAGCAGGCGTTTGATCGTCATCATGCGAATCACTCCGTCACAAGCAACAGGAGCCGGCAGTTTAGGCAGCCGGCTCGGGTGCCTCGTTGCGGGTTAACGCGGGGAGACGACCGCCTCGGCGGCGACCGTCAGGGCGCAGCCGGATAGCCTTCCGCCGCCAGTGCGTTCACGACCGCGTCGCGGGCGGCCGACGTGTGGACGCGCACCACGTGCGTGGTCAGGTCCGCGCTGACCTGCGCCTGCGGATCCAGGCGCTGCACGGTGGCGGTGACGGTCTTCACGCAATGGCCGCAGGTCATCGCGGGCAAGGTCAGTTCGAGCGGCATGGGGCACTCCTGGTTGAGATCGCACAACAGGCACACTCTAAACGTTGACATCATCGCAGGCTCTAGAGTGGGGTCATGAGCTCCTTGCGCCAACTGAGCATCCCGATCGAAGGCATGACCTGCGCCTCTTGCGTCGGCCGGGTCGAGCGCGCCCTGGCCGCCGTGCCTGGCGTCGCGTCTGCGAGCGTCAACCTGGCCACCGAGAGCGCCGCGGTCACGCTGCAGCCTGGCGCCGAGGCCGGCGCGTTGATCGCGGCCGTCGAGCGCGCCGGCTATGCCGTGCCGCATGCCACCATCGACCTGGCGATCGACGGCATGACCTGCGCGTCGTGCGTCGGCCGCGTCGAGCGCGCGCTGGCCGCCGTGCCCGGCGTGCTCGAGGCTGCTGTGAATCTCGCCACGGCGCGTGCCCATGTGGTGCTGGCCGCGCCGACCACCGCCGAGCTGACCGCGCAGTTGCGGACCGCGGTGCAGCGGGCCGGCTACGAGGCCCAGCCGATCGACGCCGCAGCGGGCGGCACCGCGGCAGCCAGGCCGCGCCACGACGCCGGCTGGCGCGTGGCACTGGCCGCGCTGCTCAGCGCGCCGCTGGCGCTGCCGATGGTGGGCGACCTGTTGGGCGCGCACTGGATGCTGCCGGCCTGGCTGCAGTTCGCCCTCGCCACGCCGGTGCAGTTCTGGCTCGGTGCGCGCTTCTATCGCGCCGGCTGGAAGGCGCTCGTGGCCGGCAGCGGCAACATGGACCTGCTGGTGGCGCTGGGCACCAGCGCGGCCTATGGCCTCAGCCTCGTGCTCTGGTGGCGCCCGACGCAGAGTCTGCAGGGCATGCCGCACCTGTACTTCGAGAGCGCTGCGGTGGTCATCACGCTGGTGCTGCTGGGCAAGTGGCTCGAAGCCCGCGCCAAGCGGCGCACGCTGGCCGCGCTCGAAGCGCTGCGCGCGCTGCGGCCCGACACCGCGACCGTGCGCCGCGGCGGCGTCGAGACGAGCGTGGCGCTGGCCGAGGTGCAGGTCGGCGACGAGGTCGTCGTCCGCCCCGGCGAACGCGTGCCGGTCGACGGCGAATTGATCGAAGGCCTCAGCCACTTCGACGAATCGATGCTGACCGGCGAGAGCCTGCCGGTGGCGCGCGAGCGCGGCGAGCGCGTCACCGGCGGCGCGATCAACGGCGAGGGCCGCGTGGTCCTGCGCACCACCGCCGTCGGCGCCGAGACCACGCTGGCGCGCATCGTGCGCATGGTCGAGTCGGCGCAGGCGAAGAAGGCGCCGATCCAGCAGACCGTCGACCGTGTCAGCGCGGTGTTCGTGCCGGTGGTGGTGGCGATTGCCGCGCTGACGCTGCTCGGCTGGGGCTGGGCGACGGGCGATTGGTCGACGGCCGTGGTCAATGCCGTGTCGGTGCTGGTGATCGCCTGCCCGTGCGCGCTCGGACTGGCGACGCCCGCCACGCTGATGGTCGGCACCGGGTTGGCGGCCCAGCGCGGCATCCTGGTGCGCGACGCGCAGTCGCTCGAACTGCTGCGCCAGGTGCGTGTGGTGGCGTTCGACAAGACCGGCACGCTGACCGAAGGCCGACCGCGCCTGGTGGCGATCGAAGCCGCGCCCGGCGTCGACCGCGACGCGATGCTGCGCGACGCCGCCGCGATCCAGGCCGGCAGCGAGCATCCGCTGGCGCATGCCGTGGCGCAGGCCGCGGTCGCGGCCGGCCTGGCGCCGGCCGTGGCGCTCGAGGTGCGCGCCGTCGCCGGACGCGGCGTCGAAGGGCGCGTCCAGGCGCATGCACTGAAACTCGGCAGCGAGCGCTGGATGGCCGAACTCGCCGTGGCGATCCCGGCGGCCCTGGCCGCACGGGCCACGGCGCTGCAGGCCCAGGGCAACAGCGTGTCGTGGCTGGCCGCGGCCGACGCCGGTGCGGCGCCGCGCCTGCTCGGCCTGCTCGCCTTCGGCGATGCACCGAAGGCCAATGCAGCAGCCGCGGTCGCCGCGCTGCATGCGATGGGCGTGCGCACCGTGCTGGTCAGCGGCGACAACCGCGGCGCGGCCGAATCGGTGGCGCGGCGGCTCGGCATCACCGACGTCCGCGCCAACGTGCTGCCCGGCGACAAGGCTCAAGTGGTGGCGGCACTGCGCGACGGCCTGCCGGCCGGAGCCAAGGTGGCGATGGTCGGTGACGGCATCAACGACGCGCCGGCGCTGGCGGCCGCCGATGTCGGCCTGGCGATGTCGACCGGCACCGACGTGGCGATGGAGACCGCCGGGCTGACGCTGATGCGCGGCGACCCCGCACTGGTGGCCGAGGCGGTGGCCCTGTCGCGCGCGGTCACGGCCAAGATCCGCCAGAACCTGTTCTGGGCCTTCTTCTACAACGTGGTCGGCATCCCGCTGGCGGCGCTCGGCGCGCTGAGCCCGGTGGTGGCCGGCGCGGCAATGGCGCTGTCCAGCGTCAGCGTCATCAGCAACGCGCTGCTGCTGCGGCGCTGGCAGCCGCCGCGCCCCGTGACCCCACCGACCGCGGCTGCCGCGGACACCACGACCGCAGCCGCCGTCGCGCCATGAGCCGATGAATCTCGGACTGGGGGTGCAGACCGGCGACGCAACCAGCGAAAAGGCCGCCCTCGGGCGGCCTTTCTCTTGCGCGTCGCGCTGCGGCGTTCAGCGGAACTTGCTTTGCGGCACGGTCTGCAACTCGCCGGGCAGCGAGGCGATGTAGTTGGCCATCGCCTTCAGCTCGGCATTGCTGAACGGCTTGACCTGCCCGCCCATGATCGGATTGCCGCGGCCGACGTTGGCGTTGCCTTCGGTCTTGTAGGCTTTCAGCGCCACGTAGAGGAAGTCGGCATGCTGGCCGGCGAGCTTCGGATAACTGCCGTCGATCGGCTTGCTGAAGTTGGCACCATGGCACGAGACGCAGGCACCCTTGGTCAGCAGCGCCGCGACATCGGCCGGTGCCGGTGCAGCCTGCTCGGGTACAGCGGCACCACCCTTGCCCTGCTGCTCGTAGTAGGCAGAGATCTCTGCGATGTCCTGGTCGGTCAACGGCGCGGCGATGCTGCGCATCGTCGGGTGCTTGCGCTCGCCCTTCTTGTAGGCGTTGAGCGCCGCGGCGATGTACTTGGCGCCCTGGCCCGAGATCATCGGGACCTTGTGGACCTCGGGGAAGCTGGCCTGGTATCCCTTGATGCCGTGGCAGCCGATGCACATCGCCACCTTGCTTTCAATGGTCGCGTTGGTGGCCGTGGCCTGCTGTGCATGGGCGGCGGGAACCACACCGGCCAGGGCCAGCAGCATCGAACAGAGCAGCGCTTTTTTCATGGGCGAAGGGGGAGACGTCCAGACGAGCCGCGGATTATAGGGGCCACTTATACTGGCCCGAGCCCCTGCCACCGCCCCCTGTCATGACCAAGTTCCAAGGCTCCGAGCAGTACGTCGCCACGCCCGACCTGATGCTGGCGGTCAACGCCGCAATCACGCTGCAGCGCCCGTTGCTGGTGAAGGGCGAGCCTGGCACCGGCAAGACGATGCTGGCCGAGGAAGTGGCCTCGGCGCTCGAACATGCCGCTGCTGCAGTGGCACATCAAGAGCACCACCAAGGCCCAGCAGGGCCTGTACGAATACGATGCGGTGAGCCGCCTGCGCGACAGCCAGCTGGCCGATGCCGATGGCGCGGCCAAGGTGCGCGACATCCGCAACTACATCGTCAAGGGCGTGCTGTGGCAGGCCTTCACCGCCGATCAGCCGGTGGCGCTGCTGATCGACGAGATCGACAAGGCCGACATCGAGTTTCCCAACGACCTGCTGCGCGAACTCGACCGCATGGAGTTCTACGTCTACGAGACGCGCGAGCTGGTCCAGGCCCGCCACCGCCCCGTCGTGTTCATCACCAGCAACAACGAAAAGGAACTGCCCGACGCGTTCCTGCGCCGCTGCTTCTTCCACTACATCAAGTTTCCCGACGCCGACACGATGAAGGCCATCGTCGATGTGCACTTCCCGGGCCTGAAGAAGGAGTTGCTGGCCGCCGCGCTGAAGAACTTCTACGACGTGCGCAACCTGCCCGGCCTGAAGAAGAAGCCGTCGACCTCCGAGTTGCTCGACTGGCTGAAGCTGCTGGTCGCCGAGGACATCCCGGCCGAGGCCTTGCAGAGCAAGGACGAGAAGGTCGCCGTGCCGCCGCTGGTCGGCGCGCTGCTGAAGAACGAGCAGGACGTGTCGCTGTTCGAGAAGCTGGTGTTCATGCAACGACACAACCGGTAGTCGCGCTATGTGGCCCGAGCCGGTCGCGCTGCATGGCGTGCATGCGTCGCTGCAGCCGCTGGCCCGCGAGCACCACGACGGCCTGGTCGAGGCGGTATGCGACGGCGAACTCTGGCGCCTCTGGTACACCAGCGTGCCGTCGCCCGACCGCATGGACAGCGAGATCGAGCGCCGGCTCGGCCTGCAGGCGCAGGGCACGATGCTGCCTTTCACGGTGTTCGACAGCGCTGGCCGCGTCGTCGGCATGACGACGTACATGAACATCGACGCGACCCACAAGCGCCTCGAGATCGGCAGCACCTGGTATGCCCAGCGCGTGCAGCGCACGCCGCTGAACACCGAATGCAAGCTGATGCTGCTGGGCCACGCCTTCGAGTCGCTGGCGTGCATTGCCGTCGAATTTCGCACCCACCGCCTGAACACCGCCAGCCGGCGTGCGATCGAACGTCTGGGCGCGCAACTCGACGGCATGTTGCGCGCCCATCAGCGCACCAGCGACGGCGCCCTGCGCGACACCGCCGTCTACAGCATCACGGCCGCCGAATGGCCCGCGGTGAAGTCCCACCTCGCGTGGCAGCTCGCGCGCCCGCGTTGAAGGCGCAGCTGGAGTCGCACATGCTGATCGACTTCTTCTACACGCTGCGTGCGGCCAAGCTGCCGGTGTCGGTGCGCGAGTACCTGACGCTGCTCGAGGCGTTGCAGGCCGGCGTGATCGGCGACATCGGTCGACGACTTCTACTTCCTCGCACGCACCACGCTGGTCAAGGACGAGGCGCTGTTCGACAAGTTCGACCGCGCGTTCTCGGCCTACTTCAAGGGCGTCGCGCTGCGCGCCGACTTCACCCAGGAGGTGCCGCTCGAGTGGCTGCGCAAGACCTTCGAACTCGAACTCTCGCCGGAAGAAAAGGCAGCGATCGAGAAGATGGGCTGGGACGAGCTGATGGCCACGCTGAAGAAGCGCTTCGAGGAGCAGAAGGAACGCCACGAAGGCGGCAGCAAGATGATCGGCACCGGCGGCACCAGCCCGTTCGGCGCCTATGGCTTCAATCCGCAAGGCATCCGCATCGGCCAGGCCGGCGGGCGCAACAAGAGCGCAGTCAAGGTCTGGGACCAGCGCGCCTACAAGGACTACGACGACACCAGGGAACTCGGCACCCGCAACATCAAGGTCGCCTTGCGCCGGCTGCGCCGCTTTGCCCGCGAGGGCGGCGACCTCGAGCTCGATCTCGACGACACGATCCACAGCACCGCCGCCAACGCCGGCCTGCTCGACATCAAGATGGTGCCCGAGCGCCACAACAAGGTGAAAGTGCTGCTGCTGATGGACGTGGGGGGCACGATGGACGAGCACATCCACCGTGTCGAAGAACTGTTCTCCGCGGCCAAGAGCGAGTTCAAGCACCTCGAGTTCTATTACTTCCACAACTGCGTCTACGACTTCATGTGGAAGAACAACCGGCGGCGCTATGCCGAGAAGTTCGCCACCTGGGATCTAATCCGCAAGTACAACCGCGACTACAAGCTGGTGTTCGTCGGCGATGCGACGATGAGCCCCTACGAAATCCTGCAACCCGGTGGCAGCGTCGAATACAACAACGAAGAACCCGGCGCCGAATGGCTGCAACGCCTGACGCACGCGTTCCCCAAGTACGCCTGGATCAACCCCGAACCACAAGGCGTATGGCAATACCGCCAAAGCATTTCGATCATCGGCCAGCTGATGAACCAGCGCATGTTCCCGCTGACGCTGGCCGGCCTCGAAGGAGCGATGCGGCTGCTCAGCAAATGAGCCGCTGGCGCGGCGCTGCGGCGGGCGTCCTGCTGCTGACCGCGGCCGCGATGCTTGGCGGCTGCGCGGCGTTGACCCCCGCGGCGACCGACGGCCCGCCGCCACCGCCGCCGCAGGTTCGATTGACGATCGACGCACCCGACGAGCCGAAGCGACTGCTCGAAGCCCATCTCGATCTGGCCCGACTGGCGATCGTCGCGCCGGGTGAAACCTTGTCCGAGACCGAATTGCGCCGCCTCGAAGCGGCCACCCCGGCGCAAGCCCGCGCGCTGCTCGCGACCCTGGGCTACATGGAGCCCACGGTGCGCGTGCAGCGCGAACCGACGGCCGCCGGCGAACCGGCGCACGTGCGCGTCGTCGTCACGCCGGGCGAGCGCAGCCGCATCGAGCATGTCGAGCTCGAGTTGCAGGGCGCACTGGCCGACGCCGCAGCACGTGGCGACGCCGACGCGGCCAAGACGCTGGCAGCTTGGCGCACGGCCTGGCGCCTGCCCGCCGGCAGCGCCTTCACCAACAACGCATGGCGCGATGCCAAGCTCGCCGCGCTCGCGCAGCTGCGCAGTGCGGGCTATGCCACCGCGGCATGGCACAGCACCGAGGCGCAGGTCGATGCCGACACGGCCAAGGTGAGCGTCGCGGTGGTGGCCGACTCGGGGCCGCTGTTTCGCACCGGCGCGCTGGTGGTGCAAGGCCTGCAGCGGCAGGACGAGATCAACGTGCGCAACCTGGCCGGCTTCGAACCCGGCACACCGGCCACCGAGGTGCTGCTGCTCGACTACCAGGAGCGACTGCAACGCGCCGGCCTGTTCGAGCGCGCCACCGTCACGCTGGCCACCGACCCGGCCCAGGCCGACGCCGCCACCGTCACCGTGGCCGTCGCCGAGATGCCGCTGCAGCAGGCCAGCCCGGGCATCGGCATCAGCGCCAACGACGGCCTGCGTGTCTCGGCCGAGCACACCCACCGGCGCGCATTCGGCTTTCCGGCAACGATGCACAACAAGGTCGAGTTCAGCAAGAAGCGCAAGACCTGGGAGGGCGAGTTGTCGACGCACACGCTGCCCGGCCTCTACCGCAATCAACTTGGCGGTGCGGCCGAGCAGCTCGACTCCGACACCGACCGCGTGATCTCGCTGAGCTTTCGCGTCGGCCGCGCCTACGAGACGCAGCGCGCCGAACGGCTGACCTTCGTCGAGGTCGAGCGCGGGCTGGTGCATCCGTTCGCCACCGCGGAGCAGCCCACGCCGATCGACTCCGACACCATCGCGCTCACGCTCAATCAGCACGCCGTCTGGCGCAACGTCGACAACGTGATCCTGCCGACGATCGGCCAAAGCCTCGCGCTGCAAGGCGGGATCGGCCGCGTTCACAGCAGTGGCAACGACGCGGCCAGCGGCGACTTCGTGCGCCTGCATGCGCGTCTGCAACTGTGGCAGCCGCTCGGCGCCGATTGGTATGGCCAGGCCCGCCTCGAACTCGGCGAGGTGTTCGCAAAGAGCGCCGTCAACGTGCCCGATTCGCAGCGCTTTCGTGCCGGCGGTGACGACTCGGTGCGCGGCTACGAGTACCGCTCGCTGACGCCGCAAGTCGACGGCGTCGACGTCGGCGGCCGTGTCGTCGCCACCGCCAGCCTCGAAGTGGCGCACCCGATCAGCGCGCGACTGCCCACCGTCTGGTGGGCAGCGTTCATCGATGCCGGCCGCGCTGCCGAGCGTTGGCAGGACTGGAGCGCCGCCTACGGCGCCGGCGTCGGCGTCCGCTGGCGCAGCCCGGTCGGCCCGCTGCGCGCCGACATCGCGTACGGCGAAGAGATCAAGCGCTGGCGTCTGCACGTCTCGGTGGGCATCGCGTTCTGACCATGGCTGAACCCACCGCCCCGTCACCCGAGCGCGCCCGACCGCGCCGCTGGCTGCGCGTGTTGCTGGCGGTGCTGGTGTTGGGCGCAGCGCTGCTGGCCGGCGGCCTGGCGTGGCTGGCCCGCAGCGACGGCGGCAGCGCGTGGCTGCTTGCGCGCGTGCCGGGTCTCACGGCCACCGGCACGCAAGGCTCGCTCGCCGGCGGGCCGTTCCGCGCCGAACGCATCGAGCTGAAGCTGGGCCTGCGCATGCTGGTCGTGAACGGACTGGCCTGGCAAGACGCACACTGGCGCTGGCGGCCACACGACGGTGCCTGGATCGGTCTGACGATGGAGGCCTTGCGTGCCGAGCGTGTCGAGGTCAGCGGCCCGGCCTCGGCCGAGCCGCTGGCCCTGCCCGCCAGCCTGCGCCTGCCGATCGCATTGGTGTTGCCCGATGCGCGCATCGGTGCGCTGCATCTCGAAGGCCAGGCGCCACTGACACAGATCGCGATCAGCGCCGAGCTCGGGGCGCGTGCCGGCGCCGAACACCGCGTCAGCCAGCTCGCGTTCGTGTGGGACCGCGCCCGGGTGCAAGGCCGCGCCGCGATCGCCAGCGATGCGCCGTTCGGCCTCGACGCACAGGCCGAGGCGCGCTCGCTCGACGGTGCGGCACGGCCCTGGCTGGCCGGCCTGACGGCCCGCGGCCCGCTGCAGACGCTGGCGCTGCAGGCACAGATCGGCAGCGATGCAGCGCCAGGCGCGATGCTGCGCGCCGAGGCCACCGTGCAACCGTTTGCCGCCTGGCCGCTCTCTGCGCTGGCCGCCACGATGCAGGATCTCGATCTGGCCCACCTCGGCAGCGGCCTGCCGTCAACGCGCCTGAGCGGCCGCGTCGACATCGACACCCGCGGGCTCGACGCGCCGGTCAGCGCGCGCGTGGCGGTGGCCAACGCCTCGCCTGGCCGTTGGGATCAGCAGCGCCTGCCGTTCACCGCACTCGAACTGGAGCTCAGCGGCCATCCGCGCCAGCGCGAGCGCCTCGACGTGCAGCGCCTGGCCATGCAGTTGATCGAGCGCGCCGGTCGCATCGAAGGCAGTGGCCATTGGCATGGCGACACCGCCGAACTGGCGTTGCGCCTGCACGGCGTGCGGCCGGCGCTGCTCGATGCGCGCGCCGCCGGCGATGACGCTCGGCGGCACGACATCGATGCAGCTCGGCGGACTCGCCGCGCCCGACGGCTCGCGCGGGCCCGCGGCGACGCAGCGGCTGCAAGCCCGACTCGCGATCGAGGGTCGGCTCGACGCGCGCAGCGCACTGCCCGTGCAGATCGGCGCGCAAGTGCAGGCCGAACGCAGTGGCGCGGCCTGGCGCATCGACCTGCAGGAACTCGGCGCGCGCAACGGCAATGCGCGTGCACAGGCCACGCTGGCCGCCGAGCGCAGCAGCGACGGCGGCTGGCGCGTTCGCAGCGCGGGCGAGCTTGCCGGCATCGACCCGGCGCTGTGGTTCCCCGGCGCGGCCGACAGCGCGTGGCGGCGGGGCCCGCACCGGCTGGCCGGCTCCTGGAAAGCCGATCTGCAGGCCGGCGCGGCGCCAGCGTCGGCACGCCAGATCGAGGCCCGCCTGCTCGCGCTGCGTGGCAACGCCGAGTTCGTGCTGCGCGACAGCCTGCTCGCCGGCGTGCCGCTGGAAGGCAGCCTGCGCCTGGATGGGCGCACGCCCGGCTGGGGTGTCGATGCCGCCCTGCACGCCGGCGCCAACCATGCCACGCTGCAAGGCCGCCTCGCACCGCATGCCGAAGACGACCGCTGGCGCATCGAACTCGAGGCGCCCGCACTGGCCGCGCTGCAGCCGTTGATCGCCCTGCATCCGGCCGCAGCAGCGGCGCTGCGCGGCGCCGATGGCGGGCTCGCGCTGGCAGGCCAGATCGCCAGCCAGTTGCAGGGCGAGGGTCGCTGGCCGGCGATGCGCGCCAACGGCACGTTGCGGGCGACGGCGCTGCAGGCCGGTGCACTGCGCGCCGCGCGCGTGCAGGCGCAGGCTCAGGCGGGGCCCGACGCCGCTGCGCCGCTCGCACTGCATCTCGATGGTGAACAACTGACGCTCGGCGCGCTGCGCGCCGACACGCTGCAGGCGCGCATCGACGGCAGCCTGGCCGAACACCGCGTCGCGATCGACCTGCTCACGCCGCTGCGACCGCCAGCCTGGGCCGACGCATTGCTTGGCGCGCAGGCCAGCGGCACGCGACTGCAATCGCGCAGCCGGGGCCGGTGGCAGCCTGGCGATGCGCGCGACGGCCCATTGGCAGGCCGCTGGCTCGCCCAGGCCATCGAGCTCGATGTGGGCGCGCTCGTGGCCAGCACTGGCACCGCATCCGCCAATGGCCCGGCTTGGCTGCGCGCACGCGAGCTGAACGCACAGCTGCAGTTCGATGCCGACGGCCACCTGCTGGCCGCAAGCGCCGAGCCGGGGCGCGCCGAGTTGCTCGGCGCCGCGCTGCGCTGGCGCCAGGCGCAGTGGCGCGCCGGTGCCGGCACCGCGCAAGGCGAGGCCACGCTCGACGCCGAACTCGAACCGCTGGCGGTGGCACCGGGGCTGGGGAGACTGCAGCCCGCGGCGGGCCTCGGCGGCAACCTGACACTGGCCGGCCATGCCCGCGTCAGCATCGGCGCGCAGTTCAGCGCCGACGTGGTGCTCGAGCGCCACAGCGGCGATCTGACGCTGACCGACGACACCGGGACCACGGCGTTCGGTCTGACCGACCTGCGCTTCGCGCTCGCCGCGCAGGACGGCACCTGGCACTTCACGCAAGCGCTGGCCGGCGGCAACCTCGGCGTGCTCGCCGGCGCGCAGAGCCTGCGCCTGACCGCCGATGCACGCTGGCCGCGCCCCGACACGCCGATGGAGGGCGTGCTCGAATGGCGCATCGCCGACCTCGGCGCCTGGACCCCGTTCACGCCGCCGGGCTGGCGACTGTCGGGCATGCTGCGCACCGGCGCCGCGCTGGGCGGCACCTTCGGCTCACCCCAGATCACCGGCGAGATGAATGGCAGCCGTCTTGCGCTGCGCAACCTGCTGCAAGGCGTGGACGTGCGCGATGGCGAACTGGCGCTGTCGCTGCGCGGCAGCGAGGCCACCATCGACCGTTTCGTGTTCAAGGGCGGCGCTGGTGAGTTGCGGTTGACTGGCGGCGCCAGCCTCGGCGCCGAGCCGCGGGCACGACTGCAACTCACCGCCGAGCGCTTCAAGCTGCTTGGCCGCATCGACCGCCGCATCGTCGCCAGTGGCGATGCCACGCTGCTGCTGGCGCCGCAATCGCTCGCTCTCGACGGCGGCTTTCGCATCGACGAGGGCCTGATCGACTTCAGCCGCAGCGATGCGCCGAGCCTGGACAGCGACGTGCAGGTGCGCGGCGGCCGCGTCGCCGCGACCGAGTCCGCGGCCAGCGCAGCCGCACCCGGCGCGTCCGCCGCCTCCAGTGGCACGCCGCGCACGCAGCGCATCGCGCTGCAGATCGACCTTGGCCAAGACCTGAAGATACGCGGCCACGGCCTCGACACCCAGTTGCGCGGCAACCTGGCGCTGTCGGCACCCAATGGGCGGCTGGCCATCGCCGGCAGCGTGCGCACCGAAGCTGGCAGCTACGCCGCCTACGGCCAGAAGCTGACGATCGAGCGCGGCGTGCTGACCTTCAACGGCCCGGCCGACGATCCGCGCCTGGACATCCTGGCGCTGCGGCCCAACCTCGACCAACGCGTCGGCGTGCTGGTCAGCGGCAGCGCGCAGGCGCCACGCGTGCGCCTGTACAGCGAGCCCGAAATGAGCGACTCCGACAAGCTGTCGTGGCTGGTGCTCGGCCGTGCTCCGGACGGCCTGGAGAGCACCGACACCGCACTGCTGCAACGCGCGGCGCTGGCGCTATTGGCCGGCGAAGGCCAAGGCCTGGACAGCACGCTGCTGAGCAACATCGGCCTGGACGAGCTCTCGGTGCGCCAGAACGAGACCGGCGATGTGCGCAACACCGTCGTCAGCGTCGGCAAGCAGTTGTCACGCCGCTGGTACGTCGGCTACGAGCGCAGCGTCAACAGCACCACCGGCTCCTGGCAGGTGATCTATCGCGTCGCGCAGCGTTTCACGCTGCGCGCGCAATCGGGCGAGGACAACGCACTCGATGCGATCTGGACCTGGCGCTGGAACTGACACGACGGCGTCGCATCACCGCCTTCAAGCTGCGCCGCTGCGCCGCGATCGCGGGCGCGGCTCGGCACCGGCGCGCTTCTCGGCGTGTCAGCCGAGGGCAAACCGCGCCCGCAGTCGTCGATGGCGAAAGACCAGCGCGGCGGCCGCCGTGAACAGGGCGACCGCGGCCAGGATCAGCGCCAGGCGGCTCCAGGGTTGGCCGAGGGCCATGCGCTGCTGGATGAGGCCGAAGGCCGTCCAGACCCATTCGAGCGCTCCGGCGACCAGACACACCTGCGCCAGCCGCGCCACCCAGGCCCGCGGCCAGGCAAGCAGCACGATCAGCACCAGGCACACGAGCATCAGCGGCCACGAACCCGCGCGGTAGAAGTGCGCCGCCAATGCCGCGAAGGCCAGAACCGGGAAGATCAGCAACAAGGCATGCATGGCGGGGGTCGGATCCGTGAGCGAAAGATTACCGCCCGGATTGCCTGCGCTCTTGACGCAAGGCAGATTGCAGCGGGCGCGTGCCGTGCACCATGACGGCATGGATCCGCAGCCGATGCCCAAAGAAACCAGCGCTGCAGCAAGGCGTGCAGCACGATTGGCAGCGCCGCGCCTGGCGCGCGAGTCGAAGACCGTCGCGGCCATGTTGCGCATCTACTGCCGCGGCCATCATGGTGCGGTTCCGCATGGCGAGACTGCGCTGTGCGCGGAATGTGCCAGCCTGCAGGACTACGCGCAAAAGCGGCTGGTCGGCTGCACATACGGCCCCGACAAGCCCACCTGCGTCAATTGCCCGATCCATTGCTACGGTCGACGCCAACGCGAGGCGATGCGCGCGGTGATGCGCTACGCCGGCCCGCGCATGCTTTGGCGACATCCGCTGCTCGCGGTGGCGCACCTGATCGACGGACGGCGCCCGGCACCGCCCCGGCCGAACAGCCAGGCCGCGGCGCAGGACCAGGATCCGGCGAGTGCACCGCCGCCACGCTGAGGCGGCTGCGCGAATCGGTCGACCATCGGCATGACGCCCGCTCGGCGCAAGCGTCGGCCGCGCTAGGATGCAAACCATGACCGACCGCTACGCCGTCATCGGCAACCCGATCCAGCACTCCAAGTCGCCGCTGATCCACGGCCGCTTTGCGCAACTGACCGGCCAGGACATCGAATACACGCGCATCGAAGCGCCGCTCGATGGCTTCCTGGCGACGCTGCTGGCGTTTCGCGATGGCGGAGGCCGCGGTGTCAACATCACCACACCCTTCAAGTTGCAGGCCTTCGAGGCCGCGACCGAACGCAGCCCGCAAGCACTGCAGGCCGGCGCGGTCAATGCCATCAAGTTCCTGCCCGGCGGCGGCATTGCCGCCGACAACTTCGATGGCGTCGGCCTGGTCACCGACCTGCAACGCAATCTCGGTTTCGCGCTGCGCGGACAGCGCGTGTTGCTGCTTGGCGCCGGTGGCGCCGCGCGCGGCGCACTCGCCCCGCTGCTGGCGGGGCGGCCGGCGGCGCTGGTGATCGCCAACCGCACCGCCACCAAGGCGTTGGCGCTGGCCGCCGAGGCGGCGGCGCTCGCGATGGACACCCGGCTGAGCGGCTGCGGCGAGGGTGACCTGGCTGGCGAGTCGTTCGACCTCGTCATCAATGCCACCTCGACCGGTCTGACCGGCACTGCCCTGGCAATCCCGCCCCAGGTCTTCCGGCCCGACGGGCTGGCCTACGAGATGGTCTATGGCCGCGGGCTGACGCCGTTCCTTCGTCTGGCGCGGGGCGCCGGCGTGCGCCGGCTGGCCGACGGCGTGGGCATGCTCATCGAGCAGGCCGCAGAGGTCTTCGCCTGGTGGCGCGGCGTGCGGCCCGACACCCGCTCGACGATCACCGAGCTGACCGTGCCGCTGGTCTGATGCGGCGCGGGCGCGGCTCCTACAATGCGCGCCGACGCCGCCGTAGTTCAATGGATAGAACGAGCGCCTCCTAAGCGCTAGATGCAGGTTCGATTCCTGCCGGGGGCGCCATCGCAGCGCGCGCCGGCACGCTTGCGCTCGGGTTCAGCGGCGCATCGCGCGCGACAGCAACAGCACCGGCAACAGCCCGACCGCCACGATCGCCAACGACGGCAGCGCGGCTTCGGCCAAGCGCTCGTCGCGGGCCAGGTTGTAGGCGACCACGGCCAGGGTGTCGCTGTTGAAGGGGCGCAGCACCAGCGTCGCTGGCAGTTCCTTCATCACATCGACGAACACCAGCAGCGCGGCCGCCAGCACCGAACGCCGCAGCAGCGGCAGGTGGACGACACCCAGCAGCCGCGCCCGCGAGGCGCCGAGCATGCGGGCGCTGTCGTCCAGGCTGGTCGGCAGCCGCGCATAGCCGGCCTCGAGCGATTGCAGTGCCACCGCCGAGAACCGCACCAGGTAGGCATACAGCAAGCCCGCCACCGTGCCGGTGACGAGTGCCGGCAGCGGTGCCTCGGGCCAGAGCGCCTGCAGCGCGCCCAGCGGCAGCAGGATGCCGACGGCAATCACCGCGCCCGGTAGCGCATAGCCCAGCGACACCGTGCGCACGGCGGCCGTCAACATGCGGGTGGTCGCGCTGCGGTCGGTGCGTGACGCGGCCAGGCGCAGCGCGAAGGCCAGCGCCAGCGACAGCGCCGCGGCCAGCAGCGCCGCGCTCGCCGCCAGCTCGAAGCTGGTCAGGCACCAGCGCGCAAAGCGTGCCAGCGGCAGGCCGACCTCGCCCCAGCGCGCTTCGTGCCACACCAGCCGGGCCAGCAGCAGCAGCGGCAACACGAAGCCGAACGCGACGGGCAGCGCACACAGGCTCCAGGCCAGCAGCGCCAGCCGCCCGTGCAGCACCACCGGCCTCGCCTCGTTGCCGCCGCCCTGACCGGCCGTGCCGCGGCTGGCGGCAAAGCGCAGGTGGCGGCGCGCCCGGCGCTCGGCCCACAACAGCAGCGCCACCATCGCCAGCAGCAGCGAGGCCAACTGGGCCGCCGCGATGCGGTCGTTCATCACCAGCCAGGCCTTGTAGATGCCGGTGGAGAAAGTGGTCAGGCCGAAATAGGCACCGACCCCGTAGTCGGCCAGTGTCTCCATCAGTGCCAGCGCCACGCCCGCCACCAGCGCCGGACGCGACAACGGCAACGCCACCTCGCCGATGCGACGCCACAGGCCGGCACCCAGCAGCCGCGCCGCCTCCATCATCTGCACGCCGCGTTCGGCCAGCGCGGTGCGCACCAGCAGGTAGACGTAGGGATACAGGCACAGCACGAACAGCACCACGGCGCCGGGCAGGCTGCGCACGTCGGGCCACAGTGCGCCCTCGCTGCCCGTGACCGCGCGCAGTGCGGTCTGCAGCGTGCCGCTGTACTGCAGGAAATCGGTGTAGGCGTAGGCCAGCACGTAGGCCGGCATCGCCATCGGCAGCAACAGTGCCCACTCGAAGGCGCGCCGGCCGGGAAACTCGAACAGCGCCACCGCGGCGGCGGCGCCGCCACCGAGCAAGGCGACGCCGACCGCGACGAAGAAGGCCAGCAGCAGCGATTGCAGCGCATAGCCGGCCAGCACCGTCCGGGCCTGGTGTGCCAGCACGGCCCAGGCATCGGCATCGAAGGCCAGCCACGCGGCGAGCACGCCCAGCACCGGCAAGGCGAGCAGCAGGCAGATCAGCGTCAGCAGGAACCGCATGGGGGTGACTGGCAGGCGCCACCGCATGGGCCGGAGCGCAAATGCGAACAATCCTCATTCCTATGTAACGGCTATCATACGGGCATGTTCCTCGTCGTCGATCAGGTGGGCGTGCGCTATCCCGGCAGCCGTGCGTCGCACGATGCCGTGCAGGGCGTTTCGCTGGCGCTGTCGAAGGGCCAGATCGGCGTCTTGATCGGCCCCTCGGGCTGCGGCAAGACCTCGCTGCTGCGGGCGGTGGCCGGGCTCGAACGCCTGGCCCGTGGCCGCCTGACGATGGACGGCCGACTGCTCGCCGACGACGCCACCCACATGCCGGCCGAGAACCGGCGCATCGGCATGGTGTTCCAGGACTACGCGCTGTTTCCGCACCTCAACGTGCACGACAACGTGGCCTTCGGCGTGCGCGACCTGCCGCGGGCCGAACGCCAGCAGCGCATCGAGCAGGTGCTCGAGCTGGTGGGGCTGGCGCACGCGGCCCGGCGCGCGCCGCACCAGCTCTCTGGCGGCCAGCAGCAGCGCGTGGCGTTGGCCCGGGCGCTGGCACCGCAGCCGCAACTGCTGCTGCTCGACGAGCCGTTTTCCAACCTCGACGTCGACCTGCGCGAGCGGCTGGCGCACGACATCCGGGCGATCCTGAAGCAGACCGGCACCACGGCGCTGTTCGTGACCCACGACCAGATCGAGGCGTTTGCGATCGGCGACCTGATCGGCGTGATGCACCAGGGCCGGCTCGAACAGTGGGACGACGCCTATACCCTCTATCACCGCCCGGCCACGCGCTTCGTCGCCGACTTCATCGGCCATGGCGTGTTCGCGCCGGCACGCATCGTCGCCACCGCCGACGGCCCGCATGTGCAGACGCCGCTGGGCGCACTGTCCGACGCCACCGAATGCCCGCTGCCGAGCGCCTACCCGGGCGGCGAATGCGATGTCCTGCTGCGAGCCGACGACATCGTGCACGACGACGCGGCCGCAGTGAAGGCGCGCATCGAACGCAAGGCCTTTCGCGGCTCGGAGTTCCTCTATACGTTGCGCCTGGCCACGGGCGAGCGGGTGCTGGCGCATGTCCCGAGCCACCACAACCACCAGGTCGGCGAGTGGATCGGCATCCGTGCCGTGGTCGACCACGTCGTGACCTTCGAGCGGGCACCGGTCGCCGCGCCCACCGCCGCGACCCTGGATTCAGGTGGAATCCCCCTCGGTGGGGGCTGAACTTTGCCCTTGTTCACAGGCTCGAATCGAGGCCTCGGCGTATAGTCGCCGCAGGGGTTACAGGAGCACCTTGATGGGCACCAAATTGAAAGTTGCCGGCTTCGTTGCAGTGGGTGCGCTGGCCGGTGCGTTGACGACGATGCAGCTGCAGGCCTTCGCCCGCGGCAGCTTCGCGCCGCTGCCGCTCGAGGAGCTGCAGCAACTGGCTGCCGTCTTCGGCATGATCAAGACCGATTACGTCGAAGCCGTCGACGAGAAGAAGCTGATCACCGACGCGATCGGTGGCATGGTCTCCGGCCTGGACCCGCACAGCCAGTACTTCGACAAGAAGTCGTTCAAGGAATTCCGCGAAGGCACCACCGGCAAGTTCGTCGGCATCGGCATCGAGATGGCGATGGAAGACGGCCTGGTGAAAGTGGTGTCGCCGATCGAAGGCTCACCGGCATTCCGCGCCGGGTTGAAGAGCGGCGACCTGATCACACGCATCGACGACACGCCGGTCAAGGGTCTGACGGTCGACCAGGCCGTCAAGCGCATGCGCGGCGAGCCCAACACCAAGGTCACGCTCTCCGTGTTTCGCAAGGACGAGTCGCGCACCTTCCCGGTGACGCTGGTGCGCGAGGAGATCCGCCAGCAAAGCGTGCGCAGCAAGATCGTCGAACCCGGCTACGCCTGGCTGCGTGTCAGCGTGTTCCAGGAACGCACGGTCGATGATTTCGCGAAGAAGATCGACGACATCTACAAGGCCGAACCGAACCTGAAGGGACTGGTGCTCGACCTGCGCAACGACCCGGGCGGCCTGCTGGACGGCGCGATCGGCATCTCCGCGGCGTTCCTGCCGGCCGATGCCGTGGTGGTCACGACCAACGGCCAGGTCGCCGACTCGAAGGCCACCTTCAAGGCTGCGCCCGAGTTCTATGCCCGCCGCGGCGCCGACCCGCTGCGCCGGTTGCCCGAGGCGATCAAGAAGGTGCCGCTGGTGGTGCTGGTCAATGAAGGCTCGGCGTCAGCCAGCGAAATCGTCGCCGGCGCGCTGCAGGACCACAAGCGCGCGACGATCATGGGCGCGCAGACCTTCGGCAAGGGTTCGGTGCAGACCTGGCGGCCGCTGACGGCCGACACCGCGCTGAAGATCACCACGGCGCGCTACTACACGCCGCAGGGCCGTTCGATCCAGGCCACCGGCATCGTGCCCGACGTGTGGCTCGACGAGACCGCCGAGGGCAATGTGTTCGCTGCATTGCGCCTGCGTGAGGCCGATCTCGACAAGCACCTGACGACGCCCGACGAGAAGAAGGACGAAGCCCGCAGCAAGGCCCGCGACGACGCGCGCAAGAAGCTCGAAGACCAGTTGGCCAACAGCAAGGAGCCGCCCAAGCCGCTGCCCGAGTTCGGCAGTCTCGAAGACTTCCCGCTGCGCCAGGCACTGAACCAGTTGCAGGGCAAGACCGTGATCGCCTCGAAGACCGCGGTCGAGCGCAAGGCCGAAGCCAAGACCGAGTGACGTACCTTTGAAGAGCCCTATAAAGGCCCGCTCCTGGCGGGCCTTTTTTCCGTCTCCATGACCGACGACCAGCTGCTGCGCTACTCGCGCCACATCCTGCTCGATGAACTCGGCATCGAGGGCCAGCAGCGGCTGCTCGCCTCGCATGCCCTCGTCATCGGTGCCGGCGGCCTGGGCTCGCCGGTGGCGCTGTACCTCGGCACCGCCGGCGTCGGCCGCCTGACGATCGTCGACCACGACAGCGTCGACGTCACCAACCTGCAGCGCCAGATCGCGCACAACCTGGCGCGCGTGGGCCAGCCCAAAGCCACTTCGGCGCAGGCTTCGATCGCCGCGATCAACCCTGATGTGCAGGTGCGGCCGCTGATCGAGCGCGCCGACGCCGCGCGGCTGGACATCCTGGTGGCCGAGGCCGACGTGGTGCTCGACTGCTCGGACAACTTCAAGACCCGCCACGCGGTCAACGCCGCCTGCGTCAAGCATCGCAAACCGCTGGTGGCCGGCGCGGCGATCGGCTTCGACGGCCAGATCTCGGTCTACGACACGCGACAGCCCGACGCGCCCTGCTACGCCTGCCTGTTTCCGGCCGAAGCGACCTTCGAGGAAGCGCAGTGCGCGACGATGGGCGTGTTCGCGCCGCTGGTGGGCATCATCGGCACGATGCAGGCGGCGGAGGCCTTGAAGCTGCTGGCCGGCATCGGCAACTCGCTCGCAGGGCGGCTGCAGATGCTCGATGCGCGCACGATGGAGTGGAACGAGATCCGTATGGCGCGGCAGCCGCATTGCGGCGTCTGCGGCGCCGTCAGGCCAGCGCCGGGCCGCCCCCAAGCGTCGGCCTGACTCTCCCCGCTGGTGAGTGCCCCGGCAGCGGGCGAGGGTCGTCGATCAGGGCCTGAGCAGCACCTTGGCTGCCGCGCAGCGGCCCTGGTCGAGGTCGAGGAACGCTTGCTGCCCTGCGTCGAGCGGCCGCTCCTCGACCCACGACAGGTCGCCGAAGGCCCCTTGCGCGAGCGCATCGACCGTGGCGCGCAGGTCGGCCGTGGTGTAGGTGTAGGTGCCCAGCAGCGTGATCTCGGCGAGCGTCAGCTTGCGCATGTCGATCTCGCTGGCCCAGTCCTGCAGGCCGACGTGCATGACCACGCCGCCGGGCTTGATCGCTGCGAAGGCCTGAGCGCGCGTGGCCTTGGCGCCCACCGCATCGATCACGACGTCGAAGCCGTTCTCCGCAGGTGCGTTGATGCGCGGGTCGATCGTCTCGCAGTGCGCGTGCGTGGCCACGGCCTCGCGCCGCAGCGCGTTCAGCTCGGCCAGCACGACGCGCCGCACGCCCAGGTGGCGCAGCAGCAGCGCGGCCAGCATGCCGATCGCGCCGCCGCCGATCACCAGCACGCGGCACTCGTGGATCGGCCGCACCAGCGCGCGCAGCGTCAGGTTGATCGCGTGCCAGGCCGTAGCGGCCGGCTCGGTCAGCGCGGCGGCACGTGCGGGCATGTCCTGCGGCATCGCGATCAGCGACGCGGCGGGGATGCTCATGTACTCGGCGTAGGCGCCGGGCCGCGTCATGCCGACCATCGTGCGGTTGGCGCACAGGTTGTTGCGGCCCTGCACGCAGTACTCGCAGGTGCCGCAGGTGATGAGCGGGTTGCCGGTGAAGCGCGTGCCGACCTCGAAGCCCGGTGCGGCCGACTCGGCGATGGCTGCCGACGAACTCGTGGCCCAAGCACGAGGCCGGGCTTGCGGCGCGGGTCGTGGCCGTGCCAGGCGTGCATGTCGGAGCCGCAGATGCCGACGGCCTCGATCTTCAGCACGACTTCGCCGGATGCGAGCTCTGGCATCGGGCGGTCCTGCAACTGGACTTCGTTGGGTTGGGTGTAGACGAGGGCTCTCATGGGCATGTCGAGGTGGCGGTGTCTTCGATGGCCTGGCGCAGGCGATCGGCCATGCGCTGGATGTCGTGCTCGGTGCTGACGAAAGGCGGCGCGAGGATCAGTGTGTCGCCCGGCGCGCGCGTCAGCACACCGCGGTCGAACGCGGCGGCCTGCGCCCGCGCGCCGCGCTGGCCGGCGCCCGCCGCGTCGGGTGCAAGCTCGATGCCGGCGGCCAGACCCAGGTTGCGGATGCTGACCACCCCCGGCGCGTCGGCCAGCGCATGCACGATGGCCTCGAAGCGCGGCGCGAGGTTGCGCACGCGCTGCGGCAACTGCTCATCCTCGAGCACGTCGAGCATCGCCAATGCGGCTGCACAGGCCAGCGGGTGGCCCGAGCAGGTGTAGCCGTGCATCAGCTCGGCCAGGTGCTTCGGGCCGTGCATCAGCGCATCGTGCAACTCGCGCTTGACGATCACGCCGCCCAGCGGCGCGGCGCCGTTGGAGACGGTCTTGGCGAAGACGATCATGTCGGGCACGACGCCGAGCGCCTGCGCCGCGAACATCGCGCCCAGGCGGCCGAAGCCGGTGATGACCTCGTCGAAGATCAGCAGCAGGCCGTGGCGGTCGCAGATCTCGCGCAGGCGCTGCAGGTAGCCCCGGGCGGCACCAGCACGCCGGTGGAACCGGCGAGCGGTTCGATCACGACGCCGGCGATGTTGGACGCGTCGTGCAACGCGATGAGTCGCTCCAGCTCGTCGGCCATCGCCGCGCCGCCGTCGGGCGGTTGGCCGCGCACGAAGGCCTGCGTGGCCGGGTCCCAGGTCGCGCGCAGGTGGTCGGCGCGCAGCATCGCGCCGCCGAAGGCGCGGCGGTTGTTGGTCATGCCGCCGACCGAGATGCCGCCGAAGCCCACGCCGTGGAAGGCGCGCTCGCGGCCGACGAACAGGTTCGTCTGCCCCTGCCCCGCGCGCGCGCGCGTGGGCCAGCGCGATCTTCAGCGCGGTATCGACCGCCTCGCTGCCGCTGTTGGTGAGGAACACGCGGTCCAGCCCCGGCGGCGCGAGCGCGCCGATGCGCTCGGCCAGCTCGAACGCGCCGGCGTGACCGACCTGGAAGCTCGATGCGAAATCGAGCGTGTCGATCTGCCGCTTCATCGCCTCGGCGATCTTCGGGTGGCGATGCCCGGCGCCGACGCACCACAGGCCCGAGGTGCCGTCGAGGATCTCGCGGCCGTCGGGCGTGCGGTAGGCGATGCCCTCGGCGCTCGCCACCAGGCGCGGCTCGGACTTGAACTGCCGGTTCGGCGTGAACGGCATCCAGAACGAATCGAGGCCGGTATTCATCATCAGCGTGCGGTGTAGCCGCCGTCGACCATCAGGGTCTGGCCGGTGATGTAGCGGCTGGCGTCGCTGGCGAGAAAAACGGTGGCGCCGTAGAGGTCGGCGAGTTCGCCGTTGCGGCCGACGCAGGTCTGCGCGGCGTGCTTGTCGGCGAGCGCCTTGTCGGCGAACACCGGCGCGGTCAGCGCGGTCGGGAAGAAGCCCGGGCCCGATCGCGTTGCAGGTGATGCCCTTCGCACCCCACTCCTGCGCGATCGCGCGCGTGAGCTGCACGATGCCGCCCTTGCCGGCGCCATAGGGCGCGCTGTTGGGAAAGGCGCGGTAGCTCTGCAGCGACGCGATGTTGACGATGCGGCCCCAGCCGCGCGCCGCCATGCCGGGGGCCAGCGCCTGCGTCAGGAAGAACGGCGCGCCCAGGTGCAGCGCGAGCTGCGTCTGCCAGGCCTCGGGCGTGACCTCGGCGAAGGGCTGGCGCAGGTTGACGCCGGCGGCGTTGACCAGGATGTCGATGCCGCCCAGCCGGCGCTCGGCCGCGCGCGCTGCAGCGCAGCGTGGCGGCCACGTCGGCGAGGTCGGCAGCTCAGCACGGCGGCCTCGATGCCTTCGGCGCGCAAGCCAGCGCGCGGCCGCTTCAGCTCGGCCTCGCGCCGCGCCACCAGCAGCACGCGCGCGCCGGCCAGCCCAAGCGCGCGCGCCATCGCCGCGCCGATGCCGGAATTGCCACCGGTCACCAGCGCGCGCCGGCCGGCGAGGTCGAACATCGACACGACGCTCGGATGCATCACACGCTCACCGGCTCGCCGCGGTCGAAGCGTTGGTCCGGAAAGTACTTCGCCAGCCGATCGTCGGCGGTGCGCGCGTGCGCCTCCATGCCCTCCAGGCGCGAGATGCGCGCGGTGACCTCGCCGATGTCGCGCGCCGCTTCGCGTGTCATGCGCTGCCAGGTCAGCGTCTTCATGAATTTGTGCACCGACAGGCCGCCCGAGTAGCGCGCCGCGCCCTTGGTCGGCAGCACGTGGTTGGGGCCGCTGGCCTTGTCGCCGTAGGCCACCGTGGTCTCCTCGCCGAGGAAGAGCGAGCCGTAGCAGGTGAGGTTGGCGAGCCACCAGTCGAGCTCGCGCGCATGCACCTCGAGGTGTTCGCTCGCGTACTTGTCGGACACCGCGACGACCTCTTCGCGCGTGTCGCAGACGATCACCTCGCCGTAGTCGCGCCAAGCCGCGCCGGCGGCGTCGCGCGCGGTCGGCGGCAGGGTCTCGATCAGCGCCGGCACGCGCCGCATCACGTCTTCGGCGAGCGCACGCGAAGTCGTGAACAGCCACGCCGGGCTCTCGTGCCCATGCTCGGCCTGGCCGACGAGGTCGCTGGCGACGATGGCTGCATCGGCGCTGTCGTCGGCGATCACCGCCACTTCCGACGGCCCGGCGAAGACATCGATGCCGACCTTGCCGAACAGCGTGCGCTTGGCTTCGGCGACGAACTTGTTGCCGGGGCCGACGATCACGTCGGCTGGCTTGCCGCTGAACAGGCCCTCGGCCATGGTCGCGATCGCCTGCACGCCGCCGAGCGTCATGATCACGTCGGCACCCGCCTTGTCGAAGGCGTAGAGCAGGTACGGGTGCATCGGCCCGCCGCGAAACGGCCCCGAGCAGGCGACGATCGTCTTCACACCCGCGGCCTTGGCGGTGGCCACGCCCATGTAGGCCGAGGCGATGTGCGCGTAACGGCCCGCAGGGGCGTAGCAGCCCGCCACGTTGACCGGCAGCACGCGCTGGCCGGCGGTGACACCCTTGTGCACCTCTACCGAAAACTCGGCCAGCGACTTGCGCTGCGCCAGCGCGAAGGCGCTGACCTGCGCGATTGCGAAGTCGATGTCGCGCTTGACCGCTGCCGGCACCTCGGCCGCGCGGCGGTCGATCTCGGCGCGCGTGAGCACGATCTCGCCGTCCCAGCCGTCGAGCTTCTTCGCATACGCGCGCACCGCGGCCTCGCCGTTCTTGCCGATCTCGGCCAGCATCTCGGTCACCACCTTCTGCGCGGTGGCGGTCTCGGTTTCCGGCGTCTTCGCCGCCTTCTTCAGGTAGGTCACGGTCATCGGAAAGCTCCAGGTGCGGAAAACGTTTTCAGTGCAGTACCGAGAGAGGCGGCCCGCGGCCGCCCCGGGTGCCGCTGTCAGTTCGACTTGTTGGCGAACTCGCGCAGCTTGGCGTCGGCCGCCACGCGCTTCATGTAGGTGTCGGTGATGAAGTCGGTCGGCTGCGGCACGGTCTGGATCGCGCCGGTACCGCGCATGAAGATCGCGATCTGGCCGAACCAGGCGTCCATGTCGGAGTTGCCGCGCGCGCGGTCCATGCGTGCGAGCTGCGTGGCCAGGTCGAAGGTCGGCCGCGTGTCGAACTCCTTCTTCATCGACGCTTCGCTGATGCTCACGCCGCCCTGCTCGTAGAACTTCTTCATCATCTGGATCGCCTCGGCCTTGTGCGTGCTGGCCCACTTCCAGCCGCGCAGGTAGACGGCCAGGAACTTGGCCACGGCCTCGGGGTTCTGCTCGGCGTAGTCGCCGCGCGCGATCAGCGCGCCCGGGACCACCACGCCGCCGTCCTTGCCCGAGCAGAGCAACTTGGCGCCGGCCTTCTCTTCGAGCGTGTAGATGTTGGGCGCCCACACGCCGGCGAGGTCGGCGTTGTTCGACGACACCGCCGAGATGATCTCGGCCTGGCCCATGTTCTTGATCGTGACGTCGGCTTTGGACAGGCCGTACTTCTTCAGGCAGCTCTGCACCGCATAGTCACCGGTCGAGTTGGCGGTGAGCACGATGGTCTGGCCCTTCATGCTCTGCGGCGCCTTGCTGATCTTGTCGGCCACATCCTTGCGCACCAGCAGCGCATTGCCGGCCGACTCGTCGTTGGTGACGCCGATCGTCTTGATGCCGAAGCGCACATGGCCCAGCACCGCAGGCACGCTGCCGGTGCCGCCCACGTCCCAGGACTTCGACGCCGCCGCGGCGATCTGCGGCACGCCGGCCGGGAAGGTCGAGAACACCGGCTTCAAGCCGACCTCGGCCCACCAGCCCTTTTCGGTGGCGATGTAGAAGGGCAGCGCCCAGTACAGCGCCGGCTGGTAGCTGACCTTGATTTCGGTGAGCGGCTGCTGGGCTTGCGCGGCGCCGCCGGCAGCCAGGGCCAGGGCCAGCAGGCTGGTGCGCAGAACGGTTTGCATCGTCGGTCTCCTGAGGGTGGTGGGGGTGTGGTCGTCAGTCATCGTCAATGGGCATCGTCGCCCTGCTGCTCGCGCAGCAGTTTCCAGACATGGGTGCGCAGGTGCACGAAGCTCGGCAGGTCCATCACGTCCTCGATGCGCTTGTGCTGGTCCCAGTCTTCGGCCTCGCGGATCGACTTGACGTCGATGATCTCGCGGATCGTGCCGGGCCGGCGCGTCATCACGACGATGCGGTCGGCCAGGTACACCGCCTCTTCCACCGCGTGGGTGATGAACAGCACGGTGCGCGGGTTCTTGCGCGCCAGGCGCACCAGTTCTTCCTGCATCACGACGCGCGTCTGCGCATCGAGCGCGCCGAAGGGCTCGTCCATCAGCAGCACCTTGGGGTCGAGCACATAGGCGCGCGCGATCGCCACGCGCTGCTGCATGCCGCCCGACAGTTGGTGCGGGAAGGCCTGCTCGTAGCCGCCCAGGCCCATCAGCGCGATGATCTGCTCGATGCGGCGACGGCGCTCGCCGGCCTCGACGCCGAGCGAGCGCAGGCCGAAGTCGATGTTGTCCCACACCGTCTTCCACGGGAACAGCGCGAAGGCCTGGAACACCACCGCCCGGTCGGGACCGGGCTTGGTGACGATCTCGCTGTCCACCCGCACATGGCCGCCGGTCGGATGCTCGAGCCCCGCGGCCATTCGCATGCAGGTGGTCTTGCCGCAACCCGACGGGCCGACGATGGCGACGAACTCGCGGTCCTGCACCACGAGGTCGATGTCCTTCAGCGCGACGAACTCCTTGTCGTTCTGCTTGAAGACGCGCTGCACGCCCTGGAACTGGATGTTGGCCAAGTCGGTCTCCTCTACAGGCCGCGGCGCTTTTCGATCGCCGCGTGCAGCGCGCCGCAGCACGACGTCGATCACCAGGCCGACGACGCCGATAGCGGCCATGCCGCACATCACGGTGGCGGTCGACACCGACGCCTGGCCCTTGACCATCAGGTAGCCG
Source organism: uncultured beta proteobacterium (assembly GCA_963783785.1). Lineage (GTDB taxonomy): Bacteria > Pseudomonadota > Gammaproteobacteria > Burkholderiales > Burkholderiaceae_C > CADEEN01. The sequence goes on along the minus strand of CAWAOQ010000012.1, from coordinate 66,866 downwards.
ACGCCGCTCGACGCAACGATGAGTTCGGCGCCGACCAGCGACTGCCAGCCCAGGCCCGCCGAGATGCGCAGGCCGGCGACGATCGACGGCACGGCAGCCGGCAATAGCACCTCGGTCATCGCGCGCCACGAACTCGCGCCCAGCATCTGCGCGGCCTCGATGTACTTGCGGTCGACCTGCTTGGCGCCGCGGTAGGTGTTGATCAGCACCGGCGGGAAGGCCCCCATGAAGATGATCAGCACCGGCCCGCCGATGCCGGTGCCGAACCACAGCGCCGCGAACGGCACCCAGGCGATCGGTGCGACGAAGCGCACCGCCTCGAAGGCCGGCGTGACGATGCGGTCGATCCACTTGAACCAGGCCATCAGCAGCCCGAGTGGAATGCCGACCATCACCGCCAGAGCGAAGCCCATGCCGAAGCGCTGCAGGCTCGACAGCAGGTGTTCGTGCAGCACGAAACCGGCGAACGGCTGCACCAGCAGCTGGCCGAAGCGCAGGATCACGTCCCAAGGCGCGGGCAGGAAATCGCGCGACGTGATGCCCGACAGCGCCGCGGCGCTCCACAACGCGATGAAGCCGATCGCGCCGGCAGCGGTCAGGCGCCAGAACTGCGGGGCAGGCAGCGGTGCGGCGATCACGTCAGCACCGCCCGGCCGTTCCGAAGGAGCTCACCGCCCCCTCGGGGGGCAGCGAACGAAGTGAGCGTGGGGGCTTCACGTCATCACCTTCCAGGGCATGACCCGCTTCTCGATCCAGCCGAGACCCATCGTCATCAGCCAGCCGCACAGCGCCACGCTGATCATGCCGACCAGGATCATCGCGGGGTAGATGTCCTGCGCGGCCTGGTTGAGGATCTGGCCCAGGCCGGTCACGGCGCCGACGAGTTCGGCCGCCACCAGCGTGGTCCACGAAGCCTGCAGCGACAGGCGCAGGCCGGTGAAGATCGACGGCAGCGCGCCGGGGATCAGCACCTCGCGCCAGTAGCGGGCAGCCGGTGATGTCGAGCATCGCCGCCGCCTCGAAGATCGGCTTGTCGATCTGGCGCACGCCGGTATAGCTGTTGATCACCGACGGCACGAAGGCCGAGACGAAGATGACCATCATCTTGGCCGCATCACCCAGGCCCAGCCAGACGATGGCCAGCGGGATCCAGGCCAGCGGCGGGATCGGCCGCAGCACCAGGAAGATCGGGTTGACGAAGGCCTCGACCGTGCGGCTGGCACCCATCGCCAGTCCGAGCGCGACGCCCACCGACGCGGCGACCGTGAAGCCCATCGTCACCAGCAGCACGCTGCGCAGCACATGTTCGTGCAGGCGGCCGTTGCTGTAGCCCTCGATCGCGATCTGCTGCAGCGCCAGCCCGACCTCGGCCGGCGTCGCAAAGCGGGCCGGCGAGATGATGCCGGTGACGGCTGTCAACAGATGCCAGAGCGCGAGCACGATGGCCAGCGTCAGCACGACTGTGCCCAGGCGTGCCGCCAGCGCGCGCGACGCGCGGCCCGCGCCGCCGGAGGCGGCGACGGGCGTCGGTCGGGCAGCGGCAGTGCTCATCGATCCGGTGCTGGCAGTGTTGTAAACGTTTTCAGTTTCGGCCTGGGGCGCGCGCCCGTCAAGCGCTGGCAGCATCGCTCTGCACAGGACTTTCCCTAAGTGTCATCGCCGATAGGCTGAATTGCGCCGCCTGTAAACGAGTACAGTTCCGGCCACCGTGGCCGCAGCCTCTCCCACCCTTCCGACGATCGGCGACGTGGCGCGCCGGGCCAAGGTATCCACCGCCACCGTCTCGCGCGTGGTCAATGCGCCCGACAGCGTGCGCGACGAACTGCGCACCCGCGTCGAGGCTGCGATCGTGCAGCTCGGCTATGTGCCGCACGCCGGCGCGCGCACGCTCAAATCGCGCCGCACGGGCACCATCGGCGCCATCTTTCCGACGGTGGACAACGCGATCTTCGCCACGGCGATCAACGCGCTGCAGCGACGCCTCGCCGAGGCCGACCACCAGCTGCTGATCGCCACCCACGACTACAGCCCAGCCACCGAGGAGAGCCAGGCGCTGAACCTGCTGACGCGCGGCGCCGACGCACTGGTGCTGTGCGGCACCGGCCAGCGGCCCGCGCTGCTGGCGCGGCTGAAGTCGCGCGGCGTACCGGTCGTGCACGTGATGAACTGGCCGCCGCCCGCCGGCCTGGCCTGTGTCGGCTTCGACAATGCGCGGGCGATGGAGCAGGTGGTGCGCTATCTGCTCGACCTCGGCCACCGCCGCATCGCGATGCTGGCCGGCGTCACGCGCGACAACGACCGTGCCGCCGCGCGTCTGGCCGGCGTGCGCGACGCGCTGGCTGCCGCGGGGCTGACGCTGCCGGCCTCGCGCGTGGTCGAGCGGCGCTACGGGCTCGCACCCGCGCGCGAGGGCCTGCAGCGACTGATGGAGGTGACGCCGCCGCCCACGGCGATCGTCTGCGGCAACGACGTGCTGGCCTTCGGCGCCCTGTTCGAGGCGCAGCGCCTGGGCCTGGCGGTGCCGAACGACCTGTCGATCATCGGCTTCGACGACCTCGAACTCGCCTCGCACCTGCACCCTGCACTGACCACGGTGCGCGTGCCAGCCGAGGCGATGTGGCGACGCGCAGCCGACCATGTGCTGGCCCTGCTGCGCGGCGAGGAACCGCCGCCGGCCTCCGAGATCGAGGTATCGCTGGTGGTACGCGGCTCGACGGGGCCGCCGGCATCACGCCAGCGCGGCCCCAAGCGCTGACGCCGAGCTGCCACGTCGGCGCAGCCAGGCAGCGAGCTGGCGCCGCGTCGGCGCACCCGCAGCACCGAAGCCTCGCTCGCACTTGAAGGCCGCCGCGGCACAGGCCCAGGACACGGCGTCGGGCGCCGGGCGCAGTTCACCGAGCGCAACAGCGAGCGCAGCATGGAACACGTCGCCGGCACCCGTCGTGTCGACCGCACGCACGCTCGGTGCGGGGCAGCGCTGCATTGGCTGCCCGGCCTCGCACCAGCGCGCCCCGGCAGCACCCAGCGTGACGAGGGCCGCACATGGACCGAGAGCCAGCGCCGAGGACAGCGCCTCGTCGAACGGCGCGCCGCAGGCCCACAGCGCCAGGCCCGGCTGCGAAAACGCGACCCATTGCGCGAGCGGCACCAGGCGCTCGAGGTCGGCGCGCGGCGCGACTTCGGCGTCGAGCACCGACAGCACGCCTTGCTCGCGCGCCCAGGTGAGCGCCGCTGCAGCGCCGTCGGGCCAGCGCGGGTCGGCGAGCACGACATCGGCGCCTTCGAGCACGCGCGTATCGAGCGGGTGCGCGCGCACGAGCGCGTCGCCGCGATGAACGACGATCTGGCGCTCGCCCGCGGCGTCGACCACCACGGACGCGAGCGAGGATTCGGTGCCCGGCACCGACTCGAGGCCGCGTGCCTCCACGCCCTCCTCGGCCAGGCGTGCGCGCAGGAGGTCGGCCACCGCATCGTCGCCGACACGACCGATCAGGCGCACCGACGCCCCCAGGCGCGCGGCGGCGATCGACGCGTGCAGCGCCATGCCGCCGGGCAGCGCGCGGTAACGGTGCGCAAGCGCCTTGGTGCCGTGCTGCGGCAGCTGCTCGAGCTCGAACACATGGTCGAGCGCGGCATGGCCGACACAGGCCATGCGCAAGGGTTGTCGTCCGGGGGGCTTGCTTCTACGCTGCTTCACGCAGCGAGGCTAACACCGCGTCGGGCACGTCGATGCCCTCGGCCTCGGCCTTACGGCGCAGCGCCTCGCGGCGCGCGCCGGGCAGGCGCACACCCTCGTCTTTGAGCATCTCGGCCACCAGCACCTCGACGCGGTCGAGATAGTGCGACGTGCCGGCGAGCGCACCCGGATCGATGACGATGAAGGCCTGGCCGATGCGCGGCCGGTTGCCCTCGTCGACGAAGAAACTCGAAGCCTCGAATCCGTATTGCGCGCCGATCAGGGCCGTGACCAGCAGCTCGACCATCAGCGCCAGCATCGCACCCTTGGGCGACGACACGGCGCCGATCGGCAGCATCGAGCCTTCGAGCGCGGCCTTGGCGTCGGTGGTGGGGTTGCCCGCCGCGTCGAGCGCCCAGCCGAGCGGAATCGGCTCGCCCTTCTTGGCCGCGACCATGACCTTGCCGCGCGCGACTTCCGACAGGCTCAGATCGATCATCAGCGCGTCGGCATTGCGCCGCGGGAACACCGCGGCGACCGGGTTGGTGCCGAAGATCGGGTGCTTGCCGCCGGCCGCCGGCATCGCCGCCGGCGAGTTGGCGAAGCCCAGGCCGACCATGCCGGCCGCGGCCACCGCGCGCAGGTGATCGACGATCGACACCGCCAGTGGTGGCTGTTCATCACGCCGGCAAAGGCCACGCCGTGCGTGCGCGCGCGCGCGATCGCCTCGCGCACCGCCAGCTCGCAGGCCGGGAAGGCCAGACCGTCGCCGGCGTCGATCTGCACCGCGCCGCCGCGCCCTGCCGACACGCGCGGCACCGCATCCTTGTCGACGCGGCCATTGCGCAGGTGCGTGGCGTACTGCGCCACGCGCGACAGCCCGTGCGAGCCGAGGCCCTGTGATTCGGCCAATACCAAGGCACGCGCGGTGACCGCAGCCATCGCCTCGTTGGCGCCGGCGGCCTGCAACGCGCGCTGCACCAGCGTGCGCAGTTCGTCGATCGCCACCCGGCTCACTTCAGCGCCTCCAGCACCTTGTCGGCGATCAGGAAGCTGACACGCTCGTTGCTTTCGGCCGAGACGCCGGCGATGTGCGGTGTCAGCAGCAGGTTCTGGCAATCGGCGAAATGCGCACTGGCCGGCAGCGGTTCGCTGCCGAAGACATCGATCGCGGCGCCGCCGAGGTGGCCGCCTCTCAGCGCTGCGGCCAGCGCCGCTTCGTCGATGATGCCGCCGCGCGCGGTGTTGATCAGCACGGCGCCGCGCTTCATCGCGGCGATGCGGCGGGCATCGAACAGATTGCGCGTCGAATCGACCAGCGGCACGTGCAGGCTGACGACGTCGGCGCTGGCGATCAACTCGTCCAGGCCTGCCGGCCGCACGCCAACGGCGGCGTAGGCCGGGTGGTCTTCGTCCATCATCGCGTCGAAGGCGATGACCTCCATGCCGAGCCCGCGCGCCAGCTTCGCGGTCAGCTGGCCGATCGAGCCGAAGCCGATCAGGCCGAGCGTCTTGCCCGCTGTCTCGCGGCCGTTGGACAGCGCCGCGCGCGGCCACTGCCCGGCGGCGACCGCCGGCGTGTGCTGGTAGGCGCCGCGCAGCAGCAGCATGGCCGAGGTGATCACGTACTCGGCCACCGACAGCGCATTGGCGCCTGTTGCCGGGATCACGGCCATGCCGCGCGCCTCGCAAGCGGGCACGTCGATGTTGTCCAGACCGACGCCCAGGCGCCCGATCACCCGGCAGCGCGCCAGCGCGGCCAGCAGGTCGCCCCGCACCTGGGTCCGGTTGCGCACGATCAGCGCGTCGGCCGTCGCGGCCTCGGCCTTCAGCCGAGGCGCGTCGTCGACCAGCTTCGGGTCGTAGACGACCTCGTGCTTCGCGCGCAGCGCCGGCAGCGCACGCTCGTCGATGAATTCGCAGATAACGATGCGGGCCATGTCGGGCTCAGGCTGACTCGTACAGCCGCGTCATCACGAATTCGCGGTGCCCCAGCGCCTCGGCCGCGGTGAAGCGCCCGTTGGCGGTGCGCAGCATGCACTCGAGCAGCTTGTCGCCCGCCTGGTCGAGCGTCAGCTCGCGCTGCAGCAGCCCGGTGACGTCGACGTCGATGTGCTCGCTCATCGTGCGCACCGTGCGCGGGTTGGCGCACAGCTTGATGACCGGCAGGATCGGGTTGCCGATCACGTTGCCCTGGCCGGTCGGGAAGAAGTGCACCACGTAGCCCGAGGCGGCGCACAGCGTCACCATCTCGGCCGCGGCGCTGGACGAATCCATGAACCACAGGCCCGGGTGGGTCGGCATCTCGGCCTTGTCGATCACGCCGTCGACCGTGCACTTCTTGCCGATCTTCTGGATGTTGCCGAGCGCCTTCTCCTCGATCGTGGTCAGTCCGCCGGCGATGTTGCCCTTGGTCGGCTGGCTGTCCGCCAGGTCGCTGGTCTTGTGGCGGTTGATCACGTCCTGGTAGCGGTTGAACATGAACATGAACTGCTCGCGCACCGCGTCGTTGGCGCAGCGCGCCGCCACGATCTGCTCGCCGCCGGTCAGCTCGGTGGTTTCGCCGAAGCACAGGTAGCTGCCCAGCGGGTGCAACTTGTCGAAGGCGTTGCCGACCGCCGGGTTGGCGCCGCAGCCGCTGGTGGTGTCGCTCTCGCCGCACTTGGTGCTGACCCACAGCTCGTGGATCGGGCAGACCTCGCGCTGCTTCTCGCTGGCCCATTGCACGTACTCGCGCGCCGCCTTGCTGGCGCGCAGGATGGTGTCGTGGTCGCCGTGCAACTCGATGCCGAAGCCGATGACCGGCTTGCCGGTGGCCTTGATGCCGTCGACCACCTTCTGCGTCCAGCCGTCCTCGATGCCGATCACGACCACGGCCGCGACGTTCGGGTTGCACCCGGCGCCGATCAGCGTGCGGAAGTGCAGCTCCAGGTCGGCGCCGAACTGCAGCCGGCCGTAGGGATGCGGGATCGCCAGCGCGCCCTTGATGTTGTGCGCCACGGCCTCGGCCGCCGCGTTGGACAGATCGTCCAGCGGCAGGATGATGACGTGGTTGCGGATGCCGACGCGGCCGTTCTCGCGCCGGTAGCCGAGGAAGGTGGTGTCTTTGTTGACGATGCTCATGCGGGGCTCCTGCTTACCAGCGCTTGGTCTTGATGTTCTGCACGTGGGCGTGTTCGCCGGCCTTGATCGGCGCGACCACCTTGCCCATGTCGATGCCGTACTTCCACACCGTGTCGCCCGGACCCATGTCCTTGAGCGCCACCTTGTGGCCGATCGGGATGTCCTGCTTGGCCACCACCTTGGTCATCTTGTCCTCGTCCATGATCCAGCCGGTCAGCTCCATGCCGGCCTTCACACCTTCCACCACCACGACGGCCACCGTGTCCTTGGCGTCGTGCAACACGAAATGAATCATCCGGCTCTCCTTGCGAACGGCTTTCGATGACGCGCAGTTTAGTGACCGCGTTCCACATGTCAAACAGGTCATCTAAATGACATGGATGACTTTCGATGCGAGCCCTAGAATGCGCCGCATGGACGTTGCCGCCGTGTTCCCGCCGATCGCCCCCGACGCCGGCGGCGCGCCGCTGTACCGCGTCGCCAAGCGCGCGCTGCTGCAGGCCGTCGAGGCCGGGCATTGCCCGCCCGGCAGTGCGCTGCCGAGCGAATCGGTGCTGGCCGCGGCCTTCGGCATCTCGATCGGCACGCTGCGCCACGCGGTCGACGAACTGGTGGCCGAGCACATCCTGGCCCGACGCCAGGGCCGCGGCACCTTCGTCGCCACCCACAACGCCGACCGTTTCCTGTTCCAGTTCTTCCACGTCGAGCGCAGCGACGGTCGGCGCGATGTGCCGCAGGTCGAGCTGTTGTCGTTCGAGCGCACGCGGCTCGACGACGAGGCCGCGGCAGCGCTGGGCTTGCGCGGCGGCGAGACCGCGATCCAGATCGAGAACCGGCTCGCGCTGCAGGGGCGGCCGGTGGTGCACGACCGCCTGACGCTGCCGGCGCTGCTGTTCAAGGGCCTGACCGAGAAGCGCCTGCGCGAGCGACCGAGCACGATCTACCACCTCTACCAGACCGAGTTCGGCATCACGGTCGTCCGCGCCGTCGAGCGCGTGCGTGCGGTCGCCGCCGATCGCACCACGGCCCGTGTGCTCGGCATCGCGCCAGGCACGCCGGTGCTGCAGGTGCGACGCACGGCACTGACCTTCAACGACAAGCCGGTCGAGTACCGCGTCTCGACCATCCACAGCGCCCAGCACGACTACGTCAACCTGGTGTCGCGGCCCGACTGAGCGGCCGGGCCGCGCTAAGCTGCACGCCATGACGCCCACAGCACCCCGATCTGGCCACGCGCAACTTCCCCACCGCCGAGGAGGAAGCGGCGGCGCTGAAGCCGACCCGCGCGCTACGACGGGCCCGACAGCAGCTACCGGCTGGCCTTCACCGACAACCAGTTCCTGCTGCGCGAGGAGTTGCGCCCGGTGCGCATGCAGCTCGAACTGCTCAAGCCCGAAATGGTGCTCAGCGAAGAGCGCATCGTCGCCACCGTGGTGCTGTTCGGCAGCGCCCGCCTGGTGCCGCGCGACGAGGCCGAGCAGCGCCTGGCGCTGGCCGAACGCGGCGGCGACGCCGCGGCGCTGGCGCGCGCCCGCATGGACCTGCTGATGTCGCGCTACTACGAGGAGGCGCGCGAATTCGCCGCGCTGGTCACCGAGGCCAGCAAGTCCCTGGACGAGAAGATCGTCGTCGTCACCGGCGGCGGCCCCGGCATCATGGAAGCCGGCAACCGCGGCGCCCACGAAGCCGGCGGTCCCAGCATCGGCTTGAACATCGTGCTGCCGCACGAGCAGGAGCCCAACCCCTACATCACGCCGAAGCTGTGCTTCCAGTTCCACTACTTCGCGCTGCGCAAGATGCACTTCCTGATGCGCTCGGTGGCGCTGGTGTGCTTCCCCGGCGGCTTCGGCACGCTCGACGAACTGTTCGAGGTGATGACGCTGACGCAGACCGGCAAGGTGCGCAAACGGCCGATCGTGCTGGTCGGCCGCGAGTTCTGGACCCGCCTGGTCAACTTCGATTGGCTGGTCGAGACCGGCATGATCAGCCAGGACGACCTGCAGCTGTTCCACCTCGTCGACAGCGGCGAGGAGGCCTGGCAGGTCCTGACGCAGGCCTTCGCGCTCGACGCGCCCCCCACCGAAACGGGCGAGTTCGCCGATGACATCTGACCGCTCCTGCATGAAGAAGGACATCTCCCTCATCGGTGCGCCGACCGACATCGGTGCCGGCGCACGGGGCGCGAGCATGGGCCCCGAGGCGCTGCGGGTGGCCGGCATCGTGCCGATCCTCGAAGCTCATGGCCTCGCGGTGGTCGATCGCGGCAACCTGGTCGGCCCGGCCAACCCGTGGCAACCGCCGCACGGCGGCTACCGGCACCTGCCCGAGGTCGTGGCGTGGAATCACGCGGTGCACGCGGCGGTGCATGAAGAACTCAGGCTGGCCCGGCTGCCGATCCTGCTCGGCGGCGACCATTGCCTGGGCATCGGCAGCATCAGCGCAGTGGCGCGGCATTGCCGAGAGGCCGGCAAGAAATTGCGCGTCCTCTGGCTCGATGCCCATGCCGACTTCAACACCAGCATCCTCACCCCCAGCGGCAACGTGCACGGCATGCCGGTGGCCTGCCTGTGCGGCTTCGGCCCGCAGCCGCTGATCGAGATCGGCGGCGTGGTACCGGCGATCAGCCCGAAGTGGGTGCGCCAGATCGGCATCCGCAGCGTCGACGCGGGCGAGAAGCGCTTCGTGCACGAGCAGGGCCTGGAGGTCTTCGACATGCGCTACATCGACGAGATGGGCATGCGCCATGCGATGGAGCTGGCACTGGCGACGCTCGATGCCAACACGCACCTGCACGTCAGCTTCGACGTCGACTTCCTCGATCCCGGACATCGCCCCTGGCGTCGGCACCACGGTGCCCGGCGGCCCGACCTATCGCGAAGCGCAGCTGTGCATGGAGATGATCGCCGACACCGGCAAGCTCGCCAGCCTCGACGTGATGGAACTCAACCCCGCGCTCGACGTGCGCAACAAGACCGCCGAGCTGGCCGTCGACCTGATCGAGAGCCTGTTCGGCAAGAGCACCCTGATGCGCGCTCGGCCCTGACCGCGGGCGGCGTCAGCGGGCGGTCGTGCCTGTGCCGGCGGCCGACGGCTTGTTCGCCGTGTGGTCGCACGGCCCGTGCTGCTTGCGAAAGTCGCGCGGCTGGATCGCGCCGCCCGCCGCGTGCAGCCCGCGCTTGAGCGCCAGCGCCATGCGCTCCTCGGCCACGTACGGGCCGCGGTCGTACTGGTAGCGCGACGACCATGCCTGGCCGTCGCGGACCATGCGGTCGCCGAGGTCCTTGTCGCCATCGAACACCTTGCCGACGGTGCGGCCATGCTCGTCGGTGGCGGACACGCGCACCGTGACCTCGCGGCCGAGCGCCAATGCGTTCAACGCCGCGGTGGCCTCCGCGCCGCCAACCTGGCAACTCTCGGGGGCATCGATGCCCTGGATGCGCACCACCACCGGCGCACTGTCGGCATCGGTCTTGATCCACAGCGTGTCGCCGTCGACAACGCGGCTGACGGTGCCGGCGAGCACCACCGGCTTGGGCGGCGCTGCCGGCTTCTTCGAGGCGGCCGCAGCCGCGCCGCAGACCAGCGCCAACGCCACGCCCACCAGAACCCTGTTCATGCCACACCCCCTGCCAAAGCCCAACCGTCCATGGCCACCACGCAAAGCTGCCGATCGCGCACGGCCGGCAGCGGCATTGCGTGAATCAGTCAAGAACGATCGAAACGTAGTTCGTATCTGCAAACGGCTGGAAATCCGTTGTTCCGTCGAGCTTCAGAGGGGCCGTCAGAGGTGCCGTGCCGCTTGCCCAGCCAGCCGCCGTGTCGGGGGCTGGCAGCAGGGCCCCGAACTCACTCGCCGACACGGGCCGGGAAAACAGGAAACCCTGGTACTGATCGCATGCATTGTCACGCAGGAAGTCGCGCTGTTGCTCCGTCTCGACGCCCTCCGCCACCACGCTCAGACGCATGGCGTGCGCCATCGTGATGATGGCCTGGGTGATGATCGTGGCGCTGTTGTTGCCGGCGTGGCACTCGGCGATGAACGAGCGGTCGATCTTCAGCTCATCGATCGGGAAGCGGCGCAGGTAGCTCAGCGACGAGTAACCGGTGCCGAAGTCATCCAGCGCCAACCGCACGCCGAGTTCCTTGATGGCGTGCAAGGCACTGGTGACGTTGACGCCGGTCTCCATGATCGTCGACTCGGTCAGCTCCAGGCACAGGTTCGCACCGTCGAGCCCGGCCCGTGCCAACGCGTCGTGCACGGTGCGGTCCAGGTGGGGCCGGCGCAGTTGCAGGCTCGACACATTGATGGCCAGCGCAATCGGCGGCAGCCCCAGCCGCCGCCAGTCAGCGGCCTGTCGCAGCACTTCATTCAGCACCCAGTCGCCGAGCGGCACGATCAGCCCGCTTTCCTCCGCCACTTCGATGAAGGCGCCGGGGCCGAGCAGGCCGCGCTGCGGGTGTTGCCAACGCAGCAGGGCCTCGGCACCACAGATGAGGCCACTGACGAGATCGACTTTGGGCTGGTAATGCAGCGTCAGTTCTTCGCGCTCCAGCGCGTGATGCAGTTCGCGCTCCAACGCCAGCCGATTCGACGACCGTCCATGAAGCTCCTGCGAATAGAACCGAAAGCCGCTGCCGAGCGCCTCGCCGGCGGCGCGCGCACTGCGCATCGCCAGCTTGGCTTGCCTGAGCACCATGTCCGTGTCCAGGGCGTCCTTGGGGAACACCGCAATGCCGACCTGGCAGGTCACGAAGACTTCATGGCCAGTCAGCATGAAGGGGTCGGCCATCGCCTCGACGATGCGGCCCGCGACCACACTCGCATGGTCGCTGCGCACCATGGCGGGCAGCAGCACGGTGAACTCGTCGCCGTCGCCTCGGGTCACCTCCGCGGCGATCTCGGGCGCGATGTCTTGCGTGACGAGGTCGGTATCGCGCAGGCAGGTCACCAGGCGCATGCCGACAGCGCGCAGCAGTTCGTCACCCATGGCCGGGCCCAGGGTGTCGTTGATGTGCTTGAACCGATCCAGGCCGACTTGCAGCACCGCGCCGGGCATGTTGTGGCGACGCGCGAACTTCATGGCCCATTCCAGCCGGTTCAATGACGATTCCCTGTTGGGCAACCCGGTCAGCCCGTCCGTGTACGCCAAGCGGTCGTGCTGGAACTTCTTCTCCAGGGTATTGCGCAGGCGCAACTCGAGGTCGGCGGGATCGATCGGCTTGACGAGGTAGTCCGACGCGCCCAGCTTCAGCGCGCGCAGGCGCTCTTCTCGTTCGTCTTGCGCGGTGATCGCGATCACGGGCACATGGCGCAGCAGGCGATCGGTGTTCATCCAGCCCAGGACATCGAAGGCCGTCGGCTCGCGCAGCGCGAGTTCAAGCAGGATCAGATCGGGCCGCTCGTCCCGCAGCATGTCGAGCATGTCTGCGCCGGGCGCGACGGCCACCACATGCTGGAAGCCCAGCGAGCGCAAGAACGCCTCGAGCTCGGCGCTGTTCAGTGGCTCATCGTCGACGACGACGATGCGCGCGCGAGCGCTCAGCTGAGGCTCCTCTGGCGAGGTCAGCAGGGTCGGCCCGGTCGCCGTCGCGACGGCGAGACTGGTTGCGATTTCGTGGCTCATGTGTCGTTTGTGATCGATTGCGCATACCGGCCCAGGCCGGCTTGAACTGCGATGGCGGCATTCTCAGGGCCCGCTTGATGTTCGGCGTGCATGGGTTGCGACATCGACGCGAGAAGAGGCCGATTTCCGGGCATTTTTCAGCATTTGGTGGCCTGCATCGAGTGGCCTCGCTTCACCCGCTCGGGCCTTTCACCCACACTGCGCCACGACCAAGGGCTCGGGCTTTCCGGGTGCCTGCGAGATTCTTCCGACGACCAGGATTTCACCGCCACTCACTGACTCGACGACCCTCAAGCACAGCCCACTCACAGCGAAAACACCGATGGCATCCATGCTCAGACCCGGCATCCAGCGATGGCTGCAGCAGCACTGCGACAGTTCCGACGCGGTGTCTGGCGGCGTGGTGATTCTTTCGGCCACCGACCACGGCACGGCGGACATGGTGGCCGAATGGCCCGCCAGCGGCACACTGACACCGGCACTGGCCTCCGTGGCGCAGGCGGCCGTGCAGCGTGCCCGTCCGGTCGTCGTCGCGCCAGCGGTTCGCCTGAGCGATTCCAGCCACAACCGTGTCATTTCCTTGCCGCTCAAGTCTGGCGACCGCCTGCTGGGCGCCGTGGCCCTGGCGGTTCGTGCCGACGACACCCAGGCGGTCGAACAGTTGTTCAAGCAGTTGGCGAAAGCCAGCGCAGGCGTCGGCTCCGCGCTGAACCGCGATGTCAGCGGCCAGCAGGACGACCAGGGCACCGAGGCTGCCCGCGTGCTCCGGCTGCAGACCCTGTTGCTGGCGCAACCGACGCTGGCCGAGGGCGCCATGGCGCTGGTCACCGAACTCGCCGCCGCCTGTGGCAGCGAACGGATCACGCTCGGCATCCTGAACCCCGACATGGACGTGATCGCGGTATCGAACAGCGCCGAGTTCAAGCAGGAGCAGGCCCTGCTGCGCCTCGTGTCGGCAGCCATGCAGGAGGCGGCCGATCAGGGCGCCCGCGTGAGCTATCCCGCCCTCGGCACCGACCCGCCCCGCATCATCCTGGCCCACGCCGATCTGCATGCGCGCACCGACCATGCATTGCTCACGGTGCCGCTGGTCCATGCGGGCCAGGCCGTCGGTGCGCTGCTGGTCGAGTACCGCGCTGGCACGCAACCCAGCGACGAGCAGATCCAGATGTGCGAAAGCGTGGCCAGCGCCATCGGGCCGCTGGTGACGCTGCGCCAGAGCGCCGAGCGCGCGTGGCGTGAACGGCTGGCCCAATCGCTGCGGGCTGTGTGGCAGCGCCTCGCCCGGCGCGACGACCCGCTGCCCAAGGCCGCTCTTGCCGTTGCGATCGCGCTGTTGCTGGGCGCCACGCTGATCCCCGTCACCCACCGTGTCGGCGCGCCGGCGCGGATCGAGGGCGCCGTTCAGCGCATGGTCGCGGCGCCGTTCGACGGCTTCCTGCAGCGTAGCCATGTGCGTCCTGGTGATGCAGTGCGAGCCGGCGACCTGCTGGTGGAGATGGCCGATCAGGACCTGACGCTGGAGCGGCGCAAATGGGAAAGCGCGCTCACGCAACAGGAGAACGCCTACGCCGCGGCACTGGCCCGCGCCGACCGGGCGCAGTTCGTCATCAGCCACGGCAAGGCGGACGAGGCCCGCTCGCAACTCGAACTCGTGCGCCAGCAGTTGTCGCGCACCCGGCTGGTGGCCCCGATCGACGGCGTCGTCATCAAGGGCGACCTGAGCCAGACGCTGGGCGCCCCGGTGCAGCGCGGCGACGCCTTGCTGACACTGGCGCCGCGCGAACAGTACCGCCTGATCGTCGAAGTCGACGAGCGCGACATCGCCGACATCAAGCCGGGGCAGACCGGCCAGCTGGCCCTGTCCTCGCTGCCGTCGGACACGCTGGCCATGGTGGTCGAGCGCGTCACGCCGGTGTCGAGCGTGCGCGACGGCCGCAACGTCTTCGATGTCGAGGCGCGGTTGACGGGCGCCGCACCCGAACTGCGCCCCGGCCTGCAGGGCATCGCCAAGATCGATGCGGGGGAGCAATCGTTGGCGTGGATCTGGACGCACCGCTTCACCGACTGGCTGCGTCTGGCGTGGTGGTCGTGGGCGCCCTGAGATGACGCCCCCACGCTCACCCAGTCCGCCGCCCCCCGGGTCCTGCAGGGGCCCCTTCGCGGCCCATGGGGCGGCCCGACGGGCGCCGGCGACATGACCGCCACGCTCTACAGCGCCCAGTGGTATCGGGTCGCACAGCTCAGTCCGCGCCTGCGTCCGCAGGTGAAGGTGCAGCGCCAGCATTGGCGTGACCAGCGCTGGTACCTGCTGTCCGATGCCGCCACCGGTCGGCAGCACCGCATCAACGACAGCGCCTACCAGTTCATCGGTCGCTGCGACGGCCAGCGCACCGTGCACGAAGTCTGGAACAGCCTGCTCGAGGCGCGCTGCGACGATGCACCGACGCAGGACGAAGTGCTGCGCCTGCTCGGCCAGCTCAACGAGCACGAACTGCTGCAATCGGAGCGTGCCAGCGATGCCAGCGCGCTGAGGCAGCGCCGCAACGAGCGCCGCAAGGCGCGCCGTCGCCGCCTGCTCAATCCGTTTTCCTTCCAGTTGCCGCTGGCCGACCCGGCGGCGTGGCTGAACCGCCTCGACCCGCTGGCCCATGCGCTGTTCCGGCCATCGGTGTTCTGGCTGTGGTTGGCCGGGTTGCTGCTGGCGGCCGTGACGGCGGCGAGCGAATGGCCGGCCCTGACGGCACATGCCGCGCAGCACCTGTTCAGCACTGCCGGTCTGGCCACTGCGTGGCTGCTGTATCCGCTGATGAAGGCCTTGCACGAAGGTGCTCATGCGCTGGCCGTGCGGCGCTGGGGCGGCGAGGTGCATGAAGTCGGCATCGGCCTGTTGTTCCTGGTGCCCGCCCCCTACGTCGATGCGTCCGCCGCTGCCGCATTCCCGCACCGCCGGCAGCGCGCGCTGGTCGGCGCGGCCGGCATCATGGTCGAGCTGGCGCTGGCTGCGCTGGGCCTAGGCATCTGGCTGGCGACCCAGCCGGGCTGGGTTCACAACGCCGCGTTCACACTGATGGTGATCGGCGTCACGTCCACGTTGCTGTTCAACGGCAACCCGCTGCTGCGCTTCGACGCCTACCACGTGATGTGCGACCTGTTCGATGTGCCCAACCTGGGCGAGCGCAGCAGCGCCTGGTGGAGCCAGCGCCTGGGTCGCTGGCTGCTGGGCAGCGGGCCCGAGCTGCCGCCCGCCGCGGCCGGCGAACGCAAGTGGTTGATGGCCTACGCACCGCTGTCGTTCGGCTACCGCGTCGCGTTGTCCCTCACGCTGGTGTTGTGGCTCGGTGGCCAGTGGCTGCTGCTCGCGCTGCTGGCGGCGCTCTATGTCACCGTGACCATGCTGTTGATGCCGCTGCATCGCTGGTCGCGACAGGCGATGCAGGCTGCTACCCCCGGTGGCGACCAGGCGCGGGTGCGCCTGCGCCTGGGCCTGTTGGCCATGGGTGTGGCGGCACTGCTGTTGCTGGCACCGATGCCGCACTCGACCGTCGCGCCGGGCGTGGTGTGGCTGCCCGAACAAGCCCAGGTGCGTCCTGCGGTCGACGGCTTCGTCGCCGAGCTGCCGCTGGCCGACGGTGCGCTCGTCAAGCCCGGTGACCTGCTGGTGCGCCTGGACAACCCCGAACTCGCCGCCAGCCGCGAGCAACTCGCCGACCGGCTCGAAGGCCTGCGGGTCGAGCACTACCAGCTGCTGATGCGCGACCCGAACGCGGCACAGAACCTGTCCCTCGACATCGAGCGCAACCAGGCCGAGCTGGCACGACTGGACGAGCGCATCTCTCAGTTGCAGGTGCGTGCCCAGGTGGCCGGCACGCTGGTGATGCCCAAGCAGGGCGACGTGCTCGGCACCTACAGCCGCCGTGGCGCCTTGCTGGGCTACGTGCTGGCGGCCGATGCACTGCGCGTGCGCGCCGCGGTGCCCGAACACGACGCCCATCTGGTGCGGCACCGCCTGCACCACGCCGAGGTGCGCACAGCCGACGCGCCACACCGCGTGTTGCTCGCCACGTTGACCGGCGATACGCCCGCCGCCACCCGGCAGCTGCCGACCGCTGCGCTGGCCGATCACGGCGGCGGGCCGTACGCCACCGACCCGGCCGAGAAGGACGGTCTGCACAGCCTGCAGCCGGTGTTCCTGATCGACGTGACCTTGACCGACCGCACGCTCGAGCGTGTCGGCGGCCGCGCCTGGGTGCGCTTCGACCACGGCAGCGAGCCGCTGGCGATGCAGGCCTACCGGCGCGCCGCGCAGCTGTTCCTGCAGCACTTCAACCCGGCCGGCTGACGCCATGACGCGCACCGACATCCCGATCCCCGGCCTGCTTTGGGGCCCCTACCCCGAACGCCGAGTTGTCGACAGGACGTTGAGCGAGCGTTGCAACGCCGCGCTGCGCGCGCTCGGCGATCGCAGCAGCGCCTGGCTGCAGCGTCGCGATGCGGCCTTCCTGACGCAAGTGCGCGCTGCCGAGTCGGCCCAGGCTTTGGCTGGCCTGGACGATGCCGTGGTGCGTGCGCTGCGACTGGAGCTGATTCGTCACGGGCTGCGGCCGGCCACCGTGGCGCGCAGCTTCGCGCTGGTGTCGTTGGCGGCACGCCAGCACCTGGGCATGCGACCTTTCGACGCGCAGCTGATCGCCGCACGTGCGGTCATCGACAACCGGCTCGCCGAGATGGCCACCGGCGAAGGCAAGACGCTGGCGATCGCCGTGGCTGCCGCCACCGCGGCGCTGGCGGGCATGCCGGTGCACGTGATCACGGCCAACGACTACCTCGTCGCCCGCGACGCGGCATGGCTGCGGCCGCTGTACGCCGCCCTCGGCCTGCGCGTGGGCACCGTCGTGCAGGCCGACACCGCCGCCGAACGCGCCGAGGGCTATGGCTGCGACATCACCTACGTCACCGCCAAGGAACTGGCGTTCGACTACCTGCGCGACGGCCTGGCCGGCGCACACGACGGCAACGACGCGGCGGCTGCACCGCCACTGCTGCGCGGGCTGTGCATGGCGATCGTCGACGAGGCCGATGCGATCCTGATCGACGAGGCGCGGGTGCCGCTGATCCTCTCGCAGCCCGGCGAGATGGCCGAGGCCCACGATCATGCCGAGCAGGCCCTGCGCTATGCACGCACCTTGCGGCAAGGCACCGACTTCACGCTCGAGCCGCCGACGATGAGGGCGCAGCTGACGGCACACGGCCAGCAGCGTCTTGCGCGCGCCGCGGCCTCGCTGGACGGCGCCTCCACCGCGGCCGTGTGGCGCAATCGCTTCCATCGCGAGCACTCGGTCTGCACTGCGCTGGCGGCGCTGCATCTGTATGCGATCGACCGGCACTACCTCGTGCGCGACGGCAAGGTCGCGATCATCGACGAGACCACCGGCCGGGTGGCCGCCGGCCGGGTCTGGTCGAACGGCTTGCAGCAGCTCATCGAGATCAAGGAAGGCTGTCCGCCGACGCCCGCCCTCGCCACTGTCGCTCAGATCACCTTCCAGCGTTTCTTCCCGCGCTACTTCCGCCTCGGTGGCGTCAGCGGCACGCTGTGCGAGGCGCATGCCGAACTGCGGTCGACCTACGGCCTGTCGGTGCGACGCATCGCGTTGCGCAGGCCCTGCCGGCGGCGCATTGGCGCGACGCGCCTGTTCCCGACCCACCGCGCGCTGTGGGCAGCCGTCGCCGAGCGCGTGGCCGAGTTGCACCGGCAAGGCATCCCCGTGCTGGTGGCGACCGACTCGGTGGCCGAGACGCAGGCAGTCGCCGACGCACTGGCCGGCCGCGCGTTGGCACACGCCGTGCTTAATGCGCGCTGCGACGGCGACGAGGCCGAACTCGTCGCCCGGGCCGGCCAGCGCGGCGCCATCACCGTGGCCACCAACATGGCCGGGCGCGGCACCGACATCGTGCTCGGCGATGGTGTCGCCGGGCTCGGTGGCCTGCACCTGATCTGCTGCCAGCTCAACAGCGCGCGCCGCATCGACCGCCAGCTCGCCGGCCGCACGGCCCGCCAGGGCGATCCGGGATCGGCCGAAACCTGGCTGTCGCTGGAAACCACGCTGCTGGCGCGCTTCTGGCCGGCGCCCGTTCGCGCCGCGCTGACGCGCTCGGCCGGCGCGCTGCCGTGGTGGGCGGTACGGCTGCTGGCGCGTGTGCCGCAGCGCTTCGAAGAACGGCGCCAGCGTGAACAGCGCGAACGCCTGATCCGTGACGACCTGCGAATGGAACGCGAACTCGCCTTTGGCGGCCGCGGTGAATGAGGACCCAACGATGAAAACACGAACGCTTTCTCTTTCGATGGCCGCACTGTGGCTGGCCGCACCTGCGCTGGGCGCACCGGCACTGGGCTGCCTGATCGAACCCGACCGCGTGGCCGATGTCGGCAGCCCGGTGGTCGGCGTGATCGAGAGCGTCGACGTCGACCGCGGCCAGACCGTGCGCAAAGGCCAGGTGCTGGCCACGTTGCGTGCGACGGTGGAGCGCGCCGCGTTCGACGTGGCGCGCACGCGCGCCGACGCCAACGCCGATCTCAACGCCGCGGCCGCGAACGCCAGCTTCAACCGCGAACGCCTGCAGCGCGCCGAAGACCTGTTTCGCCAGAACTTCATCTCGCAACAGGCGCTCGACCAGGCCCGCACCGAGTCGCAGCTGGCCGACCAGAAGCTGACGCAGGCGCGCGAACTGCAGACCGTTTCGGTGCACGAGCGCGGCATGGCCGCAGCGCAACTGTCGCAACGCGTCATTCGCAGCCCGATGGATGGCGTGGTGGCCGAGCGCTTCATGACCGCCGGCGAACGCGCCGACGACAAGCCGCTGCTGCGCATCGCCCGCATCGACCCGTTGCGCGTGCAACTGGTGGTGCCGACGTCGCTGTACGGACAGGTGCTGGCCGACAGTGCCGTCAGCGTGGTGCCCGACCTGCCGGGGGCCCGCGCGTTGACCGCCCGCGTGACGATGGTCGACAAGGTGATCGATCCCGCCAGCAACACCTTCCGCGTGCAACTGGCACTGCCCAACCCCGACCTGTCGCTGCCCGCCGGACTGCGCTGCAGGGCCGACTTCGGCCCGACGGTCGTCACCGGGAGCCATGCCGCGGCAGTGCAGGCGCGTGCCCCCGAAGCCGTGCGCAGCCGCTGACGACAGCGCAGCGCCATCCGGACCCGTCGCCCACCGCACTCGCCCAGCATGAAACGCCGCCCGGCAACCCGCCCCCGGCTGCTCGTCGAGGAGTTGGAGCGACGCATCCTCTATTCGGCCGATGCGGCAGCGCTGCTCGGCCTGAGCGGCGTGGTCCAGGATGCCGAGGTGCGCGTCGTCGAGCCGATCGCGCCTGCACCCGTCGCTGCCGATGCGGCCGCGACGGCACAGCAATCAGCCACCCGCGAGATCATCTTCATCGACAGCCGCGTGCCCGACGCGATGAAGCTCGCCGACGAGCTGATGCAGCAGCGCGGCGACGACCGCCTGTTCGACATCGTGATGCTCGATGCCGACAAGGACGGCATCGCGCAGATCAACGCGATCCTGGCCAACGAACACGACCTGGGCGCGATCCACGTCATTTCGCACGGCGCCAGCGGCGCGATCGACATCGGCAGCACCCGCCTCGATGCGGCACGCCTGGCGATCGATGGAGAGTCGGTGGCCCTATGGGGGCAGTCGCTCGGCGCCGACGGCGACCTCCTGCTCTATGGCTGCGACGTGGCCCAGGACGCAGCCGGCAAGGCGTTCGTGCAGAGCCTCGCGCGCGTCACCGGCGCAGACGTGGCAGCCAGCACCGACGCCACCGGCAGCAGGAGCCTGGGTGGCGACTGGTCACTCGAATACCTGACGGGACGAATCGAGACGTCGGTGGCCCCCAGCGCAACGACGCAGCAGCTCTGGACCGGACTGCTGGCGAACGTGGCGCCGACACCTGTCCTGCCGCGATCCGACCAGCAATGAGATCATCCTGCTCGTCACGCAGTCCCGTCCGACGACTACGCCCTGGTCTGGAACGGCAGCAACTGGGGCAACTCGATCCTCTGGGCACCGCGACGTCGCAGGAAACCACCGACAGCTTCGTCGCCTATCAGTCGACCAGCGGCCAGGCGATCGTCGTCTACGACGACATCAGCGGTGGCACGGCAGATGAACTACCGCACCTGGGACGGCGCGAGCTGGAGCGGCCAGCTGACGGTGTCTGCGCCCAGCGGCACTACAGCCGATCCACGGGCGGTCACGCTCGCCTCGAATCCGAACAACGACATGATCGCGATGGGCGTCGTGACATCGTCGAATGACGTCTGGTTCTCGGTCTGAACGGCAGCAGCTGGGGTCGACGCTGCTCGCGTCGAGCACGGCCACATCCAGCTCGGCGCTGGTGACGGCACTCGCGTTCGAGAGTCAGTCGGGGATCTGCTGGCGACCTACGCCGAGTCGAGCAACCTGGTCAGTTACCGCACCTGGACCAGCGGCGGCGGTTGGTCGGCTGGCAATGAGCGGCCCCGACATCGGCACCTTGCAGACGCCGAACATCATGACCCTGACTGCCGACCCGGCATCGAACCAGATCATGCTGGGCGTGCAGGACAGCGGCAGCGACTTGAGCTTCGTGGTCTGGTCCGGCAGCGCCTGGGGCACGGTCACGCAGATCGAGAGCAATACCGGCGAGACGGCGACGCAGCCCTTCGTCTTCCTCTACGACGCCGAGATCCAGACCGCACCGGTGCTGGACAGCAGCAAGAGCCCAGCCCTTACCGCGATAAACGAAGACGCGGGCGCCCCGTGGGCGCGGTGGGCACGCTGGTGTCATCGCTGGTCGATTTCGCCTTCGCCCGTCCGGCCAGACCGACAACGTCGCCGACCCCGATGTCGGCGCGCTGCTCGGCATTGCCGTGACGGCCGCCGATACGACCAACGGGACATGGTGGTACTCGACCAATGGTGGAACGAACTGGAGTGCGCTGGGGGCGGTATCGGCGAGCAACGCCCGCCTGCTGGCGGCCGACGCCAGTACGCGGCTCTACTTCCAGCCCAATGCCAATTTCAGCGGCACGCTGGCCAACGCCATCACCTTCCGCGCCTGGGACCGCACCAGCGGCAGCAATGGCGCCACGGCCACCCTCGGCCAGCCCGTACGCCGCCCTCGACCAGTTCACCGCAATCTCCTACAGCGGCAGCAACGGCAGTGCTTCCTGGGCGGGTGCCTGGCAGGAGATCGGCGAGTCGGACGGGGCGTCCGCCGGGCAACGTCCATTGGAATCGACAGGGGTCGTCATCGCCGGCCCCTACCTGGAAATCGGTCTCGACACCGCCGGCGTCGGCCTGTCGCGCGCGATCGACCTGAGCGGCGCCACCTCGGTGCACGCTCAGCTTCGACCTACGAGCAGCAGAACGTCCAGGCCGGGGGCACGGTCGTGCTCGAGGTGTCGACAACGGCTCGACCTGGAACACGGTCAAGACGTACAACGTCGATTCAGACTTCTTCGTCGGCAATTCGGGCGTCTACCAGTCGTTCGACATTTCCGCCTACGCCAACGCGAACACGGCGATTCGATTCCCGACGACGCTACGCGGCAAAGAACGACAAGTTCTATCTCGACGACGTGAGAATCGACTTCGCCTCGCGCGCCGGCGGAGCCACGACCGCCTTCAGCACCGCCACGGACACGGCGAGCCTCGTCATCAGCCCCGTGGCCGACACGCCCACGGTGACCAATGCCACCACCAACGAAAATACCCAGACCACCAACGGACTGGTGATCTCGCGCAACGCCGCCGATGGCGCCGAGGTGACGCACTTCAAGATCACCGGCATCAGCAACGGCACGCTGTACAAGAACGATGGCACGACCGCGATCACGAACGGAACGTTCATCACCTTTGCCGAAGGCAGCGCGGGCTTGAAGTTCACCCCGAGCGCGAACTTCAGCGGCAACGGCAGCTTCACGGTCCAGGCGTCCACGTCCAGTGGCGACGCCGGGCTGGGCGGAAGCACGGCAAGCGCCACCATCACGGTATTGGCGGTCAACGATGCCCCCGTCGCGGTGGGTGACACCTACAGCGTCAATGAAGACTCGACGCTGGTGATCGCGCCGTCGACCAGCAACCTCTCGCACTGGTGGGGATTCAACGAGGGTGCGTCGAGCCAGACCACTGCGGATGCCGGTTCCACGCCGAACAGCGGCACGCTGGGCAGCACCGCTGGCGTGGATACGACCGACCCGACCTGGACGACCGGCTACGTCGGATCGGGAGGGCTCTCCTTCGATGGCGCGGGTGACTATGTCGCGACCACCAGCACCGACCTGAAGACGGCCAGCACCTTCACGATCTCGGCCTGGTTCCAAACCGATACCACCACCGGTGCCCATCACATCGTCTGGCAAGGCTACGCAGGCGGAAACGGCTACGGCAACGGCGGCTCCACGACTTCTGCCACTTCGGAGATGAGCCTCTCGATCGGCAGCTACGACCTGGCGTACGACAACAAGATCGTCTTCTCCCTCGGCTACGACATCCCCGCCAACGGAGCCGACAGCATCTTCATTGCCTCGGCCTCGAACTTCACGGATACGAGCGGCTGGCACCATGTGGCCGTGAGCGTCACCGACATGGGTGGCGGCGTCATGAGCGCTTCGCTGTATGTGGACGGCCAGCTCGAGGGCACCGACACCGGCAGTCAGAACGACCGCTCGACATGGGCCCCGCTGCGGATCGGCGCATCGGGCGACGGTTCGCGCTCCTTCGATGGCAAGATCGACGAGGTCCGCATCTACCAATCGGCCCTCACGGCCGCGCAGGTTCAGGCGCTCGCGCAACCGGGCATCCTGCAAAACGACACCGATGCCGAGCTCGATGTATTGAACGCCGTGCTGGCCAGCGGCCCGACCAACGGCACTCTTGCGCTGGGCAAGGATGGCTCCTTCACCTACACGCCGAACGCCAACTTCAGTGGCGTGGATTCCTTCACCTACCGAGCCAACGACGGGACTGCCAGCTCCAACCTCGCGACCGTCACGATCAACGTCAATCCGGTCAACGACGCACCGGTGGCGACGATCACGCCGGCCACCTACGCGGCCACCGAGCAGGTGGCCTTGTCGCTCAAGAACACGGGCTTGTCGATCAGCGACGTGGATGCGGCCTCGGGCTCGATGACGGTGACGCTGTCGGTGACCGAAGGCGCGCTGACGGTGACGGCGGGCGGCAGCGGTGCGCTGGTCAGCAACTCCGGCACTTCGTCGGTGACGATCACCGGCACGGTGACGCAGATCAACAACCTGCTGAACACCGATGGCACGAGCACGGTGAGCTACAGCGACAACACCGACACGCCGAGCGCCAGCGCCACGCTGACGTTGCAGGTCAACGACAACGGCAACACGGGTGGCGGGTCGTTGACAAACTCGGACACGGCCACGATCAACATCACGGCGGTCAACGATGCACCGGTGACCACGCCGGTCACCCTCGCCGCGATCGCCGAGGACAGCGGTGCCCGCGTCATCACCCAGGCCGAGCTGCTGGCCAACGCCAGCGACGTCGACGGGCCGAGCCTGACGGCCACTGGCCTGGCCGATCGCGTCGGGTCGCGGCACGCTGGTGAACAACGGCAACGGCACCTGGACCTACACGCCGGCGCTCAACGACGACACGTCGGTGAGCTTCAGCTACACCGTGACCGACGGCAGCCTGACGGCCGCGGGCAGCGCCACGCTGGACATCACGCCGGTCAACGATGCGCCCGTGACCACGCCGGTCACCCTCGCCGCGATCGCCGAGGACAGCGGCGCCCGCGTCATCACCAGGCCCAGTTGCTGGCCAATGCCAGCGACGTCGACGGGCCGAGCCTGACCGCCACCGGCCTGGCGATCAGCAGCGGCTCGGGCACGCTGGTGAACAACGGCAACGGCACCTGGACCTATACGCCGGCGCTCAACGACGACACGGCGGTGAGCTTCAGCTACACGGTGACCGACGGCAGCCTGACGGCCGCGGGCAGCGCGACGCTGGACATCACGCCGGTCAACGATGCGCCGACCACCACGCCGGTGACCTTGGCGCGATCGCCGAGGACAGCGGCGCCCGCGTCATCACCCAGGCCCAGTTGCTGGCCAATGCCAGCGACGTCGACGGCGCCGAGCCTGACCGCCACCAACCTGGCGATCAGCAGCGGCACGGGCACGCTGGTGAACAACGGCAACGGCACCTGGACCTACACGCCGGCGCTCAACGACGACAGCAGCGTGAGCTTCAGCTACACCGTGACCGACGGCAGCCTGACGGCGTCGCGGGCAGCCGCCGACGCTGGACATCACGCCGGTCAACGATGCGCCGACCACCAGCGCCGGTGACCCTGGCGGCCATCGCCGAGGACAGCGGCGCCCGCGTCATCACCCAGGCCGAGCTGCTGGCCAATGCCAGCGATGTCGACGGGCCGAGCCTGACCGCCACTGGCCTGGCGATCGCGTCGGGCAGCGGCACGCTGGTGAACAACGGCAACGGCACCTGGACCTACACCCCGGCGCTCAACGACGACGCGTCGGTGAGCTTCAGCTACACGGTCACCGACGGCAGCCTGACGGCCGCGGGCAGCGCCACGCTGGACATCACGCCGGTCAACGATGCGCCGACCACCAGCGCCGTGACCCTGGCCGCCATCGCCGAGGACAGCGGCGCCCGCGTCATCACCCAGGCCGAGCTGCTGGCCAACGCCAGCGATGTCGACGGGCCGAGCCTGACGGCCACTGGCCTGGCCATCGCGTCGGGCAGCGGCACGCTGGTCGACAACGGCAACGGCACCTGGACCTACACCCCGGCGCTCAACGACGACAGCGTCGGTGAGCTTCAGCTACACGGTGACCGACGGCAGCCTGACCGCTGTGGGCAGCGCCACGCTGGACATCACGCCGGTCAACGATGCGCCGGTCACCACGCCGGTCACCCTGGCGGCCATCGCCGAGGACAGCGGCGCCCGCGTCATCACCCAGGCCGAGCTGCTGGCCAACGCCAGCGACGTCGACGGGCCGAGCCTGACCGCCACTGGCCTGGCGATCGCGTCGGGCAGCGGCACGCTGGTCGAACAACGGCAACGGCACCTGGACCTACACGCCGGCGCTCAACGACGACGCGTCGGTGAGCTTCAGCTACACGGTCACCGACGGCAGCCTGACCGCCGCTGGGCAGCGCCACGCTGGACATCACGCCGGTCAACGATGCGCCGGTGACCACGCCGGTCACGCTCACGGCCATCGCCGAGGACAGCGGTGCCCGCGTCATCACGCAGGCCGAGCTGCTGGCCAACGCCAGCGACGTCGACGGCGCCGAGCCTCACCGCCACTGGCCTGGCGATCAGCAGCGGCTCGGGCACGCTGGTCGAACAACGGCAACGGCACCTGGACCTACACGCCGGCGCTCAACGACGACGCGGCGGTGAGTTTCAGCTACACCGTCACCGACGGCAGCCTGACGCGCCGCTGGGCAGCGCCACGCTGGACATCACGCCGGTCAACGATGCGCCGACCACCAGCGCCGTGACCTGCGGCGATCGCCGAGGACAGCGGCGCCCGCGTCATCACGCAGGCCGAGCTGCTGGCCAATGCCAGCGACGTCGACGGGCCGAGCCTGACCGCGACCGGCCTGGCGATCGCAGTCGGCGCAGGGCACGCTGGTCGACAACGGCAACGGCACCTGGACCTACACGCCGGCGCTCAACGACGACAGCGTCGGTGAGCTTCAGCTACACGGTCACCGACGGCAGCCTGACGCGTCGCGGGCAGCGCCACGCTGGACATCACGCCGGTCAACGATGCACCGACCACCAGCGCCGTGACCTTGGCGGCGATCGCCGAGGACAGCGGCGCCCGCGTCATCACGCAGGCCGAGCTGCTGGCCAATGCCAGCGACGTCGACGACGCCAGTCTCACGGCCACCGGCCTGGCGATCAGCAGCGGCTCGGGCACGCTGGTCGAACAACGGCAACGGCACCTGGACCTACACGCCGGCGCTCAACGACGACACGTCGTGAGTTTCAGCTACACCGTCACCGACGGCAGCCTGACCGCCGCGGGCAGCGCCACGCTGGACATCACCGCCGGTCAACGATGCGCCGACCACCACGCCGGTGACCTTGGCGGCCATCGCCGAGGACAGCGGTGCCCGCGTCATCACGCAGGCCCAGCTGCTGGCCAACGCCAGCGACGTCGACGGGCCGAGCCTGACCGCCACCGGCCTGGCGATCAGCGTCGGCTCAGGGCACGCTGGTCGAACAACGGCAACGGCACCTGGACCTACACCCCGGCGCTCAACGACGACACGGCGGTGAGTTTCTCCTACACGGTCACCGACGGCAGCCTGACGCGCCGCGGGCAGCGCCACGCTGGACATCACGCCGGTCAACGATGCACCGGCCACCACGCCGGTCACGCTCGGCGGCCATCGCCGAGGACAGCGGCGCCCGCGTCATCACGCAGGCCCAGCTGCTGGCCAACGCCAGCGATGTCGACGGGCCGAGCCTGACCGCCACTGGCCTGGCGATCGCGTCGGGCAGCGGCACGCTGGTGAACAACGGCAACGGCACCTGGACCTACACGCCGGCGCTCAACGACGACGCGTCGGTGAGCTTCAGCTACACCGTGACCGACGGCAGCCTGACGGCCCTGGGCAGCGCCACGCTGGACATCACGCCGGTCAACGATGCACCGGCCACCAGCACCGTGACCTTGGCCGCCATCGCCGAGGACAGCGGCGCCGCGCGTCATCACGCAGGCCCAGTTGCTGGCCAACGCCAGCGACGTCGACGGACCGAGCCTGACCGCGACCAACCTGGCGATCAGCAGCGGCTCGGGCACGCTGGTCGACAACGGCAACGGCACCTGGACCTACACCCCGGCGCTCAACGACGACGCGGCGGTGAGTTTCTCCTACACGGTCACCGACGGCAGCCTGAGCGCCGCGGGCAGCGCCACGCTGGACATCACGCCGGTCAACGATGCACCGGTGACCACGCCGGTCACGCTCACGGCCATCGCCGAGGACAGCGGTGCCCGCGTCATCACCCAGGCCGAGTTGCTGGCCAATGCCAGTGACGTCGACGGGCCGAGCCTGACGGCCACTGGCCTGGCCATCGCGTCGGGCAGCGGCACGCTGGTCAACAACGGCGATGGCAGCTGGACCTATACGCCGGCATCCAACGACGACAGCAGCGCGAGCTTCAGCTACACCGTGACCGACGGCAGCCTCGGCGTCGCGGCTTCCGCCACGCTGGACATCACGCCGGTCAACGATGCACCGGCCACCACACCGTCACCTCGCGACGATCGCCGAGGACAGCGGTGCCCGCGTCATCACCCAGGCCCAGTTGCTGGCCAATGCCAGCGACGTCGACGGGCCGAGCCTGACCGCGACCAACCTGGCGATCAGCGCGGCTCGGGCACGCTGGTGAACAACGGCAACGGCACCTGGACCTACACCCCGGCGCTCAACGACGACGCGGCGGTGAGTTTCAGCTACACCGTGACCGACGGCAGCCTGACCGCCGCGGGCAGCGCCACGCTGGACATCACCCCGGTCAACGATGCGCCGCTGCTGACCCCGATCAGCAATCAGGCGGTCGACGAAGGCGCGACGCTCGCCTTCACCGTCAGCGCGACCGACGCCGACCTGCCCAGCCAGTCCCTGACCTACTCGCTGGATGCCGCCTCGCTCGCGCTGGGCATGACCATCGATGCCAACAGCGGCTCTTTCAGCTGGACCCCTGGCGAGTCGCAAGGCGGCCTGACGCCCTCGGTGACGGTCACCGTCACCGACAACGGCACCGGCAACCTTTCGGCCAGCCAGACCTTCACCATCACCGTCGCCGAGCTCAACGAAGCGCCGACGACCAACCCGCTGACGCTGACCGCCGTTGCCGAGGACAGCAGCCCGCGCGTCATCACCCAGGCCGAGCTGCTGGCCAGCGCCAGCGATGTCGACGGGTCGAGCCTCACGGCAACTGGCCTGGCGATCAGCGCCGGCAACGGCACGCTGGTCGACAACGGCGATGGCAGCTGGACCTACACCCCTGCGCTCAACGACGACACGGCGGTGAGCTTCAGCTACACGGTCACCGACGGCAGCCTGACCGCTCTGGGCAGCGCCACGCTCGATATCGCGGCGCTCAACGACGCACCGGTCATCACGGCTGCAAGCCTGCGCCTGGAGCCTGGCCAGGCGCTGCTCTTGAGCACGGCGGACCTGCGGGCCGACGACGTCGACTCGAGCACCTCGGCGCTGATCTTCAACGTCCGCAATGTCACCGCGGGCCACTTCGAACTCGCGGCCAACCCGGGTGTGCCCGTGGATCAGTTCACTCAGGCACAGGTGGCGCAGGGTCAGGTGCTTTTCGTCTACACCAGTGCCACGCAGATTCCGCGTTTCGACGTGACGGTGTTTGACGGCAGCGCGCGCAGCGCCGAGATCTCGGTTGCCGCCAGTGTCGACTCGACAGGGCCATGGTCCACGCCACCCAGCAAGACTGCCCAGGCGACGCAGCTGGCCCCCACGCTGCCCGAGATCGAGCACGGCCATCAGCACGGATGAAGCCCGCAGCAGGCCGAGCGTTCGTCTGATGATCGCCCCTGCCGGGCGCAGCGCGGCCTCGGCGTTGGGGCTGGACGCCCCCGCGCCTGACTACGTGCCTACCCCGAATGCCGCGGTTCCGGTTGCGCTGGCCGAACAAGACAAGCACACGCCGCAGGAGCTCCTGGCAAAGTTCTTCTTCGACCTGGACCTGCGTATCGAAGCCGATGCCTATCTGCTGCGAGTCGCCCACCTGCCGCTGCCCGATTGGCTGCAGGGCGCCGCAGTCGACTTGCACACCGGCCAGGCGACCGAGGCGACCGACGGTGGCAGCGAAGGCGCTGCCGACGACGACGTTGCGGCCGCGCTGACGGCCCACGCGACCCAGGCCACCGGCGTCGCACTGAGCATCGGCGCCGTCTGGTGGGCCCTGCGTGCGGGCGGCTTGCTCGCTGGACTGCTCGGCACGCTGCCAACCTGGCGACACGTGGACCTGCTGGCCGTGCTGCCCGACGATGACGACGACAACGACTGGGATGCCGACGACGATGCCGAGGCGCTGCGTGACGAGCAGGCGGTCGGCAACCTGCTGGAACCCGAACTCGAAGGAGACAGGCGATGAGCACGCCGGGCCGCCCCAATTGTGAAACCACGGTGCACAGCACAGAGGTGGCCTGATGAACGTCCAATCCATGCGGCTGGGGCCGATCGCACGCGTCAGCCTGGGCTTGATCAGCCTGCTGATCAGCCTGGTGCTGGTTGCGGACTTCGTGCTCGACGCCGTGCCGAGCCGCAGCCAGGCCGAGCGCCAGGCCCGGCAGCGGGTGGCCGCGAACCTGGCGATCCAGATCACCAGCTTGCTGGAGTCTGGCGAAGAGGCGATGGTGGGCAAGACGATCCAGCAGGTGCTGGCACGTGACCCCGACATCCGCGCCATCAACGTGCGCCGAAGCGACGGCTCGCTGCTGCTGCAGCGAGGTGAGGCCGGCAAGACACGCGCCGTTGGCGAGGCATCCACCGCCAACCAATTGCGCATCCCCATTCTTGCCGCGCAACAACCCTGGGGTGAAGTGGAAGTGATGTTTGCCGCTGCGCCGACGACCATGATGGTCTGGCTCAAGGAGCCCGCAGTGCAACTGTTGACGGTGCTCGCCTTCGGCGGCTTCCTCCTCGCCTATGCCTACCTGCGCCGCGCGATGCAGTTCCTCAACCCGTCGGCATCGGTGCCCGACCGTGTCCGCAAGGCCTTCGACACCTTGACCGAAGGCGTCGTGATCCTCGACCAGCAGGCTCGCATCGTGCTCGCCAACGCGGCGTTTCGGCGTCTGCACCCACAGGCGAACAGCGATCTCAACGGTCAGCACATCGATGGGCTGGCATGGCTCGGGGCCGGCCGCAACCCCGACCAGCCCGCACCTTGGGCCAGAACACTGCAATCCGCGGCAACGGTGAACAGCGAACCACTCGCCTTGCCTCAAGCCGAGGGCCCGGCGACTCAGCTGCTGGTGACCAGCGCGCCGATCGCGGACAACAAGGGACACGCACGCGGCTGCATGGTCACCTTCGACGACGTCACTGCCGTGCACCTGGCCAATGACGAGTTGCGCCTCACGCTGTCCAAGCTGCAGCAGTCGCGCCAGCACATCGAGGAACAGAACCTCGAGTTGCGCCGGCTCGCGACCCGCGATTCCCTGACCGGGTGTCTCAATCGCCGCGCATTCTTCGAGTCTGCGCAATCCGCATTCGAGGCAGCCCGCCGCAGCAGACGCATCTGCTGCGTGATGGCCGACATCGACCACTTCAAGCAGTTCAACGACCTCTATGGCCACGCCGTGGGCGACCAGGTCCTTCGAGCCGTGGCCAAGACCTTGTCCACCGGACTGCGCCAACAAGACATCCTGTGCCGCTACGGCGGCGAGGAGTTCTGCATCATCTTGCCGGACACGACGCCGGAAGTGGCCCTCGAGATCACCGAACGCTTGCGTGCCCAGATCGAGGCGCATGCCAGCCAGACGATCCGCGTGGCCGATATGCGGACGATCACTTCCAGCTTCGGTCTCTCGACGCAGGTCATGGGCGCCATATCGCTGGAGGAACTGATCGACCAGGCCGACCAGGCGCTGTACCAGTCCAAGGAGGCCGGCCGCAACCGCGTGACCCTGTTCGAACGCGTCATGGCATAGCGCCCTCGCGGAACGGGCGCCAGTGCCTGGGCGATCAGCGTTGCTCTGCCTGATCGAGCACTGCCGCGGCGTCGGCCAGGATCCGGGCCAGTCGATCCGACAGCTTCTCGGTCGACAGTTGCTCGCGAAAGCGCTCGACCATCAACGGCAGCGCGAACGGGCTCGGCACCTCGAGTTCGACGAAGGCAACGCGTTGCGCGGCCATGCGCCGCAGCGTGTCGGCCAGGCGCGAGAGCTCGAGTTCCTGTCCCAATACCTCGTTCTCGGCCTGCGTGAGCAGGCGATTGCCGGCGTCGTACTTGCGAAAGACTTCCCAGAACAGGCCGGAAGACGCCTGCACTTGCTTCATGCTCTTTGGCGCGCCGGGGTAGCCGCCGAAGACCAGGCCCGCCACGCGGGCGATCTCGCGAAAACGTCGCTGTGCCAGCGCGCCCGAGTTCAGGCTGGCCAGCACGTCGGGCAGCAGGGCCTGCCCACTGAATACGCTGCCGTCGAGCAGCGGTGCTGCATCGACCGGCTGCACCGACAGCAACTCGAGGCCGAAATCGTTGACCGACAGCGAGAAGGTGTTGGGCTGGGCGCGTGCCAGCCGCCAGGCCAGCAGTTGCGCCAGGCCGCTGTGCACATTGCGGCCCCCGAACGGATAGAGAAACAGATGGTGGCCTTCGCGGGATCGGTAGCGCTCGATCAACAGCACGCCCGGTCGCGGCAATTGCGACAGCCGCTGTTGCGCCGCCAGCATCGGTTGCGCGGCCTGCATCTCGGGCTCCTGACAATTGCCCTGTGACGCGTGGTGCAGCAGCGCCATCACCGCATCGGTCATCGACTCCGACAGCGCCATCTTGGTGCCACCCCACGCCGGCACGATGCCCTTGTCCTTGCTGGCCTTCCTGACGTAGGCCGTCATGTCCTGCGTGCGCACGAGCTCGAGCACGCGGCCGGAGAAGACGAAGCAATCGCCCGGCTTGAGCCGGGCGATGAAGCTCTCTTCGATGCTGCCCAGGCGGCCGCCCGTCAGCCAGGCCACCTGCATTGCCGCGTCGCTGACGATGGTGCCGACCTGCAGCCGGTGGCGCAGTGCGATGCCGCGGTCGGCAACACGGAACACGCCCTCCTCGCTGCGCACGACACGGTGGTACTGCGGATAGGCGCCCAGGCTGTCGCCGCCGCGCTCGACGAAGGCCAGCGCCCAGTCGAACTCGTCGCGCGTCAGATCGCGGTAGGCACGAGCCGTCTTGACCTCGTCGAACAGCGCGTCGGCATCGAAGCCACCGCCGAGGGCGACCGTGACCAGGTGCTGCACCAGCACATCGAGCGGCTTGGCGGGCGAGGCGCGCGACTCGACCTGTCCGGCCAGCGCCGCACGGCGCGCGGCCGCGGCCTCGACGAGTTCCAGCGTGTTGGTCGGCACCAGCGTGACGCGGCTGGCCCGCCCCGGCGCGTGGCCGCTGCGGCCGGCGCGTTGCAGCAGGCGCGCGACGCCCTTGGCGCTGCCGATCTGCAGCACCCGTTCGACCGGCAGGAAGTCGACGCCGAGATCCAGGCTCGACGTGGCGACCACCGCGCGCAGCGAGCCGTCCTTCAGACCGCGCTCGACCCACTCGCGCACGCTCTTGTCGAGCGAGCCGTGGTGCAGCGCGATCTGCCCGGCCCACTCGGGCCGCGCCGCGAGCAGCAGCTGGTACCAGATCTCGGCCTGCGAGCGCACGTTGGTGAAGACCAGCGTGGTTCCCGTCGATCGCTCGATCTCCTCGACCACCGGTTGCTGCATCTGCGCACCGAGGTGGCCGCCCCATGAAAAGCGGCCCGGGTCGCGCGGCAGCAGGGTGTCGATGACCAGCGCCTTGTCGACCCGGCCCTGCACCAGCCGTGCCGCCGGGCCGCACAGCGTGGCCATCGCTTCGTCGAGGTTGCCGAGCGTCGCCGACAGACCCCAGACCGCGAGCCTCGGGTTCCAGCGCTTCAGCCGCGCCAGCGCCAGCTGCACCTGCACGCCACGCTTGTTGCCGATCAGCTCGTGCCATTCGTCGACGATCACGGTGTGCACACCGGCCAGCTCGCGCGACGCGTGTTCGCGCGTCAGCAGCAGCGACAGCGACTCGGGTGTCGTCACCAGCACCGTCGGCAGCCGCTTGTCCTGCCGCGCGCGTTCGGCGCTGGCGGTGTCGCCGGTGCGTTGCCCAACGGTCCATGCGGGCGCGATGTCGGGCAGCGGCAGCCCGATCGCATGGGTGGTGTCGGCGGCGAGCGCCCGCATCGGCGTGAGCCACAAGACGCCCAATGGCGGCGCGCTTCGCCCGGCCAGCGGCAGCCCCAGCGCGGCGGCACGCTGCAGCGCGCCAAACCACACCGCATAGGTCTTGCCGCTGCCGGTGGTGGCGTGCAACAGGCCACTCTCGCCAGCGGCCATCGCGGCCCAGACCTGGCGCTGGAATGCAAACGGGGTCCAGCCGCGCGATGCAAACCATGCGGGCGCGTCCGGCACTGGCACGTCGTGCGGCGCTGCGGGGTCGGGTCGGGTCGCCACGGGTCTGTGTCGCTGCTGAAGGGAAGGCGCATTCTGCGTTGCGCTGCAATGGCCACTGCCCTCTTGGCCCGCGGTGGCGCCGCCACGGTGCGCTAGAGTCCGCACCGCACCCGCACTGCCGATTGCCCCGTCTTGCTGCGCTTCATCCTGACCCGCCTGAGCCTGATCGTGCCCATCTTTCTGGGCATGACGCTGGTGGCATTCCTGTTGATTCGACTGGTGCCGGGCGATCCGATCGAGACCCTGGCCGGCGAGCGCGGCATCGACCCGGCGCGGCACGCCGCGCTGCTCAAGGAATACGGCCTGGACCGGCCGGTGCTGGTGCAGTACGGCATCTACATCGGCCGCGTGCTGCACGGCGACCTGGGCAAGTCGATCGTCACGCAGACCCCGGTGTTGCAGGAGTTCCTGGCGCTGTTTCCGGCGACGATCGAATTGGGCCTGTGCGCGATCGTGTTCGCGCTGGTGATCGGCATCCCCGCCGGCATCCTCGCCGCGGTGCGGCGCAACTCGGTGTTCGACCACGGCGTGATGGGGCTGTCGCTGACCGGCTACTCGATGCCGATCTTCTGGTGGGGCTTGCTGCTGATCCTGCTGTTCTCGGTCAAGCTCGACCTGACGCCGGTGTCGGGTCGCATCGACGTCAAGTACTTCATCGAGCCGGTCACCGGCTTCCTGCTGATCGACAGCCTGCGCGCCGGCGACAAGGGCGCTTTCTGGTCGGCGCTGGGCCACCTGGTGCTGCCGGCGATCGTGCTCGGCACCAACCCGCTGGCGGTGATCGCGCGCATGACGCGCTCGGCGATGCTCGAGGTGCTCGGCGAGGACTACATCCGCACGGCCCGCGCCAAGGGGCTGTCGCCAGTGCGCGTGGTCGGACTGCACGCGTTGCGCAATGCCCTGATCCCGGTCGTCACGGTGATCGGGCTGCAGGTCGGCGTGCTGTTCACCGGCGCCATCCTGACCGAGACGATCTTCTCCTGGCCCGGCGTCGGCAAGTGGCTGATCGAGGCCATCAGCCGGCGCGACTACGCCGTGCTGCAAGGCGGCATGCTGCTGCTCGGTGCGATGGTGATGGCGGTCAATCTGCTGGTCGACATCGTCTACGGCATCATCAACCCGCGCATCCGGCACCAGAAATGAACACCGCGGCCGCTACAGCCACCGTCGCCGCCACCGAGCTGCCCCCGCCGCAGCCGCTGCGCGAGTTCTGGGGCTACTTCAGCGCCAACCGCGGCGCGGTGGCCGGGCTGGCGATCGTCGTTGCCGTGCTGCTGGTGGCGCTGTTCGCGCCGCTGATCGCGCCCTACGCGCCCGACCGCATCGACAACACCGCCTTCCTGCGCCCGCCGGTGTGGCAGGACGGGGGTTCGACAGCCTTCCTGCTCGGCACCGACGCGATCGGTCGCGACATCCTGTCGCGGCTGATCCACGGCGCACGGCTGTCGCTGGTGATCGGCCTGGCGGTGGTGGCGCTGTCGGTGCTGGTGGGCACCGTGCTCGGGCTGACCGCGGGCTACTTCCGCGGTCTCTACGAGATCGCGGTGATGCGCTTGATGGACATCATCCTGACGCTGCCGAGCCTGCTGCTGGCGATCGTGATCGTCGCGATCCTCGGGCCGGGGCTGATGAACGCGATGCTGGCGGTGGCGGTGGTGGTGTTGCCGCACTACGTGCGCATCGCGCGCGCCGCGGTGATCGCCGAGACCGGCAAGGACTACGTCACCGCCGCGCGCATGAACGGCGCCAGCCACCTGCGGCTGATGTTCAACGAGGTGCTGCCCAATTGCACCGCACCGCTGATCGTGCAGGCCTCGCTGGGCATCTCGACGGCGATCCTCGACGCCGCGGCGCTCGGCTTCCTCGGCCTGGGCGCCCAGCCGCCCTCACCCGAGTGGGGCACGATGCTGGCCGACGCCCGCGAGTTCGTGCTGCGCGCGTGGTGGGTCGTGACCTTCCCCGGCCTGATGATCCTGGTGACCGTGCTGGCCTTCAACCTGCTGGGCGACGGGCTGCGCGATGCGCTCGACCCCAAGCTCAAACGCTGACGGCGAGCGACGCTGCCATGGCCCTGCTCGACATCGCCGATCTCTCGGTCGACTTCCCGACCCGCCAGGGCGTGCTGCATGCGGTCGACGGCGTCAGCCTGTCGCTCGAAGCCGGTGAAGTGCTGGGCATCGTCGGCGAGTCGGGCTCGGGCAAGAGCGTGGCGATGATGGCGCTGATGGGGCTGGTGCCCTTTCCCGGCCACGTGCGCGCCGAGCGCCTGCGCTTCGACGGCCACGACCTGCTGGACCTGCCGGCGCGCCAGCGCAATCGCCTCGTCGGCAAGGACGTGGCGATGATCTTCCAGGATCCGACCACCAGCCTGAACCCGTGCTTCACGGTCGGCTTCCAGCTCGCCGAAACGCTGAAGCTGCACCTCAAGCTCGATGCCCGCGCCGCGCGCAAGCGCAGCATCGAGCTGCTCGAGCAGGTCGGCATCCCGGCGCCGGAGACGCGCCTGGCGGCCTTCCCGCACCAGCTGTCGGGCGGCATGAGCCAGCGCGTGATGATCGCGATGGCGATCGCCTGCAACCCGAAACTGCTGATCGCCGACGAGCCGACCACCGCGCTGGACGTGACGATCCAGGCCCAGATCCTCGACCTGCTGCGCAGCCTGCAGCGCGAGCGCGGCATGGCGCTGGTGCTGATCAGCCACAACATGGGCGTGGTGGCGGAAATGGCGCAGCGCGTGGTCGTCATGTACGCCGGCCAGGTCGCCGAAGAGCAGGCCGCGCAAGGGCTCTTCAGTGCGCCGCGCCACCCCTATGCGCAGGCGCTGCTGGCCGCGCTGCCCGAGCGCAGCGATGGTGAAGGTCGGCTGGCCACCATCGCCGGCATGGTGCCGGGGCTGCACGACCGGCCCGGCGGCTGCCTGTTCGCGCCGCGCTGCGCGTACGCCGATGGCCTGTGCCAGGCGCAGCCGCCGCGACTGCGCGAGCTGCCGGGCGGCCGCGTGCGCTGCCATCACCCGCTGGTCGAGGCCGCGGCCGTGCCGGCGAGCGCCGAGGTCGCGTCATGACGGCGGCGGCGGTGACGCCGGCAGGGACGACGCCGGTCGCAGAGGCCCGCGATCTGCAGCAGGTCTACCGCATCGGGCGCGGCCTGTTCCGCGAGCCGGCGCGGCTGCACGCGGTGGGCGGCGTCAGCTTCACGCTGCAGCCGGGCCGGACGCTGGCGGTGGTCGGCGAGTCGGGCTGCGGCAAGTCGACGCTGGCACGCATGGTGTCGCTGGTCGAACTGCCGACCGGCGGTTCGCTGCGGCTCGGCGGCACCGATGCCGCGCAGGCCACGCCCGAGCAGCGCAAGGCCCTGCGCCGCTCGGTGCAGATGGTGTTCCAGAACCCCTATGCGTCGCTCAACCCGCGCAAGAAGATCGGCGCGATCCTCGAAGCACCGCTGGAGATCAACACGGCGCTCGACGCGGCCGAGCGGGCCGCAAAGGCGCGCGCGATCCTGGCCAAGGTCGGCCTGCGGCCCGAACACTATGACCGCTACCCGCACATGTTCTCGGGCGGCCAGCGCCAGCGCATCGCGATCGCCCGCGCGCTGATGCTGGAACCGGCACTGGTGGTCGCCGACGAGCCGGTGTCGGCACTCGACGTCTCGATCCAGGCCCAGGTGCTCAACCTGCTGGCCGACCTGCAGCAGGAACTCGGCCTGGCCTACCTGTTCATCTCGCACGACCTGGGCGTGGTGCGCCACATCGCGCACGACGTGATGGTGATGTACCTCGGCCTGGCGGTCGAGCAGGGCGACAAGAAGACCATCTTCGCGCGCCCGCTGCACCCCTACACGCGCGCGCTGCTGGCGTCGACGCCAGGGCTGGTGGGCTTGGCGACCGGCCACCCGGCGGTGCCGCGCACGGTGCTCAAGGGCGAGCTGCCCTCGCCGCTCGCCCCGCCCGCCGGCTGCGTGTTTTCCACCCGCTGCCCGCACGCCACCGACCGCTGCCGCGCCGAGCGCCCGGTGCTGCGCCTGATCGACACCCGCCAGGTGGCGTGCCACGAAGCCGAGCGACTTACACTGCCCGTTTGACGACCAACATTCACCCGAAAGGAGATGCTCCCATGACACGCACCCCACAACGGCGCGGCCACAAGATGGCCTTGGCACTGATCGGCGCGGCATCGCTGATCGCGCTGGCGCCGGCAACGGCCAAGACGCTGGTCTACTGCTCCGAGGGCAGCCCGGAAAACTTCTACCCCGGCGTCAACACCACCGGCACCTCGTTCGACGCCAACAGCCAGATCTACAGCCGGCTGGTCGATTTCGAAGGCGGCGGCACCGCCGTCGTGCCCGGCCTGGCCGAGCGCTGGACCGTGTCGCCCGATGGCAAGGAATACACCTTCAACCTGCGCAAGGGGGTGAAGTGGCACAGCAACAAGAACTTCACGCCGACGCGTGACATGAACGCCGACGACATCATCTTCATGATCGAGCGGCAGTGGAAGGAAGACAACCCGTACTTCAAGGTCACCAGCCCGAACCACTCGTACTTCGGCGACATGGGCATGCCCAAGCTGCTGAAGGCGGTGCAGAAGGTCGACGACTACACCGTCAAGATCACGTTGAACCAACCCGAGGCGCCATTCCTGTCGGCCTTCGCGATGGAATTCGCCGGCGTGCAGTCGAAGGAGTATGCCGACGCGATGCTGAAGGCCGGCACGCCCGAGAAGATCGACCAGGAGCCGATCGGCACCGGCCCGTTCTACCTGGTGCAGTACCAGAAGGACGCGATCATCCGCTACAAGGCGCACCCGCAGTTCTACCGCGGCAAGGCCAAGATCGACGACCTGGTGTTCTCGATCACGCCCGACGCCTCGGTGCGCTGGGCCAAGCTGCAAAAGGGCGAGTGCCATGTGATGCCCTACCCCAACCCGGCCGACCTCGACGCGATGCGCAAGGATCCGAAGATCCAGGTCCTCGAGCAACCGGGCCTGAACGTCGGCTACCTGGCCTACAACACCACCAGGAAGCCGTTCGACGACGTGCGCGTGCGCAAGGCCATCAACATGGCGATCAACAAGAAGGCGATCGTCGACGCGGTGTACCTGAGCACCGGCGTGCCGGCCAAGAACCCGATCCCGCCGACGCAGTGGTCGTACAACGACGCGATCAAGGACGATCCGTACGACCCGGCCGCGGCCAAGAAGCTGCTGGCCGAGGCGGGCTTCCCCAACGGCTTCGAGACCGACCTGTGGGCGATGCCGGTGCAGCGGCCGTACAACCCGAATGCCAAGCGCATCGCCGAGCTGATGCAGAGCGACCTGGCCAAGGTCGGCGTCAAGGCCGAGATCAAGAGCTTCGAGTGGGGTGAGTACAGGAAGCGCATGCAAAACGGCGAGCACCAGACCGGCATGCTCGGCTGGACCGGCGACAACGGCGACCCCGACAACTTCCTGCACACGCTGCTCGGCTGCGACGCGGCCAAGACCAACGGCTCGAACGTCGCCAAGTGGTGCTACAAGCCGTTCGAGGATCTGGTGCAGAAGGCCAAGGTCACCAGCGACACGGCCGAACGCACCAAGCTGTACATGCAGGCGCAGGTGGTGTTCAAGGAGCAGGCGCCGTGGTTCACGATCGCCCACGCGGTGCAGCTGAAGCCGGTGCGCAAGGAAGTGATCGACTTCAAGTTGAGCCCGTTCGGGCGTCACTCCTTCTACGGCGTCGACATCAAGGAGTAGTCGACACGCCGGCCGTGACGATCCACCCTTCGAGGGGATCGACCGCGGCCGGCAACCCGTAGCCGGGCCGCTGCGCGGCCCAGGCTGCCTGCATCAGGCACAGCACCGCGTCCAGACGGTCACCGGCCGCGTCGGCCACCAGCGCATCGCGCTGGGCGTGCGTCAGGCGCAGGCGCAGGCCCAGGCTGCTGCGGCCCTGTTCGACGGCATCGACCAGGTCCTTGCGCGCGATCAGACGTTCGGGCGTCTGCCTGGCACGCTCGTCGCTCTTGTACGAGCGACTGCCGATCAGCTCGCGCGCGAGCAAGCCGGGATAGCCCTCGAGGGCCACCCGACTGCGGTCGGCCGCGACGCGTCCTTGCGTCAGCGCCGGCAGGTACACGCCGGCATCGATCAGCCGTGGCACGCCCGCGTGCATCATGAAGGCCACCGGCGGGTTGACCCACTTCATCGACGGGCTCGAGCCGGCCGGCCGGTCGCAGGCGCGATGCGCGAATTTCGCGCCGACAGGCCGCGCGGCACAGAAGGCCGCGAACGCTGCGCGGATCTGCGGCCGCGACAGCGCCGCGTAGTGACGCATCAATGCCTGCCATTCGCGCGGCCAGTCGAGCGCCTCGACCAACTCGCGCGGCAGGCCAAACGGGAAATCGAATGCACCGACCCAGGGCCCGGCCTCGCGCAGCAGGACCTCGAACGCCGCGAAACTGTCCAGCGCATCGACGCGCTGCAGCGACACGCGCGCTCCGTGCACACTGCCGCGGGCCACGGTGATCGGCTTGCGCTTTGTCGGCGCGCTGGTGAAGTCGACGCCAAGGCAATTCGTGACAGGCGTCGCGGCGAGTGCGGGCATGGCGCTGATTGTGGCCGTGCCCGCTGCGCACAATCATGTGATGTCGAAGTCGAACCGCTACGCGATCATCGTGCTGGGTGTCGCAGCCCTGCTGCTGGTGGGCGCGGCACTGGCCTTCCAGCTCGCATCGCGCCGCCTGCACGCCGGTATCGAAGCGGCACTCGGACCACGCGCGACGCTGGATGCAGCGTCGCTCGGCTGGAGCGGCGTGGAACTGCGCGGGCTGCGCGTGCGCGCCGGCCAGGACCCGCAGGGTCGCTGGCCCGCGCCAGACGAATTGAGCGCCGAGCGCGTGCGCGTGGTGCCTTCGTTGGCCAGCCTGTGGCGCAGCGGTTGGCAACTTTCCAGCGTGACGGTCGAGGGCGCGAGCCTGTCGCTGCTGCGCACCCGCGAGGGCCGGCTGCGCGTGCTGCCGAGCCTGTTCGAGGCGAACGCCGGCAGCAGGCCCGGCAACGCGAGCGGCGATCGCACGGGCCCAGCCGTTCACATCGGCACGCTGCGTCTGCGCGACGTCGCGATCGACTTCTACGACGCCTCCGTGGCCGGGGCGCACGGCAAGCCGCACCACATCCGCCTGGCCCCGCTGCGCGCCGATGTCGGCCCGCTCACGCTGCCAGCGCTCGACGAACGCGCCGCGGTTTCGATCCAGGCCACGCTCAAAGGGCCGCAGCGCAATGGTGCGCTGTCGCTGCAAGGCCACCTGACGCCAGCCACGCGCGACGCCGACCTGACGCTGAAGGTCAAGGGCCTGGACCTCGTGGCCTTGCAGCCCTACCTGCTGCGCGCCAACGAAGCGGCCGTGCGCCGCGGCGCGCTCGACCTGGCGGTCGACGCCCACGTGAAGGGCCAGCAGCTGAATGCCCCAGGCCGCCTGACGCTCACCGACCTGGACTTGGCCAGCAGTGGCGGCGCGTTCGGCACCTTTGCCGGTGTGCCGCGCCAGGCGGTGCTGGCCGCGATGAGCCGCGACGGCCGCATCGAACTCGCGTTCACGCTCGAAGGCAAACTCGACGACCCGAAGTTCTCGCTCAACGAGTTGTTCGCCGCGCGCTTTGCGGTTGGCCTGGCCGAGAAGCTCGGCGTCAGCTTCGGCGGCGTGGTCGAAGGCATCGGCAGCGTGATCAAGGGCCTGTTCGGGCGCTGATGAATCGGCGGCACGCTTGTCACTGGGCGGCGCGACGCGGTGCCGAGCTGCGGTCGCGCGCATGACGTGCCGGCGCTGGCGCTGGCCGGCGACGAAGGGGTCGCGATCGACTGCACCGAAGCTGCGCCGTGCCAGTCCCGGCGGACGGGAGGAGCACCGCAGGTGCCTTCGCCCGTCACCTCGGTGGCGGCAGCGGATCACCCAGCATGCGCCGCCACAGCCAGGGCAGGCCGCGCTCGACATCCAGCCGCGCGCCGACCTGCTCGGGCGTCGCCATTGGCACCGGCTCGCTGCGCCGTTCGGCCACCGCGAAGGTGAAGAAGTAGTTCGGCTCCTGGCCCATGCGCAGGTCGCTGACCAGCACCCGCGACCCGTCCTGCCGCACCTTGTAGAAGCCCTTGCTGAAGGCCGCGACGCGTTGCACGCCCTCGACGCCCTGCAGTTC
The DNA here is from genome assembly GCA_963783785.1 of uncultured beta proteobacterium. Lineage (GTDB taxonomy): Bacteria > Pseudomonadota > Gammaproteobacteria > Burkholderiales > Burkholderiaceae_C > CADEEN01. The sequence continues at coordinate 24,978 of CAWAOQ010000012.1, read as the reverse complement.
GGTGGCCAACGCGCTGCCGCGATCGAAGCGATCGAACGTGACGCGCGGCGCGGCATCGAGCAGCGAGTAGAAGCCCTCGTGGTAGTGCTCGCCGGCCACCGCGACCACACGCCACAGCAGCGAGTTGAACGCCGTCGGCGTGACCAGCACGCGCTCGGCGGCAATGCCTTGCGCGGCGAGCGAGGCGCGGGCGATGCGATCGACCAGCTGTTGCGCCGCAACGCCCCAGACCAGGTAGGCCGTGCTGAGCACGAGGCCAGCAACGTTGGCCGCCAGGCCGCGCGCGCTGCCGTGCGTCGCCAGCGCCCAGCCGCCACCCACCAGCAGCGGCAGCGTGTACAGCGGGTCGATGATGAAGACGCTGCCGACGCCGAACGGATGATTCGAGAACGGCAGCGCAAGCTGCGTGCCGTAGACCGTCATCGCATCGAGCAGCGGGTGCGTCACCAGCACCAGCCAGATCGCCAGCCACCAGCGCCGCCACTGCGCCCACTCGCCATGCAGCCGCGCGATCGCGGTGGCCAGCGGCAGCGAAAACAACGTCAGCCAGAACAGCGCGTGGGTTTCAGCGCGGTGCAGCACCATGTTGCGGATCGGGTCGCCGTAGTCGATCAGCACGTCGAGGTCGGGCAGCGTGCCGGCCACCGCACCCCACAGTGCGGCCTTCCACACCGCCGTGCGCCGGCCCATCGCGGCCACGCCAACCGCGGCGCCGAGACCGATCTGCGACAGCGAATCCATGGCCGGCAATTGTGCACAGCGTCAGGCGGTCGCCAGCGCGACGACACCGGCGGCCATGCACGCGGCGCCGACGAATCGCAGGCCGCGGTCGCTCTCGCCGAGAAGGCGCCCACCGAGCATCGCGGCGAACAGCATCGACACCTCGCGTGCCGGCGCCACGTGCGACAGCGGGGCCATCGTGACCGCGTAGAGCACCAGCACGTAGGCCAGCGGTCCGAGCGCCGCCACCACCAGCGCGTATCGCCATTGGCCGCGCCAGGCACGGCGCAGGCCGGGCAGGTCGCGCAGCGCGGCTGGCAGCAGGATCGGCACGCGCAACAGATTGCCGACGTAGTCGACGAGCACCGGGCCGATCAGCAGCACCTTGACGGCGTAGCCATCGATGACGGTGTAGCTGGCGATCAGCGCGCCGGTCAGCGCGCCCCAGCGCAGGCCGGCCAGCGTGCGCTGACGTCGCGCGGCATCGTGCGACTGTCGCCACAGGGCCGGGCCGCCGGCAACCAGGAACACGCCGGTGCAAACCGCGATCACGCCAGCGGTGCCCAGTGCCGACAGCCGCTCGCCGAGCAGCAGCACCGCCGCGGCCGCGGCCAGCAACGGCCCGCTGCCGCGGGCCACCGGGTAGACCACGCTGAGGTCGGCCTTGCGGTAGCCCGTCAGCAGCACGGTGAAATACAGCACGTGAACGACGGCGCTGACGAGCAGCACGGCCCATTCGCGCACGCCCCAGCGCAGCCACTCGTGCAGACCGAACCACAGCGCGACCGGCGCCCACAACACGCAGGTGATCAGCACGCTGATCAGCGCGAAGTGGTGGTTGCCGCCAGCCTTCTTGGCGGCGACGTTCCACAACGCATGCAGCATCGCGGCAACGAGCACGAGCGCAAGGGCGTTGGCCGGCATGCCGCGATTGTCCGCTGCGCCGCGCGCTACAGTGCCATTCGAGCAACAGCGCAGCGAGCGACGATGACCAATCCGGTTCTGGTGGAAACCTGGCGCGGCGGCGCGGTGGAGTCGTTCCACCGCGGCGCCTTGGCGGTGGTCGATGGTGATGGCGCGGTCGTGGCCACGCTCGGCGACATCGACCGCCCGGTGTTCCCGCGCTCGGCGATCAAGGTGCTGCAGGCCTTGCCGCTGGTGGAGAGCGGTGCGGCCGAGCGCTATGCGCTGACCGACGAGGAACTGGCGCTGGCCTGCGCGTCGCACGGCGGCGAGCCGGCGCACGTGCGCACGGCCGCCGCGATGCTGGCCAAGGCCGGGCTCGACGACAGCGTGCTCGAGTGCGGCACGCACTGGCCGAACCACGATGTCGCGAGCCGCGCACTGGCCGCCGCCGGCGCGGTACCGGGCCCGCTGCACAACAACTGCTCCGGCAAGCACGCCGGCTTCGTCTGCCTCGGCTGCCTGCTCGCCGGGCCGCAGGACCATCGCGCCTTCCTGGCCGGCTACGTCCGGCCCGAGCACCCGGTGATGCGCGAAGTCGGCGCGGCCATCGAGGCCGCCACCGGCTGCGACCTCGCGCATGCACCGCTCGGCACCGACGGCTGCTCGATTCCGACCTACGGCATCGCGCTGCGCCAGCTCGCGCTGGGTTTTGCACGCGTGGCCAGCGGCATCGGCCTGTCGCCCGGCCGTGCGGCCGCGGCCACCCGGCTGCGCCGTGCAGTGGCGAGCGCGCCGTTCATGGTCGGCGGCACGGGCCGTTTCGACACCCGCGTGATGCAGGCGCTGGGCGAGCGGGTGTGCTGCAAGGTCGGCGCCGAAGGCATGTACTGCGCCGCATTGCCCGAGGCCGGGCTGGGCGTGGCGATCAAGGTCGACGACGGCAACAATTCACGCGCCTGCGAGGTCGTGATGGCCACGCTGATCGAGGCGCTGGTGCCACTGCACACCGACGGCGAACGGCAACTGCTCGCCAGCCTTGCCGACGTGACATTGTTCAACTGGCGCGGCCTGCAGGTCGGGCGCCTGGCGGCGCATGCGTCGTTGCGGGAGCTGGTGGGACCACGCCACCGCGCAAACCGCGCAATGGTGTGACACATTGCCATCGATCCGGCCCGGGACGACGCCAGAATGACGGCAACAACGCTGAGTCATGAGCGCCACCACCCCCCCTCCGAAATACAAACCCTCATCGTCGGGGATGATCGATTTCGAACCGGTCTCGATCGATGACGCCCGGGCTGCGCATGAACAGGTGCCCACCGACATCGCGCGCATGCTCGACCATGTGCCCGGCTACTGGGAGAAGAACCGCCGCCCCCCGCTGGCCACCGACCGCGCACTGACCGGTCGCGCGATGGACTGGACAGCGCAGTTGCCCGAGACCCTGCGGCCGGTGGCCACCATCGAGCGCTACCCGCGCATCATCAACGCCCTCGCCGCGGCGTGGCCGAACGCTGCGGCGCGCACCGATATGTTCGATCACCTGCTCAATGACCGGCGCGTCGGCCGGCGCGGCTTCCCGATCGATGTCGAGCGCGAAATCTCCGCGCTGTGCCTGCACGCCAGCACCCTGCCTTGACCCGCCCTGCCGACGTCTTCTCGCTGCACCGGGGCAGCAGTCCGCTGCTGGTCAGCGTGCCCCATGCCGGCACCGCGCTCCCGCCCGCGCTGCGCGAGCGGCTGGTGCCGCGCGCAGCGGCCGTCGAGGACACCGATTGGCACCTCGACCGGCTGTACGGCTTCGTTCGCGGGCTGGGCGCAAGCCTGATCGTGCCGCGCTACAGCCGCTACGTGATCGATCTCAACCGGCCGCGTGAGGACACGCCGATGTATGCCGGCGTCAACAACACCGGCCTGTGTCCGACGCGCTTCTTCAGCGGCGACGCCTTGTACCGCGACGGTGCCGAACCCGAGGCTGGCGAGATTGCCGAGCGTGTCGAACAGTACTGGAAGCCCTACCACGATGCGCTCACCGAGGAGCTGGCGCGGCTGAAGGCCAGCCACGGCCATGCCGTGCTGTTCGACGCCCACAGCATCAAGTCCGAGCTGCCGTGGCTGTTCGACGGCCGCTTGCCGCACCTGAACCTCGGCACGGCCAGCGGCACCAGTTGCGCCCCATCGCTCACTGCGGCGTTGGCGAATGTGCTCGGCACACAGCAACGCTACAGCCACGTGATCGACGGTCGCTTCAAGGGCGGCTACATCACGCGCCGTCACGGCCGCCCGGCCGATGGCGTGCACGCGGTGCAGCTCGAGATGAGCTGGCGCTGCTACCTCGACGAGGCCGACCCCGCGCAGTGGCATGCCGACAAGGCGGCGGCGATCACACCGTTGCTGCATGCCCTGGTGCAGGCCATGATCGATTGGCAACCGTGATGCAGGCGACCGCGGCCCTGTCGGTCGACGCCGTCGATCCGCTGCATCCGCAGGCGCTGGCCCTGCTGAGCGAAGCCGCGATCGAAGCCCGCGCGCTGTACCCCGAACTGTTCGGCGCCAGCAGCCCGGCCCCGACCAACCTGCCGCTGCGTCCGCGCGAAACCTACCTGCTCGCCTGGCGCGACGGCCAGGCGGTCGGTTGCGGCGCACTGCGCCAGCGCAACCCCTTCACCGGCGAATTGCAGCGCATGTTCGTGATCCGCGATGCACGCCGCGACGGCGTGGCCCGTGCGCTGCTCGAACGCCTCGAGCAAGCCGCCCGGATGCTCGGCTACCGCCAACTGGTGCTCGAGACCGGTGTGCGCCAGGTGCCCGCGATCGCGCTGTACAGCCGTTGCGGCTGGCGCCGCATCGCGCCGTTCGGCCCCTACGTCGGTGACCCGACGAGCGTGTGCTTCGGCAAGGCGCTCGTGCCGCCGCGCTGAAACGGCGGCCCGTGCGCGCCGGCGGCCGCTACGATGGGGCCCATGCACGACGCCGAACCGATGAGCCTGAATCACCTGCTGCTGCGGCTGGACGGCCGCATCGACCGCCGCACCTGGTGGCTGTGGGGCGTGGCCGCGCCACTGGGGCTGGCGCTGTACTTCACGGTCTTGTTGCGGGTGGTCGGCGTGTCGCCGCGTGCGACCGAAGTTGCCGTCAACCTGGCCCTGTTGTGGCCAGCGCTGGCCGTCAGCGTCAAGCGCTGGCACGACCGCGGCAAGAGCGGCTGGTGGGTGCTGGTGGCGCTGGTCCCGCTGGCCGGCTGGCTCTGGGTGCTGATCGAGAACGGCCTGCTGCGCGGCGACGCCGGGCCGAACCGCTTCGGCGACGCTCCAACGCGTGACCTCGGGCCAGCGCCGGGCCGCTCCCAAGCGGCCTGACTCCCTGCGACGCGACGTGCCGTCGAGGTCGCACCTCGGGCCTGCGCCGGGCCGCCCCTCGGGGGACGCGAGCGCAGCGAGCTTGGGGCCGTCAATACCGGCCGCTGATGCCGGCCAGGCGCAAGTACCAGTTCGCGGCCCACGCGACGAAGCCTCGTCGCAGCACCGCGACCCAGCCACGGGCCACTGGCGGCGCAGTGACTTCGCGCGATGCCGCGATCGCCTGCTCGAACGCCACAGCCAGTGCGCTGTTGAAGGCGACGTCGCGCACGACCACGTTGGCCTCCAGATTGAGCAGCAGCGACAACGGGTCGATGTTGGAACTGCCGACCGTGGCCCAGTCGTGATCGACCAACGCCACCTTGGCGTGCAGGAACGCCGGCGTGTACTCGTAGATGCACACGCCGCGCGACAGCAGTTCGTCGTACAGCACGCTGGCCGCGAGGCCGGCGAAGCGGTAGTCGAGCTTGCCCTGCAACAGCAGGCGCACGCGCACGCCCCGCCGCGCCGCGGCGTACAAGACGCGGCGGAACAGCCGACCGGGGTAGAAGTACGGTGACACCAGGTCGATGCGCTCGCGGGCCCGGCTCAGCGCATCGATGTAGCTGCGCTCGATGGCGCGGCGCTGGCGCAGGTTGTCGCGCACCAGGAACGCGGCGCGCACCGGCGTCAGGTCCGCGCCGCCGTCCTCGGGCTCGGGGCTGACACGCAAGCGTCGCAACAACGAGCGGGCGCGGGCCACCGGCTCGGCGCTCTTGGCCAGCGCGATGACCTCGTCGCGCCAGTCGCGTCCGAAGGCAGCGCGCGTCCACATCGCGCGCGCCGTCTGCGCCACCGGGGCCACCACCGGGCCACGCAGCGCCACCGCGAAATCCAGCCGCGGCTCGGGCGTCACGCCGTGGTTGAGGTCGTTGCGGTCGTCGATGATGTTGATGCCGCCGACGAACGCCATCTCGGTGTCGGTGGCAAGCAGTTTCTGGTGCAGGCGACGCAATTGACCGGGCTGCAGCCACGCATACCAGCGATCGATCGGGCGGAACACCGCCAACGCGACACCGCTGCCGTCGAGCCAGCGGTGCAGTGTGGCCAGCGTCGCCTTCGAACCGAATCCGTCGACCACCACGCGCACCCGCACGCCACGCCGCGCGGCGGCGATCAACGCATCTGCCATCGCGCGGCCAGCAGGGTCGTCGTGGAAGATGTAGGTGGCCAGCCAGACCTCATGGTGGGCGCGCGCGATGGCGGCATGCATGGCCGGGAACAACTGATCGCCACCGGTCAGCAGCGTGACCTCGTTGCCGCCACTGAACAGCGCGTCACGCTGGGCGTACCAGGCCGCTTCGTGCAGGCGCGGCGAAATCATGGCCACTCGAACTCGGCCACCAGCGGCAGGTGGTCGCTCATGCGGGCCCAGGTCTCGCCGCGGGGCACGAACGTCGAGCGGCAGACGAGCGTGCGGGTGTAGATGCGGTCGAGCGCGAACACCGGCACGCGCGACGGAAAGGTCGAGCGCCGCACCGAGCGCGGACCATCGCCGAGCGCGCGTGCGAGGCCGATCTCGCGCATCGGCGCGTCGAGTCTTTCACCCCAGTCGTTGAAGTCGCCGGCAACGATCAACGGCGCATCGGCCGGCACCTCGGCGGCGATGAATGCCGCCAGCCGCTGCACCTGGCGCACGCGGCTGGCGTGCATCAGGCCCAGGTGCGCGACGACCGCGTGCACCGTGCGGCCGTGCCATTGCACCGGCACATGCAACAAGCCCCGCTGCTCGAAGCGATGGTCGCTGACGTCGTGGTGGCCGATGTCGCCGATCGGCCAGCGCGACAGCAGCGCATTGCCGTGTTCGCCGTGGCGGGTGACGGCATTGGTGCGATAGGCGACGTCGTAGCCTTCGGGGGCCAGGAATTCGGCCTGGCCCTGATCCGGCCAGCCGAACGAGGTGCGCGCGAACTGGCGCGCGTCGCGCGCATGGTGCAGCCGCACTTCCTGCAGGAACACGAGGTCGGCATCGAGCGCCTCGACGCCCAGACCGAGGTTGTGGATCTCCAGGCGCTTTCGCGGCCCGACGCCGCGCACGCCCTTGTGGATGTTGTAGGTGGCCACGCGCAGCCGGTCGTGCAAACCGGTGTGCGGAGGCAGCACGCTCGATTGCAGCGTCTTCATGGCGTCTGGACAAAGCGTGGCAACTGCAGCACCGCCTCGGCGTTGCTCGGCGAGAAGCAGCGGTCGGCCGCCTCGCGCCACGGCAGCCAGACGAATCGCAGGTGTTCCCGCGGGTTCAGCAGCACCGGCGTACCGGCCGGCACGGTCAGGCCGAAGACGTGCTCGGTGTTGCGGGTCACGCCCGGCGCATAGCGATCACGCCAGACCGGGTAGATGTCGTAGACATTGGCCAATTGCCAGTCGCGCAGCGCCGAGGGCGGTATCGCGCGGCTGCCGATCTCGATGCCGGTCTCCTCGAACACCTCACGCCTGCAGGTCTCGACCAACGGTTCGTCGGGCTCATCCTTCGAACCCGTCACGCTCTGCCAGTAGCCCGGTTTGTCGGCGCGCTCGATCAGCAGCACGTCGAGCGCCGGGGTGTGGATCACCACCAGGACCGATTCGGGGATCTTGTGCAACGGCATCGCCAATGAAAAAGGGCGCGGAGTGACCCCGCGCCCTGATTCTGCCCAAAGCCGTCGCTGTTCAACCGGGCTGGGGATTGCGCAGCCGGATATGGAGCTCGCGCAGTTGCTTTTCGTCAACCGGCCCCGGCGCGTTGGTCAGCAGGCACTGCGCACGCTGCGTCTTCGGGAAGGCGATCACGTCGCGCAGCGACTCGGCACCGGTCATCAGCATCACGAAGCGATCCAGGCCGATGGCGATGCCGCCGTGCGGCGGCGCCCCGTACTGCAGCGCATCGAGCAGGAAGCCGAACTTCGCGCGGGCCTCCTCGGCATCGATCTTGAGCGCGCGGAAGACCTTGCTCTGCACGTCTTCACGGTGGATACGCACCGAACCGCCGCCGAGTTCGATGCCGTTCAAGACCACGTCATAGGCTTTGGCGGTGCAGGCGCCGGGGTTGGTCTCGAGCCAGTCCTCGTGGCCTTCCTTCGGGCTGGTGAAAGGGTGGTGCACGGCGACCCACCGACCGGCCTCGTCGTCGCGTTCGAACATCGGAAAGTCGATCACCCACAGCGGCTCCCACTCGCCCTGCACCAGGCCGCGGGCGCGCCCGAACTCGCTGTGGCCGACCTTGACGCGCAACGCGCCGATCGCATCGTTGACGACCTTGGCCTTGTCGGCCCCGAAGAAGATCAGGTCACCGCTGGCGGCCCCGGTGCGAGCGAGGATCTCGGCGATCGCCTTGTCGTGCAGGTTCTTCACGATCGGCGACTGCAGCCCTTCGCGCCCCGCCGCGATGTCGTTGACCTTGATCCAGGCCAGACCCTTGGCGCCATAGATCTTGACGAACTCGCCATAACCGTCGATCTCGCCGCGGCTCATTTCGGCGCCACCGGGCACGCGCAGCGCCACCACGCGACCGTCCTTCTGCGTTGCCGGTGTCGAGAAGACCTTGAACTCGACGTCGGTCACCGCATCGGTGACCTCGGTGAAGGCGAGTTTCACCCGCAGGTCGGGCTTGTCGCTGCCGTACAGGCGCATCGCATCGGTGTAGGTCATCACCGGGAACGCCGGCAGCTTGACACCGATCGCATGCTCGAAAGTGCTGCGGATCATGCTTTCGAACATCGTGCGGATCTCCTCCTCGGCGAGGAACGAGGTCTCGATGTCGATCTGCGTGAACTCGGGCTGGCGGTCGGCGCGCAGATCTTCGTCGCGGAAGCACTTGACGATCTGGTAGTAGCGATCGAATCCGGCCACCATCAGCAACTGCTTGAACAGCTGCGGGCTCTGCGGCAGCGCATAGAACTGGCCGTCGTGCACGCGGCTGGGCACCAGGTAGTCGCGCGCACCCTCGGGCGTGCTCTTGGTCAGCATCGGCGTCTCGACGTCGATGAAGCCGTTGGCATCGAGGAACTTGCGCACCTCCATCGCCACGCGATAGCGCAGCCGCATGTTGCGCTGCATCGCCGGGCGGCGCAGGTCGAGCACGCGGTGCGTCAGGCGCACGGTCTCCGAGAGGTTCTCGTCGTCGAGCTGGAACGGCGGCGTGACGCTGGGGTTCAGCACCTCGAGCTGGTGCGCCAGCACTTCCACCTTGCCGCTGACCAGGTTGGCGTTGTCGGTGCCGGCGGGCCGCGCCCGCACCAGCCCGGTCACCTTGAGGCAGAACTCGTTGCGCACGCCCTCGGCGGTGCCAAAGGTGTCGGCGCGGTCGGGATCGCAGACGATCTGCACCAGGCCTTCGCGGTCGCGCAAGTCGATGAAGATCACGCCGCCGTGGTCGCGTCGGCGGTGGGCCCAACCCATCAGGGTCACGGTCTGGCCGAGCAGTGCTTCGCTGACCAGGCCGCAGTATGTCGTTCGCATGAATGGCTCCGGATTCGGTGTGCGGTGCCGCCGCAAAGCGGCACGGAAAGGTTCAGGTTGGCGCGCCAGAAGGGCCGAACGCTCGCCGCGCGTTCGGCCGCATCAATTTCGCGCAGCGACCACGGGCATTGGCACGGCCGGTGGCGCCACCACACCCATCGAGATGATGTACTTGAGCGCCTCGTCCACGCTCATGCGCAACTCGATCACGTCGCTGCGCAACACCATCAGGAAGAAGCCCGAGGTCGGGTTCGGCGTGGTCGGCACGTACAGGCTCAGGTAGTCACCCAGCAGGTGTTCGGCCGCCTCGCCGCCGGGCCGGCCCGTGACGAAGGCGATGGTCCAGCAGCCTGCGCGCGGGTACTGCACGAGGACCGCCTCACGAAAGGCATTGCCACTGGAGGAGAACAGCGTGTCCGAGACCTGCTTGACCGAGCTGTAGATCGACTTGACGATCGGGATGCGATGCAGCATCCGGCTGCCCTGGCGCAGCCACCACTGGCCGACGAAGTTGGCAGCGAACATGCCGGTCAGCAACAGCGCGAGCAGCACCACCACCAGCCCGAGGCCGGGCACGTGGCGCAGCATCTCGAGGAAGCCGTGCGCGCCTGCCGGCAGCACCGCCTGCGTCGCGGTGAGCACCCAGCCGAACAAGCCGTCCATCATGCCGAGCACGGTGGTCAGCAGCCACACCGTGACCGCCAACGGGAGCCAGACGAGCAGGCCGGCGACGATGTATTTCTTCACGATGCGGACCCTGGTTCAGCCGGCATCGGGAGCAGGGGTCGGCGCCCCAGCGGGGCTCGGTGCGGCAGCAGCGGGCGCCGCGGCGGTGCTGGCTGGGCTTTCCGACGCAACCGCCGGCTTGGCGGTTTCGCCTTTGCCGGTGCCGTCGGCGGCTGGTTTGTCGGCCGGCGGCGCGGCAGCGGGGTTGCGGAAGTCGGTGGCATACCAGCCCGACCCCTTGAGCTGGAAGCCGGCTGCGGTCACCTGCTTTTCGAACCGCGGCGCGCCGCAGGCCGGGCATTCGGCGAGCGGCGGATCGGACAGCCTTTGCAGCACGTCCTTGGTGTGGCCGCACGTGGCGCAGCGATAAGCGTAGATCGGCATGGCAACAGTCGGACCGCTTTAGGTCGCGGCAAAGCCTGTGATTATAGGGAGGCGGCACCGCTGATCCGATAATTCCGCCCGCGGCCGGGGCCCAGCCGACACGGATCCGCCCGGGGCCGGCTCGCTGTCCATAATCCGTCCTCAACCTGGAGGTGCTTTGTCATGGGGCCGTCTGCATTCCGTCTTTCGACCTTGTCCTTCTGCCTTGCCGGCGCCGCCGCGCTGGCTTTCGGCGCGAGCGCGCTGGCCGAGGAAGAGAAGGTCGTCAACATCTACAACTGGGCCGACTACATCGCGCCGGACACGATCAAGAACTTCGAGAAGGAAACCGGCATCAAGGTCCGCTACGACAACTTCGACAGCAACGAGGTGTTGCATGCCAAGCTGGTCGCCGGCCGCAGCGGTTACGACATCGTTGTGCCCGGTTCGCACTTCGCCAAGATGCAGATCGACGGCGGCCTGCTGATGAAGCTCGACAAGGGCAAGCTGCCGAACCTGAAGAACCTGGACCCGGCGATCCAGTCGCAGCTCGCCAAACTCGATCCGGGCAACGATTACCTGGTCAATTGGCTGTGGGGCTACACGACGGTCGGCATCAACGCCGAAAAGGTCAAGAAGGCACTCGGTGCGCTGCCCATGCCCGACAACGCCTGGGACCTGGTCTTCAAGCCGGAGTACGCCTCCAAGCTCAAGGGCTGCGGCGTCTCGTTCCTCGATACGGCATCCGAAGTGATCCCGATCGCGCTCAAGTACATCGGCAAGGACCCGCACAGCAAGGATGCGGCGGACTACCAGGCCGCAGGCGCCATGCTCAACGCCGTGCGGCCGTACGTGACCCGCTTTTCCGGATCCGGTTCGGACTACATCGACCAGATGGCGCGTGGCCAGTTGTGTGCCGTGGTGGGTTGGTCGGGCGACATCTACATCGCAAAGGACCGTGCGGCCAAGGCCAAGCGCCCGCAGGCGCTCGAAGTGCTGCTGCCGAAGTCGGGCGGCCTGCTCTTCTTCGACGTGATGGCGATTCCAAAGGACGCCAAGCATCCCGAGAATGCGCACAAGTGGATCAACTACATCCTGCGCCCGGAAGTGCACGCGTCACTGACGAACGCCGTCTTCTATGCCAACCCGAACAAGGAAGCGCGCAAGGCCGTCAAGCCCGAGTTGGCCAACGACAAGGCCGTCTTCCCCGATGCCAGCGCGCTCGAGTCGATGATCGTTCCCGGCGTCCCCGACCAGGCCACGCGCCGGCTGATGACGCGCACCTTCACGAGCTTCAAGGCGGGCCGATGACGCGCTGAATCCGGGGCGCAGACGGACACATCGACTTCAGCGCCACCAGGCGCTGAAGCGCAACAGGAGTTGCGCAACCAGCAGCCCGCCGACGAATCCGATGCCGACCCACATCGTGGCCCGCATCAGCCGATGCGTGCGGCGCTGCTCCTCGAGCATGGCCTGCATGACCGTCGATTCGCTGCGCGGCTGCAGCGCGGCATGCATCAGCCGAGGCAACTCGGGCAGCAATTTCGCATAGCGCGGTGCCTCGTCCTTCAGGCGCTCGAGCAGGCCCTGCCAACCGACCTGCTCGTTCATCCAGCGCTCCAGGAACGGCTTGGCCGTGCTCCAAAGATCCAGATCCGGGTCGAGCTGGCGGCCCAGGCCCTCGATGTTCAGCAACGTCTTCTGCAGCAATACGAGCTGGGGCTGGATCTCGACGTTGAACCGGCGCGACGCCTGGAACAGCCGCATCAGCACCTGGCCGAGCGAGATGTCTTTCAGCGGTCGGTCGAAATGCGGCTCGCAGACCGCACGGATGGCGCTTTCCAGCGCATCGATGCGCGTGGCCGGCGGCACCCAGCCGCTCTCGACGTGCAATTCGGCCACCCGTTTGTAGTCGCGGCGGAAGAAAGCGATGAAGTTCTGCGCCAGGTAGTCGCGGTCGCTGTCGGTGAGCGTGCCGACGATGCCGAAATCGAGCGCGATGTAGCGCCCGAAGGTGGCCGGTTGGATGCTGACCTGGATATTGCCCGGGTGCATGTCGGCATGGAAGAAGCCGTCGCGAAAGACCTGCGTGAAGAAGATCGTGACGCCGTCGCGGGCGAGCTTCTTCAGGTCGACGCCGGCTTCGCGCAGGCGGTCTGTCTGGCTGATCGGCACGCCGTGCATGCGCTGCATCACCATCACGCTGGGGGTACACAGGTCCCACACCATCTCGGGCACCTCGACCAGTCCCAGCCCAGCCATGTTGCGGCGCAGCTGCGCGGCATTGGCGGCCTCGCGCACCAGGTCGAGCTCGTCGTGCAAGTACATGTCGAACTCGGCCACCACTTCGCGCGGCTTGAGCCGCTTGCCATCGACGCTGACGCGCTCGACCCAGCCGGCCAGCCGGTGCAGCAATGCCAGGTCGCGTTCGATGGCCGTCAGCATGCCTGGGCGCAGCACCTTGACGGCCACCTCTCGGCCGTCGCGCAACGTCGCGAAATGGACCTGCGCGATCGAGGCGCTGGCCACCGGCTCGGCGTCGAAACTGGCGAAGACCTCGTCAATGCGCCGTCCGAATGCCTGCTCGACCATTGCCACCGACTGGGCGCCGGGAAACGGCGGCACGCGGTCCTGCAGCTTGGCCAGTTCGTCAGCCACGTCCAGTGGCAGCAGGTCGCGCCGCGTCGACAGCACCTGGCCGAACTTGACGAAGATCGGCCCCAACCGCTCCAGCGCGCGGCGCAGACGCACGCCGCGCGGCTCGTCGAAGCGGCGGCCGATCATCACGATGCGCGCCAATGCCCGCACCCAGCGCTGGCGCAGACCCGACAGCGCGATGTCGTCGACCCCGAAGCGCAGCAGCGTGAAGGCGATGAAGATCAGCCGCGCGAGTTGGCTCATTGCGCAGTCGGCCCCTCCGACCTCCCCGCAGCGGGCGATACCCGCCGCCGCAGGCCCGCCGACAGTGCCGCGCCGAGCCGTGCCAGTTGGCGCGCGGGCAGCGGCCCGAGCAGCCGGGCCAGGTCGGCCTCGAGGTCCCAGCGCAGGTTGTCGGCCAGCCATTGCACGTCGGCAGCGAACTGTGCTTCACCCCGCACCTCGACGTCCGGCCGCTCGCCAGCAGCCAGCGTGACCAGCAGCAACGCAGGATTGGCGGCGTCCACGCGCAGATGCAAGTCGGCAATATCCCCGTTGGCCCGCTCGGCGTCACCCGGCCACTCGAACAGGCCGGCTGGGGTGACCTCGAACACGACCGCCGGCGGCGCCGGCAGCAGTGACGGCCAATCCGACAGCTCGATGTGCAAGCGCTTGCCGGCGTGCGGGGACATGCGTTCCACAGCGACCGGTTCGGCCGACAGCACATGGTTGACCAGCAGCGTCAGGCGCTGCAGGGCTGCGGGTTCGACAATGGCACGTACGGATTGCAACATTTGCACGAATTGTAGGCAGGGCTCGCCGCGCACCCCGCGGCCGCGGGATCAAGGGGCCTGCGCCATCAGCGAGAATGGGTGAGTCCAGGCAGGTGGGTGTGCAACCGCAACGACCCCCGCAAAGCGACCTGCCCCAAGTCCGCCCTCGATGTTCGAAGACCGCAGCTACAGACGCACCTTCTACAGCGCGCCGCAATCCGTGACGTCGCTCGTGGCGGCGTTTCTGGAGCCGACGCTCACGGTGTTGGTCTTCCTGCTGGCCACGGTGGGTTTCGACCAGCCTGTTCAGCGCTCGGACCTGGCGCTGTGCCTTCTGGTGTTTGCCCTCACGTTTCCGGGCCGCAACCGCTTCAAGGACAAACTGCTCAATGCCGGCACCGACATCATGGCCTCATGGGTTTCGCTGCTGGCGATCCTTGCGTTGTGCGGCTATGCGACCAGAAGCCTGCAATTCTTCCAACGTGAGGTACTGCTCACCTGGGCCATTTCGACGCCGCTGCTGCAGTGGCTCGTCATGGCCATCGGCCGGACCATCCTGCGCCGGCGCGCCGCGCGGCCCGAGTTGCGCAATTCAGCGGTGGTTGTCGGTGCGGGACCGCTGGGCGCCAAGGTGTCCCACGCGCTGCAGGCGAATCTCGAGGAGGGTCGCGATTTCATCGGTTGGTTTGACGACCGCACCGATGAACGCGTGGACGCCGAAACCGCCGGCAGGATGTTGGGCACGCTGCGGGACGTGGCGTCCTATGTGCGTACGCACGGCATCAAAGAGGTCTACATCACACTGCCGCTGGGCTCGCAGCCGCGCATCCTGGAACTCACCGAGAGCCTGCAGGGCACCACCGCTTCGATCTTCTTCGTGCCCGACGTCTTCGGCATCAGCATCATCCAGGGCCGCCTGCAGGACATGAATGGCGTGCCGGTGGTGGGCATTTGCGAAACACCGTTCACCGGCACCAATGAACTGGTCAAACGCCTCTCCGACATCGTGATGGCGACGATCATTCTGGTGCTGATCTCGCCACTGCTGCTGGCGATCGCCATCGGCGTCAAGCTCAGTTCGCCAGGTCCCGTCATCTTCCGGCAGCGCCGCAACGGCCTGGATGGCAGCGAGATCACGGTCTACAAGTTCCGCTCGATGACCACGCAGGACAACGGCCCCGTCATCGATCAGGCGACCAAGGGAGACCCGCGCATCACGCCGTTCGGCGCCTTCCTGCGCCGCACCTCGCTGGACGAGTTGCCGCAGTTCTTCAACGTGCTGCAGGGCCGCATGAGCATCGTCGGGCCCCGGCCGCACGCGGTGGCACACAACGAGATCTACCGTGAGCTGATCAAGGCCTACATGGTGCGCCACAAGGTCAGGCCAGGCATCACCGGCTGGGCTCAGGTCAACGGGCTTCGTGGCGAAACCGAGACGATCGACAAGATGAAGGCCCGAGTGGAATACGATCTGGAGTATCTGCGCAATTGGTCGCTCGGCCTTGACCTGCAGATCATCGTGCGTACCTTGAGAGTGATCTTCTTCGACCGCAACGCTTATTGAGCATACTTGCTTCCAGGAGACTGACATGCACATCCGCTTGAACCTTCTGGCTGCAGCCGCAGGCCTCGTCCTCAGCACCGCGGCATTCGCCCAGTCCGGCGATCGGCCGTGGTACGTCGGCCTGACGCAGGACTTCAGTCATGAGTCGAACCCGCTGCGGCTCCCGCCCGGCACCGAGCGGAGCGACAACATCTCCACGACCACGCTGAGAGGCGGTCTGAACCTGCCGTTTGGGCGGCAGCGCGCCTATGCCAATGCAGTAGCTGAATGTCATACGCTACAACGACTTCAGCGAGCGCGACAACAACGAGTACGCGATCGGTGCCGGCCTCGACTGGTCGACCGTCGAGCGCCTTTCGGGCAACGTCACGTTCAACGCCAACCAGCAGCAGTCCGACTTCATCGTCGGCGGCGTCGTACCAGTGTCGGTCTCCAACTTGGAGCGCAGCCAAGACCTCGAGTGCCCTCGTGCGGCTGGGCGTGGTGACTGCGCTGAGCTTCGACGCCAGACTCGGTGCGCGGCTGGTTGACTTCACTGCGCCCGAGTACGCAGCCCGCCGAGTACAAGCAGGAGAGTGGCAGCCTCGGCGTCAGTTACCGGACGAGCGGCATCCTGAGTCTGGGCGCCGGCTTCCGCGGCGAGCGCACGCGTTACCAGTGGCCCGCACCAGGCCAGACCGAGCCCGACCAAAGCGACCGGCAGGATTTCTACATCGCGGCCGACTGGGTGCCCACCGGCGCGAGCACCGTCAATGCCCGCCTCTTCTTCGGCAAGCTCGAGTACAAACTGGCGACCGCCGCTGACTTCGAGGGCGTGACCGGTTCGCTGGTCTGGGCTTGGCAGCCCACCGGGCTGTTGAACCTGCGAACCACCCTGTCTCGCGACACCGGTCAGGAGACAGGCTACCTGCGTCTGGACAACGAATGGCGCCACGGTGATCGGCCAGCGACTTCAGCCAAGTCACCAATGCGCTCACGCTGCGCGCCGAGTACCTGATGACGGGCAAGGTGACGCTGACCGGGGGCATCGGCTACGCAAAGCGCGACTTTGTCGACGGCTTCACCGGCGCCACCGGCAACGACGACACGACGACCGTGTCGTTGGGCGCGCGCTGGGCGGCCACCCGTACGCTGGCATTCGGCTGCAACGCCAGCCGCGAATCGCGCTCGGCCTCGGGTTTCGGCTCGTCAGCCTACGACAACGACCGTTTCGGCTGTTTCGGCCAGATCGCGCTCGATTGATCCTGCTGCCTTGCCGACCATCCTGCTGACCGGCGCGACCGGCTACATCGGCTCCCACACCTGGCTGGCGCTGGCAAGCGGCCGGCTTCGCGGTCATCGGCGTCGACGACTTCAGCAACAGTTCGCCGCAGGTGCTGGTGCGGCTGCAGCACCTGCTCGGCCACGCGCCGCGTTTCGAGCGCTTGAACGTGTGCGACGCACGGCGCGATGCAGGCGCTGCTTCGAGCACACCGCGTCGACGCGACGGTGCATTTCGCGGCCTTCAAAGCGGTCGGCGAATCCACCGCCAAACCGCTGGCCTACTACGCCAACAACCTCGGCGGCCTGCTCGCCGTTTGCGAGACGATGCGCCGGCACGGCGCCGAGCCGCTTCGTCTTCAGCAGCAGCGCCACGGTGTATGGCAGCCCGAGACGCTGCCGATCGACGAGGACGCGCCGCTGGCCGCCACCAACCCCTACGGCCAGACCAAGCTGATGGCCGAGCAGATCCTGCGCGACCTTGGCGCGGCCGAGCCCGCCTGGCAGACCGCCTGCCTGCGCTACTTCAATCCCGTGGGGGCCCATGAGAGCGGCGCCATCGGCGAAGACCCGCGCGGCGTGCCCAACAACCTGATGCCCTACGTGGCGCAGGTCGCCATTGGCCGGCGTCCTCGCCTGCAGGTATTCGGCCACGACTACCCCACGCCGGACGGCACCGGCGTGCGCGACTACATCCATGTGATGGACCTCGCCGAAGGCCACGTTGCGGCGCTGCGCAGACTGTTGGATGCACCCGGCTCGTTCACCGTCAACCTGGGCACCGGGCGTCGGCTACAGCGTGCTCGACGTGGTGCGCGCGTACGAGCGAGCGAGCGGCCGGCCCATTCCTTACGAACTGGTACCCCGTCGCCCCGGCGACGTGGCCGCCTGCTATGCCGATCCTCGCCGCGCCGAGGCGCTGTTGGGCTGGCGCGCGCAGCGGGATCTCGACACGATGTGCGCCGACAGTTGGCGCTGGCAGCGGCTCAACCCCGACGGGTTCGCGTCAGGGGCGTGAGCGCACACTCGCTGGTGCAGAACGGCTCAGACCCCGAAGCGGAGAGTACCCATGCGCAGCCCCATCGCCGCGATCCTTCTCGCCTCAGTGACGCTGGCCATGGCTGCGACGACGCAGCCCTATGATGAATCGGCCGACGCAAGAGCTGCAATCAGGGCAGCGCAAGCCGAGGCCCAGAAGTCAAAGGTGCAGGTTCTCGTGGTGTTCGGCGCCAACTGGTGCGGAGACTGCAAGTTCCTTGACATCGCGTTCAAGGACGGGCCATCTGCTGCACTCATCGCAAAGAACTTCAAAGTTGTGAAGGTCAACGTGGGCAGGTTCGATCAAAACGTCGACATCGCTGAATCCTTTGGCGTGCCGCTGAAAGGCGGTATCCCTGCAGCCGCGGTCCTGTCGGAACAAGGCAGGGTCTTGTACGCCACTCGGCCCGGCGAACTGTCAGCAGCCCGCTCCATGGGCGAAAAGGGCATCTACAACTTCGTCACCAGGGTCGCGATCCAAGCAAAGTGACATGCACTTTGCCCTGCTCGTGGTCACGCGTGCGCCCTTGTCACGGGGAAGACCGTGCGCGCACCGCCCGGACTTGCCCTTCAGCGTCAGTCACGCCGCTGATCTCCGAGTAGCCACCTGCGCCTGACATGCGCTGCATGACTGCCGGGCCTTGCCCGAGGCCGACTTCAAACAACAGCCATCCCCCCTCACGCAGAAGACTGGGTGCTTCACGAATCAACCTCTGCAGAATTCGAACGCCCAATGGACCGCCATCGAACGCGAGCCGTGGTTCGAACCCGATGATCTCGCCCGGCATCGTTTCCAACTTCCTGCTGGAGATGTAGGGCGGGTTGCAGACGATGACGTCCACGGCCCTGTGAAAGCGGGGTTCATCGAAAGGCTGCAGCAGATCGCCCACCCGAAGTTCGACCTGCGCGCCTAGTCGGAGGTGTTCGACATTGCGCCTGGCGAGTTCAATCGCATCGGCAGAGAGGTCGGAGGCAAACACCTTCACACGTGGATCCGCGCTGGCGATGGCAACGGCCAGATTTCCGCAGCCGGTGCACGTATCGACCACGGTGGCCCGGCCGCTATCGGGCAGCACGCGATTGCGCAAGGTATCCATCACTGCTCGAGCGAGCAGTTCAGTTTCCCGCCGCGGAATGAGTGCCTGAGGACCGGCAAGCAGTTCCAATCCCATGAAGCGCTGGTGGCCGCAGAGATGTCCCAGTGGAATTCCTGAAATCCGCTGCTCGACGAGGCGCAGCAGAGATGACTGCATCTCCGCGGTCAGCGCGTGGAGGGGCTGCTCGACTGCAGCGTCGGGTGACAGCGGGTTGCCCGCCGCCAAGTGCCACAAACATCGAAGCGTCGAGTCGGCGGTCTCCTCCGGTTTGTCAGGCAGGGTCTGCAATCCATGTTCGAGCCGGGCATACAGCACGCGGAACAGATCGCCCCCAACACTCCCGAGAAGCTGTGACTCTGAATCGTTCATCGTGTCATGGGCCGACGGCAGAGCGCACTGCGCGATTTGATCAGGCGTCGATCTCGTCGACCTGCCCCAACAATGCCGGACGTGCATGCAAGTAACGCGTCGCGCGCCGTTTCGACTCGATGTCCGCATAGATGAATTCGCCACGCGCCTGGTCGACACCGAGATACGCGGCCAGTTCTGCCACCGGGATGCCGTGGTTGTGAGCCCACAAGGCGATGTCCATCTTGTCGTATGGCAGCGAGAAATAGAACTCGTCCTGCCCTTGCGGGAGGCTGTAGGTGTCGGTCGTAGGCTTTGCCGAGCACACCTCATCAGGCAAGCCGAGATACCTCGCAAGGGCGTAAACCTGCGTCTTGTAGAGATGGGCAATGGGCTTGATGTCCGCCGCGCCGTCGCCGTTCTTCACGAAGAATCCTTGGTCGTACTCCAAGCGGTTCGGGGTGCCGATCACCGCATAGTTCAACCGATCCGCGTGGAAGTATTCCACCGTCTTGCGGATGCGTTGCTTGTAGTTGGTTGCCGCAACGATTTGCAGGTACTCCCGAATCGGCAAGCGAGCCTCATGAACTTGCCCCTCGGGCGACTGCACGATCAGCTTGAAGAAATTGATGCGGCCTTCGGCGCCGCCCGAAATGGCTATCTTGCTTTTCCACCCGTCTGCGTAGTCGGGGAAGACGCGCCGCATGGCCTCGTCGCGCCAGCGATAGCAACCAATCGCCTCGAGCGTCGGAGCGATGTCCTCGACCGAGAACGGGATGCCCAACTGCTCGGCGACGCGCTGTCCGAGGTCCTTGCTGCTCGACTTCGAGTCCTTCTCCGGCAGCATCAGACCGTACACCTTCTGTGGGCCAAGCGCGCGCACTGCAAGCGCTCCGCACACCGAGCTGTCCACACCGCCCGACAACGCAATGACCACCCCCCGGCGTCGCTGCTCTTGTGCCACGACAGCAACGATGCGACTCGAGATTCGTGCGACCTCCGCCGCGCAGTCGAGGTCCAGAACAGATGAGCACAAGTTCATGGCGTCAATGCCGCTGGCAGCCTGCAAGGGGCCGGGTCCGCGCTCGTCTCACCTGTTGGTCAACTTCTTGTTGACATAGGCCTCGATGCTGTCGAGGCTGTCAAGGTTCTCCGGAATCATCTCTTCATCTTCGATGCGGATGCCGAACCTCTCTTCGAGGAAGGTGACGAGCTCCAGAAAGCCAGTGGAGTCGATGATGTGAAGATCCAAGAACGAATCGGTGTCGGCGAACTTTGCCGCGTTGGCGCCCATCAGGAAGTTCTCGGCGATGAACGCCCGAACCTGGCTCTTAACGTTGGTCATTCATCTCGCCTTGTTCGAAAGTGGTGCCGGGCAGCGCATCGCTACGGTCACGCCAAGCCAGTCTTCTTGATTTTGCCAGTGTCGGTCTTGGGAAGCGCATCGACGAACTCGACGTACTTGGGCGCCATGAAGTTCTCGAGCCTGCCCATGCAATGCTTGATCACGTCGCGCTCGGAATAGCGATAGCCTTGCTTGAGGACCACGAAAGCCTTGATCGCCTGGCCGAGCAAGGGATCTGGCACGCCGATGACTGTTGCCTCGTAGACCCCCTCGAGTGCGTAAAGCGCGTTCTCCACCTCACGGGGGCTGACCTTTTCGCCCCGACTCTTGATGATGTCGTCCTTGCGAGCGACGAAGTATAGGTACCCCTCTTCGTCCGTGCGGAAGATGTCCCCCGAGTAGAGGATCATCTCGCCGGGAATTGGCCCTGGTCTGAGGCGCTTGGCCGTCTCTTCAGGCTTCTCCCAGTACCCGCGCATGACGTTGCTGCCGCGAATCACCAGCTCACCCGTGCTTCCGTTGGGCAGGCGCCGGCCGGATTCGTCGACCAGCCAGACCTCCTCGTTCGGCATGCCACGCCCGACACTGGTCGGGCGGATGTCGAGTTGCTCGGGCGGCAGGTAGGTAACGCGCTTGCATTCGGTGAGGCCGTACATCGAGAACAACTGAGCCTGCGGGAAGAGGCCACGCAGTTGACGGATGTGCTCTTCCGACAGCGCAGCAGCCGTGTTGGTGATCATTCGCAATGCATGCAGGTCATAGCTCGCCAGCGTCCCGATGTTCATCAGCATCGAGAAGATCGTCGGCACGCCCGGGAAGACGGACACTTTGTGCTGCGCCATCCGTTCGAGCACCTTGACCGGAAACGTGAATGACTTCTCCAGCACCAACGTTGCCCCGACTTTGACACTCATCAGCAACTGATAAAGGCCGTAGTCGAAGGCAAGCGGCAGGACACAGACGATCACATCATCGTCTCTCAACCCCAGATACGTGCTGACCGAGCGTGCGGCAGACACCATGTTCAGATGGGTCAGCATCACGCCCTTGGGATCCCCGGTCGAGCCCGACGTGTAGATGATGGCGGCCAGGTCCTGGTCGATGAGACCCGGGTCTCTTGGCGCTGGCGAGTTGCCAGTCATCGCCTCGGGGTATCGAACGATTCTGGGATCACGCCCTTCGCCACGCCCTGCGACGATGCAACTGAGCACGGTGCGGTTGAGCGCCAGTGCGTCCTCATAGACCGACGCCAGGCTCGAGTGGGTAATGAGTGCGGCAGCCCGCGAATCGTTCAACATGTAGGCCAGTTTGTCGGCCTTGGTCAACGGGTTGACCGGCATGAAGACGGCCCCCGCCACCAATGCGGCGAACACCCCCGCCACCAGTTCGACGCCGTTGTCCAGGAACAGCGCCACGCGATCACCGCGGGCAACGCCGCAACGCTGAAGCTCAACAGCAAGCTGCGCCACCCTCTGCGCAAGCTGCGCGTAGGTATATGTTTGGTTCTCGCACACCAGTGCGACCTTGTCTGGCTTCTGAGAGACCGAAGTCGCCAAGAATTCGTGAAGAAGCATCCGCAGGCCCTAGCTCAATCAACTCACTGATCAGGCGAGCGCCGTCACGGCATCTCGCGTCGCGCCGACCAAGCTCGCAGAGGTCGGCTGTACATATGCGTCATGCAAAAGCATGGTGGACAGAATGCCGACAAAGGCCATGTTGTCCCCGAAACCGATGGCCCGCCCTGTCCGACACTTCTCGAACAGCTTTCTCACGGCTGCTGCGTCGAAATACCCTGCCTGCTCGATACGCGACTTGCCGAGCAAGTCGTCCACGTAATCGACTGGCTTGCCCTCGTCAAAGAAGCTCTGACTGTCTGGCGACCGGTAGGGCTGCTTGGTGCGCACGCGGATCGACTCTGGCAACAAGCCGGTCATCGCCTTCTTCAGGAGGTACTTCTCCGTCAGGCCCTTCATCTTGAACTTGGGTGGCAGGCGATTGGCGAACTCGATCAAGCGATGGTCCAGGAAAGGAAAGCGACCCTCAATGGAGCTGGCCATTGCGACGCGGTCACCCTGCGAGCACAACAAGTAGCCCGACATGAGCGTGTGCGCCTCGACATACTGGTCCTGGCTCATCGGCGCCCATCGACCGATCTCTTCCGGCAAAGTTTGCCCGATGGCCCGGTAGGGATCCCAGCGTTCGAGCCGCTCGCGCACGTCGGCAGAGAAGAACTGCCAGATGCGGCGCGTCGTCGTCCAGCGTGGAATGTGCGCAAAGTAAGGTTGCCGCAGGTGATCCAGGCCCTCGGAAAAGAACCGGTGCGTGAAGGCACGGCCTGCCGCAGGCGAGTGTTGGAGGTAGGGGTAAAGCCGCTCGAGAATGCGCGGGCGACTCTTGGACTGCGGCTCGCGCGCAAGAAAGCGCCGAATCTTCGCCTCCTTGAACAGGTCGTAGCCGCCGAACACCTCGTCTGCCCCCTCGCCCGTCAAGACGACCTTGTAGCCCGACTCGCGAACGCTTTGCGACAGCAGCATCAAGGGCGCCGGTGCGGTGCGGACGATCGGCGACTCGGTGTGCCAGATCGTGCGCGGGAATGCCGCTGCGATATCGGCGCGGGTGCACCGGACCGAGGAGTGTTCAGTGCCGAGATACGAGACGAGTTCATTCTGGTACGCACTCTCGTCAAACTCCGCATCGGCGAACGTGAGCGAAAACGTGCGCAGGGGCGTATCGGTGAAGTTCTTGATCACCGACGTGACGATCGACGAATCGAGGCCACCGCTCAGGTACGCACCCACCGGCACATCCGAGCGCAACTGCAGGCGCACCGAGTCGATGAGCAGTTCCTTCAACTCGTCTGCACAGTCCCGCTCCGAGCGCGTATCCACCGCGTCACCGGCGGGAAAGCTCCAGTCCCAGTAGCGCGCCACGCGCGAGCCGCCCTCATCGGCCACCATGATGTGCCCCGGCGGGAGCGACACGACACCCTCGAACACCGTGCGCGGCGCCAAGGGTGACCAGTACGTGAAGATCTCGCCGAGGGCTTGCGGGTCAAGCCGGCGCGGAACGTCGGAAACGGCGAACAGCGCCTTCGCTTCGGACGCAAACAGCAGCCTGCCGCCTGCGTGTGTGTAGAAGAGGGGGCGGATGCCTGTCCGGTCGCGCGCCAACACCAGCCGTTGATGCTTGACGTCCCACAGCGCGATGGCGAACTGTCCGTTCAGGTGCGCGACAAACTGCTCCCCGTACTGCTCATAGAGGTGAACGATCACCTCCGTGTCGGAGTGCGTGTAGAAAGTGTGGCCACGCAGTTCGAGGTCGCGTCGCAACTCAACGTAGTTGAATATTTCACCGTTGAACGTGACCCAGACGGTCCTGTCCTCGTTGTGAATCGGCTGCGCGCCGCCGGCGATGTCGATGATGCTCAGGCGAGCATGCGCGAGGCCGATCGGTCCCGATCGATAGAACCCCACGCCATCGGGGCCGCGGTGATGCAGTTGCCGGATCATGGACGACAACTCACCATCGCTCGGCGGAGCCGCCGAACCGAGGCTGAGGATTCCCGAAATGCCACACATATCTACCTACTCGCAGGCGATCCGCGACTGGCCAGCGATAGAGCGTTTCCCGATCCACTTTGCGAACCAATGTCACTGCCATAGGTCGTGAATCGCAGCGACCGACTTGGCGAGAAGGCTGCGGTTCTCAGTCACTGTGAACTCCAGCACCTTCTGGCCGCCAAACTCCTCCTTGAACCTGTTGATCATCAACTTTTCGACATCAGTTGACCCAGCGTACCAGCCACCGAAATCGTAGACACGAAACCCTCTCATCTCGAAAGTGCTGAATTTCTTCCCAGTGCAGGCGTCGGTTGGCTCGACTAATCAGCTTCCGAAATTCATCTATCGGCCTCGCGAAAGTGGGAGACCGAATGCACCAGTCCGATATATTCGCCGTAGCTGACAGTCGCATGCCATGCCAATGTCCTATCAGAATTTGACGACGCGAGTCAGCGTAAAGCGCCCCGACCGCCGCATAGGCTTCGATCTGTCTTCGGTCGCAAGGCTTGCCATACCTTTTCCTCGAGCAAATTCATCATAGAAGTCGACGAACTCCCGCAATTGGTCGACACTTGGACTTCGATGAACTCAAATTGCAGGACGTCACCCTTTCGATCGACTTCTTGATCTCTGCGCGTGTGTTTCGCGCGAAACCATCGAAAATATCGTCGAGACTCTGTGACAGGCCTATATGCAACGAATAGAACTCCTCGTTTCGCCCCGCCGGACTGGGCTCCGGCGCGCGATGCGAACCACGACGTCATGGCGGCGCCCCGGTGGCTCCGGTTCGTCAAACCACAACTCCA